>CAVTFQ010000001.1:0-136291 GCA_963734055.1 uncultured beta proteobacterium
GCCCGCAAGCACCCGGAAGCCGAGGCCGTGAAGATCATGGGTTGGGCCGGGTTGCTGCCGACCATTCTGCCGTGGATCCAGGCCTTCATCTGGGCGTTCAAGCCCACCGACATCGTCGACATCCGGCGATTTCCGAAAGAGGAGGCCAAGGCGCTCGAGGAAGAAGCGAATCGCCCTGAACGAAGGGCCGGCTTCGACCGACGAACCAGCTATAATCCGACGGATTCCGCGGTTCCGCCTCGCGATTCATTGGTGCCCCCGAGAACACCACCGCACGGTGGGACGAAGGGCTAGCGAGGGGCAACCCATGCTGCTCGGATTCGTCCTGTTGTTCGCCTACGGATTCATCGTATGGCTCGTGTTCTTCAAGTTCAGGTGGCTGAAATTCACCATCCCCTGGGGCTTCTTCTCGACCTTCTTCGTGCTGCATCTCGGGATCATTTTTCTCATCGGCCTGCGCTTCGTCGCGCCGACATCGACCGAGGCTAGGGTCATTCAGCGGACGATCCAGCTCACTCCCGCGACTGTCGGAGCCTACGCTCGTCACGGCGGTGCTGGTCGAGCCGAATGTCCATGTCAAGCGCGGCACACCGTTGTTCCAGTTCGATCGGCGCATCTATGAAGCCAAGGTGAAGCAGCTCCCAGGCGCAACTCGCCCAGGCGAAGCAGAACGTGCTCGTTCATGAAAGCCGATATCCAGGTGGCGAGCGAGAAGGTGGTGAAGCTCAAGAGCGAGCTCTTCAGTACGCCCAATACCAGCAGAAACTGTCCACCGATCTGGCCAAAACGGGTTCCGGCCCCGAGGAAGACGCCCAGAAGTGGAGCGCTCAGGTCGCGGCCGACAACGCGGCGATCAAGGAAGCGCAAGCCGAGGAGCAGCGCTCGCGACTTAAGTATCAATCCGAGATCGGCGGCGAGAACACGACGGTGGCGGCGACGCAGGCCGAACTCGACCAGGCGCTCTTCTACCTGGAGAACACGCTGATGGTCGCGCCCGAGAACGGCTACATCATGAACCTGCAGGCCCAGCCCGGCATGGTGGCTGGCGACATCCGCTTCGGCGCGATCGCATCGTTCATCTGCGATGATGACCGGTACCTGCTGGCAAACTTCTTCCAGGAAAATCTGAAATACGTGAAGCCGGGGCAGCTAGTGGAGGCGGCCCTGGATCTGTACCCCGGCTCAGATAGGCGGGGGCAAAGTCCAGGCGATCTGGCAGGGAAGCGGTGCCGGTCAGATGTTGCCGAGCGGGACATTGCCAAGCTTCAACTACATGCCGGCGGAGATCCCGCAAGGCCAGTTCGTCGTGGCAATCACCCATGGACGATCCTGATCAGCTCAAGTTCCCGATCGGCACTCAAGGTCGCGCGGCGATCTACACCAATCCTGATAGCGCCTTCGTTGTGCTGCGCAAGATCGCCATACGCGGTATACACATGGTACAACTGGCTGTATCCGTTCTCCGGCTCTACGCGCACCCCGTCTTTTTCTTCTGCGGTTGCGGTGCTCGCGGGCTGCGCGCTCAAGGCTCCGCCGACGCACACCGACGTGGTCGAACAGGCGTTGCCGAAGGAAACGTCGCATCCCGCCGGCATGGAAGGCGGAAGCGACCGCCGGCACCGTCGCCGACGACTGGCTGAAGTTGCTCAACGACCCGCAGCTCGATGCGATCGTCGCCGAGGCGATCGCCAACAATCTCGATCTGCGCCAGGCAGCGGAGCGAGTGACAATCGCGCAGCAATCGGTGGTGGTAGTCGGCGCGCAACTCTTGCCGAAGGTCGGCGCGGTGCTCGGCGGGCGCACGACGAACGACGAGGATCACGCGAGACGACTCCAACGTGACACTCGCCTATGCCGGCGTGGCGTGGGAGATCGATGTGTGGGGGAAACTCCGCGCCCAGCGCGCCGCCGCCGTCGAGGGTGTATACTCGGCGACGGCGCTCGACTACGCATATGCGCGCCAGTCTCTTGCCGCGACGGTGTGCAAAGACCTGGTACCTCGTGATCGAAACGCGCCAGCTGCTTGCGCTCGCCGAGCAAGCGGTCGACATCTATCGCCAACTGCTCGAGCTCGTGACGAACAGGCGCCGAGCCGGCAAGGACTCGGACCTCGACGTTGTCGACAGATGCGCCAAGCTCGAGACCGCCTTGAGCGACCTCGAACTGCGCAAGGCAATCATACGGCGAAGCGCGGCGCGCCCTCGAAGTATCGCTGGGCCGCTATCCCGCTGCCGAGATCGATGTGGCGTCCGCCTATCCGATCCTTCCGGTGTCTGCAGCGGCAGGAGCGCCGGCGTCTGCCTACTCGAGCGCCGACCCGACATCGTTGCTGCGGAGCGCGCGGTACTGGCGGCCTTTCGTCAGGAGGAAGCGGCGGAGCTGGCGCTGCTGCCCAACTTCTCCTTCTCGCTGATTGGCGGGCGTCTCGGCGACCCGATTCTCTCGATACTGCATCTCAATCTGTGGCTCGCCTCGGCGGCCATCGGCGCTTCCATCCGAGCGACGAAGGCGGCGCCCTGCGCTCCACGCCCAAGTCAAGATCGCGACTGCACAGCAGGCGCAGGCGGTCGCGCGCTATGGCAGCGTGGTGCTGAAAGGCATTCCGCGAGGTCGAGAACGCACTCGCGAACGAGCAGTTGCTGGCGAAGCGACTGCCGTTTGATCAGAGGGCCGTCGTGGCTCGCACCGAGGCCGTACGCATCGCCACCGTCCAGCTCGAGGCGGGACGCCGAGACCTCTCGTGGGTCTCGCAACTCCAGACCGGTCAGCTCGCCAATGAAGCCGATCTGATCAAGCTGACGAGTCTGCAGCGAGTGAACCGCGTCCAGCTGTATCTGGCGCTCGGCGGCAGCTTCGACCAGATGCCGGCGGCGACGGTGCAGCAGACCGAATGAGGTGGGCTCGATTGGCAGGCGTGGGGACGACGAAGTCGATAGTTGGACATTTTTTTGAGGAGACGACGCGATGAATGCAGGACATCTTTCTTATAGCCGTGGTGACCTTGACCGTGGCAGTCACCGCCTGGGCGCAGGTAGTACCCGAAAGCCCGGTATTGGTCGCGCAAGGAACTGCGCCGGACCAGAAGGCGCAGCAAGAGTTGAAAGGCGCGGAGAAGACCGGCCAGCGCGACGACACGCAGCCGATGACCGCGGCGCAGCAAGCTCAATACAAGGCGGAATACCAAGCAGCGAAAGCGAAGTGGGCGTCGCTGACGCCCCAGCAAAAATCTGCCACCGTTGCCGCCGCGCGCAACAAGAAATTGAGCGACCTGTCCTCCATGGAGCTCGTTGGACAGCGGGATGACATGAAGAACGAGGCCGCTGCGCGGTCAGGTCAGCTGAAGACGCAGGCGGAGGCGGCGAAGGCAAGCTGGGACAAGCTTACTCCGTCGCAGAAGCAAGCCGCGCGGAAGTCCGCCTGGCAGAAGAAGCGGGGAGAGCTCAGCGGGTTAGAGGCGGTCGGTCAGCGCGACGACGATTACGTGTTGCCGTGGTAACTGTCAGGGAACGAAAAATTCTAACAGTCGTAGAACTACGTGCGTCAACCGCCTACGTCTGACCGCGTGGGCGATGGACGCGTATGTTGACCGGTCACCCGGTCTTTTGGCTCCTCGTCGCCGCCGTCGTGGCACCGCTCCTGGCAGAAATACCGCTGGGATTCTGCGTTCCCGTCGTCGTGCTCGAGGTGTTGCTGGGCATCGCCATCGGACCGCACGGCCATCGATGGGTTCATCGCCATCATGTTCGTCTTCGGGATGGCTGCAACGCTCTTTATGGCCGGTATGGAGCTCGACTTCGGCAAGAATCCCGCGGGCGCCCGTTGTCGCTGGCTATTCGCGGCTGGCTTCTTTCGTTGCTGCTGGGATTCCCCGTAGTCGGCGTGCTCCATGTCGTACCCGTTGTTCAGGCACCGGTCATGGTGGCGCTGACCCTCGTGACCACGGGCCTCGGTGTGCTGCTGCCCGTGTTTCGCGATGGCGGTCACCTCGACACGCGATTTGGCCGCCTGTTCCTGGCTGCCGGCACCATCGGCGAAGTGGGCCCTATCGTCGTGATGTCGCTCCTGCTTTCGCAGCGTTACAGCACGTGGCAGGAAGTAGGTTTCCTGGTGGTCTTCTCTGGCGATCGTGATCGTCGCCGCAGCGGTGGGATTGGGACTTCGCCCGCCGCGCGTGCTCGCGCTCCTGCAGCGTACGATGGATGGGAGCTCGCAGCTCCCGGTCCGCATTTCGCTGTTGATCGTCGCAGGTCTCTTCGTTCTCGCGGAGGAGCTCGGGTTCGAGAGCATCTTCGGTGCCTTCGCGGCCGGGATGATCGTCGGGCTCGCCACCCGCGGCGAGCCCGGCGAACCGTTGCGCGTCAAGATCGATGCCGTGTTCTTCGGTTGGTTCTTCCCGTTCTTCTTCGTGGGCACCGGCATCAAGTTCGACGTGCCCTTAATAATCGGGGACCTCACGACCGTGGTCCTCGTGCCGACATTCCTGCTCCTGTTCCTGCTGGTGCGTGGTATACCCGTCCTTCTCTACCGAAACGATCTGGCCTCGCGAGAGCGCGTTCCCTTTGTGCTCGCCTCGGGTGTTGCTTCACTTTCGATCGTCGTCGTCATTACCGAGATCGGCGTTCATACGCATACGATGCGTAACGACATCGCCGCAGCGCTCGTGGGAGCGGCGCTGCTGTCGGTGATGCTGTTTCCGACCATCGCCGGGGTGCTCCTGAGTCGCGGGACCGCACCACGACTGGATCAGGAGAACCATGAGCAATCTCAATGAACCTCGCCACCAGGGGTTGGCTATGCGGGGCCGTGCGTTACCGATGTATTAAGATGAAACGAGTGCGCTAAGAGGAGGGAAGATGTCGAAGGAAAGGCCGACGATCGGAACCGACGGACGCGCGCTGCCGATCCTGCCGCCGGAACGCGACGCCGCGTATGGGCCCGAATGATCCGGGTGATGTTCTACACCCCCGGCTTCCTGGCCCTGCTGCTGATCAAGGCCGGCGAACCGACGAGCTTCGGCATCACGGTGGAACTGCTGATGCTGTCCAGCGCGGCGGCAATCGTCGGCGGCCTGTTCATCGCCACCCAGTCCGACGGCAGGGGGGCCGACATTCGTCCCGGACCGGCGTCTGGAGCGGGGCGCTGGTGCTCGAGCTGCTGGCGGCGGTGCCCTTCCTCTGCGCCGTGCCGCCGTTGTTCCATGAACTCGCGAACAGCACGCTGCTGCATGCCAGAGCGCCCGGCGCGGTCGACGTCTCGCTGGGTGCCTCCGAGCTGCTGCCCGTGGTGGCGATCCTGCCGTTCATGCTCTACCAGCTGGCCGGCTTCGGCACCCTGCATTTCGTCGTGTCCAGGCCGGTGAACTGGGCCATCAACATCGCCATTCTCGGCTTGATCATCGCCGCCTACGTCGCCAACCGCGAAGGCGACTATAACATGGAAAGGATTCGCGGACTGCTGGTCCTGGGCATGGGCGTCACCGTGTTCTACGGCGTCCTCAAGCTCAGGCAGATGCAGACGGACTACGACCTGCGCTGCCCGCCCAAAAAAGAGAAGTACGGCGACCAAGAGGCAAGGGTCGCGTCCGTCGCACTCGAGCACCGGCGCGGCTCGCGCGACCGACCTATCCGCAACGCCGAACCAGTGGAGGAAACATCGTGTGGTGGATCAGCTATCGAGGTGAAGGCAAGGCCGGCGTCGAGAACATCGGCGTCTTCGAGGATGACGGCACGCCCCGCAAGAAGCATCCGCTGCTCCTCGACCCGTCGCCCGATGCGCACCCGTTGCACATCGCCCGCGGCTTCGCGCTCGTGGGCGACGATCTCTACATCGCCAACGCCTGGCGCAGGGACAGCCATGTCGCCCGCTACCGCCGCCGCGGCGACACGTTCCACTTCGCCGCTGTGGTGGTCACCACCAAGCACGTTTCGGCGATGGTCCACCCGTTCGACGTGGAGCTCGGCGACGATGGCCAGCTCTACGTGTCGTGCCAGGACACCAACACCGTCATTGCCATTCTGCCAAAGACACGCAAACCGGCGCCCGTGGCGGCACACCTGCGTAAGACATTTCCCGACGGGAACTTCCTTCCCGGCACGCTCGTCGCCTCCTGCCAGGGCCAGCTACCCGAAGTCGGCGACCGGGCGCCCTGGGACGTGCCGTCGCCGCAGGGCCTCAAGGTGGTGCTCGACGTGCACGGCAAACCCCGCCACTCCGTGCGCGGGATCATCGTGCACCGCAAGCATCTCTACGTTGCCGACGAGGCGGGCGATGCAGTCAAGATCTTCGAGATGAAGTCGGGGCGGCTCGTGGCGCGCATCAAGGGCCGCAAGCTCGCAAAGCCCGTGCACCTCGTTCTGCACGGCGAAACGCTCTACATCGGCGCCGCCGGCACCGGCAGCATCCTCGCCTTCGACATCCCCGAAAAGGTCCGCGCGGGAAGCTCAAGGCACGCGCGGTGATCGACGGCAAGCTCAAGGCGCCGTCTGGCTTCGCGATCGGCCCTGACGGCGATCTCTACGTCGCCGAACGGATCAACCAGCGGGTGCAGCGCTTCTCTGCGAAGGGGAAGAAGAAGGGGACGTTCATCGACGGGCTCCCGGACATGCCGGAGTTCCTGGTGCATGTCCCGGATCGGGCGTAACGCACACGCCCGAACCCGCCGATGACTCGGACGAGACGCAATGCGACTGCGAGAGTGGTCATGGCACTTGCTACGGCGGTGATTGCGTTGCAGGCCGGCGCGGAAAACGCGACGGGCGCAACGCAAACGCGGGCCGAAATCCAGATCGGACTTTGCGCGCCCGCTGACCGCATCGTGCCGGGCACTCGATCTGCGCCCGCGCGGCGCCCCGATCGAGGTCTGGCAGTTCGACGATGCGGCGCTTGTCTTGTCTGGACACGGCGTGCGCCTTCGCCTTCGGATGGCCGCGGACGGTCGCTCCGAAATCACGCTGAAAGTGGCCAACCAGGACTGTGCGCGGATCGACGCCAAGCTCATACCGCGTGGCGAGGGCAAGTGCGAGTACGACGTATACGGCACGAGCGCGGCCGGCGCTGTGTCACTTACCCGTAGCCTAGATGCAAAGAGCACGCACGATCTCGTTGCCGGACGCATGGCGCCGGCGCAGGTGCTCAGCGTGTCGCAGATCGGATATCTGCGCGAAACGGTCGGAATCTGGCCGCTGCCGCCTAAACTACGGGCGCTCGGTCCGATGCAAGTCCGGACGTACCGCACCAAAGGCAAGCCTTACGACATCGATAT
Organism: uncultured beta proteobacterium; assembly: GCA_963734055.1. Lineage (GTDB taxonomy): Bacteria > Pseudomonadota > Gammaproteobacteria > Burkholderiales > Casimicrobiaceae > CAIWHR01. The sequence continues at coordinate 7,262 of CAVTFQ010000001.1, forward strand.
CTCGCAACTTCCCGGCGGCGAGAAATTCGCCGAGATTCGCGCAAAGTCCCCCTGACCGACGTCGCGCGGACAAAGGAGGTCATGGAAATCGACCTTTCCCGGGCCGGCGTCGAGATGTGTGCCGATCAATCGTCGCAGGCCGTTAACAAGCTCCGTGCCCTGTTACGTTAGCGGTGAAACGCTGACGAACTTAGCGGGCCTGTTCCAGACGGTAACCGTCCGCCGCTTTAGCGTCAAATGTCAGCGTTCCATAAAATCGAACGGCAGCGGGCCTGTAAGAATTTCTGCGTGAGCCGTTCGGTTGAAATCATCCGCGCGTCATCACGAAACGATCTTCGAACTTTATCGCGAACTGGGCTTTCCCCGCATGCCAGGTATCACGGCGCCGTGAAAAAATGGGCATCTTCGACGGTGTCTTACGTAGGCGCGCAGCGCACAATGGCGCCGTGGAGACCGACGAACTAAGCTTGCGGAAAGGCCGTACATCCATCGGAGCGGCTGCTCCTGGCCCAATCAGCGATGGCCGAGTCAGCGGTCGGTCAATCCGCCAACACGGTAATCGATCGGAAAGCCAGAACGGAGCCGCAGCTTACGAATCCGCGGTTCGCTTCCAGCAGAGACTCGAGAGGAGCTACCGTGTGGCACTCGGACCGGTGGCTTTAGGCGAAGCTTCTTTGCCCGACGCGCATAACCTCGATCGTCGAAAGTCAGCAGCTCGCTGCAGGATTTACTGGCGGCAAGGTGCAACGCGTCGGCGAAGTCGATACCCTTGCGGCAATGGCTTAACGCTGCTTCAATTTCGTCACGGTCCTCAACCGTGATTCCCGGCAACGCGATCAGATGCGCAAGGCACTCGATTACCTTGTCTTCCGGCTGATCGGCGACATACCGCAACACCCATTCAAGTTCCAGGATCACCGTCTTGGGGACGTAGACATCCCCAGCTGAAAGCAAGTCGGCTGCGATACGCCCCTGCACAGCATCGTCGTGCAGGTAATAGCGAGCAAGGATGTTTGTGTCAACGGCGCGCACGCTTCGCGGCTTTCTTGATCGCTAGGCCACCATGCATTTCGTCGACAGGAATGCGACGGCCGTGGTAATCGAGAATCGCAGCGCCCTCCTCGACCCGTGACGAGACATGCTTCTTGACCAACTTGAGCCGCGCACCACCACCCGCGACGTCGAATTCGACCTTGCTCCCCGGGGTGATCCCCAAGGCTTCCCGAACCCGTTTCGGAATTGTGACTTGCCCCTTGCTCGTAACCGATACAGCCATCGGCAGCTCCTGAGTAATACCAGGTAAGAATTCTATCAGACGATTCGGGCTCGAGTGCTCGGCGGGGTGTCGGCGCTCCCGCCGCGTCCGGGTCGCAGGGCTTCCGTCGAGCACGCTAGAGCGACGGACTATAAATCCGCAGGTCGGCTTCGATAAGTTCTTGCGCATAAAACAAAAACGGCGCCGCTAGGACGCCTGTTACCGCTCAATTCCGGCTACATTTTTGACTACAGTTTGAGCCGATGTTAGTGGATGCTATCGCCGAAAGCCTAGATCTGTGGCTCCCCGACCAGGGCTCGAACCTGGGACCTGCGGATTAACAGTCCGTCGCTCTACCAACTGAGCTATCGGGGAACAAGCCCGCCATTTTACTTTTTCGACGGTGTCCGGGTCAACGCGACCTTCTCCCGGGGGTCTGGCCGGCGAACTGCCCGCCCTCGGCTCGCTTATTGCTTCGTATGCCGGGATCGGCCTGCGACCCCATGCAAATCGAGACCTTCACCCACCGCCTCGGCATCGGATGGTCGGGCCAGATCCCGACCGGGCTCGACTCGCCCCGCACGCTGGTCGTCGGGTTCGGCGCGCCCGACTACGCCGATCGTCCCGAGGCGCTGGCCGAACTGACCGCGTCCTTCCCGCGGAGCACCGTTGTCGGATGTTCCACCGCGGGCGAGATCCACGACCAGGCCGTCGCCGACGGGTCGCTCGTCGTGGGCGTCGTCCGTTTCAGGCACACCGACCTTGCCGTGGCCTCGACCGCGATCGACACGAGCCTCGATTCCGCCTCCGCGGGCGCCCGGCTGGGGCAGACGCTGGCGCCGGGACAGCCGCGCCTCGTCCTCGTCCTGTCCGAGGGACTGACGGTCAACGGCACCCACCTGGTCCGCGGGCTGCAGGACTCGTTGCCTCGAGAGACGACCATCGTGGGCGGACTCGCGGGCGACGGCGACCGCTTTGCCCGGACCTGGGTGCTCGTCGGCGGCAGGCCCGTCGGGCGGCACGTCGCGGCCGTGGCCCTGCGAGGGCCGCTCGAGATCGGCGCCGGGTCACAAGGCGGCTGGGACGCGTTCGGTCCCGAGCGGCGCGTGACGCGCGCGACCGGGAATGTCCTCTACGAGCTCGACGGCAAGCCGGCCTTGGCACTCTACAAGCATTACCTGGGCGAGCTCGCGCGCGGCCTGCCTGCCGCGGCGCTGCGCTTCCCTCTTTCGATCCGCGAGGAGCGCCGTGCGAAGAGCGCCGTCGTGCGCACGGTGCTCGCCATCGACGACAGTTCGCAATCGATGACGTTTGCCGGCGACGTTCCCGTGGGCTGGCATGCGCAGCTCATGCGATCGAGCCAGGACCGGCTGATCGCCGGCGCCATGCGCGCTGCCGCCGATGCGACGGACGGCATGACCGGCGCGCCTGCGCTCGCGCTCGCGGTCAGCTGCGTCGGCCGGCGCCTCGTGCTCGGCGCCCGAACCGAGGAGGAGACCGAGGCCGCGCTCGAGGCGCTGCCACCCGGATCGCGGCAGATCGGTTTCTACTCGTACGGCGAGATCTCGCCCGCGCGCGGCGCCGGCTGCGAGCTGCACAACCAGACGATGACGCTCACGACGATCCGTGAAGCATCTGCATAACCTTCTGCGCCGTCAGCTGCGGCGACTGGGGCTCGCGCCGGGCCGCGTGCCGCCCGCCGACGCGTGGCGGACGCTGCTCGAGCAGGTGAGCCAGAGCTACGGCGCCGCCGACCAGGACCGCTACCTGCTCGAGCGCTCGCAGGACATTTCGTCGCGCGAGATGCAGGAGCTCTACGATGCGCTCCACCACGAGCGGGACACGCTCGAAACGCGCGTCCGCGATCGCACCGCGGCACTCGCCGCGAGCGAGTCGCGCTTCAGGAGCTTCACCTCGCTCGGCTCCGACTGGTATTGGGAACAGGACGTCGACTTCCGGTTCACCGCGATCAGCGGCAACTTCGCCCAGGTCACGGGCTTCTCGGTCGACGAGCAGATCGGACGCGCGTGCTGGGAAGTTCCGGGCATCGAGCCTCCGGACGGCGGCTGGATTCGTCACCGCGCGCGGCTCGCCTCGCGCGAGACCTACTTCGACGTCGTGATGCGGCGGATCCATCCCGTGCGCGGCGCGACCTACGCGGCGATCAGCGGCGAGCCGGTGTTCGATGCCGCGGGGCGGTTCGTCGGTTATCGCGGCATCGGCCGCGAGATCACGCAGCAGAAGCTGGCCGAGGAGAACGTCAACCGGCTCGCCCACTACGACACGCTCACGTCGCTGTTCAATCGCGGCGCGTTCTTCGACCGTCTCGCGCACGCCCTGTCGGTCGCGCGCCGGCACGGTCACATGATCGCGGTACTCTTCATCGATCTCGACCGCTTCAAGGACGTCAACGACGTGTTCGGGCACCTCACCGGCGACGAGGTGCTCAAGATCATGGCGGAGCGGATCCTGGACACCATTCGTGCCTCCGACACCGCGGCGCGGCTCGGCGGCGACGAGTTCATCGTGCTCGCCGAGAACGTTCCGCGCGAGTCGGACCTGAGCGACTTCGCCCAGCGACTGCTCGACGTGCTGTCGGAGCCGTTTTCGCTCCTCGGCCAGGAGTGCCGCCTTTCCGCGAGCATCGGGATCGCGATGTGCCCGCAGGACGGGGACGACGGCGCGACGCTGCTCAAGAAGGCCGACATCGCGATGTACCGGGCGAAGGCCTCCGGACGCAACGGCCTGGCGTTCTTCTCCGAAGTCGACAGCCGTCCCGCCGAGGAACGCATCGTGATGGGCGCGGGAATCCGGCGCGCCATCGACACGAACCAGCTGCGCCTTCTCTACCAGCCCAAGGTGTCCGTCCGCACCGGCGCGATGACCGGTGTCGAGGCGCTCGTGCGCTGGGAGCATCCCGAGCGCGGCCTCCTCCTGCCCGATCTGTTCATTCCGCTGGCCGAGGATTCGGGCCTCATCCGGCACATCGGGCGCTGGGTCCTGCACAACGCGTGCGCGCAAGCGCTCGCGTGGCAGGCGCAAGGCACGGGCCCCGTCCGCGTCGCCGTTAATCTGTCGCCGCGCCAGTTCAGCGACGAGCGGCTGGTGATCGAGATCGCGCATGCGCTCGCGCAGACCGAGCTTCCCGCGCACCTGCTCGAGGTCGAGATCACCGAGAGCATGATGATGGAGAATCCGGAGCGCGCCGCCGAGACTCTCCGGGAGATCAAGGACATGGGCGTCCACGTCTCGATCGACGACTTCGGTACCGGCTACTCGTCGCTCGCGCGCCTCAAGAAATTTCCGATCGAGAGCGTCAAGATCGATCGTTCCTTCATCCGCGACATCGCGGTCGACCCGGACGACGCCGCCATCGTGTCCGCGGTGATCGCGATGGCGCACAGCCTGCGCCTCAAGGTGATCGCCGAAGGCGTCGAGACGCAGGACCAGGTGCGCTTCCTGCGCGAGCGCGGCTGCGACGAAATCCAGGGCTTCTACTACAGCCGCCCCGTGACGGCCCAAGAGATCACCGCGTTCGGCGCGCGGCACAGCGCGAGCCGCCTGGAAGCGGTCGGCGACTGAGCGAGCCAAGGCCCGAGGACGCCCGCGCGAGCAGGGCGAAGCCCAGGAGCGCAGCTCGCGTCCTGCGAGCGCTGGCGGCGGCCGACCCCTCGCAGCAACTAGATCCTCCATCGGTACGGAGGCCGCGCGTCGCCGAGCGATGGTGGACGCCCGCGCGAAGCCCAGGAGCGCAGCTCGCGTCTGCGAGCGCGGGTGGCGGCCGACCTCGAGGTACCACGGTTGAAGCGAATAGTGCGGAGGCCGCACGGCCGTTGGTCCGGCCATCGAAAATCGCCCAACGATGAAGAGGCCGGCGATCCGAAAGTCGCCTGACCCTCAGGTCCGGTAGCCGCGCAGGTGCGGTGCCGCGAGCCGGAGATAGTGGAGCATCGACCAGAGCGTGAGGATCGCCGCGATCCACAGCGCGACCGTTCCGATCACCGGCGTCGGAATCCCCGGGATCAGCGGCTCATGGAGCAGGAGCGCGACGATCGCGGTCATCTGCGCGACCGTCTTGAGCTTGCCCATGAAAGCGACCGCCACGCTCCTGCGCTGGCCGAGCTCCGCCATCCACTCGCGCAACGCGGAGATCGCGATCTCGCGGCCGATGATGATGATCGCGAGGTAGCTCTGGGCGCGATCGAGCCAAACGAGCACGATCAGCGCCGCCGCGACCATCAGCTTGTCCGCGACCGGATCGAGGAACGCGCCGAAGGCCGTGGTGATGCCCCACCGGCGCGCGAGCCAGCCGTCGAGCCAATCCGTGATCGAGGCGACGAGGAAGATCGCCATCGCGGTCCAGTTCTGCGTGGCGGGGGCGAGCCACCCGTCGGGCAGATAGTAGACGCCGACGAACACCGGGATCAGCAGGATCCGGAGCCAGGTGAGAAAGATGGGGAGGTTGAACGGCATGGAGGCAGTGCTGCGGACGGGAGCTGCGCTGCTAGGACGATTCTACCGCGACGGAGTTCGCCCTGCGCCCGCCCTCGTGGGCGGCCGAGCGCACGATCAGTGGAGCTGCGCGAAGATCCGTTCCGCGAGGGCGCGGCTGATGCCCGGAACGCGCGCGAGGTCGTCGACGCTCGCCGCCTGCACGCCGCGCAGCCCGCCGAAGTGCGTGAGCAGCGCCTGCCGCTTGCGTGCGCCGACACCCGCGATCTCCTGCAGCGTCGAGGTCGTGCGCGCCTTGCCGCGGCGCGCGCGGTGGCCCTGGATCGCGAAACGGTGCGCCTCGTCGCGGATCTGCTGCAGGAGGTGCAGGCCCGGATGGTCCGGCGGCAGGTTGAGGACCTCGGCCCGGTCGGGAAATACGATGTCCTCCTCGCCCGCCTTGCGTTCCGGACCCTTCGCGATCCCGATCAGGCGCGTATCGTGCAGCCCTTGTTCGGCGAGCACCTCGGCCGCGACCGCGACCTGCCCCTTGCCGCCATCGATGACGAGGAGGTCGGGAACCGGGAATTCGCCGGCGACGATCCGCGCGCAGCGGCGCGTCAGCGCTTCGCGCATCGCCGCATAGTCGTCGCCCCCCTGCGCGGGCGCGACGTTGAAGCGGCGATACTCGGACGTCTGCAGCGCGAGCCGGTCGAAGATCACGCACGACGCGACCGCCCGCTCGCCCATCGTGTGCGAGACGTCGAAGCACTCGATCCGCTGGGCCGACGGCGGCAGCCCGAGCGCAGTCTGCAGCGCCGCAAGGCGATCGTCCTGCGTGGCCTTCTGCGCGAGCTTCTGGCGGACGGCGAAGCCCGCGTTCTGCACCGCCATCGCGAGCCAGACCCGTCGCTCTCCGCCGGGGCTGTCGACGATCTCGATGCGCTGGCCGGATTGAGCCGACAGGACCTCGGCGAGCGCCGCATGATCGGCCGCTTCCGGCACGACAATCGTCGGCGGCACCGGCCGCTCGACGTAGTGCTGCTCGAGGAAGGCCGGAACGACCTCGGACAGCTGGGTCGCATCCGCATGCTGCGGAAAGAACGTGCGATCGCCGACATGTCGGCCGCCGCGGATCATCACGACGTTGACGGCGACGAGTCCCTGTTCCGCCACGACGGCGACGACGTCGATGTCGCCCGCCGTCGCGCTCTCGACGAACTGCCGGGCCTGGAGCTGCGCGAGACGCGTGATCTTGTCGCGGATGCGCGCCGCGCGCTCGAACGCAAGCGACGCTGCGGCCTCGTCCATCTGGACCTTGAGCTGGGCCAGCACCAGGTCCGCCTTGCCCTGCAGGAAGAGCACCGCGCCCTGGACGTCCTCGCGATAGTCCGCTTCGGCAATCAGGCCGACGCACGGACCGCTGCAGCGCTCGATCTGGTGCAGCATGCAGGGCCGCGAGCGGTTCGCGAACACCGTGTTCTCGCAGGTGCGGATCTGGAAGACCTTCTGCAGGAGCGCCATGCCCTCGCGGACCGCGCCGGCGCTCGGATAAGGACCGAAGTAGCGGTTCTTCCGGTCGAGCCGGCCGCGATGGAAGCGGAGCTGCGGAAACGGATCGGCGGTCAGGCAGACGTACGGATAGCTCTTGTCGTCGCGAAAGATGACGTTGTAGCGCGGTTCTTCCGACTTGATCAGGTTGTTCTCGAGGAGCAGCGCTTCCCCCTCGGAGCGGGTCACCGTCGTCTCGACCCGCGCAACCTGCGAGAGCATCACGGCGATCCGAGTCTCGTGCGCGCCCTTCTGGAAATAGCTCGCGACGCGCTTCTTCAGGTCGCGCGCCTTGCCGACGTAGAGCGTCGCGCCGCCGGCATCGAACATCCGGTACACGCCGGGACGATGCGGCAGCGACGCGATCAGCTCGCGCGCGTCGAACGCGGGCGGCGCCGCGGCTACCGGTTCCGAGCGGTTCATGTCAGGCGGCCCGGCGCGCGCCCGGCATGCCGAGATGCGCCGCGATCCCGTCGAACACGGCGCGGAACATCGGCTCGGTGAGCCGTCCCGTATTGGTGTTGTAACGGCTGCAGTGGTAGCTGTCGAACAGGATCCGGCCCTGCGCCAGCGAATGACGGGCGCCGTGGGCAAACGGGAACCCGCGCAATGCGAGCCCCAGGGCGCGCAGCGCCGCGTCGTGCGCGATGCGGCCGAGCGCGAGGACGGCCGCGCCCTCGGGCAGCGCCGCGAGATCGGCCACGAGATACGCATTGCACTCGCGAATTTCGCTCGGCGCCGGCTTGTTCTCGGGCGGCAGGCACTTGACGGCATTGCTGATGCGGCAGTCGATCAGCGCGAGTCCGTCGTCGCGAGAATCGGAGACCGGCCGCGATGCGAAGCCGTACGCGTGCAGGGTTGCATAGAGGAGGATTCCCGCGAAGTCGCCGGTGAACGGACGTCCGGTGCGGTTCGCGCCGTGCATGCCGGGCGCGAGCCCGACGATGACGAGCCTCGCGCTGCTCGCGCCGAACGGCGGCACCGGCCGACAGAAGTAGTCGGGGTGCTCGAGGCGGACGGAATCGAGGAACGCAGCGAGGCGCGGGCAGCGGCGGCAGTCCGGGTCGTACGCGGCGTTCGCCCGCACTTCTGGCAGAATGGCGCCCTTGCCGGGAGGGGCTTGCATGGCAAGGGCATCGTAGCACGCGCGCTCGACGCTTCGCGCGGCGTCCCTCGTTTCCCGCACGCCGCGCCACTGGTCCTCGTCTCCGCGCTCCCGCCTCTCCCGCTCCCTTCCCATGCTTCCCCTCGAGATCCATCTCGAACTGCGCTCGCGATTGCCCACGCGCAAGAACGGCCGCAAGCCGCCGCTCCTGTTCGTCCATGGCGGCTACTGCGACGCGTGGTGCTGGGACACGTACTTCCTGCCGTGGTTCGCGCGGCAGGGCTACGCGGCGTACGCGCTGTCGCTCCGCGGCCACGGCGAGTCGGGCGGTCGCGGGACGCTGATCGTTTCGGGCCTCGACGACTATGCGGCCGACGTCGAGCACGTGGTGTCGGGCCTGCCGGCGACCCCGGTGCTCATCGGGCACTCGATGGGCGCGGCGGTGGTCGAGCGCCTGCTCGCGACGCGACCCGTCCGTGCGGCGGCGCTGATCGCGCCCGTCCCTCCCGCCGGGCTGGTGGCGATCGCCGCGCGACTTGCCGCCGAGCGGCCCGACACCCTCCTCCAGATGATGCAGTTCGACCCGACGCGGCTCTCCTCGCACGTGTTGGCGACGCTGCGGCCCTTCTACTTCAGCGACGACGTCGAGCCCGCGATCCTCGCGGAGGCGACGCGGCACCTCGGCGCGGAGTCGCCGCGCGTATTGCTCGACCTGTCGCTGCGCCTGCACTGGCAGCTGCCCGAGCGCGGTACGTCGCCGGTCTTCGTCATGGGCGCCGAGGGCGACCGGATCTGCGCCCCGGAGGACGTGCGCGCCACCGCGCGCCATCACGGCGTCGATGCCGTCGTCCTGCCGGGACTCGCCCACATGCTGATGCTCGAGCGCGGATGGGAAGCGCCCGCGCGGGAGCTCGCGCGCTGGCTCGCGACGCTCGACCGAAAGTAGGATCAGACCCTATTTTTCATTCGACCAAAAGTCGGGTCTGACCCTACTCTTGCATTTCAGGCGACCATCCGCGCCACGAACGTCGCGAACTCCAGCGTCGGCAGCGGCTTGCTGATCCAGAAGCCCTGGAAGCAGTGGCAGCCGCGCGCCTGCAGGAAGTCGAGTTGCGCCTTCGTCCCCACGCCCTCGGCGACGACTTTGAGATTGAGGCCGCGCGCGAGGCCGATGATCGCCTCGGTGATCGCCGCATCGCCCGGATCGGTCTCGAGGTCGGCGATGAAGGAGATGTCGATCTTGAGCGTATCGATCGGAAAGTGCTTCAGGTGGGTCAGCGACGAGTACCCGGTCCCGAAGTCGTCGATCGCGACCGTGAATCCCTCGTTGCGCAGCTGGTGGAGCACCTTGCGGATCGCGTCGAGGTCGTGGAGCAGGCTCGTCTCGGTGACCTCGAGCTCGATCCACGACGGCTGGCAGCCGACGCTCTGCACGATGTCCGAGACCCGCTGTGCGAGGTCGTCGCGGTAGAACTGCCGGGCCGACAGGTTGACCGACACCGTGAGCGGCATGCCGGCGCTCCGCCACGCGACGCACTGCTGGGCCGCGGAGCGGAGCACCCATTCGCCGAGCGCGTGGATCAGCCCCGACTCCTCGGCGAGCGGAATGAACACCTGCGGGGGCACGTTGCCGTGCTCGGGATCGCTCCAGCGCAGGAGTGCCTCGGCACCGATGACCTTGTGGTCCTCGATGCGCACGACCGGCTGGTAGTGGAGCTGGAGGAGATCGTCCTTGAGCGCCTGCCGGAGCGCGCTCTCGAGCGTGTGCTGCTTCAGGCGCCGCTGCGCGAGATCGGCGTCGAGGAACTGGTAGGTGTTGCGCCCGAGCTCCTTCGAGCGGTACATCGCCACGTCGGCGTGCTTCAAGAGCTCTTCGGGGTCGTCGGAATCGTCGGGGTAGACCGAGATGCCGATCGACGAAGTCACGTAGATGTCGTGCTCCTCGATCTTGAACGGCTGCGCGATCGCGTCGAGCAGCTTCTGCGCGATCCGGCCCAGCACCGCGGGCTCCTCGAAGTCGTCGACGATCACCATGAACTCGTCGCCGCCGAGCCGCGCCAGCAGGTCGGTCTCGCGCAACGCGGTCGACAGCGCCTTCGTCACGCCTTTCAGGAGCTCGTCGCCGATCCGGTGGCCCAGCGTGTCGTTGACGTTCTTGAAGCGGTCGAGGTCGATGAACAGCACGCCGACCCGGCGGCCGCCGCGCTTCGCCTGCGCGATCGCCTGCGTGAGGCGCTCGTGCAGCAGGAGGCGGTTCGGGAGCCCGGTCAGCGCGTCGCGGGTCGCCATGTACTGGAGCCGCTCCTCCGCCTGGATCCGCGACGAGACGTCCTGCACGAACGACAGGATCGACGCGATCCTGCCGTCGCCGTCGAGCAGCGCCGAGTGGTACCACTCGCACCAGATCGTGTCGCCGTTCTTGCGATTGTTCCGCGTGAGTCCGGTCGCGCGCGGCTCTTCGCCGCGCGTCAGCGCCGAGAGGACGCCAGCCAGCGCCTCGCGATCGGAGTCGTGAAGGAGCGCGTTGTCGTCGATCGGTATCCCGAGCACTTCGTCCGCGGTCCAGCCGAAGATGTTCTCGGCCTGCGGCGACCAGCGCACGAGCCGGAAGTCGCGGTCCCACTCGAGCACGGCGAGCGGCGTGTTGCTGATGTGCGACGACAGCATCCAGTTGGCGCGGCGCAGCGCGTCCTCGTTGTTCTTCTGGTCGTGGACGTCGGTGTGAACCGCGTAGATGCCGATGACGTTGCCCTCGTTGTCGCGATTGGGCGCGTAGTGGATCGCCTCCCAGCGCGGATCGCCGGACGGCTGCACGAGCATCTGCTCGGTCGCCACGACCTCGCCCTTCAGCACGCGCGAGAGCAGCGGCTGCAGCTGCGCAAAGCGTTCCTCGCCGATCACCTCGGACACCTTGCGTCCGGTCAGATCCTTGCGGCTCTCGCCCAGCCACTCCTCGTTGTGCCGGTTCAGAAAGCGGAAGCGGTACTCGGTGTCGATGTAGGCGACGCGCGCCGGCACGTTGTCCATGATGAGCCTGAGCTCGGCTTCGGAGGCGCGCAGCGCTTCCTGGGCCTGCTTCAGGCCGTGGATGTCGTTCATCAGCACGAACGCGCCGTGCACCTCGCCCGAGGGACCGGCGTCCGGCACGACGCGGATCGTCATCCACCGGCGCACGCCATTGGAGCCGGGGACGAGCCGATCGAACGCCGTCGCCTCGCCCTCGAGCGCCCGCGACAGCATCGCCTGTGCGCTCTGATAGATCCCGTGGCCGACGATGTCGCGCAGGCGCAGCTCGGCCACCTGCTCGGCGGTCAACCCGAAGTACTGGAGGAACGTCCGGTTGACGTAGTGGCAGCGCTCGTCGCGGTCGATGTAGGCGACCGGCGCGGGCACGCCGTCCATGATGACGCGGAGCTGCGACTCGCGCGCGGCGAGCGCGTCCTGCGCCTCCTTGAGGTCGGTGATGTCGTGGCCGACGACGTAGACGCCCTGGATGCGGCCGTCGAACGCGTGATCGGGCACCATCCGGCCGCGGATCCAACGAGTGCGGCCGTTCGCGTCGACCAGCGCGCGCTCGTAGACCAGCGTCTCGCCGGCGAACGCGCGGTCGTGGAACGGCTTCAGCGCCTCCGACGCCTCGAGCCCGATCACTTCCTCCGACGGCTTGCCGATCACGACTTCGCGGTCGAGGCCGTTCAGCTGCAGGAACGATTCGTTGACGAACGCGTACTTGCGGTCGGCGTCGAGGTAGACCACCGGTTCCGGGATGTTGTCGGTGAACAGACGCAGCTGCTCCTCGCGGGTGGCCAGCGCCTGCTCGGTCGACTTCAGGTCGTGGATGTCGTACTCGGTGCAGTAGAGGCCGCGCACCTTGCCCATGGCGTCGAGGTCCGGCGCGACGCGGCCGTGCATCCAGCGCTTGGCGCCGTTCGCGTTCTTGCCGACCCGCTCGTACTCGACATGCTCGCCCGTTTGCGCACGCTTCAGGATCGGGCGCAGGAACGACGAAACGTCGGACTTGAGCACTTCGTGCGGCGACTTGCCGTAGATCTCGTCCTGCGGCCGCTCGACCCAGTTCGCGAACGCCTGGTTCACGAACGTGTAGCGCAGCGACTTGTCGAGATAGGCGATCGGCCCCGGAATGTTGTCGGCAAAAAGGCGCAGCTGGACTTCCTGCGCCTTGAGCGCGTCGCGGACGCGGACGTCGTCCTCGATGTCCGTCATCACGGCGAACGCGCCGCCGATCCGCCCCCCCGGCTCGCGGTCGGGGAACAGCGAGATGCGGACCCACCGCGGATCGCCGTTCGCGCGCCGGTCGCGCCGCTCCCACGCGACGGTCGCCCCAGCGAACGCGCGCTCGATGTAGCCCTGCAGCTCGGCAAAGGCCTCGCCGGACAGCACCTCCCGGACGGCGTGCCCGAGCAGGTCGTCCGCCGCGGCGCCGATCCAGTCGCCGAACGGCTTGTTGGCGAAGCGGATCTTGAGCTGACGGTCGAAATAGAAGATCGGCGAGCCGACGCTGTCGATGACGAGCCGCAGGCGGTGTTCGCGCTGGCCCGCCTCGAGCTCGACGTGCTTCAGGTTGTCGACGTCGGCGTAGGTGACGAGGATGCCGCGGATGTGGCCCTGCGGCGTGCGGTCCGGGTAGTAGTCGACCCGGATCCAGATGGGCGGCCGCCCCGGCGTCGACAGCTGTCGCTCGAAATTGGTCCGCTCCCCGTCGAGGGCGGCGTCGATGTACGCGCTGTAGAGGGCATAGACTTCGCGCCCGACGACCTCGATCACCTCCCGGCCGACGACATCGTCGTGCTTCCTGGCGATCCAGGTAAGGAAGGCGGAGTTCGCGAACCGGTAGCGCTGGTCGCGGTCGATGTAGGCAAGGGGCAGCCCGAGCGCGTTCAGCTTGTGCTGCGACAACCCCGTGAGGCCGTCCCGCTCGACCGCCTCCGAGACCGTCCGCTGGACGGTCCCGAGCTCCACCCGACTGAGCGAACGCGTCAATGCCATGGCGACGACCGACCCCCCTGCGACTGCGGTTCCGAGGAGGCGTCTCCGGGCCTTTCCGGCCTCCTCGACCGTGGAGCGCGCGCACCCAGCGCCCCGATTCTGTAATCGACAAGCAAGGATTGGGCCTGTTTTTCAGGCTCTCTTGGGGATGGGCGCGAACCGGTCTGCCTTCCGGGGGACGAGCGCCGCCGAAACCCGAGAATGGGATACTGCCCTGCGGGAGCGCGGCGGCCGGTGCCGCCCGACGGCACGACGCCTCGCTTCCAAGGGGTTCGCTGGAATCCGCTAGACTCGGGGGAGGTCGCCATCCTTCACCTGCCTTTCAAGCCCGCCATGAGAACGTTGGTCCGGACCCTTCTCGCGTTGGGATTCGCGGCGACGGCCAGCACCGGGGGCGCCCAGATCACCTTCTACGACGCGCCGCGCTTCGCCGGCCGTTCGTTCACGGCGAGCCAGACCATTTCGAATTTTGCCGACGTCGGCTTCAACGACCGAGCCGTGTCGGCAGTCATTCGCGGCGGCACGTGGCAGCTTTGCAGCGACGCCTACTTCCGCGGCCACTGCGAGAGCCTGGTCCCCGGCGAGTACGCGGACCTGAGCATCGTGGGCATCGCCGGTGCGATCTCTTCCGCGCGCGAGCTGACGGGCTGGCCGGGAGCCGACCGGGGGCCCGGCGGCCGCGTGGTCCTCTACGACGGAGGCGACTTCTATGGCCGGACGTTTGACGTCAATGGGCCGGTCGCCAACCTCGACGGCACCGGCTTCAACGACCGCGCGCAATCGATGATCGTGCAGGAGGGCACGTGGGAGCTTTGCGTCGACGCGAACTTCGCTGGCTATTGCCAGCCGTTCGGCCCGGGACGCTACTCGAACCTCGGGCCGCTGACGGGCCAGTTGAGCTCGATGCGGCCGGCGGCGCCCGGCGGCGGCGGCTGGGGCGGCGGCTCGCGCGCGATCCTCTACGAAGGCCCCAATTTCTCCGGCCGCACGTACGTCGTCAACAGCCAGGTCGTGGCGAACCTCGACGGCACCGGCTTCAACGACCGCGCGTCGTCGCTGCGCGTCGAGGGCGGCTACTGGATCTTCTGCAGCGACGCCAACTTCAACGGCGAGTGCCGGACGTTCGGCCCGGGCGACTACCCGAACCTCTCCGGACTCAACAACCGGGTTTCGTCCGGCCGGCGCGTGCACGGCTCGTATCCGTACAGCCAATCGCCGAACTGGTCGGGTGGGCGATAGTGGCACGCGTCGACGACATTGCCGGCCTGCGCGGAATCCTCGCGCGCTCGCGCACGATCGCCGTCGTCGGGCTCTCGGCGAACTGGTACCGTCCGAGCTACTTCGCCGCGAAGTACATGCAGGACCACGGCTACCGCGTGATCCCCGTCAATCCGAGCTACGCGGAAGTGCTGGGCCAGAAGTGCTATCCGGACATTGCGTCGATTCCGGGGCCCGTCGACGTCGTCGACTGCTTCCGCAAGCCCGACGAGATGCCGGCACTCGCGCGCGACGCCGTCGCCAAGGGCGCCAAGGTCCTGTGGATGCAGCTCGGGATCAAGAGCGACGAGGCAGCGCGGATCGCGGCCGACGCGGGACTCGACGTCGTCGAGAATCGATGCGTGAAGATCGAGCACGCCCGGCTCATGGGCGGGCTTCACTGGGCGGGAGTCAACACGGGAATCGTCTCGGCGCGGCGATCGGCGCATGGCTGACCGCAAGTTCGGGTTCGACACGCTGTGCCTGCACGCCGGGCAGATCCCCGACGCGGCGACCGGCGCGCGCGCACTGCCGATCTACCAGACGACGTCGTTCGTCTTCGATTCCGCCGACCACGCGGCGTCGCTATTCAACCTCCAGACGTTCGGCAACGTCTACTCGCGGATCTCGAACCCGACCGTCGCCGCGCTCGAGGAGCGCGTCGCCGCGCTCGAGGGCGGTCGCGCGGCGCTCGCCGCGGCCACCGGCATGGCTGCGCAGACGGTGACGCTGCTCACGCTCGCGAAGAACGGCGACCACATCGTCGCGGCGCGCACGCTCTACGGCGGCACGTATTCGCAGCTCGGCGTGACCTTTGCCCAGTTCGGGATCGAGGCGACGTTCGTCGACGCCGACGACCCCGCGGCGTTCAAGGCGGCGCTCAGGGCGAACACGAAGGCGGTCTACGCGGAGACGATCGGCAACCCGCAGCTCAACGTCTGCGACATCGCGGCACTCGCGGAGGTCGCGCACGGCGCCGGCCTGCCGCTCGTCATCGACAACACGCTCGCTTCCCCCTTCCTGTGCCGGCCGTTCGAGCATGGCGCCGACCTCGTCATCCATTCGGTCACGAAATATCTCGGCGGCCACGGGACGACGATGGGCGGCGTCGTCGTCGAGTCGGGGAAGTTCCCATGGGACAACGGCCATTTCCCGCAGATGACCGAGCC
Organism: uncultured beta proteobacterium; assembly: GCA_963734055.1. GTDB lineage: Bacteria > Pseudomonadota > Gammaproteobacteria > Burkholderiales > Casimicrobiaceae > CAIWHR01. The sequence continues at coordinate 23,037 of CAVTFQ010000001.1, forward strand.
CTCGCGCGGCTATCACGGCGTGCGCTTCTACGAGACCTTCGGCGACTTCGGCTTCACGATGAAGGCGCGGATGGAGACCATGCGTACGCTCGGTCCGACGCTGTCGCCGCTCGCCGCGTTCCTGCTCTTGCAGGGGATCGAGACCCTGCACGTGCGGATGCCGCGCCACTGCGAGTCCGCGCTTGCGGTGGCCAGGCACCTGGCCGCGCATCCGGCCGTCGAATGGGTGAGCTATCCCGGGCTTCCCGGCGGTCGCTACGAGACCCTCGCGCGCCGCTACCTGCCGCGCGGCGCCGGAGGGATTCTCACTTTCGGCGTGAGAGGTGGAAAAAGCGGCGGCGCGAAAGCGGGCGAGAAGTTCATCGAGGCCGTGCAGTTCCTCTCGCACCTCGCGAACGTCGGGGACGCGAAGACGCTCGTGATCCATCCGGCGTCGACGACGCACCGCCAGCTCTCCGAGGACGAGCAGCGGTCCGCCGGCGTGACGCCGGAGATGGTCCGTCTTTCCATCGGCCTCGAGACCCTCGACGATATCCTCTGGGACATCGATCAGGCGCTGGAACGGTCACAACAATGACACCGAGGGAGACTCCCGCGCCATGATGCGCTACGCCGCCATTCCCTGGCCGCTCGCCGGCCTGTTCGTCGCCGTCGCGCTGGTCGGCCAGGAGGCGCTGCTGAGCGGGCTCGGCAGCACGCCTTCGCTCGCGCAGACCGTCTACCGAATGCTCGTGTGGACCGTCGGCGCGACGTCGCTCGCGCTCCTGCTGCTGCCGCCGCGCCGACTGGCCTATCTGCTGGGCTTCCTCGTCTGCGCGGGACTCATGGCGTGGGCGTTCTACCTCCAGTACGTCCTCGAGCTCGAGCCCTGCCCGCTGTGCGTGTTCCAGCGAATCGCGGTCATTGCGACCGGCGTCGTGTTCCTGGTCGCCGCCGCGCACAACCCGGGTCGCACCGCAGCCACCGTTTACGCGCTGCTGACGCTGCTCATCTCGGGCACGGGCGCGGCGATCGCGGCGTGGCACGTCTGGATCCAGGCGCAGCCGAAGGGCACCGTCGCCGCGTGCGGGATGGGCCTCAACTACATGCTGGAGACGCTGCCGTTCACCGAGGTCATCAGCCGGGTGTTGAAGGGCAGCGGCGAGTGCGCCGAAGCCGGCTGGCTGTTCATGGGCCTCGCCATCCCGTCGTGGACGTTCGTGTTCTTCATCGCGATGATCGCGAGCGCGTTCGCGCTGATCCGGCGGGATTGAGCCGGCGGCTAGGCGTCGGAATGCAGGAAGGTCCAGAACTGACGCGGCGACAAGATCTTCATCCGCTGCAGCTCGTGCAATCTCTGCACGGCCGCGTCTCCCGTCACGAAGACCTCGGCATCGCCCCCCAGCGCTTCGCCCAAGATCGCTGCGTCATCGGCGTCCACCCGCGCCGAGACGGGGGCCGGAGGCCCGACACGGACTGCGGCCATGTCCCGCAGGTACTCGACGATCTCGTCGCAGCGCGCGACCGGCAGCTTCAGCTTCGTGCGTAGCGTCCGCCGCAGCTCGGCGAGGACCGCGCCGCCGGCGATGAGTTCGTGCTCGAGGAGGACGACCTCGAACAGGTCCGCGCACAACCCCCTCGCCGCGAACGCGCTCACGAGCACGTTCGTGTCGAGGTACACCCTCAAGAAACGGCCTCGAACACGTCCTCGTCAGTCAGTAGTCCCTGTGCCTCGGCAAATGGGAGCGTCCGGCGCCGCAACTCGCGAAAGCGTGCGACCGCGAGCTCGCGCGCCAGCGCCTCGCGAGCCAACTCGCTCTTGGTTCGGCCGGTCGTCTTGGCGAGGCGGTCGAGCGCTTTGTCCATCTTGTCGTCCAGCCGAATCGTGAGAGTCGCCATGGAGTGGCTCCGCCGTAAGACGATGTCGTACAACTATACGCCACATCCGACGGCGCCGCAAAGGGGAACGAGCTCAACTGTCGCGTAGCAGGGCCGCGCGGCCGCTGCGGGAGATAACCGGCGCGCGACCCACTTCGTTCCGCGCGCCGAGTTATCGGGACGCGGCGGCCGCGACCCATCATGCTCGCCCTATTTCGGCGCCATCCGGATCGCGCCGTCGAGGCGGATCACTTCTCCGTTGAGCATCACGTTGCGCACGATCTCGGCGACGAGCGACGCAAACTCGTCGGGCCGCCCGAGCCGCGGCGGGAACGGCACCATCTTGCCCAGCGATTCCGCGATCTCCGCGGGAATCTGGCCGACCATCGGCGTCTGGAAGAGACCCGGCGCGATCGTCATCACGCGGATGCCGTTGCGCGAGAGGTCGCGTGCGATCGGCAGCGTCATTCCGGCGACGCCCGCCTTCGACGCCGCGTAGGCGGCCTGCCCGATCTGGCCGTCGAACGCCGCGACGGACGCGGTATTGACGATGACGCCCCGTTCGCCCTCTTCGTTCGGCTCGTTCCTGGCCATCGCCTCGGCCGCGAGCCGGATCATGTTGAACGTGCCGATCAGGTTGATGTTGATCGTCCGCACGAACCCGGCGAGCGAATGGGCACCCTCCTTGCCCACGGTCTTCTCGCCGTAGACGATCCCCGCGCAGTTGACCAGCCCGTCGACGCGCCCCCAGCTTTCGAGCGCGGCAGCGACCGCCGCCTTGCCGCTCGGCTCGTCGGTCACGTCGGTGCGGACGAACTTCACCCGCGCGCCGAGCTCCTTCGCGAGCGCCTGCCCTTCGGCCTCCTTGAGGTCGGCGATGACCGCGTTGCCGCCCCCGGCGGCGACCATCCGCACCGTCGCTCCGCCCAATCCCGACGCCCCGCCGGTGACGATGAACGTGCTGCCCTTCAGCTCCATCTTGTCTGCCCTTTCACCTGGTCTGCTTGAACACGGTCATCGCCGTCGTGATGAGTCCCGCGAGGTCGCCCAGGTTGGCCGGCAGGATCACCGTGTTGTTCGTCTTCGCGACGTTGGCGAACGCGGCGACATACTGCTCGGCGACCTTGAGATTCACTGCCTGCAGCCCGCCCGGCGACTCGATCGCCTCCGCCACCTGCCGGATCGCCTTCGCGTTCGCCTCGGCGATCGCGAGCAGCGCCGCGGCGTGGCCCTGTGCCTGATTGATTTCCGCCTGCTTCTCGCCTTCCGACTTGGCGATCGCCGCCGCGCGCGCGCCGTTGGCGAGATTGATCTGCTCCTGCTGCTTGCCTTCCGAGGTCGCGATCACCGCGCGCTTCTCGCGCTCGGCCGTGATCTGCGCCTGCATCGCGTGCAGGATCTCCTTCGGCGGCGTCAGGTCCTTGATCTCGTAGCGGAGCACCTTGACGCCCCAGTTCCCGGCGGCCTGGTCGAGCGCCGCGACGACGAGACCATTGATGTGGTCGCGCTCCTCGAACGTGCGATCGAGCTCCATCCGACCGATTACGCTGCGCAGCGTCGTCTGCGCGAGCTGCGTGATCGCCACCTGGAAATTGCTGGATCCGTAGGACGCGAGCCGGGGGTCGGTCACCTGGAAGTAGAGGATGCCGTCGACTTGAAGCTGCGTGTTGTCCTTGGTGATGCAGATCTGCGACGGCACGTCGAACGGGATCTCGCGCAGGTCGTGCCGGTACGCGACGCGATCGACGAACGGGATCACGAAGTTGAGCCCAGGCTGCAGCACCGCATAGAAGCGCCCGAGGCGCTCGATGACGAGCGCGTGCTGCTGCGGCACGACGCGGATCGCCTTGGCGATGACGATCAGCGCGACGACGAAGAGCAGCAGCGTGAACAGCGACGAGCCGACCATGGCCAGGGCCTCCATTGACGTTTCTCTCATGGCTTGCGATCCGACAGCACGAGCACGTTCGCGCGGGTCGCCACGATGTACATCGTCTCGGCCCGGACTCCATCCGGCGCGGCAAGCTCGCCGTCCCAGTCGGAACCGCGGTAGGCGACGCGGGCGGTGCCGTCGGGATTCCACCGCTCTACCCTGACCGCCTGCCCGACATCGAGCGGCGCCTGCTGGGGCGGCTCGGCGCGTGCGAGCCGCCAGCGATGGGCGAGGATCGTCAGGATCACGCCGAGGACGCCGGCGACGGTAAACTGCAACGGCTCGCTCGCCCCGAGCAATGCGGCGACGCCGCCGAGCGCCGCGGCAACCCCGATCGCGAGCAGATAGAACGTGCCCGTGACGAGTTCGGCGCCAATCAGCAACGCCGCCACGATCCACCAGATCCAGTAGCCCACTGGCCCCCCCGATACCCATCGCGGTCCCTTCACCGAAGAATAATGGATTCGCGCGCTTGCATGGCGGCGCGCGCATTCCCATATCTTGGAGGTTCGCGCGCGGCTACCGGGGCTGTCGCGCGCGCGCACCGTTTCGGATATAATTATCGCTTTTGAATCAAGCGCTTTTGCGCGACCCGGCTACCGAGGCTGCCATGCCGATCTATGAATATCGTTGCAAGTCCTGCGGTCACGAGCTCGAGGCGCTGCAGAAGCTGTCCGACGCGCCGCTCGTCGCGTGCCCGTCGTGCAAGGCCGATGCGCTGGTGAAGCAGGTCTCCGCGGCCGGCTTCCAGCTCAAGGGCAGCGGCTGGTACGCGACCGATTTCAAGGGTGGCGCGAAGCCCGCGACGGGCAAGACCGCGGACACCGCGGCGGCAGGCGAGGCCCAGTCCGGAGGCGACGGCAAGATCGATACGAAGTCGGACGCGAAGTCCGACACAAAGTCCGACACACCGAAGGCAGCCGGCGGTGCACCGCCTGCGCCTGCCACCAAGGTCTAGCGGGCGCCCCGACCGCGATGAAACGCTACCTGATCGCCGGGCTGCTCGTCTGGGTTCCGCTCGGCATCACGCTCTGGGTGCTGAACGCGCTCGTCTCGGCGCTCGACCAGTCGCTCCTGCTGATCCCGGAGAGCGTGCGTCCCGACAAGCTCTTGGGCTATCACATCCCGGGCTTTGGCGTGCTCCTGTCGTTCGTGATCCTGCTCGCGACCGGGGCCGTCGCCGCCAATTTCGCGGGCGCACGGCTGATCGCGCTGTGGGAGTCGCTGCTCGCCCGGATCCCGTTCGTGAAGTCGATCTACTCGTCGGTCAAGCAGGTCAGCGACACGGTGCTGTCCGACCAGGGCACGGCGTTCCGCAGGGCGCTGCTGGTCGAGTGGCCGCGCCCCGGCTGCTGGACGATCGCGTTCCTGACGGGCCAACCGGCCGGCGAGGTCGCAAGGCACCTGCCGGGTGACCACGTCAGCATCTACGTCCCGACCACGCCGAATCCCACCGGCGGCTATTTCGTCATCGTGCCGACTTCATCCGTACGCGAGCTCGACATCACGGTGGACGAGGCGCTCAAGTACATCATCTCGATGGGCGTCGTGGCGCCGCGCTCGCCGGTCGGACGCGGCTTGCCGCCGCCCATCCCTGTCCCACCCGTCGCTCCGACCCCGGCACCCGCGCCCGGCGCTGCCGCGACCCGCACCGCCGACACCCGAAATTGACCGGGCAGCTTCGCCGCGCCGCCGCGGTCCGCCGCGCGGCGCGCGCGGCCTGCCCGCCTCCGCCCATCGTCCTGCGATTCCAAGCCGAAATCCGAAACCGGAGATCCTCGTGCAACGCACCGATTACTGCGGCCGCATCGACCGCCGCTTCCTTGGCCAGACCGTGATCCTCGCAGGCTGGGTCCACCGCCGCCGCGACCACGGCGGGGTCATCTTCATCGACCTCCGCGACCGCGAAGGGCTCGTGCAGGTCGTCTGCGATCCCGATCGGGCGGAAACGTTCAGGACGGCCGAGAAGCTGCGCAACGAGTACGTCGTGCGCGTCGCGGGCCTGGTCCGGCCGCGCCCGGAGGGCATGGTCAACCCGAACCTCGTATCCGGCGAGATCGAGGTGCTCGCCCAGGAGATCGAGATCCTGAACGCGGCGCAGACGCCGCCGTTCCAGCTCGACGACGACAATCTCTCGGAGACCGTGCGCCTCGAGAACCGCGTGCTCGACCTGCGGCGGCTCCCGATGCAGAAGAACATGATGCTGCGCTACAAGGCCGCGATGGCCGCGCGGCGCTACCTCGACCAGCAGGGCTTCATCGACATCGAGACGCCAACGCTCTACAAGTCGACGCCCGAAGGCGCCCGCGAGTTCCTGGTGCCGTCGCGGATCCATCACGGCCAGTTCTACGCGCTGCCGCAGTCGCCGCAGCTCTTCAAGCAGATGCTGATGATCGCGGGCTTCGACCGCTACTACCAGATCGTCAAGTGCTTCCGCGACGAGGACCTGCGTGCCGACCGGCAGCCGGAGTTCACGCAGATCGACATCGAGACGTCGTTCCTCGACGAGCTCGAGATCCGGGAGATCATGGAGGGGCTGGTCCGGGCGATGTTCAGGGACGCGCTCGGCGTCGAGCTCCCGGCGCCGTTCCCGGTCATGACCTACACCGATGCGATGCGCGACTACGGCTCGGACAAGCCCGACCTGCGCGTCGCGCTCAAGCTGACCGAGCTGACCGATCTCATGAAGACGGTCGATTTCAAGCTGTTCCGCGCCGCGGCCGAGCAGGCGGGCGGGCGCGTCGCGGCGCTCTCTGTCCCCGGCGGGGCGACGCTTTCGCGGAAGGAAATCGACGACTACACGACGTTCGTAAGGGTGTACGGCGCCGGCGGGCTCGCCTATATCAAGGTCAACGATGCGTCGAAGCCGAACGAGGAAGGCCTGCAGTCGCCGGTCGTCAAGTTCCTTTCGGCCGATGCGCTGCGCGCGATCCTCGAGCGCACCGGCGCGAAGACGGGCGACCTGATCTTCTTCGGCGCCGACCGGGAGAAGATCGTCGCCGACGCGCTCGGAGCGCTCCGTGCCAAGGTCGGCCACGACCGCGGACTCGCGACGCCCGGGTGGAAGCCGCTCTGGGTGGTCGACTTCCCGATGTTCGAATACGACGAGGAGAAGAAGACCTGGGGAGCGCGGCATCATCCGTTCACGGCGCCGAAGGAGGGGCACGAGTCGCTCTTCGCGTCGGATCCGGCGAATGCGCTGGCCAAGGCGTATGACGTCGTGCTGAACGGTTGGGAAATCGGCGGCGGCTCGGTCCGCATCCACAAGGCCGCCGTGCAGGCGAAGGTCTTCGAAGCGCTGCGGATCAGCCCCGAGGAGCAGCGGAAGAAGTTCGGCTTCCTGCTGGATGCGCTGTCGTACGGCGCGCCGCCGCACGGGGGCATCGCCTTCGGTCTCGACCGGATCGTGACGCTCATGACCGGCGCGGAATCGATTCGCGACGTGATCGCCTTCCCGAAGACGCAGCGAGGGCAGGATCTGCTGATCGACGCGCCCACGCCGGTCACCGAGCAGCAGTTGCGCGACCTGCACATCAAGGTCCGGCCGAGCGATGCTGTAAAGCTCGCGTAACTTGAAGTAGACTCCGGCGCGATCATGGCCCCGCCCGCGCCACCCCGCCGCCGCCTTCGCGCCACTGCCGTGCTCGCGCTGGCGGCCTGGGCGGCGCTCGTCGCCACACCCGCCGCGGCCCGGTCGGCACCGGATGCGCTGCCCGAGGTGGCGCTCGCCGACCTGCCGAAAGAAGCGCGCGAAGTCAACGCAGCGGTCCGCAACGGCGGGCCGTTCCGCTATGAGCGCGACGGCGTCGCGTTCGGCAACCGCGAACGCCTGCTGCCCGCGGAACCGCGCGGCTACTACCTCGAATACACGGTGCCGACGCCCGGTGTGGCGAATCGCGGCGCGCGCCGGATCGTCTGCGGCGGACCGCCGCGCGAGCCGCATGCCTGCTTCTACACGGCCGACCATTACCAGTCGTTCCGGAGGATCCGAGAATGAAGGTTCCCGAGCTCCACGATCTGGAAATGTCAGGCGTGCACGCGTGGTCGGGTGACACGCACCCGCTCGCGACCGCCGCAGCGGCAGCGAAGCTCAAATATTTTTCCGCCGACCTGAAGACGGTCGACAGCAAGGCGGCGCTGCTCGATGCCGTCGCCAAGGGGCTTCGGCTGCCGGAACACTTCGGCAGCAACTGGGACGCGCTCGCGGATTCGCTCGAGGATGCCGAGTGCGTGGGCACGAACGGCTGCGTGATCGCGCTCGCGCACGCCGGCGCCTATCGCAAGGCGCACGGTGTCGACTGGACCACGTTCGAGGACATTCTCGCCGAGGCGTCCGACTACTGGCGCGAGCGGCACAAGCCGTTCTGGGTATTCGTAAGTTAGGGGTGGCTTGGCGCACAAGATCCCGGTCTCGGCGCTGATCGTCGTCTACACGCGCGATCTCGACGTGCTCCTGATCGAGCGCGCCGATGCCCCCGGCTACTGGCAGTCGGTGACGGGGAGCCAGGAGGCCGGGGAGACGCTGCCCGAGACAGCCGCGCGAGAGCTCGCCGAGGAAACCGGCATCGACGCGGCGCAATACGGCGGCGTGCGGGACTGGAACGCCACCCACGAGTACGAGATCTTCGCGCGCTGGCGCCATCGCTACGCGCCGGGTACGACGCGCAACACGGAGCACGTCTTCGGCCTCGAGGTCCCGGACCGGGTCCCGGTCCGGCTCGATCCGCGCGAGCACCTGCGTTACGACTGGCTGCCGTGGCGCGAGGCCGCGGCGAAATGCTTCTCGTGGTCGAACCGGGACGCCATCATGCTGCTCCCCGGGCGTGCCCAAGCCGACGACCGCCCCTCGCCGCGGTGAGCCCGCGGACCCGCTTCACGCCCTTCTGCGCAGCAGCCGACCGAGCCGCTCGCGCTGATACCGAAGCGTGTAGCGCTCCGCGATCCACGGCGGGAACACCATCGCCCACGGAAGCGACAGCAACTTGCCCGCGGGCGAGCCGTCGGAAAGCATGGACCTGAGCACGGTCTCCGCGATCATCGGGTGCCGCTCGCCGAACGAGCCCAGCAGAGGCCGGCCCTCGATCAGGCCGCGGTCGATCATCGCGCCCAGGATCCGGTTTTCGACGGCGCCCGCGATGTCCTGCGCCGCAGCGAGGCGCGCGAGGATTCCCTCGGGGACGCGGCAGAGGCCACGCGTCGCCAGAAACGACACCAGCACGTACAGCGAGGCTCTGGCGAAGTCGTTGTCGAGCCACTCCAGCATGCCGTCCCAATCGAGATCCGGCCCCGATGCCCCGAGCAGGTACACCGCATCGAACAGGGATTTCGCGAAAGTCGGGTCGGGCCCGTAGTTCGACATGTCGCGCATCCAATACGACGCCAGGTAGACGAGCTGCAGCTCCGCGCTCAGCCGCCGCACGGGTCTGCCCGCGAACGCGGAGTCGACGGCATGATGCTCGAGCATGTCGGGCGCGAACAACCGGTTGCGCCGCAGGCGATCCCCCTCGGGGAACAGGCCCGTGTGGAGCTCGACCCAGACGCGTCGCTCGGGCAGGAACAGCGGCGCGCCGTGCGGATCACCCGCCTCCTCGCGGAACCCCGGCATCGGCGCATAGCCGCGCCGAAGCAGCATCGCCTCGACCTGCGCGCGATCGCGCTCCGCCACCAGCAGGTCGATGTCGCCCATCGGCCGGAGATGCGGCGCGGGATAGAACTGGTCACTGACGGATACGCCCTTGAGCAGCGTAACGCGCACGCCGAGCTCGCGGCACGCGTCGAGGATGTCGGTGGTGGCGTCGCGGACCTCGCCGTAGACGATCTGCGCCGTTAGTTCCGCCGCGCGCAACGTCGGCAGCCGCTCCGCGGGAAGCGCGCCACCCGCCTCGCGCGCCCACCACCCGAGCATGGGCGCGAAGCCGGCACGCACGACGTGCTGCAACCGACGCTCGTCGAGGATCACAGGCGCGGGCGGTTCGCCCTCCGGGACGGCGCCAGCTCGCGACCCTTCCGCTGCCCGTCGCAGCAGGGCGCGCAGGGGACCGCCGGGCGCCGATGCACGGGATTCGTAGTTCACGCGATGGAGGCTACAGCTCTATTCCATTGTCATGCTATTTCATCTTATTTGCGGTAGGATGAAAAGATGGTGAATAGGATTCGCCCGAAGCTCGATGGAGTGACGGTCCGTCCCGTCGAGGACGAACTATTGCTGCTCGACAGCGAGACGCAGCGCATCCATCAGTTGAACCCGACAGCGAGTCTTATCTGGCGTTGTTGCGGCGAGGCGGCATCCGAGGAGGAAATAGCGACCCAGCTCGTCGCGAGATATGCGGTCGACGAGGCCGTTGCGTTGAGAGACGTGGCCGACACGCTGCGCCGTCTGCTCGAGCTCAGGCTGGTCGTGGACGCCTGAGTCCCGCACCTGCATCCGTACGCTCTTTCGCGGAGGTCATCGATGGCGAACCAATCGAAACCGCAACGGCCCGCGCGCCGGGAATTCGTCAGGAAAGCTGCCTACGTCGCGCCGGCCATCCTGACGCTCGCCGCGACCCCGAGCCACGCCACGGTCGGATCGGCCAAGCCGGTGCCTTCGACCGGCGTGATCCGTCCCCCGGTCACCGGCAAGTAGCCGCGCCACCGCTTGTGGCCGCGGGCGGCCGGCGCAAGGCCCGACGGCGGGAACGACCGATGAACCCGCTGCGTGACGCCACGTCGCTGTCGCTCGAAGTCCTGGGCCTGCGAGTGCACGTCGGATGCGCCGACGCCACGACGGCCACTGTCCTGCAAGCCAATTTCGGGGCGATGATCGCGCCCCACGATTCCGGCGTGCACGACTTCCGCTACCGGATCGAGCGCGGACCGCAATCGTCGTTCACGCTCGCCCGCGACGCCGCGGAGCCATGCGCGTGCGCCGACCTCGGCGACCTCGTGTTCGCGCTCGAGAAGGATCTGACGATCGAGTTGCAGCTCCGGCGCCGCGACCTCCTGTTCCTGCACGCCGCGGCTCTCGAATGGCACGGTCATTCCGTCCTGCTCGCGGGCGCGTCCGGCAGCGGCAAATCGACGACGGCCTGGGCGCTGCTCCACCACGGATTCCGGTTCCTGAGCGACGAGCTCGCCCCGCTGGAACTCGACACCATGACCGTGCACGCTTTTCCGCACGCGCTGTGCCTCAAACACGAGCCGCCGCGCCCGTACTCGCTGCCCGCCGCCGCGATCCGCCTCGGCCCCCGGGTTCACGTTCCGCCGCACGCGCTGCCGAGCTCGACCGCAGCCGCACCGCATCCGCTCGCGGCGGTGTTCCTGGTCACGCATCGGCCTGAGCTCGCTGTGCCGCAACTCCGCGAGATCGGCCGGGCGGAGGCAAGCGCGCGCCTGTACGTCTGTGCGCTCAACCCGCTCGCGCACGCCAACCAGGGTCTCGACGCAGCCGTGCGGATCGCCGAGCGCACGCCCTGCTTCGCGGTCGACACGGCCGAGCTCGGGGGCACCGCCGCGCTGATCGGCGCGACCGTTGCCGCAGCGATCGATCGTGGAATCGCGGCCAGCTAGAGGTCGATCGTCAAGCGTTGTAACCACGACGAATGCGGCGGTCGAATGCATGCTTTGTCGTCCCCGCGGAGGCGGGGCCCAGTGACGTTTGGACTTCGTGGAAAGCTCGTCCCAAGTCGCCGGGTTCCCGCGTTCGCGCGAACGACGGATGCACACGATTCAAGCATTGCAGGAACAACGTGTTGAATCTTCACACCTGGAACGCGGTAGGCCGGCGCCGAAGGCGAATCAACCGGATGGCCGGGGTCCGGTCATGGCTTCCGGTCGCACCCACGCGTCGAAATCCGCCGCGCTCACATGGCCGAGAGCGAGCGCCGCCTCGCGCAGCGTCGTGCCCTCCCGGTGCGCTCGCTTCGCGATCTCGGCAGCCTTGTCGTAGCCGATGTGCGGCGCGAGCGCGGTGACGAGCATCAGCGAACGACCGAGCAGCTCGTCGATCCGCTCCCGGTTCGCTGCGATGCCGCGGGCGCAGTGCTGATCGAAGCTCGCAATGCCGTCGGCAAGCAGCCGGATGCTCTGCAGCACGTTGTGGATGATCAGCGGCCGGTAGACGTTGAGCTCGAAGTTGCCCGACGCCCCGCCGATGTTCACGGCGACGTCGTTGCCCATGACCTGCGTGGCCGCCATCGTCAGCGCCTCGCACTGCGTGGGGTTCACCTTGCCCGGCATGATCGAGCTTCCCGGCTCGTTCTCCGGGATCGTGATCTCGCCGAGTCCCGAACGCGGGCCGCTCGCCAGCCAGCGAACGTCGTTCGCGATCTTGATCAGCGCCGCGGCCAGCATCTTGAGCGCGCCGTGCAGGTTGACGAGCGCGTCCGCCGCCGCCATCGCCTCGAACTTGTTCGAAGCGCTGACGAACGGTAGGCCCGTCGCCGCCGCGATCTCGGCCGCCACCTTCACGCCAAACTCGGGGTGCGTATTGAGCCCGGTGCCGACGGCGGTTCCCCCCTGTGCGAGCTCGAGCGCGTGCGGCAGCGCCGCCTCGATATGGAGCTGCGCGTGCGCGAGCTGGGCGACGTAGCCCGAGAATTCCTGCCCGAGCGTGATCGGCGTCGCGTCCTGCAGGTGCGTACGGCCGATCTTCACGACGTCCGCGAACTCCGTCGCTTTTTGCGAAAGCGTCTCGCCGAGCGCGCGCAGCGCCGGGAGCAGCGACTGGGTGACGGCGACGGCGGCAGCGACGTTCATCGCCGTCGGAAAAACGTCGTTCGACGACTGGCCGCGATTGACGTCGTCGTTGGCGTGCACGAGACGTCCTTCGCCGCGCGGACCGCCGAGGATCTCGGAGGCGCGGTTCGCGAGCACCTCGTTCACGTTCATGTTGGTCTGCGTCCCCGAGCCTGTCTGCCACACGACGAGCGGGAACTCCTCCGCGTGCCGGCCTTCGAGAACTTCGTCTGCCGCTGCGATGATCGCGTTCGCCGTCTTCGCCGGCATCAGCCCGAGCTTGAGGTTCACGTGGGCGGCGGCACGCTTCACGAGCAGCAGCGCGCGGATCAGCTCGAGCGGCATCCGCTCGCGCGAAATACGGAAATGGCGCAGCGAGCGCTCCGTCTGCGCGCCCCACAGCCTCTCCGCGGGCACTTCGATCGGACCGAACGTATCGCGCTCGATGCGCATTGCGGACTTGGTCATGGCGGCCTCCGGCCGGCGGGCGTCTCGCCGACGCCGCATTGTTCCATCAAACGAGCCGCAAAAAGAAGAAGGGAACGCCGCGGCGCTCCCCTCGGTGCACTTTCCCGACGAGAACGGGCGCCGCGTGGACGCCCGCCTCTCTGACTTGCGGCTATTGCGCCGGCGTGGTCTCTGTCGGCGCTGGCGTGCCGGCCGCGGCGTGCGCGGCCTCCTCGGCGGCGGCCTTCATCGAGAGGCGCAACCGGCCCTTGTCGTCGGCCTCGAGGACCTTGACGCGCACGACCTGGCCCTCCTTCACGTAGTCGGACACCTGGTTCACACGCTCCTTGGCGATCTGCGAGATGTGCAGCAGGCCGTCCTTGCCGGGCAGCACCTGTACGATCGCGCCGAAATCGAGCAGGCGCAGCACCGTGCCCTCGTAGATCCGGCCCACCTCGACGTCCGCCGTGATGTCCTCGATGCGCTTGCGCGCCACGTTGCACGCCTCGGCGTTGACCGACGCGATGGTCACGGTGCCGTCGTCCTGGATGTCGATCGTGGTGCCGGTCTCCTCGGTCAGCGCCCGGATCACGCTGCCGCCCTTGCCGATCACGTCGCGGATCTTCTCCGGGTTGATCTTGAACGTCATCATCCGCGGCGCGTGCTGCGAGATCTCCGTACGCGCGTGCGGCAGCGCCTCCTGCATGAGGCGCAGGATGTGCATCCGCCCCTCGCGCGCCTGCGACAGCGCGACCGCCATGATCTCCTTCGTGATCCCCTGGATCTTGATGTCCATCTGCAGCGCGGTGACGCCGCGGTCGGTGCCGGCGACCTTGAAGTCCATGTCGCCCAGGTGATCCTCGTCGCCGAGGATGTCGGTCAGCACGGCGAACCGGTTGCTTTCCTTGATCAGGCCCATCGCGATGCCCGCGACGTGCGCCTTCGTAGGCACCCCCGCGTCCATCAGCGCGAGGCTCGCGCCGCAGACCGACGCCATCGACGAGCTGCCATTCGACTCGGTGATCTCCGAGACGACGCGCATCGAGTACGCGAACTCCTCGCCGGACGGCAGTACGGCGAGCAGCGCGCGCTTCGCGAGCCGGCCGTGACCGATCTCGCGCCGCTTGGGGGAGCCGACGCGGCCCGTTTCGCCCGTCGCGTACGGCGGCATGTTGTAGTGGAACATGAAGCGGTCGCGGTACTCGCCCATCAGCGCGTCCACGATCTGCTCGTCGCGCGCGGTGCCGAGCGTGGCCACGACCACCGCCTGCGTCTCGCCGCGGGTGAACAGCGCCGAGCCGTGCGTGCGCGGCAGGACGCCGGTGCGGATCGAGATCGGCCGCACGGTGCGCGTGTCGCGGCCATCGATGCGCGGCTCGCCGGACAGGATCTGGTTGCGGACGATCTTGGCTTCGAGCTCGAACACGTGGTTGTTGACCTGGTTTGCGTAGCCGGGCGGCGCGTCGGCCGGGATGCACTCGGCGGCGACCTTCGCGTAGATCTCCTTCAACCGCTGCTGACGCGCCTGCTTCGACCGGAGCTGATACGCCTCGCGCAGCGCGGCGTCGGCGACGCCGTTGACGCTCGCGATCATCGCTTCATCCTTGGCGGCTGTCTGCCAGTCCCACAGCGGCTTGCCGCCCGCCTCCACCAGCGAGTGGATGAGCTCGATCGCGGCCTGCTGCTGCTGGTGCCCGTAGACGACTGCACCGAGCATCACTTCCTCGGGCAGCTCGTTGGCTTCCGACTCGACCATCAGCACCGCGGCCTCGGTGCCGGCGACGACGAGGTTGAGCCCGGAGGTCGCGAGCTCGGTCTTCGTCGGGTTCAACACGTACTGGCCGTCGACGTAGCCGACGCGCGCGGCGCCGATCGGCCCGTTGAACGGCACGCCCGAGAGCGACAGCGCCGCCGACGCGCCGATCATCGCGGGAATGTCGGGGTCGATCTCGGGATCGACCGAGAGCACCGTGGCGATCACCTGAACCTCGTTGTAGAAGCCGTCCGGGAAGAGCGGACGGATCGGCCGGTCGATCAGGCGCGAGGTCAGCGTCTCCTTCTCGGACGGACGGCCTTCGCGGCGGAAGAAGCCGCCGGGGATCTTGCCGGCGGCGAACGTCTTCTCCTGATAGTCGACCGTCAGCGGGAAGAAATCCTGGCCTGTCTTGGCCTCCTTGCGCGCCACCGCGGTGACGAGCACGACGGTGTCGTCGAGGCTGGCCACGACAGCGCCGCCCGCCTGCCGGGCGACTTCACCGGTCTCGAGCGTAAGGGTATGACGGCCGTATTGAATCGATTTCTTGATGGGGTTCACAGTGACCTCGGTATCCGGAAATGACAATGGCCGCGCGGGAAATCAGGCGACCATCGGCGTTGAAGGGGGCGAGCGACGGCTCGCGGCACAAGAGCGAAACGGCGGGAGTTCGGGCACGGCGTCCCTCGCTCGACAGGCGCGAATACGAGCCGCCTACTTGCGCAGTCCGAGCTTCTCGATCAGCGTGCGATAGCTGTCCGAGTTGCGCGCTTTGAGATAGTCGAGCAGCTTGCGCCGGCGCGAGACCATGCGCAGGAGGCCGCGGCGCGAGTGGTGATCCTTGACGTTGGCCTTGAAGTGGTCGTTGAGGCCGTTGATGCGGGCGGTGAGAAGCGCGATCTGTACTTCCGGGGATCCGGTGTCGCCCTTCATCCGCTGGTAATCGGCGATGACCTTCGCCTTCTCTTGCACGGTCACTGACATTGCAGGCTTTCCTCTCTCGTCTCGATGCTGCCTTCGGCAAAGACGATGATTATACGCAGAAAAACACTGCGGAATCAAGCCTCTGTCGTTCGGTTGCTGAAGTCGTTTTGACCGATTGGCATCACTCATCGCGAAAGTCCCCGATGCGGCATCCGCGAGGTCAAGGCGACGTTCTCATGGCCCTCGGGACTCGCTGTTGCAAAACAGCCATACCGATACTGACATTTTTGTAGATAACAAAAACACGAGATGTCTGATGGGCAAAAAACATGACATCACCTACCGCCACAGGCATTTAGGGACTCCTCAGACATGACTTTATCGGTATCAGGCATTCCATTGTCATGCTCTACCCCCCACTGTCCGATGACTCTGTTGTCATGTACAGTTTTAATAACTGTAAATTGCGTCGACATATCATGCACTTAGTCAACGCGATCGAGTCTCCATTTCATTGCGCCGGAGATTGAAATCGCCTAGTGTTCGCCGTTATCACCGTCCGCCGATTGCATCGGAACGATCGCGGAAGTGTGCCCCGCCAAGTGATTTCGAAGGGAGAGTTTCGATGGAGAACGAAATCCGCGCGCGCTTCGTACGGCTCATCGGAGCGGTCGCGCTGCCTGTCCTGGGTTTCGCCGCGCTCGATGCCCACGCGGGCAATCTTTGGCTCACCGGCCACGACATGGATTTCCATTGCGCGGGAGGCGCCGGATGCAACAACTTCGGCGTCGCCGTCAATTTCATCCGACAAGGTGCGCCGACCAAGACGCTGCCGATCCTCGTGCTCGACGAGGGCGGCGAAGTCATGTCGGCTCTCGGCCAGGCGGCGACCAAGTCGCACAACGCCGTCGAAGGGCCGGGCAACGCATTCCCGACCGTCGTGATCGCACCGAGCAGTGCGGCATTTGCGACGGCGCCGATCGATACCGCGACCTACAGCGCCGTGATCATCGCGTCGGACCAGAACTGCGGCGGCTGCGACAACACGCCCGCATCGATCGCCGCAATCAACGCGCGCATAACGGTTCTTCAAGCCTTCTTCAGCGCGGGAGGCGGCGTGATGTTCCTGGCGGGTGCGCTGGATCCCGGCTACTACGACTCGGTTCCGGTCCCGGCGACCGCGGTGGCGGTTTCTCCGCCGTTCACCGTCCAGCCCGCGGGTGCTGCTCTCGGCCTCACTACGGCCGAAGCGAACTGCTGCGCGACCCACAACTCGTTCAATCTTCCACCCCCGGGCAGTCCGCTTCAGGTCGCGGAGACCGACACTACAGGCAAGGCCGAGACGTTGTTCGCGTCCGGAAGCGGCATCTGCGGCGGCGCGCTTTGCGGTGGCGGCGCGGGCGTTGACATTCCGACTTTGAGCGAATGGTCGCTGATCGCAATGAGCGTGCTCGTGCTCCTAGTCGGCGGGGCGTTCCTGCGCACCCGAAGCTCGCGCCGGCCGGCGGCCTGAGCGCCGCTTCGCCGACCCCGAACCCCGCCCTCGCGCGGGGTTCTTTCTTTGCGCGATCGGGCGCTCGTTTCCGTCCGCCAGCCTGCTTCGCTGGCGGGACGCCTCTCGGCTCGAAGCAGAAATGCAACACGGCTATGTGCAGGACACGCCGGCACGTGTTCGGCGCACGGACGGCTGGACGAAGTCCACACCGTACTGACATTCGTCTATCAAAACCGATGCGATCTTATTCCAATGTCATTTTCACCTTGAAAGTTCACTTCCTCGTTTGTGCAGGACAATCAGTACTTGTCCGCTTTCACATTCATCATCATGTACTTGCTTCTCGCGATGCTGCGTTGCGCCAAAACCACGCCTGGTCTAATGTTGTGAGGGTTGGGACGCGAATTCCACGCAACGTCGAGGGAGAAAGGGATGCGAAACGGATGGGTCAAGATCTTGATCGCGGCGGTGGTCGTCGCGAGCACTTCCGCGCTGGCGGCTAACGGTCCGCCCTTCGTCGCACAGCCGTCCGCAATGACGGCCGGGGCGCTGACCATCGACAGCGCAACGACTTCCCCGGGATTCAACAATCAGATCGTGGCGTCGCAGGCGATCACCGGCACGACGAATGACGGCGCCGGCGATCTCGTGTGCGCCACGGTGTGGGACGACGGTACGCCCCGGGTGTCGTCGTGCCTGAGCGTTCCGGTCGGAACGACGCAAACGCTTACGTGGACGCTCAATTGGACCGGCAGCATCCTGACCGGCGCCCCCGGCGTCGGTCTTTACGTGGTCGATGCCACGTCGGCGGCCACCCCGACGACCGGGACGGCGCTGTCATCCATCGATCCGATCCTGCCGTCGGCCTTCGCAGCGATCTCGCCGGTGCCGACGCTGAGCGAGTGGTCGCTCCTGCTGATGGCGGCGCTGGTGGTTGTGGGTGCCGTGGTTCTGCGGCGCCGAATGCACCGTCCACCGGTCGCCTGACGCCTCGGGAACCCCGCCCTGTGCGGGGTTCTTTGTTTTCGCACGCCTCAATCGCAGCGCGCCATCCGCAACGCGCGGAGCTGTGTTTCGTCGACCCCGACAAGGCCGACGAATCGGCCCCCGGCATACCCGCGATAGCGGCCAGGGCTGCGGGGGCCGGCGTCCACCGCCCGCCCCTGAATGAGCGCAAGCGCGTCCGATTCGGACAATTCGACTCGCGGCATGGCGGCGAGCGGTGCGTCGACCGGAAGGAGCAGCGCATCGCGCGCCTGCTCGTCGAGCGTCTCGAGGGAGCCGAGGGTCACTGCCTCGGCGAGCGAGAACGCGCCGGCCGCCGTCCGCCGCAGTGCCGCGAGATGCGCGCACGTCCCGAGCGCGCCGCCCAAGTCCTCGGCGAGCGTCCGGACGTAGGTCCCCTTGCCGCACTCGATGCGGAGCGTCGTGGCGGGTGGAGCCCAGCCCACGATCTCGATCGCGCCGACGTCGACTTCGCGTGGCACGCGCGGAATCTCGACGCCCGCCCTGGCGTACGCGTAATACGCGCGGCCTTCGTGCTTCAGCGCGGCGTGACGGGGCGGCACCTGCGCGATGCGACCGATGAAGCGCGGCAGCGCCGCTTCGAGATCGCCCCGCGTGAAATCGGCCGGCTTCTCGGCGACGGTCTCGCCTTCCGCATCGCCCGTCGACGTGGCGATGCCGAAGCGGACCGTCGCCACGTACTCCTTGCGCGCATCGAGCATCGCCTGCGCGAACTTGGTGGCCTCGCCGAAGCACAGCGGAAGGAGCCCGGAGGCGAGCGGATCGAGCGTCCCGGTGTGTCCCGCCTTCTCCGCGCGGTAGAGGCGCTTCGCGCGTTGCAGGGCCGCGTTCGACGAAATGCCCGATGGCTTGTCCAGCAGGAGTACCCCATCGACCCGCCGGCGCGGGGCGGCCGGCGCGGAGCGCATTAGGGCCTGTTCACACTAGTGCGACAGCTTGCGGTCGGCGGCCACCGCGTCGTCGATCAACTGCGACAGCTTCATGCCCGTCTCGATCGAATCGTCGTACGCGAAGTGGAGCTGTGGCACCGAGTAAAGCGAGAGCCGGTGCGACAGCGCGGAGCGGAGAAAGCCCGCCGTATGCTGCAACGCCTTGATCGCCGCGTCGGCCTGCTCGCGGCCGGCGAGATGCGTGACGAAGATCTTCGCATGCGAGAGGTCCGCCGAGACGTCGACCGAGGTGACCGTGACGGGCCCCACTCGCGGGTCCTTCACTTCGTTGCGCAGGAGATCCGCGATCTCGCGCTGGATCTCGTCGCCAATCCGGCGCGCGCGCTGGGAGGTCTTCTTCATTGCCAGTCCTCCGTCGTCCCCGCGCAGGCGGGGACCCAGTGACTTTCCACGAACGACGCTGGATTCCCGCCTTCGCGGGAATGACGGCTACAGCGTCCGCGAGACTTCGACGATCTCGAAGACCTCGAGCTGATCGCCCTTCTGGACGTCGTTCCAGTTCTTGATCGACAGCCCGCACTCGAACCCGCCCTTGACCTCGCGGACGTCGTCCTTGAATCGCTTGAGCGAGTCGAGCTCGCCTTCGTGCACGACGACGCTGTCGCGCAGCACACGCACGCGCGAGCCGCGCTTGACGACGCCGTCCAGCACGTAGCAGCCCGCGACGGTCCCGACCTTCGAAATCCGGTAGACCTCGCGCACCTCGACCAGCCCGATCTGCGTTTCCTTGCGCTCCGGCGCAAGCATGCCGGACAGCGCCGCCTTCACCTCGTCGACCGCGTCGTAGATGATGTTGTAGTAGCGGATGTCGACGCCGCTGTGCTCGGCCAGCTTGCGCGCCGCTGCGTCGGCCCGGACGTTGAAGCCGATCACGACCGCCTTCGACGCGAGCGCGAGGTTGATGTCGGACTCGGTGATCCCGCCGACCGCCGCGTGGACGATGTTGACCTTGACCTCGTCCGTCGAGAGCTTGGTCAGCGCCTGCGTCAGCGCCTCGTAGCTGCCCTGCACGTCGGCCTTGACGATGAGCGCCAGCGTCTTGACCGCATCCTCGCCCATCTGCTCGAACATGTTCTCGAGCTTCGCCGCCTGCTGCTTCGCGAGCTTCACATCGCGGAACTTGCCCTGACGGAAGAGCGCGATCTCGCGCGCCTTCCGCTCGTCGCCCAGCACCATCACCGCCTCGCCGGCGAGCGGAACGTCGGACAAGCCCTGGATCTCGACCGGGATCGCCGGACCTGCGGCCTGCACGCTGCGACCGGTCTCGTCGGTCATCGCTCGCACGCGGCCGAACACGGCACCGGCGAGCACGATGTCGCCGCGCTTGAGGGTGCCGGCGTTGACGAGCACCGTCGCGACCGGGCCCTTGCCCTTGTCGAGTCGCGATTCGATGACGATCCCCTTCGCGGGCGCGTCCTTGGGCGCCTTCAGCTCCAGCACCTCGGCCTGCAGCAGGATCGCGTCGAGCAGACTGTCGATGCCGGCGCCGGTCTTCGCCGATACCGGGATGAACTGCGTCTCGCCGCCGTATTCCTCGGGAATCACGCTCTCCGCGACCAGCTCCTGCTTCACGCGCTCGGGATTCGCCTCGGCCTTGTCGATCTTGTTCACGGCGACCACCAGCGGAACGTTGCCGGCCTTCGCGTGCGCGATCGCCTCCTTCGTCTGCGGCATCACGCCGTCATCCGCCGCGACGACCAGCACGACGATGTCGGTGACCTTCGCGCCGCGCGCGCGCATCGCGGTGAACGCCTCGTGGCCCGGCGTGTCGAGGAACGTGATCACGCCCTTCGGCGTCTGCACGTGATAGGCGCCGATGTGCTGCGTGATGCCGCCCGCTTCGCCGCTGGCCACGCGGGCGCGGCGGATCGAGTCGAGCAGCGACGTCTTGCCGTGGTCGACGTGGCCCATGACCGTGACGACCGGCGGGCGCGGGAGCGCCTCGGCGCTCGACGCCTCGGCCTCGGCGAGCAGCGCGTCGGGATCGTCGAGCTTCGCGGGAATCGCGCGATGCCCGAGCTCCTCGACCAGGATCATCCCGGTCTCCTGGTCCAGCACCTGGTTGATCGTGACCATCTGGCCCAGCTTCATCAGCGCCTTGATGAGCTCGGTGGCCTTGACCGACATCTTGTGCGCGAGGTCGGCGACCGTGATCGTCTCGGGGACGGAGATCTCGCGGACGATCGGGCCCGCCGCCGCCGACGCCCCGGCATCGCCGCCTTCCTCGTCGTGCCGGCGCGGACCGACCTTCGGCTGCCGCCAGCCCGCCGTCACCGCGCCGCCGGTGACGTCGCCGCGCAGCTTGAGTGCGCGCCGCCGCGCGGCTTCCTCCTGGAACGCCGTGCCCGTCTTCTTGACGGTGCGCGTCTTCTCGCCCGGCTTCGCGGCCGGCCGGTGCAACGTGCCTTCGGCCGGCGCCTTCGCCTTGGCCGGCGCGGCGGCCTTCGCCTTCTCGGTCGCCTCCGCCGCCTTCGCGGCCGCGGCTTCGGCAGCCGCCTTCGCCGCCGCCTCCTCGGTCTCCTTCTCCTTCTTCGTCTTGCGCTTGGCTGCCTGCTCCTGCTTCTGGTGCAGATCCTCCTGCTGGCGGGCGAAGAGCTCCTGCGCCTTCTTTTCCTCGGCCGCGCGGGCGGCGAGCTCGACGTCCGAGATCAGCGGCGCCGCGGGCGCCGCCGGCGCCTCCTCGACGGCGGGCGCCTCGGTCTCGTCGCGCTTCACGAAAACGCGCTTCTTGCGCACCTCGACCTGAATGGTCCGCGCCTTTCCCATCGAGCCGGCCGCCTTGATCTCGGTCGTCTGCTTGCGCGTCAGCGTGATCTTCTTCTTGGGCTCGCCCGCCGCGCCGTGCTGCTTCTGCAGGTACTCGAGGAGCTTGGTCTTGTCGACCTCGGAGAGCTTGTCGCCCTCCTTCTTGCCGGCGACGCCGGCCTTGACGAGCTGCTCCAAGAGCGCGCCCGCCGGGATCTTGAGCTCCGTCGCGAATTGTTCGATTGTCGTGTGCGCCATGCGCGTCTCCTGCGTCCTTCCTCTTCCGCCTGCTTCGTCAGTGCTGCGTGCCCACCGCGGGAGCACCCACCACCGCGTCGGCGGGCACGTCCTCGAACCAGTGCGCGCGCGCTTTCATGATGAGGTCCTGGGCGCGCTCGGCCGCAATGCCGGTAAGCTCGACGAGCTCGTCGCCGGCCAGGTCGGCCAGCGCATCGCGCGTCGTGATGCCGTGGGCCGCGAGCGCGCTCGCGATCTCGGTGTCCATGCCTTCGAGGTTGAGCAGCGCCTCCTCGACGTTCTCGACGGATTCCTCGCGGACGATCGCCTCGGTCAGGAGCGCGTTGCGCGCGCGGCTCCGGAGCTCGTTGACGGTGTCCTCGTCGAAGCCCTCGATCTCCATCATCTCGTTGATCGGCACGTAGGCCACCTCCTCGAGCGACGTGAAGCCCTCGGCGATCAGGATGTCGGAGACCTCCTCGTCGACGTCGAGCTTCTCCATGAAGAGCGTGCGCAGGCGCGTGCCTTCCTCCTCGTGCTTCTTCTGCGAGTCCTCGACGCTCATCAGGTTCAGCTCCCACCCGGTGAGCTCGGAGGCGAGCCGCACGTTCTGGCCGAGGCGGCCGATCGCGATCGCGAGGTTCTCCTCGTCGACGACGACGTCCATGCTGTGCTTCTCCTCGTCGACGACGATCGACGAGATCTCGGCCGGCGCGAGCGCGTTGACGACGAACTTCGCCGGATCGTCCGAGTAGAGGATGATGTCGACGCGCTCGCCGGCGAGCTCGTTGGTCACCGCGGTGACGCGCGAGCCGCGCATGCCGATGCACGTGCCCTGGGGGTCGAGCCGCGGGTCGTTCGACTTGACGGCGATCTTGGCGCGGATGCCGGGGTCGCGCGCGGCGGCCCTGATCTCGATCAGGCCTTCCTCGATTTCGGGCACCTCGAGCTCGAACAGCCGCATCAGGAACTCGGGGGCGATACGCGACAGGATGAGCTGCGGCCCCTTCGCCGTGCGGTCGACCTTGGTGACGTACGCCCGGATGCGATCGCCGACCCGCAGCATCTCCTTCGGGATCAGCTGGTCGCGCGGGACGAGGCCCTCGATGCGGCCCGATTCGACGATCGCGTTGCCGCGCTCGATCCGCTTCACCGTGCCGGTGAGCAGGTTGTCCTGCCGCTCGAGAAAGTCGTTCAGGATCTGCTCGCGCTCCGCGTCGCGGATCTTCTGCAGGATGACCTGCTTCGCGGCCTGCGCGCCAATGCGCCCGAACTCGATCGGCTCGAGCGGCTCCTCGATGACGTCGCCGAGCTTCAGGTTCGGATCGCGCTCGAACGCGTCGGTGATCGCGAGCTGGTAGGCGGGCTCCTCGTGCTCCTCGTCGGGCACGACCGTCCAGCGCCGGAACGACTCGTACTCGCCGGTCTCGCGGTCGATCGCGACGCGCGCGTCGATCTCGTTGGGGAAGCGCTTCTTGGTGGCCGAGGCGAGCGCCGACTCGAGGGCCGTGAAGACGATGTCCTTCGGCACGTTTTTCTCGCGCGCGAGCGCGTCCACGAGCATCAGCACTTCCTTCCCGTTCGTCGTCATCTCGTCATCTCCACTCAATTCTCGGCACGAGCCGCGCCCGCACGATGTCCGCGAGCGGCACGGTCACCTCGCCCGCGGCCGTCGCCACGGTCACCGCGTCGTCGGCGCAGCCGCGGAGCACGCCCCGGAGCTTCTTCGCGTTCGCGATCGGCGTCGCGAGCTTGAACTCGGCTTCCTGTCCCGCAAAGCGCACGAAGTCTTCCGGCTTGCGCAGGGGCCGGTCGAGCCCGGGCGACGACACTTCGAGCCGGCCGAAGTCCACGTTTTCGACCGCGAAGAGGCGGGTCAGCTGATTCGAGACGCGCGCGCAGTCGTCGACCGTGACTCCACCCGGCTTGTCGATGAAGACGCGGACAAGCCGCGCCCCGGGAGTGCCCTCCCAGTCGACCAGCTCGTACCCCAGAGGGGGCACGGTGCGCTCCAGCAATGCCGCCAAGTGATCCATCACCTGCTTCGCGCCGCGAGGCCGGCTGGCCCTTGCGTCGCTGCTCCAAAAAAAAATGGGCTGTGTCCAGCCCATTTCTTGACTCTTACTGCAGTGAAATATAACAGAAAAGCGCGGGAATTTGAAGGGCCGGCACGGCGTTTTATCGCCTGGCGGCCGCCGGGACGATCGTCCGGCCGACGCCCCCACGTCCTGCGTCCCGGCCTTCCGGACCGAGGGTAAGATGGGGCCGGTTTGCCCTCACGAAAGCCCGCCATGCCCGCGCCCCTGCCGATCGCCCGCAACGCCCTGGGCGAACTCGCGCTCCTGCCTGCCCTCGCGAACCGCCACGGCCTCGTCACCGGGGCGACCGGCACCGGCAAGACGGTCACGCTGCAGGTCATGGCCGAGCGGTTCTCCTCGATCGGGGTGCCCGTGTTCATGGCCGACGTCAAGGGCGACCTGGCGGGGATCAGCCAGGCCGGCGCACCGTCGGAAAAGCTCTCCGCCCGGCTCAAGGCCATCGGGGCGGACGAGCCCAAGTACGCCGGCTGCCCCGCCGTGCTGTGGGACGTGTTCGGCGAGCAGGGCCACCCCGTGCGCGCCACGGTCTCGGACCTGGGGCCGCTGCTCCTCGCGCGGATCCTCGACCTCAACGACACGCAGGAGGGCGTGCTGGCGCTCGTATTCAAGGTCGCGGACGACAACGGACTCCTGCTCCTCGACCTCAAGGACCTCCGTGCCGCGCTCCAGTACGTGGGCGACAACGCGCAGCAGTTCCAGACGAACTACGGCAACGTCTCGGCAGCGTCCGTCGGCGCGATCCAGCGCGGCCTGCTCGCGCTCGAGCAGCAGGGCGCCGAGAAGTTCGTCGGCGAGCCGATGCTGAACATCGACGATCTCCTGCAGACCGGGGCCGGAGGCAAGGGCGTCATGAACATCCTCGCCGCGGACAGGCTCATGGCGGCGCCCAAGCTCTACTCGACCCTGCTCCTGTGGCTCCTGTCCGAGCTTTACGAGC
The DNA here is from genome assembly GCA_963734055.1 of uncultured beta proteobacterium. GTDB lineage: Bacteria > Pseudomonadota > Gammaproteobacteria > Burkholderiales > Casimicrobiaceae > CAIWHR01. The sequence continues at coordinate 48,155 of CAVTFQ010000001.1, forward strand.
GGCTGCCGGAAGTCGGCGATCCCGACAAGCCGAAGCTCGTCTTCTTCTTCGACGAGGCGCACCTGCTCTTCACCGACGCTCCGAAGAATCTCCTCGACAAGATCGAGCAGGTCGTGCGGCTGATCCGGTCGAAGGGCGTCGGCGTCTACTTCGTCACCCAGAATCCGCTCGACGTGCCGGACACGGTGCTGGGACAGCTCGGCAACCGCGTGCAGCACGCGCTTCGTGCGTTCACGCCGCGCGACCAGAAGGCGGTCAAGGCGGCCGCCGAGACGATGCGCGCCAACCCGAAGCTCGACACCGCGGCGGCGATCACCGAGCTCGGCGTCGGCGAGGCACTGATCTCGTTCCTCGACGAGAAGGGGCGGCCCGCGATGGTCGAGCGCGCCTTCGTGCTGCCGCCGGCGAGCCGGATCGGCCCCATCACGCCCGAGGAACGACGGGCGCTCATGGCGGCGTCGCCGGTCGCCGGCGCCTACGACAAGCCGGTCGACCGGGAGTCGGCGTACGAGCGGCTGCGCGGCCGCGCGGAACAGGCCGCGGCACCGGCCGCACCGGGTTCCGCACCGAGTGCGGGAGGCGGCGGCTTCCTCGATTCGATCAAGGGCTCGCTCGGCGGTCTCATGACGGGCAGCGGCCGGAAGGACAGCATGGTCGAGGCGATGGCCAAGAGCGCCGCGCGCACCGTGGGTTCGACGATGGGCCGCGAGATCGTGCGCGGCGTGCTGGGGTCGCTCCTGGGCGGCGGAAAGCGGCGCTGACAGCCCCCGTTATTGCGCGGGCCCGCTGCGCGGAGCTTAAAGGCGTTCGCCGACGTCCATCGTCCTGTCTTCCCGGAGCCACGCGCGCGTCTCCGCCAGCGCCGCGACATAGGAGAGCGCCCGCCCGGCCGCCTCGGCCGCAGTGAATGCCGACGTCCCGAGCGCTGCGCGTGCCTTCGCGATCAGGGGCACAACTAATTCTTCGTCCAGCGGATCAGGGTGAAACCCGATCTGCTCGCATTGTGCGGTTGCCGCCCCCCGGAACTGTGCGGCGCGCCGCCACTCTCCGAGGAAGGCCGCAAGGCCGGCCGAAATATGCAGCACGCTTGCTCCCAAAGCCCGGGAACCCATCCGCTCGACGTACTCAAGCGCCTCGAACAGCAACTCCCTCGAGGGCTCCCCGAATCCCTTCGCCATGGAGAGGCACGCCAAGTTGATCAGGCCGACGATGACGTCGCTGAAATCTCCAAGATCGCGAACAACTGGCAGGGCCTCTCGATAGAGCTCCTCCGCAGCATCAAGATTCCGTTCCAGGCGATACAGCGCGGCAAGCCCCATGAGGCTCGCGATGAGAGGGATCTTGTTCTCCACGCGCCGCGCCAACGGGAGCGCTTCTTCGTAGCGCCTGCGCGTCTCCTCGGGCCTCCCCTGCGCGTAAGACTGCTCCCCCAGTGAATGGAGCGCCATTGCGATTCGTTCGTCGTTGCCGACCATCCGGGCAATCGAAAGGCTCTCCTCCAGCAACGCATTCGCTTCCGCATAGTTGCCAATGCAGCTTGCGAATTTGGCAGCGGCGTAGAGACCCTGACAGCGTGCCAGGCTGGCAATCTGTCCATGCGCGCCCGTCAGCGCCTCCATCGCCACCTTGTATCCGAGCCCCAACCCGCCGCGATGGATCCAGTACTGTCTCATCGCAAAAACCAATCTCAGCCTAAGTTCCGCGCCCCTCGCCGTTTGCCCACCCCACGCATGGGCAGCGAGGAAGTTCTCCCGCTCGAGCTCGAACCGCGCGAACCACGCCACCTGTTCCGCACCATAGAACGCCTCCTTGGCGCCCTCTGCGAACTCCAGATAGAACATGAGGTGCTGTGTGCGGGTCCGATCGCCGTCACCCGATTCGTCGAGCCGCTCCTGCGCATACTCGCGCACGGTATCGAGCAGCCGATAGCGCTCGGCGCCGGCTTCGACCAGCACCAGCGACTTCTCAACGAGCTCGGTCAATAGGTCGAGCACGTCGATGGCTTCGACGTCCCCACCTGCACCGACCGCCTCCGCGGCCTCAAGGGTGAGACCGCCCGCGAACACCGCGAGGCGCCGCAGCAGGGCGCGCTCCGGCTCGGTGAGGAGGTCGTAACTCCAGTCGATCATCGCGCGGAGCGTCTGCCGATGCGGCAGCGCAGTCCGGTCGCCGTGCGTCAGCAGCCGGAGCCGGTCGCGCAGCCGCTCGGCGATCTTCTCCACCGGCAACATGCGCGCGCGCGCGGCGGCGAGCTCGATCGCCAGCGGGATGCCGTCGACGTGGCGACAGATGTCCGCCACCGCGGCGGCATTCTCGCGCGTCAGTACAAACATCGGCTGTGCCGCCACGGCCCGGTCGACGAACAGGCGCACCGCTTCGTACTCGGTCAGCGCGGACACAGCAATTACTGGGTTGGGCTCCGGCAACGCCAGCGCCCGCACCACGTAGGACGCCTCCCCCGGAAGGTGCAGCCGCTCGCGACTGGTGGCGAGGAGCTTCAGGTGCGGACCCGACTGAAGCAGCGGCCCAGTCAGCTCGGCGCACGCTTGCAGCAAGTGTTCGCAGCTGTCGAGGATTAGCAGGAGGCGCCGCTCCGCGACATGCTTCAGCAGCGCCTCGACCACCGGCCGTCCCGGCTCTTCCCTCACCCCGAGCACCGAGGCGACCGCCTGCGGCACCCGCCGGGCGTCAGTCAGCGGCGCCAGTTCGACCAGCCACACGCCATCCGGATACGCGTTCGCCACGCCGGTGGCGACCTCAAGGGCCAGCCGCGTCTTGCCAAGGCCGCCGAACCCGACCAGCGTCAGTAGCCGGGCGCGCTCCAGCAACGCCCTGACCTCGGCCAGCTCGCCCGCACGGCCGACGAACGAGCTGATTTGTCGGGGGAGGTTGTATGGCGCCGGCGCCACCGTTTCGTGGGTCGGCTTGAGCGTGAACCGATAGCCGTGCCCCGGAACGGTGGCTATCGCCTCCGCCCCAAGGATCTTGCGCAGCGCCGAGACCTGGACCTGCAAGTTGTTCTCTTCGACGACCAGCTTCGGCCAGACGCGGTCGAGCAGCTCGTCCTTCGACACGAGCTGCCCCGCCCGCTCGACCAGCGCCACTAACAGGTTGAAGGCGCGCGGACCCACGGCCATCGGCTGGCCGTCGGCGAGCAGCCGTCGCTCGCTTGGGTCAAGGCGGAAGCGATCAAATCGGTAGGCGGATGGCGTGGCTTGAACGCTCATTCGGGAAGGCCCGATCAATTGCCGCAATTGCAGGAGCTGAGTCCCGAAACTGCAGCCAATGGACGTGCGTCCCGCGATCCGGAAGCTATCTCCAGCCAAGCGCGAGTCTCGGTCAGCGCAGCCTCATAGGAAAGGGCCCGCCCTGCCGCCTCGGCTGCGGTGAATGCCGCCGGACCTAGCGCTGCACGTGCTTTCGCGATCAGCGGCGAAAGGAACATCTCATCCACGGACTCACGGTGGTCGCCCATCCGCTCGTGTTGCGCGGTGGCTGCGCCGAATAGTTGCGCCGCACGCTGCCACTCCTCGCATGACGCGGCCAAGCCTGCCGCCTTTTCCATGACGTCCACTGCCATCGGCTTGGAGGACGCGTTCTCGGAAGCTGCAAGCGCCTCGCGCAGCATTCCGACCGCCCGGTGTCCCGCCCCACGGTCGAGAGCGATGGCCGCCAAGCCGACGAGTTGAAAGGCTGCAAGAAGGGGGAATCCAACGGCACGCGCGCACGCCAGCGCCTCTTCCAAGAGTGCCTCCGCGGCATCCGTGTCTCCTTCGAGGCGGAGGAGTTCGGACAAGTCCGTCAGGACCATGGCAAGCACGTCCTTGCTTTCCAGGCATCGTGCCAGAGCGCGTGCCTCCTCCAGATATCGACGCGCCTCGTGCCGGTTGCCCTCCATCTGGAGCACCGTGGCGAGCATCCTCAGTGCGTCTGCGCGAGTCCTGTCTCCAGCACCCACTTGCGTTGCAATCGCAAGTGCCTCTGTCAGGGAAACCTTGGCCGTGTCGAATTGGCCGAATTCAATCGCGAGAGTTGCCGAATTAGCAAGGGCATTGCAGCGGGCGACACTAGGTTCTTGCGCTCGCGCAAGCGCCTCCATCATCGCACGGTACCCGAGTTCGAACTGACCGCGATGGGCCCAGTTATTAGTCAGCGCGCGCACCAGCCTGAGCCCCGCCTCGCCCGCTCCGTCGAGGTGGTCGCATGCAGCGTGTGCGGCGAGAAGGTTTTCCCGCTCGGCATCGAGCCGGGTGAGCCAGGCTCCCTGGGTCGGACCTCCGCGAAGGTTCGGTGACGCTTGCTCGGCCAGTGCCAGATAGAACGCGAGATGCCGTGCGTCGACTGGATCTCCTTCTCCTGACTCGTTCAGCCGCTCCTGCACATACTCGCGCACGGTGTCGAGCAGCCGGTAACGCTCGGCGCCGGCGTCCACCACGACCAGCGACTTCTCCACCAGCTCGGTCAAGAGGTCGAGCACGTCGATCGCGTCGACCTCGCCGCCCGCACCGACCGCCTCCGCGGCCTCCAGTGTGAAACCCCCGGCAAACACCGCGAGGTGCCGCAGCAACGCACGCTCCGGCTCCGGCAGCAGGTCATAGCTCCAGTCGATCATCGCCCGCAGCGTCTGCCGGTGCGGCAGCGCGGTCGGGTCGCCGTGCGTCAGCAGCCGGAAGCGGTCGGAGAGCCGCTCGGCGATCTTCTCCACTGACAGTACGCGCGCGCGCGCAGCGGCCAGCTCGATCGCCAGCGGAATGCCGTCGACGTGACGACAGATGTCCGCCACCGCGGCGGCATTGTGATGCGTCAGTTGAAACGCCGGCTGCGCTGCCACCGCGCGGTCGAGGAACAGCCGCACCGCCTCGTACTCGGTCAGCGCAGGTAGCGTGATGGCCGGATTCGGCCCCGGCAGCGTAAGCGCCGGCACCACGTAGGTCGTCTCGCCCGTGAGGTGCAGCCGTTCCCGGCTGGTGGCGAGGAGCTTCAGCTGCGGGCCAGCTTGCAGCAGTTGCCTGGTGAGTTCCGCAGCGGCTTGGATCAGATGTTCGCAGCTGTCGAGGAGGAGCAGCAGACGTCGTTCCGCGACGTGCTTCAGCAGAGCCTCGACCACCGGCCGCCCCGGCTCTTGGCGGACCCCCAGCACCGAGGCCACCGCCTGCGCCACCAGCCGGGCATCGGTTAGCGGCGCCAGCTCCACCAACCACACCCCGTCCGGATAGGCGTCCGCAACGGCGGCCGCGACCTGAAGCGACAGCCGCGTCTTGCCGATGCCGCCAAATCCGACCAGCGTCAGCAGCCGCGTGTGCTCCAGCAGGGCCTTGACCTCGGCCAGCTCGCGCGCTCGACCGACGAACGAAGTGACCTGCCGCGGGAGGTTGTACGGCGCCGGCGCCGCGAGCGATGCCGGCGCCACCACTTCCCGGCTCGGCGTCAGCGTGAACCGATAGCCGTGCCCCGCAATCGTCGCGATCGCCTGCGCGCCAAGGATCTTGCGCAGCGCCGAGACCTGGACCTGCAGGTTGTTCTCTTCGACGACCAGGTTCGGCCAGACGCGGTCGAGCAGCTCGTCCTTCGATACCAGCTGCCCCGCGCGCTCCACCAACACTACCAGCAGATTGAACGCGCGCGGACCCACGGCCAGCGGCTGGCCGGCGTGCAGCAATCGGCGTTCGCTTGGCTGGAGCTCGAAAGCGCCAAAGCGGACGCGGGCGATGTCCCGATCCTCTCCCATTGTGAAGCGCGGACCTCCACGGGTCGCCAGAGCAAGTCTATACCCGGCTTCGATCCTGCGCGGTCGGGCACCCGCACGGCTGTGGAAAAAGTTTAAGGCGCTCTTAAGGACGGCCGGAAGCCAATGGGGGACATTGACACCGTCGCCTCGAACAACCGCCGCGGGCACGTGCTATGCGCAACAAGAACCATTCTCATTCTGGCGCTCGGGACCCGTTCCCGCCCAATTCCGGCGTCGTTTTGTGCGTCGATCCCAAATCGCCGGCCCGAAAATCGGACTACCGGTCACTCGAGAATCGCTACGGTGAGGCGGACGGAGCATGCGGGCGCCGATACGCCCAGCATCATGCAATCAAAGACAACCGCGGACGCTCGATGCACGGACTGAATCGATCGGCGATCCGTTCATTGCGGCGTTTGATCTGCGCCGTTTTTCGCAAAGCGAAGGGAGGTCACATGAATTGCAAGCTCAGAACAGCATTTGCTATCGCGGCATTTCTCGCCATCGGTCCCGCGATCGCAGCACAGCGCACCTTCGTCTCGACCGGCGGTGTCAACAATCCAGCTTGCTCGCGCGTCGCGCCGTGCCGTGATTTCGCCACCGCGCTCGCCGCCACGGGCGATGGAGGTGAGGTAATCGTCCTGGACTCTGGTGGCTACGGCCCAGTGGATATTAACCAGTCGGTGTCGATCATCGCGTCGCCGGGTGTCTATGCCGGCATCAGCGTCTTTCCGCTGCCCGGAGGAGTAGCGGGTATTGGCATCACGGCCGCAGGAGGCCCGAGTACCAAAATCGTACTGCGCGGACTGACGATTAACGGGCAGGGCGGTACGCATGGCATTTTAGTGGGTGGTAATGGTGCTGTGTACATAGAAGATTGCGTCGTGTCGAACCTATCGGAACTTGGCATCTTTATCCTAGATAACGTGCATGTCGTCATCGACGGGACTGTGTTGCGCGGTAATGGCACGTCGGGTCTGTATGCTACTAACAACCCCAACGTTCGCGTCTCCAATTCCCGCATCGTGGGAAATGGAAACGATGGCGTACTTATTGGCAATGGCATATTCCATGGCAGCAGGCTGACAATTCAGAACAATGGCGGCGCAGGCATTAAAGTGGACGTCAATTTTAAGTTTCCCGCAGACGGGTTTACCGTCGCCGCGACGCTGACTGATAGTGTCGTCACCGGAAATGGCGCCGCTGGGATCGATGCAACAAATTTCATAGCCGGCGTGACATTGCAAGTTGTGGTCGCCGATTCCGCCGTCGTCGAGAATGGCTGGACCGGCCTTTTCCTCGATGGGGCCACGACCGCCACCGTGACCGGCAGTACGCTGGCGCGCAACGCGGCAGAGGACCTCGCAATCCTCGGATCGGCGGTATTGCGTACCTCAGCTAACAATGCACTCACCGGTCGAGGGGCGGCCGACATCAACGGCACGCTCACTCCCAATCCGCTGAAGTGATCGCAGTTCCCTTTGCACCAGCCGCTACCGGAGCGTCCCTCAGAACGGGGCTGGAGCGACGTCAACTTCGGCCGAGGCGCCCCCGTCGCCTCGCCGTCTAGGAGAAACTCATGAACCGAAGCGTCAAGCCGAACCTGAAACTTCTTACGATTGCCATCGTGGCGTTGATGTTTGGCGCAACGGCCTCGGCCGACGGACCGGCGAAAAAGCTCCCTCTGTCGGCCTTCCTCGATGCGCAGGGATCGCAAGTTAACTACATCCCGCCGGTTGCCGACTACTGGGGATGGATTGCACCCGCGCCCGGGGTCAAGACGCCCGCGCCGTTCTCGGGCTACATCGGAGGCAACAGCGCCTCCTGCGACTACGCGGGTATCGCGAACGAGTGGCTCATGGATAACGGTTACCCGGACCTCGGCACATCATTCTCCGGTTCGGTCACCACACGCTCGCTGAGCGATGGCCGCATGCTGGTGCACGTCGAGCTGCACACCGCGAACGCACTCACCTTCGGGATGAGAATCGTGACCGGCGACTTCGCGACGGATCCGCTCATCTTCGGAGCGCGGGCGCCGGACGTGCTTGCAGGAGCGGTACCCGGCATCGGCGAGTGCCATGCTTCGTTCGCCTGGAAGCAGAGCCCCGGTCCCCTCCTCGACTACAACCACCCCGAAACCGATCCGAACTTCGAGTACGTGGATATCTCGTTCCGAGCTAACGCGAGCGGCCCGCTCACGGCCCTCGCCGGCTACGGGCCCAACGGCACGCCCGGTCGCCTGATCATCTCAGAGACCGGCTTCAACCGCACCACCTACATGGGCGCGACGGCCGATTGGTTCCCGGCCGAGTTCGTCGAAGTGCGCGCGACCGGCAAGTAGCTCCTCCGTCCTGCCCCGCCGCCGGCCGGCGCTGGCGGCGGGCTCTCCTGTAGCGGCATCGAAGCGCACAAGACCTAGCTCGTGCACCCGCGGTGACGCGGGCCACCCGCAGAGCCCTATAATCGCGCCGGGGGGCTTCCGCGTCGCGCCTCTCCCGTCCGGGAGACACCTTTGGACATTGCAAATCGCCGTCTCGCCGACGTCGTCGTGATTGCACCTGCCGGGCCGATCGACCATCCCAATGCGCAGCACCTCGAGCGCGCGCTCGCGCCGGTCCTCGCGCCCGAGGCAACCGACACGCGGGCGCTCGTCCTCGATTTCCGCGACGTCGGCTACGTGAGCAGCATGGGGCTGCGCGTCCTGATGGTCGCGGCGAAGGCCCTGCACGCGCGCAACTCGCGAATCGCCGTGGCTGGGCTGCAACCGGTGGTCGCCGAGATCTTCGATATCGCGCGCTTCACGCACGTGCTCGAAGTGTTTCCGACCGTCCGCGACGCGCTCGCGGCGCTGGCGCCCTCCGCGCTCGCCGCCTGGGACTCGACGTCGTGAAGCTCGTCCGGTTCTGGGGCACCCGCGGCTCGCTGCCGGTCGCACTCACCACGGCGGACGTCCGCGCGAAAGTGACGGCGGCGCTGCGCGGTGCCTCGGGACGCGCCTTCGCGTCGGAGGACGACCTCGCTGCGTACGTCGACGGGCTCGGACCCGAGATCACCGGAACGTTCGGGGGGCACACCTCTTGCGTCGAGATCGAGACCGGCGGTCCCGACTACGTGCTGTGCGACCTCGGCAGCGGCGTCCGGCCGTTCGGACAGCGCGCGCTCGCGCGCCACGGGCCGTCGTCGCCGCAGACCTACCACGTGTTCATGTCCCACGTGCACTGGGACCACATCATGGGGTTCCCCTTCTTCACGCCGGCGTACATCGCGGGCAACCGCATCCGGATCTACGGCGTCCACGAGCGGCTCGAAGAGGCGCTCCGGCGGCAGCACGGGGCACCGTCGTTCCCGGTCGACTTCGCCGCGCTCGGCGCCGACATCGAATTCGTCAGGCTCGAGGCGGGACGGACGCGCGAGATCGCCGGGCTCGCGGTGACTCCGATGCTCCAGCGGCACGCCGGAGACTCGTACGGATACCGCTTCGAGGCGGGGGGGAAGTCGGTGATCTATTCGACCGACTCGGAGCACGCGCTCGTCGATCTCGAGGAGACGCGCCGGTTCGTCGACTTCTTCCGCGACGCGGACCTGGTCATCTTCGACGCGATGTACTCGCTCGCCGACGCGATCTCGATCAAGGCCGACTGGGGTCACTCGAGCAACATCGTCGGCGTCGAGCTCTGCCAGATGGCCGGCGCACGGGAGCTCTGTCTCTTCCACCACGAGCCCGTGCACGACGACTGGGCGATCGTTCGCGTGCTCACCGAAGCTCGCCGCTTCGAGGAGATCTCGCGCAAGGGCCGCCCGCTCAGGGTGACCGCCGCTTACGACGGCATGGAAATCGCGTTGTGAGCGGCACGGTCGCGGCGCCGCCGGCGCGGGCGTCGCACCGGCGCATCACGGCGATCGGCGTCGCGCTCCTTGTCGCTCTTGCCGTCCTGGTCGGCACGAGCGAGCGGTGGAACACCCGACTGCAAGGCGCGTGGTTCGACACCTATCAGGCCGTCCGGCCGCGTGCGATCGGCCTCTTGCCCGAGACGGTGGTGGAGATCGACGAAAAGAGCCTGGCCCGCCTGGGCCAGTGGCCCTGGCCGCGGACGCTTCTCGCCGAGCTGATCGGCGCGATCGTGCAACAGAAGCCGGCGGCCGTCGGCGTCGACATCCTGATGTCCGAGCCCGACCGCCTCTCGCCGGAGCTCGTGCTCGCCCGTGCGCGTGCGCAGGACCCGGTGCTCGCGGAGCGGCTCGGCACGCTGCCGTCGAACGACGACGTGCTCGCCCGCGCGATCGCAGGGCAGCCGGTAGTCCTCGGCTTCGTCGAGGCCCCGGAGCCCACGGGACGCACACTGCGAGGTCCACCCGTGGTGGTGACGAACCTCGGCCCCCCGGGCGAGCCGAAATCCACGCCCGACATTCCGGCGATCGCTGCCGCCAACACGAACATCGAAGCGCTCGACGCTGCCGCCGCAGGACACGGCGCGCTTTCGATCGGCCCGCCCGACCGTGTCGTGCGCAGGATCCCGCTTGTCATGCGGATCGGCGACCGGATCGTGCCGTCGCTGGCGGTCGAACTGTTTCGCGTGGCGCTCGGCGCGCCGGATATCCGGGTCTCTGCCGACGGCGCGGATGTGAGGAGCGTCGCCATCGGCGATTTCGTCGTCCCGACGGAGCGCGACGGAGCGCTCCGGCTCCATTTCTCCCGCCACGACCCGGGCCGCTTCGTGTCGGCGGTCGACGTCCTCGAGCACAAGATCGAGCCGCATGGCCTCGCGGGACAGCTCGTGCTGGTCGGCAGCACGGGACTCGCGCTCGGCGATTCGCACGCGACGCCCGTGACGCCAGCGATGCCGGGCATCGAGATCCATGCGCAGGCTCTCGAGAACCTCCGCGACGAAAGCTGGCTCTCGCGGCCACGGTGGGCGCCGCAAGCCGAGCTCGCGCTCTTCGTGCTCCTCGGTCTCACCCTGGTCACCGTCACGCCGCGGCTCAAGCCCGGCCGCGGCGCGCTGGCCGCCGCAGCCTGCATCGCGCTGCCGTTGCTCGCCGGTGCGGCCGCGTTCGGCGCCGGGCGCCTCGTCCTCGACGGCGCGACGCCCGCGCTCGCGCTCCTGCTCCTGTACGTCGCGCTGCTGGTGCTCACGCTTGGCGATGCGGCGCACGAGCGGCGGCGCCTCGAGCAGGCGGTGCAGCGGCAGCGCGAGGACGCCGCGCGCGTCGCGGGCGAGCTCGACGCGGCGCGCCGGATCCAGCAGGGCTTCCTGCCTGGCACCGACACGCTGCGAGGCGAGCGCCGCGTCGACGTTGCGGCGACGATGACGCCAGCGCGCGAGACGGGCGGCGATCTCTACGATTTCTTCATGCTCGACGGACGCCGACTCTTCTTCATGGTCGGCGACGTTGCGGGCAAGGGCCTGTCGGCGAGCGTGTTCATGGCCGTGAGCAAGGCCTTGTGCAAGAGCGCGACGCTACGCGCGCCGAACGCTGCGATCGGCGCCCTGATGCGCGCGGCGAACGACGAGATCTCGCGCGACAATCCCGCGATGCTGTTCGTCGCCGCGTTTGCGGGCGTGCTCGATCTCGAGAGCGGTCATTTCGACTACAGCAACGCGGGGCACGAGAACCCGTATGTCGTCGCGCCCGCGCCGAGGCCGCTCGAGCAGCTCGCCGACGGCGACGGCCCGCCGCTGTGCGCCGTCCCGGACTTCGATTATCGCGGCGCCTCGCGCCGCCTGGGGCCGGGCGAGCTGCTCTGCGTCGTCACCGACGGCGTCGTCGACGCACGGAATCCCGCGGGCGAGCGCTTCGGGCGCGCGCGCCTCGAGGCTGGACTGCTCCGCTGGCAGGCCGGTCCGGGTACCGCGCAGGCGTTCGTCGACACCCTGCTCGCGGACGTCCGCGCCTTCACGGCCGGCGCCGAACCCGCCGACGACGTCACGGTGCTCGCGCTGCGCTGGCTCCGCCCCTCGATCGGCGCGTGATCAGCGAACGATGATCTCGACGCGCCGGTTGCGCGGCTCCGCCACGCCGTCGGGAGTAGGGATCGCCGGCTCGCGCTTGCCGCGCGAAGTGGTCTCTATGTCGGCGCTCGGGACGCCGAGCCGCACGAGCGCCGCGCGGACGACGTCCGCGCGTTGCCGGCCGAGCGCGTCGTTGAATTGATCGCTGCCCACGGCGTCCGTGTGACCGACGACGCGCACGTCGGGCACCGGCCGCCGGGCGATCTCGCCGAGTATGCGGCCGACGACCTCCTTCGATTCGGCGGTGAACTCGTCGCTCCCCTCGACGAAGTAGAGGGTGAAGCTGGCCGGGCGGCTCGGCTGCGCGGCGAGTGCCGGGCCGAATTGCGCCTCGACTTCCTGCGCATTGGCGCGATACGCGCTCGGCCCGAACGGCGTCGCGTGCGCCGCCGCGTACGGCTGATCGAGGACCACCTCGTGCTCGCCCTGCCGGACCGACACTGCCGCCGGCTTGCCGTCGCTCGAGGGAAGAAGCACGACGGTCCCCCGCTCCGCACAGCCGGCGATGGCCGCCGCGGCGACGAGGACGGCTACGCGCGCGCGGCGGGCAACGGACTCAGTCATCGGTGCTGACCACGAACTCGGTGCCGCGCACGCCGAGGATCGTGGCAGGCGTGCGCACCGTCATCGCATCGGGCGACTGCTTCGCGATCCGGCCCGAGATGACCGCAAGCGTGCCCTTGTTGAGCGACGTGTCGAACCGGCCACGTTGCGTCGTCGGGTCGAACGCGTAACGATCGAGCGCAATGACCGTGTCGGGTCCCGCGGAGAGGAGCGAATCGTCGGCCATCGTAATGCCGACCGAGCCGTCGGGACCGGTCTTCACGATGTCCGCATCGTGGAGGCGCGCGCCGGTCTGCGCCGGGGCCACCTGCCCGTTGCGCTCGATCGTCACCTGCCCTTTTGCGACCTTGATCTGGCCGATGTCGGCTGCGCCGGCTTCGAAGCTCCAGCACAGCATGGCGAGCGTGGCGCCGGCCCCAAGCAACCCAAGCTTCGACATGAGCATCCTCCCCGGCATGGCGCGGGCCGAGCACCCGGCGCGACGGCCCGTCGCAGTGTACCGCACGCGCCTTCGGCGCGACCGGTGACCACCAAGGCGCGGATTCCGTGCCGCCGGCGTGGAATATTCGACCGCGCCTCCGGTTGGCAGCGCTCCGTCCGAGCGGTAGAGTTGGCGGCGAGCGGCGAACCGCCGCGGAGATTGACGGCGTGCACGAGCCCTCCAAACTGACGACGCTGCTCTTCACCGACATCGAAGGCAGCACGCGCCTGTGGGAGCAGGAGGCGGCGAGCATGTCGCTCGCGCTCGCCGAGCACGACCGCCTCTCCCGTGTCGCGGTCGCCGATCATCGCGGCGCGATCGTCAAGATGACCGGCGACGGCATGTACGCGGCCTTCGCCGATCCGGCGGACGCCCTCGCCGCCACGGTGGCTCTCCAGCGCTCGCTCGATGCCCTCGCGAACGCGAAGCCGGTGTCGCTCCGCCTCCGCGCGGGGCTGCACCTGGGACTCGTCGAGCGGCGCGACGACGATCTCTTCGGCAGCCCGGTCAATCGCGCCGCCCGGATCATGAAGGCCGCGCACGGCGGCCAGATCCTGGTGTCGCAAGCGGTGGTCGATCGCACCCGCGAACGGCTGCCCGACGGCGCTTCCCTGCGTGACCTCGGCGCCGTGCGGCTGCGCGACCTCGCGACGAGCGAACACGTCTACCAGCTCCTGCACCCCGATCTGCGGCAGGACTTCCCTGCGCTGCGCTCGCTCGAGGCGACGCCCAACAACCTGCCCCAGCAGGCGACGTCATTCATCGGGCGCGAAAGCGAGCTGGCCGAGGCAAAGCGGCTCCTCGACGGGACGCGGCTCCTCACGCTCCTCGGCATGGGCGGCCTCGGCAAGACGCGCCTCTCCCTGCAGATCGCCGCCGACGTGCTCGACCGCTATCCCGATGGCGTATGGTTCGTCGACCTCGCGCCGATCCGCGATCCGTCGCTGGTTCCCAACGCCACCGGCCACGTGCTGGGCATTCGCGAGGAAGCCGGCAAGTCCTTGACCCAGAGCCTGTGCGAGCACCTGCGCGAGCACACGCTGCTGATCGTCCTCGACAACTGCGAACACCTGGTCGACGCGTGCGCCAGCCTTGCCGACACGCTGCTCAAGGCGATTCCGGGGATCCGCATCCTCGCGACGAGCCGCGAAGCGCTGCACATCCAGGGCGAGCAGACGTATCCGGTGCTCCCGCTGCGCGTCCCCGACCGCAAAGCCGGCGCCGATGCGCTCCTGCGCTCCGACGCGGTGCAGCTCTTCGTCGAGCGAGGACGGCTGCAGCGGCCGGACTTCGCCGTGACCGACGACGACGCGGCCGCGGTCGCCGAGCTGTGCGCTCGTCTCGACGGCATCCCGCTCGCGCTGGAGCTCGCGGCGGCACGGCTCCGTTCGCTGTCGGTCGCCGAGATCAACGCACGGCTGCACGACCGGTTCAGGCTCCTGACGGGCGGCAGCCGCGTCGCGCTCGAGCGGCAGCAGACGCTGCGCGCGCTCGTGAGCTGGTCGTATGACCTCCTGCGCGAGGATGAGCAGATCGTGCTCGACCGCCTCTCCGTCTTCGCCGGCGGCTTTGACCTGCAGGCCGCCGAGGCGGTCTGCGGCGCCGACCCGATCGCGCCGGAGGACGTCCTGGATCTCGTCAACTCGCTCGTCGACAAGTCGCTGATCATGGTCGAGCAGGAGGGTCGCGCGTCGCGCTACGGCCTGCTCGAGACGATCAAGGAATTCGCCCACGAGCACCTGACGAAGCGCCCCGGCCTGCAGACGGCGATCCGCGAGTTCGCGAGCGAGCGGCTGAAGGAGCGCGACGACGTCGCCGCGACCGCAGCACGCCACTGTGAGTATTACCTCAACCTGGCGAAGATGGCGCGCCCCCGGCTCGTGGGGCCCGAGGACGCCGAATGGACGCGACGCCTCGAAGTCGAGCTCGACAACCTTCGCGCGGCGATCGCGCTCTCGCTCGCTGGCGGTGTGGACCCGGTCATCGCCGTCAAGATTGAGGTTGCGCTGATGACGTTCCGGATTCGGCGCGGCTACTCAAACGAAGCCCGCAACAACGTGCGCGCTGCGCTTATGCTTCCGGAGATCCGCGACCCAAACGTGGCGCGTGGCCACGCGCTCTACCTGGGTGGTGCATTCGCGATCCTTCAGGGGGACTATGCGGAGGCAGCGGCGATGCTGAACGAATGCCTCGCGATACGCCGCGCGCTCGGCGCACCGAAAGATACGGCGCCAACGCTGTCGACGCTATCGACTCTGCATCTGCGCCAGGGCGACGTGGCCCAGGCACGCGTGTGCGAGGAGGAGGCGCTTGCCCTCTACCGCGCACAAGGCGATCGGTTCGGAGAGGCCGTCGGGTTGTTCAATCTCGGAGAAATCGCTGTCCGGCAAGCCGATGATGCCAGCGCGCGGAGGCTGTTCGAACAGGGTCTGTTGATCGCGCGTAGCATTCGCGACGCCGAGCTCGAGGGTGAGTGCGAACGGAACCTAGGAGAACTCGCGCTCGTTGCGGGCGATCTGGATGGCGCGCGCAGGCGGTTCGCGTGCTCGCTCAAGATCTGTCAGCAGGCCGAAGACATGCGGAACGAGGCAATCGCGCTCTGGTGCCTCGGCAAGGCTGATGTCGCGGGCGGTGAACCTTCGTCCGGGCGCGTGAAGTTCGCCGACGCGCTGCGCGCCTTCGAGTCGTTCCAGATGAGTTCCGAGGCGCTCGACTGTCTCGAGGATTTCGCAGCACTCATGCAGGACGCGGGTCGCTGCGATGGCGCGGTGCACCTACACGCGGCTGCCAGTGCGATCCGCGAGCGATTGGGCATCCCTAGGCTGCACCGCGGCGAGTCGAGGCGTCTATCGAGTATCGAAGCCGCCCACGAGGCGCTGGGCGAGGAGGCGTTTGACGCGGCCTGGGCCGAGGGTGCGACATGGGCGCTCGACGATGCGATCGACGCCGCGCTATCGTTCGCGGACGAGGCCGCACTCACCGCCTGACCTGAGGTACCTCACAAGAAACAAGACGCCAGCCGTCGCGAGGTCGGCGGGCGGCCGGGTTGCCGCGCGCGTCAGGTCGCGCGGCGGCGCCGGATCATCCAGATGGCGCCGAGCGCGCCGACGAGGAGTGCAAGCGAGCCAGGTTCCGGCGTCAGGAAGAACTTGACGTCGACCGCGGGATCGCCGAACCGGAACATGTCGCCACGACACCCGTCCGGGCAGTACTGCGCGAAGAGCGAGACCGAGTTGCTGAGGAACTCCCCTTCCGGCAGATTCGAATCCCACTGGATCCACCACTCGTAGTCGCACAGGTCACCGGTGCAGGCGTCGGCGAAGATCGGAATCATGCCGGTGTTGACGCCGACGACGAGCTGCGGCGCCTCCGTGTCGATGACGATTCCACTGACCGCCGCCGCGTCGGGCGTCGGCGGCGGCAGCGAAAGGTGCGCGGTTCCGCCGCTATCCGATGCATTCACGGCGGCGCTGAGCAGTATCACGCCGGCGCACGGATCGGAGCCACCGTTGACCGTGTGGAACCCACCGCCCAGACCGAGACAGGCCGGGATGTCCGGGAGAAGGAAGGTACCGATGCCGTCGAAAAACGGCGGGTCGAACGCGCTGCCGATAATCCTCGCCTGCGCGGGCGCCGCGACGGTGAGCGCCGCGGCCGCGGCGAGTACGCAAAGTGTGTTCCGGTTCGAGCGGAGTGGCATGACGCGGTCCCCATCGAGCAGCCGGAACGCTCCGGCGCAACACGCGGTCCCCCGGCGGGAGACTCGACCGGAAACGCTTCCCGCAAGATTCGAACCTGAATCCGACGCGACATCCCAAGCCAATGAATCAAAACGCCTAATCGTACGCGTTCGAGCTCCCCGATCCAGCCCGGTGTAAATTTTTTCGACAGGCGACGCCGCTACGACTCGGCGCCTTCGCGAGGCTTCGGATATTTCCACTTGCGATGAATCCAGAGCCAGTCCGCCGGGCTCGAGCGGATCTCGGTTTCGAGCGCACGCACGTAGCGCTCGATCACCTCGGTGTCCGCGCCGCGGTCGTAGGGCGGCTCCGCGATCACGGAGACGCGCATCGAGTAGTGGCCGCGGCGAACGCGATGCATCTCGACGAACACCACGGCCGCCTTGAGGATCCGCGCGATTGCGTCGGCGCCGACGAAGAACGCCGAGTCCTGGTGCAGGAACTGGGTCCAGTACTTCGGCTCGTCGTGCGTCGGCGTCTGGTCGGCGACCAGCGCGTAGACGTGCGTCTCGCTGCGCCGGCGGAGGAGCTCGCGCGTGAGCCGCGTGTGCGAAATCGGCGTTCCGCCGAACCGGGAGCGCGCTTCGGTGAGGAAGCGGTCGATGGCGGCGACACGCTGCGGCTTGTAGACAGGCCACATCGGCTCGTCGAGCCAGGTGTTCCCGGCGAGCACCTGCCACTCCCAGTTGCAGAAGTGCGCGGTCATCAGCAGCACCGACTGGCCGGCGCGCGTCCGTTCGAGCACGACCTCGGGATTCTCAACGGTAACGCGCTCGCGGATCTGTTCGGGCGTCGCGCCGTAGCTCCAGACGATCTCGGACGCGAGGTCCGCGAGGTTGCGATACGATTGCCTGAGGATCGCCGCACGCTCGTCGGCGGAGAGCTCGGGGAACGAGCGCGCGATGTTGTCCGCGGCGAGCTTCCGGCGCCAGCGCAGGAGGTGGTATCCCCAGTCGAAGAACGGGCGACCGACGATGCGGTAGAGCCACTCGAGCGGAAGCCGGGAGAGAAGGCGGAAGATGAAACGCATGGATGTGCGATCGCGGCCGCCGCGAGGCATGCGCGCGGGCGGTCAATGACCGGGGCCGCTCCTCGTCCGGATGGCGAGCCGCGCGAGCTGCCGCGCGTCGCCGCTGACGTCTCGCTGTGGTGGGGCGGCCTCGACGTCGCGCCCGAGGCCCTCCCCCGGCTCGCCGCGACGCTCGCCCCGGCCGAGCGCGCGCGCGCCGCCCGATTCGGCCGCGACTCGCTGCGCGCCCGCTGGATCGCCGGGCGAGCGTCGCTCCGCATCGTGCTTGGACACGCCCTCGGGATGACGCCCGCCGACGTCGCGATCGTGCGCGGCGAGCGCGGACGACCTGAGTTGCGGGGCACCGACGCCGGGATCGATTTCAACGTCTCGCATACCGCCGGGGTCGTGCTGATCGGCCTCGTCCGGCAGCGCGGGAGCCACGTGCGCATCGGCGTCGACGTCGAGCGCGCGGAGCGGGAGGTCGCGACCGACGGGCTCACGCGCCGGGTGCTGACGCCGGGCGAGCGGACCGCCCTGGCCGGGCATGCGTCCGATGAGCGGCGGCGCCTGCTCCTGCGATACTGGACTTGCAAGGAGGCGATGAGCAAGGCGACCGGCGACGGCCTCGCGGCGGTGTTCGGGCGGATCGAGGTGAGTCTCGCGCCGGTGCTGCGCGTCAACGACGGGCCTGCTCCCTACCGTCCGCCGGCGTGGACGCTCCTGGCGGCGCCCGTCCCCGACGGCTACCTCGCGACGGTCGCACTGTGGAATCGCGCCACGGCGGATGCCGGTCTGCGCGCGTGACGTGTCACTCATCGGCCGGTTTCGGATATTTCCATCGCTTCTGCAGCCAGAGGAAGTCCTCGGGGTGCTCGAGGATCGCCGCCTCGGCGCGCCGTGCGAACTTCTCCATGATCACCTCGTGCCCCTCGGCATCGAACGGAGGCTCGGCGAGGATCTCGACCCGGACCGTGTAGTGACCGCGCGAGACGCGGCGCATCGCGACGTAGAGCACCGTCGCGTCGAGAAAGCGCGTCACCTGATCGGCGCCCGTGTAGAACGCGGTGTCGCGCCCCAG
The DNA here is from genome assembly GCA_963734055.1 of uncultured beta proteobacterium. GTDB lineage: Bacteria > Pseudomonadota > Gammaproteobacteria > Burkholderiales > Casimicrobiaceae > CAIWHR01. The sequence goes on from CAVTFQ010000001.1 coordinate 66,772, forward strand.
GAATTTCGTCCAGTGCTTGCGCTCGTGCCGCTTGGGCGTCTGGTCCGCAATGAGCGAATAGGCGCGGGCACCCGGGGGTGCGTTCATCAGCTCGAAGACGAATTCCTTGCGCGGGATCGGTCGCCCTCCGAAGCGCGAGCGCGCCTCGACCAGGAACCGGTCGACCCAGCCGACCCGGTGGGGTTGGTAGACGGTCTCGATCGGAATTCCGAAGCGGGCGCCGCCGGCGAGGAACAGCCATTCCCAATTGCAGAAGTGCGGCGTGAGCAGCACCACCGTCTTGTACTCGGCGGCAAGACGCAGCACGACCTCCGGATTCTCGAACACGACCCGGCGCAGGATCGCCCGGCTGCTCGCGCCGAACCCCCAAAGCATCTCGATCACCGTGTCCGCGCCGTGAAGATACGAGTCGCGCACGATGCGTGCCCGTTCCGCCGGGCTGCGTCCCCCGAGCGACAGCGCAACGTCGTGCTCGACCTGGTCGCGCCGCCAGCGGACGAGGTAGAACGTGATGCCGAAGGCGAGCCATCCCCAGATGTACAGGAGCGGCAGCGGGATCAGGCCCAGGGCCCGCACGAGCAGCGTCATGAGCGGAAGCGGAACGCAGCAGCGGGTGCGGCGGCGCGCCCGCGAATATAAGGTACGTCGCCACGCCCGGCAACGAGACGAGGCTTCGGCCATGGTATCGTGCCAGCGGAGCACACGGACCGGATGCGAGAGGAACCGCTGTGAGCGTGAGGCAGCTCCTGGACCTGAGCGGCAAGGTGGCCCTCGTCACCGGCGGCTCGCGCGGCATCGGCCTGCAGATGGCGGAAGGGCTGGGCGAGATGGGCGCCCGCCTCGCGATCACCGCGCGCAGGGAGGACGAGCTCGACGGCGCCCGCGCGCACCTCGAGGCGATCGGCATCGAATGCCTGACGGTCGCCGCCGATCTCGCCCTCGCGGAAGCGGTCCCGGGCATCGTCGACGCCGTCCTCGCCCGCTACGGCCAGATCGACGTGCTCGTCAACAACGCCGGGTGCAACTGGGCAGCGCCGGCCGAGGACTATCCGGACGACGGCTGGCGGAAGGTCATGAGCCTGAACCTCGACGCGGCGTTCCGGTTGACGCGCGAGGTCGCACGCCGCTCGATGATCCCGCGCAAGAGCGGCAAGATCGTGAACATCGCGTCGATCGCCGGGCTCTTCGGCAACCCGCCCGGATGGGAGATGCGCACCGTCGCGTACAACGCGAGCAAGGGAGCGCTCGTCAACCTGACGCGCGCGCTCGCCGCCGAGTGGGGACCGCACAACGTCAACGTGAACGCGATCTGCCCGGGATTCTTCCCTTCGAAGATGACCAAAGTGACGCTCGAGCGGATCGACCGCGACGTGCTCGACCTGACGCCGCTCGGCCGCCTCGGGGGCGACGAGGACCTCAAAGGCTCGGTCGTCTTCCTCGCGTCGGAAGCATCGCGTCACGTGACCGGACAGGCGATCGCCGTCGACGGCGGGGTGACCGCGGTCTAGCGATGTCGTCGTCTGCCGCAAACCCGGGCGCGCACCTCGTCGCCCCGGCGCATCCGTTCGACGAGGCCGGTCTCGCCGTCTTCCTGCGCGAGCGCGTCGCGCCGTTTTCGGGCGCGCTCCGCGTCGAGCAGTTCCAGGGTGGCCAGTCCAACCCGACCTATCGCGTCACCGCCGCGGATCGGCGCTACGTGCTCAGGCGCAAGCCGCCGGGGAAGCTTCTGCCGTCGGCCCACGCGGTCGATCGGGAGCATCGGGTGATGGCGGTGCTCGCGGGAACGGGCGTCCCTGTCGCGAAGATGCTCGCGCTCTGCGACGATCCGGCGGTGATCGGCACCGCGTTCTACCTGATGGAATACGTCGAGGGCCGCGTGCTCTGGGACCCGACGCTGCCCGGGATGACGCCGACCCTGCGCGCCGCGCACTACGACGAGCTGAATCGCGTGCTGGCGACGCTGCACCAGGTCGACTATGAAGAGGTCGGACTCGCGGACTTCGGCAAGGCCGGCAGGTACATCGAGCGGCAGATCGCGCGCTGGTCGAAGCAGTACGAAGCCGCGGGCGCCGAGCGGATCGCGGCCATGGACGCGCTCATCGGCTGGTTGCCGCGCCACGTCCCGCCGGGCGACGAGACCTCGATCGTCCACGGCGACTTCCGCCTCGACAACGTGATCTTCCATCCGACCGAGCCGCGCGTGCTGGCGGTGCTCGACTGGGAGCTCGCGACGCTCGGGCACCCGCTGTCCGACTTCGCCTACCACGCGATGGTCTGGCGCCTCGCACCGGGCCAGTTCCGCGGACTCAAGGGCTCCGACTTCGGGGCGCTCGGCATCCCGACCGAGGACGAGTACGTCGCGGTCTATTGCGCGCGCACCGGCCGCGCGTCGATTCCGCACTGGGAGTTCTACCTGATCTTCAACATGTTCCGCATCGCGGCGATCCTCCACGGCGTGCTCGCGCGCGCGCTGCAGGGCAACGCGGCGTCCGCGAACGCGCTCGAGCAGGGCGGCCGCGCCGGGATCGTCGCGGAGGTCGCCTGGGACATGGCGCAACGGCTGGATCGAGGGGAGTGACGAAATGGATTTTGCGTACTCGGCGAAAGTGAAGGATCTGGCGGCGCGCGTGACGCGCTTCATGGACGACAATGTCTATCCGGCCGAACCGGTGTTCGCCGCCGAGGTCGAGGCCAACCGCAGGCGCGGCGACGTCTGGGTGCCGACGAAGGTCATGGAGGACCTCAAGGCGAAGGCGCGCGCGGCCGGCCTCTGGAATCTCTTTCTGCCCGAGTCCGAGCTCGGCGCCGGCCTCACCAATCTCGAATACGCGCCGCTCTGCGAGATCATGGGCCGCTCGTGGATCGCGCCCGAGGCCTTCAACTGCAACGCCCCGGACACCGGCAACATGGAAGTGCTGGTCCGCTACGGCACCGACCCCCAGAAGAAGCGGTGGCTCGAGCCGCTCCTGCGCGGCGAGATCCGTTCCGGATTCGCGATGACCGAACCCGATGTGGCGTCATCGGATGCGACGAACATCGAGGCGTCGATCGTCCGCGACGGCGACGATTACGTGATCAACGGCCGCAAGTGGTGGACGACGGGCGGCCCCGATCCGCGCTGCAAGATCCTCATCTTCATGGGCAAGTCCGATCCGGCGAACCCGGACCGGCATCGCCAGCAATCGATGATCCTCGTTCCCGTCGACACGCCGGGCGTGCGCCTCGTCCGCGTGCTTCCGGTGTTCGGCTACGACGACGCGCCGCACGGGCACGCCGAGTTCGATTTCGACAACGCCCGCGTGCCCGCCGCGAACCTGCTGCTGGGCGAAGGGCGCGGCTTCGAGATCGCCCAGGGACGACTCGGCCCCGGGCGGATCCATCACTGCATGCGGCTCATCGGCCAGGCGGAGCGGGCGCTCGAGGCGATGTGCAGGCGCGCGTCGACACGCTTCACGTTCGGCCGCGCGGTGGCCGACCAGACGGTGACGCAGGAGCGGATCGCGAACGCCCGCATCCTGATCGACCAGGCGCGCTTCCTCGTCCTGCATGCGGCGTGGAAGATGGACGTCGCGGGCAACAAGGCGGCGAAGAAGGAGATCGCGATGATCAAGGTCGCCGCGCCCAACATGGCCTGCCAGGTCATCGACTGGGCGATGCAGGTGCACGGCGCGGCCGGCGTCTGCGACGACTTCCAGCTCGCGTTCTTCTACGCGCAGGCGCGCACGCTCCGTTTCGCCGACGGGCCGGACGAAGTCCACCGCAACCAGATCGCGCGGCTCGAGTTGGCAGGACACCGCCCGGCATCGAAATGATGCCTCGACCTTGCGGCTTCAATCCGCCGGAACGTCTCTGATCGACCCTGCGGGGAGCGTGCTTCAGGTATAATGCGCCCGCGGCCGTTGACCCAGTCCCCTTGCCGCAGTCGATTCCGACCTCCGTAGTTTCTCCGTTTGGCTGTGACTGGCCGTCCTCCGGGACGAATGGCCGAGCATCCATTCGAGACCTGTCATGGCCTTTTCCACACTCGGGCTGTCCGACGCGCTCCTGCGCGCGGTCGCCGATCAGGGTTACACCGTACCGACGCCCATTCAGCGCCAGGCGATTCCCGCCGTTCTCGCGGGCGGCGACCTGCTGGCGGGCGCGCAGACCGGAACCGGCAAGACCGCCGGTTTCGTGCTGCCCATGCTGCAACGACTGTCCACGCATCCCTCGCCCTACGAGGCTCGTTCGCGCAAGCCGCTGCGCGCGCTGATTCTCACGCCGACGCGCGAACTCGCAGCGCAGGTCGAAGCGTCCATCAGAACGTACGGCAGGCATCTCAAGCTCACGTCGATGGTGCTGTTCGGTGGCGTCGGGTTCGCGCCGCAAGCCGTCCAGTTGAAGCGCGGCATCGACATTCTGGTCGCGACGCCGGGCCGTCTGCTCGACCATCATGGGCAGGGCAACGTCGATTTTTCCCGGGTCGAGATCTTCGTGCTCGACGAGGCGGACCGCATGCTCGACATGGGCTTCATTCCCGACGTCAGGCGCGTGCTCGCCCTCCTCCCCAGAAAGCGCCAGAACCTGCTGTTCTCGGCCACCTTCTCCGCCGAGATCAAGGAGCTTGCCGCAAGGCTCTTGGACCGGCCGCGCACGATCGAGGTGACGCCGCCCAACTCCACCGTCGATGCGATCGCGCAGCGCGTCCACCCGGTCAACCGCGAGGACAAGAGCAGGCTGCTGGCGTGGCTCGTCGGCCACCATCGCTGGCGTCAGGTGCTGGTGTTCACGCGGACCAAGCACGGCGCCGACAAGCTCGTGAGTTCGCTCCACCGCGATGGCCTTCGCGCGGTGGCACTGCACGGCAACAAGAGCCAGAACGCGAGGACGCGGGCGCTGGCCGACTTCAAGGCCGGCGCGGTCGAAGTCATGGTCGCCACGGACATTGCGGCTCGCGGCATCGACATCGACCAGCTGCCGCATGTCGTCAACTACGATCTTCCCAACGTGCCCGGTGATTACATCCATCGCATCGGCCGCACGGGGCGTGCCGGGGCGGACGGCGAGGCGATCTCGCTCGTCTGCGTCGACGAGCATCTGTTCCTGCGCGATATCGAGCGCCTGATCAAGCGCTCGATCCCGCGCGAGGTGATCGCCGGATTCGAGCCTGATCCCAACGCGGTTGCGCAGCCGGTATTCGCGCAGCGCGGTCGCGGGGGAATGCAAGGTCGGCGGCCGGAAGCGCGAGGCAACGGCCGTGCGACGGGTCATGCTGCGCCGCGCGGCGGCGATGGCGCGCCGCGTCACGCCCGCGGCCCATCGCGGCTGGCAAACGCCGCGCCGGCGCGCACGTCCTCACCCGGCAGGAAGGCCGGAGCGGCGGGGCAAGCGGCCTTCCGCTCGCGGTCCAAAGCGAAGCATTAGCAGTTCGTTGAAATGCGGCTCAATTTGAACACCGGCGCATCCTGAAATGGTTTGTTTGAGCGACAGGACGTGGGATTTCGCCTCGCGCCACCCGGTTCGACCTGGTTTGGCGGTCGTTTCGGGTCGCTTTGGCGTACAGCGGAGACACCTTTCCTGTCGATCACCCGCTTTCCGCGAAGAGTTTCGGCAGCCGACGCAAGTTCACGGCGGTCATGGTCATGGCGAATACCAACTCGGCGCGTTCAATGCCGCGCAGTTTCAGTTGGCGAAGCGTACCGTGCTGCTTGCCATCGCCGAAGATGGTTTCGATCAGCTTGCGAATGATTTGACTGACTGCGTAGCCGGGATGGCGAGTCGTGCGCTCATCGATCGCGCTGGCGCGGTGCTTGGTGTTCTGGGCGACATGCGGTGTCACCCCGATGGCGCGGCAGTCAGCGACGAAGTCAGCGGTGTCATAGCCTTTATCGGCGCCGACGGTCTTGGGCGTTGCTCCGGGCTGCGCCGCCAACATCTCGATGGCGGCCTCGCGTTCCGCCTTGCCGGTCGCGTGGGTCAGCCGGTGGTCGACCACCAGTCCATTGCGATTCTCCATCAGCGCATGGCCCATGTAATACGGCAGCGCCTCGGCATTCTTGCTCTTGCGATAGAGCCGCGCATCGGGATCGGTACGACTTTCATGGGTATCGTTGGTGCGCGGCTGGCCGCGGAAGTTGACCTCGGGATTGCTCTTCGAACCGCTCGCCGGTGGCGGTGGCCCATCCTTGGGCACGACGCTCTTCTGCGAGGCCCAAGCGCGAACCAGCGTGCCGTCCACCGAAAAGTGCTCAGCACTCAACAGCCCTTTCGCGCGGGCCTGCGCCAGCACTTCCTCGAACAGCACCTGGCAGGCGTCATGCTCGATCAACCGATCGCGGTTCTTGGAAAAGGTCGAGTGATCCCACGGATCATCCTGCATCGCCAGCCCGACAAACCAGCGAAACAGCAGGTTGTAGCCCAACTGCTCGATCAGCATCCGTTCGCTGCGTACGCCGTAGAGCACTTGCAGCATCAGCGCCCGCAGCAGCTTCTCCGGCGCGATCGAGTCGCGGCCGGCTGGCGCGTACATCGCGGCAAACAGCGGATCCATGCGCTTGAGCGCCTCGTTCAGGATGTCGCGCACCGGACGCAACGGATGATCCGCCGGCACGTAGCTCTCCAGACTCCGTACCGAGAACAGCGTGTCCTGCATGACATCTGGGCCGCGCATCGCTCTGACCTCGAAGGATTGCCGATGAAAACCCTCACCAGAACGATAGACGAAAACCTCGCACTTACAAGCCGAATTTCAACAAACTGCTAGGTTTGAACATTCAAGACGTTGTTCCTACGATGCATGAATGCTGTGCAGTCGTCATTCCCGCGAACGCGGGAATCCAGCGACTTGGGTCATTGCAGGCGACAACGCCACGTCGCTGGGTCCCCGCCTCCGCGGGGACGACGGTGCATGCGGCCGGCGCGTTCGTCTTGCATCGTGTTGACCATTGGCGCCTAGTGTCCCGTTCCGCAAGTACCCTGCACAAAGGCGGACGACAAACGACGCACTGCTTTGTCGCAGCGCTTGCGAATATTCCCGATATTCGCTGCGCGCTGTGTCGCGCATTGCGCCGTTTTCGCCGCCTTTGCCTTGGCGGTGTTGCGCTTGGCGAAAGACATTGGCAAGTTACTTCCGGAACGGGACACTAGGGAACGATGGCCCTCAAGTCCACGATCTTCAAAGCCGAGCTTTCGATTGCGGACATCGACCGCGGCTACTACCGCGACCATGCGCTGACGATCGCCCGCCATCCTTCGGAGACCGACGAGCGCATGATGATGCGGATCCTTGCGTTTGCGTTGCATGCCGACGATGCGCTCGAGTTCGGGCGCGGCTTGAGCGCGGATGACGAGCCGGACATGTGGCGGCGCGACCTGACCGGCGCGGTCGAACAGTGGATCGAGGTCGGGTTGCCGGAAGAGCGCGTCGTGCGCAAGGCCTGCGGTCGCGCACGCGACGTCCGTGTCCTGGCCTATGGCGGGCGCGCGGTGGATCTATGGTGGCTAGGCTCGCGCGAAAGGCTGGAGCGTCAGGATCGACTCGCGGTGAAGGAAGTGCCTCAGGACGCGAGCCGGGCCCTCGCGCGACTGGCTGCACGCCACATGAGCCTGCAGATCACGATCGAGGAAGGGCATGTCCTCGTCGCCGACGGCGTCACCTCGCTTCCGATGGACATACGAGCGCTCAAGGCTGCGTCGCAGGAGCCCTAGGCGACCTGCTGCGCCGCGTGTCCCGATGCCCTGCGGAAGTTGTGGCGACCCGTCGGCAGCGCAGTGTTTTGAGCCGATCGCCGTGCCAGCGCTGCGCGCCTACGGCATCTGGTATCCCGGCGTCGACCGCGAAATGGCCCGCTCCTCGTCGTCCATGTCCTCCGCGACGCCCTCGAAGAGCGGCGTCGTCAGGTAACGCTCGCCCGTGTCGGGCAGCATCGCGAGGATCACCGAGCCGGGGGACGCCTTCTCGGCGATCCGCATCGCAACGCCGAACGTGGCGCCGCTGGAAATCCCGCAGAAGATCCCTTCCTTCTGCGCGAGCGCGCGCGCCCACTTCACCGCCTCCGGGCCTGCGATCGGGATGAGCTCGTCGTAGTACGACTTGTCGATCGCCTCCTGCAGCACGAGCGGGATGAAATCCGGGGTCCAGCCCTGGATCGGATGCGGCTCGAACGCGGGGTGGCTGGCGCCGGGCGCGCCGTCCGCGCCGCGCGGCTGAGCCTTGCCGCTGCCGACCAATTGCGCGTTGGCGGGCTCGCTCAGAATGATCTTCGTCTCGGGACGCTCGCGGCGCAGGACGCGCCCGACGCCGGCGAGGGTTCCGCCGGTCCCGTATCCGGTCACGAAATAGTCGAGGCGATCGCCCTTGAAGTCCGCGATGATCTCGCGCGCCGTGGTGGACTCGTGGATCTCCGCGTTCGCGTCGGTCTCGAACTGGCGCGCGAGAAACCATCCGTTCGCCTGCGCGAGCTCAACGGCCTTCTGGTACATCCCGAACCCCTTCTGCGCGCGTGGCGTCAGGACCACCTTGGCGCCGAACAGGCGCATCAGCTTGCGCCGCTCGATCGAGAAGCTGTCGGCCATCGTGACGACGAGCGGGTAACCCTTCTGGGCACAGACCATGGCCAGGCCGATACCCGTGTTGCCGCTGGTCGCCTCGACCACGGTTTGTCCGGGCTTCAGCGTTCCGTTGCGCTCGGCCGCCTCGATGATGTTCAGGGCCAGCCGGTCCTTGACCGAGGCGGCCGGATTGAACGCCTCGGCCTTGACGTACATTCGCACGCCCTTCGGAGCGAGGTGGTTGACCCGGATGCATGGCGTGTCTCCGACAGTGTCCAGCACGCTGTCGAAGAGACGGCCGCGTCCGCTCGTGGTTCTGACACGCGCACTCGCAGGCATACCGTTCTCCTTGGTGATCTTCGGGCGGCGCGGAATCCCGCGCCCGTTCGACCGAGGTCGAGCCCGCAGGGCGGGCGCCGACGGGCGGGAATCGCGATCGCGAGTGCAGAAGTATTCGGCGATCCGGCGGACCGGTCAACTGGCGTCGCGAGCGCCGGCTTCGATCCGCAACATCGCGCCCGCCCCGCGATCGCCGCGGTCAGAAGAATCGCTTCAGCAGCGCGAGCATCACCTCGAAACGGCGTCCGTACGGCGGGCGGAACATCGCGATGCCGTTGACCCGCGCCTGATGGAGCACCGGCTTTTCCTTGGTGAACGTGAGGAAGCCCTGCTCGCCGTGGTAGCTGCCCATGCCGCTCGCGCCGACGCCGCCGAAGGGCAGATACTCCTGGGCAACGTGCCAGCACGCGTCGTTGATGGTGACGCCGCCGGAGATCGTCCGCTGGAGCACGCGCTCGCGGTGCGCGTGGTCGCGTCCGAACCAATAGAGCGCAAGCGGGTGCGGCCTCGCGTTCACGTACGCGATCGCCTCGTCGAGCGAGTCGTACGGCAGCACGGGGAGGAGCGGCCCGAAGATCTCCTCCCGCATCACCGCCATCGAATCGTCGACGCCCACGAGCACGGTCGGGGCGAATTGGCGTGACGCGGCATCGGCAGCCCCGGCTGCCGCCCCGGCCATCGGCACTGCCGTTGCGCCATGGGCTTGCGCGTCGGCGACGAGCTCCGCGAGACGTCGGAAATGGCGGTCGTTCACGATGCTCGTGTAGTCGGGATTGCCGGCGACGGTGGGATACATCGAGCTCGCCGCCTTCTGCACCGCGGTCACGAAGGCGTCCACGCGGGCGCGCGGCACGAGCATGTAGTCGGGCGCGACGCACGTCTGGCCCGCGTTCAGGAGCTTTGCGAACGCGACCCGCCGCGCGGCCTCGTCGAGATCGCAGTCGGCGTCGACGATCGCGGGTGACTTGCCGCCCAGCTCCAGCGTCACGGGCACCAGGTTCTCGGCCGCGGCCAGCGCAACCTGGCGGCCCACGCCCGTCGACCCCGTGAAGAACAGGTGGTCGAACGGGAGCCGGGCGAAGGCGCGGCCGAGATCGGCGTCGCCGGGGAACACGGCGAACTCGTCGGGCGCGAACGTGTCGCCGACGAGCTTGCGCAGGAGCTCGGAGAAGCGCGGCGTCAGCTCGCTCGGCTTCAGCATCGCGCGGTTGCCTGCGGCCAGCGCCGCGGCGACCGGGAGAAGCGCGAGCTGCACCGGGTAGTTCCACGGGCTGATCACGCCGATGACGCCCAGCGGCTGCCGGATCACCTCGCTCCTCGCGGGAAGCAGGTGCAGCGGCGTCGGGACCCGACGGGCCTTCATCCAGGACCGGACGTGGCGGCGCGTGTGGCGGATCGCCGAGAGGACGATGAAGATCTCGGCGAGATCGGTCTCGTGGCGCGAGCGGTGCCCGAAGTCGGCCGACACCGCGTCGATGATGGCGGCCTCGTGCGACGAGACGAGCCCGAGCAGTCGATCGAGCCGGTCCTGGCGCGCGGCAAGCGACGGATTCATCTCCCGCGCGAACGCGGCCCGTTGCAGCGAGGGCGGAGCCAGACGCCGCGCGCCGCGTCCTTGGAGCGACGCCGGAAACGGGCGATCGGCGACGGCGGAAGCGGTCATGGTCGGAGAATGACGCGGCGCGCCACGTGGCGCCCAGACGGGCGGCGGAGCCGCCGATCCCGGAACGGCAAATGTTACCTCACCGACGCCCGAACCTCACGGCAACCGTCGCGCCGTGAACGTCGCCGGCCAGGCGCACGCTGGTGAATAATTGCCGCGGCCTTGCGAGCGCATCCGGTAGAACATCGCCTCGACGGGGCCCCGCATCGGTGCACCGTAACTCGAGAGCGCATTCAGCGCGGCGACGCAGCGCGCCTCGCCGTTGCCCGCGAGCGCCAAGGTCACGAACAGCGCCCGAGTCGCGTCAGCTTCGCGCCCGCTGAGGGCGCTTGCCACGGCGAAGGTGTTCCAGTCCTCGATTCGCGCCGAAGCGTATTGCGGACAGCGCGCGGTGAGCGCGAACAACGCGAGCTGCCGCGCTCGATCGGGCTGCGGCGGCGTGAGCTTGAGGTGGAGAAGCGCGAGATTGCCGGCGATCTCCGGATCGCGCGGGTTCGCGCCGAAGGCCCGCAGTTCGCGGTCGAACGCCTCCATCGCGTTGCGTCGCGATCCGGCGGTCGCGCGCGCCTCGTCGCCCCGGCGGCGGGCGGCAACAACCGCGGCGGGGCATCCGGCGAGCGAGCCGTCGTCCGGAATGCGGACTGCCCGGGCCGCGTCGGCGATGAAACGGTCCTGCATCGGGTCGTCGGCGCTCGCAAGCCACAGGATCCGCGCGACCTCGGGCTCTGCTCGCAGCGCGAGGCGCGGCACCGTTTCGGAGAGCATGCGCCGTGCCTGTGCCGCATAGTCTTCGGGCGGCGGCTCCGGCTCGGCTTCCCGGATGGGCGCCGGAACGGGCTGCGCGGGCCTCGCGTTGGCGCCGCTTCGTTCCTCGATGGGCGCGGCCCGCGCGGCACCGAACAGCAACCGCTTCGATGGCGTCGGCGGCGCAACGCGCGAGTCGGCGGGCGCGGAAGAGATTTCGCCCGCAGCCGTCGGCGCCGGCGCGTCTGCCACAACGGCCAGCGGCGCAAGGGAGGCGCCCGCGGACCCGCGGTCGGGGCGTCCACTTACGCCGGCGACGGCCGCGGCGACGGCCTCGTGCGACGAGTCGGTGGCGGCCGTTACCGCGGAAGCGCGCGCTTTAGACGGAATCATCCCCGGTGGATTCGGCGGCTTGCCCGTCCGGAGCCACGCCGGCGGCTCGAGGCTGACCCACGCGGGAAGCGCTCTGCGGGCGGGTGGGGAGGGCCGCCCCGAGGTTGCCCGCGCGCCGATCGACGGGGTTGCCGCCAGCGGACGCGCGGAATTCCCGCGCGCTAGCGCCGGCGTCCTCACTGCCTTCGGCGCAGTCGCCGATGACGTTTGCACGTCTACGCGGGACGGCGCCATTTCCGCCGCGACTTCCGTCGACGGCGGCGCCGTCTCCGACGCCTTTGCTCCGGCATCCTGCGCGCTCGAAGCCGTGGCAGCGGGCGCTGCTTGCGACAAACGCCGCTCGACCGCGGACGCGCTCGGCGGGGCGCCGGGCGCTACCGCCGTCGGGGACGGCGGAGACGCGGCCGGCGCCGGCGCGGCGCCCGTCGTGCTCCCTGCCATGGTCGGGGGCAACGACTTCGCGGCCTCAACGTGCCGGCGAGGCGCCGACGGTTCCTCGGTCGCGGCCACCCGGGATTCCGGCGCGGGTTCGCGGTCCGCAGTGCCACGCTCCTGCGGCGTCGGCACCTGGCCTTCGCGTTGGACCCACTGCTGCGCGAGATCCGCTAGGCCGAAGCGATCGCCGATCTGCCATGCGATGGTCCCGAGTGCTGCGAGTGCCATCACGGCCGCAAGGGCAGCGTGCCTGCGCCGCCGGCGCGACGCGGGCAGTGCTACGACACTGCCGACCTCGCTCCCGGCCGGAGGGTGCGCGGCCGCTTCCTTTCCTTGGGCAATGACCGTCACCGCGGTGATCGGCTTCACTACGGTCGTCCGGCCGGAACGCGTCACCACCGGCAGAGCGAGCTTCGTGACCGGCGTCAGCAGCGTGACCGGCGTGAGCGGCGCCGCCACCGGAGACGGCGCGCTCGCATCGTGCGCGAGCGTCCATCCGCGCTCGAGCGATGCGTGCAGCTCCGGCTCCGCGATGCGCGCACCGGTTTCTTCGATCAGCGCGGCGTGCGGCCGCACCGAGGGAAGCTCCCCGTCGTGCGTCTCGCGTATCCGCAGGATCAGCGCCTTGGCCGCGGCGTAGCGTTCGCCGCTCCATCCTGCCGTGCGCGCGTCGTTCCACCCGGCAGATAGCGTTTCAGCATCGCCGCGAGGCTGTACAGGTCGCACCGCCAGTCGAGCTCGCGCGTTGGCTGCATTTCGCCGTTGCGTCCCGCCTCCAGCGCCGCCAGCAGCCGCGGCGACTGATAGTCGTAATCCTTCTGCCAGCCGATGGGCAGCGGCGCCGTGAGACTCTCCCGAGACGAGCGCAAAGGCGAAGTCGATCAGCGAGGCTCCGCGAACGCCGGCCGCAGCCGTTCGGCCGCGGAATGCGGGTCGAAGGCCGGCGGCGCATACGGAATGCAAACGTTGTCGCCCTTGATGTCGAGGTGAACGAGCTCGAGCGGATGGATCTGGTCGAGGGCACGCAGGCAGTGATGCGCGAACGCCCACCAGTGCGCGCAGTCCTCGAACACGTGTCGGTAGACGTGGCCGTCGCGCGCCACGGGCAGGAGCGTCGCCCATTGGTCGACGGTCACGCCGGCGTCGTAGGTCTGGACGAGCTGCTCTCCGCCCACGCGACCCCGGTCGTACTGGACGACGTCGGGCACGCACGCAATGCCGTGGCCGATCAGCCGCGCGAGGATCCGCCACTCGCGCTCCGTCCACTGTCCGAAGTCGCCCTCGCGCGTGTTGAGGAACCGCTTCGTGTAGCGCCGGCGCTCGTCGGGCAAGACTGCCTCGCGGAACACTTCGACGTGCTCGCCGGTCACCATCTTGAGCCGCCCGCGGCCGAAGACGCGCTCGATCTGCTCGGGGTTCATGGGTGGACGAGCATCGTGCCGAGGAGCGCAGCGAATAGCGCAACGCCCGCCGCCAGGCCCGCGAGGCGGATGCGGCGCGGCTCACGCCGCACGACGAGCACCGTGGCGTCGTCGCGGCTGCCGCGCGCACGGGCGAGCGCCAGGAGCCGCCCGCAGCGGCGCGCGAGCGGAGCGGAGCCGCGCAACACGTGGCAGAGGTCGTCCGGCCCGACGTGCTTGTGCACTCCGTCGCTGCAGAGCACCAGCATGTCGCCGCCCCGCAGCGCGACCTCGTCGACGTTCGGTGCGTCGACGGCGCCGTTGCCCACCATGCGCGCGGGATCGTCGCGCGACCCGCCGGGCGGCGGCGCCTCGCGCAGGTGGCCGTAGGTGTCGTCGACGGTGAGCAGCTGCGCGGGCTCCTCCTGGGCCGCGCCGATTCGATAGACGCGGCAGTCGCCGACCCAGGCGATGAGCCAGCGCGACAGGAGCGGACCCGTGCCGGCGCAAAGCGCCACCGTCGCGGCGCCGGACGCCGACGTGCGGCGCGCGATGCTCCTCCCGACTTCGCGGTCCGCCCGGAGCAGCGCGTTGCGGATCGCGGCGCCGTCGACGCGTCGGCCGTCGAGCGATGCGTGCAGGCGCAGGACGAGCTCGCGGCTCGCCTGCGCCGCCATCGCGCCGCCACCGACGCCGTCTGCAACGACGTAGAGCGGCGCCGCGCCGTCGAGCGCGCTGTACCAGTCCTCGTTGACCTTGCGCTGCCGGCCGCGGGCGCTCGCGGCGGCCGCGTCGAGCCGCACCCAGGGTGTCAGGCGCACCGCGTGTCCGCTCGTCGTCCCGCGCGCGCGCGGCGACACGGACTCGACGGAGGTTACGAAGTCCATCCGGTCCCGCCGCGCGACCACGTGAGCCGGCATTCGGGCTCGCGCCCGATGACGCGGCCGAGGATCATCGCCTCGCCGGGTCGCCACCGTACCCATGCGCCCGCCGGGTGCGACACGCTCGCGATCGAGACGCCGTTGTCGCCGTGGACCAGGACCGTAGCGCCGGCGTCGTCGAGCGCCGTGATATCGACGTGATGACCCGACACGCCTTCGTGCGCACGATCGATCACCAGCGCCTGGTTCCGCGAACGACCGATGGAGAACGGCATCCGGTCGGCATGAAGCTCCAGGCTGCGCTCGCCGGACGCCATGCGGACGACGATCGTCGCGTGCGGCGCTCCCCGGTCGCCCGAAGACCGGAGTCGACGGCGTGGCCGGCATGGCGATCACCGGCGCGATCGGCGTTGCCGTCGCAAGACGTTCGGGCGAGGAATCGATGGCCAGCACGGGGTAGTCGCTCGGCCGCCCTTCCGCGAATGCGGAGAGGACGATGCGCGCACCCGCGGGAATCTCGACGACCGCCGGTTCGGCGCTCGCGTTCGCGCGCGAGTCGCTGCGGCCAAGCACGCGCCCGGCACGCTCGACGCGTGCGCCGTTGGTCGAACCGGCGTCGGTCAGCCACCACACGCCGCGGTCGAACCAGATCTCGCAGTGACGCCGGCTCACGTAGCTGCCGTCGACCGTGAGGTCGCAGCCCTCGCCCTTGCCAATCGCGTAGCGCCGGCCCGGCACCACCGACGCGAGCGTCACGCGGCGGGTCCCGTCGGCATCTTCGACCGCGACATCGACGCTGCGCGCCGCGAGTGGCACGCTCGGGCCCTCCGCCCGTCCGCGCGGCGCAGGGCCGAGCTCCGACCAGCGCCCGATGAGATTCACTTCGAACGGGCGCTCGCCCGAGATCGGATCGGCGCCGCGGAGCTCGGCCAGGAGCTCGCTGTAGCCGTCGGCCTCCGCGTCGGCGCTACGGTCCGCATTCAATCCGGCGAATTGACCGAGGTCGATCGCGCCCGCGTTGGGCAGCCCGGCGATCACCTCCTTCGCAAGGTAATGCTTGATCTGTTCCGGCCGGAACTCGCGAATGAACCGCCGCAGGAGCTCCTCGTCCTCCTCGGAGTGCGTGGCGTGCACGTCGATCGAGGTGAGCAGATAGCGGTCGCGCTCGGCGATTGCCAGGTGCAGCCGCAGGTAGCTCGCGACGAAGTGCTCGAGCTCCTCGCGGATCGCACCGATCAGCGGCGCGTAGGGTCCAAGGTGCGGCGCGGCGCGATCGGCAATGTCCCCGACCGTGCGCCGACCGTCGCGGCGGATCACCGCCGGCCATTCCGCGACCTCGCCTCCGTACAGCACCGGGCTCCGCGGCACGTCGTGCGGCAGGTCGCCGCGCGTGGTGAGGCCGCTCATCTTGCGCCTGAACCAGTTCCTGATCGACATGGTCGGACCCTCCTAAATCCAGATAGGCGATCACCAGCGTGGCCAGCGGCCCCGTGGTCCGGAGATGGCGCACACGCGGCGCGACGGGCAGCCCGTAGCGCGACGTGAGCGCAGCGAGGAATCGCCCCCACGCGGGTTGAATCACGTCACCGGCCGCGGTGCGCGCGCGCAGGGCCGGCAGCGACAGCTCGATCAGGAGCACGATCCGCGAGACGTCGCCAAGCCGCACGATCGCGCGCCGGAGCGTATCTTCCATGTCACAGAGGCACGTCGTGAACGGCCCGTCGAACGTCCACACGAGCGGTGCCTCAGGGCGGGGGCGCGCCGATGCCGACCGTTCGTCCGCTCGACGCGTGACGTGCCGGGTCACGGCGATGGTCCCGGCAGGACGCCCGCGTGGCGTCCCACGATCTGCAGCGCGATCTCGGCGGCCGGATTGGGTCCGTGGTCGCCGGCGCCGTGGATGCGTCCGGTCTCGCGGATCCAGTTGCGCTCGGTGAGGACGCCGATCACCTTCGTCCAGCGCGGATCGGCCCGGTCGGTGCGGTACGCCGCGACATACCACTTGTACGGGCGCAGCGGCCCGCAGGCAGCCTCCTCGCTCTTCGTCTTCGCGCCACCGCGGGCGCACAGGCGCCAAAGCTCGTCGAGCGAGCGATCGTCGTTCGGAAACGTCGGTGTTCCCGTCTTGCCGGCGATCCAGTCGATGTCGCGGCACGTGCGCGCATCGAACACCTGCTCGCAGGCGAGACGCGCCGTCCCGGCGCGATGACTGTAGGAGAGACCGCTCAGGATCACTTCGGCTGCGTCGCGCGCGAGCCGGCCCGGCTTGGCCTCGTCGAGGCCGAAGCGGCTCACCGCCAGCGCGAGTGGGCGCGAACCATCGCCCGCGACCCCGCGGACGGCGCTCACGAGATGCGGCTCGCGGACCTGCGCCTGGCCGTTGGCCGCAGCGGCGAGGAACGCCATCATGCCGGCGACGCCGAGCGCGCTCGCCCTCGCGTGACCCTGGCCCCAGCCTTCGGCGACAACGTCGACGATTGCGCCGCCGCTGCACTTCTCCCACTTCGCGCTCGCGCACGTGCGGACCCGCGAGCTGTCGAGCGCGATCTCCGGCCGCAGATAGAACGGCGCCTCGAGGCGTCCGCCCACGGGCTCGGTCAGCAGCCGGCCGTAGGGGACGACCATCGCGAGCGGTGTGACGCGACCCGCGTCCGCGTCGGCGTCGACCGCGCGCCCGAACAGCAGGTCTCGCTTGCCGCAGTCCTCTCTCGGCATCACGCAACCGCCATTCCATCCGAAGCCCTCCGCCATCGCCTGCACGCGCCACGGCCGCTCGCACCGGGCGAAGCCCTGGTCGGCGCAGAACATCCGGTCGAGGAAGCGGGCCGACGCCGAGCGCATCAATTCGCCGCGCAAGCTTTCGCCCGCTGGAATGCCGCTCGTGCGCATCGCCGCGCGCTCGGCGGCGAGCCAGCGGCCGCCGACGTCCGGGTCCGTGAGAAACGCTTCGGCCATGATCGGCTTGATGACCGACGCGGGCATCGCGTCGTGAAAGACGGCGGGATTCAGGAGCGCATCGGGACGATAGCGCGGCCGATACGGCAGGCGCCGGTCGCATTTCGGGTCGCGGCCGGGGCCGTCGTATTCCTCCCGCGTGCAAGGCGAAAGCGCACCGGCGAGCGCCTCGATGCGACCGCTCGCGACGTCGATGACGGCGATGGCCGCCATGCGCACCATCGCGTGCTCGAGCATCCGGAAGCCGAGCGGATGACCGCTGTCCTCGTGGCGCGAGATGCCGGCCGCGCCACAGACGTCCTGCCGTCCCGTGTAGCAGGCGGCGACTTTCTGCGCGAGCTCCTGCAGCGATGGATCGATCGTGAGGTCGACCGAGAAGCCGAGATCGACCTCGGTCCCGCCGAGGTCGACGCGGTTCGTGCCGTAGCGATATCGTGTCGCCGCATCCCCATCGTCAGCTGCGGCCTCGGTGTACAGGCGATACAGCGAGCCCGAAGGACGGCGCAGCGTCGCGAGCGGTTGCAGCATGACCTCGAGCGACGGCGGTACCTTCCATCGCGGATCGTCGACGGCAAGGTCGGCGCCCGCCTCGCCGGCGATCTCCACCGGGACCGCGCCTGGTGCTTCGACATCGGATGCGGCGAACACCTCGGGGCGCGCGCAGAGCGACGCGTTGCGTGCCCGACCTTCCGTGACGAAATAGGCGGGCGCGGTGCGGTCGCCCTCCGGCGTGGGGTTGCCCATGTACACGCAGCCAGGCAAGCCGAGCCAGGGATTCGCGCGCGCGAGCTGCCGGGCAGAGATCTCGACGAACTGGTCGGGCCGCCACCGCGACACGACGCGCGCGACTTCGGTGCCGCGCCACGACAGCGCGGCGAGCAGGCGGCCGTTCGAGCGCGCGAGCAGCGACGCCGCGTGCGCGATGTCGGCGCACTGCACGGTGAACCGGCGGCCCGGGTAGTCGCTCGCCTCGACCGGCGCTTCCAGCACCCGCGCGACCGCGTCGAACCAGCGGGCGGCATCGAAGCCAACCGCTTCGCCGACCCGTCGGTTCGCGGCCGTGCTGAAACGCAGCAGCGCGAGGTCGAGCTCGCCGAGCTGCAGCGGACAGACGCTGCGCGGGCGACGGCGCCGTGGCCCCCGTGCTCGCGAGCGCGCCGCGCAGCCGATCGAGGATGCCGCCGTGGCCGTCCCACGCCGATCGGCATTGCGGCAGCCGATCGAGGATCAGGATCGCGGTCGGCGGCCCGACCGTCACGCTCGGGCGGCGCACGATCGCGCGCTCGAAGGTCTTGAGCGCTGCGACCTGGCGCACGCTGACGTGGCGATCGCCGATCCGTCCGGCCGTCGCCGGATCAGCCGGTCGCACGACGCCCACGATGAAGAGCACGAGCAGGAGCACCGGCACGACAGCGGCGCTCGCCGCGATCGCGAAATCGAGCAGCGTCCTGCGGCGCCGGTCAGCCACGGACCCCTCGGTTGATGTTGATCGCGAACCCGAGCAGAGCCATGTTGACGACGAGTGAGGTCATGCCGAAGCTCACGAACGGAAACGTGACGCCGGTGAGCGGCAGCACGGCGAGGTTGCCGGCGACCGTCACCGCGAGCTGGCAGAGGGCGAGGACGACCCACGTGACCGCCAGCCAGCTCAGGAGGGCCTGGTCGTCGTTGACGACGCGCCCCGAAGCCGCGACGACGAGCCGCGGTTCGCCCCGCGTCACGCGACCGTGGTGCCGGATGAGCCGGTGCAGCCACAGTGCGCACCCGATCGTCGCCGCCCACGCGGCGGTCCAGCCGAACGCGCCGACGAGCGCCGTCAGCGTGTAGTCACTCTGGATCTGCGCCGGCACGCCGGGACACCCGAGCGCGCTTGCGTAGCCACACCACGGGACTGCGCCGAGGCCGAAGCCCTCCGCCGGCGCCGCGTGCTGGAACCACGTGACGAGCGCGAGCTGGTCGTTGGCGGAGGCGAGCGGCGCGGCGAGGTTCTCGAGGCGTCCTGCGGTCACGTCGTGGAAGGCGCCGAGCTCGAACAGGCCGACGGTCGTGGCGACGATCCACGCGACGAACAGCGCCACGGCGAGCACGAAGGCGGTGCGCCGAGCCCCTGTCCGCTGCTGCCACCACATCGCGGTCGCCGCCGCGACGAACGCGCCGGCGCCGTAGGAGGCGATCAGGAGCGGCCCCATGTCGCGCGTCACGAGCTGGACGCCGATCAGCACGCCCACGACGGCCAATAGCGGAGCGACGTAAAGCGCGAGCGAAGCGAGCGAGCTGGCGCGGCGCGCGAGCCTCTCGGCCAGCGGATCGCCGCGCAGGAAGAAGAACCATGCGGCGCCGACGATGAGCCACGCGCGCCCGATCTCCGACGTGAGCTGCGGAACGTTCGCGAGCAGCGCGCCGACGCTCGCGACGAAGGCCGCCATCATGAGGGCGGCGGCCGACCATCGTGGTCAGCGAGCCCACGCGACGGCGCACGCGCTCCGCGAAGGCGCCCGCGGTGGACAATGCGCGGCCGAGCGAGCGCCCGATGGCCTGTCGGAGGAACACGACCACTGTCAGGGCCAGCATTCCGAGCCACAGGTGCCCGTGGTGATAGAGCGCCAGGTAGCGATTGTTGAAGTTACCGTTGGCCGAGAGGTCGAGCAGCAAAAGCCAGCCCAGACCTGTAGCCATGACCAGTCCCGGATACCCAACGCGCGACGCAAGCGTCTGCGGCGCCGACGGCAGCCGCTTCGAGAGCCAGGGCGAAGCGATCAGCAGCGCGAGCGCGGCCCCCGCGAGCGCGAGCACGAACGACGCGGGCGTCGTGAGAAGCGCTGCGTCGCGAGCGGGAACGAAGGCGCGATCCGCGCCGAAGGGCCAGGGCACCCGGCCGACCCACGCGGCCACGGCCCACATCGTCAGCGCAAGCGCGAGGCCGGGAAGCGCCACGCGACGGCCACGACTCAGTTTGACGAGACCGAGGCCGACGAGCATCCATGCCGCCCATTGCCAGCCGGCGGTGCGCAGAAGCGCGCGCATCGCCTCGTTCTTGGCCGCCTCGACCCGTGCCTGCCGGGCGTCGGCGATGATCGCTGCGCCAGCGGCGAGGGCCTCCGGCATCGCGAGCGCATTGCAGCCGGCGGGCAGCGTCGGCGAGCGAGGAAGGAGCGCCGTGCTCGCGAGCCCGGGCGCCGCGCCGTGACCGTCGAGTGCGGCGCCGAACACGAGCAGTGCATTGGCCGCTCCGACGTCGCTCACGCCAAGGGCGACCGGTGCGCGCGCGAGCGACGCACGAACGAGCTCGAACGCGCACGCGAGCGGCTCCGGTCCGGTGCCGTCGCCCGGGCCGAGTCTGTAACGGGCGCGATACGGGCGCAGGTCGGCGTCGATCGCCTCGATCGCATTGGAGAGGGCAAGCAGATCGCCGAGGCCCTCGCGCTGCTGCAAACGGAGTTCGGCGCGTCGGGCTTCGGCGACGGCGAGCGGACGCCGGAACGAGCGCACGGCCTGCGCGTAGGCGTCGGCGACCGCCGTCGGCATCGCATCGGGGGGCGTGCGGCCCGCCCGCAACTCGGACCTTCGGCAGAGGCGGTCGCGCACGGCGGGCTCGGCAAACGCGCCGTAGCTCGTGCAAAGACCGGGCAGGACCGGCTCGGGCAGTCCGCCGACGGTGACCGCGGCGTCCGCGAAGCGGCGGTCGCGACCGTAATCGTCAGCGGCGAGGCGGAGGAACGACGGAAGCAGCGCGGCGATCGCGGCGACGGCGAGCAACGACTCGACGAACGATGGCCCTCTCGTCGCGCTTGCGCTCGCGGGAACGACGCCGACGGCGTTCGTTAGTTCCACGCGCGACCCCTCGCCCCAAAGGCCGAGGAGTCCGATCGACTGCCGCGTGCAGAATGGGCGTGGCGCCGCACGGGTCTGGCTCCAGGCAAAGCAAAACGAGCAAACTCAATGCAGCGCGCTTTTGTTACACGTTACGGCGCCGGCTCCCTTTGCTCGCGCTTCTGCAGCCGCCGCGAACGTAGCAACTGCGCCTTTCGTTGTCAAGGCGAGCGCGGGTGATTCCTTCGTCGCGGTCGAGTCAACGCGCCAGGTCGCTTGCCCGCGCACGCGCGTTTGCCCAGAATAGGCGGACACCAGCGCGAGAGAAGGTGGTGCCGGCAAGCGGGTCGCGTCGGAGGTCGCTTCGGGGAGCACCGACCTCGACCGTGTTCTCCGGGATCGGGGGCAATGAAGATCGTGCGCCCGCTGCGGCGAATTGCGTTCGAACCATGGGGGTCATCGCATTTCCTCGGTGCGCCAGCATCCGGCCTGCCAACGAACGTGCAAGAGCGGATTCTAGGATATTGCCGATTCTTCGAGCGCCGGCCGCTACACCGCGAGGCCGGTACCTGCCCCCGATTGCATCCCGACGCCCGTTTCGGCATAGTCGGGAAGGACACCTGGAGCGATGTCATGGCCGATCTTTTCGACAACCCGATGGGACTCATGGGTTTCGAGTTCGTCGAGTTCGCCTCGCCGAGCGCGGGCCTGCTCGAGCCGGTGCTCGCGTCGCTGGGATTCGCCGAGGTCGCGCGCCATCGCTCCAAGGACGTCTCGCTCTATCGGCAGGGCGACATCAACTTCGTCGTCAACCGCGAGCCCAAGAGCCCGGCCGCGTACTTCGCCGCGGAGCACGGTCCGTCCGCGTGCGCCATGGCCTTCCGCGTCCGCGATTCGCACCAGGCGTTCGAGCGCGCGCTCGCGCAAGGCGCACAACCGGTGGAGATGGTGACCGGACCGATGGAGCTGCACCTGCCCGCGATCAAGGGTATCGGCGGCGCGCCCCTCTATCTCATCGACCGCTTCGGCGACGGCACGTCGATCTACGACATCGACTTCCGCTTCCTCGAGGGTACGGACCGGCATCCGCGCGGCCACGGCTTCCGGGTCATCGACCACCTGACCCACAACGTCTATCGCGGCCGAATGGCGTACTGGGCCGGGTTCTACGAGCGCATCTTCAATTTCCGCGAGCTTCGCTACTTCGACATCAAGGGCGAGTACACGGGCCTCACGTCCCGCGCGATGACGGCGCCCGACGGGAGGATCCGCATTCCGCTGAACGAGGAGGCGTCGAAGTCCACCGGACAGATCGAGGAGTTCCTGATGCAGTTCAACGGCGAGGGGATCCAGCACATCGCGCTTCTCACCGACGATCTCCTCGCGAGCGTCGACAGCCTGCGCACCGCGGGCGTCCCGCTGATGACCGCGCCGCCCTCGACCTACTACGAAATGTTGGACGAGCGGGTGCCGGGGCATGGCCAGGACGCGCGTGCGCTGGAGGCGCGCGGCATCCTGCTCGACGGGACGACCGAAGGGGGCAAGCCCCGGCTCCTGCTGCAGATCTTCTCGCAGACGCTCCTCGGCCCCGTGTTCTTCGAGTTCATCGAGCGGAAAGGCGACGAAGGATTCGGCGAAGGAAACTTCAGGGCGCTCTTCGAATCGCTCGAGCGCGACCAGGTGCGACGCGGCGTGATCCAACCCGCCTGAGCCCGGGCATGAGCACGACGCCCGCCACCGTGCTCGTCACCGGGGCCACCGGCAACCTCGGGCGCGCAGTCGCGCGCGCGTTCGACGAGCGCGGCGCCAACCTCGTGCTGATCGACTCGCGGCGCGAGTCGCTCGTCGCCGCATTCGGCGGTGACGATGCGCGGCGGCTCCTCGCTGCTGCCAACCTGCTCGACCGGACACAGGTCGACGCGGCGGTCGCCGCCGCGCTTGCGCGCTTCGGCCGCATCGACGTGCTGTGCAACATCGCCGGCGGCTTCCGCATGGGGCCGCCGGTGCACGAGACGAGCGATGACGACTGGAGCGCCCTCTTCGACGTCAACGTGCGGACGATGCAGAATGCGGTTCGCGCCGTGGTGCCGTCGATGATCGCCGCCGGTCGCGGCCGGATCGTCAACGTAGGTGCGCACGCGGCGCTCAAGGGCGTCGCCGGGATGGGCGCCTACTGCGCGGCGAAGAGCGCCGTCATCCGCTTGACCGAGGCCATGGCGGCCGAGCTCCGCGAGAAGAAGATCAACGTCAACTGCGTCCTGCCGACGATCCTCGACACGCCCGAGAACCGCGCCGCGATGCCCGGCGCCGACCCTTCCCGCTGGGTGGCCCTGGCGGACCTCGCCCAGGTGTTCGTGTTCCTCGCGTCGGAGGGCGCGAGCGCGCTTCACGGCGCAGCGATTCCCGTCACCGCACTCAGTTAGTCGTCAGTCAACACGTTGCATCCCGCAACGGATGCGCCGGTCGCATGCATTCTCCGTCGTCCCAGCGGAGGCGGGGTCAGTGACGTGGGACTGTCGCCTGCAATGACTCAAGTCGCTGGATTCCCGCGTTGGCGGGAATGACGACTGCATGCTATCGGCACGGCCGGCTTGGCCGCCGACCGTGGCAACGCGATCGGATCTACTTCAGCGGGTTCGCGGTGAGCGTGCCGCTGATATCCGGGGCGCCGCGACCGGTCAGCGCGCTGTTGCCGGAGGTTCGCAGCACCGATCCCCCCTTCTGGTCGAGGTCGAAACCGCCGTTGCGCGCGAGTGTCGAGTTGTTGACGATGCCGATCGTGTTGGTCCCGTTCACGACGACGCCGTTGCCGTCGTTCTCGAGGGCCGCGGATTCGGCGACCGTGAGGAACGCGGTGCCGAGATCGAACGAGTTCGCGCCGAATCCGGCACCGCCGTTGCGCGAGCTGGTCGAGCGCGCGACCGCGAGGCGGACCGTCGACGACGCAAGGGTGGTCGCTCCCGCAGCCCCGGTCTGGGTATTCCCCTGGAAGCTGCTGTCGGTCAGCGTCACCTGGACCGAGCCCGTGGCGGGCTCGGCCCGCACGCCGTTGTCGCCGTTGATGTCCGCGGCAATCCGCGCGGCATCGAGCGATCCCGCGGCGACGAGGATGCCGTGCCCCAGATTGTTCGAGAAGGTCGAGTCGAGGGCGTGGACTTCCGGCGCTCCGGCAGCGATATTCAAGCCGTGGCCACCGTTGCCGCGGAGGATGCTCCCGCGCAGGTGGATGGCATGGCCGCCGTTGACCCGGATGCCGTCGCCGCCCAGGTTCGCGACGATGCACTGCTCGATGTTCACCTCGCCACCCGAGGCGATCACGATCCCCCGATTGCCGCCCTGGCCGTTGATCGAGAGCCCGCGCAGGGTCACCCTGTCAGCCGGACCTGCGGCAACGGTCACGCCGTCGCCGGAGAAGACGCTGATCCCGGCATAGACGCCCGGCGGTGCGATGATCGAGACCGCCTGGCCGATCGTCACGGGGCCGTAGCCGCCCGAATCGAGCACGATCACCTCGCCGCCCGCGCTGGTCGCGGCGATCGCCGCCGTGAAGTCGCGACAGGGTGAGCCGAGGGAGCACGACGGGTTGTTGACGCCGGCGGTGGAGACGAACGTCCGCTGCGCAGCGCCGAGCGCGAGCGATGAAACCAGGAGGGCCGACAGCGCGAGTGCATAGCGAGTGAAGGACATGGACGCTCCGGGATCGTGACGAGGCCGGCGCGAGTGCCGGCGGCCGAAGTTTTCGTTGCCGCCGCGGCGGCGTCAAGGCGGGCGCGCGCAGGGGGACCCGCAGGGCCGGGAACCTTCCCGGATTGGTGGCCTTGACAATAGTTGCCTAGGCACATATACTGCGCGTCATGAGTCCTCCCCGAGCCACCGTCAGCCTACTGTCCGACCGGCCCCTGGCGCCGCCGCAGCACGGCATCATCCGGCTCGTCAACCGCGTGCGGATCGAGCTGATCGACGCCCTGGACCGCGAGCTGTCGAAGTTCGACATCTCGGCGGCGCAGCTCATCGTCCTCGCGTCGGTCGCGAACAAGGAAGCCGATTCCGCATCCCGGCTGTGCAAGAGCATTTCCTACGACCCCGGCGCGATGACGCGGATGATCGACCGGCTGCAGCAGAAGGGACTGATCCGCCGCGTGCCGAACGCCGAGGACCGCCGGGCGTCGAACCTGGAGCTCACGGCCGCGGGACGGGCGCTGTACCCGCAGCTGCTCGCGGCGAAGGAAGCGGTGGCCGCGCAGTTCCTGCGTGGTTTCGCCCCGGAGGACGTGGGCATGCTGGAAAAGCTCCTGAATCGGATGCTGGACAACCGTTGAGCTTTTTTTTGGAGGAATTGTTGCCTAGGCATCAATGGCTTGAGCAATCGACCTCGCCCACGTTCGAGACTTCGCCCTACTCGCAACGAGAGATCGCCTGATGAACGGGTCCAGCAGTGTCATGGCACTCGCCGTCGCCGCGAGCGTTCTTTTCGCGGGGTGCGCCAGCATGGAAGGCGTGACGCCGCAGGCAACGCCGCGCCATCCCGATGCGCTCGCAACGCAACGCACGCTGGCCGGGACGCGCGTGTCGAGCGCGGCCTGGCCCGAGAGCGCATGGTGGAAGGCATTCCACGACGCGCAACTCGACGCGCTGATGGACGAGGCGCTCGCCGGCAGTCCCACGCTCGGCATCGCCGCGGCGCGCACGCGCAAGGCGCTGGCCGCGGCCGGCGTGAGCAAGGCGGCGCTCCTGCCGCAGGTGGACGGCGTTGCGGCGAGCACGCGGCAGCGCTTCTCCGAGAACGGCCTCGTGCCGCCGCCGCTCGGCGGCAGCACGCAGACCTTCAATCAGCTCCAGCTGACGCTCTCCTGGGAGCTCGACTTCTGGGGCAAGAACCGCGCGGCGTACGAAGCCGCGCTCGGCGACGCCCGGGCGGCCGAAGTGGACGCCTCCGCGGCGCGGCTCGCGCTGACGGCGGCCATCGCCCAGGCGTACGTGCAGCTGCAGCGTGCCTACCTGCTGCTCGACGTCGCCGAGACGACGCTCGCGGAACGCGAGCAGATCTACTCGCTCACGCGCGACCGCAACGTCGCGGGCATCGACTCGCGGCTCGAGCTGAAGCAGGCCGAGTCGGCGCTGCCCGCGACGCGCGAGCGGATCGCCGAGCTCAACGAACGCATCGCGCTGACGCGGAACCAGATCGCCGCGCTCCTGGGCGCGGGACCGGACCGCGGGCTCGCGATCGCGCGGCCGAATGCGACGGCGCTCCCGGCGATCTCGCTGCCTTCGGCCGTGCCGGCCGAATTGCTCGGCCGTCGTCCGGACGTGATCGCCGAGCGCTGGCGGGTCGAGGCGGCGTCGAAGGCCATCGCGTCGGCGAAGGCCGAGTTCTATCCGAACGTGAACCTGTCGGCGCTCGTGGGCCTGCAGAGCCTGGGTGGCGCGAACCTGCTGACCGCGGCGAGTCGGGTGCTGGGCGTGGGGCCGGCCCTCACGCTGCCGATCTTCGAAGGCGGCCGGCTCCGCGCCAATCTCGCCGGCAGCGACGCCGACTACGACATCGCGGTCGAGCGGTACAACCAGACGCTCGCCGACGCGATGCGCGATGTCGTCGATCAGCTCGCATCGTACCGGAGCCTCGACGAGCAACGGGCACAGCAGCGAGAGGCCCTGGCGGACGCGCGCGAAGCGTACGACCTCGCCCTGCTCCGCTACCGCGAGGGGATCGGCAATTACCTCCAGGTGCTCTCGGCCGAACAGCCGTTGCTCGTTCAGCAGAGCCTCGATGCGGACCTCCACGCACGCGGTCTCGAGCTCGCGATCAACCTCGCGCGTGCGCTCGGCGGCGGCTTCGAACCGTCTCCGGCGCTCGCCAACGTGAGCCTGCAATGAGGAACGCCGTCATCGCTGCCTCCTTGGCCGGCGCCGGTACCCGCGGCCGATGTCGTGCCACGCACGAACTGCGGCGCCCGCGGCACCTCCGCCGTGCGAAGCCCAGGGCCCTCGCGCGGCTGGCAGCGTTCGCGTTCGCGCTGGGCGTGCTCGGCCTCATCGTGAACGGCGAGCGCTGGATGCTCGAGCACCCGGCAACGGCGGCGCCCGAGCTGATCGCGGCGACCTGCGCCGTCGACGTTGTCTTCGGCAACCCGGATCCGGCGCAGAACCGTTGTGCCGCCCAAAACGCGGGCAGCGACAAGGAGCACCGACTATGAGCAACGCCAACGAGCCTCAGACCCCCGTTCCCCCGGGCCGCACGCGCAAGCGCTGGCTCGCGATCGCCATCGGCGCGTTCGGCCTGATCGGCGTCGCGTACGGTGTCTGGTGGGCGCTCGCGCTGCGGTACACTCAGTCCACCGACGACGCCTACGTCAGCGGAAACGTCGTCCAGATCACGCCGCAGATCTCCGGCACCGTCATCGGCATCGGTGCCGACGACACGCAGTTCGTCACCGTCGGGCAGACGCTGGTCCGCCTCGATCCGGCCGACGCGAAGATCGCCCTCGAAGAAGCCGACGCCAGGCTCGCACGGACCGTCCGCGACGTACGCGGCCTGTTCGCGACGACGGCGCAGATCGGCGCCAACGTCGAGCTGCGCAGCGCCGACTACGCACGGGCCACGGAGGACCTCAATCGGCGCGAGCGGCTCGCGAACTCGGGTGCGGTGTCCGGCGAAGAGCTGCAGCACGCGCGCGACGCGGTATCGACCGCCAAGGCGGCGCTCAACGCCGCGCAGCAGGAGCTCGCAGCCCATCGGGCGCGCGTCGACCATACGACGGTCGCGAATCACCCCGACGTGCTGGCGGCGGCCGCGCAGGTTCACGACGCGTATCTCGACGTCGCGCGGACGGAGTTGCCGGCGCCCGTCTCGGGCTACGTCGCCAAGCGCGCCGTGCAGCTCGGCCAGCGCGTCGCGCCCGGCGCGCCTCTGATGGCCATCGTCCCGCTCGACCATGTGTGGGTCGACGCGAACTTCAAGGAACCTCAGCTCGCGGCGATGCGCATCGGTCAGCCGGCGACGCTGACTGCCGACCTCTACGGCGGCAAGGTCCGCTATCACGGCACCGTCGCGGGCTTCGGTGCCGGAACGGGGTCCGCCTTCGCGCTGCTGCCCGCGCAGAACGCCACCGGCAACTGGATCAAGATCGTGCAGCGCGTACCAGTGCGCATCGCGCTCGACCCGCAGGAGCTCGCCGCGCATCCGCTGCAGATCGGGCTGTCGATGCAGGTCGACGTCGACACGCGGCAGCGCGATGGCGCACGCCTGCCCCAATCGACGGCGGCGGCTCCCGTTTACAAGACCGACGTCTACGACACGGCCGGCGCGGCGGCCGCGCAGCGGGTCAGGGCCATCATCGCCGCCAACGATCGCGACTCGGCCGGCGCCGCGTCGTTGGCGAGATCGACCGCAAAGCGCGCGCGGTCGAAGGTCCCGGGCAGCGGCGGCGAGCCCGCCTCGCCCGAGGTCGCGGTCGCGCACGCGCGCTGACGCGATCGACGGTCCTCAGCGGCCATGAGCGAGCCCGAAGCAGCGCCGGCGCCGGTCGCGCCGCCACCCGCGCCGAATCCGTCCACGGCGGCGCGAGCCGAGCCGCCTCCGCTCGCGGGCGTGACGCTTGCCGTCGGGACGATCGCGCTCTCGCTCGCCACGTTCATGAACGTGCTCGACACGTCGATCGCCAACGTGTCGATTCCGGCCATCGCCGGCGATCTCGGCGTGTCGCCGGACCAGGGCACGTGGGTCATCACGTCGTTCGGCGTCGCCAACGCGATCTCGCTGCCGCTCACCGGCTGGCTTACGCAGCGCTATGGGCAGGTGCGCCTGTTCATCGCGTCGGTGCTGTTGTTCGTGCTCGCCTCCCTCCTCTGCGCGCTGGCGCCGAACCTGGGGGTGCTGATCGCCTTTCGCGTGCTCCAGGGCGCCGTCGCCGGGCCGATGATTCCGCTGTCGCAGTCGTTGCTGCTGTCGAGCTATCCCAAGGCCAAGGCCGGCAGCGCGCTCGCGATCTGGGGCATGACCACGCTCGTCGCGCCCGTCGTGGGTCCGCTCCTCGGCGGCTTCATCACCGACAACATCTCGTGGCCCTGGATCTTCTACATCAACCTGCCGGTGGGCCTCGCCGCCGCGGCGGTCACGTGGATGATCTATCGGACGCGCGAGACGCCGACCCGGAAGCTGCCGATCGACGGCGTCGGCCTGGGCCTGATCGTGATCTGGGTGGGCGCGCTGCAGATCCTGCTCGACAAGGGCAAGGACCTCGACTGGTTCGGCTCGACGCAGATCTGGATCCTGGCGATCGCCGCGGTGGTCGGCTTCGTGCTGTTCCTCGTGTGGGAGCTGACCGAGGCCCATCCGGTGGTGGACCTGCGCCTGTTCGCCCGCCGGAATTTCTGGACCAGCTCGCTCGCGATGTCGCTCGCCTACGGCACCTTCTTCGGCAACGTGGTGCTCCTGCCGCTCTGGCTGCAGCAATACATGGGCTATACGGCGACGCTGGCCGGGATGGTGCTCGCGCCGGTCGGCGTGCTCGCGATCCTGCTCACGCCGGCGGTCGGCCGCACCGTGCACAGGGTCGATCCGCGGTTCTTCGCGACCGGCGCGTTCCTGGTCTTCGCACTCGTGCTGTACATGCGGTCGCGCTTCAACACGTCCGCGGATTTCTGGACGCTGATGGTGCCGACGATCATCCAGGGTGCCGCCGTGGCGGTCTTCTTCATCCCGCTGGTGACGCTGAGCCTCTCCGGGCTGCCGCCGGAGCGGATACCCGCGGCATCCGGGCTGTTCAACTTCGCCCGCATCACCGCGGGGTCGTTCGGCACGTCGATCGCGACGACGGCGTGGGAGCACCGTGCGACGCTCCATCACGCGCAGCTGGTCGAGCGGATCACGCGTGCGGATCCCGGCGCAGCGCAGGCACTCGGCGCGCTGCAGGCCGGCGGATTCTCGCCCGACCAGAGCTACGCGCTGCTCAACCGGATCGTCGATCAGCAGGCGTACATGCTTTCGGCCAATGACGTGTTCTACGTCTCGGCGCTCCTCTTCCTCGCGCTGATCGCCGTCGTCTGGCTGGCGCGTCCGGCGGGCGCCGCCGTGAGCGAAGGTGCGGCCGCCGGCGCGCATTAGCGCGATCGCGGCCATCCATTCCCGCGGGACGTCCGAGTGGTCGTACAGTGACGTACTCGCAAAGGCCACCCGACGCCCGGGAGAGCACGCATGGGACAGGAGATCGCAGTCGTGGTCGGGGTGGGACCCGGATTGGGCTCGGCGCTCACGAAGCGCTTCGGCGAGGCCGGGATGCAGGTGATCGCCGCGGCGCGGGACCCGGGCAAGCTAAGACCGCCGGCGGCCGGGGTCCGACTGGAAGCCTGCGATGCGACGAGTCCCCGCGAAGTGGCGGCGCTTTTCGCAGGGGTCGCGCGCGAGGTCGGCACTCCGAGCCTCGTCGTCTTCAACGCCGGCACCTACGAACCGGGCGGGATTCTCGAGATTGCGCCCGAGTCCTTCGAGCGGTGCTGGCGGATCGGCTGCTTCGGCGGCTTCCTGGTCGGACAAGCCGCCGCGCGCCTCATGTCGACCTCGGGCGCGGGCACGATCCTCTTTACCGGCGCCACGGCCTCCTTGCGCGGGAGCGCGGGTTTCGCCAACCTCGCCGTGCCCAAGTTCGGCCTGCGGGCGCTCGCGCAGTCGATGGCGCGCGAGCTCGGCCCGAAAGGCATCCACGTCGCCCACGTCATCATCGACGGGCAGATCGAAGCGGAGCGCAATCGGCGCCTCCGCGACGAGCGGGGACCGGCGTCGTTCCTGCCGCCGAGCGCCATCGCCGAGTCCTACTACCAGCTTCACCTGCAGCCGCGCGGCGCCTGGACGCACGAGCTGGACCTGCGGCCCTGGGTGGAGAAGTTCTAGCCGTGAACATTCAAGACTTTGTTTCTGCGATGCCTGAATGCTGTGCCGTCGTCATTCTCGCGAACGCGGGAATCCAGCGACTTGGGTCACTGCAGGCGACAGGCCCACGTCGCTGGAGAATGCACGCGACCGGCGCATTCCTCTTGGATACAACGTTGACCATTGAGATCTAGCGGATCCTGCGGCACCGCGACGAGTCAAAGCCAGACCCGGGCGGCTTGCCGTCGGCGAGAAGGCGAGCTCGCTTAACCCGCCTCGATCGAAGCAACGGCGAATTCCCTCGACATGAGCTCAACGAACTCGCATCCCTTGGCAGCCGACGATCCGCAAGGCTCTCTCGCGAACCGGCGCGCCCAGATGTTTCCGCAGCTATCCGACGCCGAGATCGCTCGGATCCGCCGCTTCGGCCAGATGCGACGCTTCCGGCGCGGCGAGCGCCTGTTCGCTGCGGGCGAGCCCGGGCCCGGCATGTTCGTCGTGCTGAAGGGTACCGTCGTCATCAGCCAGCGCGACGGCCTGGGCCACGTGGCGCCCATCGCGAGCCAGGGACCGGGCCAGTTTCTGGCCGAGGTCTCGCAGCTCTCCGGGCGCCACGCGCTGGTGGACGGGCACGCCGAATCGGACGTCGAGACACTGCTCGTGCCGCCGGAGCAGCTGCGCGCGCTGATCATCGCCGAGGCCGACCTCGGGGAGCGCATCGTCCGCGCGCTGATCCTGCGCCGGGTCGGGCTCATCGAAGCGGGGGCCAGTGGGCCGGTGCTGATCGGCGAGCGGGCGTCGCCCGAGCTTCTGCGCCTGCAGACGTTCCTCGAGCGGAACGGCTACCCTCACCACGCGGTCGACGGCAAGCGCGACACCGCGGCAGCGGCGATGCTCGAGCAGTACGACGCGAAGCCGGGTCAGGTCCTGGTCATCTGCCCGAACGGCGCGGTCCTGGTCGACCCCTCCGAGGAAGTCCTGGGACGCTGTCTCGGCATGCTCGATACGACGTCGCGGGACACGCTCTACGACGTCGTGGTCGTAGGCGCCGGACCCGCCGGGTTGGCGACCGCCGTCTACGCCGCTTCGGAAGGCTTGCACGTCGTGGTGCTCGACTGCCGGTCGTTCGGCGGACAGGCGGGCGCCAGCGCGCGCATCGAGAATTACCTCGGTTTTCCGACCGGCATCTCGGGCCAGGCGCTCGCCGGCCGTGCCTTCGTTCAGGCGCAGAAGTTCGGTGCGGAGGTCCTGATTCCGGCGCAGGCCGCCGCTCTCGACTGCACGCGGGCCGAGCCGGACGGCGAATTGACCGTAACGCTCGCCGACGGGCGCAGGCTCCGGACGCGCACCGTCGTGATCGCCAGCGGAGCTCGCTATCGGCGGCCCGATGTGCCGCGCCTCGCCGAGTTCGAGGGTCGCGGCGTCTGGTACTGGGCTTCGGCGCTCGAAGCGAAGATGTGCGCGCAGTCGGAAGTCGTCTTGGTCGGCGGCGGCAATTCGGCCGGCCAGGCGGCCGTCTTTCTGGCCGGCCACGCCTCCAACGTTCACCTGCTCGTGCGCGGGCCGGGCCTCGCCGCCAGCATGTCGCGCTACCTGATCGATCGCATCGACGCCACGCCCAACATCGAGCTCCATCCAAGCACGCAGTTGACGGCGCTCCACGGCGACCTGCCGGACGGCCTCGGGGCGGTGACCTGGCGCCACAGCGATACGGGGATCGAGGAGCAACGGCCGATCCGCCACGTGTTCCTCTTCGTCGGCGCCGATCCCGAGACCGCCTGGCTCGAAGGCTGCAGCGTGGTCCGCGACCCCAAAGGCTTCGTTCTCACCGGCAAGGCCTGTTCGATGATGGCCCCCGGCGCGACTCCGCTCGAATCGACCGTGCCCGGGGTGTTCGCGGTCGGCGACGTGCGCTCCGGTTCGGTCAAGCGCGTCGGTGGCGCGATCGGCGAGGGAGCGGCCGTCGTCGCGCTCATCCACCAGTATCTGGCCGTCGCGGCCTGATATCGAGACTGAAAGGAATCCCATGGAAGACACGAGCAAGGAAACCCCCGTCCTGACCCACATCCAGGACCTCGTCGCCGAAGAGCACCGGCTTTACGACAAGAAGGCGCTCGACGACTCCGAAACCCGGCGGCTCGAGGCGCTGCAGGTCGAGCTCGACCAGTGCTGGGACTTGCTGCGACAGCGGCGCGCGCTGCGCGAGACGGGCCGCGACGAGAGCGAGGCGCAGATTCGTCCGCCCGAGGTCGTCGAGAAATACGTCGGATGATCCACGGGTACCGGAGGTCGTCATGGCCGAGCGCTGCACGCACTTGAGCTTCGTCGTAACGGACAGTCCCAATACCGCCGGCTGCGAGGAATGCCTCGCGCTGGGCGACACGTGGGTGCATCTCCGGCTGTGCCGGACCTGCGGTCACGTCGGATGCTGCGACGATTCCAAGAACAAGCACGCGACGAAGCACTTCCACTCGACCCATCATCCGATCGTGACGTCGATCGAGCCCGGTGAGGACTGGAGCTGGTGCTATGTCGACGAGCTCGTGATGGAGCTTGGATGAGCGAAGGGCCCGACGACAAGGGCGAGGCAGCCGCTGCAACTTCGCCGCAGCCGTCGGGATCCGAGGACGCCGCCCGTCCCGCGACGGATCGCGCGGAGGAGCCGTCGGCGTGGAGCCCGCTGCGCCACGGGCTCTTCCGCAGCCTCTGGATCGCCGCGATCGTCTCGAACGTCGGCACCTGGATGCAGGACGTCGGCGCGGGCTGGCTCATGACCTCGCTCTCGTCCTCGCCGTCGATGGTGGCGCTCGTCGAAGCGGCGGACAGCCTTCCCCTGATGCTGCTCGCGCTGCCCGCGGGCGCGCTCGCCGACATCATCGATCGCCGGCGTCTGCTGATCGGCGTTCAGGTGTACCTGCTGGTCGTTGCTGGAACCCTTGCCGTCCTCACGCTCCTGGACCTGACGACTGCGTGGACGCTGCTCGGCTTCGTCTTCGCGCTCGGCGTC
Organism: uncultured beta proteobacterium; assembly: GCA_963734055.1. Classification (GTDB taxonomy): domain Bacteria; phylum Pseudomonadota; class Gammaproteobacteria; order Burkholderiales; family Casimicrobiaceae; genus CAIWHR01. Next base: position 100,793 of record CAVTFQ010000001.1, read on the forward strand.
GGCAGCGCCATGATGATGCCGGCCTGGTCGGCGATCGTGCCGGACCTCGTTCGTCCCGACGAACTGTCGTCGGCCGTCGCGCTGAACAGCATCGCGATCAATGTGTCGCGCGCCATCGGCCCGGCCCTCGCCGGTGTGCTGGTCGCCGCCGTCGGGCCGTGGCTGGTCTTCGTCCTGAACGCGCTGTCGTACGTCGGCATCCTCGCGGTGCTTGCGGGCTGGCGGCACGAGCACCGCAGGAGTTCGCTGCCTGCCGAGCGGTTCCTCACCGCCATTCGCGTCGGGATGCGCTTCGTGATGCATACCCGCACGTTGCAGGTCGTCCTGATCCGCGGCGGCGCGTTCTTCGTCTTCGCGAGCGCGACCTGGTCGCTGTTCCCGCTGATCGTGCGACGCGAGCTTGGTCGCGGGCCCGAGACCTATGGCCTCTTGCTCACCTGCATCGGGGTCGGCGCCGTTGCCGGGGCCCTGGTGCTGCCACGCGTCCGGGCGAGGGTCTCGCGCGACGCGCTCGTCGCCGGCGCGAGCGCACTCTACGCGCTCGCCGCCCTCGCCCTCGCCCACGTGCACAGCGTCGGGCTGCTCGCCGTGGCCATGCTGGCGACCGGTGCCGCCTGGATCTCGATTCTCTCCGCACTGCAGGTCTCGGCCCAGATGACGTTGCCGCCGTGGGTCCGCGCGCGTGGCCTGGCGGCCTTCGTCGTCGTGTTCATGGGCGGCATGGCGCTCGGCAGCATCCTGTGGGGACAGGTCGCCACGCGCATCGGAATTCCCGCCGCGCTGACGACGGCGGCGGCAGGCATCGCGCTCGCCATCGCGGCGACCTGGCGCTACAAGCTCGGGCAGCACCAGGTGCTCGACTTCACGCCCTCGATGGACTGGCCGGTCCCGGTGCTGGCCGAGGTGCCGGAGCCCGACGCGCCCGTCATGGTGACGATCAGCTATCGGATCCGGCCGGAACAGCGCGCCGAATTCGTCGCGGCGATGCAGGGCGTTCGTGAAATGCGCCGCCGCAACGGCGCCTATTTCTGGCAGTTGTTCCACGACTCGGAGGACCCCGCGCGCTTCGTGGAAACGTTCATGGACGAATCGTGGACGGAGCATCTGCGCCAGCACGAGCGCGTGAGCGTCGCGGACCGAGAGATCCAGGCACGCGCCAAGCAGTACCTGGCCGAGGGCGAGTCGACCAAATCATCGCACTGGCTCGCCGATCGCGAATCGTGAAGCAGGCACGAGGCACGCGTTCATACGGTGTCGAACGGATTCGGCGCCCGCCCGTCCGCGGCCTGCGTCGGCCTGAGCGCGCGGTGGTCCTCACCCCGGCTCCGCTCTCGGCGGTTCCAGAGCTCCTCGGCGTGCCACGGCGCATCGGCGGACGAAGCGCGCGGTCCGATCGCGCCGCACTCGGGGCAAAAGATGGCCGTCTGCTCCACCCCTTCCCTGCCGATGCCGACCGACGTCGGCATCGCGCAGGCACAGAAAGGACAGGGTCGAAGGTCGGGCGTGTTCATGGATGACTCCGGGATCTCGATGGGATGCCGGTCGCTGCCGAAATGGGCACTCCTTTACTGGATGATTTCGACGCGCTTCGCGCGGAGCGCGCCGTCGGCGGTGACCTCGAACACGAGCTGGGTGCCGCGGAACACGCGGAGGAACACGCCCGTGCTGGCCATGCTGGCGTTCCACTGCACCACGGAGTTCTGCACGTTCAGGTCGTTGTTGATCACGATGACGTTGGGCACGGTGTCGGCGCCGCGGCCCTCGAGCTGCGGATTGTCGCCGCTGATCCAGAGGGCGGCCTTGGCGCCTGGGCCCATGTTGATCTGCTCGGCCCACACGCCCCACTGATTCGGGTCTCCACGCACGGCGGTCTTGCGTGCGATCGTGGGGCCGGTGCCGCCGGGCGCGTTCTGCACGCGCATGTAGTCACCGACGGTGAGCCCGGTGCCGTGGTTGTACCCGAGCGTGGTGGCGCCGTACGTGAAGCCCGGGCCGTAGTTGTCGAGGAAGGTCGAGCGCACGATGCCAATGCTGCCGGTGCCCGTGAACATGTCGACGTCCACTCGGTTGAGATCCCATTGGTGTGCGCCCGGGATGTTGGCAGCGCCCATCTGATAGCCGTTGGCAGCGAGCACGCCGTTGGCGTACGCGAACACGGGTTGCGGAATCGGCGTCTGCGCAAGGGCGGAAGACGCGGCTAGCGCGAGCGCCAGGACGGTGGTTCTTGGCTTCATGATGCCTCCCTCAGGTTTCGTAGCGGTGATGGATGCGGGCCGCGGATCAATGACTGGCTGCGACCCTCTCGTAAGCGGTGAGCCACTCCTGCACGCAGTGCTCCCGTTCGGACACAAAGGCGCGATCGGCGCATGCGCGCTGGGCGGCGACGACTTGCGCGTACGGCGTACCGGCGCTCTGGAACATCGCGGTGACCGCGGCGAGCAAACCCATTGCAACGACAACGGCCAGTGCTGCGATCACCGTAACCGAAAGCGGAGAATTTCCTGGCAACTCTGGTCTAGCGTTCATCGCGTTCTCCTCCTGTGGTCACCCGTTGGTGCGCGTGACAGCGTCGGAAGGCTGTTACTGGCGCTCGACCGAACGCGGCTTGATGTCGCTCGGCAGCGAGTACGGCAGCAGGACGGCCTGGCCGCCGAGGCGCACAACGATGTAACCGCGCACGGGCAACTCGCCTGTGTGCACAACGTCCTCGCTCGCGCCAGCGTTGAAGTTGACAGTCGACATCGGCGTGCCGAACGTCAGCGTGCCGTTGTACTCGACCGTCAACAGCGGGATCGGGTGCGAGTACGCGGGCGAGTAGTACGGGCTGCCGACGCCGAACATCTGCCACTGCATGGCGGGCTGCACGGGCTGGCCGATCGCTGACACGGCCGCGCTGGTGGTGGTCGTGATGTCCTTCGCGATCGCAATCGTGTCGACGGTCAACACCGGCTGTGCATTGACAGCGAGCGCTGCGCAGAGCAGCGCGGATGCCACGATGAAGCGCTTCATGACTTGCTCCTCCTGGTTGCCTTGCGATTGGCGGTGTTGCTCGGCGTCGCCTTCGCGATGAACAGAGACGGCGGGCTTTTCGGTCATCGGGTGCTTGCGCATGTGTGTGCTTTCGTTGGCTGCAATGTCCCTCCGGCGACCGGGTGCCGTACTTAGGTGGGCCTTAAAGGTTCCTGAAACGTGCCGAAAAGGGGCCCGCTTCGATTGGGGTACGCGAGCCGCCCCGCGAAAACCGCAGCTGGCCAGCGGATCGCGCTACGTTTGGGGGCCGTCGGGGCAGCAGCGCCCACGGTCGCCTTGCCGGATGTCTGCATCGAGGTGCAGATCGCGGCGTTCATGCTTTTCCGCCTTGAGTGCTCGGCGCCGATGGGAGCGACCGCCGGGAGGCACTGGCCGACGACAGGGAGGCACGGATCGGCGATTGCCAATCCGTATTCATGCCGCGGCACTGGCTGACGGCGCTGACCGCCACCGGCCGCACGCCCCCGCGGAGCGCATGATCGAGGCCGTGCACGCCTACGCCAAAAGACGCGGCAACGTCTCCTTCGTCGGGGATTACGTGTTACCGATCGCTGAGGCTCGGCCCGCCCAAGCTGCCGGACGCCACGTCGAGGCCGTCGTCCAGGTGCGTCCGGCCATTGGCGGCGCCTACCAGCTCGGCGGCAGCCAGACGCCGCAGGACATGCTCGAGCAGCTGTTCGTGGGCGCCGCCCTTACGGCCGGCAGCAGCGCGAATATCCGCCTCACTCCCGAGCGAGTCGCCGGCCGCCAGGCAATTCCGCCAGCTGGCGCGAAGCCGCCAACCGGGCGACGGTGGGGGCGTCACAGGCGCAATGGTGCCGCCGGCGCGCTGCCAGTCGATCGCGCCGCAGCTAGCAGCGCTTATCTTCGCCTTCCAGATCGACTCACGTCAGCAGCGTTATGCCGTCCCCGTGGCCAGTTGCGCCAGCCATGCACGCAGCTCGGCCAGCGCATCCTCGCGGCGAAGGGCGAACCCTGCGGCCTCTGCGCTGGCCCATTCGGCGGGGTTCACCGCTGCCCGCGCCTCGGCAAGCAGTGGCGCCAGCGCGTGCTCGTCGGCGGGCTCCAGGCGCAGCAGCATGTCCTCCAGTTGTCGCTTCGATGCGCCATGGAACCGCGCCGCGCGCGGCGAATCGCCCAGTCTCGTGGCAAGCGCCGCGCAAAGCGCGAGGAACCAGTGCGCCTGGCGTATGGATTGGGCTTCGCCCGCCAGGGTCAAGGCCTCTCGCAGCAATGCAACCGCGGGCGCGATCGATTCGCGGCTGATCGAGATCCGCGCGAGGTTGTTGAGCGCCACCGTCGTAATGACCCGCGAGCCCTGTTCGCGGCCGTACGCAAGCCCGGCCTCGTAGAATTCCTCCGCCTTCGCAAGGTTTCCTTCGGTGGACTCGAGTTCGCCCAGGTAGATCAGCGCATCGCCGATCACCACTCTGTTTTTCGTCTGCCGGGCAAGGGCAAGGCCCTCATCGAAGTGACGTCGGGCCGCCGCGGGGTCGCCGCCGAGGTAACCCGACCCGCTGTTGCACAGGGCGTCGGCAGCAAGCGCCACGTCGCCGAATTCCTTCGCGATGGCAATCGCTTCTTCCCCGTAGCGGCAGGTATCTTCGTAGCGGCCGGCGTAATAGCTCAGAAAGGCGGCGGCGACGAGCCCTCGGCAGCGAAGACGCGCGTGTTCGCTTGCGCGCACCTCGGCAAGCTCCTTCTCCAGCACGGGGTGTCCCAGATCGAAGGCGCCGCGGCACATCCATCGTCTCAATCCATAGGCCATGCGCAGCGCACCCGCCGCGCCTCCCCGGACTTGTCGGCTCCAGGCATACGCGGCAAGCAGGTTCTGCCGCTCGAGATCGAATCGCGCCAGCCACTCGTCCTCCTGCGGACCGACGAGGCAAGGCTCGGCCTCTTCGGCCAGTGCGACGTGAAAGTCGAGATGCCGCGTCCGCGCACTGTCACCATCGCCGGCCGCCTCGAGCCGCTCCTGCGCGTACTGACGCACCGTCTCGAGCAGGTTGTAGCGCGAACCCTCGGCTTCGACGGTGACCAGCGATTTCTCGACGAGAGCGCTGTGCAGGTCGAGCACGTCCGCCGCATCGATCTCGCCGCCAGCGCATACCACTTCCGCCGCCGGCAGCGTCCATCCCCCCACAAATACCGACGAGCGCTGCAGCACCCGTTGCTCGGGTTCGGTCAAATGATCGTAGCTCCAGTCGATCGTGGCGCGCAGCGTCTGTTGACGAGTAGGAGCGGTACGGTCCCGACCCTTCAGCAATCGAAAGCGGTCGTGCAGTCGCTCGGCAATCGTTTCGACCGGCAGGGAACGAACGTGGGCGGCGGCGAGCTCCAGGGCCAGCGGAATCCCATCCAGGTGGGCACAGATCGCGCGCACCGCTTGCGCATTGTGCTCGGTGACCTCGAAGCCGGGGCGCGCGGCCCGGGCGCGATCGACGAACAGGCGCACCGCCTCGTATCGACAGAGCTCCTCGATGGAGGATGACCCGCGAACATCGGGAACCGACAGCGCAGGCAGCGGATAGATCGATTCTCCCGCTACATGCAGCGGCTCCCGGCTCGTGGCCAGGATCTTGAGGTGCTCACCGCCCGTCAGCAGGGACTTCGCGAGCTCGGCACAGCCCACCAGCAGATGCTCGCAATTGTCGAGGATCAGAAGCATCCGCCGATCCTGCATGAACCTCTTCATGACGTCGATCAGCCGACCGGTGGTCTGCTCGGCAATGCCTAGAACCAGCGCCACCGTCCCCGATACGAGGCCGGCGTCCGTCACCGGCGACAGATCGACGAACCAGACGCCGTCCGCGTACGCATCCGCACACGCGCTCGCCATCTCCAGCGACAGCCTGGTCTTGCCGAGACCGCCAACCCCCGTCAGCGTCAGCAAGCGCGTCGTGTCGAGAAGCCGCAGGCACTCGGCAATCCGCCCTTCGCGAGCCACAAAGCTGGTCAGCTGTCGCGGCAGGTTCGAGCGGCGAACGCCTGGGGCCGGCTCGGCCTCCTCGACGAGGGTCACCTTGGGTACGAACCGGTAGCCACGACCCGGAACCGTCTCGATCGCGGCCGAGCCGAGAAGCTTGCGCAGCGCGGAGACCTGCACCTGCAGGTTGTTCTCCTCCACGACCAGCCCGGCCCAGACGCGATCGAGGATCTCGTCCTTGGTCACGAGGGACCCTGCGCGCTCGACGAAGAGAACCAGCAGCTCGAATGCGCGCCCGGCCAGCGGCGTTGCCGTGCCGTCGATCAGCAGGCGACGCTGGGCCGGCTGCAGTTCGGCGCGCTCGAACCGGTAACAAACGGGACGTGGCGGGGCGGCCATCGACGGGCCTACTTCCCAGTGATATCGAGGAAGTCTATCTCAATCCGACGGGCGAGCGCCCGGTCCGAAGCGCACGACCCTGCCCCGCTGCCGCGCGCTCAGTTGGTCCTGCTCATTCGGACTGAGACGCGATCGCATTTGCTGCGGAAGCCGCCGCGCCGGCGCTCAGGGCATACCCGGCCCGCGCCGACGCCTCCAGAATTCTGCTGCATTGCGCTTTTCCGGAGCCGGTGCCATGCTGTATGCGGCTGTGCAATCGTGGGCCTGTCGTGGGGAGGGCGCTCACATGCAATTCCAGCGGAAGTGGATTGCGATTGCGTTGGCTTTGGGAGGCGCCGGCCTCGGAGGGCTTGGTCCGGCCGACGCGCAGGACATCCGGCTCAACGTGACCGGATCGCACCTCCTGCTCGTCGAAAGCGAAACCGCAGCACCCATCCAGATCATCACGCGCGAGGACATCCGGGCCTCCGGCCTGCAGACGATCCAGGACGTGGTACGTCAGATCACGGCCAACAACAACGGCTCGATCAGCCCTTCCTTCTACGGCATCTCCCCGTCCGGCGCGGCGGTCTCGCTGCGCGGCCTCGGGCCCAACAACACCCTCCTGCTCATCAATGGCCGCCGGATGGCGAACTTCGGCCTCGCCGACGACGGCCACATTTCCTACGTCGACCTGTCGCAGCTTCCGTTCGACGCGGTCGAGCGCATCGAAGTGCTGAAGGACGGCGCGTCCGCCATCTACGGTTCCGACGCGGTGGCCGGCGTGGTCAACGTGATCCTGCGCCAGCAGTTCACCGGAGTGACGCTCACGGGCACGGCAGGCACGACCTACAACGGCGAGGGCAACCAGTGGAAGGCTGCGATCACCGGCGGCATCGGTGATCTCGCCAAGGACCGCTACAACGCGTACGTCACCTTCGAGTACCAGAAGCAGGAAGCCAATCCGATGAACAAGAGCAGGCAGTACATCGGGACCAGCGACCTGCGCTTCATGGGCAAGCCCGACTCGCGTCCGGGGAATCCGCTGGCGGGTTTCGGCAACGCGAGCACGCTCGGCAACGTGCAGCCGGTAAGTGCATCGGACCCGAACGGCACGCCCGGCGACTACCAATCGTTGCCCGGCGCGTGCCCGGCGGCCAACCAGGACTCCGGGTTCTGCCGCTGGGAGCCCAAGGACTACATCGACATCGCGCCGTCGACCGAGCGCCTCAACGTGTTCGCGCGCGGCGCGTACAACCTCACCGACGCGATCCAGGCTTACACGGAGTTGTCCTACTTCGAAGTCAAGACCCACCTGCGCACTCCCCCGACCGGGACGCGCGCCACCTGGTTCGTGCCGGCCACCACGAGCTTCAATTCGACGCAGAACATCTACCTGCCCGTGGGACACCCGGACAACCCGTTCTCCGCCGACAACGAGGTTGCACGGCTCGACTACACGGATGCGGCACTGGGCGGCAACGACGGGGAGTTCAGGACCGAAACGCAGCGCTACCTGTTCGGCGTCACGGGCACGAGCCACGGATGGGAGTGGGACCTCGCGGGGCTTTATATTCGCAGCAGCACGGATATCAACCGCCCACATTACTACCAATATGACCGCCTGCTTTCGGGTCTCGCGGGAACCAGTCCGTATGGCTACTACCGGATCGGCGCAAACGCAGCACTGAACGACCCGGCGATCTACGACTGGATCGCGCCTGATCTTGCGTGGACCACGCTGTCCGAGAACACGATCTTCGACGCCAAGGCCGCGCACGACCTCTACAAGCTCGAAGGCGGGCAGATGGCACTGGCTATCGGCTATGAATTTCGCCGCGAGGAGCTCAGCAATCCGGGCGCGCCCGGCAGCTATTCGGGCAACGTGGTCTACTTCGGCTACTCCGCGGCATTCGGCTCGCGCGACGTCAACGCGGTCTATGCCGAGCTGTATGCGCCGGTCCTCAGGAACCTCGAAGCGACGGCCGCCATCCGGTACGACCACTACTCGGACGCCGGCAGCACGTGGAACCCGAAGATCGGCGTGAAGTGGACGGCCATCCCGTCGCTGGTGCTGCGCGGCACGTGGGAAACAGGTTTCCGCGCCGGCGGCCTTTACGAGACCAGCATCGCGAACGTGACCGCCGGCAACACGGTCGTCGTCGATCCCGTTCGCTGCCCGGTGACCAACTCGGCGGAAGACTGCGCGGCGACCGTCCTCGGCGTCTTCACCGGCAATCCGTACCTCGTGCCCGAAACGTCCACCGGCTACACGATCGGCACCATCTGGGAGCCGGTTGCAGGATTGAGCGGCACGCTCGACTACTGGAACTTCGAGATCAAGGACCAGATCACGTTCGGCAGCGTGCAGGCGACCGTCAACGATCCGTCGGCATTTCCCTCAGCGCAAATCGGCCGCGACAACAACGACCTGCCCGGCATCCCCAATTCCGGGACGCTGCGCTACGTGCAGGCACCGTATCAGAACGCCAACAGGGTGAAGACCGACGGCATCGACCTCGACGTCGTATGGAGGCAAAGCCTCAAGGACTGGGGCACGCTGACCACCGAGCTCCAGTGGACACACGTCTTCAAGTACGAGCAGACGTTTTCCAATGGACTCACGCTCAACTACGTGGGTACCCAGGGCAATTACGACGTGTCCAGCGCCGCAGGCACGCCGGCGGACCGGATGAACATCATCCTCGGGTGGCAACGCGGGCCGTGGAACGTGACCGGCACTGTCCGTTACATCAGCGACTCCACGGAGATACCGTACAAGGGTGCGCCAATTCCGGAGGGATGCCTGTCGGCGCTGTCCGGCGCGTCGTGCCACGTCCCGTCGTTCACCACGCTCGATCTGTCGGCTCAGTACACGGGCTTCAGAAACTGGAGCATCTTCGGCTCGATCATCAACGTGCTCAACCGGATCGCGCCGTTCAATCCGTCGGCAGCCTACGGCGGCATCAACTACAACTTCAACTACGCTTCCTCCGGCGGCACCGGCACCCAGTTCAACTTGGGTGCGCGATACACGTTCCAATAGGCGAGTTGGGGGAGTCCATCCTGCCTCGCGCTTTCGCGCGCGCGCCGGCATCCGAGTGGCGCGCCGTAGCGCGACCTTTCCGGGCGACTCCTACAAAGAGCCGACGACCAAATGTCTTAGCTGTCACGACGGCCTGCACGCCAGCAACGACGGGATGTGGGTCCAACCGGGCGGTCACGTCTGGAGACCATGGTCGCTATGGCAGCCGCGTCCTTCAACGACGGCCACGACGTCGCCGACAGTCCGCGCGTTACGGAACCCCTGCGTCTGCTAGGCAAGCTTACCGGCAACGATCGGGTCTCGGCGGCTACCTTTGCTCACTCAGTTCCACCAGAAGTAGTCGCGTCGGGACCAATGCGTCCCGATCTGCCGATCGCGAATCGTGACCCGCCTCACCGGGCTCGCGCCACAGCTTCCCGGTGAAGCAAAGAAGGCCCGCTGAGGGCCGCGCCCCGCCGCGTGCGCCGCGGCGAATTATCGTCAGTCCTACGTCGACTCGCGGTCGCCGCCGACATCGCACGCGGCCGCAGCGCGTGAAGAATCGTGTCACATCAAGGAGGACAACGATGAACGGTTCGCTCGCGAAGCTTGGCCGGCGCGCTTCGACACTCCGCCGCTATCAGCAGGGACGCTGGGGCTACGTGCTGGCCTGGCTCCTCGGGGTGCCGATCCCGATCCTGATCCTCGTCTACCTGTTGCGCGGGTGCACGTAGGTATCCGCCCATCACGCCGAAGGAGCGATGCAATGAGAAAGTACGGCAAGAAAGCCCAGTCGAAGGTGAAGCGGGCGATGCACGAGCGGAAGCGCGGCACGCTCAAGAGCGGGAAATCGGGTCGCAAGGTCACGAGCCGCAAGCAGGCCATCGCGATCGGTCTTTCCGAAGCGCGGAAGGCCGGGGCCAAGGTCCCGAAGAAGAGGGCCGCGAGCAAGCGCAAGTCGGCCAAGCGTGCTTCGCCCCGGAAGCGGACGACCAGGCGCACGACCGCGCGATCGTCGAAGCGGACTTCCCGTAAGGACTAGGGCGTCGCGCGAGGGCTCGGCATTCCCGGCAGGACTCTGCCGCTATTCAGCGGAGATGTGTAGGGCGAGTCCTACAGTGACCATCGCACTTCGCCGGTGGCGGACGTCGCGCGCCGGATGATATTGATGCTTTACCGCTCTCTTCGCAGCACCGTTGCCATGCCCAGCGCACCGATCGTCGCAAACGATCCGCTTTTCCGACCCTGCGAAGCGAGCGCGGCGACCGTCCACCCCGGCGACGTCGGCGCTCGTCGATGAGCGCCGCACTGCGAATCGACAGGATTCGACCGTGAACGTGCGCAGGATCCTGGCCGTCGCGGACTGCGCTCACAACGCGTGCCTCGAGGAGGCCGTCTGGCGGCGCCTCGCGCCCTTGTTCTCGCGTGGCGCGACGGTCGACGCGCTGCTGGTGCGGTCCAGCCGCGAGTTGTGCTCGCGCCTCGCAGCGCAGGGAATCCGCGTCCGCCTGGCCGAGACGCAGGGTTCGCCCGGCTGGGCCGCAATCCGCAACCTCGCCGCGATGGCGCGCGCCGCCGAGGCAACGGTGCTCTACGCGCACGGCGAGTTCGCGCACATGCTCTGCGCGCTGACGGGACCGCTGCTGGGGGTCCCGGTGATCGCCCATCTCCTGCGTGGCGCGAGCCTCGTCGACGCGCACGCCTACGCACTCTGCCGCTCGACGGTGATCGTTCCTACCGACTTCGTACGCTCGCAGGCGCTCGCCGTAGGCTGCGGCGACGTCGTCGTCGTCGCGACGCCGGCGTGCTTCGATGCGCGGCGGCCCGGGCGGTCATCGGCTGGCATGGTGATCGCAGGGTGGGCGGGCGCGTGGCACGAGGACGATGATCCCCAACTGTTCCTTCGCGCGGCTGCGACAGTCGCGCGTGCTCTTCCGCACCTTCGCTTCGTCATGTCGGTGCCCGCCTCCGCGACGGCCAGCGGCCGCGCGGAAGCCGCCAAGTCGCTCGCGGGCCGCGCGCTCGTCATTCCACTGCGCTTCGGGACCCATGGCTTTACCGAGCACGTCGATCTCTACGTTCATACCGCCCGCCACGACGTGATCCACGTGACGCTCGCCGACGCGCTGGCCGCGGGCCTGCCCGTCGTGGCGACGACCGCCGGGGGGAGCATCGAATTGCTCGCCTCCGGAGCCGCGCCCGCAGCGAGCTGCTGCGCCCACCTCTATCGACCGGGCGACGAGCAGGCGCTCGTGCGCGCATTGGGCAACGCGTGCTGCAGCCTTGACGCTCGTCCGGCGCCGTCAGCGTGCGGGTCCGGCCGCTCGACACTCGACGATGCCGCGACATTCGTCGACGCGATCCTCGACCAAAGGGCTGCGCGCGATCCGCGACCCACGCCCGGCTCAGCGACGCGGACTGTCGTGTAGCCGCGGCGCCCGTCGCGCCGGCGCGCGCCTCCCCTCAGTGCAAGCCCCGACGCCGCGCGCGGGCGCTCGCCTTCGCAATCGATTTCGCGTTGTCCGCGGCGATCGCGGCAAGCGCCTCTTCGAGCACTCGCTGGAGCGACGGTGCGAGCGGCGTGGCGGCTGCGGTCGCGTCGCGGGGCGAAGTGTCCGCGGGCGGGCGAGTGGACGATGGCGTAACCGACGATTTCGTTTTTGCCGTCATGGGTGACTCCCCGTGGAAAACGCCAAGAGGCTCGCCAAGGGATACGCAAACGGTGTGCCACGGGGACCCGTCACCCAATTGCGAACCGTGCGACCGCCGGACGCGCGCGGCGCTCGATCCCCCGCGCTCGGATCGTGAACGATTTTCAAGCAATTATTTCCGTTGCGAACCCCGGCGGGCCGCGCCTGTCGGCCAGGCGCGAACCAGGGGCGCACACCTGAGTCTTACGCTGTAGGTCGAGAACCTCCCCGCCCATGCCCGACGGTGCCGACATTCGCGGAATCCCTTGCCAGGCGAGGGTCGCATGACCACGCGGCTCGACAATTCGTTGCGCCGCGAGATCATGGCCGCCGGGAAGCCGTACATCGTCACCCTCACTCCGGTGGGACTCAAGGTCGTCGCCAAGGGCCGCCGGATCGGCCTCGAGCTCACGTGGGATTCGCTGGTCGACGGCGAGGCGGCGCTGGCGGTCGCGCTGAACGCGTCGGTACGGAGCATGCGAGACGCCCGTCGAACCACCGCTTCGCGCACGCCGCGACGCTGACGCAACACCGGCATGGACGTCAACGCGGGGCGCCGCCGCGAGTCGCAGCCCATGGCACCGATCCACCGCCGTGGCCTGCCCCGTGGGCGGGCACCTGTCCTGCTCGCAGTGGCGGCCGCGGCCGCGATCGGACTGTGGCTCGTCGGTGCGCGACGCACGAAACGGTGGAAGACCCGCGACGTCGTCGACATCGCGCTCGAGGATTCGTTTCCCGCGAGCGATCATCCGTGCTGGACGACCGGGCGCTGATCTTCCCCGAACCGAGGGGCTATCGCTGCTGCTGCGCGAAGATCGACCGCACGCGCTCCATCGTATCGGCGGAGGAAGCATCCTTGTCGAGGCGGTAACCCTTGATGCGCGCAAAGCGGAGAGCCAGTCCGCCCCGATAGCGAGGACTCTTTTGAAGGTCGTTGAACGTCACCTCGACGACCAGCTCCGGACGCACGCGCACCGTCCCGTCGTCGCGCGCGACCTCGCGCTTGAGCAGTTCCTCGGTCTGCCATTGGAGCATGGCGTCCGTCATGCCCTTGAAGGTCTTGCCGAGCATCACGAACTCGCCGGTGGCGGGATCAGGCGCGCCGAGGTGCAGGTTCGAAAGCCAGCCTCGACGCCGGCCATGCCCCCACTCGGCCGCCAGCACGACGAGATCGAGCGTGTGGCTGCGCTTGACCTTCAGCCACGCGGCGCTGCGGGCGCCGGGCTCGTAGGCGGCGTCGAGCGCCTTCACCATCACGCCCTCGTGCCCGCCCGCCACCGCGTCGTCGTAGAACGCGTTCGCCGCAGCCCGATCGCTCGTCACGAGCCGAGGCGCGAGCAGCGTCTCGGGAAGCGCGGCCGCGAGGGCGTCGTGTCGGGCAGACGCGGGAAGCGCGACGATGTCGTCGTCGTCGCGGCGCAGGCAGTCGAAGAAGAAGACCGAGAGCGGAAGCCTTCTGCGCATCTCCTCGATGTTCAGTACGCGTCCGAAGCGGCTCATAGTCTCCTGGAAGGGATAGGGCGCGCCGTCGGGCTTCAACGCGATCGCCTCGCCGTCGAGGATCAGCGTCCGCGCGGCCAGGCCCCGTACCGCCGCGACGACTTCCGGTGTCGCCGCGGTGACCTCGTTGCCGGTGCGTGAGTAGATCCGCACCTCGTCCTGCTGCTTGTGCACCTGGATGCGCGCTCCGTCGAGCTTCCACTCGAGCGCCGCCACGCCGATGCGCGCCATCGCGTCCTCGATGTCGTCGGCGGGTTGCGCGAGCATCGGCGCGACCGGCTCGAAGATCGTCATTGCATGGCGATCGAGCCCGACGGCCCCTTCGGCAAGCGCGCTCGTCGCAATCGCAGCGATGCCGCCGCCGACCATCGCCGCTCGGCGCACCGACGCGACCGGCACGCCAGCGGCCACCGCCACGGCCTCGATCATCAGGCCTTCGAGCGCGCCTTGCCGGAGTTCCCCCAGCAGCAACCGCGAGAGGAAGCCCCGCTCATCGGTGGTGGCTCTCGACAGCAGTCCTGCCAGGACCTCGCGGCGCTCGCCGGCCGAGCCGGGCCCACTGGCGACCGCAATCCGATCGAGAGCGGCGTCGACGTCGGCCAGCCCCAGCGTGGGCACCGCGGCGGAGGTCGCTGGCTGCGCAGCGCGGATCAGTGCATAGCCAATGCCACTGCGGCCCCGACGCGTCGCGCCCGAAAGATAGGACACCCCGATCTCGACCTCGTCAGCCGTCAGCTGGCGAAGGAATGCGGCGATCTGCGCGATCTTCGCGTTGCGAGACGATGATGCGGTGACGTGCCGCGAGACGTCGACCAGCGCCGCCAGGAGCATTGTCCGGGCCCCTGGCCAACCCAATCGGCGCGGGCTAGATGCTGGTGCGGAGGCAGCGCTCCACGAACGACGGCTTGGGCCCCACCGTCTCGACGGCCCTTCGCAACTCCTCCTCGGTCACGCCAAACTTGTGCGCCCAATAGCGCCGTTCGTACTCATGTTCGACGTTCACCTGCGACCTGTCCGGCGCGCTGCTTCCCTGACGATCGTCGGCCATGGTGTTCTCCACTGCGGCTTGTAGTGCGCAGAATGCTCCGGACTCGCGGATTGCGGTGTCGGTGGCTGCCGCTTTATGCCGTAGGCGAAGTCCGACAATCGGCACGAAGGTCTCCGTCGGCACGCTTCGACTACTGGAACTTCGAGGTCGAGAACCAGATCCCGGAACAGGCCCTAGATTGGCAAGAACGTCGTGATCGTCCCCGAAGTCTGCGCCGCACCGCCATTGTTGTTCCGCACGATATTGCCGCCGCCGCTCTCGAAAAGACCACCGCCTCCAATCATTCCGAAATACGCGTTGTCGACGATCACGCTCCGTGCCACGACGAGCTTCGCTGCGGCCCCGCTTGTCACGACCGCGCCATAAAACGGCGGTTGATTCGAGAACGTGCTGTCGCTGACCGTCGCCGTCGCCGGGCCGTTGTCGCCGGACACCCAGAGACCATTGCGCGAGTTGCCGATGGCCGATGAGCGCGTGAGCGTCAGGGAAACGAGGCTCGACGCGACGCCGTTGACCATGAATCCCTGCCAGGCGTTGTAGCTCGAGATGACGCCGTCGGCGCGAACGGTCGTCGGCGTGCTCACCGGTCCGCCGCTCGAATACACGCCATAGGCGACGCTCGACGTGAACGTGGAATCGCGCAGCGTGACCCGCGCACCGTTGAAGAAGGCCGCACCGCTCATATTGCGCGCGCTCATCGTGTTCTCGACCGAGACGTCGATGACGCCATTGATCCAGATTCCGTCATGGCCGTTGTCGCTGACATACGCGTGGGTGATCATGACGCTGGCGCCGGTGGCGGTGGCGACGATACCCTGCTGTCCCATGCCGCTGATCCTGCAGCGGTCGATGCGCAGCGCGCCCACGGCGGAGACGTTGATGCCGATATCGCCGCCCTGACCGCTGATCGACAACCCGCGCAGCACTACCGTCGCCCCTGGCGCGTTGACGTCGATGCCGTTGGTCGACGCGAAGACCGAAATCCCGGCATACACGCCGGCCGGCGCCTCGATGGTAACGGGCTGCGAGACCGTCACGCGTCCGTACGCGCCCGAGTCGAGCACGATGACCTCGCCGCCCGGGTCGGTGTGCGTCAGCGCCGCGCTGAACGCCCGGCACGGGGCCGTGAGCGTGCACGGATTCGTATCGACGCCTGTCGTTGAGACGAACGTTCGTTGCGCCGCTTCGGCCGAGGCCGTGACGGTAAACACGATCAATGCGGGAGCGACAACCTCGGACATTCGCATGACACTGTCCCCCTGAGTCCCGGAATCCGGTGAAGCCGGCATTCTGCCAGCGCAGGTGCGCGCTGTCACACGGGGTGTCGGCGTATGCTGCCGCGTCTTGCCTATGGAAATCTCGACCGTTGGAATCCGGGTGAACGAAGCATTGCGCATTCTCTGGGCACGCGGCCGGCGGCAAGCGCCCGCGCTCCGGGGATTGCTGGTGACCGTCTTCCTCGTTCTTTGCTGGCACTACGCTTCGGGTCTCAACCTCTGGGGCGACGAAGCGTACACCCTCGAATTCGTCGAAGGACGGACGCCGACCGTCGATCCGAGTCACCTGCCCACGTATTACCTGCTGCTGAAGCTCCTGACGTCGGTCGTTCCGGGGACGAACGAACTGGCGCTACGTATGCTTCACGCGCTCGCGCTCGCCGTCGGCCTGCTGTTCGGGGCACTGACGGTGCGGCGCACGACGGAAAGCGAAGGCATCGCGCTGGTTTCACTCGGGGTCGCGGTCCTTCTGCCTGATTTTCTCTTTTACGCCACCAATCTGCGGATGTATGCGTTCACCTTCCTGGTCACGATGGCTCACATGGACGCGGTCAGCCGGCTCGCGACCGAAGACGAAGCGCCAGCTCCGCCGAGGCTTGCGTGGTACGTCGTCAGCGGGGCTGCGCTGGTGGCGATCGACTTTCCCGGGCTGCCGTATTTCGCGATCGGAGCCGCGTACCTCGCTCTGCGCTGGATCCGCGGGCGGCGATGGACAGCCCTGCCGTTACTGCTTCTTCCCCTCCTGCCCCTTGTTGGGTTCTTCCTCGCGAACAAATGGCTGTTCGCGGACCTCCTGCGCTGGAAACCGGACGGAGATCAGTTCCCTCCTTCGGCGAGCTCCTTCGACATTCTCAAATGGGCGTACCTGAGCTTCCGCCCCGGTCTCGATCTCGTGTACGCCGCGCCGCTCCCGACCACGTTCGTGCTGGCGCTTCCCCCCTCGATCTTCGCCGTGATCCTCCTCGGCGCGGTCCGGCAGGCCATCGGCTCGCGCGGAAAGTCGTCCGCGGAACGGCTGATTCCGCTGCTGGCTCTGTTCTGGATCGTGCTTGTTCCCACCGGCTTCACGTTCACGCGGATCTTTCTGCCCAGCCAGTTCTTCATGGTCGTCGTTCTGGTCGGGGCCGCGCGCTCACCGGAAAAGGCGCTGCGCTGGGCCGCGCGCGCCGCCGTCGTCGTGCTGGTGCTGGTCAATCTGCAGCAGGCCCTGATGCCGACCTACAGGCTCGACAGCGCGATCCCGTACCGGCAGATCGCCGACGATGCCTTCGCTGTCTGCGAGGCCGAAGGCATCGACACGGTCACGGCCTCGGACAACAGCCTCAACGTCGAATCCATCTTCCGCTACATGCGTCGCCACGCGTTCAGCCGGCCGATGCGCTTCCTCGTCGTAAACGACGCCGAGCTCGCTCGGCGCGCAACCGAGCTCGGTGGCCGGCCGTTCCTCTTCATCTCGCACATGGGCAGGGACGGCGCGTTCGTCGACATCCGCCGGCTCGGGGGCGGAACTCCGCGGCTGCTTCGCGGCTACCTTCCGCTGCGGGATCTGCCCTACAACGATCTCTGGAAGCGACGATACATGGAGCGTGCCTCCCAGCCCGATGCAATCGAGCTCTGGATCTTCTCCTGAAATGGCTGGATGAGGGCCATGCGTCCCAGCCACATCGCAGCGCGGAGGAAAGTTAGAATGGCCCATCCATGTCACGCAACTCCGCCAGGACCCCTTCCCGCAGGACCGGCATCCCGGGCAGCCGCCCGAAGCCATCGACCCCGCGCATCCCGACGGCGCGCGCGTCGTCTTCGCAGGTCGCCGCGGCAACAGCGGTGCTGCAACAATTCCGCGAGCTTTTCAGGGTATCGCAGCAGCATTTCCAGCGGATCGAATCGAATTGCGGGGTGAGCGGCGCCCAGCTTTGGGCCTTGTCCGAGGTCGCCGCCACGCCCGGGCTCACGATCTCGGAGCTCGCGCGCAAGCTGTCGGTTCACCTGTCCACGTCGAGCAACCTCCTGGACAAGCTCGAAACCCGGAAGCTCATCCGGCGCGTGCGAAGCAGCAAGGATCAGAGGGTCGTGCGGGTCTTCCTCACGGCCGCCGGTGCGCGGACGCTGCGCAAGGCTCCCGAACCGGTGGCCGGCGTGATTCCGGATGCGCTCGGAAAGATGGCGCCGTCGGCTCTGAGAGCGCTCAGGCGCGATCTCGGCCGGCTCCTCGAGCTCGCGAGCGTGCGCGACCCGAACGAGGGCATGAATCCGCTGAACGAGCCTTGAAGTCAGGGCCTCGGCCACCGCCTCCGCATGGCACGCTGGGGAGGCGGCGCGTCGATCAGAACCCGTAAGCCGGAACGTGCAGGTCGTCGCGCAGATCGCGGCCGATGAAGAAATCGGCGACAGGCGGGAAACGCAACAGGCGCGTCACCAGGTTGCGGATATTGATGCCGACGGCGGTCTTCGGGGCGAACGCCGACGCGAATTTCACTGCGGACTGCTGCTTGCCCTTCACGAACGGCATCATGCGCTGCTCGTAGCGGGCGAAAGCCGCGGCATGATCGTCGCCGCACGCCCGTAACTCGCCCGCAAGCACGTAAGCCGCGGCCATTGCGAGGCCGGTGCCTTCACCTGCGAGGAGGGAGACGCAGGCGGCGGCATCGCCGATGAGCGCCGTGCGCTCCTTCGTCCAGCGGTCCATTCGGATCTGGCTCACGCGATCGAAGTAGATCTCCCCGGCATCGTGCATGGCAGCGAGGATTCGCGGGCATTCCCAGCCGACGTCGGCAAACGCGTTCGTGAGCACCGCCTTGCGCTCCTCGTCGCTGGAAGGCAGCCGACCGCTCAGGTACTCGTCGCGAAAGATGAACAGGAACAGCGTCTTGTCACCGCGCATCGAAAATCGCGAGACCTGTCTTCCGGGCACCGCGTGGCTCATATAGAGCAGCTCGTCGCGCGGCCGATAGCCGTCGCTCTCGAAGGCCGCGACGTGGTAGCCCAGCGGGACTTCGAAGTCCGATTGCGGCCCGAACGCGAGGCGGCGGATGCGCGAATGCAGCCCGTCGGCGCCGACGACCAGATCGACTTCGCGCGAGGCGGCATGGTCGAAGCCGACCCGCACCCGGTGGTCCTCGACCGCGATCCCCGCGATCGAGTCGCCGAAGATCGTCTCGACCTTCCCGCCCAGCGCACGATAGATCGTAGCCGCAAGGTCGGAGCGGGGCAGGCTCGTGAAGCGGCCATGGGTGAGGCGGCTGAAGACGTCCGTCGAAAAGCCGCCGCCCTTGCGGCCGCGCCGGTCGACGAAGCGGACCTCCCGCACCTGGTAACCCTGCTCCATGATCTGGGGGATCAGACCCATCTTCTCGGCGATATCGTAGCCAACGCCCCAGAAGTCGATGATGTACCCTCCGCTGCGAAGTCGTGGCGCCTCCTCGACGAGCACAACCTCGTGACCGGATTCGCGAAGCCAATAAGCCAGCGTCGGGCCGGCGATGCCGATCCCATTGATCGCAATTCTCATGAGCCTCCCGAGGCGTCCTCGCGTCGCGGCCTGCCACTCCGGCCTTCGTGCGCGCGGTCGCGGCTAGCCAAGCTCGATCCCGACGAACAATTGTTCATTGTCGCGCTGCACCTGCAAGGCAACCGATTTGCCCGCCTTGGCGATCAGCGAGCTGAGCTGCGCGGGGTCTTTGACGCGAGCTCCGTTCACCCCGAGGATCACGTCGCCGGGCTCGATGCCGGCCATTGCCGCCGGACCGGAGGAGCCTTCCACGATCACGCCTCCCGCCACATCGAGATTGTTCTTCTCCTGCGGAGTCAACGGGCGTACGGCCAGACCGAGGCGACTGTCCTGGGCACCCGCCGAGTCCGCGGCCGCGACCTTGGACGATTCCAGCTTCTCCAGCTTGACGACGAGGCGCGTGCGAGCCCCCCCGCGGAGCACGTCCAGCGTCGCCTCCGTCCCCGGCTTCGCGCTCGCCACCAGCAGCGGCAGGACGGACGACGATGCGACATCCTTGTCGTTGAACTTGACGATGATGTCTCCGGGCTCGACCCCTGCCTTCGCGGCAGGCCCGTTCTTCTCGACCGAACTGACCAGCGCGCCCCTCGGCTGGCTCAGCTTGAACGCATTCGCGAGCTTCTGGTCGACCTGCTGCACCGTCACCCCGAGATGGCTGCGGGTGACGTGCCCCGTGGCGAGCAGCTGACTCTCCACCTGCGTTGCCACATCGATCGGGATTGCAAACGACAGCCCCTGATAGCCGCCGCTTTGCGAATAGATCTGGGCATTGATGCCGATCACCTCGCCCCGCGTGTCGAACAGCGGGCCGCCCGAATTCCCCGGATTGACCGCGACGTCCGTCTGGATGAACGGAATGTAGGTCTCCTGGGGCAGGCTACGGAGCTTGGCGCTGACGATGCCCGCGGTTGCGGAGTTCTCGAAGCCGAACGGAGAGCCGAGCGCTACCACCCACTCCCCGACCTTGACGTCGGCGGCTTTACCCAGCTTCACGGTAGGGAGGTCGGTCGCGTCGATCTTCAGGACCGCAATGTCACTCGGCTTGTCGATGCCGAGGACCTTGGCCGTGAATTCGCGCCCGTCCGTGAGCTTCACCGTCACGTCCGACGCGTTGTCCACGACGTGGGCATTGGTGAGAATCACTCCGTCCGGGCGCACGATGAAGCCGGACCCGATCCCGCGCAACGCGTAATCGTGGGGCATCGGCATCGGGAACTGATGGAAGAACCAATAGAACGGATCATTCTTGTCGAGTCCGTGCGCGTGCGGAGCCATGCCCGCCGTCCGTTCCGTCTCGGTGACGCTGATATTGACGACCGCCGGTCCGTACCTGGCGACCAGGCCCGAGAAGTCCGGCAGCGACGCCACCGCATTGGAGGGCACGGCGGCAACCGCCTGGGTTTGCATCGAGGTCGCGCCGGCGGCGCGAAAGAGCGGATGCTCGCCTGCCGAGTACCAGCTGACGCCCGAGGCAAGAATGCCGATCCCGACGAGGCTGAGAACGATGACCTTGAGCTTCATGCGCTGCCCTCCTTAGGGAAATTCGCGATCGATCAAAGCGGCCTCGTATTCGCAACGCCCCTTTTCCGCCTCGCGCGGAGACCGGACCACTCTGATTAGATCCAACGGCAGGCCGCCCCGTTCGGTTTACGCGATCGTGTCACTGTATATACTATTTGGCAATATTAATTGCCCCACCGGGAATGAAGGGCAACCGAACGCCATCGGGAGCGCAAGTCCGGAACGCTGCTCGAGGCGGCCTGTCAGAGGACGTGACGGGCCGGCGTGGGAAGGTCCCTTACCGGCGCCTTCGCCGCCGGACTGTGCCCGGGCCGGTACGGCGGCCTCGGCGTGGGCGGAGGGGGGCGCCCGGTATCCCTAGCCGGGCATCTGCGGCTCAAGGAAGAAGATCGATCCCCAAAACGGGGATTCTCTGCCCGAAGAGGCGGTTGCGGGCTCCTCGGAAGCTCGCTCGATGGAATTGAGGCCGGAGGACAGCGCGATGGCAACTCAGTGGAAGGTCAAGGGCTCGTATTTTGAAACCTGCAACTGCGAAGCGGCATGTCCTTGCAATTTCGGTGGACCGCCGACCGAAGGTCACTGTACGGTGCTGGCCGGCTGGCACATCGACGAGGGCCACTTCGACGGCACGAGGCTCGACGGGCTCAACGCGGCGATGGTGGCGCATTCGCCCGGCCACATGCTGAAAACGAAATGGAAAGTGGCCCTCTATTTCGACAGCCGCGCCAGCGCCCCCCAGACCGAGGCTTTGACCCAGATCTTTTCGGGCAAGGCGGGCGGGATCATGAAGGAACTCTCTGCCTTCATCGGTGAGGTTGCCGGAGTGCGGAACGTGCCGATCGACTACCGCGCCGAGGGGCGCAAGCGGAGCATCCGGGTCGGAGAGGTCGCAGTCGCGGACATCGAGGCGATAGACGGCGAAGGCGGGCGCGACACGCTGATCACGAATCCACCGCTCAATCTTGCTCCAGGCGAGGCTCTCGTTGTCGCGCGGAGCAAGCGCTACCGGTACGCCGACTGCGGTATGAGCGTGGAAGTTTCGAACAAGAACGGCTTTTACGCGCCCTTCAGCTACGCGCCCTAAGTGACACCTTACCTCGTGCCGCAGTCCGCGCGCGCAACGCGCTTCGCGCTCGTTGCAGCGCTGCTCGCGCTCTGCGTGCTTGCGTGGGCATGGATGTACCCGATGCACATGGCGCCGATGCGGGGGGTGCTGGTCGATGGACCGCCGGTGGAGGGCGTTCCGTGGGGGGCCTCGAAGGCACTGTTCCTGTTCGCCGTGTGGAGCGTAATGATGGCGGGCATGATGATGCCGTCCGCGCTGCCCATGGTTCTGGCAGTCGAGCGGATCGCGCGAGACCGAGGCGACGGCAACGGGCTCGCTGCCGGCGCAGCCTTCGTTCTTGCCTACATCTTCGTTTGGACGGGCTTCAGCGCGATCGCCACGGCAGCCCAATGGGCCGCCGACCGCAGCGGGCTGCTGTCGGCCATGATGGCGAGTGCGAACCCCTGGCTCTCCGGTTTCGTCCTCATCGTCGCGGGGCTGTTTCAGTTCACCCCGCTCAAGCGTGCCTGCCTCACGCGCTGCCGGTCGCCGATGGCCTTCCTTCTCATGGAGTGGCGACCCGGCCCCGCGGGAGCCTTCGTCACCGGGCTGCGCCACGGCGCGTACTGCGTGGGATGCTGTTGGGTGCTGATGGCCCTGTTCTTCGTTTTCGGCACCATGAACCTCGTGGCCGCCGCAGGGCTCGCCGCCCTCGTTCTTGCGGAGAAAGCGCTTCCCGGAGGGGCGATCCTCGGACGCGTCGTCGGCATCGGCTTCGCCGCTGCTGGCGCGTGGGTGCTCCTTCGCTCGCTCGCGTGAGCGGCGGGCCGCGACGAAAGGCGGGCAAGGAGTCTGCCGGCGGGCCGCTTCGATATATAGCGACGGCAAGTCCAGCCCCTTGAATCCCCTTGGCACGACCTCATTATTCGCGGCATGGACTCTCGAGCATCTGCAGGTGACCGGTCGGACACCCCGTCGGGGATGGGCGCGCTCGGCAATCTGCGCGTGGTCTGTGCGCATTGCGCGACGACCAACCGCGTCCCCCGCGCACGCCTCGGCGAGAATCCGAAGTGCGGCCAGTGCAAGCAGCCTCTCCTCTCCGGGCGTCCGGTCGAGCTCGATGGGGCGAGCTTCGACCGCCAGGTCGCCGGGAACGATCTGCCATTGATCGTCGATTTCTGGGCGCCCTGGTGTGGGCCCTGCCGGATGATGGCGCCGGCGTATGAGCAGGCTGCGGCGCGGCTCGCGCCGAACGTACGCCTTGCCAAGCTCAACACCGAAGACGAGCCGGATATCGCCGCGCGTTTCGGCATCCGCGGCATACCGACACTGATCGCGTTCAGGAACGGACGCGAGGTCGCACGCCAGTCAGGTGCCCTCGACCTGCCCCGGCTCCTGAACTGGATCGAATCCTACGTGCAGCCGTAAGGACGCCCATGTCTTCGCGTAATCCGGCCGACTGGATGTGGGCGCAGGCCATCGACTTGCTCGA
Source organism: uncultured beta proteobacterium (assembly GCA_963734055.1). Classification (GTDB taxonomy): domain Bacteria; phylum Pseudomonadota; class Gammaproteobacteria; order Burkholderiales; family Casimicrobiaceae; genus CAIWHR01. Next base: position 124,233 of record CAVTFQ010000001.1, read on the forward strand.
GCAGGCCGAGCGCATGCAGCGCCAGTTCTTCCGGCTCGGCGCCTCGGAACGCGCGCGGCCGACGTGGGAGCCGCCGGTCGACGTCTTCGAGGACGAGGACGGGATCGTCATCGTGGTGGCCCTTCCGGGGGTGCCGCCCGACCGAGTCGAATTGGCGTTCGAGCCCGGCGTGCTCGTCGTGCGGGCCGAGCGACCGCTGCCGTTCTCCGCGACGGGGCGGTCGATCCGCCATCTGGAAATCCCCTACGGCACCTTCGAGCGGCGCGTTCCGTTGAAGCAGGTGCAACTCGACGGCGGCACGCACGAGCTCGTCGATGGCTGCTTGATCCTGAGGCTCCGCAAGGCCATTTGAGGAATATGGACGAGAAGCTGCCCCGCAATTCCGAGCTCGTCAGGACCGAAGCCGGCGCTCGCGATGGTGTCCCGCCGGTCGGCGAAGCCCGGCCGCGCGAGAATGCGGCGCGCCCGCTGCCCGACGACGCGATCGCCGTCGTGCCGGTGCGAAACGTCGTGCTCTTCCCCGGGACCGTGATTCCGCTCACCGTGGGCCGCGAGCGCTCGCGTGCGGCAGCCCAGGAGGCCGCACGGCTGCAGCGCCCGCTCGGCGTGCTTCTGCAGAGCAAGCCCGAAATCGAGGAGCCGGGCCCCGACGACCTGCACTGGGTCGGCACCACCGCCACCGTATTGCGCTACATCACGGCGCCCGACGGCTCGCATCACGCCATCTGCAGTGGCGTCAAGCGCTTCCGCGTGCTGCAGTTCCTGGAAGGCTATCCGTTCCTCGCGGCGCGCGTGCAGACGATCGACGATCCCGAAGCCATCGACGCCGACATCGAGGGGCGGGCCCACAACCTCAAGGAGCGCGCGCTCGAGATCCTGCGGCTCCTGCCCCAGGTCCCCGAGGAGATGGGGTCGGCCCTGAACGCCGTCGAGGGCCCTTCCCGCCTTGCCGACTTCATCGCCGGCCTGATGGACATCGACGTCGAGGAAAAGCAGGCGCTGCTCGAGAATTTCGACCTCAGGGCGCGGCTCGACAAGCTGCTCGATCTCCTGTCCCACCGGATCGAGGTGCTCAAGGTGTCGCGCGAGATCGACGAGAAGACGCGCGAATCGATCGGCGACGCCAATCGCAAGCACCTGCTGCGGGAGCAGATGCGCGCGATCCAGAAGGAGCTCGGCGAGGACGAGGAAGGCGCGGCCGAGCTCGCCGAGCTCGAGAAAGCCATCTCCGAAGCGAAGATGCCCGAGGAGGTCGAGAAGCAGGCGCGCAAGGAGTTGAAGCGTCTCGAGCGCATGCCCGAGGCCGCCGGCGAATACTCGATGGTGCGCACATATCTCGAGTGGCTGATCGAGCTGCCGTGGGCGGCCGACCCCGGGCCCCCCATCGACGTCGCCGAGGCACGGCGCATCCTCGATGCCGACCACTATGGCCTGGAGAAGGTGAAGCGGCGCATCCTCGAATTTCTCGCGGTGCGCAAGCTCAATCCCTCGGGCAAGAGTCCGATCCTGTGCTTCGTCGGCCCGCCCGGCGTCGGCAAGACCTCGCTCGGACAGAGCATCGCCCGCGCGACGGGACGCAAGTTCGCCCGAGTGAGTCTCGGCGGCGTTCACGACGAGGCGGAGATCCGCGGGCACCGCCGCACGTATATCGGATCGCTGCCGGGCAACATCATCCAGAGCCTGCGCAAGGTCGGAACCCGCAATTGCGTGATGATGCTGGACGAGGTCGACAAGCTCGGCATGGGGGGCTTCCACGGCGACCCGGCCTCGGCCTTGCTCGAGGTGCTCGACCCGGAGCAGAACTCGACTTTCCGCGACAACTACCTCGGCGTGCCGTTCGATCTCTCGGGGGTGATGTTCATCTGCACGGCCAACGTCCTCGACACCATTCCGGGACCGTTGCGCGACCGGATGGAGATCATCCCGCTGCCGGGTTACACCGCGCAGGAGAAGTTGCAGATTGCGCGCCGGTACCTCGTGCCGCGTCAGCTCACGGCCACCGGGCTCACCGCGGAGCAGTGCGACATCACCGACGACGCGCTGATGACGGTCATCGACGAGTACACCCGCGAGGCCGGCGTGCGCAACCTCGAGCGCGAGATCGGCAACGTGTTCCGCAACGTCGCGGTGCGCATCGCCGAAGGCAGCGCGCAGCAGATGACGATCACCTCCGACGAGGTCGCGACCATTCTTGGCCCGCGCAAGTTCGAGGCGGAGGTCGCGATGCGGAGCGGCGTGCCCGGCGTCGCCACCGGCCTCGCGTGGACGCCGGTGGGCGGCGACATCCTGTTCGTCGAGGCTGCGCGCACGCCCGGCTCCGGCAAGCTGATCCTCACGGGTCAGCTCGGCGAAGTGATGAAGGAAAGCGCTCAGGCCGCGCTGTCGCTGGTCAAGGCCCGTGCGGCCGAGCTCGGCATCGCGCCGGAGCTGTTCGAGAAGTCCGACATCCACGTGCACGTGCCGGCCGGCGCAACGCCGAAGGACGGTCCGAGCGCGGGGGTGGCGATGTTCGTTGCGTTGGCCTCGCTCGTGACCGGCCGGCCGGTGCGGAGCGACGTGGCGATGACCGGCGAGATCAGCCTGCGCGGACTCGTGCTGCCGATCGGCGGGGTGAAGGAGAAGGTCCTGGCGGCGTTGCGCGCCGGCATCACCACGGTCATGCTGCCCGACCGCAACCGGCGCGACCTCGAGGAGATTCCTGCCGAGGCGCAAGCGAAGCTCGAGTTCGTCTGGATGGAGCGCGTCGATGACGCGCTCGCGTCCGCGATTTCGCCGTCGGCGTAGGCGACCGGGCGGCGGCGGATGCCCCGCTCCGGGGCGTGGCGCCGATTCACGCTTGCGGCCGCTGACGCGGTCGATGACCCTGCCGTCAACGCCGAAATCCGCCCGCGGACCCTTTTCGCGGGGTCGTAGGGCGGAGTCTGGAATCCCTCCGCGGGATTGAGGTCTATTGCAGGCGGGGTGGGAGGAAGGCGATAGTGGCGGCGGCGGTCGGGCAGCCGGACCCGCAGGGCGATGTCTCTGGCCGCTTTCTGCCGAGATTCCGGGAAGGCTTCGGCCACATGCTGCTTTCGAGACGAGGCGCCGCAGGCGTCGTATTCGGGCTTGCGCTCGCGATCGCGGCCGCGCTCCTCCTGCACCGTTTGCTGCCCGGGACCCGCGCTGCGCCTGCCCCGGGAACGCCGCCGGTGCCGGTTGCCGTCGCGTCGGTGGTGCGAAAGTCGGTCCCCTACCGTCTCAACGCCATCGGCAACGTCGTGCCGTACACGACCGTCGCGCTCAAGGCGCGGATCGACGGTCAGATCATCGCCGTCCGTTTCCGGGAAGGCGATCTCGTGAAGAAGGGCTCGGTGCTGTTCGAGATCGACCCGCGCCCGTTCATCGCGGCACTCGACCAGGCGAAGGCGACCGCGGCCAGGGACCAGGCATCGCTCGCGCGCGCCAAGGACCAGGATGTGCGCTATCAGGATCTCCTGAAGCAGAACTTCATATCGCAGGACGCCTACGAGCAGGTCCGCACCAATGCGCGAACGGCCGCGGCCACCGTGCGGGCCGACGAAGCCGCGGTCGAAACCGCAAAGCTGCAACTCGACTATTCGACCATTCGCTCGCCGATCGACGGTTATGCCGGCCGCATCATGATCCAGATCGGCAATCTGGTGAAGGCCAACGACACCAACGCGCTGGTGACGCTGAATCAGATCATGCCCGTCTACACTTCGTTCTCGGTGCCGGAGCAGAACCTCGCCGCGATCCGCGAGCACCAGGCGGCAGGCGACCTCGTCGTTCAGGTGACGCTGCCCAATTCCCGGCACGCACCGATCACAGGGCGTCTTTCGTTCATCGACAACAGCGCGGACACGACCACCGGCACGATCGCCCTCAAGGCCGAATTTCCCAACAAGGACACCGCGCTGTGGCCGGGGCAGTTTGTCGACGTCAGCATGACGCTCTACCGCGAGGACAACGCGGTCGTGGTGCCGACGCAGGCCGTGCAGAACGGGCCGAACGGACAGTACGTCTTCATCGTCAAGCCTGACGAGACCGTCGACCTTCGCAACGTGAAGATCGCGCGCGCAGAGGGCGACGATTCGGTGATCGCGAGCGGGCTCGCGCCCGGCGAGCGCGTCGTCACCGTCGGCCAGCTGCGACTCGCGCCGGGAAGCAAGGTCACCGTGGCCCCGGCGGCGAAAGTGTCGTGAACGTCGCGGAGCTCTTCGTTCGACGCCGCGTCATGACCGTCCTGGTCATGCTCGGCATCGTGATCTTCGGCATTATCGGCTACCGGCTGCTGCCGACCAACGCGCTGCCCAACGTCGACTTCCCGTCGATACAGGTCCAGGCGCAGCTTCCGGGCGCCAGCCCCGAGACGATGGCGTCGGCCGTGGCCACGCCGCTCGAAAAGCAGTTCTCGACGATCGCCGGCGTCGATTCGATGACCTCGGTGTCGACCTCCGGCCAGACGACGATCGCACTCCAGTTTTCGCTCGACCGCAACATCGACGCAGCGGCGCAGGACGTCCAGTCGGCCATCGCCGCGGCCGAGCGCTCGCTGCCTTCGTCGCTGCCGAATCCGCCGACGCAACGCAAGGTCAACCCCTCGGACTTTGCCATCCTGCTGCTCGCGCTGACTTCGGAGACACAGCCGCTGTCGGTCGTCGACGACTACGGCGAGAACCTGCTCGCGCAGCGGATCTCGACCGTCGACGGCGTCGCGCAGGTGCAGGTCTACGGGTCGCAGCAGTACGCGGTGCGCATCCAGCTCGACCCGAACCAGCTCGCGTCGCGCGGCATCGCGTTGACCGACGTCGAGCAGGCGGTCGGCAACGCGAACGTCAACATTCCGACCGGCACGCTCTACGGTCGCGAGAAGGCGACTTCGGTGCAGGCGACCGGGCAGCTCGTCGACGCGAAGGCCTACGCGCCCATCATCGTCGCGTACCGCAACGGCGCGCCCGTGCGTCTGAACCAGCTCGGCCGCGTGTTCGACAGCGTGCAGAACGACAAGGTCGCCGCCTGGTACAACGGCACGCGCGGCGTCGTGCTCGCGGTGCAGCGCCAGCCCGGCACCAACACGATCGAAATCGTCGACGCCATCCGCAAGATCCTGCCGACCTTCGAGGCGCAGCTGCCGCCGTCGATCAAGCTGTCGATCCTCTACGACCGCTCGCAGCCGATCCGCGACTCCGTGGGCGACGTGCAGCTCACGCTGCTGCTCGCGCTGGTCCTCGTCGTCGGCGTCATCTTCGTCTTCCTGCGCAGCGTCACGGCGACGATCATTCCGAGCCTCGCGCTGCCGGTATCGATCGTCGGGACGTTTGCGCTGATGTACGTGTTCGGGTTCAGCCTCGACAACCTGTCGCTGATGGCGCTCACGCTGTGCGTCGGATTCGTCGTCGACGATGCGATCGTCATGCTCGAGAACATCACGCGGCACATGGAAATGGGCAAGCCGCGGATGCAGGCGACGCTCGACGGCTCGAAGGAGATCGGCTTCACCATCGTCTCGATGACGATATCACTCGCCGCGGTATTCATCCCGGTCCTGTTCATGGGCGGCATCCTGGGGCGCCTGCTGCACGAATTCGCGGTGACGATCATCACGGCGGTGCTGATCTCGGGCTTCGTCTCGCTGACGCTGACGCCGATGATGTGCAGCCGCCTGCTGAAGATCGAGCGCCGCGAGGATCACGGACGGCTGTACGCGCTCTCGGAGCAAGCGTTCGAGGCGATACGCGACGCGTACCGGAAGAGCCTCGACTGGGTGCTTCGGCACCGGCGGTTCACGCTCGCGGCGTATTTCGCGATCTTCGCCGGCACCGCGGCGCTCTTCTACTTCGCGCCCAAAGGCTTCCTGCCGAGCGACGACGTCGGCCAGATCTTCGTGATCACCGAGGCCGCGCAGGACATCTCGTTCGAGGCGATGTCGAACCTGCAGCAGCAGGTCGCGGCGATCATCCGCCGGAACCCGCATGTCGAAGGCGTGATGTCGTTCGCCGGCGCTGGGGGTCCGAGCGCGTCGCTCAACAGCGGCCGTCTCTTCGTCACGCTCAAGCCGCGAGCCGGACGGCCGTCCGCCGACAAGATCGTGCAGGAACTTCGGCCGGCGGTGATGCGCGTCCCCGGCATCAAGGCGTACGTGCAGAACATCCCGGCGATCCGCATCGGCCTGCTGACGAAGAGCGCCTATCAGTACACGCTCCAGGATTCGGACACCGACGAGCTGTACCACTGGGCGCCGCGGGTCGAGGCGAGGCTGCGGGAGCTGCCCGATCTCGTCGACGTCACCAGCGACCTGCAGATCGCCCGGCCGCAGATCACCGTCGACATCGATCGCAACAAGGCCTCGGCGCTCGGCGTGTCGGCGCAGGCGATCGAGAACACGCTCTACGACGCGTACGGCGCGAAGCAGGTGTCGACCATCTACGCGCCGACGAATCAGTACTGGGTGGTGATGGAGCTCGAACCCCGGTATCAGGCCGATCCGGCGGCGCTGTCGATGCTCTATGTGCGCTCGAGCACCGGGGCGCTCGTGCCATTGAGCGCGGTGGCGACCCTCAAGCCGACGATCGGTCCGCTCGCCATCAACCACCTGGGCCAGCTCGCGGCGGTCACGATTTCGTTCGACCTGAAGCCCGGCGTGTCGCTGTCGCAGGCGCTCGCGGAGATCCGGCAGGCCACTGCCGACATGCACGTGCCGGTAACGATCAACGCGACGTTCCAGGGCGCCGCGCAGGCGTTCCAGTCGTCGCTGCAGGGGATGGGAGTCCTGCTGGTGCTCGCCATCTTCGTGATCTACCTCGTCCTCGGCATCCTCTACGAGAGCTTCATCCACCCGGTGACGATTCTCTCGGGTTTGCCGACCGCGGGCTTCGGCGCGCTGGTGACGCTGTGGATGTTCGGCATCGACCTCAACATGTACGCCTTCGTCGGCATCATCATGCTCGTCGGCATCGTGAAGAAGAATGCGATCATGATGATCGACTTCGCGATCGAGGCGCAGCGGACCCAGCACAAGTCGCCGGAGGAAGCGATCTCCCAGGCGTGTCTCACGCGCTTTCGCCCGATCATGATGACCACGATGGCCGCGCTGATGGGCAGCCTGCCGATCGCGCTGGGCATCGGCGCGGGCGGTGGCTCGCGGCAACCGCTCGGCCTCACCGTAGTCGGCGGTCTCGTCGTTTCGCAGGCGCTCACCCTTTTCATCACCCCGATCATCTACCTCTACTTCGAGCGCCTGACCGCGTGGTGGGAAGCGCAGCGCGGCAGGCCGCAGCCGGCCGGCGTGCGGGCCGACTGATGCGGATGGGAAGGCGGTGAGCTGCCGCGTCGCGCGCGAGGAGCTCACCGGTTGGCCGCCCTCGTCCGCAGCGGGTCGTCGTTTCATTGCGTGGTGATGACGACCTCGAGGTATTCGGCGGGCACCACCAGCGATGTCGCGCCTGCGGTATTCATCTGCTCGAGCAGCGCGGTGATGTCGCGTTCCAGCGCCGGCCCGGCCACCTCGTCGAGCGCGGCAAACGCCCTGTGTATCGGTCCGTAGAAGTCACGGAACACCTGCACCCAGTGCGCGGCGGAGCGGTAGCGGAACTTGAAATGCCGCCGCTGACACTGGATCTGCGCGGCCCGCGGGCCGAACAGCTCGACGATGTGCGGCTCAGTACCCCACAGTGCAGGCGACTTCAGGTCGGCCGGAGCTGGCAGGTAGGCGCCGACGACCTTGAACAGCCGGCCGATGAAGCCTTCGGGCGTCCAGTTCGCCAGCCCGATGCGACCGCCGTCTCGCAACACGCGCAGCATCTCCCGCGCCGGACGGGTGTGGTCAGGAGTGAACATCGCGCCGAACGTGGACAGCACCACGTCGAAGGTGCCATCGTCGAAGGGCAGGTTCTCGACGTCGGCGACTCTGAACTGCACCGACAGCCCTTCGGCGCGCGCGCGCTCGCGGCCCTTGTCGAGCAAGGCCGGCACGTAGTCGGCCGACGTGACCTGGGCGAAGCGGCGTGCCGCGGCAAGCGTTGCATTGCCGTTGCCGGCGGCGACGTCAAGCACGCGATCGCCGGCACGGACGTCCACGCTTTCGGCGAGCGCCTCGCCGACGATCTGCAGCGTGGTCCCGATGACCGCGAAGTCGCCGCTCGCCCAGGTGGCCTGCTGCCGCTGCTTGATCGCGGCGAAATCGGCGGCGGGTGCGGGGGTTGCGACCGCAAGATTCATGGAAACTCTCCTGGTTTGACTGGGTGGCCTGCCGCTGCGCAGGTCGTGCGCCTGAACGGCGGTCGCCGCGGCCTCGCGACGACGACGCCATTGTTCGCAAACACGGGTGTTGACGCTCCACCAAATGTCCTGCAGATTTGCCAGCGCGTCCGAACTTGCCGTGCCGCCTTGATCGAGCGTCCGTCGTTCTTGATCGAGGCCCTGCCCAACTGCCACGATGAACCGCGACCCCCTGTCCGACGTGCTGCGCAGCGTGCGCCTGCGCGGCGCGATCTTCTATTACGTGAGCTTTCGCGACGAGTGGGTTGCCGCGACGCCGGGAACGCCCCAGCTTGCCGACGCATTGATGCCGGGAACCGAGCACGTCCTCGCCTACCACCTGATCGCCAAGGGCCACGGCTGGGCGGCGACCGACGGTGAGCCTCCGGTGCGCCTGGCCAGCGGCGATATCGTGATGTTCCCGCGTGGCCACCCCCACATGCTCTCGAGCGCGCCGGGCATGCGCGCGGAACGCGACGACAGCGATTGGCAATTCAAGACGCGTAACGACCCCAAGCCGATTCCGGTGTCCTACCACCGCGGCGTGCTGCAGCCCGGCGCGGAGGTGCCGGCCGACGAGGCGAGTGCCGTCGTCGTCTGCGGCTTCATCGGCTGCGACCTGCGCCCCTTCAACCCGCTGATCGGGGCCCTGCCGCGGCTGCTGCATCTGCCGGCCGGTGGTGTGGGCGCGTGGGTGGCGCCGGTGCTGCACCAAGCGGTGTCCGAATCTCGAGAGAGCCGCCCGGGAAGCGCGGCGGTGCTCGAGCGCGCGAGCGAGATGGTGTTTGTCGATGCGGCGCGTCGCTACCTCGAATCGTTGCCCGCGGATGCCTCGGGCTGGCTGGCCGCATTGCGTGACCGTCATGTCGGCAAAGCGATCGGCCTGATGCACGAGCAGCCCGCCGAGCCCTGGACGATCGAGGAGCTGGGCCGGCAGGTCGGGCTCTCGCGATCGGCGCTGCACGAACGCTTCGTCGACCTGGTCGGCCAACCGCCGATGCAGTACCTGACCAACTGGCGCATGCAGCGTGGCGCGGCCCTTCTTCGCGAAGGAGACGCGACGGTGGCAACGATCGCCCTGGAAGTCGGCTATGACTCCGAGGCCGCGTTTGCGCGTGCCTTCAAGCGCCTGGTCGGCCAGCCCCCGGCAGCCTGGCGGCGCGCACAGCGTCTTTCGCCGTAGACGACAACGTGTGCACATGTGCGAGGCTGTGTCCTAGAAAGCTCATGGACGGTACACGAAGGCGGCGGCTGCCGAGCCGCGCGAGATAGGTTCACTGCTGTCGGCGATGCGGAAAGTTGTCTACTTCAAGCGGCTTATGGCGCCGAATTTCGAGAAGACTTGACTTCGTTCCCCAGGCAGGTGGAGCATTCGCGATCCGCCCACCCAGGGAGGGATCAATGGGCCACGGGACACAGCGCGTCGCTCGGAGCGCACCCAAGTCGCAAGACGCGTTCGCGGACCACCCACGCCCGTTTCTCTGGCTGCCGTCGGCTGCGCGCGCTCGCAATTCGCGTCGACGGTCACTTTCGAAGGGCCTCGGTCAGGCCCGGGGCTGGTAGCTGGTTGAAGCTCTTCCACTCATCGAGGATGCCATGCTCAATATCGCAATCCGTGCGCTGCGCCCCGTTGCAGTCGCTGCGCTCGCAGTGGTCGCTGTGCACGCGAGCGCCGCCCAGCGGACGTTCGTCGCGTCCAACGGGAACGATTTGAACGCCTGCTCCATCACTTTCCCCTGCCGCAGCTTCGGTCGCGCAATTACCCAGACCGACGTAAGCGGCGAGATTGTTGCGCTCGACTCGGCTGGATACGGCCCGGTCACCGTCAACAAGACGGTCTCGATCATTGCGCCGCCGGGGATCTATGCCGGCATTTCCGTCTTTTCGGGCGCCGATGGCATTGTCGTCAATGGTCCGGGAATTCGCGTAAAGCTCGAAGGGCTGTCGATCAACGGGCAGGGCGGCGCTAGGGGAATCAACAATCTGAACAGTTCGCTGTTGTCGGTTGTGCGATGCTCGGTAAGCAACATGGCGCTGTCGGGCATCACTTCCGCCGTGGCGGGCTCCGTGGTCGAGATCACGGATACGACGGCCGCGAAAAACGGCGGCCAGGGTCTCGCGACTTTTGGAGCCGGAACTACGATCACGGTCGTTCGCTCACAATTCAACAACAACGCGAACGGCGGGATCCTGATCGGCAATGGCGCCATCGCCTCGATCGCCGACAGCGTAGCGAACGCCAACGGCACGACCGGGATCCAGGTGAGCGCATCCGCGGGATCCACCACCCGCGCATCGGTCAGCCGATCCGTCGTATCCGGGAACAGTCTCGATGGGGCGACCGCCGATGGAGTCGCCGCCGGTGGTACGGCCACGCTCGACATCGCGCAGAGCACGGTGCAACACAATGCCGGGCTTGGTGTCGGCGCAACGAGCGGTGGGGGGACCTCGTCCGTCTTCGCGGCGGCGAACGTCGTCTCCGACAATGGACTCGCGGGCATTGTCGCGGACGGCCCGAACACTGTTGCGGTTGCAACGGGAAACACCGTGACCCGAAACGGTACCGGCATCGCGGGAATCAACGGCGGCACAGCCTACTCTGGCGGCGACAATTCTTATGCGTTCAACACTGCAAAGACTAACGGCATCGTTCAAGGCTACGCGCGCGAGTAGCTCTTCCGGGCGCCCGCGAGTTCACGCGGCGCGCGCAATCAAAGGACAGTAATTCAACCCGCAAACCCGGAGTGTTGGTTCAGATACAGGAGGCAGTCATCATGAGCAGGTTCAGTTCGATCGCGGTTCGGGTGGTCAGCGGGCTCTTGCTGACTTTTGCTTTCCTCGCGATGGGCTCATTCAGCAATGTGAACGCCCAGTCAACCCTCGATCCTTCCGCTGCGGCGGACGAGAAGGTGCCCCCCTCCATAGTGGCGCCCACCAAACCGATTCCCAATTTCACCCTCCCTCCGCAGAATCCCGGCGAGAGTTGGGTCTATTTCTTCCCGACTGACAATGACGCGACCGGTACCGTCATTTACCTCTTGAACACGGACGCTGTCGACCACACCATTGCGCTCCGAGGCTTCAACTTTGACGGGGCCATGGTTTACGCGCAAAACATCGCCTTGCCCGCAGCCAGCATGCGGCGGTTGATCAGCGATTCTGTCGCCGCGGCGCCGCCACCCAGCTGGGTTGGACCCCCGAGCTATTCTGATGGTGTGAACCCGATAACCACCAATTTTACGGACTTCGTCTATTTCGCCAGTCTTTCGCTGCCCAAAGGGGTGCTGGTGGATGGTTACGTCGTCTTCAACCCTGGCACCGGAACGATCGACCCACGCAAGGACCAAGGGGCAATCCCGCTGCGCTTCATGAAGAGCCCCTTGTCCCTGCCATGAATGCTCGCAAGAGGAGCACGGCAGCGGTCCACCAGTCACGCGCGCCCGGCTTCCCGATCAACGGGCGAATCGCCCTCCAATGTCGAGAGGCTCGGGGAAGCGTTTCGGCGTGCCACCCGCTTCGAGGTTCAACTCTTCAGCGATCATGCATCGATGGTCAAGGCCCGCCTCGTGACAGACGGCTGACGCGCCGGCGAGCGTCGCCGGCCAGCATGTGTTCGGCGCTCGCACCGCGCCCATCGAAAGACTTCGCATCGAACTGACGTTCCGTACGACGATTCCGCGAACGTTGATGCGAATTGCGACCAAATTGTCGGGCGGGGAACCTTCGCGCCACCCCGGCGGGACGACATCGTGTCGATCGCGGTAACCACGATCGCCACAATGCCCCCGAACCATCCGCACACG
>CAVTFQ010000002.1:0-983780 GCA_963734055.1 uncultured beta proteobacterium
GTCGTTGCTACTCATGCTGTACTGCTCCAGCGGATACCGTCCGCGCACGGGCCTCGCCCTCATTGGGCGATGCCTAATGGGTGTTGCTGAAGGGGTTGCTAAGGGTTGGTGCTAGTGGAACGGGAGAGCGAACGTCTCCCGCTGTGCTGCTGCGTTGCTGGGTGCTGCTCCTCGATTGCCTCCGTCATGTTCACGAGGAAGAGCGCGAGAGTCTTGCGGAGGTGTTCCCCCACGGCCCTACGCTCGGTCGGTGTTGACGTGCGATAGACCCGACGCGGCCCGCTGCGGTAGTGGTACGCCGTCCTCTCATGCGGGACGAGGAACAGGACACCGATTGCCAGCGCATGGGTGAGGCTCACCCGTCGCCATCCGGCAATGCCGTAGGGTTCCGGTGAACGTAGAGCCAGATCGAGGCCACCCCGTGGAGGATCGCCTCCGGGGTCACGTTGAACCGGTGCAGTCTTGCCAGCTGAACGTACCCGGGGAGTCCTTGTCCCCCTCCGGAGATTCCGGAGGTACTCCGCGATCCACTTCAGCGCGTTGCGTATGCCGGGGTGCGAGGCGTGAACCTTAGGAAGCGTGCAACCTTCTTGCGCTCCCCCTCGTAGTGCTTCACGAGGAGCTTTCTCGCTTCAGGGTGTCCGAAGTTGGCGAGGCGTTGCTTGTGCGCGGAGCAGTAGCGCGAGGCTCCGTGTCGGGGCTTGGTGCAGCGGGCCACGAGGCAGGGTGCGCGATTCTCCGCGCTCCTCCGCTGAATCGTGCGCCAGGGTCGAGGTCGGCTCATGGGGTGAACTTCCGGTAGTGGGACAGGACCGAAACCCTTGCTGGGCAAGGTGTTCCGGGCGATTTCTTCTCCCTGAAGTGTCCCAATGGGACAGCCCGCAGGGTCTCTCATAGGGGAAACCGGGAATTGGTCTGACCAATTTGCCCGATTATTAGGCAGCTTTCCGGCCCTTGGCCCCCTTCTGCGGTGGGTTCAGGAGGGTGTCCCGAAGGGAGGCCAGAAGCTCGGCAAGGGCCTTCCTGTCGTCGGCGTTGAACGTCGTCGCTGCCATGATCATTTGCGAGACTGCTTCTGCGGTCGTGAGCATTGGTGTCCTTTCAATGGGTGCGCGTCGAATCTCGCGCGGGTCGTCCTTCAAGCCTTCGGGTTGAGCGTGCAGGCGGGCGAGTAGTGCGTAGTCTTCATCGACCCATCGGTAGACCGTTCCCCGGCCTACGCGCCCACCGAGTGCGGCAGCGATTCCCCGGTAGCCGATCCATCCGTCTTCCTTGGTCGTGTGGAGGCCCGCGTCCATGAACAGCCGGAACATCTTGCGTACGTCCCGGCTCTTGAGTGGGAGGCCATGGTCGGCGTTGAACTGCGCTCCGTGCCATCGGCCCTGCACGAGGCTTCCTTCCCACACGCAAGCCCACGCGTGTGTCTGCTTGTTGATCTTCAGGGCCTCAAGACGGTGGAACCCGTCCACGAGGTACAGGCCCGTCTTCGTCTTGGTGACAAGTAGCGGAGGCATTCCCTCCTCGCCGTGCCATCCGAGTTGCTTGAACCTTGCCGCGTACTTGCGGGCCGTGGGGATGTGGAGCGGGTTGTGCCGCACTTGCTCCGAGGGGAGGGCCTTCAGGTCCGCAAGCCGAATCCTTCTCGGCTCGATCTTCCTGAACGGGTTCTCACTCGTCGGCCCCATCGCGGTACACGCGGCAGTCGTCTCCGCGCGTCATACGGAAGGGGGCGGGAGGTCATGGTCGAGCGGGGGAACCCGTCGGGGCTGTGTCCGTTCGATCCTCTCCGCAGCCGAGTCCAATGCCGACACATGACAGACCGCAGGGTCTCCTTGGTCTCGTGGCTGTCGGGCTCGAGGTAGGCCGAGGTCGCGTGCGATTTCGGGGAGCGTCTTCGGCGTGTCGTCCTCGTGGGGTAGTGCCGGAATGCTGCGATGTAGGGGACGAGCGTGTCGTAGTATGCCAGGTCCGGCAGCTTCGTTCATGGGTGAAGCCTCCAGCCCACCCAAGGGGTGCTTGGGTGAGCCTTTGGGGGTTGATAGGGATGGGTGAACCGCGAAACAGCGGAGATGGGCGCGTGTAAAAGGCCCTAGTCAGGGGTAGGCAGAGTCCTCCCGCCCGGTTTGCGTGCAGCCTGCGGCCCTGGTGAGGCCGTGGGGGCATCCTGAGGGGACTTCAGGTCCGGAAGCCCCCTCCGGGACAGAAACGGGCATAGTTAGTGAACCGCTACCTTCCCCTTCTTGGCCGGGAACGGCAGGGTCATCCCCGCGAGGGCCTAAGCCCCTCTCGAGTGGAACCTTATGTACCCCGTCAAAGCAGGCCGAGTTGTCCTTCAGGAACTTCCGGGCACAGCCTGACAGCGGCACACGGCGGCTTGTCCTTGCTGAAGGCGTCGAGGAAGTGTTGCGCGAGCAGGCGATGGAGTTCCCACAGCTCCTCTTGCGTGGCCACGCGGAGGAGCCGCTGCGGGGAATGCGTAGGGCGTCCTTGCTCATGGGCGCACCTTCGTCGTGCGGCTGTACGGTCGCAGGATCCGCTCCCGCTCCCTCCCTTTGGCCTCCTCCACGTATTCACTCAGAGGGCGCACAGGGACAGCCGCGAGTGTGTCTTCGGTCAACCCAAGGTCCGCCCTTCGGCTGCACACATGAGGGCGTACCGTTCGGCATCCTGGCCCCGTTCCGTCTTGAGTGCCTTCGCCTCCAGCGTGTCAGCGTAGACGGTGAGGGCACGTCGCACGATGGCCCCGGCAGCGGGGGGCTTCCGAGGAGGTGTTCAGCGGCAGCGGACAACCATGCCAAGCGTTGGCGTGAGGCAGGGTCGAGTGAGAGTGTCGTCGGTTGCCGATACGCAGGGCAGGCGAGCGACGGTTCTTCGGGTAGTTCATAGGTCAGAGTTCCAAAGTAGTGAGGGTCAAAAAGGGGATGGCAGGCCCAGAGGAGGGCTGTAGGTCATCATTGCGGGTGCTAAGGGCCGTCGTTACCCCCTGAAATCGCGGATAGCCTTACGGTTCGGGCTACCGGAGGAGCCGCTTTCTTCACAGGGGTACACATAGGCCGTAGTTGCCCCCGAAACCCCCGCAAGCCTTACGGGGCAAGGGGTTCCATCGGGTTTGCTAAGGGGTGTAGTTACTAGGCAGATTCTCGGGAAGCCTTACGGGGCAAGGGTCTTCAGCGGGTTTGCTAAGGGAGCGGTTACCCCCGAATCCTCCGCAAGCCTTACGGGCGGGCTTCTTCAGACGGGTGCTAAGATCGGTCGTTACCCCCTCCGAATCCCACGCGGTGGGTTCCCCGCTCCCTCACTAGGTACTGTTCCTAGTGCCGACCTAGTGCGATCAATGGGTTAGCGTGGGGTGAGCCGCAGGAGGCTGTCATAGACCCCGTTCCGGTGGGTCTTCAGTCCCCACCATGCTCATGATCGGGCCGCCCGGGACGGGCAAGTCGATGCTCGCACGGCGCCTGCCGGGCGTCCTGCCCCTGCCCTCGGAGGAGGAAGCGCTCGCCATCGCGGCGATCGCATCGCTCGCCGGGCGGTTCACGCCGGCGACCTGGGGCGAGCGCCCGTATCGCGCGCCGCATCACACGTCGAGCGCCGTCGCGCTCACGGGCGGTGGAAGCGAGCCGCGTCCGGGCGAGATTTCGCTCGCGCATCACGGCGTGCTGTTTCTCGACGAGCTGCCTGAGTGGGACCGACGGGTGCTGGAGGCGTTGCGGGAACCCATGGAATCGGGGGTGATTCACGTCTCGCGTGCCGCTCGCCAGAGCACGTTCCCGGCCGAGTTCCAGCTCGTCGCCGCGATGAATCCCTGCCCGTGCGGCTGGCTCGGCCACGCGAGCGGCCGCTGCCGGTGCACGCACGAGCGGGTCGCACGCTATCGCGCGCGGGTGTCGGGGCCGCTGCTCGATCGGATCGACCTCGGCATCGAAGTGCCCGCGCTACCGCCCGAAGCGATGACCGTCGCCGGGGCGCGCACCGATGCTGCTGAAACCAGCGCCGCAGTGCGGGGGCGGGTCGCGGCCGCCCGCGCCCGGCAGGCAGCGCGCCAGGACAAGCCGAATGCGCGCCTCGGCCCGCGCGACATCGACGCGCACTGCGCGCCGGACGCCGAGGGCGCCGCGCTGCTCGCCCGCGCCGTGACGCGGCTCTCGCTCTCGGCGCGCGCCTACCATCGGATCCTGAAAGTCGCGCGCACGATCGCCGACCTCGCGGACAGCGCGACGGTCGGCACTGCGCACGTCGCGGAGGCGGTCGGCTACCGTCGTTTCGACGGCAGGTGAGCACCGCGGCGGCGTGCGCCGGCGGCGGGCCCGTTATGATGCGAGTCTCGCGTGGCCGCGACGGTCGTGGCCGAGATCCGGAATGGACGAACGGTTCCAATCGCACTTGCGCGGCCTTCTCGAAACGATCCGCGCGGACGGGTTCGAAAAGAAGGAGCGCGTGATCGCGAGCTCGCAGGCGGCGGAGATCGAACTCGCAGGCGGCAAGCGCGTGCTCAACTTCTGCGCGAACAACTATCTCGGCCTCGCGAACGATCCGCGGCTCGTCGCCGCCGCGCGCGACGGCCTCGCGCGGTGGGGCTTCGGCCTCGCGTCGGTGCGCTTCATCTGCGGGACGCAGAGCGTGCACACGACGCTCGAAGCCGCGCTGGCCGCGTTCCTCGGCACCGACGCTGCGATCCTGTACTCGAGCTGCTTCGACGCGAACGGAGGGCTGTTCGAGACGCTGCTGGGCGAAGAGGACGCGGTCATCAGCGACGAGCTGAACCACGCGAGCATCGTCGATGGGATCCGGCTCTGCAAGGCGAAGCGGTACCGCTATCGCAACAACGACATGGCCGACCTCGAGGCGAAGCTCGGTGACGCCGATGCGGCGGGGGCGCGATTCAAGCTGATCGCGACCGACGGCGTCTTCTCGATGGACGGCGTTGTCGCCGACCTCCGCACGATCTGCGACCTCGCGGAGCGTCATCGCGCGCTCGTGATGGTCGACGATTCGCACGCGGTCGGGTTCGTGGGAGAGGGTGGCCGCGGCACGCCGGAGCACTGCGGCGTCGAAGGTCGCGTCGATCTCCTCACCGGCACCCTGGGCAAGGCGATGGGCGGCGCATCGGGCGGCTACGTCGCGGGTCGGCGCGAGGTCGTCGACCTGCTGCGCCAGCGCTCACGCCCCTATCTCTTCTCCAACACGCTGGCACCCTCGATCGCCGCGGCGACGCTCGAGGTGATCGAGCTCCTGCGCGGCGCCGAAGGCGCTCTGCTGCGCCGACGGGTCCGGGCGAACGGCGAGCGGTTCCGGCGCGCGATGGAGGAGCAGGGCTTCGCGCTCGTGCCCGGCCAGCACCCGATCATCCCGGTGATGCTCGGCGACGCGCAGCTCGCGACGAGGATGGCCGACGCGCTCCTGGCCGAAGGGATCTACGTTATCGGCTTTTCGTATCCCGTCGTGCCGAAGGGCAAGGCGCGCATCCGCGCGCAGATGAGCGCCGCGCACACCGAGGCCCAGATCGACCGCGCCGTCGCCGCGTTCGGCCGCGTGGGCCGCACGCTCGGGGTCGTGCGATGACCGCGGCCGCGCGGAGGATCCGATGAAAGCGCTCGCCAAGCTCGAGGCCGCGCCCGGGCTCACGCTCACCCGCGTGAAGAAGCCGGAGGTCGGCCACAACGACGTGATGATCCGGATCACGAAGACCGCGATCTGCGGCACCGACATCCACATCTGGAAGTGGGACGAGTGGGCGCAGAAGACGATCCCGGTGCCGATGCACGTCGGCCACGAGTACGTGGGCGAGATCATCGAGCTTGGCCAGGAGGTGCGCGGGTTCGCGCTCGGCGATCGCGTCTCGGGCGAAGGCCACATCACGTGCGGCTTCTGCCGCAATTGCCGCGCGGGGCGGCGCCACCTGTGCCGCAACACGGTGGGCGTCGGCGTGAACCGCGAGGGCGCGTTCGCCGAGTACCTCGTGATCCCGGCGTTCAACGCATTCAAGATTCCCGACGAGATCCCCGACGAGATCGCCGCGATCTTCGATCCCTTCGGCAACGCGACGCACACGGCGCTGTCGTTCAACCTCGTGGGCGAGGATGTGCTGATCACCGGGGCGGGACCGATCGGCTGCATGGCCGCTGCCATCGCGCGCCACGTCGGCGCACGCCACGTCGTCGTCACCGACGTCAACGACTACCGGCTCGATCTCGCTCTGCGGATGGGCGCGACCCGCGCCGTCAACGTCACGCGGACGAAGCTCCGCGACGTCATGACGGAGCTCGGAATGACCGAGGGGTTCGACGTGGGACTCGAGATGTCCGGCGTGCCCTCGGCGTTCGCCGAGATGCTCGACGGGATGAACCACGGCGGCAAGATCGCGCTCCTCGGCATTCCGCCGTCGCACATGGCGATCGACTGGAACCAGGTGATCTTCAAGGGACTCGAGATCAAGGGGATCTACGGGCGCGAGATGTTCGAGACCTGGTACAAGATGGTCGCGATGCTGCAGAGCGGGCTCGATCTCTCGCCGATGATTACGCACCGGTTTCCTGTCGACGACTACGAGAAGGCGTTCGCGACGATGCTCTCGGGGCAGAGCGGGAAGGTGATCCTCGACTGGACCCAGTGATGAGGCTACGTGCTGCAGTTGTGGCAGGATGGGCCGGGCGCGCAGCGCCGTGATCATTCGTTCGTTGCCTTGAATCGCCCGTGCCGATGAAGGGCTACGCCGCGTTGCGGCTGCCCTGCCCTGCGAAACCTCGGGCATCGCTATCCGGGGCACGCGCCGGTCGGCGCGTTGGATCGTCGCGCACCGCTTGCGGAACGGCGACGGAAAAAGGCGCACGGCTTCATGGCGCAGGATTGCATGCGCGGACACGCTCACGTTGCAGAGCCTCCCACCGCAAAGCCTGCCATTCAATGCCCACCGAGTGCAGCGTCCCACGCAATGCAGCCACCTCGTCGGAGCGCAGCACGCTGCCGTCGCGCCGGCGGCCAATCAGGACGAAGGCGTCGAGCTCCCGCTGACGGGACAGGACCAGGGCCAGCTCGCCCGGCAGCGCCGAACGCACTTCGTCGCAGCGCGCCACCGAACGTCCGGCGCGCAGCGCCACGGCAACCGGCTCGTCGGCGTTCAGGATCTCCGGTGCATCGGTCTGCGGTGCGCCTACCGGCGATGCCTGCTGGCGCTTGAAGCTGCCATCGCCGGCACGAACGTACAGCGATGCGCCCGTCCTGGCAGTAAACCGATCGACAGCACCGACCAGCGCCGCGGCCAGCGACGACGCCTCGGTGAAGCCTCGGGCATCCGCGGCGAAGCGGGCGAGATCGGCTTCACGCTCAACCCAGTCGCGGAAGAACAGGCGGTCGATCAGCCATTCCGCCCTGGGCTTGACCTTGGGGTAGGCCAGCATCACCAGTACGGCCAACACCCCGCTGACCAGCCCCGCCTTGGCCGGATCGTCGAAGTGCAGCAGGCGCGCGGTCGCCACCTGCAGGAACTGGAAAGTGCCGAGCAGCACGGCACCGACGACCGCGAAGACCAGCGAGCGGTTCAGCGCCAGGCCCATGTCGAGCACACGATGGCGCAGGATGGCGTACGACAAGCCGACGTACATCGCGAGCGAGCCGAGCACGCTGACGAAATTGACGTACTGCGAGGCCGCGTTGATGAACAGCCAACTCACCCAACTCGAATAGCTGACCACAAGAAACAGTGCGAAGCCTCCCAGCAGCCAGGTGAAGCGCTGCCGCGACACGCCGCTGCTGCGCCGCCAGCCATCCCAGAAGGCCACCAGCGCGAGCGGTCCGGCGGCGCCGACGTACAACAGATAGGCCGTTCCTGCGGCTTCCTCGGTGATGCGACCCAGCGCGGCAGCCACGTACATCGTCGTACCCGCCACCGCGCCGAACAGGAACAGCGGCAGCAAACGGCGCAAGCCGCGCCTCCAGCCCGCGGGAATTCCATCCGGGTAATGGATCGAACCACAGGAGAAAGTACCAGCCGGGCACGAAGGCAGCGAAGTGCATCACGCGGGCGAACACCAGCGGCCACTGCGGCGGCGCATCGCCGGCGCCAAGATTCGTCGAGAACCAGAGAAAGGCAAAGGCCAGCGCGCGGCTGGACTTGCGATCGGGCTGGCGAAACCCGATCGCGAGGCTGATGAGGATGCCCAGGCTGCACGCGGCCGCGTTCACGAAAAAGTGCAGCTTTTCCATCCGCTCGATGGGTCGCGGGGTCGTCGGCAATTCGGCGCGCGAAGATGCGCCGTCGCGAACGATGGTCCCGCCGACGGACTCTCCCGGTGCGAAGGCGCGCCCCGTGTCGTACCAATGGTCCGGGATGAAGGTGTCACCGACTTTGAGACCGGAGTCCCGGGCCAGCGACCACGGCTCGAAACCGCGCACCACGAAGGCGGCCCGCCCGTTGTGCATGACCCGGTCCCGCTTCACGCCCCAGAGTCCCTCGACGCCACGCTCGAACGTCGCCACGGTCGACACACCTTCGATCGCCATGGCGGTGATCGACAGCAGGGTGAAGGCGACGAGCAGCGCCTTCCAGCGGCCGACGCTCATGTCCAGGCCCGCGCGAACCAAGTCCGTCGTCATCGCAACGCGGGATTCGAATGCATGGACTTCCGTGCTAATCGGGGACGCCGGCCTGCCGCAGCCCTTCGAACAGGGGCTCGTAACCCGCGAGGGCGGCACCGGGGTGCATCCACTTCCTGATCGCGGGAATAGTCTTGACGCCCGGCACCGCAGCGTTGAAATCGGCCAGCGCAGCCTTCGCGCGCGCCTGGTTTCCCAGCCGAGCCTCGGCAGCGACCAGCGTCAGGCCGACGGCACCCAATCTGGGATTGCCCAGCGAATCGCTGTCCAACGTCGTGATGGCCTTTCTCGCCATCTGTGCCGCAAGCTCGAAATGCGCAAGCTGGTAGTGGACCGCCGCCGCAAGGGAAAATGCCTCCTCCGCTCCACGTTCGAGCAATTCGTTCACCAGCGTCAGCGCTTCCTGCGGTCGGCCGAGCTTCGATAGATCGTAGGCCCTGATGGCGAGGGTCTCCTGATTCTCCGGGTCTCGCTTCAGTGCGGAATCGGCAATCAGCAGCGACTCTTCGTATCGCCCGCGCAGCGCGAACAACTCGGCTTTCAATTCCAGCATGCTCGGAGAATCGGGATCGTGCCTGAGATACTTCTCCAGCGCCGCCGCACCAATGGCCTGCTGCCCCTCGACGCTCTTCGACCATCCGTTCACGCAGTCGCAGAGATTGACCCTTGCGGTAAGAGACAATGCCAACGGATCGTCGGGCGCCAACACCAGCGCGCGGTTCAAGAGGTCCGTGGCGGCGATGTAGGCGCCCTTCTCGTCCTTCTCCTGCTTCTTGCGGCCCCAATCGACATAGGCGCGAAACGACAGGTCGCGGACGTCCAGCGATTCGACGGGCTTGTTTCGCGCACGCTCGACTTCCGCCGTGAGCGCGTTGAAGGTCAGCCCGCCAAGTGCGGAATCGAGTTCCTCGCGCCGCCGAGGAACGAGGGTCCCGGGTGCAAGGGTCAGGGACTTGGTGCCGAGCACGCGCTCAGTGGCCCCATCGACCACCAGCATCTCCACGTTGTAGCCCGAGGCAACGCGCGTCACGTTGCCCCGTATCAGGAAGTGCACGTTGAGGTCCGCGGCCAGTTCCCTGGTGCCGGTATGCCGGACCAGAGCCTGCTCGACGCTGCGGCGCGGCGCCACCTGGGCCCACAGTGGTCGGCGTTCCTCCTCCGCAAACGCGGCCTCGGTCATGGCGGCCGCGACCTGGGTGCCTTCCTTGTCGTCCGCGGGCGCCTGGAAGGGCAGCACGGCAAAGGTCATCCTCCGGTCCTGAGCCGAATACGGCGCCACGACGGCAGGTTGCAGGAACGCGCGGTACGCCGTCCAGGCGCCGAGCCCGACGCCGAGCACCACCGCGCCGACCACCAGCGCGTGCACAGGGCGCCAACTGCGCGCGGGAGATTGCGGGCGTTGTATCGGCTTCGAAACCGCCGACGCCGTGGCTTCCGCATCGAGCGACACACGGTAAACGTCGACCGGGCGGGCGATGTTCTTGACCTCTCGTGCCCCGAGGTCCTCGAAGGCAAAGCTCAGCTTGTCCAGCACCTGGTCGCGCACGTTGCGGCTGACGCAGATGCCGCCGGGATCGGCCAGCGTCTCCAGCCGCGCCGCGACGTTGACGCCATCGCCGAAGATGTCGTCGCCGTCGATGATGATGTCGCCGACGTTGATGCCGATGCGAAAGTCGAGCCGCTTGTCGGGGGCAACCCCTGCATTGCGCTCGGCCATGCCGCGCTGCACTTCAACCGCGCAGCGCACGGCATCGACCACGCTCGAGAATTCCAGCAGCAGGCCGTCGCCGGTCGTCTTGACGATGCGCCCGTCGTGTTCGGCGATCTTGGGGTCGATGAGCTCCCGGCGATGAGCTTTCAGCGCCGCCAGGGTACCGCTGTCGTCCGCGCCCATGAGACGCGAATACCCGGCCACATCGAGCGAGACGATTGCCGCCAGTCGTCGGTGGTCCCGCGCCACGTACCCCTCCCCGGGTCGTTGTTCCCCGCGCCATGGCATTGAACGGGCGCCGGCCGCGCAATGTATCACCCGTTCTGCTGACGAGTGTCCGGAACGGGATCGGAGAGCCGTTGAACGATCGTTATCGGCGACGTCGCTCGGCGCGGAGCTTTCTCTCGGCGCCATGTTGCGCTGCGGTAAACTTCCCGGTCCATGGACGCCACCGTCAACCGTTCGCTGGACGCAACGGACTTACACGCCGAGCTCCCGCGGCTGCGCGAGATCCCGTACAACTACACGTCGTTCTCCGACCGGGAGATCGTGATCCGCCTGCTCGGGGCGGAGCGATGGGCGATCCTCGACGAGTTGCGGGGCGAGCGGCGGACCGGGCGCTCGGCGCGGATGCTGTTCGAGGTGCTGGGCGACATCTGGGTCGTCGAGCGCAACCCGTACCTGCAGGACGATCTCCTCGACAACCCGAAGCGGCAGCGCCTGCTGGTCGACGCGATGCGCCACCGGCTGGCCGAGATCGACAGGCGCCGCACGGCGCACGCGGACGGGGATGCCGAGCGCGATGCGCGCGTCGTCGCGCTGGTCGGCGCGGCGCAACAGGCGGTCGACCGTTTCGCCGCCTCGTTCGCCGAGACTGCGGCGCTGCGGCGCCGCGCGCTCCGCGCGTTCCTCCGCCACACGCGGCGCGACAACATCGGCTTCGACGGCCTCGCGCGCGTGTCGCACGTGACCGACGCGACCGACTGGCGCGTCGAATATCCGTTCGTCGTGCTCTGCCCGGACACCGAGGACGAAGTCCGCGGCCTCGTCGAGGCGTGCATCGACCTCGGCCTCACGATCATTCCGCGCGGCGGCGGCACCGGCTACACGGGCGGTGCGATACCGCTTACGCGGCGCTCTGCGGTGATCAACACCGAGAAGCTCGAGCGGCTCTCGGCTGTCGAGATGATCGAGCTTCCCGGGCGCGCGGAGCCGGTGGCGACGATCGATTGCGGCGCGGGCGTCGTCACGCGCCGCGTGATGGACGCGGCCGAGGCCGCGGGCCTGGTCTTCGCCGTCGATCCGACGTCGGCGGACGCGTCGTGCATCGGCGGCAACGTCGCGATGAATGCGGGCGGCAAGAAGGCCGTCCTCTGGGGCACGGCGCTCGACAACCTCCTGTCGTGGCGGATGGTGACGCCCGATGCGCGCTGGCTCGAAGTCACGCGGGTCGACCACAACCTGGGCAAGATCCAAGACGCGGCCATCGCGACGTTCGATCTCGTCTGGTTCGCGGCGGACGGCACGACGGTCGAGCGGAAGGAGACGCTCGCGCTGCCGGGCTCCGCGTTCCGCAAGGCGGGACTCGGCAAGGATGTCACCGACAAGTTCCTGGGCGGCCTGCCCGGCGTGCAGAAGGAAGGATGCGACGGCCTCATTACTAGCGCGCGCTTCGTGCTGCACCGGATGCCGCCCGCGGTGCGGACGGTCTGCCTCGAGTTCTTCGGCGCCATCCACGAGGCGACGCCGGCGATCGTCGAGATCAAGCGGTCGTTCGACGCGCGTCCGGACGGCGCGCGGCTCGCGGGCCTCGAGCACCTCGACGAGCGCTACGTGAAGGCCGTCGGCTACGCGACGAAGGCCAGGCGCCACGGCCGGCCGAAGATGGTGCTGCTCGCGGACATCGTGGGCGACGCGGACGATGCGGTCGCGAAGGCCGCCTCCGAGGTCGTGCGCATCGC
The DNA here is from genome assembly GCA_963734055.1 of uncultured beta proteobacterium. GTDB lineage: Bacteria > Pseudomonadota > Gammaproteobacteria > Burkholderiales > Casimicrobiaceae > CAIWHR01. The sequence continues at coordinate 12,262 of CAVTFQ010000002.1, forward strand.
CAACGCGCGCGGGGCGGAAGGCTTTATCGCCGTGTCCGCCGACGCGCGGAAGCGGTTCTGGCTCGACCGGGCGCGCACCGCGGCGATCGCGCGCCACACGAACGCGTTCAAGATCAACGAGGACGTCGTGATTCCGCTGGAACGCCTGGGCGACTACACCGACGGCATCGAGCGGATCAACATCGAGCTCTCGCTTTCGAACAAGCTCGCGCTCTGCGACGCCCTCGCCGCGGCGTTCTCGGGGGATCCGCTCGGCGCGCACTGGGGCGCCGACGAAGAGACCCGGCCGGCGCCCGACGCCCTGGCCGCGAAGCTCGAGGAAGCGCGCGCGCTCGTGGCCGCGACGCGTGCGCGCTGGCAGGACCTCGCCACCCGGATCGACGAGACGTTTCCGGCGTTGCAGGCGCGCGCCGTCGTCGCCTCGTGGAAGACCGAGCTCCGTGCCCCGCTGGACGAGATCTTCGCGGGACTCGCCTTCGCGCCGGTGCGCGCGCGATGTGCCGCGATCCACCGCGACGTGCTGCGCGGGCGCGTGTTCGTGGCATTGCACATGCACGCGGGCGACGGCAACGTGCACACGAACATTCCGGTCAACTCGGACGACTACGCGATGCTCGCGCGGGCGAGCGCGGCCGTCGCCCGGATCATGGCGCTCGCCCGGGTGCTGGGCGGGGTCGTCTCCGGCGAGCACGGGATCGGCATCACGAAGCTCGAGTACCTGACGGCGGACGAGCTCGCGCCGTTCGTCGCCTACAAGCGCAGGGTCGACCCCGACGGACGCTTCAACGCCGGCAAGCTCCTGCCGGGCGCGGACCTGGCCAATGCCTATACGCCGAGCTTCTCGCTGATCGGTCACGAGAGCCTGATCCTCGAGGCCTCCGCGATCGGCGGCATCGCCGACATGGTCAAGGACTGCCTGCGCTGCGGGAAGTGCAAGCCGGTCTGCGCGACCCACGTGCCGCGCGCGAACCTGCTCTACTCGCCGCGGAACAAGATCCTCGCCACCTCGCTCCTGATCGAGGCGTTCCTCTACGAGGAGCAGACGCGGCGCGGCGTGTCGCTCCGCCACTGGGACGAGTTCGGCGACGTTGCCGATCACTGCACCGTCTGCCACAAGTGCGTAACCCCGTGCCCCGTCGACATCGACTTCGGCGACGTGTCGATCGCGATGCGCAACCTCCTGCGGCGCGAGGGCAGGAAGAAACGCAACGCGGGCGCCGCAGCGACGATGTTCTTCCTCAATGCGACGGATCCGGCGACGATCAAGCTCGCGCGCGAGACGATGATCCGCTGGGGCGCCGGAGTGCAGCGGTTCGCGCATGCGATCGCGCGCAAGACGGGACTCGCGCAGGCGCAGACGGCGCGCCCGCCTTCGACCGTCGGCCGGCCCGCTCTCGTCGCGCAGATCGTGCACTTCGTGAACAAGCCGATGCCGGGCGGCCTCCCGAAGCGAACCTCGCGCGCGCTGCTCGACATCGAGGACGACGCGATCGTCCCGATCATCCGCGATCCGGCGAAGGTCGGCGACGACTCGGATGCGGTTTTCTACTTTCCGGGCTGCGGCTCCGAGCGGCTGTTCTCGCAGGTCGGCCTCGCGACCCAGGCGCTGCTCTTCCATCTCGGCGCCCAGACGGTGCTGCCGCCGGGGTACCTTTGCTGCGGCTACCCGCAAACCGCATCCGGGGACGAGGCGCGGGGCCGGCAGATCACGACGGCGAACCGCGTGCTGTTCCACCGGGTCGCGAACACGCTCAACTACCTCGACATCCGGACCGTGATCGTGTCGTGCGGCACATGCATGGACCAGCTCTCGAAGTACGAGTTCGACCGGATCTTCCCCGGCTGCCGGCTGCTCGACATCCACGAGTACCTGCTCGAGAAGGGTGTCCGCGTCGAGGGCGCGACCGGCGTGCGCTACATGTACCACGATCCCTGCCACACGCCGATGAAGACGTACTCGCCGCTGGCAGTCGTCAACACGCTGATGGGGGCGCCCGTCGCGGCGAACGATCGCTGCTGCGGCGAATCGGGCTCGCTCGCGACGACACGTCCCGACATTTCGACGCAGGTCCGCTTCCGCAAGGAGCAGGAGATGCGCAAGGGAGCGGCGGCGCTCCGCCGCGACGGCTTCGCGGGCGACGTCAAGGTGCTGACGTCGTGCCCGTCGTGCCTCCAGGGGCTCGCGCGATTCGACGCCGACGCCGGGACGCAGGCGGATTACATTGTCGTCGAGATGGCGAGGCGCATTCTCGGGCCGGACTGGCTGCCGGCGTATGTCGCCCGTGCGAACGCGGGCGGCATCGAGCGTGTCCTCGTCTGATCGCGTAGAAGAAAAGACCCCCGCGGCGACGATCGGCGGGGGCCGCCGGCCGCGCCGAGGGGGGTGGAGGGAACCGCATCGCGGCCCGGCCCGGCCGCGTTCACCGACAGGCTAGGACGCGGGCGATCGTGTCGCGAGCGACATTTCGTCTCGCCGCACGTCGAATATTCACGTCCGGCTGTCGGACGAGAGGGTTCCGGGCCTTCCGCGGTAGGCCCGCCCCGCACCCGTTGTGCTATAAGTTCCTGATCGAATCCGGCCCGATTTCCGTATCTGGGGTCGGCCATCGAACAGGCCCGATGAACGATTCGACCTCCCCCGTCATGGCCGGCGCCCAAGCGGCAGGCGCCGTCGCCCGGTCCGCGCGCGATCCGGACGCCCCGTCGCTCGCGTTCGCCGATGCCGACAGCGCGAAGCGTTGGGCGAACGGCCTTCCGCTCACCAACGTCGGGCAGCTCTACGACGTCGTGCTGGGCCAGCTTCGGGCGTTGTCCGGCGCCAATTTCCCGCCCCGCGAGCGCGCGACGATCGCGGAAGTGCTGCGCGACCAGGTCGCCTATCTGCACACGGAGCTCGCTCGCCGCTACGCCGGCAAGGCGCAGCCGGCGGTCGACCGCGAGCTCGAAGCGGCCGAGCAGGCGATCGCGGTGTGGCACGCGCTCTGGGAGCAGTATTCGGCGTGTCTCAAACCGCTGCTCGAAGGTGATCCGGACCTGGCGGGCGTCAAGTCGAAGCTCCTGCAGCGCGGCCTCTACGTCGGCAAGCAGCTCGTCTTGGTCTACGGGCTCGCGCGGCGGACCCCGCCGCCGACGTTGTGGCAGGAGCTCCACGCGTATTTCCGCCTGGCCGAACTCCTCGAATGCGCGGTGACGGCGGTCTCCGACGACCTGATGCCGAACGCGGTCGGCATTTCCTGCTACTCGACCTACACCCACGCGCTCTTGCTCGGCCTCGCCGATCCCTGCGCGATGAGCGTGAAGCAGATCGAGCTCACGGATCGCTGGCTCGGAATGTGGTCACGCAAGCTCTTTCCGTACGCGCAGCAGCGCGAAACCGAAGGCCCGATCATCGTCGTCGACCTCGAAAGCCCGGCGGGCGCGAGCCTGATCCTTTCGGCGCCGCGCCATCCGCCGCAGTCGATGCGCTTCGGGTATCCGGGCAAGCTCGCGACCAGCGTACGGGGTCGCCTGAAGCGCCTGCAGACGGGCGCGAACCCGGCGGAGCTGCAGCTCGGCCACGATTGCAGCGTCGAGCAATGCACGACGCTCCTGGGCCATCTCGATGCGCGCTGGTACCAGGGACCCCGGCGCGGGGCCGGGCCGGCGCAGACGACGATCGAGCTCTGCAGCGGTGGGCTCGGCGCGGCGTTCTTCCGGATCGGCGGGCGGACGTTCGAGCGCAAGGATCCGCTGGGCGGGCGCCTCTCCTTCCAGGGCGCCCAGCAGCACCTCCAGTCGCTGAGCGCGCTCACCGACTACGACCGCGGCCGCGAGGACGCGGAGCGGACGTGGACCTGGGAGCAGTGGACGGGCGGCTACGAGTGGCGCGACGCCTCCGTCACGCGCAACGCGGGGACGACGCACCGGTGGCTGCTCGACCAGATCGTGATCGTGCGTGACGAGGAGCGCGTGCGTGCCGGCTGGGTGACCCGCGTCGCCCAGGACGTGCATGGCGAGCTCGCGCTCTCGCTCAGGCTCTGGCCCGGCAACCCGAAGGCGATCTCGGTGCGCCCGCTGACGACCGCGGTGTCCGAGGACCCCCCGCTGCCGGCGATCCTGCTCGCGGAGTCGCCCGACGACAAGGCGAGCCTTATCCTGCCGCCGCGAAGCTTCAATCCCAGCCGCATCCTGCGCTCGCTCGATTCCGGTCCGGAGCGGCGCTTCCGGCTGACCCGGCTCGTCCAGCGTGGCGCCGACTTCGAGCGCGTCGCGTTCGACGAATCGGCGTAGCCCAAGCCCCAGGGCGGCCCCGGCGCCGCATGCCCAACCGCCTCGCGGGCGAGACGAGCCCGTATCTCCTGCAGCACGCGGACAATCCGGTCGACTGGCATCCGTGGGGCGAGTTCGCGCTCGCCCTCGCGCGGCGCGAGCGCAAGCCGATCCTGCTGTCGATCGGCTACTCGGCGTGCCACTGGTGCCACGTGATGGCCCACGAGTCGTTCGAGGATCCCGTCGTCGCAGCGGCGATGAACGCCGACTTCGTGAACATCAAGGTCGATCGCGAGGAACGGCCCGATCTCGACCAGATCTACCAGACCGCGCACGCGATCCTGACGCGCCGCTCCGGCGGCTGGCCGCTCACCATGTTCCTGACGCCCGAGGGGGCGCCGTTCTTCGGGGGCACGTACTTCCCGCGCGAGGGGAGGTACGGACTTCCCGGGTTTCTCGATCTCCTCCCGCGCGTCGCTGCGGCCTATCGCGAGCAGGGCGCGGCGATCGCCGAGCACGGAGCGCGCCTGCGCGATGCGCTCGCGAGCCTCGAGCCCGGGCCGCCGGCGGGGGAGGCGCTGCCGTCGCGCGCGCCGGCGCTGGCGCTCGAAGCTCTGAAGTCGACTTTCGACCCGGTGCACGGCGGCTTCGGCGGCGCGCCCAAGTTCCCGCACCCGACCGATCTCGCGTTGTGCCTGCGCGCCGCGGTCCGCATGAGCGCCGCAGGGCCGCCCGGAACGCCCGCGCGAGAAGGGCGAAGCCAAGAAGCGAAGCTCGCGTCTGCGAGCGCGGGCGGCGGCCGACCACCGAACGTAACGCACAACGAACAACGATCGGGAGGCCGCGCGAACAGCTCCCCCTCGGGGGCCCAACGCATAGGCGACACCGACGCGCTCAACGTCGTGCGCGTCACGCTCGAGCGCATGGCGGAGGGCGGCATCCACGATCAGCTCGGAGGGGGCTTCTGCCGCTACAGCGTCGATGCCGAATGGTCGATCCCGCACTTCGAGAAGATGCTCTACGACAACGGTCCGCTCCTGGGCTTGTACGCGGACGCGGCGCGCGTCACCGGCGACTCGCGCCTTGCGGACGTCGCGCGGGGCATCGCGGGCTGGATGATGCGCGAGATGCGCGCGCCCGACGGTGCTTTCTGGTCGAGCCTCGACGCCGACAGCGAAGGCGAGGAAGGGCGCTTCTACGTGTGGTCGCAGGACGAGGTGCGAGCGGTCCTCAGTGCCGACGAATACGCCGTTGCCGCGCCGTATTTCGGGCTCGACGGCCCGCCCAATTTCGAAGGCCACGCCTGGCACCTGCGGATCGCCGTCCCGCTCGCCGACGTGGCAGCGCGGCTCGGTCTTCCGCTGCCCGAGGCCATCGCCCGCCTCGAGCGCGCGAAGGCGGCGTTGTTCGCGGTGCGCGCGAAACGCGTGCGGCCCGGGCTCGACGACAAGATCCTGACGTCGTGGAACGCGCTTGCGATCGCCGGCCTCGCGCGCGCCGCGCGCGCGCTCGACGAGCCCGCCTTCGCCGATCTCGCCGCCGCCGCCGCGGACGCGCTGCGGGCCACGGCCTGGCGCGACGGGCGGCTGCTCGCGGCGCGCAAGGACGCGCGCACGCACTTGAACGCCTACCTCGACGACCACGCGTTCCTGCTCGCGGCATTGGTCGAGCTCATGCAGACCCGGTTTCGCCGCGCCGACTTCGAATGGGCGCGCGAGCTCTCCGAGCTCCTTCTCGCCCAGTTCGAGGACCGCGCGAACGGGGGCTTCTTCTTCACGAGCCACGACCACGAAGCGCTGTTCCATCGCACGAAGCCCGGCCCCGACAACGCGACGCCATCGGGCAACGGCATTGCTGCCTCCGCGTTGATCGCCTTCGGGCACGTCGCTGCCGAGCCGCGCTACGTCGAGGCCGGCGAGCGCGCGGTGCGCGCGTTCGGCGCGGTGCTTGCGGAATCACCGCGCGGCTCTGCGACGCTCGTCGTGGCGCTCGAGGACGCGCTGTCGCCGCCTTCGTCCGTGCTCCTCGCGGGAGACGCGCCCACGTGCCTCGAGTGGCAGCGGGCGCTCGAGCGCACGCTGCGACCCGGCGTCCGGGTGTTCGACCTCGCCGGACGCGACGTCCCGGCGCGAATGGCCAAGGGCGCGCCGCCCGCGTCCGGGGCCGCGGCCTGGGTCTGTCGCGGCACGCAGTGCCACCCGCCGGTCGGCTCGCTCGCCGAGATCGAGGCGCTGCTCGCCGCGTAGACATGCCCCTCGACGCGGGCGGCAGGGCACGCCGATGGCACCGCCGCCCCCGTTCGGTTACCATGCGTACCTTTTTCACGCCGTTTTCCGGAGATTCGATGAAGATTGCCGCCACCGTATTCGCCGCCGCCGGTCTTTTCGCCGCCGGCGTCGTCCAGGCCGCCACGGGCGAAGAACTGATCAAGAAAGACGGCTGCACCGCCTGTCACGCGATCGACAAGAAGCTCGTCGGCCCCGCCTATGTCGACGTCGCCGCCAAGTACAAGGGCGACGCCGGCGCCGCCGCGAAACTCTTTGAAAAGGTCAAGAAGGGCGGCTCCGGCGTGTGGGGCCAGGTGCCGATGCCGCCGAACCCGCAGGTCAGCGACGCCGACCTGAAGACGATCATCGCTTACATCCTGGCGCTCAAGAAGTAAGCGTTTGCCAACGCAGGACTGGGCGGCCGGCAGCGTTCGCACTGCCGGCCGTTTCGTTTGTCGGGTCGAGGCGGCCCTACGGCTTTTGACAGCCTCCCGGGGCCCCGGTAACCTTGATGTCCGTGCGGGAGAGCGCGGTGCCGGTTTCGGGCGCCGCCGCCGAAGGCGCAACTCCCGAGAACCGCTCAGGCACCGAGGACCGCGCGGACGGCAGTCGATCTGGAGAGAGGCCGCCCTGCGCGGCCCACCGAAGGGGCACGTGGCGCCCGATTCCCTCGCGCCGCAAATCTCTCAGGTAAAAGGACAGACGGGGCGAAGCGACAACCGCGCTTCGCCCCTTTTTTCACGTCCCACCGGGAGAACCTGATGTTGAAGCAGACTCCCCTCCACGCCGTGCATCGCGCCGCCGGCGCGCGAATGGTCGATTTCGGCGGCTGGGACATGCCGGTCCACTATGGCTCGCAGATCGACGAGCACCATGCGGTGCGCAGCGACGCGGGCATGTTCGACGTCTCGCACATGCGCGTCGTCGATCTCGAGGGCGCGGGCGCGCGCGATTTCCTGCGGTACGCCATTGCGAACAACGTCGACAAACTGAAGGAGTCCGGGAAGGCGCTGTACTCGTGCCTGCTCACGCCCGACGGCACGGTCATCGACGACCTGATCGTCTACTTCCTGCGCGAGGACTTCTTCCGGCTCGTCGTGAACGCCGGCACGGCCGACAAGGACATCGCGTGGCTGGCCAAGCTTCTGCGCGAACGCGCGCCCGGTCTGCGCCTCACCCCGCGCACCGACCTCGCGATGATCGCGGTGCAGGGACCGAACGCGCGCGCCAGGGTCTGGCGGGCGCTCCCCGGCAGCGAAGCGGCCAGCGCGGGCTTGAAGCCCTTCAGCGCGGCGTTCATGAAGTCCGCGTGGGGCGAGGTGTTCATCGCGCGCACCGGCTACACGGGCGAGGACGGACTCGAGATCGTGCTGCCGGCGACGCATGCGGCGGACCTGTGGCATGCGCTCGAAGCCGCCGGCGTGAAACCGGCCGGACTCGGCGCGCGCGACACACTGCGGCTCGAAGCGGGCATGAACCTCTACGGCCAGGACATGGACGAGAGGACGTCGCCGCTCGAGTCCGGGCTCGCGTGGACGGTCGATCTCGCAAGCCCGCGCGATTTCGTCGGCAAGGCGGCCCTCGCCGCACAGGCGCCGCGGCGCGCGTTGACCGGGCTCCTCCTGACCGACAAGGGGGGCGTCCTCCGCGCGCACCAGGTCGTTCGCACTGTGCGGGGCGATGGCGAGATCACGAGCGGCACCTACAGCCCGAGCCTCGGCAAGTCGATCGCACTGGCGCGGCTGCCGGCCGGCTTCGCGGCGGGCGAGGTGGTCAAGGTGGTCGTTCGCGACCGCGAGCTCGCGGCGAAGGTGGTGAAGCCGCCGTTCGTCCGCAACGGCAAGGTGCTCGTGACATGACGGGTAGGCCGAGGACGCTGCCCGCTTTTCCCTTCAACGAACCGGAGCCACGATGAACGTCCCGCAGAACCTCCGCTACACCACGCAGCACGAGTGGGCGCGCACCGAAGCCGACGGCACCGTCGCGGTCGGCATCACCGACCACGCGCAGGCGGCGCTCGGCGACCTCGTGTACCTCGAATTGCCCGAGATCGGTCGCAAGGTCGCGGCCGGTGACGCGTGCGCGGTCGTCGAATCGGTCAAGGCAGCCTCCGACGTCTACGCGCCGATCGCGGGCGAAGTCGTCGCCGTCAACTCGCCGCTGGCGGACGCGCCCGAGCAGGTGAACCAGGACGCCTACGCGGCGTGGTTCTTCAAGCTCAAGCCCGCCGACGCGGGCGCGCTCGCCGGACTGCTGGATGCGAAGGCGTACGAAGCGACGATCGGCGACGAATGACGAGGCGCGGCGACGGCCGCGAACGATGACGATGAACGACACCCGCACGCGCGCGGCCGGCCGCGCAAGCCCGTCCCTCGCTTCGCTCGAGGCCGCCGACGCCTTCATCGCGCGCCACATCGGGACCTCGCCCGCCGACCAGGCGGCGATGCTCGGGACGCTGGGCTATCCCTCGCGGTCGGCGCTGATGGACGCGATCGTGCCGGCGTCGATCCGGAGTGCGAAGGCGCTCGATCTCCCGCCGCCCGTGTCGGAGGTCGAGGCTCTCGCGCGGTTACGGACCATCGCCGCGAAGAACCGGGTGCTCATTTCGATGATCGGGCAAGGCTACTACGGCACGCACACGCCCGGCGTCATCGCGCGCAACATCCTCGAGAATCCGGCGTGGTACACCGCGTACACGCCCTATCAGCCCGAGATCTCGCAGGGTCGGCTCGAGGCGCTCGTCAACTTCCAGACGATGGTGTGCGACCTCACCGGGATGGCGATCGCGAATGCGTCGATGCTGGACGAGGCGACGGCCGCCGCCGAGGCGATGACGCTGTGTCGGCGGATGACCCGCGGGAAGAGCGCGCGTTTCTTCGTCGCGGACGACGTCTTTCCGCAGACGCAGGACGTCGTGCGCACGCGCGCGCGGCCGCTCGGCATCGAAGTCGTCACCGGGCCCGCGGCGCAGGCTGCGGCAGAGGGGGCGTTCGCCGTGCTGCTCCAGTATCCGGGCGCGGACGGCGAAATCCGCGACCTGCGCGCCGTCGTCGGCGCGGTCCACGCCGCCGGCGGCTTCGCGATCGTCGCCGCGGACATCCTGGCCCTCACGCTGCTCGCTTCGCCGGGCGAATGGGGCGCAGACGTGGTCGTCGGCTCGACGCAGCGTTTCGGCGTGCCGATGGGCTACGGCGGACCGCACGCGGGCTACCTCGCCACGAAGGACGAGTTCAAGCGCTCGATGCCGGGCCGCCTCGTCGGCGTCACGGTCGATGCCGACGGCGGCCCCGCGTACCGGCTCGCGCTGCAGACGCGCGAGCAGCACATCCGGCGCGAGAAGGCGACATCGAACATCTGCACGGCGGAGGTGCTGCTCGCGGTGATGGCGAGCATGTACGCGGTGTATCACGGGCCCGCGGGCCTTACGACGATCGCGCGCCGCGTGCACCGGCTCGCGGCCATCCTGAGAGCGGGCCTGGTCCGCGCCGGGTTCGCGGTGCCGACGGCGGCGTTCTTCGACACGATCATCGTGGCGACCGGTGCGCGGACGAAAGAGATCCTCGCGCGCGGCGTGGCCGCGGGCATCAACTTCCGCCGCGTCGACGACGCGACGCTCGGCGTCTCGCTCGACGAGACGACAACCCGCGGCGACGTCGAGCGCGCCTGGCGGGCCTTCGCGGGCGCGGAGGTCGGCTTCACGGTGGGCGAGCTCGACGGCGCGACGCCGGACGGGCTGCCCGCCGCCCTCGCGCGCACGAGCGCGTTCCTCACGCATCCGACGTTCAACCGCTACCACGCCGAGACGGAGATGCTGCGCTACCTCCGCCGCCTCGCCGACCGCGACATCGCGCTCGACCGCGCGATGATCCCGCTCGGGTCGTGCACGATGAAGCTCAACGCCACGGCCGAGATGATTCCCGTCACCTGGCCCGAGTTCGCGAACCTGCACCCGTTCGCGCCCGCGGACCAGGCGGCGGGCTATGCCGAGCTCGCGGCCGAACTCGAACGGATGCTGTGCGCGATCACGGGTTACGCCGCCGCCTCCCTGCAACCGAATGCGGGCTCGCAGGGCGAATACGCCGGGCTCCTCGCGATCAGGGCGTGGCACGAAGAGCGCGGGCAGGGACACCGCAACGTCTGCCTGATCCCGGCGTCGGCGCACGGTACCAATCCCGCGTCGGCGCAGATGGCGGGGCTGGAGGTCGTCGTCGTCGCGTGCGACCGCGACGGCAACGTCGATCTCGCCGACCTCGAATCCAGGGCCGCCGCGCACGCCGCGGACCTCGCCGCGATCATGGTGACGTACCCGTCGACGCACGGCGTGTTCGAGGCGGGCATCCGCAGGATCTGCGAGATCGTCCACGCGCACGGCGGACAGGTGTACGTCGACGGCGCGAACCTGAACGCGCTGGTCGGGCTCGCGGCGCCGGGCGAGTTCGGCGCCGACGTATCGCACCTGAACCTGCACAAGACGTTCTGCATCCCGCACGGGGGCGGTGGCCCGGGCGTCGGGCCGATCGGCGTCGGGGCGCATCTCGCCCCCTACCTGCCGGGACACCGGCATTCGAGGCATGGATCCTGGGCCGCCGGTCCGGTCGCCGCCGCGCCGCTCGGCAGCGCGAGCATCCTGCCGATCTCGTGGATGTACCTGACGATGATGGGCGGCTCCGGCCTCCAGGCGGCGACCGAGAGCGCGATCCTCGCGGCGAACTACCTCGCGAAGCGCCTCGAAGGCTGCTACCCCGTCCTCTACTCGGGCCCGGGCGGTCTCGTGGCCCACGAATGCATCCTCGACCTCCGTCCGCTCAAGGAAACGTCGGAGGTGGCCGTCGACGACATCGCGAAGCGGCTCATGGACTACGGCTTCCACGCGCCGACGATGAGCTTTCCGGTGGCGGGCACGCTGATGGTCGAGCCGACCGAGAGCGAATCGAAGGCCGAGCTCGACCGCTTCGTCGAGGCGATGGCGGCCATCCGCGACGAGATCCGCGCGGTCGAGGAGGGACGAGCGGATCGCGCCGACAATCCGTTGAAGCATGCGCCGCACACGGCGGCGGCGGTGGCGCGCGACGACTGGAAGCACGCGTATCCGCGCGAGCAGGCCGCGTATCCGGTCGCGACGCTGCGCGGCGCGAAATACTGGCCGCCGGTCGCGCGCGTCGACAACGTCTACGGCGACCGCCACCTGTTCTGCAGCTGCATTCCGATGGAGGATTACGAGGAAGCGGAGGCGCCCGCGCCGCAGGCCGCCGCTGCGCCGGCCTGACGATGCGGATCCTCGTGCTCGGCGCCGGCGTGGTCGGCGTCACGGCCGCGTGGTACCTCGCCGCCGACGGGCACGAGGTCACCGTGATCGACCGCCAGCCCGGCCCGGCGCGCGAGACCTCGTACGCGAACGGCGGGCAGATCTCCGCCTCGCACGCGGAGCCCTGGGCGAATCCGGCCGCGCCGCGGAAGATCCTGCAGTGGCTCGGCCGCGAGGATGCGCCGCTCTACTTCCGGCTCCGCGCCGATCCGTGGCAGTGGCGGTTCGGGCTCGCGTTCCTGCGCGAATGCCTGCCATGGCGCACACGCCGCAACACGGTCGAGTGCCTGAGCCTCGCGCTCTACTCGCGCGATTGCCTGCGCGAGCTGCGCGCCGCGACGGGAATCGCCTACGACCAGCTGGATCGCGGGATTCTCGAGTTCTACACGGACGCGCGCGAGCTCGAGGAAGGGGCCGCGACGGCCGTGCGCCTGCGCGAGCTCGGCGTCGTGCGCGAGGTGAAGACGGTCGACGAGTGCGTGGCGATCGAGCCCGCGCTCGCGCAGTGCCGCGACCGCCTCGCCGGCGGCATCTACACGGCGAGCGACGAGTCGGGCGACGCCCGCCGATTTACCGAGGAGCTCGCGCGCCTCGCGGGAGCGCGGGGAGTCGCGTTCCGGTGGGGAGTGACCGTCGAAGGGCTCGCCGCGGAAGGCGACACGATCAGCGGCGCGCGCTGCGCCGGCGGCGAGACGCTGGCCGCGGACGCGTACGTGGTCGCGCTCGCCAGCTACAGCCCGTTCGTGCTGCGGCCGCTGTCGGTCCCGTGTCCGGTCTACCCGGCCAAGGGCTATTCGGCGACGATCGAGGTGGGCGATCATCGCGGCGCCCCCGCGGGATCCCTGACCGATCTCGCCGCCAAGACGGTGACGACGCGTCTCGGCGGCAAGCTGCGCGTCGCCGGAACCGCCGAGCTTGCGGGCTACGGCACCGAGCTCAACCCCGTGCGCTGCGAGGCGCTGGTGGCGCGCACGTTCGATCTCTTTCCCGATGCCGGCGAGCGGGCCTCGGTGCAGTTCTGGGCCGGCCTCCGTCCCGCCACGCCGTCGAACGTTCCCCTCGTCGGCCGCACGCGCTACCGCAACCTCTTCCTCGACACGGGGCACGGGACGCTCGGCTTCACGATGGCGTGCGGGTCGGGCCGTGCGCTCGCCGACGTCATCGGCGGCCGCACGCCGCAGGTCGACTTCGCGTTCACGTCGTCTTGACGCGCGCCGCGCGCCGCCGGTAGATTTCGGCCGGTCCGACAACGACGACACGCTGCTCATGGTCGCCCTCGCGTCGCTCAATCGCTGGAAAGCCGCCGCGATCCACCTCGGCATCTCGGTCTTGATCGCGATCACCGTCGTCGCGGTGATGCTCGCGCTCTGGTATCCGCAGCCCTACTTCGACGCGATGGGCGGCACGGGGCTCCTCAAGCTCCTGGTCGGCGTCGACGTGACGATCGGCCCGCTCCTGACGCTCATCATCTTCGACCGGCGCAAGAAGAGCCTCCGCTTCGACCTCTCGGCGATCGCGTTCCTGCAGATCGCGGCGCTGCTGTACGGCGTCTACGTCATGTTCGAGGCGCGGCCGGTCTACACGGTCTTCGTCAAGGATCGATTCGAGGTCGTTCCGGCCGACCAGCTCGATGCGGCCGATCTCGCCGAGGGTCCGCCGGAGTACCGGACCCTGTCGCTCGCCGGGCCGCGGGTGGTCGGGGTCCGCTTCCCCGATCAATCGAATGCCGAGGAGTGGAACAAGCTCGTGTTCAGCGGCGTCGCCGGCAAGGACATTCAGAATTTCCCGAAGTACTACGTGCCCTTTGCCGAGGTTGTCCCGACCGTGCGCGCGAAGGCGCAGCCGCTCTCGGCGTTGCTCAAGGACCACCCGGAACGCGAGTCCGCGGTGCGCGCGATCGTCGCGAAGTCGGGGCAGGCGGATGACGCGCTCGCCTTCGTGCCGCTCATGGGGCGCGAGAGTGCGATGACCGCCGTCGTCGACCGGCGCGACGCGCATCTCGTCGGCGTGCTGCCGATCGATCCCTACTGAGCGAAGGGAGCCGGGACGCGCGCGGGCGCTATAATCACGAACCTTTCCGCGTAGCGTTCATGTCCCTGCTTCGCCTCATCGCCGCGGCATTCGCGGTCGCCGCTCTGCTGCCCGTAGGCTCGGAGGCGGCGCCGACTCCGGCGTCGGCGTCCGCGACACCCGTCGCTGCGCCGGCGATCGCGGCCGCTTCGTACCTGCTCCTCGACCTGGCCAGCGGCGCGCCGATCGTCGCCCAGAACGCGGACGAGCGCCGCGACCCGGCGTCGCTCACGAAGCTCATGACGGCGTACCTCGTGTTCGAGTCGCTCAAGGAAGGACGCATCACGCCCGCGCAGATGGTGACCGTGTCGACCGCGGCGTGGCATGCCGAAGGCTCGCGCATGTTCATCGAGCCGCGCCGCGCGGTGTCGGTCGACGAGCTGATGCGCGGGATGATCGTCCAGTCGGGCAACGATGCATCGATCGCACTCGCCGAGCTGGTCGCAGGCAGCGAGGCGGTGTTCGTTACGCGGATGAACGCGGAGGCGAAGCGGATGGGGCTCGCCGGAACCCATTTCGCGAACGCGACCGGGCTGCCGCAGGCCGATCACTATTCGACTGCGCGCGACCTGGGCGTGCTGGCCGCTGCGATCATCCGCGAGTTTCCCGAGTACTACCCGCTCTACTCGCTCCGGGAATACCGCTACAACAGCATCACGCAGCCGAACCGGAACCGGCTGCTGTGGATCGATCCGCACGTGGACGGGATGAAGACCGGGCACACGGAGGCTGCCGGATGGTGCCTGATCGCGTCGGCGAAGCGCGGTGAGCGCAGGCTCGTTTCGGTCGTGCTGGGCGCCGCGTCGGATTCCGGGCGCGCCGCGGAGAGCGAGAAGCTCCTGAACTACGGTTTCCAGTCCTTCGACACGGTGCAGCTCTACCAGTCGGGCAAGCCGGTGCAGTCGCTCCGCGTGTGGAAAGGCGCGGATGCGAGTGTCGCCGCCGGCTTTTTCGCGGACCAGTACCTCACCCTTCCGAAGGGCAAGGCTGCTGCGCTCGAGCTGACGATGACGGCGGCCGAGCCGCTGGTCGCGCCGGTCGCGCGCGGCCAGCGTGTCGGCACGGTCAAGGTCGTCCTCGACGGCCGCACGCTCGCCGAGCTGCCGATGGTCGCGCTCGCCGACGTGCCGGAAGCGGGGTTCCTCGGTCGCGCCTGGGACACGATGCGCCTGTGGTTCAAGTGACGCCTTCCCTTTCCCGGAGCGCGCGATGATCGTCTACCTGAACGGCGATTTCCTTCCGCTCGAGGAGGCTAAGATTTCCGTGCTCGATCGCGGGTTCGTCTACGGCGACGGCGTCTACGAGCTGATCCCCGTCTACGGCCGCCGTCCGTTCCGGCTCCCGCATCACCTCGCGCGGCTCGAGCGGAGCCTCGATGGAATCCGCCTCTCGAATCCGCACACGGCGGCGGAGTGGACCGCGCTCGTCACGGAGCTCGTCGCGAAGCAGCCGTTCGACGATCAGGGCGTCTACTTCCAGGTGACACGCGGCGTCGCGAAGCGCGACCACGCGTTTCCGACCGGCGTCGTGCCGACCGTCTTCATGATGAGCAACCCTCTCGCGACGCCGTCCCCGCAGCAGGTCGAGCGCGGCGTCGCCGTCGTGACGGCCGAGGACACCCGCTGGCGCCGCTGCGATCTCAAGACGATCTCGCTCGTGGGCAACGTGCTGATGCGGCAGCTCGCGGCCGACGCGGACGCGATCGAGACCGTGATGTTCCGGGACGGCTGGCTCACCGAGGCGTCGGCGTCGAACGTGCTGATCGTCGCCGGCGGCGTGATCGTCGCGCCGCCCAAGGACAACCTGATTCTCCCGGGCATCACCTACGATGCCGCCCACGAGTTCGCGCGCGAGGCTGGACTGCCGTTCGAGACGCGGCCGGTCGCACGCGCGGAGGCGCTCGCCGCCGACGAGATGTGGCTGTCGTCGTCGACCAAGGAGCTGCTCGCAGTGACGACCCTCGACGGCGCGCCGTTCGCCGGCGGCCGGCCGGGCGCCGTGTTCCGGCAGGTCCACGCGATCTTCCAGCGGAAGAAGCGGGCGGCTAGCGCTTGATCTTCGTCTGGGCGGACAGCCAGTCCGCGACCCGCGCCGCGACGAACTCGGCGAGCATCGTCTCGCCACGCGCGTTCACATGGCAGCAGTTGTCGGCGTAGATGTCGGCGGTCTCGTCGTCGTAGAGGTGGATCGCCGAGATCATCTCTGCGCGCGGCTCAGCCTCGAGCATCCGGTAGCCTTCGCCGACGGCGACGCGGAACGGGTGATCGGCCGGCAGCGACAACGCGATCTTCTTCTCGTGATCGGTGAACGCCTTGTTTGCGTAGTACTGGTTCGGCTGCACGATGTGCAGGAGACCGATGCCGTTCGCGGCGGCCAGGAGGCGCAGCTGCCGCGACGAGCGGAGCCACAGGTCGAGCAGCGCGCGCACCTTGTCGGGTCGGGCGGCGTCGACGGGAAGGTCGAGCCCCAGCATCTTCCGCCGCGCGAGCACGTCGCCGGACGCATTGATCGCCTGGTTGTACCGCTCCAGGTATTTGCTGAGCGTCATCCGGTCGAGCGTCGCGAGCGCACGGTGGCCGAGATAGCCGAGCCCCGAGCGCGCCGCGTGCGCTCCCGCCTCGTGGCGCTCGACGTCGCGCTTCGCCTCGGACACGCGGAAAGCGATCTCGTAGTACTCGACGCTCGCGGCCGTCGCGGGCAGGACCTCCTGCGCGAGCCCGCCGATGATCAGCCCCGCAGGCAGGATCGGGTCGAGCCCACCCTGCCAGTTCTCGAGGCCGAGCGCGAGCTCGTTGAACCCGTCGAGCGCGATGGCCAGGTCGAGGCTCTGCCCGAGCGCGAGGAGGTACGCGAGCTCGATCAGCTGTTGCGGCTCCTTGCCCGAGCCCTGCGCCATGTTGACGACGACGACACGGCGGTCGCGGAGCGCCGGCAGCCGCTGCAGCGCCGCGCCGAGCGTCGTTCCCCCCGCGGCGCCTGCACGAGGTTCGCCGCGACCGACCCGCCGAAGACGGCGACGACGAAGTCGTTTCCACTGCGCGCGAACGGCAGCGCCAGCGGCTCGCGCTGGAAGAAACCGAGGCTGTTCGTGTACGCCGTCGCGCCGCTCGTGCGGAAGGTCGCCGAATAGGGGCCCGCGAATCCGAAGTAGGGGTGGAGCCGCTGCTTGTAGGTCGCCTCGTCGGCGGGCGTCGCCGGCGCGGGCGTCGCATGATTCAGGTAGACGAGCTGCTTGTGCTGGAGGTAGTAGAACGCGGCGCCGCCGAGCTCCACGACGAGGAGAACGCAGAGGGTCGCGATCACCGCGGCGCCGAGGGCCCGCGCGGGCGACAGCTTCGGGACGGCGGCGTTCACGAGAGGCGTCGCTTCGGCGCGCGGGCTCAATCGGGAGCGAAACTCGCTTCGTAGCGGCGTCTCAGGGCCGGATCCTGCGCGTCCTTCGTGAGCAGGCAGTTGCCGACGGCGAGCATCTCGATGTCCGTCCCCATGAAGCAGCGGAATGCGTCCTCCGGCGTCGCGACGATCGGCTCGCCGCGGACGTTGAACGAGGTGTTCACGAGAACCGGGCAGCCGGTGCGCGCCTTGAACCGCTCGAGCAGCGCGTGATAGCGGGGGTTCGTCTCGCGATGGACCGTCTGGATGCGCGCCGAATAGTCGACGTGCGTGACCGCGGGAATGGTCGAGCGCGGGACGTTGAGCCTGTCGATGCCGAACAGCGACTGCTCGGCCTCGGTCATCGCGATGCGGCGGTCGGCGGCGACGTCGGCGACCAGTAGCATATACGGGCTGTCCACGTCGAGGTCGAACCAGTCGCCCAGCTCCTCTCGCAGCACGCTCGGCGCAAACGGCCGGAACGACTCGCGGTACTTGACGCGGAGGTTCAACGTCTTCTGCATCGTCGGCGAGCGCGGGTCGCCGAGGATCGAGCGCCCCCCGAGCGCACGGGGTCCGAATTCCATCCGTCCCTGGTGCCAGCCGAGCGCCTTGCCCTCGGCGAGCGCGCGCGCCGACGCGTCGACCAGCGCCAGGTCGTCCAAGACCTCGTAGCGCGCGCCCGCGGCGGAGAGGCGCCGCTCGATGTCGTCCTGCGCGTACGCAGGCCCGAGAAAGGCGCCGTGCATCCCGTCGCCGGAAGCGACCGTGCGCGGCTGCCCGAGCAGCAGGTGGTAGGCGCCGAGCGCCGCGCCGATCGCCCCGCCCGCGTCGCCTGCCGCAGGCTGCAGCCACAGGCGTTCGAAGATCCGCTCGCGCAGGAGCTTGCCGTTGGCGACGCAGTTGAGCGCCACGCCACCGGCGAGGCACAGGTTGCGCTGCCCCGTGCTGGCGGCGGCGCCCCGCGCGAGCTTGAGGACGACGTCCTCGGTCACCGCCTGAATGCTAGCGGCGAGATCCATGTCGCGCTGGGTCAAACGGCTTTCGGGCGCCCGCGGCTTCCCGCCGAAGAGCCGGTGGAACGCGTCGTTCGTCATCGTGAGGCCGGTGCAGTAGTTGAAGTACCGCATGTCGAGGCGGAAGCTGCCGTCGTCCTTCACGTCGATCAGGTGGTCGCGGATGGCCTCGACGTAGCGGGGCTCGCCATAGGGCGCGAGGCCCATCACCTTGTACTCGCCGGAGTTGACCTTGAAGCCCGTGTAGTACGCGAAGGCCGAGTAGAGGAGCCCGAGCGAGTGCGGAAAGTGGATCTCGCGGATCACCTCGAGCCCCGCGCCGCTCCCGATCGCGAGCGAGGTCGTCGTCCACTCGCCGACGCCGTCCATCGTCAGCACGAGCGACTCCTCGAACGGCGAAGGGAAGAAGGCGCTCGCCGCGTGGCTCAGGTGATGCTCGGAGAAGAGGAGCCGCGCTGGCCAGTCGATGCCGTCGCCGAGCACGCGCGAGAGCTCGCGCGTGAGAACCGTCTTCTGGAACAGCTTCTCCTTGAGCCAGACGGGAAGCGCCTTCGAGAAGCTCCGGAACCCGCGCGGTGCGTAGGCGAGGTACGTCTCGAGGAGCCGCTCGAACTTCACAAACGGCTTTTCGTAGAACACAACGTAATCGACGTCCCGCGGGACGAGCCCGGCGGCGGCGAGGCAAGCGCCGATCGCGTGCTCCGGGAAGCGCGCGTCGTGCTTGCGCCGGGTGAACCGCTCTTCCTGCGCCGCCGCGACGATTCCGCCATCCCGCACGACGCAGGCTGCGCTGTCGTGGTAGTAGGCGGAAATCCCGAGGATGTTCATCCGCCCGGGGCCCCGTCAGAAGAGCGTGTAGATGAAGGGCGCCACGACGGAACCCTGCGCGAGGATCAGGAGGCCGCCGAGGACGACGAGCCCCAGGATGATGGGCAGGAGCCACAGCTTCTTGCGTGCCTTGAGGAAGGCCCAGAGCTCGTTCAGGAATGACATGGGCGGCCTAGAACTGCTGCTTGAACGATTCAGGCGGCGGCCCCGGCGGACGGCGATCGATCCAGTACGTCGCGATCGTCGCGTCGAACCGGCGTCGGAGAGAGTCGCGCCCCGCGAGGCGCATCACAAGCGCGACCGGCACGAAGATCAGCAGGAACATCGCGCCCAGCACGATCGGGCTCACGACCGCGTTCAGCGCGATGCCGATCCGGTACCAAGCCCGGTTGGGGAGCGCCAGGGCGCGAGGCGCGGCCAGCGCGAGCGCGAGGAACACGACCGCGACGGCAAGCAGCACGGCCGCGAGCATCGTGCGCCCCCCGTACCACGCCCATCCCGCGAAGCCCGCGAACACGGCGGCGAAGAGAAGCCCGAAGCTTCGCTCGGAGGGGAGGCGGACGGTCGGTTCCAAGGGGGAGAGCACATCTGGCGGCGTCGTGACCGTCATTCTAGCGGATGCGTCGCGCCGTAACGGCCATGGTGGAACACGAGGCCCCGGCCGGTCCGCCGCTCGCAGGTCTCGACCTCGCCGATGAAGAGAAGGTGATCGCCGGCGCGGTGGCGCGCGTGGTGACGACACTCGAACCAGGCGATGCTGCCGTCGATCAGCGGCGCGTCGGCAGCACCCAGCCGATAGGCCACGCCGGAAAAGCGGTCGACGTGCGGGCGCGAGAAGCGGCGCGCGAGCTCGACCTGGTCGTGCGCGAGCACGTTGATCGCATAGCGCTCCGCGGACCGGAATGCCGCCAGGCTGTCCGCGCGGCGGTCCAGGCCCCAGACGACGAGCGGCGGCTCGAGCGAGACCGAGTTGAACGAATTCGCGGTGAACCCCACGTAACGGCCATCGCTACGTCGTGCGGCGATGATCGTGACGCCGGTCGCGAATTGCGCGAGAGCATCCCGGAACTGGCGCGCGGTGAACGCGCCGATGGCGGGGTGCGCGCGGCGGCGGGGAGCGGGCGGGGGCACGGGTGTCGGCGCGGATCCGGAGGCGCCCCGGATGGTAGCAGCGCCGCCCGCGCCACGGGGCCGGCGGCTACCGTGCGGTTTCCGGTGCGCGGGCCGTGCATTAGAATGGCTGACCCCTCCCTCCCGTACGCGACGATGTCCGAGCCGCTCCAGAAGATCATCGCGAATCGTTACGGCGACCGCGATCTTCCCGTGGTCCTCGTGCTCCCCGACGGCGGTCGCGTGCCGCTATCGTCGGCGGCGGAGACCGAGATCGTCGTGCGCAGCTGGAGGGCATTGAAGGCGCTCGCCTCGCCCGAGCTCGGACGCCTCGCGCGTGCCTACGTCCGGGACGAGATCGACTTCACGGGCGGCGCGCGGCGCGTGCTCGCGATCGCGGAGGCGATGGTCGGGTCCGTCGCCCACGGCCGTGAGTCGGCGCGAGCGCGGTTGCGCACGCTCTGGCATCAGCTGCGCAACAACAAGACGAACGTCCAGCATCACTACGACGTCTCCGACGCGTTCTACCGGCTCTGGCTCGACCCGCAGATGGTGTACTCCTGCGCGTACTTCCGCGGCGAGGCCGATTCGCTGGCCGACGCGCAAGCGCGCAAGCTCGACCACATCTGCCGCAAGCTGCGGCTCGCGCCCGGGGAGTCCCTCCTCGACATCGGCTGCGGCTGGGGCGGACTCGTGTTCTGGGCCGCGCAGCATTACGGCGTCAACGCGACGGGCATCACGCTGTCGCAGCACCAGTTCGAGCACGTCGAGCGCGAGATCGCCACGCGGGGGCTCGAGGGTCGCGTGCGTGTGCAGCTGCTCGATTACGCCGACCTGCCCGATGGCGTGCTCTACGACAAGATCGCGAGCGTCGGGATGTTCGAGCACGTCGGCCCGCGGCGGTTCGCCCAGTACTTCGGGAAGATCCACCGCGTGCTCAAGCCCGGCGGCTTCGTCCTGAACCACGGCATCACGCACAACGTCCTCGGCGCGACGGCGCTCGGCAGCGGAATCGGCGACTTCGTCGAGGAGTACGTGTTTCCGGGGGGCCAGCTCGCGCACGTTGCCGCGGTCGGCGAGGCGATGGCGCGCGAAGGACTCGAACTCGTCGACGCCGAGGCGCTGCGCGAGCATTACGCGAAGACGCTCTGGTGCTGGCTCGACGGTCTCGAGGCGAACGCCGCCGCCGCGCGCGCGGAAGTGGGCGAGGAGAAGTTTCGCGTGTGGCGCGTCTACCTCGCGGGGTCCGCGCATGCGTTCGAGCGGGGCTGGCTCTCGCTCTGGCAGCTCCTCGCCGGCAAGCCGCTGCCCGACGGCCGGCTTCCGCATCCGTGGACGCGCGAGTACATGTACGCGCGCGAGGACGAGTAGGCGACGGGGAACGGGGTTGCGGCCACGCGCGGCCGCCCCCATCTGCCGGTTCCTGGAGAGACCCATGCCGATCGTTCCCCCCACCACCGCCGAGTCGCCGCTCAAGTTCCCGTGCGAATTTCCGATCAAGGTCATGGGCCGCACGCAGGACGGGTTCGCGCAGGCCGTGGTGACGGTCGTGACTCGGCACGCGCCGGACTTCGATCCGGCCACGCTCGAGATGCGCTCGTCCCGCGCCGGCAACTACCTGTCGGTGACCGCGACGATCCATGCGACCTCGCGCGCCCAGCTCGACGACCTCTACCGCGATCTCACGTCGCACCCGATGGTGACGATGGTGCTGTGATGGGCGACGCCGCGGCGGCCGCGCGTGCCGGGATCGCGATCCGCGCGCTCGGTCGCACCGACTGCGCGGCGACGTGGCGCGCGATGCAGGCATTCACTGCCGCGCGCGACGACGCATGGCCGGACGAGATCTGGCTGACCGAGCACGATCCCGTCTACACGCTCGGGCTCGCCGGGCGCCGCGAGCATCTCCTCCGCGAAAACGGGATCCCGGTGCTTGCCGTCGACCGCGGCGGACAGGTTACCTACCATGGCCCGGGGCAGCTCGTCGCCTACCTGATGGTCGACCTCCGGCGCCGCGGCCTCGGCGTCCGGACGATGGTCCGGGCGATCGAGGCTGGGGTAGTAGAATGGCTCGCTTCGCTCCGCATCGGGGCCTGGGGCAAGCCCGCGGCGCCCGGCGTCTACACGCGGGTGGCGGGCGCGGAGGCGAAGATCGCCGCGCTCGGCCTCCGGGTGAAGAACGGCTGTACCTACCACGGCATGGCGCTCAACGTCGCGATGGATCTCTCGCCCTTCCACGACATCGACCCGTGCGGCTACAAGGGGCTCGCGGTGACGCAGCTCGCCGACCTCGGCGTCGTTCGCACCGTGGAGAAGGCCGGGGCGGAGCTCGCACCGATCCTGGCCACGCGCCTCGGCGTCCGATGAAAGACGACATGACGCGGCCGGGCGCTCCCGGCGTCAAGGAAACGGGCGCCGCCAAGACGGCGCGGATCCCGATCAAGGTGCAGGCGGCGGAGCGGCTGCGGAAGCCCGAATGGATTCGCGTGCGCGCGCCCTCGTCACCGCGCTACCAAGAGATCAAGCAGATCCTGCGCGAGCACCGGCTGCACACGGTGTGCGAGGAGGCGTCCTGCCCGAACATCGGCGAGTGCTTCGGCAAGGGGACGGCGACGTTCATGATCATGGGCGACGTCTGCACTCGGCGCTGCCCGTTCTGCGACGTCGGCCACGGGCGGCCGCTGCCGCTCGACATCGAGGAGCCCGCCAACCTCGCCCGGACGATCGCCGCGCTCAACCTCGGCTACGTCGTCGTCACGAGCGTCGACCGCGACGACCTCCGCGACGGCGGCGCGCAGCACTTCGTCGACTGCATCCGCGCCGTGCGCGGGCGCTCACCCGCGACGCGGATCGAGGTGCTCGTTCCGGACTTCCGCGGCCGCCTCGCGCGCGCGCTCGACGTCCTCGCGCAGGCGCCGCCCGACGTGATGAACCACAACCTCGAAACCGTCCCGCGCCTCTACAAGGTCGCGCGGCCGGGCTCCGACTACGCCCACTCGCTTTCGCTCCTGCGCGCGTTCAAGGCGCGGTTCCCGGACATTCCGACCAAATCGGGCTTGATGGTGGGCCTGGGCGAGACCGACGACGAGATCCTCGAGGTGATGCGCGACATGCGCGCGCACGGCATCGACATGCTGACGATCGGGCAGTACCTGCAGCCGACCCAGGGCCACCTGCCGGTGCTGCGCTACGTGCATCCGGACACGTTCGCGCGGTTCGAGCGGGAGGCGTATGCGATGGGCTTCCGCCACGCGGCGGTCGGCGCTCTCGTGCGCTCGTCCTATCACGCCGACCGGCAGGCGGAAGAGGCGCTGCACGCCGCGGCGGGCTGAGGCGCCGCGCGTGCTGCCGATGCTCGCCGCGGGAAGCGCGATCGGCTCCAGTTAGCAATATTGCGAACCCCCGCCGGCGACCGATCGCGCCCGGCAATGGACCTGCTCGGGCCCATGTTCGACCCTGGGGACGATGGGCACGTTCGCGCACGGCAGTTCGCATCTTTGCGAACTGCGCGCGGAGGACGATGCCGGCCATGCCGGGCGACAGCGATCGCGAATCGACCGCCCCGGCGTCGAATCGACTGCATCGTCCGCCTTCGACCCAGGGCGGACGCACGATCTTGCGCATGGCTTCACGCTCCTGGTCGTCCACATCCTCGCGGCGACTTTATCCTGCGTCGTTCCCGCGGCGGCCCGCGCAGCCGCGAGATCGGTCACGAGCGCCTGCAATAGGCGGTCGGTCGTGAGCCCCCGCGTACGCCCTTTCTTGCGCTGCTCCGGCACCGAAGCGAGGTTGCTGGCCAGGGCTCGGGAGGGCTCGTCCATGGCAGAGGTAGGCGCTGCACCGGATAGGTAGCAAAAATGCTACCTCCCACCAGCGGAGGTGCCTATTGGTCGGTCGACTGAATGGGGGCCGAATCAGGGCCGATTCCGCGCGTTTCTGTACACCGATCGCCGTTCGCATTTTTGCTAACCATGCTCGATCGGACTCCCGCTATTGAATCGAGAGGCCGTCCGCTTGAGGTCAGAGACCCCCACTGTGTCCACTGTGCCGACCCGAGCGGCCGCTGCATAACGCACAGCGGTCGTAGGCGTGAACGGCCGGTGTGGATCGTAGGGGCACCACTCATCGCTGCAGGTCGTTCGACCGTAGACGACCCAAAGCGGCCGTATCACCGTACAAAGACCGGACCCTCGACCGCGATCAACTGGACACGTTCAGCTACTGAATCACCTCATCCGCGCGCACCAAAAGCGTTTGCGGGATCGTGATCCCAAGCGCCTTCGCGGTCTTCAGGTTGATCCCGAACTCGAACTTGGTCGGCTGCTCGATCGGGAGATCGGCGGGCTTTGCTCCACGCAGGATCCTGTCGATAAATGCCGCCATGCGCTGGTTTAGCTCCGCTACGCTATTACCAAAATTGGCTAACGCGCCGGCCTCCAACATGCTCGGGTCCGCGGCGCTCGCCGCAACGTGCTTGTCGAGCGGAACCATGGTCGGTAACTTGTACTTGAGCGCCACGCTCATGAGCGCAATCCGATTGTCGTAGAACAGATCATTGCCTTGAATATATAACGCCTGCACTCGCCGGCGAACCATCTCTGCGATAGCTTTCTCCAACTCATCTGCTCCGGCGACTTCGACAATGATCGGCTGCAAGCCAAGTGAGCGGCATGCTTGCTCGAAATTTGTACGCGTCGCGCGGTCAATCGGGGTGGAATTCTGCGAATTCTCCAATCGTCCGACGCGTTGCAAGCCCGGCACCAACTCGCGCAGCAGGGAGAGACCCTTTCCGTCGACCTCCGGGCCAGAAAGTGAAAAGCCGGTGATATTGCCGCCAGGCCGGGCGAGGCTCGCGACGAGGCCGCTGCCGACCGGATCGAAGGCGGAACCAATGACGATAGGGATGGTGGACGTGGCCTCCTTAGCCGCCAGTACGGCGTTCGTGCCCAACGCCAAGATGATCTCCACCTTGAGCCGAACGAGCTCCTCCGCCAAAGGGCCGAGGAGCTCGGCCCTTTCGGCGCGGCGTCGCTCAATGAGCAGATTACGGCCCTCTACCCAACCGAGTGCGCCCAAAGGCACCGCAAAGTCCAGTTTCTCGGTCGGAGTCTCCGGCGCACCGGCCCACAACTGGCCGATACGGCGGACGCTTGTCCCGGTTTGCGCGCTCGCGGCGAGCGGTGCAGCCATCATCGCTGCCGCCACGGCGCGGAGGAATGTGCGTCGATCCATCACTTAATCGGTCGTGGACGAATGGCGGGCCAAATCATATTACGCCCTCCTGAACGGGGCTTGATCCGAGTGTCCTTTGGCCGAACTCGGACACTGAAATGACGCGCAATCGCTCGCTCCACCGGGCCTCGCTGGCGGCGTTCGCGCGCCGACGCCTCGCGACCGGATAGTTCGTTCGTTTTAGGGGTCGCCCGCCTTCGGCGGCCCCGCGTCCTTCGGCCAGAGGATCCACATCCGGCCGTCCTGCCGCATCCGGCCCGCCTCGCGGCCGGCGTCGGTGCCGAAGCCCCAGAAGAAATCCCCGCGGAGGGCCCCACGGATCGCGCCGCCCGTGTCCTGAGCCATCACGAGTCGCGCGAGCGGCCGGCTCGACAGCGGCCACGTCGTCGCGAGGAACACCGGCGCCCCGAGCGGTATGGAGCGCGGATCGACCGCGAGCGTGCGGCCCGCGGCGAGCGGAACGCCGAGCGTGCCGATCGGGCCGTCGATCGCGGCCTCGAGCGTGCCCGCGGCAGGCGCGGGCACCTCGCGGAAGAAGACGTAGCTCGGATTCTGGTCGAGCAACGCCGGCAGCTTGTCCGGGTGGCGGCGGCCCCAGTCGCGGATCGCCTGCATCGACGCGCGATCCGGCGTGAGTTCGCCGCGGTCGATCAGCACCCGGGCGACCGAGCGGTAAGGCCACCCGTTCTGGTCGGCATAGCCGATGCGCATGACGCCACCTTCCGCGAGCTCAACGCGCCCCGAGCCCTGGATCTGCAGGAAGAACGCCTCGACCGGGTCTTCGACGTAGACCAGCGCCTCGCCTTCGAGCGGCGCGCGCCCGCGCTCGATGTCGGCGCGGGGCCAATAAGGCACGACCTTGCGCCCGTCGAGTCGCCCGCGCAGCCGCTTCGCCTTGAGCTCCGGATAGAGCTCCGTGAGATCGATCGTCAAGAGATCGTCGGGCGCTGCGTACAACGGCACGGCGAAGCGATCGCTGCGCGTGCGGCTGCCTTTGAGGAGCGGCTCGTAGTAGCCCGTGATCGTGCCTTCCGTGCGGCCGTCGGAGGCGACCACCTGGTATGGGCTAAAATGGGATTCGAAGAACGCGCGAATCGCCGCGCCGTCCTGCGGATCGACCGACTCGGCCGCCGTGCACGAGGGTGACCACAAGGCCCGCGTCGCGGCGGCGGGTGCGGCGAGCGCGGCGCAGCCCATGCGAAAGGCGGGCCACGCGTCCTGGACGCGATCGTCGTTCCATCCGGCGAGCGCGGCGAAGGTCACCGGACGGTATTGCGCGGGAAGGGAAGGCGCGGCTGTCGGCGGGGCCACGGCCGGCGGGCGTTCGGGCGGCACGGTGACGCAGCCGGCCGCGAGCAGCACGAGGGCCAAGGCGCCGCCGCAGGCGATGCGGCGCGCGCGCGGGAGGAGTCGCGCAGTCATGGGCTGGTTCTTGCTCGAATCGCTGTTCGCGCTGGTCGTCGCGCTCGGCATCGTGTGGTGGACGATGGGACCGCGGCGGAAGAAGCCGCCGCAGGATCGCTAATGCAGCACGCGCGGCACGGAGAGGGTGAACGACGGAATCGTCGCGTCGAACGCGGAGCCGTCGTCGGCGACCATCTGGTAGGTCCCGCGCATCGTGCCGACCGGCGTCGGGAGGTGCGTGCCGCTCGTGTACTCGAAGCTTTCGCCGGGCTTCAGCACGGGCTGCTGGCCGACCACGCCGAGGCCCTTCACTTCCTGGACGCGGTGCTCGCCGTCGGTGATGATCCAGTGCCGGCTGATGAGCTGTGCCGCGACGCTCCCGGTGTTGGTCAGCGTGATCCGGTAGGCGAACACGTACTGGTCGCGCGACGGATCCGACTGGTCCGCGACGTAGGTCGCGTGCGTCGCGACGGTGATTTCATATTTCTTCGTGTCGGCCAAGCGCCCCGCTCCCGCAAACTCTCCCGCGAATTATAAATGCCCGTCTACCGGATCGCCCCGTCTCTCCTGTCCGCCGACTTCGCCCGCCTGGGCGACGAAGTGAAGGCCGTCGTCGCCGCGGGTGCCGACCTCATCCACTTCGACGTGATGGACAACCATTACGTTCCCAACCTGACGATCGGGCCGCTCGTCTGTGAGGCGCTCCGGCCGCATGCGACGGTCCCGATCGACGTCCACCTGATGGTGAAGCCGGTCGACCGGATCGTTCCCGATTTCGCGAAGGCGGGAGCGGCGATCGTGAGTTTCCACCCGGAGGCTTCCGAGCACGTCGACCGCACGATCGGCCTCATTCACGACTGCGGCTGCAAGGCCGGGCTCGTCCTCAATCCGGCGACGCCCCTCGAATGGCTCGACTACACGCTGGAGAAGCTCGACCTCGTCCTCGTGATGTCGGTGAACCCCGGCTTCGGCGGGCAGTCGTTCATTCCGCAGGCGTTGGACAAGCTGCGCGCGGCGCGGGCGCGCATCGACGCGGTCCAGCAGAAGACCGGACGCGCGATCCTGCTCGAGGTCGACGGCGGGGTTAAGGTCGACAACATCGCCGCCGCCGCGAGCGCCGGCGCCGACACGTTCGTCGCCGGTTCGGCGATCTTCGGCACCCCCGACTACGCGACGACCATCGCGCGGATGCGCGCCGAGCTCGCCAGATGACGCCGGAGACGGTTACGCCGGCGCGGATCGCGACGCGAATCTTCGAAGTGAGCGCGATCGCGTTCGACCTCGACGGCACGCTCCTCGACACGGTCGATGACCTCGCCGCGGCGGTCAATGCGCTCCTGGCCGAGCGGGGACTCGCGCCGTTGCCCGCGGCGGCGATCCGCGGAATGATCGGCAAGGGAATGCCGATCCTGGTGCGGCGCGCGCTCGCACGCGCGACGGGCACCGTCCCCGACGCGCTGGAGGCGAGCGACGTCGCGGCCGCGCTGGCACGGTATCAGGCCCACTACGCGGAGTGCCTGGGCCGCGAGACCCGCCCCTTCCCCGGCCTGGCGGAGGCGCTGGACCGGCTTGTCGCGATGGGCTTCCCGCTCGCGGTCGTCACGAACAAGGCCTCCCGCTTCGTGCGGCCGCATCTCGAGCGTGCGGCCATCGCGCACTGCTTCGCCGCGGTCGTGGGCGGCGACGACCTGCCGGCGAAGAAGCCCGACCCCGCGCAACTTTTACACGTCGCCGCGAAGCTCGGCGTGCCGGCCGCGCGCCTGCTGATGGTCGGCGACTCGGCGAACGACGCAGAGGCGGCTCGGGCCGCCGGCTGCCCCGTCCTCCTGCTGCCCTACGGCTACAACGAAGGTCGCCCGGTGCAGGACGTGGACGCCGATGGTATAGTGGACTCGCTCGCCGCGGTCGCCCATTGCGTCCGCTACGTTGCACCCGAGTCCCCTTGAGCTTCGATCTACTCGACCGCAGCCGTCACGCCGTCCCCGCGGCGGCGCACCCGCGCGACGCGCGGCGCTGGCGCCGCTAGATCCTCACCCACGGCGTCCGCATCGCGCGCTCGCAAGCGATGCCCCCGCAGCGTGATGCTGCCCGTTGGTCCCGTCGAATCCGCCGTCGAAGCGCCATGACCGAAGCCGAATTCCGCGCCCTCGTCGCGCAAGGCTACAACCGCATCCCCCTGGTGCTCGAGACGTTCGCGGATCTCGACACGCCGCTGTCGCTCTACGTGAAGCTCGCGCATGCGCCCTTCACGTTTCTGCTCGAATCGGTCGTGGGAGGCGAACGCTTCGGCCGCTACTCGTTCATCGGGCTGCCGGCGCGAACCCGGATCCGCGCGCGTGGCACGTCGATCGAGGTGGAGGATGCGGGCACCGTGGTCGAACGCCACGAAGGCGACCCGCTCGAGTTCGTCCAGACGTTCCTGCGTCGCTATCGCGCGGCACCCATCGCCGGATTGCCCCGCTTCTGCGGCGGCCTGGCCGGCATGTTCGGATACGACACCGTGCGCCACGTCGAGCGACGGCTCGCCGAAACCGCGCCGCCCGCGGCGGCCGACCTCGCGGACGTGCCCGACATCCTGCTCCTCTTGACCGAGGAGCTGGTCGTCGTCGACAACCTCGCCGGCAAGATCTCGCTCATCGTCTACGCCGATCCGTCGGAGTCCGACGCGTTCGCGGCAGCGACCGCGCGGCTCGCGGTGCTGCGACGCAAGCTGCGCGAGCCGGTCGCGATCCCCTTCCAGACGGCGGCTCCGCTGACGCAGGCGGAGAGCCGGTTCGGCGCCGACGCGTTCATGGACGCCGTGCGCAGGGCGAAGGCATACATCGCCGCGGGCGACGTGATGCAAGTCGTGCTCTCGCAGCGGCTGTCGCGACCCTTCACGTCGTCGCCGCTGTCGCTCTACCGCGCGCTGCGTTCGCTCAATCCGTCGCCGTACATGTTCTACTACGACTTCGGCGATTTCCACGTCGTCGGCGCGTCGCCGGAGATCCTCGTGCGCAAGGAGGGCGCGACTGTCACGCTCCGCCCGATCGCGGGCACGCGGCCGCGCGGCGCGACGCGCGACGCCGACGAGAAACTCGCGCAGGAGCTGCTGGCCGATCCGAAGGAGATCGCGGAGCACGTGATGCTCGTCGACCTGGGCCGCAACGACGTCGGCCGCGTCGCGACGACGGGCACGGTCAATGTCACCGACCGGATGGTCGTCGAGCGATACTCGCACGTGATGCACATCGTCTCCAACGTCGAGGGAACGCTCAGGCCGGGGCTCACGTCGATCGACGTGCTGCGCGCGTCGTTTCCCGCCGGCACGGTGAGCGGCGCGCCGAAGGTGCGCGCGATGGAGATCATCGACGAGCTCGAGCCATCGCGCCGCGGCGTCTACGCCGGCGCCGTCGGCTACGTGAGCTTCCAGGACGACATGGACACGGCGATCGCGATCCGCACGGCGGTGATCCGCGACGGCGTGCTGCACGTGCAGGCGGGCGCGGGCATCGTGCATGACTCGGTGCCGGAATCGGAATGGCAGGAGACGCAGAACAAGGCGCGCGCGGTGCTGCGCGCGGCGGACATGGTGCAGCAGGGACTGGACGCCGAGGAGTGACGATGTATCGATCTACGAAAGAGAGCATCGCCGAGGACGCCCGGGTCGCGACCGAGGAGCCGGATCGCGCGCTTGCATCCGCGTGCCCGCGCGCGATGAACCCGTTATCCCGCGACGCGGTCGTCCGCGCGTACGGTCGCTACGCGCCGGTCTACGACCGGATCTTCGGCGGCGTCCTCGAGCCCGGGCGGCGTGCGCTGGCCGACGCCGTCGCGCGCGCGGCGCCCTCGACGCTGCTCGAGGTCGGCGTGGGTACCGGACTCATGCTGGCGCGCTATCCGGCCGCGACGGCCGTCGTCGGCGTCGACCTGTCGGAGGCGATGCTGGCGAAGGCGCGCGGCCGCGCGCTGGCGCTTGCCGGCCGCGCGATCAGGCTCGAGGTGATGGACGCCGAGGCGCTCACGTTCGCCGACGCCACCTTCGATTGCGTCGCCGTGCCGTACGTGCTCTCGGTCACGCCCGATCCGCGCCGGCTCGTGGCCGAGATCCGCCGCGTCTGCCGGCCCGGCGGCACGATCCTGATCCTCAATCACTTCAGCGGCAGCCGGCTCTGGTGGCTGCTCGAACGTGTGGTGAAGCGGCACCCGGGCGGGGTCGGATTTCGCTCGGAATTCCCGCTCGCCGCCGCGATCGCCGGGTACGACTGGAAGGTCGAGTGGACGAAGGACGTGAACCTGTTCAGCCTGTCCAAGCTCGTGTCGATCCGCAACGTCTAGCGGGGCGTGCGGGAATGCTGCTGATGATCGACAACTACGACAGCTTCACCTGGAATCTGGTGCAGTACCTGGGCGAGCTCGGCGCCGACGTGCACGTCCATCGCAACGACGCGATCACGCTGACCGAGATCGCCGCGTGGGAGCCCGAGCAGATCGTGATCTCGCCGGGTCCGTGCACGCCGAACGAGGCGGGGATCTCGGTGCCGCTGATCCGCGAGTTCGCGGGGAAAATCCCGATCCTGGGCGTCTGCCTCGGCCACCAGGCGATCGGGCAGGCCTTCGGCGGCCGCATCGTGCGCGCGCAGCGCGTGATGCACGGCAAGCTTTCGCCGATCGCGCACGACGGGCACGGGGTATTCACGGGGTTGCCCTCGCCGTTCGCCGCGACTCGCTACCATTCGCTCGCGATCGAGCGGGCATCGCTGCCGGCGGAGCTCGAGATCACGGCGACGGCGGAGGACGGCGAGATCATGGGCGTGCGTCACCGTCGCCTCGCGGTCGAGGGCGTACAGTTCCACCCCGAGGCGATCCTGACCGAGCACGGGCGTGCGCTGCTTGGGAACTTCCTGGAGGGGAGGCGATGACGATCCGGCGCTCCACCCTCGACTTCGCATGGATCGACCTTCCCGAGTAGCCGGACAAACATCATGCCCATTTCCGTTCAGGACGCGCTGCAACGCACGATCGAGCACCGCGAGATCTTCCCCGACGAGATGCTGTCGATCATGCGACGGATCATGAGCGGCGAGGTGACGCCGGTGATGATCGCGGCGCTCACCGTGGGGCTGCGCGTCAAGAAGGAGACGGTGGGCGAGATCGCCGCCGCAGCGCAGGTGATGCGCGAGTTCGCAACCAAGGTCGACGTGCCCGATCGCGAGCACCTGGTCGACATCGTCGGCACCGGCGGCGACGCGTCGCACACGTTCAACATCTCGACCGCGTCGATGTTCGTCGCCGCCGCCGCCGGCGCGCGCGTCGCCAAGCACGGCGGCCGCTCGGTATCGTCGAAGTCGGGCAGCGCGGATGTGCTCGAGGCGCTCGGCGCCAACATCATGCTCAAGCCCGGCCAGGTCGCGCAGTGCATCGCGGAGACCGGCGTCGGGTTCATGTTCGCGCCGTCGCATCACAGCGCGATGAAGCACGCGGCGCCGGTGCGGAAGGAGTTGGGCGTGCGGACGATCTTCAACATCCTGGGTCCGCTCACGAATCCCGCAGACGCGCCGAACCAGCTTCTCGGCGTCTTCCATCCCGATCTCGTCGGCATCCAGGTGCGAGTACTGCAGCGGCTCGGCAGCCGGCACGTGCTCGTCGTCTACGGCAAGGACGGCATGGACGAGGTCTCGCTCGGGGCGGCGACGATGGTGGGCGAGCTCAAGGACGGCGAGGTGCGCGAATACGAGATCCACCCCGAGGACTTCGGGCTGTCGATGAAGTCGAACCGGGGGCTCAAGGTCGCCGACGCGTTGGAATCGCGCGAGATGGTCGAGGAGGCGCTCGGCAACACCGAAGGCACGCCGCGGGAGATCGTGGTCCTCAATGCGGGGACCGCGCTCTATGCGGCCGACGTCGCGCCGTCGATCGCCGAAGGGATCGAACGTGCGCGGGAGGCGGTGGCGTCCGGTGCCGCGCGCAGGAAGCTCGACGCTTTCGTCGCGCTGACGAAGAAGCTCGCCGCAGCCGCATGACCCTTGTCCGTCATTCCCGCGAAGGTGTGAATCCAGTGTCGTTCGACGAAAGTCGCTGGGTCCCCGCGTGCGCGGGGACGACGGGCATGGCATGAGCGACATCCTCTCACGCATCCTCGCGACCAAGCGCGACGAAGTCGCCGCGGGCAAGCGCGCGCGGCCGCCGCAGGAGATCGCGGCCGCGGCGCGCGCGATGCCGCCGCCACGCGATTTCGCGGGCGCACTAAGGGCGAAGCTCGACGGCGGGCAGCCTGCGGTGATCGCCGAGATCAAGAAAGCGAGCCCGAGCCGCGGCGTGCTGCGGCCGGACTTCGATCCCGCAGCGATCGCCGCGAGCTATGCGCGCGGCGGCGCCGCATGCCTGTCGGTCCTGACCGACCGCGAGTATTTCCAGGGCGCGCCCGAATACCTCGCGGCGGCGCGCGAGGCGAGCGGGCTTCCTGCGCTGCGCAAGGATTTCATCGTCGACGACTGGCAGATCGCGGAAGCGAGAGTGCTCGGCGCCGACGCCGTCCTGCTGATCGTCGCTGCGCTCGACCAGAGCAAGCTCAAGGCGCTGGCGGCGCTCGCCCACGAGTACGGGATGGCGGTCCTGCCGGAGGTGCACGACGCGGCCGAGCTCGACCGTGCGCTTTCGCTTCCTACCCCGCTTGTCGGCATCAACAACCGCAACCTGCGCACGTTCGACGTCGCGCTCGCGACCACGCTCGACCTCCTGCCCCGAATTCCGCGCGACCGGCTGGTCGTCGCGGAAAGCGGCATCCTGGCGCGGCCCGACGTGGCGCTGCTCCGCGACCACGGCGTCGGCGCGTTCCTCGTCGGCGAGGCGTTCATGCGCGCGGAGGATCCAGGCGCGGCGCTGGCCCGCCTCTTCGAATAGCGCAAGCGAACGCGATTTTTCGCGCCGGCGTCTTTCGGTCCGGTGCTATCATGCGCTGCCGTTCCGGCGCACGAGCTGCCGCGTCGCGACGCCAGCGGCGCGCGGCCGGGAGCCGCCACCAGACGCCGCGTCGGGGGAGCCTCATCGTGTCGGCCATCGCCGCCGAGAACGTCAGCAAGCACTGGACCACCGCCGAGGGCGAGGTGCGCAAGGTCGCGGCAGACGAGATCGCGCGCCGCCTTGCGCATCATCGCCTCGGTCGAGTCGCGACCGCCGACGGTCGGCTGCAGGTGTTCTCGTCCACCGAACAGGGCATCGACTGGTCGATCATCACGGCGGCGACGCTGCTCACGACGGCGCCGCTCCTGATCGCCTTCCTCCTCTTCCAGAAGCAATTCGTCCAATCGTTCATGCGAGCCGGCGTTCGATGAGGATCGTCACGTGGAACACCCAGTGGTGCTGCGGCATCGACGGTCGCGTCGATCCGGCGCGCATCGTCGCCGAGGCGAAGCGCCTCGCCGATTTCGACGTCCTGTGCCTGCAGGAGATCGCCGCGAACTTCCCCGACCCTCGCCTCGCCGGCAGCGCGGGCGAGGACCAGTTCGCCGCGATCGCCGCCCTCCTGCCCGGCTACGTGACGATTCCCGGCATCGCGGTCGACCATCCGGGCGAGAACGGGCAGCGGCGGTATTTCGGCAACCTCATCGCCTCGCGCCTGCCGGTGCGGCAGGTGTTCCGGCACCTGCTGCCGTTCCCGGTGGATCCCGGCGTCAACGGCATGCCGCGGATCGCTCTGGAGGCGGCCATCGTGGCGCCCTTCGGGGAGGTTCGCGTCATCACGACGCACCTCGAGTGGTATTCGAAGCTGCAGCGCACGGCGCAGGTCGAGGCGCTGCGCGCGATCTACGCCGACGGCCGCGCGCATGCGGAACGGGGATCGGTCACCGATACGGCGGGGGGGCCGTTCCACACGTACCTGCGACCCGCGGCGACGGTGTTTACCGGCGACTTCAATCTCGAGCCCGTCGATCCGCTGCACGCGCGGATGAAGGCACCGTTCGACAATGGCACCCCGGCGCTCGTCGACGCATGGGAGCAACTCAACCCCGGGGTCCCGCATCCGTCGACCTTCTGCATCTACATGAAGATGGAGCCGGGCGGACCCGAGCTCCACTGCGATTTCTATTTCGTGAGCGCGGACCTGAGAGCGCGGCTCCGGTCGATTCGCGTCGACCAGGAGACGCAGGCCTCCGATCACCAGCCGGTGATCCTCGAACTGGCTTGAGGGCTCAGCCTCCGGGCGGCAGCCCCTTTATCGCGCGCACCAGCCGGCGCCACGGGAGCGCGAGCCACCAGCGGAAGCTCGCGCGGCGCACCGACTCCTGTTCCGCCCGCGCGAGGTCGCTCGCGAGGCGCGCGCGCGCACCCTCGATTCCGGCAACGGCGACGTCACGCTCGCGAATCGCGCTGTCGGCGCGCGCATGGGCTGCGGCCACGTCGGCGCGCAGCGCGGCCTCGCGCTTCTGCGCTTCGCAGAAGGCGCGGGTGACGGTGGCGTAATCGCGGTAGACCCATTCGTCGCGGTCCGCGAGCACGGAAAGCCGCGGCGCGATCGCGGCGAGCGTCTCCGCGCGCCCGCTTGCGAGCGCGATGAAGTAGAGCGGCCGGCGGTGACCCGGCGTCGGCGAGGCCGCCGTGGCTTCTGCAACTTCGAAAATCTCCGCGCGTGCGTCGCCGTCCTCGGGCCACACGACCGAGAAGAAGCCGGGCCGCTGTCCGTACCACGCGACGTGCGGGAAGCGGGCCGTGACCAGGTCCCGGAATTGGTCGCGGTAGAGCTCGCGGACGTGGAATTCATTCACGTGGTCGCGCGCATCGGTGTATTCGGCCTTGTTCGGACAGGACACCAGGGCAAGGCCGTCCGGGCGCAGCACGCGTCGCACTTCGTCCAGGAACGCCTCCTGGGCCGCGATGTGCTCGATCGTCTCGAACGACACGACGACGTCGAACGACGCGTCGGCGAACGGCAGCGCCGCGCAGTCCGCCTCGCGAAACTCGAGGTTGCGATCGGCGGCGTAGCGCGAACGCGCGTGCGCAATCGCAGAAGGCGCGAGGTCGGCCCCCACCACGCGTGCCGCCCGGCGCGCGAGGAGCGCGCTGCCGTAGCCTTCGCCGCACGCGACGTCGAGCACCTCGCGTCCCGCGACGAGCGGCGCGACGAAGTGGTAGCGATGCCAGTGCTCGTACCAGATCTCGCCCGCGGTCCCCGGGACGAAGCGCTCGCCGGTGAACGGAAGCTCGTCGTTCATTCCGGTCATTCTACGCGGGGGCGCAAGGGCGCCCGTCACTTCGTCATGACGACGATCGCCGTCGGGCACAACCGCCGCTTGAGCTCCACGGAGATCGACTGGTCGAACTCGCGGACCGCCGTCAGTACCGCGTCGGGAATCGGCAGCGACGCATTCCCGCTGTCCGCGAGCGTGCCCCGGAACGCGGCTTCGAACACGTGGTCGAGGTGCTCCTGCGCGGGATGGACGTCGACCTTCGACATGCCGATCTCGCGCGCGAGCCCCTCGAGGTACGGGACGTCGAACACCCATTTGTCGTCGAGCAGCGCCGTCTGCGGGCGGACCGCCGGAGGGCCGATGCGGCAGCGGATGTCGTGCCGGAACGCGCGGATCAGGCGGGCGAGCTCGCCGTCGCGTTGCCCGAGCCGGTCGAGCTCCTCGAGCGCGCGCGCGTAGATCGTGGCGAGAACCAGCGATCCCGCCTCCATCGGCTCGACGAAGATCATCCGGCCGCCGGGCTTGACGCTCGCCGCGACGGTCTCGAGTGCGACCCGCGGGTCGAGCAGGTGATGGACGATCGCGGCGCCGAGCACGAGATCGAAGGTCTCCGCGCGGAAGAAGGGCCGATGGAGGTCGAAGCAGTAGGTCCGCACGCGGCCGCGCAGCTCGGGGCGTGAGTCGACGAAACGCGCGAGCAGCGCGAGGAGCCGCGGCGAGATGTCGGTGGCGGCGAACGCGGCCTCCGGCAGGAGGCGGCTCGCGGCGAAGACGCTGCTGCCGCTGCCCGAGCCGACGTCGAGGACTTCGAGGGGCCGACTGCGATCGATGGCCGCCAGCGCGAGGCAGCGGTCGAGGAGCTCGAGGAAGTCGAGCCGCTCGAAGTTCCGTTGATGATAGGTCTCCGCGTGCTCGATGAACTGGCTCGCCAGGTGGATGGGGGAGAGACCGCGGTCGACGAGCACCGGCCCGTCGCGATACACGCGCACGCCAGGGGCGATCCGCGGATCGTCGTCCGCCGGCGTCGGTCGCGTCACCCTCGCGACGGCGTGGCGCGTATCGAGCCGCGTCCGCGCGATCTTGCGGATCCGTGCCTGCCAGGGGCGCATGATCGGACGCCCGACAGCGCTACGCGTCGCCGCGTCGCCGGAACACGAGATCGAACACGCGATGTCCGAGGCGAAGTCCCCGCGCCTCGAACTTCGTGCGCGGACGATAGTCCGGGCGCGGGGCGAATCCTTGCGCGATGTTCTCGAGCCGCGGCTCCGCCGAAAGCACGGCGAGCATCTCGCCGGCGTAGTCCTCCCAGTCGGTCGCGAGGTGCAGGTAGCCGCCGGGCGCGAGCCGCAGCGCCAGCTCGCGGACGAAAGCCGGCTGCAGCAGCCGGCGCTTGTGATGGCGCTTCTTCGGCCACGGGTCGGGGAAGAACACATGGATGCCGGCGAGCGTCGCCGGCGCGATCATCGAAGCCACGACCTCGACCGCGTCGTGGCGGATCACGCGCACGTTCGCGAGGCGTTGCGCCTCGATGCGCTTGAGGAGGCTGCCCACGCCCGGGCCGTGCACCTCGATCCCCAGAAAATTGTCGCCCGGCCGCGCGAGTGCAATCTCGGCCGTGGTCTCGCCCATGCCGAACCCGATCTCGAGGATCGTCGGCGCGCGCCGCCCGAAGACGCGATCGAAGTCGAGCGGCACCGGCTCGAACGGAATGCCGTAGGCAGGGAGCAGCGTGTCGAGCGCGCGCTGCTGCGCCGGCGACATGCGTCCCTGCCGGAGCACGAAGCTTCGCACCGGCCGCCGCGGGGCGTCCGCGCGCGCGGTCGGCGGATCACGCGTGACCGACGGCAGGCGACGCGGAATCACGGCGCGGCGTGGCGGCGCCAGCTTGGATCGGTGAGGCGTCGCTCGAGCGTCGCCCCCGCGGCGGCGCCCGCCGGCGTGTATTCGACGACGACTGCATCCGCGCTCTTCCACGCAACGCCGGCGTCGTCCCACTTCTGCGCCGGCTTCCACGTGAGCTCCTGGGACACGCCGTTCTTCGTCACGTGCCAGATCGCGAGCTCGTTGACGCACGACGACGGGCAAAAGTCGGCCGTCGCGAGTCGCGTGCGATCGGGCGAGAGCTTCGGCTCGGACGGGAGGCTTGCGCGTTTTCCGTTCGTACGCTGCAGAAGCAGGAACGAGGCATGGCCTTCGTCGGTGGTGAACAGCACGGCGGCGTTGATTTCGCTCAGGAAGTCCCACAGCGCGAAGGTGCGCCCGCCGTGCAGCGACTCGGTGTCGGTGAACGTGCTGACGCCGTCCGGGTACAGCGACACCCGCAGCGTGTCGCCGTCGCGAACCGCGAGGTTCGGCAGTCGCTTCAACTGGATGGCCTCGACGCGGCGCGCGCAGTCGGCGGAACCCTCGGCGCCGGCACAGGCGGCCGCCAGCTCATCGCTCGAAAGGGGCGCCGCCGTCGCCGACGCGCCGGCGAACGCGAGCGCGATCCCGATGCTCGCGCCCGCGATGCCGCCCGAAGCCATCGGCGTCAGGCGATCAGCCCGCTCGCCGGGGAGCTCGGCGATGCCTCGTAGAGCTTGCGCGGCATCCGGCCGGCAAGGTACGCTTCACGTCCCGCCTCGACGGCGAGCTTCATCGCGCGCGCCATTCGCACCGGATCCTTCGCCGCCGCGATCGCCGTGTTCATGAGCACGCCCGCGCAGCCGAGCTCCATGGCGATCGCCGCGTCGGACGCGGTGCCGACGCCCGCGTCGACCAGCACCGGAACCTTGGCCTCGGCCAGGATCAGCTTCAGGTTCCACGGGTTCAGAATCCCCATGCCCGAGCCGATCAGCGAGGCGAGCGGCATGATCGCTACGCAGCCGATCGCCTCGAGCTCGCGCGCGGCGATCGGGTCGTCCGACGTGTAGACCATCACCCGGAAGCCGTCCTTGACGAGGATTTCGGCGGCGCGCAGCGTCTCGCGCACGTTCGGGAACAGCGTTCGCGGGTCGCCCAGCACCTCGAGCTTGACGAGCGAGTGGCCGTCGAGCAGTTCGCGCGCGAGCTTCAGCGTGCGCACCGCATCGTCGGTCGTGTAGCAGCCCGCGGTGTTCGGGAGATAGGTGAATTCCGAGGGCGGCAGCGCGTCGAGGAGCGACGGCGCGTTCGCGTCCTGGCCGATGTTCGTGCGGCGGATCGCTACGGTGACGATCTCGGCGCCGGAGGCGACGACCGCGTCGCGGGTCTGCGCGAAATCACGGTACTTGCCGGTGCCGATCAGGAGGCGCGAGCGGTAGTCGCGGCCCGCGATCGACAGCGGGTCGGCGGGGGCCGTCTCGGCCGGCGTGTGCGGAGCGTTCATGGGGATCCTCTTCAACCGCCGCCGACGGCACCCACGATCTCGATGCGGTCCCCGTCCTCGAGCGGAACCTGCGCGTAGCGGCTGCGGGGCACGATCTCGCCGTTCTTCTCGACGGCGATGCGCTTGCCTTCGAACGCGAGGTCGCGGAGCAGGTCCGCGACGGTTCCGGAAGGCAGCGACAGCGTGCGCGGCCGGCCGTTGACGGTGATGGAAGGCATGAGAACCGAATGCCGCGGGCAAGTGCCAAGTCTAGCACGCGCGACGCGGCTAATCCCCTTCGCTCAGCCGGCGCATCGCCCGCCGCAGGAGGCGCACCTGCGCTTCGAAGCGCGTGCACGCGTCGCACACCGCGAGGTGCATGCGCAGACGCCACGCCTGCCAGCGCGTGAGCGGCCGGTCCTGCGCCCGCGACACGAGCCGCGAGACGCCCTTGCAGGAAACGAGATGGCCGAGCGCGCGGCGGATCAAGGCGGGCGCCCCTTGCCGGCGAACCAGTGCTGCTCGAGGCACGCGCGAAGCGCCATCCGCGCGCGGTAGAGGATCACCCAGAGGTTGTTCGACGTGATCGCGAGCTCGCGGCAGATCTCGTCGCTCTCGAGCTCCATGACCTCGCGCATCATGAACACGCGGGCGGTGTTCGGCGGCAGCTTCTCGAGACAGAAGTCCATCACGTCGAAGAATTCCCGCCGGCCGAGCGCCGCTTCGGGATCGCCCCAGTCGGCCGGCGGCGTCTCCCACGCGCCGCCCATCTTGAACAGCGCATCGAAGTCCTCGATGTCGAGCTCGGATTCGAGGTCGCCGAACGACGCCACGGTCGCCGGCTCGCGCTGCTTCCTGCGGATCGCGTCGACGATCTTGTGCTTCAGGATGCCGGTGAGCCAGGTCCGGAGGCTCGACTTGCCGGCGAAGCCCGAGCCCGAGAGCGCGGCGACGAGCGTGTCCTGCACGACGTCTTCGGCCTGGTCGCGGTCGCGCAACTGCAGCTGCGCAACGCGCAGCAGGTAACTTCGATGGGTCTCGATCTCTCGGGCGAGGTCGGCGGCCATGCGATGCGGACCGGACGGGAGTGCGCATCATAGAAGGAACTGTCCCGTGCCGGTAGCCATCCGGCCCGCCGGCAACCGCGCCGCCGCTTCTCAGCGGGCAGCAAGGGATGCACCGGTTGTTTCGACAAGGCAGGCGCTCCCGTGTCGTATGCGCCGGTCCGGTTCGGGCAACGCATCGATTCGGCTCGGCCCGCGCGACGTGCCGGTCATCGGGTTGGCGCGCAGCGGCCGGGACGGCGACCGGCCGCGCAACTGCGTGCAGCGTATTCAATCACGGAAGATGAACAGCCCCAGGCAAAGCGCGCAACCGATGGTGTAGATCAGCCATGTCTGGGGAACAAAGTATGGGTAGGCCATCAGGGCGCCGCCGAAGACCATGGGCTTCCACAGCACCATCTTCCTGCCGTACATGAAGGCTCCGAGGCCAATGGCCCCGAACAGGATGGAGGCAAAGAGCGCAGCTGGATCCGAAAACATGGTTGAATCGCTCCGCGTTCGTCGCTGTTGATCAGGTCCGACCACGCCTCCCGCCGCAGTTCAACACCGCGCATGAACCCTCGTGCCCAGTCGGTGGCGTCGGCAACGCCGTTGTCGTCCTCCAGCAGCAGCGGCAGGTAGGGCTCATCAGCGTAGAGCGCCCCGGCCATCGTGTTCCAGTGCCGCGACAGCAAACCGAGAATGGCGTTGGCCTGATCGACGCTCTCGAATTCGCAGGTCTTGGGGTCAGCCAGCGGTTGGTGCTTGGGAAGCGTTTGCACAGTTAGAAAAGGAAAGGGACGAGCGCCGCAACACGCTCGCTGTACCGTTGATACGCTTCTCCGAACCGCTCGCGCATCCAGCGCTCCTCGAGCCGCAGCTTGCGCCACAAGGCCGCGAAGGCGATGAGAACGGCCAGCGGGCCTCGCCACTCGCCTCGCGCTATGACCGAACCCGCGAAGGCAAGCAAGAGGCCCGTGTAGATCGGGTGCCGAACAATGGCGTACGGGCCGGAGATGATGAGCTCATGCCCTTCCTTGATCGTCACGATGCCGCTCCAGTTGGTACCGATGTGAGCACGCGCCCAAACCGCAAACAGCAGACCCGCTGCGGTCAACGCCGCTCCGGTCCAGAAGGGCCACGCCGACAGCGGAAGAAAGCGCTCGCCAAATCCGGGAAGCGGGACGTTCGGCAACCAAAGAAGAAGCATGGCCAGAGCGAGCGGAACGACGTGCAAGAGGCGCGACGTCAGCGGCTCGCGTCGCACGGTGCTCTTGACATTGCGCGAGAGCGCCCACCAGTACCCGAGCCAACCCAGCCACATGGCCGGGAAGAGGTAGCGGTACAGGAGCATCATGGGTAGCGCACTGGCTAACGGGATGGATCGTGCGGCGTTCTGTTGGGGCGCCGGGCTCCAGGTGCCCCCCGCGGCTCGTGCATGGCGCTCAAGGCTCGACCTCGGAAGCCGCCTCCGCATCCCGGCCTGGATCGCGGAGGGTGCGGCAGGTCGTTGGCAACCCTCGCGTACGCCGGATCAAGCGGTCAAGCCTGCGCTCTCGCAAGCCGTTGAATTGATTGGTAGCGAGCGAGGGACTCGAACCCCCGACCAAAGGATTATGATTCCTCTGCTCTAACCAACTGAGCTAGCTCGCCGAAGGGCCGTAATTATAGCGGAGACGGTGGCGTCCGCGCGCGGTCGGCTCTTCCCGGCCGCGGCTTCTCCGCGAGCCTCTTCTCGATCAGGTTCGCCGCGGCTCGGCAGAGAGGACGTTGCGTCTCGAGTCGCGCGACGATCGGTCCGGGAACACTGGAAATCGACGGTGTACGCGCGGCAGCGCCGGGCCACTGCTCGTTCGTCCCGATGCCTGCGTTCGACGGCACGACGACCCCGCGCCGGTCGCAGCACTCTTTGGGCGCGGCCGCCGCCCGCCGTCCCTGCGGGCACGGATCAGGCCCCGCGTCGCGAATCCAGGCGCCGCCAAGGCCCATCTTCTGCGGGACGGCCGTTAGTTCGACAGGGAGCATCTTTGTCTTGGACATAACGGGGCGGGCAGGGTACGATAGGAGTCCACCTCCGGTATCGACCGACCATCGCCCTTCGCCCGCATGGACAAGCACGGCGTCAACCTCAACATCAGCGCAGTCGAGCGCGAAACGGGACTCTCGAAGGACGTGTTGCGAGTCTGGGAGCGGCGGTACGGGTTTCCGAAGCCTTCGCGCGACGACAACGGCGAGCGGCAGTTCACGGCGGCCGAGATCGCGAAGCTCCGTGCGATCAAGCGGCTCATGGACGTCGGCATGCGGCCGGGGAAGATCATCCAGTGCACTCAGCAGGAGCTCGAAGCGCTCGCCGAATCGCGCATCGCGCCGCGCGGCCCCGAGCTCGCGCCCGCGCTCGAGCGCGACGTGGTCGCGATGCTCAAGTCGCATGACGCGGCCGCGTTGCAGCACGCGCTCGCGAACCTCCTGATGAGGCAGGGGCTGCAGCGCTTCGTGCTTGACACGCTGACGCCGCTCAACCGCGCGATCGGCGACGCGTGGATGTGCGGCGAGCTCGAGGTCTTCGAGGAACATCTGTACACGGAGCAGCTGCAGGTCGCGCTGCGTACTGCGATCAACGCGTTTCCGCGGCAGACGGGGACGCCGCGCGTGCTGTTGACGACGTTCCCGGGGGAGCACCACGGGCTCGGCCTGCTGATGGTCGAAGCGCTGCTGGTGCCGGAGGCCGCGCAATGCATCTCGCTCGGCGTGCAGACCCCGCTCGAGGACATTCGGCGCGCGGCGCTTGCGCACAAGGCGCACCTCGTTGCGCTGTCCTTCTCCGGCGCGTTCCCCGTGCGCCAGGCGAGCGAGGGTCTCGCCGCGCTGCGCCGTCAGCTTCCGCCGGCGATCACGCTGTGGGCGGGGGGCGAGATGACCCGGCGCGTGCGGAAGACGCTTTCCGGCGTCGTCCTGATTCCGGATCTGCCTGCGATCATCGGCGCGCTCAAGAGCTGGCGCGCGCACTCATCCTCACC
This sequence comes from uncultured beta proteobacterium, assembly GCA_963734055.1. GTDB lineage: Bacteria > Pseudomonadota > Gammaproteobacteria > Burkholderiales > Casimicrobiaceae > CAIWHR01. The sequence continues at coordinate 55,666 of CAVTFQ010000002.1, forward strand.
CGGACGGGAGCTCGGTGCCGCAGCCTGACCCGCATCTCGGGATCTCGACTGTCGCCGCATGGAAACACTGTCGCTGTGCGGAGACAGTTCTTGCGTTGCATGAATCCCACAGCGGGCGATGCCGGCGCTGCGTGACGCGAGGCCGTCGGGTTTCGCCTTGCGTGCCCCGGGTGCCGTCACGCAAAATAACGACTGCAGCGGATGGCGCTGCAACGGACACTCATGCTCGCTCGAAATCATCCCCGGAATGTCGCGTCGCTGCTCTTGCTCGGGCTGCTCGCTCTCGTGCCCGGCGCGGCGCGCGCGGCGGCGACAGCGCAGGGCGTTGCGCTCAACGCGGCCGCGAGCTGCACCAATGCCGACCTTGATCTCACGTTGACGACGGTCGGCGCAGTCCGGGAATCCGGACGTGCGACCAATGTCGCGGGGCAGACGCTCGCCACGTTCGAGCAGGCGACGCCGTTCCTCGGAACGTTCAGCGGGACTTTCGTCGACTATCAGATCAATCCCCTCGTTCCGGCGCAGCCACCGAACACGCTGATCGGCTCCTACGCCTACGTCGGCACAACGCCCCCCTTATCGGGGACCACGGCCGAGTTCTTCGTGTTGTACAACTGCTCGACGCGGCAAGTGATATTGTCCTGCTACGGCCCCTACGGCACGTGTCCGCAGACGGCAGCGGCAGCAAAGGCGACGATCGCGATTCCCACGCTCGACGCGAAGGGCCTTGCGCTCGCGGGGCTCTTGCTCGCCGCATCGGGTCTCGCCGTGCTGCGCCGACGCGCCTGATTCGCGCGCGGGTCTGCGAACGAGCCCGGCTCCGCCGGGCTCGTTTGTTTTCCGCGCGATGGGCGAAGGCGGTCGCGTACCATGAGATCGTGGCGACGTCCGTTGCGCTGATCCTCCTCTATCTGGTCCTCGCCGCCGGGTACCTCGCGGTCGCGCTCGTCCTTGGTTCCCATGGCGTCGCGCCGGCATGGCTCGCGCTCGGGGCCGTCGTGACATGCAGCCTCCCGCCGTTCGCGGTCGCGACGACGTCGTTCGTGCTGGCGTGGATCTTCCGCACGCCCCGCCCGCCGGAGCGCACGATCGGCATCGCGGCCAGCGTGCGGATGTTCGTGGGCGAAGTCATGGCGATCGCAAGGTCGCACCCGCGGATGGCCATCGGGTGGTGGGCGATGCGCGATCCGCCGCCCGTTCCGTCGGGATCGGCGGTGCTCCTGCTGCACGGCGTGCTCTGCAACGCCGGCATGTGGCGGGGCACGATCCGCCGGCTGGTCGCCGCCGGGTGTGGCCCGGTCTACGCGCTGACCTACGGCCCGCCGAGGGCCTCGATCGAGCTGTTCGCGGAGCAAGTCGCGGCGAAAGTCGACGCGATCCGCACCGCGACGGGGGTGCCGCAGGTCGCGCTCGTCGGGCACAGCCTGGGCGGCGTCGTCGCCCGGGCCTACCTGCGTCGCTTCGGCAGCGAACGCATTCGCTGCCTCGTGACCATCGGCTCGCCGCACCACGGCAGCGTCCACGCGTGGCTGTTCCCGGCAGCCTGCCTCGCGCAGATCCGGCCGGGCAACGAGTGGCTCGCGGCGCTCGACGCGACGCGCGTGGCCCCTCCGACGCGCGTCGTGTCGCTGTGGTCTTGGCACGATTCGATGGTGGCTCCGCAAGCGAGCGCGCAACTCGCGGGCGCCGAGAACGTTCCATTCGTCGGCATCGGCCACGTTGCGCTGGTCGACCACCCGGACATCGTCGCGCGTGTCATCACCGAGCTGTCACGCGCGTAGCAGACACTCCGTCACGCGCGTTCCGGGGCGCCTACACCTGCGTCTTGGCGCGCCGAACGTCGCAGCGCCATTCAGGAGATCGGAAGCGGGGCCCCCGCGCGAAATGTGCGCGGGGGCACGACCCGGAGGAGGGCCGGCCCAATCGGCCTATCGGTTACCAGTGAATCCCCTGCGTGAGCTGGGCGAACGCCATCTGCTCGGGGGTGAGCTGCGCTGGCGCCTCGCCCTCCTTTCTGCCCTGCGCCGCGGCCGAGTCCGGGAACATGTTGAACGCGGTGTTGAGCAGGATCTGCGTGAGCTTCGGCGCGACCGCGTGGCAGACGGCGCCGAAGATTCCGAGCCGCGTCGCGATCCGCACCGGCTTGTAGACGATCGCCTCGACGACGAGGTCGGCCGCCTGCTCGGGTGAAAGCGTCGGCACGCTTTCGTACATCCTGGTCGGCGCGATCATCGGCGTGCGCACGAGCGGCATGTTGATCGTCGTGAACGAAATCCCCTTGTCGAGGAACTCGGAGGCGGCGCAGGCCGAGAACGAGTCGAGCGCCGACTTCGACGCGACGTAGGCCGAGAACCGCGGCGCGTTCGACAGGACGCCGATCGACGAGATGTTGATGATGTGGCCGCGCTTCTGCTCGAGCATCTTGGGCAGGAAGCCGAAGATCAGCCGCAGCGAGCCGAAGTAGTTGAGCTGCATCGTCCGTTCGAAGTCGTGGAAGCGTTCGAACGAGTTGACGACGCCGCGGCGGATCGAGCGGCCGGCGTTGTTGACGAGGTAGTCGCAGCGGCCGTGTTCCTTGAGCACGCGGGCGACGAGCGCGTCGCACGAGGCCATGTCGGAGATGTCGGCCGTGCAGATCCACGCCTTGCCGCCGGCCTTCTCGATCTCCTGTTTCGTCTCGAGGAGCTTCTCCTCGCCGCGCGCGACCAGGATCACCTTGGCCCCGGCCTCGGCCAGCTTGAGTGCGGTCGCCTTGCCGATCCCCGACGAGGAGCCGGTGACGACGACGACCTTGTCCTTCACGCGGCCCGACAGCGTGTGGTCGACGAACAGGTCCGGGTCGAGGTTGCGCTCCCAGTAGTCCCAGAGCTTCGCCGCGTAGGACTCGATTTGCGGCACTGCGATGCCCGAGCCCTTGAGCGCCTTGGTCGCCTCGCGGTTGTCGTAGCGTGTCGGCCAGTTGATGAACTGGAAGACGTCCTTCGGGATGCCGAGGTCGACGAGCACGGCGCGGATCATCCGCTTGACAGGCGCGAGCGAGCCCAGTCCGTAGAGGATCGGCGCCGGGATGAAGCCGAACATCCGCGCGTTGATCCGCATCGTCATCTGCGGCGCGTGGCCCGCGCGCGCGAAGATGTTGAGGACCTCGCCGATCCGGTGCGGCGCCGGATCGGTCAGGTGGAAGCACTTGCCGTCGAGCCCCTTCTTGTGCGCGAGGTAATCGAGCGCGTCGGCGACGAAGTCGACCGGCACGATGTTGATGCGGCCGCCCTCGATGCCGATCGTCGGCATCCACGGCGGCAGCGCGCGCCGGAGCTTCTGCAGCGCCTTGAAGAAATAGTAGGGCCCGTCGATCTTGTCGATGTACCCCGTCTTCGAGTCGCCGACGACGAAGCCGGGCCGGTAGATCCGGAAGGGCACCTTGCAGTGCTTGCGGACGATGCCTTCCGAGTCGTGCTTGGTCCGGAAGTACGGGTGGTCGAGGTCCTCGGCCTCCTCGAACATGTCTTCGCGGAACACGCCGTCGTAGAGGCCGGCGGCGGCAATCGAGCTCACGTGGTGGAAGCATCCGGCGCCGACCGCGGCAGCGAATCCGATCGCGTTCCGCGTGCCCTCGACGTTCGCGGTCTGCTGCTCATCGGGGCTCGCCGCCAGATCGTAGATCGCGGCCAGGTGGAAGAGGTGCCGCACGCGTCCCTTGAGCTTGCGCAGGTCCGCGGCAGACACGCCGAGGTTCGGCTTCGCGAGATCGCCGATGACGGCGACGATCTGGCGCTCGGTCGCGCCCCAGTGGTCGGAGCGCAGCTCGTCGAGCTTCGCCTGCGAGCTCTTGCGAACGAGAACGTAGATCGGCTCGCCGCGCTTCAGCAGGTTGGCGACGAGGAAACGACCGATGAAGCCGGTCGCGCCGGTGACGAAGTACGCCATGATGGGTCCTCCTTGGGAATCCCGCAGGCAGCGCGGCGACGCGCGATGTCGAAAGCCGGGCGTCGACGGCCGGGATGGCCGCCCGGTTCGGTTTGCGACCGATTATATCGCCGGCGCCCGTAGCGCGAGCGGCGCGGGACCGTTCGCGGCACGCCGGTTTAGTATGATTGCTCTAACGAAGCGCCCTAGAATTGCAACTAATGAGTGACCGCCCGGTCGCGGAGGAGAATCGAGGATGCTGAAGAAGGCGAAGGCCGCGATGATGGGGGGCGCGACGGGTGAGGCCAAGGACTTGGCGCAGGCCGTGCTCGATTCGTCGCATCAGATCTGGCTTGCAGGCGTCGGGGCGTTCGTCCGAGCCCAGCAGGAGGGGACAAAGGTGTTCGAATCGCTCGTCCAGCAGGGCGAGAAGCTCGAGCGGAGGACGAGGCAGGCCGCCGCGGACACCGCAGCTGCCGCACGCGGCGCCGCGACCGCAAAGGCGAAGGAGATGCAGCAGATGGCCGGCGGAACGTGGGACAAGCTGGAGCAGGTGTTCGAGGACCGTGTCGCGCGGGCGCTCGGGAAGCTCGGCGTCTACACGCAGAACGATGTCCAGAAGCTCGCGAAGCGCGTCGACGCGCTGTCGGCTGCGGTCAACGAGCTCCTTCAGGCAACGGGGACGCCAATGCCCGGGCGCAGCGGACGTCGCAACGGCGCTCCGCCCCCCGCCGGGACCACGCCGAAAGCGGGGAAGGCGTCCCGGCGCGCGAAGAAGACACGCCGTAGGAAGCCGGCCGCCGGCTGATCGCGCGCCGGCGGCGCGATGACGAGAGGGGCCCGCCAGCCGGCGGGCTCGTCGCTGCTGGGCGCCGCGGGCCTGTAATTCAATCCCGGTTCAGCTTCTCGACCTGCTTCACGTAGTTCTGCATCGCGTCGTCGCGGCTCATCCCCTTGAGCTTCGCCCACGCGTCGTGCTTTGCCCCGCCGACGAAGTCGAATCCGCCCGGGCGCTCGCCCTTGACGTCGCCCTCGGTTGCCTGCTTGTAGTACGAGTAGAGCTTGAGCAGCGTCGGGTTGTCGGGCTTCTTCTTCGTCTGCTTCGCGGCCGCGGCAGCCGCCTCGAACTTCGCTTTCAGGTCGTCCTTCTTCGGCGCGGCCATCGCACAACCTCCTCGTCGGCGTTCAGTCAGGGGCCTTCCGTGCTACTTTAGCGCGAAGCGGAAAACGCCCGCAATCGTCGGCCTGCCCGCACGCCCGTCCCATCGCCCCGATCCTCCCGTATGACAAGGCGCGAAAAGATCTCGGCAGTCGACACCGCGTGGCTGCGGATGGACCATCCGGGCAACCTGATGATGATCTGCGGGGTGATGCTGTTCCGCGAACGCGTCAAGTTCGCGCGGCTGCAGTCGGTCATCAAGAAACGCTGGCTTAGCTTCCGACGCTTCTACGACGTTCCCGTGCAAACCCTCGGGGCGGCGTACTGGGAATCGGTCGCAGACTTTGACATCGATCATCACGTCGTCCACGTCGCGCTGCCCGGCAACGGCGGCAAGAAGGAGTTGCAGGCGCTGGTGAGCCGGCTCGCGGGCGCGCCGCTCAATCCCGCCCACCCGCTGTGGCAGTTCCATCTCGTGGACAACTACGATGGGGGCAGCGCGGTGATCGCGCGCATCCACCATTGCTACGCCGACGGCATCGCCCTGGTGCAGGTGATCCTGTCGATGACCGACGCTTCGCCGAACGGGCCGCCGGCGCTCTCACTCCCAGCCGCGCCGAGCAAAAAAGAGCGGGTCGCGAAGGATGACCCGCTCGGCGATCTCGTGCAGCCCATCTCCGACGCGATGCGCACGGCGCTGAAGGTAAGCGCGACGTTGATCGAGAAGGGGGTCGACATATGGCAGCACCCGGCGAAGGCGATCGCCCTGGCGGAGCAGGGGGGCGCGCTGGGCGCGGAGATCGCCAAGCTCGCGTTGATGGGTCAGGATTCGTCGACCCGGTTCAAAGGCACGCCCGGTGTCGCGAAACGCGTGGCCTGGGCGGATCCGCTCCCGCTCGACGAGGTCAAGGCCGTCGGCAAGGCGTTGGGCGCGTCGGTCAACGACGTGCTGCTGTCGTGCGCTGCCGGCGCGCTGCGTGAGTACCTCGTCCGCAAGGGCGACGCAACCGAAGGTGTGATGATGCGCGCCCTCGTCCCGGTCAACATGCGCCCGTTGGAGAAAGCCTACAAGCTGGGCAACCAGTTCGGCGTGGTGTTTCTCGATCTGCCGATCGGCATCGAAAACCCGGTCGAGCGGCTGTACGCGGTGCGTTCGAACATGCACTCGCTGAAGGGTAGCCACCAGCCGCTGCTCACGCTGGGCCTGCTCGCCGCGGCGGGGGCGGGCCCGAAGATGCTGCAGGACCAGCTGGTCGCAGTACTGTCGCGCAATGCGAGCGCGGTGATGACGAACGTGCCGGGACCGCCACAGCCGCTCTATTTCGCCGGCGGAAGGATCGCGCAGTTGATGTTCTGGGTGCCGCAGGCGGGCGCCATCGGGATGGGCGTCTCGATTCTGTCCTACGACGGCGCCGTTCAGTTCGGGCTCATCACCGACCGCGGTCTCTGCCCCGACCCCGAGCACGTCATCACGCGGTTCGGGCCCGAGTTCGAGAAGCTCGTGCTGACGACGCTCCTCGCGCCGTGGCCGCGCTCCGGCGAACTCGATCCCGAGCTTGCCGCGCAGGTCGTCGCCGGGCGCAGTGCGCGGGCAGAGCGCGGGCCGCGGCGCCGCGGCGCCTCAGCGCACCCGCACGGCCACGCCACGGGCGACACCGTCAGCTGAGTTCGGAGCGCGCGAGCTCGACGTCGAGCCGCTCCATCGCGTCCGCGGGCTCGCACGCCGCCGCCTCGCGGTAGAGCGTCTCCGCTTCCGCCATTCGCGACTTGCCGAACAGCATGATGAGCCCGTTCGCGTACTCGACGCGCGCGATCGCCGAGTCCGGATTGAGCTTCAGCGCTTTCTGGAAGTGCTCGAGCGCGGAATCCTTCTTCGCCCCGTACGTGACGCCGGCGACGAGGCCGCCCACCTTGTCGATCACCTCGGCCTGATAGCTTCCGTACGCGATGTGCGCATCGGCGTGCTTGGGATCGAGCTTGATGGCGGTCTGAAGCGCATCGCGGACCTTGCCGCCCAGCCCCTGGGCCAGGGCCTTCGCGACCGAGATGCCCTGCCCGTAGCGGCCCGCGGCGAACGCGAAGAAGTAGTGCGCGTTGGGGTCCCTGGGTGCCGCTGCGCGGCGCGCGTCGGCCCAGCCCATCGCCTGGTCGAGGAGCGCGAGCTTCGCCTTGTCGCCCTTCTCGAGGTACGTTGCGTACACGACCTGCGCCTTGACCGCGACGTTCACGCCGGCGTCGCCGGCCGCGCTGCCGGCGTCGACCGCCTGCGCGAAATCGCCCGCGTGATAGTGCCGCCATGCTTCGGCGACGGCGGCGTCCTTCGGGAACGGCTCGCAGTCGCCGCGATGCAGGCGCGGCCAGCGCTTCTTCAATCCTGCGGCGTCGTAGGCATAGGCCTTGTCGGCGTGCGGGAACTTGACCCACTTCTTCGCCACGGCAGTCCCTCCTTCAAAGGTAATCGCGGCCGAGCCGTTCGATCAGCGTCCGCGCGTCGCCGGTGAGGAAGGGGCCGATCAGCGAGAGCAGCTGCGCCGCCGCGCGTCCCGGGTCCGCGGTGGGGGCGCCCACCGGGCGCCCGATCCGGTCGAATGACTGCCAGTAGGTCGCGACCAGCAGCACGTTGCGGGCGAGCGCCGCGATCTCGCGCTCGGACGCGATCATGGTGCCGGCGGCGATCAGGCCGCGGCACAACTCTACCATGGTCGTGATGCCCCTCCGCAGCAGGCGCCCGAGGCGCGCGTTCAGGACCGGGTCGCGCGCCGCGAGCACGTCGACGTCGCGGAGGATGAAGCGGTATTCGCCCATCCGCTCGAGCAGCACGTGCAGCCAGAGCCAGAGGTCCTCGACCTCGATGCGGCGGCCGCCGAGATCCGCGAACAGCGGCGCGATTCGGGCCTCGAACTGCGCGCAGAGCTCGCCGACGATCTCTTCCTTGTTGCGGTAGTGATAGTAGAGATTGCCCGGACTGATGTTCATCTCGCCCGCGATCTCGGCCGTCGTGACCTGCGGCGCGCCGCGCGCATTGAAGAGCGCGAGGCTCGTCTCGAGGATCCGCTCGCGCGTGCGGCGCGGCGCTTTCCGCTCCGCCATGATCAGCCGCGCGCCCGGAACGGCAGCACAAGCCACGCGAGAAGCGATCCGCCGAACGCCGCCGCGGCGAGCCAGAAGGCGATCCGCCAGCCGCGATTCCCCGCGCGCAGGATCTCGGCGTCGGTGGCATAGACGGTCTCGCACGCACCATTGCCGGTGTCGGTCCGCTTCGTGCTGGTGCCGCGGACGAAGTGGAAGCCATGATCGTGCGAATACTCGGCGAGATAGCCGCGGAAATGCACCTGGTCGCCGACCCGCACCGACTTGAGCGTGCGCGCGATCGCGGGGTCGTCGGCCAGCAGGTGATTGTTGGACAGCGCCGTCATGTCGAAGGCGCGCCAGACCTCGGTCGAGCCCGTGCGGACGTTGCACTCGAACTGGCTGCTCCAGTACTCGAGCTCCCGATAGTTGGCGCTGCGCGCATTCGCGCCCCAGATCACGCAAAGGTCGGTCACGTTGAGCTCGTCGCGCCACGCCTTGTGGATCCAGTCCCACCACGTGTCGGCGTCGTGCTTGCTGACGACGACTCCGGCGAGATCGTACGTGAAGACCGGCCGCACCGTGTACTCGATGCCGCCCACCAAGGTCCGGAACGGGACCGCGTCGGTCGCCTCCTGTAGGGGGTCCTCGCGGACCGCAGGGTCGAGGACGTCGGGCGATGGCAGCGCGTCCCGCTGCCAGGCGGCGACGGCGAAGAGCGCGGCGCTGCCGACGAGAAGGTAGCGGACAGGGGCGGCGGCCATCCGGACCGGGCGCGCCACGCGCTCTCGCGGGCGCGTCGCGCCGCGACTACACGGCCGGCGCGTCGCGGTGGCGGGCGCTCCGCGCGAGCCACCGTTCGAGCTGGTTCAGCGCGTGGGCGAGATCCCGCGCCGTACGGCGGACGTCGTGGCCCGGCTGCGCGTGCAACGGCCGCGGATCCGACAGCGCATCGTCGATGCCCCGGTGGGGATCCGCGAGACGATCGTGGCGAAGTGCGATGCCGTGCCGCGCGAGTTGCGGCTCGAGCGCGGCGGCGCGGGCCACGAGGTTCTGGCGCGTCTTCGCGTAGGCGGCGGCGCAGAGGCGGCGGCGCTGCGCGTAGCTGAAGATGCTCGCAAAGAACATGTCGGCATCCTCGCGGTCGGGCTCGAACAGCACGACGTCCGCGTCCGGATACTGGCGGCGGTACTTCTCCATGCCAACCTTCATCCGCGAGTGGATGATCGCGCGAAAGGTCTGCGAGAGGACGATCGGAAGTCCGCCCTGGTTCAGCTTGGCGACCGTGAGGCGGCCGCCCTGCGCCGCGCGGCTCGCGTCGAACGGGACGAGCGGATTCACGCACAGCAGGAGGCGCACGCCTTCGTCGAGCGCGACCGAGGCGTGCAGCGTCTTGTTGAGGGCGCCGTCGACGTAATGCTCGCCGCCGATCATCACCGGCGGAAACAGGCCGGGCAACGCCGAGGACGCTTCGATGGCCATCGAGATCGGCACATGGTCACGGCCGGACGCGCCGAAGGTCACCGACGCGCCGGTGTCGAGGTTCGTGGCGACCAGGAACAGCTTGCGATCGAGCTTGCGGAAGTCGTTGGTGCGCCCCGGGGCCGCGAATAGCCGGCTCATGAAATCGCCGACGGCGCGGTTGTCGAACATTCCGGTCGGCACCGCGTGGGACAGCGTCGCCAGCGATTCCATGAGGCCGCGCCGGAACGGGTCGCGCAGGTACTGCATGGCGGCGCGCACGAGCAGCCGCGGCAGCGCCGCCGCGCGAAGCATGAACTCCGACAGCGCCGGCCGCAGGAAAATCTCGGGCGTCAGCGCCGCGTCGGCGCCGTCGTCGATGAACAGCCGATACATCTGTGCCGGCGAGATGCCGTTCGCCAGCGCAGCCGCGACGAAGCCCCCGGACGAAACGCCGACGTAGACGTCGAGGTCCGCGAGGTCGATGCCGTCGAGCGAGTCGGTAAGCGCGAGCAGCGCGCCGACCTCGTAGATGCCGCCGAGCGGCCCGCCGCCGGCCAAGGCCAAGCCCACGCGGGGACGCGTGCGCCCCCGCGTCCGGGCACGTTGCGCGCGCCCGGTTGCCGTACGTCCCGGCATGGACCCCCCTTGCGTTGAAAGCGTGGGCGCGATCCTACCGCATTACGCGCGCTTCGTGCGCCTCGCCTTCTTCGCGGGGCGGGTGGTGCGGACACCGACGGCCTTGCGCGCACGCTTCACGGGGGCCTTCGCGGCCGGAGCGAGCGCCTTCGGCAACTCGATCCTCGGCAGCGACTTCGGCAGCACCTGCTGCGCGTAGTCGACCATCGAGGTCGCCGCCTGCTTCACGGTCGCTTCGACGGTCCTCCGCGTGCGCCGCCACATCGCGTTGGCGCGGGTGATCGACGATTCGACCCGGTCGCCCACGAAGCGGATTGCGCGCGACTCGACGACCGTGCCTTCACGCACCAACGTGCGGAACACGTGGCCGCCCTCGCTGTGGACCCAGTCGCGGGTCACGACGGTCGCGCCCAACCCGGCGAGCCAGACCTTGCGCGACGCGGCGAGCGCCGCTTCGCCGAACGGATACGGATTGAAGACGGGGATGGATTGTTTTTGCATGGGACGCTTTCTCGAAGGGGTTGAAGGTCTCGCCGCCATTCCGGCGATTGACTTCAATTTATCCCGCTTTGTTAGAGCAAACACACTAATCGGCGCCCGGCACGCGCGGCCGCTCGGGCGCGCTCGGCGCCGCAGGCGCGAGCGCGGTAGCGAGGGCGGTCGCGAGACGGGCGACGATCGCGAAGATCGTCAGCTGCGGATTCACTCCGAGGGAGGTCGGGAACAGCGAGGCGTCCAAGACGTGCAGGTTCGCGAGGTGGTGGTGGCGGCCCGTCGGGTCGACCACGGCCCGCGCCGGATCGGGACCCAGCGGACAGCCGCCCATCACGTGGGCGCTCACGACGGTCGTCGTGAGCGGCGCGAGCGCAAAACGGTCGATCGCGGCGCGGGCCGCCGTCAGTGCGTCGTACGCGGTGCCCGCGTCGTGGATCGGCATCACGGTTCGCGCCCCGGCGGCGAACTGAATCTCGGCCATCGTCCGGAACGCCTGCCGGACGCCGTGCCACACGTACGGCGTCAGCGGATAATCAAGCACCGGCGCGCCGCCGCTGTCGAGCGCCACGGTGCCGCCGGGACTGTCGGGGTGGAAGCCGTCGCGCAGGAGGGCGATCGCCACGTGCAGATGCGGCAGCTCACGCATCCAGCGCGCGTGCACCTGGCCCTCGCCCGGCAGCGTGATCGCCATCAGCAACGGGTGCGCCGGCGCCGCCTCGAGCTTGAATCCGATCGGCCCGTCGAGCGGGACCGTGTCGAGGAAATGGTCGGAGTAGATCGTCTGCGGCGCGCCCGCGAACGGATCGATGCGCTCGGGCATGAGGGCCGCGGACACGACCGTCGGGTGCAGGAACGTGCGCTTGCCGAGGAGCCTGTGCGGATCCGGCACCCGGCTTCGCAAGAGCAGCGCCGGCGAGCCGATCGCCCCGCCGGCGGCGACGTAGGCGCGGGCGCGAATCGTGATGCGTCGCGCCGTGGTCGCGACGCCACGGGTGTCCATGGCGGCGCACCGGAGCGCCGTCACGCGGTCGCCGCGATACGCGAACTCGAGCGCCCGCGCGCGCGTGACGAGCACCGCGCCGCGATCGAGCGCCGCGGGCACCGTCGTGACCAGCATCGACTGCTTCGCGTTGACCGGGCATCCGAGCCCGCAGTAGCCCAGGTTCCAGCAACCCCTGACGTTGCGTCGGATCGTCGTGGCCGGAATGCCGAGCTTCGCCGCCCCGCGCGCAAGCGCCTCGTTGTTGGCGTTCGGCGCGACCTCCCACGGCGCGATCGCGAGCCGGGCTTCCATCCGCTCGAACCACGGCGCGAGATCGGCGGGCTCGAAGCCTTCGAGGCCGTACGCGCGCTGCCAGTAGGCGAGCGTCGCTGCCGGCGTGCGGAACGAGCTCGTCCAGTTGACCGTGGTGCCGCCACCGACGCAGCGGCCCTGCAGGATGCCGATGGCCTTGTCCTTCGTCTTGCGCGCGGCGGACTCCTGGTAGAGCGTCGGATACGCTTCGGACTCGAGCATCCGGAAGTCGGCGGCGGTCGCGAGCGGCCCTTCCTCCACGAGGATGACGGCCAGTCCCGCCTGAGAAAGGATCTCCGCGGCGGTGCCGCCGCCGGCGCCCGTGCCGACGATGACGACGTCGGTCTCGAAATCGAGATCGCGCTGCTGTGCCGATGCGTCGACAATCTGCCAGCCGGCCGCGCGGCCGGCGACCCAGGGATCGTTCGGCGTCATGCGGGAAGCCTCGGCGGGCCCGGATAGCCGATCGCGGGCCACGACGCGGGATTCCCGTACCAGGCCGCGAACACGAGCTGGTGCAGCGCCGCGTAGGCCGAGCGAAAGAGCAGGAAGCCGCTCGTGCGCCACCGCTCGAGGAACGCGGCCACGTCGCCGCGGTCCGCTTCGTGCCACGGCGCGTCGACGCGGGCAAGGGCAATCCGCGCCGGCGCGAACGCAAGAAGCGAAAAGAGCTGGGACAGCTCGTGCTGCGCCGCGGGCGGAAGACCGGCGATCGCGGCTCCGACGCTCGCCACGGTTTCACGGACCGCGCTTCCTCGTGCCGTCGGATCGGGCGGCAGTGCGCCGTCGAGCAGCACGGGGATCACCGCCGTGAGCACCTCGGTCGCATCGGGTCCGAGCGCAATCCCATGCGACGCGAACGTCGCATCGGGGATAACTTCGCGCGTCCTGCGCAGCCACGATGCGACGGCGAGGGCGGCGGTGCCGGCGAGGCCGGCGAAGAGGAAGGTGCGGCGTGTCAGCATGCGGCCACGATCGCGCAGCCGGCGTAAGCTGCGCGGGCCCGCGTCGAATCCAATGTAGCCACCGAGTTTAGACAATACAACCTAATTGCCGTGCCGCTCGGCGGCGCGATCGTGTCGGCGTCCGTCGGTACGCTAGACTTCGGGATGGCGTCGCGCACGAGCGCCGCGTCCCCGACTCCCATGGCCATCGCCAATCCAGCCTCGTCCACGCCTGCCCCGGCGCAGACCGTGCTGGCCGCCGAGCTCGCGCACCTCGCGCGCCTGCATGCGGAGCGCGCGGCCAACCCGATTCTCGCGGGCGCGCTGCAGCGCCTCGCAACCTGGCAGTCGCGGCGGCTCAGGCTGACTTATGACGACCTGGCGGCACAGGAGCGTTACACCGACGCGATCGAGTTCTTCCAGAACGACCTCTATGGAAGCGCCGACTTCGCGCAACGCGACGCCGACCTCGCGCGCGTCGCTCTGGTCATGGTGCGAATGCTCCCCGAATCCGTGATCGCCTCGATCGCCAAGGCCGTGGAGCTGCACGCGCTCTCGCAGACGCTCGACCGCTCGCTGCTCGCGCGGCTTCCCCGCGCTGACGGCCAGTTCTCGGTGAGCGAGTACTGCCGCGCCTATCGACGCATGGGGAAGCGCCCCGAACGCGAGCGGCAGATCCGGTTGATCGGCGAGATCGGCACGCAACTCGCGGGGTTCGTGCAAAAGCCCTGGATTCGCGCGGCGCTCGGCCTCATGCGTCAGCCGGCGCGCCTCGCCGGGTTCGCCGCGCTGCACGATTTCCTCGAGCGCGGCTTCGCCGCCTTCGCGCGAATGGGCGACGCGGAGGAGTTCCTCGCGACCATCGATGCGCGCGAGCGCGCGCTCATGGACGCGTTGTTCGCCGGCGAGACCGCACCCTTCCCCGATCCGCTGCTGCCGCGCAGGCCGGCGCCAGCGGCGGAGACGGACGATTAGGCGCTAGCGCTTCGGCTTCGGCTGCGGCTTCGGCTTGCCGAAGTACTTGTCGAAGTCGCGGTGCACGACGTCCTCGATCGTCGGCTTCAGCATCGACAGCAGGAGGCCCAGCTTGCAATCGAGACGCACCACGCCCTGGCCGACGTGGAGATGGCCGGCAACGCCGGCGCGCTCGAACTCGATGTTGTCTCCCTGCCATGCGCAGCGCAGCTCGAAGCGCTTGGCGAGATCGTCGGCGATCTGCTGCGCCGCCTCCTTGGCTTTCCGATGCGACAGGTGGTGCCTCTTCTCGATCCTGATGGTTGCCATGGGCGCGAGCCTCCGTCGCGAAGTATAACCAACGATGAACCCGCGCACGGCCGGCAACATCGCTGAGCTCTTCGCGCGCCACCGGGCGCAGCCGCACGCCGTGCTCTACCGGCACGCGACCGACGCCGGCTGGCGCGACGTGACCGTCGCGGAGCTCGCGACGGACATCGGGCGCTGGCAGGCCGCATTCCGGCGCCAGGGACTCGTGGCGGGCGATCGCGTTGCGCTCGCCGCGCGGAACGGGCCGGCGTGGGTCGCGATCGACCTCGCGGCGCTCGGGCTCGCGCTGGTCGTCGTCCCCCTTTACGTCGACGACAACCCGGACAATTTCGCGTGGTGCGTCGCCAACGCCGAGGCGAGGCTCGCAATCGTCGAGAACGTGCGGCTTTCCGCGGGCCTGCGCCGGAGCGCCCCGGGCACAGCGGCGCCCGAGCGCATCGTCGTGCTGCGCGCGGAGGAGGCTCTCGCAAGCGGTGGCGGCGCGATCACGGCCGCGGAGTACCTGGCGGGCGCGCACGGGCCGTTCGAGGTCGCGCCGGTGCCCGAGAGGACGCTCGCGACGATCTGCTACACGTCGGGGACCGCGGGCCGGCCGAAGGGCGTGATGCTGTCGCACGACAACATCCTCGCCAACGTCGCGGCCTGCCGGGAGACCGGAATGGCGCGCCCGACCGACCGTTTCCTGTCGATTCTGCCGCTCTCGCACATGTTCGAGCGCACCGGGGGCTATTACCTGCCGCTGTCGATCGGCGCGACGGTCGTGTTCGCGCGCGGCGTGGCGCGGCTCGCCGACGACTTCCTGCAGCAGGCGCCCACGGCGGTGTTCGCGGTGCCGCGCATCTTCGAGCGCTTCGCCGCGCGCATCGAGCGTTCGCTTGCGGATTCGCGCGTGCGGCGGGCGCTCTTCGCCGCGTGCGTGGAGCGCGGCTCCGTGGCGGCCCGCGGCCGCGCCTCGCCGCTCGAGCAGCTCGTCGTCACGATGCTGCGCGCGATCGTCGCGGCGCCGATCCTCGCGAAGTTCGGCGGCCGGCTGCGGCTCGCAGTGGTTGGCGGAGCACCGCTCGATCCCGCCCTCGCCCGCACTTTCATCGGCCTCGGGCTCCCGGTGCTGCAGGGCTACGGTCTCACCGAAGCGTCGCCGGTCGTTGCCGTGAACCCGGACGACGACAACGATCCCGAATCGGTGGGACCGCCCCTGCCGGGGCTCGAAGTGAGGCTCAAGGAGGGCGGCGCGCTCGAGGTCCGGGGCCCGAGCGTCATGCTGGGTTACTGGCGCAACGAGGAGGCGACGCGCGCGGCGATCGACCCCGACGGCTGGCTCGTCACCGGCGACGTGGCCGAGCTCCGCGGCGGCAAGCTGTACATCCGCGGCCGCGTGAAGGACATCCTTGTCCTGTCGAACGGCGAGAAGCTCCCGCCCCAGGACGCCGAGCTCGCCCTCCTGCGCGACCCGGCATTCGAGCAGGTGATGCTGATCGGCGAAGGCCGGCCGTTTCCGGTCCTGCTCGCGGTGACGCAGGAAACCGACGAGAAGACGCTGCTGCGCCGCGCGAACGAGCAGCTCAAGGCGTTCCCGCGATGGGTGCGCGTGCGCCGGGTGATTGCCACGAAGGCCCCCTGGGATGTCGAGAGCGGGCTGCTCACGCCCACGCTCAAGCTCAGGCGGGGGCTCGTGGCCCAGCGTTTCGCCGCCGAGATCGATGCGGCTTACGCCGCCGCCAACCAGGACTGACGGATCTGGGGGCGTGCCGTCGAAATTGCTGCACGCATCGGTTGAGGGCATTCGACGCAAGTAAGCACACGCTGACTTAGCGCCCGCCAGACGCGCGTCGCGATGCCTGCTGAATGCTTGACATTCCGCCAACCTCGGCCCAGAGTTCAAACGAACGTTTGATTCAGGGGATCGGCTGTGGAAGGCAATGCCATTCGCACGATTGAGCGCGAGATGCCGGTCGCGACCAAGGACCGGATTCTTGACGCCGCCGAAGCCTTGTTCATGGAGCACGGCTTCGAGGCGACGAGCCTCCGTTCGATCACGACTGCCGCCGGGGTCAACCTCGCGGCCGTCAACTATCACTTCGGCAGCAAGGAGGAGTTGTTCCAGGCGGTGCTGACGCGCCGTCTCGACCCCATGAATCAGGAGCGCGTGGATCTTCTGTCAGCGCTCGAGCGCGCGGCGGCGCCGGGGGCCGTGCCTTGCGAGCAGATTCTTTCCGCGATGTTCGTGCCGGCGCTGCGCCTCGCTCGCGACCCCGAGCGCGGCGGCAAGGATTTCCTGCGCCTCCTGGGCCGCGCCTATGCGGACCCGGCGCCGTTCATTCGCCGGTTCCTTTCGGCCCAGTACGCGGCGATGATCGCGCGCTTCAAGGCGGCGTTCGCGCGGGCGCTGCCCGAGCTGCCCCCGAAAGAGCTCTCGTGGCGGCTGCACTTCATCATGGGGGCGCTGTCCTACACGCTCGCAGGCACCGACGCGCTCAAGCTGATCGCCGAGCTCACGTCGACTGACACAGGCAACGACGAGATGCTGCTGCGGCGGCTGGCGCCGTTTCTCCTCGCTGGGCTCCAGTCCCCGCTGCCGGAAACCTCCGCCGCCGGGCGCGCGCTCGACGGCGAGCTCGAGCGTCTGCGCTCGCGCGCGCCTTGAGAACGATGAAACGACCCTCATTCAAAGGGAGACCTTGATGCTGATCCTCCTCTGGCTGATCGCGGTGCTGGCGGGCGCGGTGGCGCTGGCCTATGTCAACGCCTCCGGCGTCGTGTGGAGCGCCGCCATCGCGGGCGCCATCGCGGTGCTGTGGGGCGGGCACGTCGTCCCCAACGGGCTTGCGGTCGCGCTCGCCGCGGTGTTCGTCCTGATCGCGGTTCCGCTCAACGTGCCGGCGTTGCGCCGCCGCCTCGTGAGCAACCCTGTCCTCGCGGCGTTCCGCAAGGTGCTGCCGCCGATGTCGCAGACCGAGCGCGAGGCGATCGAGGCGGGCACCGTGTGGTGGGATGGCGAGCTCTTCTCCGGCCGTCCGGACTGGAAGAAGCTCCTCGGTACGCCGGCCCCGACGCTCACCCCGGACGAGCAGAGCTTCATGGACCACGAGGTCGAGGAGCTCTGCGCGATGGTCACGGACTGGGAGACAACCAACGTGCACCGCGACCTCCCGCCGGCCGTCTGGCAGTACATCAAGGACAAGGGCTTCTGGGGGATGGCCATCGCGAAGGAGTACGGCGGGCTCGGCTTCACCGCGTACGGGCACTCGCAGGTGATGACCAAGCTGTCGACGCATTCGGGCACGGTCTCCGTCACCGTGATGGTTCCGAATTCGCTGGGTCCCGGCGAGCTGCTCGCGCATTACGGCACCGACGAGCAGAAGCGGCATTACCTGCCGCGGCTCGCGAAAGGGCTCGAGATCCCCTGCTTCGCGCTCACCAATCCGAATGCCGGCTCCGACGCCGCCGCGATTCCCGATTACGGCATCGTCTGCTGGGGCGAGCACGAAGGGAAGCGCACGCTGGGCCTTCGCGTCACATGGGACAAGCGCTACATCACGCTCGGACCCGTGGCGACGCTGCTCGGCCTCGCGTTCCGCGCCTACGACCCCGACCATCTCGTCGGCGACAGGGACGATCTCGGCATCAGCTGCGCGCTCGTGCCGACGTCGCATCCCGGCGTCGAGATCGGGCGCCGCCACATGCCGCTGAATGCGGTGTTCCAGAACGGACCAACCTGGGGTCGCGACGTGTTCATCCCGATGGACTGGATCATCGGCGGGCAGCCGATGCTCGGGCGCGGCTGGCGGATGCTGATGGAGTGCCTGGCCGCGGGCCGGGGCATCTCGCTGCCGTCCTCCGCGACCGGAATGGCAAAGCTGGCCGTGCGGGCGACCGGCGGCTACGCGCGCGTGCGCACGCAGTTCAAGACGCCGATCGGCCGCTTCGAAGGCATCGAGGAGGCGCTCACGAGGATGGGCGGCAACCTCTACATGATGGACGCCGCGCGGAGGCTCACGACCTCGGCGATCGACGCCGGCGAGAAGCCGGCGGTCATTTCCGGCATTGCGAAGCTGCACCTGACCGAGCGCGGCCGCCAGGTGGTCAACGACGCGATGGACGTGGTCGGCGGCAAGGGCATCTGCATGGGCCCGTCGAACTTCCTCGGCGCGGCGTACATGCAGGCGCCTGTCGCCATCACGGTCGAAGGCGCGAACATCCTGACGCGGAGCCTGATTGTGTTCGGGCAGGGCGCGATCCGCTGCCATCCCTACGTGCTCAAGGAAATGGAGGCCACGCGCGAAGCGGATCCGGCGAAGGCGTCGGCGGCGTTCGACGCGGCTCTGTTCGGGCACCTCCGGTTCACGCTCGCCAACATGGCGCGGACGCTGGTGACGGGCGTCACCGGCTCGCACTTCGTCGGCGTGCCGGTCGACGTCGCGCCCGCGACGCGCCGCTATTATCAGCAGCTGACCCGTTTCTCGGCGGCACTCGCGTTCCTCGCCGACGTGTCGATGGGCTCGCTCGGCGGCGCGCTCAAGCGCAAGGAGAAGCTCTCGGCGCGCCTGGGGGACATCCTCTCGCTCATGTACCTCTGCTCGGCGACGCTCAAGCGTTACGAGGACGAGGGGCGGCAGGAGGCCGACGCCCCGCTCATGCACTGGGCGATCTGGGACGCGATGTACAAGGCGCAGACCGCCTTCGAGGGCGTGATCTCGAACTTCCCCAACCGGATGATCGCGGCCGTGATGCGCGCGATCGTCTTCCCGCTCGGCCGGCCGTACGTGATCCCGTCGGACAAGCTCGGTCACGACGTCGCTAAGCTCCTGCTCGAGCCCTCCGCGACGCGCGACCGGCTGACGGCCGGGATGCACCTGCCGGCGACGGGCGAGGACCCGGTGTCGCTGATCGAGCGCGCGCTCGGGGCGACGCTCGAAGCCGAGCCGATCGAGGCGCGGATCCGTGCCGCGGCCAAGGAAGGCCGCTTCGACGCGAAGCTACCGCCGGGTGCGGGTCTCGAGGAGCTGCTCCGCCGCGCGCAGGCGGCGAACGTCGTCACGGCCGACGAGGCCCAAGCGGTGCTCGCCGCGCGTGACCTCGTCGATAAGGTGATCCGCGTCGACGACTTCCCGCAGGACCTCGGGGCTTCGGAGATGCAGCTCGACGCGCTCGCCGCCGCGCCGTCGTCGACGACGTCGACGACGCCCTCGGTCGCCGCGCAGAAGGCGGCCGCCTAGGCAGGCGCGGCGATGAGCGCCGCCGGGCCGCCCCAAGGCGCTCGCCCCCTCCCTCGGGGAGGGGGTGCGCGAAGCCGCGGAGCGGCGAGCCTGGGGGAGGTTACCCAATGACCGAGCCGATCTACATCATCGACGGCGCGCGGACCCCGTTCCTGAAGGCGCGCAACCGGCCGGGACCGTTCGCCGCGTCCGATCTCGCGACCGACGCCGGCCGCGCGCTGCTCCTGCGGCAGCGCTTCGATCCGCCCGAGCTGTCCGAAGTGATCCTGGGCTGCGCGGCACCCTCGCCCGACGAGGTCAACATCGGTCGTGTCGTCGCGCTGCGGATGGGTTGCGGCAATAAGATGCCGGCCTGGACCGTAATGCGCAACTGCGCGTCGGGCATGCAGGCGCTCGACTCGGCGATCGCCAACATCCGCACCGGGCGCTCGAGCCTCGTACTCGCCGGCGGCGTCGATGCGCTCTCGCGGGCGCCGCTCCTTTTTTCCGACGCGATGGTCGTCTGGCTCGCGAACTGGTATGCGGCGAAGACGCTCGGCCAGCGGGCCGCGCTGCTCGCGAAGTTCCGGCCCGGCTACCTCGCACCGGTCATCGGGCTCATGAAGGGGCTGACCGATCCCGTCGTCGGGCTCCTCATGGGGCAGACCGCCGAGAATCTCGCGTACCGGTTCGGCATCACGCGCCGGGAGATGGACGAATACGCGGCGCGCAGCCATCAGCGCGTGCTGGCCGCGCAGAAGGCGGGCCATTTCGAGCACGAGCTCGTTCCTCTGTTCGACAAGGCCGGCAAGGTCTACCCGGCCGATGACGGCGTGCGCGAGGACTCGACGCCGGAGAACCTGGCGAAGCTCAAGCCCTTCTTCGACCGCAAGTACGGCAACGTCACCGCGGGCAACAGCTCGCAGGTCACGGACGGTGCGGTGTGGCTCCTCCTCGCCTCGGAGCGCGCGGTCGCCGAGCACAAGCTCGAGCCCCGGGGCCGCATCGTCGACTCCGAGTGGGCGGGGCTCGATCCCGCGCAGATGGGCCTCGGTCCCGTGCACGCGGCGACGCCGATCCTGGCGCGGCACAACCTCGGCCTGAACGACCTCGATGCGTGGGAGATCAACGAGGCGTTCGCCGCCCAGGTGATCGCGTGTCTCCGCGCGTGGGAGAGCGCCGACTACTGCCGGCAGGAGCTCGGCCGCGACGGCGCGATGGGCCGGCTCGACGAAGCGAAGCTCAACGTCGACGGCGGCGCGATCGCGCTCGGCCACCCGGTCGGCGCATCGGGCGCGAGGATCGTGCTCCACGTGTTGAACGTGCTCGAACGCACGGGCGGCAGGCGCGGCATGGCGGCGATCTGCATCGGCGGGGGCCTGGGCGGCGCAATGCTCGTCGAGCGCGGAAAGTAGGGTCAGACCCTACTTTCCTCCGATTCCGCTCCAAGGCCGGGTCTGACCCTACTTTCGACCGAAAAGAAACCGATGCGACACTGGATCCTCGCGCGCGAAGCGGACGGCCTTGCGCGCCTCACGTTCGACAAGGCCGGCACGACGACGAACACGCTGTCCTCCGACGTGCTTGCCGAGCTCGACCATGCGCTCGACACGCTCGACCGCGACCCGCCGAAGGGCCTCGTCATCGCGTCCGGCAAGGCGAACGGCTTCATCGCCGGCGCCGACATCGACGAGTTCGGCAAGGTCGAGACCGAGGACGACGCGATCGCGCTCGTCAGGCGCGGCTGGGACACTTTCGAGCGGCTCGCATCGGTCAAGTACCCGACGCTCGCACTCATCCGCGGCTTCTGCCTGGGCGGCGGGCTCGAGCTCGCGCTCGCCTGCCGCTACCGCGTCGTCGTCGACGAGCCCGGCACGCGCCTCGGCCTGCCGGAAGTGATGCTCGGCATCGTCCCGGGCTGGGGCGGGATGAAACGACTGCCGCGGCTCGCGGGCGCGCCGGCCGCGCTCGACATGATGCTCTCGGGCCGCACGATCGACGCGCGCCGCGCGAAGAAGCTCGGCATCGCCGACGAATGCGTGCCGCCGCGGATCATGGAGAACACGGCCCGCGGCGTCCTGACGGCGCTGCCGCCGCCGCGGACGCTGCCGTTTCCGCTGTCGCTCACGCTCGCGGGTCCCGTCCGCGGCTTCATCGCCGCGCAGGCGCGGAAACAGGTCGCGAAGCGCGCGCGGCGCGAGCACTATCCCGCGCCGTACGCGATCCTCGACCTCTGGGTCAAGCACGACGGCAACGCGCTCGCCGCCTCGCCGTCGGCTCCCGAGTCCGTCCCGTCGCTTCTCAGGACGCCAACCGCCGCGAACCTGATCCGCGTGTTCAGGCTCCAGGAGCGGTTGAAGTCGCTCGGCAAGGAGGGCGACTTCCAGGCGGCGCACGTGCACGTCGTCGGCGCCGGCACGATGGGCGGCGACATCGCCGCGTGGTGCGCGCTGCGCGGGCTCACCGTCACACTGCAGGACCAGAACGCGGAACGCCTCGCGCCGGCGATGGGCCGCGCGGCGAAGCTCTTCGCGCAGCGGCTCAAGGATCCGCGCCGCGCCCGCGACGCGTCGGACCGGCTGATCCCGGACGTCGCCGGCGACGGCGTCGCCCGCGCGGACGTGATCGTCGAGGCGATCTTCGAGAATCTCGACGCCAAGCGGAGCCTGTTCGCCGCGCTCGAGGCGAAGGCGAAGCCGGGCGCCATCCTCGCGACGAACACGTCGTCGATCCCGCTCGAGTCGATCGCGACGGCGATGCGCGACCCGGCCAGGCTGATCGGCATCCACTTCTTCAATCCGGTCCCGCAGATGATGCTGGTCGAGGTCGTCGTCGGCGCCGGAACGCGCACGGAGATCGTGCCCGCTGCCGCCGCGTTCGTGCGTCAGATCGACAAGCTGCCGCTGCCGGTCAGGAGCGCGCCCGGGTTCCTCGTGAACCGCGTGCTCGCGCCGTACCTGATGGAGGCGATGCGCTGCGTGGACGAAGGCATCGCGCCGGAGACCATCGACGAGGCGGCGCTCGCCTTTGGGATGCCGATGGGCCCGATCGAGCTCGCCGATACCGTCGGGCTCGACATCTGCGTTGCGGTCGGCAAGATGCTCAAGCCCGACGCGCCCGAGCCGGCGAAGCTCAAGGCCCTGGTGGACGCGGGGCATCTCGGCAAGAAGACGAAGCGCGGCTTCTACGACTGGTCGAGCGGCAAGGCCGCGAAAGGAGTGCCTGGCGCCGTCCCGCCCGGCCTCGCCGAGCGGCTCGTCGGCCCCTTCGTGAGCGAGGCGAAGGCGGCGCTCGCCGAGCACATCGTCGCCGACGCAGACCTGGTCGATGCGGGCGCGGTCTTCGGCACCGGCTTCGCGCCGTTCCGCGGCGGGCCGATCCACTACGCCGAGAGCGGCGCCGGCGGCGTCACCGCTCCCCTCGCGGCCTAGGTTTTCGCCGCACGGCCCCGCTTCCGTGCGACACACCGTCGCGGGTCTGGCCGAACGCGCTTGGTGTACGATTTCATCAGCGATCGCGCGCGCGGTCGATGGCGTGTCGTCGTCCACCGCACGAGGCACCGGGCGCGAGACCCGGCGCGCTGTATTCGGGAGGGACATATGGTCGATCGGATCTGGCTCAAGCAATATCCCAAGGGCGTCCCGGCGGACATCGACGTCGGCGAGTACGCATCGGTGCGCGACGTGTTCGAGGAGAGCATCGCCAAGTACTCGGCGCGGCCCGCGTACACGTGCATGGGCAAGTCGATCACGTTCGCAGAGCTCGACGCGCTGTCGACGGCGTTCGGCAGCTGGCTGCAGGCGCGGGGCTGCGGCAAGGGCGCGCGCATCGCGCTGATGATGCCGAACATCCTGCAATATCCCATCTGCCTGTTCGGGATCCTTCGCGCCGGGTGCACGGTCGTGAATGTGAACCCGCTCTACACGGCGCGCGAGCTCGAGCACCAGCTGAACGATTCCGGCGCCGAGGTGATCGTCGTCGTCGAAAACTTCGCGCACACCGTCCAGGAAGTCGTGGCGAAGACGAAGGTGAAGCAGGTCGTCGTGACGAGCATCGGCGAGTTCCTGGGCTTCAAGGGGCTGATCGTCGACTTCGTGCTGCGCCACGTGAAGAAGATGGTCCCCGCGTGGTCACTGCCGGGCTCGATCCGGCTTTCCGCGGCGCTGGCCGAGGGCCGCCGGAAGAAGCTTGAGGCGGTCCCGCTCACGCACGACGACATCGCGTTCCTCCAGTACACCGGCGGGACGACCGGCGTCGCGAAGGGCGCGATGCTGCTCCACCGGAACATCGTCGCGAATCTCCTGCAGGCGCGCGCGTGGGTGCGGCCGTTTCTCGATCCCGAGGGGCGCGAGGTCGTGCTGACGCCGCTGCCGCTCTACCACATCTTCTCGCTGACGGCGAACTGCCTCACGTTCATGACGCTCGGCGCGGAGAACATCCTGATCCCGAACCCGCGCGACATCCCGGGCTTCGTGAAAGAGATGGGCAAGTACCGGTTCACCGCGATTACCGGCGTCAACACGCTCTTCAACGCGCTCGTCAACAATCCCGAATTCCGGAACCTCGACTTCTCGTCGCTCCGCGTCACGCTGGGCGGCGGCATGGCGGTGCAGGAGGCGGTGGCGCTCAAGTGGAAGCAGGTGACGGGGCGCCCGTTGATCGAGGCGTACGGCCTCACCGAGACCTCGCCGGCGGCGACGATCAATCCGCTGGATCTCCCGGCCTACAACGGCTCGATCGGGCTGCCGATCTCGTCGACCGAGGCGATCCTGCGCGACGACGACGGCAAGGTCGTGCCGCTGGGACAGCCCGGCGAGCTCTGCATCCGCGGACCGCAGGTGATGGCGGGCTACTGGAACAGGCCCGACGAGACCGCGAAGGTGCTGGACAAGGACGGCTGGCTCGCGACCGGCGACATCGGCGTCATGGACGAGCGCGGATTCATCCGGATCGTCGACCGCAAGAAGGACATGATCCTCGTGTCTGGCTTCAACGTGTACCCGAACGAGATCGAGGCCGTCGTCGTGATGCACCCGGGCGTGCTCGAGTGCGCGGCGGTCGGCGTGCCCGACGCGAAGTCGGGCGAGGCCGTCAAGCTCTTCGTCGTGAAGAAGGACGAGAGTCTGACGGCCGAGGACGTGATGAAGCACTGCCGCGAACATCTGACCGGCTACAAGTGCCCGCGCGACGTCGAATTCCGCAAGGACCTTCCGAAGACCAACGTCGGCAAGATCCTGCGGCGCGAGCTGCGCGACGAGATGAAGCGAAAAGCGGCCTAGGCGCGGGCCTTGCCCTCGCGTGCGATGACCGGCTCCGTCGCGCTCCCCGACCGACCGCCGACGCTGCGCGTCGTGCCGATGCCGGCCGACGCGAACCAGCACGGCGACATCTTCGGCGGCTGGGTGATGTCGCAGGTGGACATCGCGGGCGGGGTCCTGGCGGCGCAGCGCGCGCGCGGCCGGGTCGCGACGGTCGCCGTCAATTCGTTCACCTTCAAGCAGCCGGTCCTGATCGGCGACGTCGTGAGTTTCTACTCGACGATCGTCCGGGTCGGGCGGACCTCGATCACCGTCGACGTCGAGGTCTACGCGCAGCGCAATCCGCGAGATGTGATCTGCGTCAAGGTCACCGAGGCTAGCTTGACCTATGTTGCAGTAGGGTCTGATCGGCGGCCGCGGGATGTGCCGGAAGAGTAGGTGCGTCCGTTCCCCACTAGGGGTATGGGCCGGAAAAACAACACTCTTGCGCGTCCCTGCACAAGGCTTGCGCGCGAACGGCATCAGTCATCGCCCGCCGGTGTATTTTTGAATGGTGGTTCCCAACCGTCCAAACTGCCCGTAACCCCGGAAGAAGACCATCTTTGCGACGCCTGCGCCGTTGCGCGGCGGGCGCGCCCAAGTCCAACAAGGAGACTCCTGCCATGACCACTCCCTTCGTTCGCACCCGGATTGCAGCTTCCGTCGCGGGTCTGGCGCTGATGCTGGGCGCGGGCCAGGCGTTCGGTACCGGATTCCAGTTGAACGAGCAGAGCGCGAGTTCGATCGGCAACGCCTTCGCCGCCGGCGCCGCGTTCACCGACGACGTGACCGCGATGTGGTGGAACCCCGCCGCGCTTTCGAAGTTCAAGCAGGTACAGATCGGCGGCGTCATCAACGTCATCACGCCCTCGATCAAATTCCAGAACGACGGCTCGCTGCCGGCAGGCTGCTACCCGCCTGCGTGCTCCCCCGGCGTGTTCCAGCCCCTCGGCGGGACCGGCGGCGACGCCGGTGGCAACAACTTCGTGCCGAACGCGTACGTCTCCGTCCCGATCAACTCGCAGTGGACGTTCGGTCTCGGCGTCAACGTGCCGTTCGGTTTGACGACCGAGTACGACGACGGCTGGATCGGCCGTTACCAAGGACTCAAGTCGGAGATCAAGACGATCAACGTCAACCCGGCCCTGTCGTGGCAGGTGACGCCGACCTTTGCGATCGGGGTCGGCGCCAACTATCAGCGGATCGACGCGACGCTGACGCAGAACGCCAACTATTCGGGAGCGCTGCTCCAGGCCGCGGCCGGCCCGCCGGCCAACATCACCCCGGGGTCGCCGACGTTCAACGCCATCGCCGGGTTGACGGCCGGGCTCGATTCCAAGGCCTCGATCACCGGTGACGACGATGCGTGGGGCTGGAACGTCGGCATTGCATGGGACGCGACGCCCCAGCTTCGCCTCGCGGCGGCCTACCGCTCCGAGATCAAGTACACCATCTCGGGCAATGTCGACTTCACGAATCCCACCGTGACCGTTCCGCCGGGCACGCCACCCCAGCTCGCTGGGACCATCGCGCTGCTTGCCGCGGGGGTCAATCAGGCCGGTACTTACAACAGCGGCATAACGTCGGACGCCAAGCTCCCACAGATCGCCAACTTCTCGTTCGTCTACCAGCTCGATCCCCAATGGGAGCTGATGGGCGACGTGCAGTGGACGGGCTGGTCGAGCGTTCCCGAGCTGCGGTTCACCCGGACCAACGGGCAGACTCTGAGCGTGGTCCCGCTCAACTGGGACGACTCGTACAAGTTCTCGGGCGGCGCGAGCTACCGGTACAACAGCCAGTGGAAGTGGCGCGCTGGCGTTGCCTTCGACCAGACGCCCGTCAACGACACGAATACGACGGTCCGGCTGCCCGACTCCGACCGCTGGTGGCTCGCGCTCGGCGGCGAGTACAAGTGGACGCCGAACTGGAAGCTCGATGCCGGCTTCGTGTACATCTTTGCCGACAGCCCGAGCTTCAACCAGAATCAGGGGAGCACGCCGTCCAACGCGCTGGTCAAGGGATCGTACGACGCGAGCGTCTGGATCCTCTCTGCGCAGGCGGTCTACTCGTTCTGACGCGCCCGCGGGCACTCCTTTCGATCCGGCCGGGGCGACCCGGCCGTTTTTTCTTGGCACCCTGCCCGCACGGCCCGGAGCTTCCAGCGTGATCGGCGGGGTGCTCGGCGGTCGGTTAAAATACTCTGTTTGCTCCGGAGCCCATTCCTCGCCCGTTGCTCCGACGGGTCCTGTCCTGCCGACACCCGCTCATGTCCTCCACCGCCTTCCCGATCCGCCGGGCCGCCGTCCTGGGCGCCGGCGTGATGGGCGCACAGATCGCAGCGCATCTCGTCAACGCCGGCGTGCCGGTGATCCTCTTCGACCTCGCCGCGAAGGAAGGCGATCCGAACGGGATCGTCGACAAGGCGATCGCCGGACTCGCGAAGCTCGAGCCATCGCCGCTCGCGACCTCCGGGGTGCTCGCCTACATCGACGCCGCGAACTACGACCGGGATCTGGCGCGACTCGGCGCTTGCGATCTCGTGATCGAGGCGATCGCCGAGCGGATGGACT
Source organism: uncultured beta proteobacterium (assembly GCA_963734055.1). Taxonomy (GTDB): domain Bacteria; phylum Pseudomonadota; class Gammaproteobacteria; order Burkholderiales; family Casimicrobiaceae; genus CAIWHR01. Next base: position 82,979 of record CAVTFQ010000002.1, read on the forward strand.
GGAAGCGCGATCTCTACGCGAGGGTCGGGCCGCACCTCGCGCCGCACGCGATCATCGCGTCGAACACGTCCGGGCTCTCGATCAATGCGCTCGCGGACGCGCTGCCCGCGGTGCTCCGGCCACGGTTCTGCGGGATCCACTTCTTCAACCCGCCGCGCTACATGCACCTGGTCGAGCTGATCGCACAAAAGTCGACCGACCCGGCGCTAATGGATGCGCTCGAGACGTTCGTCGTCACGACGCTCGGCAAGGGTGTCGTCCGCGCCAAGGACACGCCGAACTTCGTCGCCAACCGGGTCGGCATCTTCTCGATGCTGGCCACGATGGCGCACACCGAGACGTACAAGCTGGGCTTCGACGTCGTCGACGCGCTGACCGGCCCGGCGATCGGCCGCGCGAAGAGTGCCACCTACCGCACCGCCGACGTCGTCGGCCTCGACACGATGGCGCACGTCATCAGGACGATGCAGGACACGCTCCCGGACGACCCGTGGCACTTCCTGTTCCGCGCGCCGCCCGTGCTCGCGGGCCTGATCGCACAGGGCGCGCTTGGCCAGAAGACGAAGGCAGGTTTTTTCCGCAAGGTGGGCAGGGACATCGAGGTGCTCGATCCGGCCGCGCGCGCCTACCGGAAGGCGGAGGGCGCCGTGGATCCCGCCGTGGCGGAGATCCTTGCGCTCAAGCACCCCGGCGAGAAATTCGCGAAGCTGCGCGCGCATCCGCATCCGCAGGCCCAGTTCCTCTGGGCGATCTTCCGGGACCTCTTCCATTACTGCGCGTACCACCTTGCGGCGATCGCCGACAACGCGCGCGACGTCGATCTCGCGCTCCGCTGGGGCTTCGGCTGGGCGATGGGGCCTTTCGAGCTCTGGCAGGCTGCGGGGTGGAAGGACGTTGCCGGGTGGCTCGCCGAGGACATCGCCGCCGGCAAGACCCTGGCCAAGGTGCCGCTGCCGTCGTGGGTGACCGCGGGCCGCGCCGAGGCGGGCGTGCACACGCCAGCGGGCGCGTACAGCGCGTCCACGAACGCCTTCACCCCGCGCTCGGCGTTGCCCGTCTATCGCCGCCAGGTGTTCCCCGATCCGGTGCTGGGCGAGACGTGGCCGAGCGGGACCACGATCATGGAGACACCGGCGGTGCGGATGTGGCACCTGGGCGACGACGTCGCGATCGTGTCGTTCCGGTCGAAGGCCAATACGATCGGCGAAGACGTCCTCGACGGCGTCCAGGCCGCGATCGAGCGGGCGGAGCGCGAATGCGCGGCGCTCGTCCTCTGGCAACCGAAGGAACCGTTCTCGCTCGGCGCGAACCTGACGGTGATCGAGCCCGCGATCAGGGCAGGCCAGTGGAGCGCCATCGAGGGCGTGGTCGCCAAGTTCCAAGAGACCTCGCTCCGGCTGCGCTACAGCCTCGTGCCGACCGTCGCCGCGGTCCGCGGCCTGGCGCTCGGCGGCTCGTGCGAATTCATCCTGCACTGCGATCGCACCGTCGCCGCGCTCGAGTCCTACATCGGTCTCGTCGAGGCGGGCGTGGGCCTGCTGCCGGGCGGTGCGGGCTGCAAGGAGATCGCGGTGCGCGCGGCGCAGGACGCCGCGCGCGGCCCGGTCGGCACCCAGCTCGACCAGCTGCCTTTCCTGCGTGCCTGGTTCCAGACGGTGGCGATGGCGAAGGTTTCGCGCAGCGCCGCCGAGGCCCGCGAGATGGGGTTCCTGCGGCGTGCCGACCCCGTCATCCAGAACGGTTTCGAGCTGCTGCACGTCGCGCGCGCGACGGCGCGCGCACTGGCGGAGGCCGGCTACCGGCCGCCGCTGTCGCCGCGCAATGTACCGGTCGCCGGGCGCACCGGCATCGCGACGCTCGAGATGATGCTCGTCAACATGCGCGACGGCGGTTTCATCTCGCCGTACGATTTCGAGATCGGACTGCGCATCGCGCGAGTGCTCTGCGGCGGCGAGGTCGAGTCGGGAAGCCTCGTCGACGAGAAGTGGCTGCTCGATCTCGAGCGGGCAGAGTTCATGGCGCTCCTGCACAACGCGAAGACGCAGGAGCGAATCGCGCATACGTTGAAGACCGGCAAGCCTCTGCGCAACTAGGAAATCATCATGGCGAAGCAGATACAGGATGCGTACATCGTCGCCGCGACGCGCACGCCGGTGGGCAAGGCGCCGCGCGGCGCGCTCCGCTCGACGCGACCCGACTCGATGCTCGCGCACGTGCTCCGGAGCGTCCTCGCGCAGGTGCCGGCGCTCGATCCGGTGCGCGTCGAGGACGTGATCGTCGGCTGCGCGATGCCCGAGGGCGAGCAGGGGATGAACGTCGCGCGGATCGGCCTCCTTCTGGCTGGATTGCCGAACAGCGTCGCGGGAATGACGATCAACCGCTTCTGCTCGTCGGGGCTGAACGCGGTGTCGATCGCCGCCGACCGCATCCGCACCGGCGAGGCGGACGTCATGATCGCGGCGGGCACCGAGAGCATGAGCATGATCCCGCTCATGGGCGGGCTCAAGCCGAACCTCGAGGTGTTCGCGCGCGACGAGAATCTCGGCATCGCGTACGGGATGGGGCTCACCGCGGAGAAGGTGGCCGAGCGCTGGAAGGTCTCGCGCGAGGACCAGGACGCCTTCGCACTCGCGTCGCACCGGAAGGCGCTCGCCGCGCAGGCGGCCCTCGAATTCGCGGACGAGATCTCGCCGTACCCCGTGCAGGAGCATCTGCCCGACCTCGCGTCGGGCAAGGTCGTCGTCAGGAGCCGCAAGCTCGACCGCGACGAAGGCCCGCGTGCCGACACGACCCCCGAGGGCCTCGCGAAGCTCAGGCCCGTGTTCGCCGCGAAGGGGTCGGTGACGGCCGGCAACAGCTCGCAGACGTCCGACGGCGCGGGCGCCGTCCTGGTGGTGAGCGAGAAGGCGACGAAGGAGCTCGGTCTTGCACCGCTTGCGCGCTGGGTCGGCTACGCGGTCGGGGGCGTCGCGCCCGAGGTGATGGGCGTGGGTCCGATCGCCGCAGTCCCCAAGGTGCTGCGCAACACGGGGCTCGGGCAGGACCGGATCGACTGGATCGAGCTCAACGAGGCGTTCGCCGCGCAGAGCCTCGCCGTGATGCGCGACCTCGAGCTCGACCCCGCCAAGGTGAATCCGCTGGGCGGTGCCATCGCGCTCGGGCATCCGCTCGGCGCGACCGGCGCGATCCGCACCGCGACGATCGTCCACGGGATGCGGCGGCGGAAGCAGAAGTACGGAATGGTCACCATGTGTGTGGGCACCGGCATGGGCGCGGCCGGCATTTTCGAAGCCGTCTAGCGCGCGAGAACGGGCCGCAGGCCGCGTTGCTCCTCGCTCGCGATCCTCATGTACGTGCGAGTAAATTCCGGTCGCTCGCTGCGGGGCGCCTTGCCTGCGACCCGTTTCGCGGCTAGCCTTCGCGCTCCGGCGCTGGCGGTCGAACACAATTGCGAGGGAAACATGATACGGAAATTTGCGCTTTTGACGATCTTGTGTATCACGTCGGCCGCGGCGCTCGCCGCGGAGGTGGGCGGCATCAAGCTGGCCGACAAGACGACGGTCGGCGGGCAGGAGCTCGTGCTGAACGGCGCCGGCATCCGCACGAAGTTCATCGTCAAGGTGTACGTCGGCAGCCTGTACCTGCCGGCGAAGGCGACCGCTCCCGCGGCCGTCTACGCGAAGGGGCCGCGCCGGGTCCAGCTCAACATGCTGCGCGACGTCGGCGCGGACCAGATGGTCGAGGCGCTGGTCGATGGCGTGAACCAGGGCAATCCGCCGGCCGAGGCCGCGGCGGTGAAGGCGCAGACCGAAGAGCTCGCGACGATCATGAAGTCGATCGGGCAGTTGAAGGAAGGCAACGTCCTGACCTTCGATTTCGTCGACGGCGCGACGAAAGTCGGCCTCAACGGGACCGAGAAGGGCTCGATTCCGGGCGAAGCGTTCAACAAGGCGCTCACGAACGCATGGCTCGGCGACAAGCCGGTACAGGGCGACCTCAAGCGCGCGATGCTCGGCGGCTAGGGCCGCTGCGTCCTGATGGCGGACTTCTGGCGGTCCTGCGGCTATCGGCTGCTCACCGTCGGGGCCGACGGGCGGCTCACGCTCACCGACGACTTCCTGCGCGAGTCGCTCTTGCGTCCGGAGCTCGCGCCGGTGCCGGAATCGTGTCCGGCCGAGCTCGCGCTGCACGATAGGCTGATCGCGGCGCCGCGCGGCGCCGTCTCCGAGGCCGAGCTCGCGGCGCTCGCCGATCCGGACATCCGCGAGAACTATGCGATCTGGCTCCGCTTCCGCGGGCGCCTCTCGGCCGCGTCGTCGATCGAGGCGGCCTACGCGGCGCTGTTCCGCGACGGCATCGATGTCCCGCCGCTGCTCGTCGCGCAGCTCACGCAGGTGCTCGTGCGGCACGTATTGGGCGAGAACGCCGATCCGATCCAAGCGCGCGCCGCCGAGATGCTGTTCCGGCCGCAGCGGGTCGCCGTGCGCGACGACGGCGCCGTGATGGCCGCCGACGAGGTCACGGTCGAGCTCCACGCGACGACGGGCGGCTTCGGCAACCTGGGCGAGCTCCTGCGGCGGAACCAGGCGCCGATGCGCACGGTCGACCTCGACGTGCTGGATGAGGGGAACGCCGCGGTCTACTGGGACCGCGACGAGCGGTACGACCTCGCGATCAGCTTGAACCGGGGCCGCCCGGCGCTCACGGGCCTGTGCCGCCTGCTCGAGCGCTGGATCCGGCATTTCTCCGGCGCTGACGTCGTGATCGAGCCGACGAGCGAGTTCGACGACGCGCGCTGGGTCTGGCACGTGGGCCTCGACGCCGAGGCGAGCTCGCTGCTTGACGACTTGTACAATCGCGTCGACATCGACGAGGAACGAATGGGGCGCCTTCTCTGTCTCTTCGAGCTGCGCTTCTCGAATCCGGCCGACATGCGACCCACGATCGCCGGCCGTCCGGTCTACCTCGCGATGGCGGTGGATGCCGAATCGCGGCTCCGGCTCAAGCCGCAGAACCTCCTCATCAACCTGCCGCTCGCGCGGCCGCAGTGACTATTCCTCCGACATGACCGACATCACATTTTCCCTGCGCCTGGCCGCGCTGCCGCTGGCCCTCGCTGCCGCGATGGCCTTCGCGCAACCGGCGCCCGCGCCTGCCGCGGGCGCGCCGCCCGCGGCTGCAAGTCCTTCCCCTGGTGCAAGCGCCGATCCGCTCGCGGACTTCGGATGGCTCGAAGGCTGCTGGGCGGGGAACGTCAATCAGCGCGACTTCCGCGAGCAGTGGATGCCGCTCCGCGGCGGAATGATGCTCGGCATCAGCCAGGTGGTGATGGGCGGGAAGACGGTCGGCTACGAGTACCTGAAGCTCGAGCCGCGGCCCGATGGCGTCTACTACGTCGCGGTGCCCTCGGATGCCAAGGAAGCCGCGTTTCGGTACGTCGGCGTCACCGTCGATACCGCCGGCGATCGCGGCGATCACCTCTACGCGTTCGAGAATCCGGCGCTCGAGTTTCCGCGCCGCATCGTCTATCGCCACGCCACGGGCGGCTGGCTCTACGCGGAGGTCGATGGCAAGGTCAACGGCGCGGACCGGCAGGTGATCTACCCGATGCGGCACATCGACTGCACGACCGGCGCCTTCCTCGGCAAGTAGGCGCGACCCGGAAATACGATGCCCGCTTCGCCTTCGGCCGCGCTCGCGAGCTTCGAGAAGATGCTCGCCGCGGGCAAGGACGGCGCCCTTCTGCGCTTCTCGCTCGGCAACGAATACCTGAAGGCGGGCGACGCCGCACAGGCGGCAGTGCACCTCGCGCGCGCGGTCGCGCAGGACCCGCAGTACACGGCGGCGTGGAAGCTCTACGGCAAGGCGCTCGCTGCCGCGGGACGCGGGGCCGAGGCGCTCGCTGCGTATCGCGAGGGCATCGCCGTCGCGCACGCCAAGGGCGACAAGCAGGCGGAGAAGGAGATGACGGTGTTCGCGCGCCGGATCGAGCGCGCCCCCGAAAAGTAGGGTCAGACCCTACTTTCCGCGAAACGCATCTGACGGGGCGCGGTTTTCCGAAAAGTAGGGTCTGACCCTACTTTTCGGGGGGCTAGCGCGCGATCGCCTGGACCGGTACGCCGCGGTTGGCGAGCGCGTCGGCGCGCACGTTGCCCGGGTCGTCCGCGTGACCCCGGACCCAGTGCCAGCGAATCCGATGCCGCAGAGCCTCCGCCTCGAGCTCGCGCCAGAGCTCGGCGTTCTTCACGGGTTTCTTGTCAGCGGTCTTCCAGCCGTTGCGCTTCCACCCGTGGATCCAGCTCTGGATCCCGTTCTTCACGTATTGCGAGTCGGTATAGAGCTCGACGTCGCACGGGCGCCGCAGGCTATCGAGCGCGCGGATGACGGCCGTGAGCTCCATCCGGTTGTTAGTCGTCTCGAGCTCGCCGCCGAAGAGCTCCTTCTCTCGCTCGCCGAAGATGAGCAACGCACCCCAGCCGCCGGGACCCGGATTGCCCTTGCACGCGCCATCGGTGTAGATCGTGACCGCGCCCGGTGCTGCCGACTCCGCGTGCGCCCCCCTCACGCGACCTTCTCGATACTCTCGCGCGCCTGCCGCGGGGCCGTCGCGAGCCCGTTCTTCCGGCGCTCCCACGCGGGTGTGATCACCCGCATGCCGAGCACGCGCTTCGTCGCGCGGAGATAGTAGACCGCGCCGCCGATCGGCCACCAGCGGTCGCCGGCGCTTTCGAGGAATTTGAGGCGCGCGAGCCACTTTTCCTGAGCGAAGGGCGGCACGTAGCCGTCGAGCCCACCGCCCGTGACCTCGAAACCCAGGAGCGCGAGCCAGTCCTTGAGGCGGTAGAGCGCGATGAAGCTTCCGTTCCACGGGGGCGTCGTGCCGCGGCCGAAGTAGCGCCGCGCGCCGAACAGCGAGAATGGGTTGAGGCCGGCGATCACAACCTGGCCGTCGGGGCGCAGCGTCCGGTGGACCTCGCGCAGCAGGCGGTGCGGCTCGGCGCTGAACTCGAGCGCGTGCGGCAGCACCACCAGGTCGAGCGAGTTCTCGGGGAAGGGCAGCCACAGCGGATCGGCGAGCAACTGGGCCGGCGGCGAGACGTCGACGGTCCAGCGCGCGGTGATGCGGCTCTGCGCGAGGAACGGCAGCGCGGGCAACCCGAGCTGGATCGCGTGGAAGCCGAAGATGTCGGCGACGGTGCGGTCGAACCACGCCAGCTCACGCGCGAGCAGGTATTTACCGAGCGGCGTCCCGAACCACTCCGCGAGCGTCGTTGACACCGTCGCCGGCGCTCCGGAAGATGCGTCCATGGCGGCGATTATCCCCATCCCTGCGCTCAGCGACAACTACGTCTGGCTCGTACGGGAAGGGCGCGACGCCGCCGTGATCGATCCCGGCGACGCCGCGCCGGTGCTCGCGTACCTCGAGCGCGAGGGCCTCGCGCTCTGCGCGATCGCCATCACGCACCACCACTGGGATCACGTCAACGGCACGGCGGCGCTCGTCGAGCGGTTCGGCGCGCCGGTGTATGGGCCGGCGCGGGAAGCGATTCCCGGCCGCACCCATGCGGTCACCGAGGGCGACCGGTTCGTGCTGGGCGCCACCGGCGTCGAACTCTCCGTGCTCGACGTACCCGGCCACACGGCGGGCCAGGTGGCGTACGTCGGGGTATGCGACGGCGTTCCGGTCGCGTTCACCGGCGACACGCTGTTCACCTGTGGCTGCGGCCGCCTCTTCGAAGGGACGCCCGCGCAGATGGTCGCCTCGCTCGCGAAACTCGCCGCGCTGTCCCGGGACACGCGCGTCTACTGCGGTCACGAGTACACGCTCGCGAACGTTCGCTTCGCGCTCGCCGTCGAGCCCGCGAGCGCGGCATTGCGCGAGCGGCAGTCGCGCGAGCAGGCGAGGCGCGATCAGGGCCTGCCGACGGTGCCATCGCGGATGGACGAGGAGCTCGCGACGAACCCGTTCCTCCGCGCGGCAGAGCCCAGCGTGTTCGCGGCGGCGCAGGCGCATGCGGGGCGAGAGCTGGCCGACGCGGTCGAGGCATTCGCGGTGCTCCGGGAATGGAAGAACGGATTCCGCGGTTGACGCATCCGGCAGCGGCGCCTACCATCGCCGGACATCCGACCTAAGATCCCGGCCGAATTGCGCCTGAAGCACGTCGCTCCGCTGCTGCTCGCCGCACTCCTCGCGGCGTGCGCCACGCCCGCGCCGGAGCCGCCTGCCCCGGACCCTCTCGCGATCACCGTTCCGGAGCCCCCGCCGGCGCCCAAGCCGGTCGTCATCACGGCATCGCCGGTCGCCGACACGGCTTTTCCGCCCGAAATCGCCGCCTCGCTCGAGGCGCTGCCGGCGCCCGCCGACGATCTCTGGGATCGGATCCGGAAGGGCTTCGCGATGCCGACGCTCGACGATCCGCTCGTTGCCAAGTGGGAGGAGTGGTACTCGTCGCGGCCCGATTACGTCGCCCGGATGGTCGACCGCAGCCGGCGCTATCTCTACTACATCGTCGCCGAGGTGGAAGAGCGCGGCATGCCGGCCGAGATCGCGCTCCTGCCGATGATCGAGAGCGCGTACAACCCGAACGCGCTGTCGACGAGCCGCGCCTCGGGGATCTGGCAGTTCATTCCTTCGACCGGCAAGCTCTACGGGATGAAACAGAGCTTCTGGTTCGACTCGCGCCGCGACGTGGTCGCGGGCACCGAAGGCGCGCTCGCGTACCTCGCCAAGCTCCACGACGATTTCAACGACTGGCAGCTCGCGCTCGCGGGCTACAACTGGGGCGAAGGCAACGTGGCGAAGGCGATCGCGCAGAACGAGAAAAGGGGGCGCCCGACCGACTACGCGAGCCTCAAGATGCCCGGCGAGACCCGCAATTACCTGCCGAAGCTTCAGGCGGTCAAGAACATCGTCAGCGACCCCGCGAAGTACGGGCTCGTGCTCGACGACATCCCGGACGCGCCCTACTTCGCCGTCGTCAAGACGACGAAGGAGATGGACGTGAAGCGCGCCGCGGAACTGGCCGAGATGCCGCTCGAAGAGTTCCAGTTCCTGAACCCCCACTTCAACCGGCCGGTGATTGCCGGCGCGGACGAGTACACGATCCTCCTGCCCATCGACACGGCGGAGCTGTTTGCCGCCAAGCTCGATCTCACCGATCAGCCCCTCGTCAATTGGCAGGCCTACCGGATGCACAACGGCGAGACGCTGCCGCAGGTCGCGGCCAAGTTCGGCCTGCCGCTCGAGTCGCTGCGTGCGGTGAACGGCCTCGGCGCGAAGACGCGGGTTCCACCGGGACGCACGCTGCTCGTGCCCTCGGCCCATCCGAGCGCCGACGCGGGCGACGACCTTGCGCAGGCCGTGTTCACCACCGTTCCGCAGGGCCGCACGTTCTACTACCGCGTGAAGCGCGGCGAGACGCTCGGTCAGATCGCAAGCCGGTACGACGTGAGCGTGCAGGACCTGCGGCGCTGGAACGGCCTCAGGCGGGCCTCGCTAACCGCCGGCCAGTCACTGCGGATCACCAGCGATCGCGCGCCCAACGCGGGCAGGGCGAAGCGCGCGACAGGGCGCAAGGGCACCACCAAGGTGAAAACGTCGGGCAGGACCGCCGGGGCCGCGCAGAAGCCGGGGGCGCGCCGCGCGAAATCGGCCGGAATGCCAGGGAGCTGACGGCAGCGGGAGGGCCGCTGCCGGCTTCCGAAAAGAAAACAGGCGACGCGTTGTCGCGTCGCCTGTTTTTCGTCCGCCGGCTTTCCGGGGCGGACTTCCTCTCGGCAAGGCTTACAGCTTCTTGGCAGCCTTTCTCTTGGTCGCCTTCTTCGCCTTGCGCTTCGGGGCGGCCTTCCGCTTCTTGGTCGCCTTCTTCGCGGACTTGCGCTTGGTGGCCTTCTTCTTGGTGGCCTTCTTCGCGGACTTGCGCTTGGTGGCCTTCTTCTTGGTCGCCTTCTTGGCGGACTTGCGCTTCGTCGCCTTCTTCGCGGCCTTGCGCTTCGGGGCGGCCCGCTTCTTGGTCGCCTTCTTCGCACCCTTCTTCTTGGTGGTCTTCTTCTTCGCCTTGCGCTTGGTCGCCTTCTTGGGCGCCGGCGTCGCCGCCGGCATCATCGCCATAATGTCAGCCATTTGCACGATCTCCTGTCTGAGTTGCTGTGACTGTTATGAGCTTCTACAGCTTCGCAGGCGGTGCCGGAATCGTCGTTCGGTGTGCCGATTTGATCGGGACCTCTTGACAAATCCGCCGCTACCTGCTGCCTGAATTCTAGCCACATTTTTCCGGATTGCAAGATTTGTCCGCCGATTCCGGGCCTTGCGTGCGCGACTGTTGTGATTTCGCACACCGCATTTCGGGGTCTGCAGCCGCGTTTCTCGGGCAACGTGCGCGCGAACGACGCGCTGATGCGGCGCATCACGGCAGTCGCGATTCGCGCGCGAAGAGATCGGCGATCGTCTCGCGCGGGCGTGTGAGATGCGCGTGCGTCCCGTCGACGACGACCTCGCAGGCGCGCGGTCGGGTGTTGTAGTTGGAGCTCATCACGAACCCGTAGGCGCCCGCCTGCCGCACCGCGACGAGGTCGCCTTCGGCCAGCGCGAGGTCGCGGTCGTGCGCGAGGAAATCCGAGCTCTCGCACACGGGCCCGACGACTTGCCAGCGCCGCACGGCGCCGGCACGCGGGCGCACCGGCTCGACGTCGTGCCAGGCGTCGTAGAGCGCCGGCCGGATCAGGTCGTTCATCGCCGCGTCGACAATCGCGAACTCGCGCTCGCCCCCCGGCTTGAGGTAGAGAACTCGGGTAAGCAGCACGCCGGCGTTGCCGACGAGATAGCGGCCCGGCTCGAGCAGCAGCCGCTGGCGGCGACCTCCGCGCGCGCGCTGCATCGCGACCCCGTAGGCGCGCGCGTCGATCGTCTCGGCGTCGCGATAGCGGATCCCGAGTCCGCCGCCGACGTCGACGTGCGCGAGCGGGATCCCGTCGGCCTCGATCCGGTCGGCGAGCGCAAAGAGCTTCTCGGCGGCCTCGACGCAGACGTCGAGGTCGGTGATCTGCGAGCCGATGTGGCAATCGATGCCGCGCACCTCGACGTGCGGCAACGCCGCGGCGTGCCGGTAGAGGGCCGGCGCATCGGTCCACGCGACGCCGAACTTGCTCTCGCGGAGGCCCGTCGAAATGTAGGGATGCGTCCGCGGGTCGACGTCCGGGTTGACGCGGAAGGAGACGGGCGCGATCCGGCCCGCGCGGCCCGCGACCGCGTTCAGGAGCTCGAGCTCGGCGGCCGACTCCACGTTGAAGCAATGGATGCCCGCGGCGAGCGCCGCGCCCATCTCGTCGGCGGTCTTGCCGACGCCGGAGAAGACGATCTTTCCGGGGTCGCCGCCCGCCGCGACGACGCGTGCGAGCTCGCCCCCCGACACGATGTCGAAGCCGCTGCCGGCCCGCGCGAGAAGGTCGAGCACCGCGAGGTTCGAATTCGCCTTGACCGCGAAGCAGACGAGATGGGGCAGGTCCGCGAAAGCCCCGTCGAATTCGCGGAAGCTCCCCTCGATGGACGCTCGCGAATAGACGAAGCACGGCGTGCCGAACTGCGCCGCGATCGCGGAAAGCGGCACGCCCTCGGCGCAGAGCTCGCCGTCGCGGAGCTCGAACGCGCTCATTGCTTCCGCGGCGAGGGGGCGGCGTCGGGCTCCGCGGGTGTCGCCGGTGCGGCGTCGGGCGTCGCTGGAACGGGGGCCGGCGCGGGGGGCGGCGCCGGCCGCAGCGGGCCCTTGATACCGCAACCGGCGGCGCACGCGGCGAAGATCGCGACCAGCAGCATCGTGCGGCGGGCAATGCCGCCGCGAGGGCGATCGGCCGCGTGGAAATCACGTAACATCGAGTGGCATCCTAGCACGTGCGACGCGACCTTCTTCGAGGTCCCACGATGATCACCGACAGTGAATTCATGGCCGCGACGGACCGCGTCCTGGCTGACATCGGCCGGGCGCTCGATGCGGCGCTCGCAGCGGCGGACGCCGATCTCGACTGGACGCTTCACGACGGCATCCTCGAAGTCGAATGCGGCGACGGCGGCAAGCTCGTCATCAACCGGCACGTGCCCAACCGCGAGCTCTGGGTCGCGGCGCGAAGCGGCGGCTTTCACTTCGCGCCCCGCGGCGGCGCATGGCGCGACACGCGGAACGGCACCGAGCTTGGCGCTGCGCTCGCCGCGTTGCTGCGGTCGCAGGGTGGCCTCGACGTCACGCTCCCGCCGTTGCCGGCACCTTCCGGGGATATTCCTCGGCCTCCGCCCCGCCGCGACTGAGTGTTGCGCGGTTTTGTCGGCTGACTGCGGCCTCGGCCTCCGCACAGCCGTGCCGGGCTATCGACGTGCGGTCGGCCTCGTGCTCCGACTCGCCTGAGTCGCATCCCCGCGCGATAACGCCGCGCGGGGTCCCTGCTCCTCGGCTCGCGTCGCTACTCGCGATCGCTCGCTCCCCCTTGGCGTTTCGCGCCAGGGGCCTCGGCTCGCCGCTCGCGCCGCTAATCGAGCACGGACGACCACTCGGCCAGCGCTTGGCGTGCCTTGGCGTACGCCGGGTGCAGCGCCTCGACGAGCGCCCAGAACCGCGGCGAGTGATTGAGCTCGATCAGGTGCGCGACCTCGTGCGCGACGACGTATTGCGCGAGCTCGGGCGGCAGCTGGATCAGTCGCCATGACAGCCTGATCTCGCCCTTGCGATTGCAGCTGCCCCATTCGGAGCGGGCGTTCGACAGGCGGACCATCGGCATGGCGGCCCCGAGGCGCGCCGCGCTCGCGGCCACGCGGGGCTCGGCGAACGCGAGCGCCTCGGCGCGCAGCCAGTGGCCCACGCAGGCGGCGATCTCCTGCTCGTCGTCCGGGGTCGGATGGCGAACGGTGACATTGACCAGGTCCGCCGCGATCGACGTCCGCGGCGACGGGCGGAGGTCGAGCGTGAGATCGCGTCCCTGGAAGAGGATCGGCGCCCCGGACGCCCACACCTCCGGCAGCACGTCGCGGCGCCGCGCCCGCCATTCGGCGAGACGGCGCAGGATCCAGGCGGCGTGTTCGCGCAGCGTCGCTTCGACGTCGCGGATCGTCACCCAGCGCGACGCGCGCACGACGAGCCCGTCGGCGCCCACGTGCATGCCGATCGTGCGGCGCCGGGCGCGCACCAGTCGGTAGTCGACCGGCTCGCCCGCGAGCGCGATTCGACGCAGCGGAATGGCCAGCACCGCCGAGCGACTCCGCCCGCTTTCGGCGGAGGGATTCATTGCGGCGTGCCGAGGCGCGCGACCTCGTTCTCGATCCATGTCTCGACCTCGGCGGTGAGCCGCTGCGGGTCCTTGCCGCCGGGAGCGATCGGCGGCCCGAACGAGATCGTAACCGTCCCCGGGCGTTTGCCGAAGAGGCCCTTGGGCCAGAGCCAGCCGGCATTGTGCGCCACGGGGACGATCGGCACGCCGAGCTCGCGTGCGAGCCGCGCGCCGCCGGTCTTGTACTTGGCGCGCGTGCCGACCCGGATCCGCGTTCCTTCGGGGTAGACGACGATCCAGAAGCCCTGCGCGAAGCGCTCGCGGCCCTGCTTCGCGATCTGCTGCATCGCGTCCATGCCGGCCCGGCGGTCGATCGTGATCGGCGAGGCGAGCGCGAAGCCCCAGCCGAAGAACGGGATCGACAGGAGCTCCTTCTTCGCCACATACGCGAGCGGCGGGAAGAACAGCGTGAGCGCGAGCGTCTCCCATGTCGAGCTGTGCTTCGACATGACGATGTGCGGCACGGTGGCCGGCGGGATGTGCTCGATGCCGATCGCGCGGTGGCGTATCCCGCAGATCAGGCGCGCGCCCATGAGATTGGTCCGGCACCAGTGCGCGGCGATCCGGTACATCGGCACGCGGGGCAGCCAGAACGTCGCCAGCATCACCGCCGCGTAAATCGGCGTGACGAGCGTCTGGAACAGCAGGAACGCGAGCGAGCGGAGGGCGGACATCGCTCTCGCCGCCGAGGGCCTGTTCACACCATAGCCACGAACGCGTTGCATGGCCGAAAACGCCAAGCGCAAGGCGCAAAACGAAACCGGGTCGGCTGCCCGGCGAGGCTTTGCAACACAGCGATCGGCGTTTTCGGCGGCAACCCGAAGGGAGCGGGCGCCATGCGGCGCCACTCTTCGTTGCCCTCCTTGCCAAGACGGCCAGTCTTGACATCGTCGGGCGCCTTGATTGGCGCCCCATGCCACCCGCTCGCGTTTGTGGCCATGGTGTGAACAGGCCCTGTCACTCGGAGGCGAGGAGCGCCGAAGCGGCGAACGCGAGATCGGGGAAGATCACCGTGTTCTTCGGGAAATTCCCTGCGCGCAGCGTCTTCTCGCCCTTGCCCGTCAGGACCAGCAGGGGTTGCGCGCCCACGGCCTCTGCCGCCTCGAGGTCGCGCACCGAGTCGCCGACGCACGGCACGCCGGTCATCTCGACGCCGAAGCGAAGCCCGATCTCGCGCAGCATCCCGGCCTTCGGCTTGCGGCAATCGCAGTTCGAATCCGCGGTGTGCGGGCAGTAGAACAGCGCGTCGATCCGGCCGCCGGCCTGGGCGAGCGCCTTGTACATCTTCTCGTGGATCGCGTTCAGCGTGGCCATGTCGAAAAGGCCGCGGCCGATCCCCGACTGGTTGGTCGCGACGACGACGCGAAAGCCTGCGTGATGAAGCCGGGCGATCGCCTCGAGGCTGCCGGGGATCGGCCGCCACTCGTCGGGAGACTTGATGAACTGCTCGCTGTCGCGGTTGATGACGCCGTCGCGATCGAGGACGATGAGCCGGACCGCGCGCGTCTGGGCAACCGCTTCGGAGGCGAGCTGGACCATGTCGGGGCCTGCCCTACACCGCGAGCTTCGAGATGTCGGCGACGCGGTTCATCGTCTGCGCGATGCCACGGAGCAGCGCGAGACGGTTCGCGCGGATCTCGGGGTCGTCGGCCATCACCAGCACGTCGTCGAAGAACCGGTCGACCGCCGGCCGCGCGGAGGCGAGCGCCATCAGCGCCGATGCGTAGTCGCCACGGCTGCAGTCGGCGTCGACGGCCGGCTCGAGCTTCTGGAAGGCGAGCCAGAGGTCGTGCTCGGCGCCGCTCTCGAGCCGCGCGCGGTCGACGGCGGCCGCGGCCTCGGCCTCCGCCTTCCGGAGGATGTTGACGATCCGCTTGTTCGCCGCGGCGAGCGCGCCCGATTCGGGCAGCGCCTCGAACGCCTGCACGGCTGCGAGGCGCGCGGGCACGAGGTGGATGTCGGCCGGCTCGCCGTCGACGACGGCGGCGATCTGGTTGGCCGTGAAGCCGTCCTCGCGGAGGTAGCCGCGCAGGCGGTCGTAGACGAAGCTCGCGAGCGCGGCCCTCGCGTCCTTCACCGCCGGAACGCCGGCGAACGCCTCGAACGCGAGCGTGAGGAGGCCGGGCAGCGACAGCGCGAGCTGCCGCTCGACCAGGATCCGGATCACCCCGAGCGCCGCGCGGCGCAGCCCGAACGGATCCTTGTCGCCGGTCGGCACCTGCCCGATGCCGAACAGGCCGGCCAGCGTCTCGAGCTTGTCGGCGAGCGCAACCGCCTGCGCGACGCCGCCCTCGGGCAGTGCGTCGCCGGCGAAGCGCGGCCAGTAGTGCTGCGCGACGGCGTCGGCCACCGCCGCGGGCTCGCCGTCGTGCTGTGCGTAGTAGCGCCCCATGACGCCCTGCAGCTCCGGAAACTCGCCGACCATCTCGGTGACGAGATCCGCCTTTGCGAGCAGCGCCGCGCGGTCGGCGGCGGCAATGTCCACCCCGATCTTGGTCGCGATCTCTGATGCCAGCGAACGGAGGCGGTCGACGCGGGCCGCCTGCGTGCCGAGCTTGCCGTGGTAGACGACGCTGCGCAGCCGATCGACGCGTGCCGAGAGCGGCTGCCGGCGATCCTGGTCGTAGAAGAACTTGGCGTCGGCGAGCCGCGCGCGAAGTACCCGCTCGTTGCCCGCTACGATGGCCGACGGGTCTCGCGTCTCGAGGTTCGAGACGAGCAGGAAGCGGTGCGTCAGCCTGCCGTCGCGGTCGGCGAGCGCGAAGTACTTCTGGTTCTGCTGCATCGTCAGGATCAGGCACTCCTGCGGCACGGCGAGGAACGCGGGATCGAACGTGCCGGCGTAGACGGCCGGCCACTCGACCAGGGCCGTGACCTCGTCCAACAGCGCGTCGGGGGCGATCAGCGTCGCGCCGGCCGAGTGTGCGGCGAGCGCCTTCTCGATCGCCGCGCGGCGGTCGCCGAACGACGCGATGACCTTGCCTTCGGCCCACACCTGGTCGGCGTAGCCGTCGGCGCTTTCGATCTCGATCTCGCGCCGACCGAGGAAGCGGTGACCATCGGTCGTTCGGTTCGCAGTGAGTCCGAGCGCCTCGACGGGCACGATGTCCTTGCCGTGCAAGGCCACCAGCCGATGCGCAGGGCGGACGAACTTCTCGTCGTTGTAGTAGCTGCCCGGCGCCGCGTAGCTCATGACCTTGGGGATCGGCAACTTCGCGAGCGCGTCGTCGAGCGCCTCCTGCAGGGCGGAGCGCAGGGATACGGCGACCGGCGGCTCGAGGTAGAACACCCGCTCCAGCTTGCCGTCGCTCCGTCGCTCGATCCGATCGGGGGGGACCGCGTCGTAGTTCTCGAAGCCCGTCTTGGCTTTGATCGCCTTCTGGAGCGCACCGGTCGCAACGCCGCCGGCGTCGAATGCGACGTTGACCGGCAGCAGCGGCACCGCACGCGATGGCTCAGTGACGGTCGCGGGCACATCCGTGATCGAAACGCTGAGCCGACGGGGCGTCGCAAATGGTGTGATGAGGGCGTTCGGGGCGACGAATCCGCGCCTGCGCAACGCGCTGGCCACCCCGTCGGCGAAGGACTGCCCGAGAGACTTCAACGCCTTCGGCGGCAACTCCTCGGTGACGAGCTCGACCAGCAGGGTCGCGTCGCTCATGCGGCCTTTCGTTGCGACTCGGGCAGCATCGGAAACCCGAGCGCCTCGCGCGACTCGACGTACGCGGTCGCGACGAGCCGCGAGAGGTTCCGGATCCGGCCGATGTATGCGGCGCGCTCGGTCACCGAGATCGCGCCGCGCGCGTCGAGCAGGTTGAAGGTATGACCCGCCTTCAGGATCATCTCGTAGCCTGGCAGCGGCAGCCTGGCCTCGAGCAGGCGCTTCGCCTCGCCTTCGAAGAGCGTGAACTGCTCGAAGAGCTTCTCCGCGTTCGACTCGTCGAAGGCGTAGCGCGACTGCTCGACCTCGTTCTGGAAGAACACGTCGCGGTAGCTCATCTCGTCGGTGTAGCGGAGATCGAACACCGACTCGACGTTCTGCAGGTACATGCTCATCCGCTCGAGGCCGTAGGTGATCTCGCCCGTGATCGGATTGCAATCGAGCCCGCCGACCTGCTGGAAGTAGGTGAACTGCGTGATCTCCATGCCGTTGAGCCAGACCTCCCACCCCAGGCCCCAGGCGCCGAGCGTCGGGTTCTCCCAGTCGTCCTCGACGAAGCGGACGTCGTTCCGCGCGAGGTCGAACCCGAGCGCGGCGAGCGAGCCCAGGTAGAGATCGAGGATGTCGGGCGGCGAGGGCTTCAGCACGACCTGGAACTGGTGGTGCTGGTGAAGGCGGTTCGGATTCTCGCCATAGCGGCCGTCCTTGGGCCGGCGCGACGGCTGCACGTACGCGGCTCGCCAGGGCTCGGGGCCGAGCGCGCGGAGGAAGGTCGCGGTGTGCGAGGTCCCGGCGCCCACTTCGAGGTCGTAGGGCTGCAGGAGCGCGCAGCCTTGGCGCCCCCAGTAGTCCTGCAACTTCAGGATGACTTCTTGAAACGTGAGCATCGCTTGCAGCGGCGACCGCCGGCTAAGGTCTTGAAATGCGCCCATTTTACCGGCATCCGCCGTTCGCGCGGCGGCCGGCGCCGACATTAGGTCGGATTGCGCCGGCGCGAGCCGCCGACCGCCAATGCGAAGAGGGCGGCCGCGAGCGCCGCCGCAGGGAGATCGCCGAAGCGGACGTAAGGTGTCACGCCCTCTCGCCCGACGACATCGACCTCGAGGATCCCGCGCGTGAACCACGGGAGCCGCGCGATCTCGCGGCCGTCGTGCGCGATCGCCGAGGTAATCCCGGTGTTGGTCGCGCGGAGCATCGGACGCCCGGTCTCGAGCGCGCGCATCTGCGCGATCTGCGCGTGCTGCTCGGCGGCGAGCGAGCGGCCATACCATGCGTCGTTGGTGACGTTCACTAGCAGCGTCGCGGCGGCCGCCTGCGGCCTGATGTCGGCGCCGAACGCGTCCTCGTAGCAGATGTTCACCGCGACCCGCTGCCCGGCCACCATGAGGGGCGGGGGATCGGCGTCGCCTGCCGACTGGCTCGCGATCGGGATCGCGAGCATCGCCCGGAGCGCCGGGCCGAGCACGCCCTCGAGCGGAATCGTCTCGCCGAACGGCACGAGGTGGCGCTTCCGGTAGAGTTGCATCGGCGCGGTGCCAAGCGTGACGACACTGTTGTAGTAACGCGGCTCGTCCTTTCCCGGCAGCGGCGGCTCCAGCGTGAACAGGCCGAGCAGCAGGTCGCCGTCGCGATTCGCGGCGGTGCGCAGGAGGTCGAGGAGCACGGGTTGCGGCACCTCGCCCGCGAACACCGGGAACGCGCTCTCGGGCAGCACGATCAGACGTCCATGCGCGGCGGCGGCGAGCCCCGTGTACAGATCGTAGGTGTGCTCCCGAAAGCCCGGATCGAACTTGACGTCCTGCAGGACGTTGCCCTGGACGAGCGACACGGCGACCGGCGCGCCCACCGGGGCCGTCCACGCGATGCCACCGAGCGCGGCACCTCCGGCGCCCAGCGCAACGATCGCACCGGCGAGTGCGATCCCGCGGCGCGACGCGGCGGCGGCGAAGGCGTCGATGGCGAGAGTGAGCGCCGCCGCGGCCAGCGCGACCGCGAGCGTCACGGCGAACACGCCGCCAATCGGCGCGTAGCCCGCGAGCGGGCTTCCGGGCAGCTGGCTGTAGCCGAGGGAAAGCCAGCCGAACCCCGAGAAGAGCCAGCTGCGGATCCACTCCAGGAACGTCCACGCGGCGGCCGCGGCGACCGCCCGCGACCACGTCCGCGGCGCGGCGGAGCGCGCAGCGAGCCAGCCGGCCGCCGCCGGAAAGAGCGCAACGTAGGCGACGAACGCCGCGGTGCCGATCGCCGCGAGCAACGCCGGCATTCCACCGAACGTGTGGATCGCAACGTAGACCCAGGACACGCCGGTACCGAAGAGTCCGGCGCCGAACGCGAATCCGAGCCGTGCGGCCGCGCGCGGGGTCGCCGCGTCCTGCCAGAGGACGAACAGGAGCGAGAGTGCGACGAGCGGGACGACCGGCGAGCGAAACGGCGCGAAGCCGAACACCGTGATGACGCCCGCCGCGAACGCGAACCACGTCGATCGGGACGGCACGAACCTCATCGGCGGCCGCCGCGACGCACCGTCAGCGGCCCGCGGCGTCCGGATTGGATGAAGGCTCGGCGGGCGCCGGCGACGCCGGCGGTGTCGCCGGTTCGACCTCGAGCGTGTAGAGGCGCCGCGAATCGGCGCGCACGACACGGAAGCGATGTTCGCCGATCGTCACCGCCTCGCCGCGCTTGGGCAGCCGCCCGAACGCCTGCAGCACGAGTCCGCCCACCGTGTCGAATTCATCGTCGGCGAAGTCCGTCCGAAAGTGCGCGTTGAAGTCGCCGATCTCCGTCTGCGCCTTGACCCGATGGCGGCCCCCGGTCTCGGCGATGATGTTGTCCTGGCTTTCGTCGAAGTCGTATTCGTCCTCGATGTCCCCGACGATCTGCTCCAGCACGTCCTCGATCGTGACCAGGCCCGACACGCCGCCGTACTCGTCGACGACGATCGCGATGTGGTTGCGGTTCGCGCGGAATTCGCGCAGGAGCACGTTCAGCCGCTTCGACTCGGGGACGAACACCGCGGGGCGCAGCGTGTCGCGAAGGTTGAACGTCTCGGGGCTGCGGTACCAGTTCAGGAGTTCCTTCGCGAGCAGGATGCCGATGACGTCGTCCTTGTTCTCGCCGATCGCCGGGAACCGCGAGTGACGCGTCTCGAGCACAATGGGGATGAACTCGGAGGGATCGTCGTCGATCGACACGACATCCATCTGCGCGCGCGGGATCATGATGTCGCGGACCGTCATCTCGGACACCTGCAGTACGCCTTCGATCATCGAGAGCGCGTCGGCGTCGAGCAGCTTGCGCTCGAACGCGCCGTGCAGAAGGTCGAGGAGTTCCTCGCGGTCCTCGGGCTCGCGCGTCAGGAATGCCGAGAGCCGCTCGAGCAGCGTCGGCCGGTCCTGCCTGTCGTCGCGCTCGTTCATCGGTCAGCGCCGTCGTGCCGGCGCCGGCGCTCGCGCGTACGGATCGGGCACGCCGAGGCGCGAGAGAATCGCCGTCTCGCGCGCCTCCATCGCCCGCGCCGCGCGGATGGTGTCGTGTTCGTAGCCTTGCAGGTGAAGCATGCCGTGGACGACGAGGTGCGCGCAGTGGTCGGCGAGCGGCTTGCCCTGCGCCTTCGCTTCCCGCCGCAGGACCGGCGCGCAGAGCACGATGTCGCCTTCGAGCGTACCCTCCACATCGTACACGAACGTGAGGACGTTGGTCGCGTGGTCCCTGCCGCGGTAGAGCGCGTTCAGCGTCCGCCCTTCCCGCTCGCCGACGAAGCGTACGGTGACGGCGCAATCGCGCTCCTGCGCGGCCTTGGCCCACCGGCGGAGCGCCGCGGCCGCCGGCAGCACCGTGGCGGCCGTCGCGTGCTGCACGGCGAGCGAAAGGCGCGGCGCTCGCCCCGCCATTACTCGGGAGGCTTCTTCGCTGCCGCGTCGCGCTCGTAGGCGCTGATGATCTTCTGCACGAGCGGATGCCGCACGACGTCGGCCGAGCTGAAGCGAGCGAACGCGATGCCGCGCACGCCGGCCAGGATCCGGTCGGCCTCGACGAGCCCGCTCTTCTGGCCGCGCGCGAGGTCGATCTGCGTCACGTCGCCCGTGATCACAGCCTTCGTGCCGAACCCGATCCGGGTCAGGAACATCTTCATCTGCTCGGGCGTCGTGTTCTGCGCCTCGTCCAGGATGATGAAAGAGTGGTTGAGCGTGCGGCCGCGCATGTAGGCGAGCGGCGCGATCTCGATCGTGCTGCGCTCGAAGAGCTTCCCCGTCTTGTCGAAGCCCAGGAGGTCGTAGAGCGCGTCGTAGAGCGGCCGGAGATACGGATCCACTTTTTGGGCGAGATCGCCGGGCAGGAAGCCGAGCCGCTCGCCGGCCTCGACGGCCGGGCGGACGAGCACGAGCCGCTTGACCGCGTCGCGCTCGAGCGCGTCGACGGCGCAGGCGACGGCGAGATAGGTCTTGCCGGTACCCGCGGGACCGATCGCGAACGTGATGTCGTGCTCCTGGATCTGCTTCAGATAGAGCGTCTGGTTCGGCGTGCGGCCATGCAGATCGGCGCGACGCGTGCGCAGGAGCGGCGCGCCGTCGTCTTCCGCCGCCGCGGCGGCGCGCGGCTTCTGCGTGGTGATCTCGATCAGGCCGAGCTGGATGTCGTCGACCGAGAGCGGCTTCTCGGCCGCGGCGTAGAACCGCTGCAGTGCGGACGCGGCACGCGCGGCCTGCGCGGCGGTTCCCGTCAGCGTGAAGTCGACGCCGCGGTGCGCGATCGCGACGTCGAGCGCGGCCTCGATCTGCCGCAGGTTCGCATCGAGCGGCCCGCACAGGTTCGCGAGCGCGTGATTGTCGAGCGGAGAGAGCCTGAGCTCGTGCTGCTCGCGGCGAGCGATCATGCCCGGCCGATCTTCCCGTCACCAGCGCCCGCTCCCCGCGCCGGGGGAGAGGACGAGCGCGGCATCATGCCTGCTGCCGGATCAGCGGCGCCTTCAGGGCTTCGTCGAGCGTCGAGGCCGATTCGATCAGGTGCGCGCGGGTCGCCGCGTCGCGCTGGCCCGCCACGGCGGTGCGCAGCTGTGCGGACAGCTGTTTCGCTTCCTCGCGGACGAGTGCGGTCGCATCGGCAGGCGTTGTCGGCGCAGGACGGGTCAGCATCGTCGCCAGCTTCCGGATGTGCTCGCGCTGGAGGTCGCGGCGAGGTCCCGGAATCGCGGCGTTCGTCCTGAGCTCGCTCCAGATGGACCCGCGCAGCACCGAGAACAGCTCCGGAATCGTCAGGGCCTGCTGGCTCGAGTCGACCTTGACCTCGGAATCGAGGAGCCGCGTGAGCACCGTGTCGCTCATGAGCTGGTTCAGCGCCGCCGTCTGGAGCGCCAGCACGCGGTTGCGCAGGCTGAAATCGGGGTTGAAGCGGGCCGACGTGAACCCCGAGCCCGGAAGGTTGAGATAGTCGATGCCCATGCTGCGCAGGAATTCGGGCTTGAACCGGAAGCTGTCGGCCGCGAACACTCGGGTCGCGAGCAGCTTGAGCGCCGCGCGCTGCTTTTCCGGCGACACCGGCGTCAGCGGCCTGTTTTGGGTTCCCGCGTAGTCGCGCACGTAATAGACGCCGCCCACGTACTTGGCGGCGAGCGCCGAGGCGCGCCCGAACTGCCGCAACCCGGCGTCGAAGCTGCGGCGCAGCACGTCGTAGGATTCGCCCGGTTTCAATTGCTTCGCCTGCAGACGCTGCCAGAGCTCCTGCGAGATCACGAGCCGCTTCTGCAGGTACGAGAGCGTGTCGGTGCCGAGGTCGAACTGGCTTGCGTCCGGGTCGAGCGCGGCGAATGCCTCCTCGTCGGACGAGAACGCGAGCAGCGGATCGGTCGCACCTCGTGATGCGATTCGCGCGAGCTCCTCGTTCTCCGTCTCCTTCGGGAGCGGCCGGTAGGCGTACTCGATCGCCCAGTAGTCGTACGGACCGATCGTCGGCTCGACGTAGCTGCCCTGCTGCTCGCCCTTCACCGCGATGTTGAGCGGGTTGTAGTCCATCACCGAGCCCGAGATGCCGTGCTCGCGGCTCCACGCCGGATCCGAGATCTTCGCGAGCGGGTACACGGTCGACGCCCGGAAGTTGTGCCGCAGGCCGAGCGTGTGCCCGACTTCGTGCATGACGACCGCCTTGAGCGATGCCGCGACGAAGGCCTCGGCTCCGGGGCTGCCGGGCTCGAGGTCGCCGCGCTCGTAGAGGACGTCGAGGCCGAACTGCATCTCCGCGAGGGCTTCGGTCGCGTACGTGCACCGCTGCGGGTCGTCCCCGAGCGAGGTCGCATACGCGTCGGACGCCGGCCACGCCGAGGGGGCCTGCTCGCTGATGAACGTCCGGCCGACGCGCGACCAGAGCTCGGGAATCCCGACCTGCGCGTTCAGGATCTCCCCGGTGCGCAGGTCGACCGTCGACGGCCCGATCGCGAACGGCGCGTCGGTCGAGACGAACCACCGCACCGTCGTGTGCCGCGCGTCGTAGGTGTCGAACGGCGCGTCGGCCTCCATCTGCTTCACGACGATCGCGTCCCTGAAGCCGATCTTCTCGAACGCCTTGTTCCATTCGAGGATGCCCTCGCGCACCGCGGGCCGGTACTTCTCCGGCACCGTGCGGTCGATCCAGAACACGATCGGTTCCTTGGGTTCCGAGAGCGCCGCGGTCGGGTCCTTCTTCTCGAGGCGCCAGCGGGCCACGTAATGCGTGCGCGGCGTGTACTTCGCGTCGGTCGAGAAGTCCCAGATCTCGCTCTCGAAGTGGCCGACGCGCGGGTCGGCGCGGCGCGCGGGCATCGGGTCGGGCAGCTTCGCGATGTTGTACGTGTAGCCGAGGAACAGGCTCCGCGCGTCCGGCAGCACCGTGAACGGCGGGAACGGATTCGGCGGGTGCGGCGTCGACGTCGGCACCGGCGGCAGTGTCGCGCGCGGGTTCTGGTAGTGCGCGGAGACGACGAACGTCGCCTGCTCGGCCGTGTCGTGCAAGGCGTCGAAGCTCGAGTTCTTCGCGTCGAACGTGTAGCTCCGCATGTGGATCGGGATGGTGAAGCGATTCCCGACCGGAATGTCGGTCAGGAGCAGCGCGTTCGCCTCGACCAGCACCGTCTTGCGGTCGGGGTGCGGCTGGCTCGCGACGGTCGTCGAGCCGATCAGGCTGTCGGTGAAGCCTTCCTTCACGCCCTGCGCGATCGGCGCGTTGGCGCCCGCGGTGAACGCGAAATTCTTCGCGATCAGCTGGACCGTGTTGCCGATCTTCTTCCATTCGACGATCTGGTCGGCGAGCATCATGCCGCCGTAGACGCCGTGCTCGCCGACGCCGCGGCTCAGGTTCGCCGTGAAGAGGTAGGGGACGCCGAACTGGTCGGGGGCGAGCTCGATCCAGACCTTGTCGTCCTTCTGCCACAGCGGGAAGAGCCCCTTGGTCTCCTTCGCGTCCTTGATCACGTCCGCAAACGGCTTCGGGCCGGCCGCCGCTGCTGCGGCTGCGCCTGCAGCCTGCGCGATGCTTGCGGGAGAGGCGCCGGGACGGGCGCTTGCCGCATTGCCCGCTGTCACGCCGGCGGCCACCGCGGCCGCGACCTTTGTGTTGTCGGTCGCCGGCGTGGCTGCCGTGGCGCTCCCCGCGGCGGGAACGGTGGCGCAGCCCGCGAGCGCGAGCGACACCGCGGTGACGGCGAACGCCCCGAGCGGGAGGCGGGAATCGAAGGTGCGGAGGGTGCGGAACATCGGGGACCTCGTGAGGAAGATTCGGAAGTCGGCTACAGACCGTGGGTACGTGCCAGGGTTCACCCCGGTCCGACGAGTGGGCGGGAGGGCGCGACGAGCTCGCCCCGCAGCGAATGCGGCAGCGCGGCGGTAGATCGTCACGTCGACGTATCGACCGACAAGCGAGGGCTCGCCCGCGAAATTGACGACGCGGTTGTTCTCGGTCCGCGCCTGGAGCTCCCGCGCGTCCTTGACTGCCCGGCCGGTGACGAGCACGCGCTGCCGCGTGCCGGCCATCGCTTCGCTGTAAGCCCGATACTGGCGGTCGAGCAGCGTCGTGAGCCGTTCGAGGCGCGCCTGCTTCGTTGCGGCCGGCACCTGGTCCGGCAGCTCGGCGGCGGGGGTGCCGGGTCGCGGGCTGTAGGCGAAGGTGAAGGCGCCGTCGAAGCCGACCTCGGCCGCGAGCGCCATCGAGAGCTCGAAATCGGCGTCGGTCTCGCCGGGGAAGCCGACGATGAAATCGGAGGTCAGCGAAAGCGCGGGACGGGCGAGCCGCAGCCGGCGGACGATCGACTTGTATTCGAGCGCCGTGTAGCCGCGCTTCATCGCGGCGAGCACGCGGTCGGAGCCGGACTGGACGGGCAGGTGGAGATGCGAGACGAGCTTGCCCTGCGTGCGGTACAGGGCGATGAGCGCGGAGGTCATCTCCTTCGGATGCGACGTCGTGTAGCGGATCCGCTCGATGCCGGGAAATTCGGCCACGTACTCGAGCAGCGACGCGAAGTCGGCGACCGCTCCGTTGGCGTCATGTGCCCCCACGCTCGCGGCTGTCGCCGCTGCGCTGCCCCCCGTGGGGGAGCAATTCGCGCCTTGGGGCGGCCCTGCGGCGCTCATGCGGCCACGGTACGCGTTGACGTTCTGGCCCAGCAGCGTGATCTCGCGGACGCCCTGGTCGGCGAGATCCGCGACCTCGGTCAGCACGTCGTCGAGCGGCCGCGACACTTCCTCGCCGCGCGTGTACGGCACGACGCAGAACGTGCAGTACTTGCTGCAGCCTTCCATGATCGACGCGAACGCCGAGGCGCCGTCGACCGTGGGCGGCGGCAGGTGGTCGAACTTCTCGATCTCGGGAAACGAGACGTCGACCTGCGCGCGGCCGGTCGCCCGCCGCTCGCGGATCAGCTCGGGAAGCCGGTGCAGCGTCTGGGGGCCGAACACGACGTCGACGAATGGCGCGCGCTTTACGATCGCGGCGCCTTCCTGGCTCGCCACGCAGCCGCCGACGCCGATGATGAGCCCGGGTTTCGTGTCCTTGAGTGCACGCACGCGACCCAGGTCGTGAAACACGCGCTCCTGCGCTTTCTCGCGCACCGAGCAGGTGTTGAACAGGATCACGTCGGCATCCTCCGGGCGGTCGGCGATGGCGAGGCCATCGGAGGCGGCGAGCACGTCGGCCATCCGGTCCGAGTCGTACTCGTTCATCTGGCAGCCGAACGTGCGGATGTACAGCTTCTGCGGCACGGTGCGGCCCCGGAGCGGGTTTGAGCCCGTGGGGGCGGACAACGATGGGGCGCGGATTATAGCAAAGCTCGCGTCGCGCTCGGACACCCACGGGCCACGCGGCCGCCCGCGGCGCCTCTGCGCTACCATCGCGGCTGCAGGTGTCCGCCGCGAATCCCTCGCGGCGGGTGAAACGGGAACGCGGTGTCGCGCGGGATTCGCCTCCGCGCCAGTCCGCGGCTGCCCCCGCAACGGTAAGCCGGCGAGGGGTCGCCCTCTTAAGCCACTGTCCGCACGGCGGACGGGAAGGCGGGCGGCTTTGACCGGCAAGCCCGGAGACCGGCCTGCATCCGGTTCGAGGGCGCGCGAAGCGTGCTCCGTCGCCGTCGCCGCGCGGGGATCCGCGGCTCCTGCGGAGTTCGTCATGGTCCATCAGCCGGTCCCGCGCGCGAGGCTCCTCGCCGCGTGTTCGCTCGCGTGCGTGCTGGCCCCGGTGCCCGCTGCCGCGCAGACGCCGGCGAAGCTCGAGCCGGTCGCCGTGACGGCAGCGCGCGACGCGCAGCCGATCGCGGACGTGCTCGCCGACGTCACGGTGATCGGCCCGGACGAGATCGCGCGTGCGGGTACGCAAAGCCTGGCCGAGTTGCTGCAACGCCAGCACGGCGTCGAGATCGTCCAGAACGGAGGCCCGGGCTCCGTCTCGGGGGTGTTCCTCCGCGGCGCGAATCGTGGCCAGACGCTGGTGCTGATCGACGGCGTTCGCATCGCGTCGGCGAGCGCCGGGGCGACCTCGCTCGAGGCGATTCCTCTCGACCAGATCGAGCGCATCGAGATCCTCCGCGGTCCGGCCTCGAGCCTCTACGGCGCCGATGCGATCGGCGGCGTCGTCCAGGTGTTCACGCGGCGCGGCAGCGGCGCGTTCTCGGCCAGCGCGAGCGGGGGTTACGGAACCTATCGAACGTGGGACGCGAAGGCGGGCGCGAGCGGCAGCGCCGGCCCGCTCCAGTATTCGGCGCAGGTCGGCGGCAAGGCGAGCCGCGGCTTCAACACGATCGCCAACCCCGACAACTTCCTCTACAACCCGGATCCGGACGGCTATTCGGACCAGAGCGTTTCGGCGAGCCTTGGCTACGAATTCGCGGCCGATCAGGCGCTGACCGCGCAATACCTCGGGAGCCGTCTCGACAACCAGTTCGACGGCGGTCCCGGCTACGACGACCGCACGATCACCGTCGCGAAGGCGTGGCACGTCGCGAGTCGCAACCGGCTCGCGTCGTTCTGGGTCTCGCGCGTCGCGTACGGAGAAGGCATCGACGACAGCCGGACCGAGACGGCGCTCGGCGCGTCGACCTTCGACACGACGCAGCGGCAGCTCGCGTGGCAGAACGACTTCGCGCTGCCGCTGGGCGTGTTGAGCGCCGGCTACGAGCGGCGCCTGGAGCGGCTCGCGACCGACGCCGGCTTCGCGACCACCGCGCGGGACACCGATTCGCTGTTCGGCATCTACCGGCTCGCGCTCGATCGCCACGCGCTCCAGGCGAATCTGCGGCAAGACCACTCGACGCAGTACGGCGGCAGGACCACCGGCGCGGTCACGTATGGATATCGATTCTCGCCGGCGTGGCGGGCGACGGCCGGGTACAGCACCGGATTCAAGCCGCCGTCGTTCAACGATCTCTACTATCCCGGGTTCTCGAACCCGGACCTCGAGCCCGAGACCTCGCGCAACGTCGAGGCGGCCCTCTACTGGAACGGCGAATTCGAGCGCGCCGCGGTCGAGGCGAGCGCGATCGCGTACCGCAACCGCGTGTCGCAGCTGATCGTCCTGCAGTGCGACGCGGCGTTCAATTGCGTCCCGTACAACGTCGATCGCGCGATCCTCGAGGGAGTCACGCTCGGCGTCGACGTGCGTGGCGACAACGGCCTCGCGCTTGCCGCGTCGCTCGATCTCGCGGCGCCCGAGAACGATCTCACCGGCAAGCTGCTTGCCGCGGCGGGCGCGGCGGCACGGCGCGGTGACGGCGGGGATCCCGCTCGGGCCGACGCGGCTCGGCGTCGAGCTCGTCGTGTCGTCGCTGCGCTACGACGATCCCGCGAATCTCGTGACGATGGGCGGGTACGCGATCGTGAACCTGACCTTCGAATGGGTGCTTTCGCCGCGGGTGACGCTGTTCGCGCGCGGCGACAACGTGCTCGACAAGAACTACGAGCTTGCCGCGGGCTACGCGACCGGCGGCGCGACCGTGCTGGGCGGCATCCGGCTGTCGCTGCGATGACCGGACGATTCGCGGTGGTGATCTTCGCACTCGCTGCGTCGTGGGCGCGCGCGGAGATCGTCGCGGTCGACGATACCGGTGCGGCCGTCACTCTCGCCCGCCCGGCGACACGCATCGTGAGCCTCGCGCCGCACGCGACCGAGCTCCTGTTCGCGCTCGGTGCGGGTTCCGCGATCGTCGGCACCGTCGACACCTCCGACTTCCCGCCGGCGGCGCGGGCCATTCCGCGGGTGGGCGATGCGCGGGCGCTCGACCTCGAGCGGATCGTCCTTCTCGCGCCGGACCTCGTCGTCACCTGGCCGTGGACGGCGCCCGCGCAAGTCGAGGCGCTCCGCGCGCGCGGCGTCGCCGTCTTCACGACCCGGCCGGCGACGATCGACGGCATCGCCCAGGACCTGGAGCGGCTGGGCGCGTTGACCGGACGCGAAGCCGCTGCCGCGCGCGAGGCTGACTCGTTCCGCGCCCGCCTCGCCGACGTGCGCGCGCGCGCACCGCGGAGCGGCGCGCGTGCGCGTGTTCTACGAGATCTGGGACGCGCCGCTCTACACGGTCGGGGGCGGCCACCTGATCACGCAGGCGCTCGATGCGTGCGGCGGCGAGAACGTGTTCGCGGCGCTCGCGCTGCCGGCGCCCGCGGTCGACGTCGAGGCCGTGCTCGCCGCCAGGCCCGACGCGATCATCGCCGGCGCCGAGAGGGGTGCGCGGCCGGGGTGGCTCGATCGCTGGCGTCTCTGGCCGACGCTTCCGGCCGTGGCGAACGGCCATTTGTACGCCATCGACGCCGATCTGCTGCATCGCCCGGGGCCGCGCTTTCTCGAAGGAGTCGAGGCGTTGTGCGCGGCGGTCGACGCGGCGCGGGACTCCCGCTGATCTGCCCCCACGGCAAGCAGAGTCAGGGGGACCCGCTTCTGTGCGTTGCCGTCGTGAAGCTTTCGTTCGGGTTCGGGGCGCTAGCCGGGGAGCAGCGTTCGCAGCGATCCCGTCCCGACCGCCGTCAGGCGGTGGCCGAAGAGCGCCGACAATGCGGCGGCGGTGAGCACGCCCTCCGCGCGTCCCGACACCGCCCGTCCGGCGCCGAGCGCGACCGCGTGATCGGCGTAGCGCAGCGCGAGATGCAGATCGTGCAGCACCATGACGAGCGCCGTGCCGCGCTCGCGCGACAGCGCCGCGAGCGCGTCGAGCGATGCGGCCTGCTGGCCGAGATCGAGGTGCGACGACGGCTCGTCGAGCAGCATGAGGCCGGGTTCCTGCGCGACCAGCGCCGCGAGCGCGACGCGTCGACGCTCGCCGCCGGACAGGGTCCGCACGTCGCGCGCCTCGAATCCGGCGAGCCCGAAGCGGGCGAGCGCCGCGCGCGCCTTCGCCAGGTCCGCCGCCGACTCCCATGCGAAGCGACCGAGGTGCGGATGCCGCCCGACGAGCACCGTCTCGAGCGCGGTTGCGGGGAAATGGTCGACGCTGTCCTGGGGCAGGTATCCCCGTCGCAGCGCACGCTCGCGCGGCGACAACGCGCCGAGCGGATCGCCCGCGTACGCGACCGCGCCCGCAGCGGGCGCCCGCAATCCCGCGAGCGTCGCGAGGAGCGTCGTCTTGCCGGCGCCATTCGGACCGACGATCACCCAGCACTCGCCGGCGTGAATGACGAGATCGAGATCGGAGACGAGCGCACGTCCCGCCACGGCGGCCGAAAGACCGCGACAGGAGAGGAGGGGCTCGCTCACGCGCGTCCTTCACCGCGCGCGAGCAGGTAGAGAAACGCCGGCACGCCGATGAACGCGGTGATCACGCCGACCGGAATCTGGATCGGGGCCGCAACGCTCCGCGCGAGCGTGTCGGCCACGACGAGCAGCGTGCCGCCCGCGAGCGCAGCTCCCGGCAGGAGCACGCGCTGGTCGTTGCCGATCGCGAGCCGGAGCGCGTGCGGGACGATCAGTCCGACGAAACCGATGGCGCCGGCCACGCTCACCGCCACGGCGGTGGCCAGCGCCGCGGTCGCATGGAGCGCAAGCGTCGCCCGCGGGACCGAGATCCCGAGCGCCGTGGCGACGTCGTCGCCGCGCGAGAGCACGTTGAGGTCGCGCGCGAACGCGAGCGCGACGACGACGACGCCGGCCAGCACGGCAAGCGCCGCGACGGGCGAGGGTGGCGCGGACAGATCGCCGAGCAGCCAGAAGAGCATGCCGCGGAGTTGGGCGTCGGGCGCGAGGGTGAGGAGCAGCGCGATCACCGCGCCCCAGCCGGCGGCGACGACGACGCCGGTCAGGAGGAGCCGCATCGCCGTCCACGGCGCATCGGCGCGTCCTGCGCGCGCGAGCCCGAACACGACGAGCGTCGACGCGAACGCGCCGGCGAAGGCCGCGGGCATCGCGAGCACCGCGACCCCGGCGGACAATGCAATCAACGCGCCGACCGCCGCGCCGCCGGAAATTCCGAGCACGTAAGGATCGGCCAGCGGATTGCGCAGCAGCACCTGCAGGAGCGCGCCGGCGACGCCGAGCAGTCCACCGACGGCGAACGCGGCCAACGCGCGCGGCAGCCTGAGTTCCCGGACGATGGCAACGGGGCCGGGCGAACCGTCGCCCGCCAAGCCGCGCACGATCGAGGTCGCGTCGACGCCGACGCTGCCCGTCGCGAGCGCGAACGCGAGTGCCGCCAGCGCAACGATCGCGAGCACCGCGAGCACGAAGACGGCCCGCGCGAAGCTGCGAGGCGCGGCGCGGGGTTCGACGGAGGGAGCGGAGGCAGCGCGCATGGCGTCGCAATCTTGTCCGCACCGATTATAGGGGGGTGGCGACCCACGCCGTGCGGCCTATAATTCCTACCCCGGCGATTACACTCACGACGCCGATAGTGGCGATGAACAAGGCCTTCACGCGCGAGCACGACACGGCGGACGACGACGAGCAGAACGTCGCGCCGCCGCTGCCCGCGGGCGCCCGCAACTACATGACGCCGGGAGGCTTCGAGCGCCTGAAGGCCGAGCTCGACCAGCTCGTGCAAAAGGAGCGGCCCGAGCTGGTCGCGATCGTCGCGTGGGCGGCCGGCAATGGCGATCGCTCCGAGAACGGCGACTATATCTACGGCAAGAAGCGCCTGCGCGAGATCGATCGGCGGATCCGCTTCCTCGTCCGCCGCCTCGACGTGGCCGAGGTCGTCGATCCTGCGGCCCGGCGTGACGAAGGCGCGGACCAGATCTTCTTCGGCGCGACCGTCACCGTGCGCGACGCGACAGGCGGCGAGCGCACCGTCTGCATCGTCGGCGTCGACGAGATCGACACCGTCCGCGGCTACGTGAGCTGGGTGTCGCCGATCGCGCGCGCGCTCATCAAGGCACGCGAGGGCGACACCGTCCCGCTGCGCACGCCGCGCGGCGTCGAGGAACTCGAGATCGTCTCTGTACGCTACGTGCCGCTCGCGACAGGCGACGCGGCCATGGCGTCCGCCGCCGGTTGACGCGGCGCGCGCCGAGGGAATAGAGTGGCTCGATGGCCTTGCCGACGCCGAACGTTGCCCCGTCCGCGCTTGATTCCGAGCTCACGGCACTTGAGCGCAAGCAGGCGTCGCTGATTGCGCACACGCGTGCGCTCCGGGCGGCGAACGAAGCGCTGCGGCGCGATCTCGCCGCCGCCAACGCGCGCAACCAGGCGCTAGCGACGCGCGTGGCGGAAGCGCGCGAGCGGCTCGACGCATTGCTCTCCCGACTTCCCGAGGCCGCGGAGTGAGCACCCGCCCCCAAGCCGGAGCCGAGCGCACGATCACGCTCGACGTCGCGCTCTTGGGACGCGACTTCAAGGTCGCGTGCAAGGAATCGGAGCGCGCCGAGCTCGCCGATGCCGTCGCGCTGCTGGACCGCCGGATGCGCGAGATCCGCGAAGGCGGCAAGATCGCCGGCGCGGAGCGCATCGCGGTGATGGCCGCGCTCAATCTCGCCCACGAGCTTCTGCGCGAGCGCCGTCAGGCGCGCCCGACGGCGCCGTCGGCGCAGTCCTCGTCAACAGCGAGCGGAACTTCGGTTGACGATACCGCGCTGCGGCGTAGAATTGAAGCCATGCACTCGGCGCTCGACATTGCCCTCGCGGGCCAGAGCGACTGACCAGGTTTCAACGTTCCCTGCGGTGCTCGAGCTGTCCTTACACTCTTTGAACCAATGCAATTAGCGCGGTTGCCGCGCCGTTAACGGGCTGGTGTGCGCTCCCACGCGGAAGCGCCTGAAGGCTCCGGCAGGCGACCCTCTTGAACCCACGGTTCAAGATGACGGATGGCACGGCACAGGCGGGGAACACCCTTCAGCGCGCACGGCGCGCGGCCTTCGTGGCCGCCTCGCAGGGTTGGCGTTCCCGGCCCTCGAGGCGATGCACGGATTGCCCCGGTCGCGACGACGCGCGCCTCGTCCGTCGGGGCTGCCACCTCACGGCCGGCCCGGCAAGGCCACTTTCCCGCCGGCCGCGCAGTTGCGCTCGGCGCGTTCGGCGATCGCCTTGGCGAGTCCTGTGAAGATCACCGCATGCGCCGGCGCCAGCGCATACCAGTAGACGAGTCCCGGGGCCCCTGCAGGATGGAAATACCCGGTTGCCAGGATTCGCGTGCGCCCGTCCGCCTCGGGCCGCAACTCGAGCTCGAGCGCCGCCGAGCCGGGCAGCTTCATCTCGGCGATGAGGGTTAGACGCCGGAGCGGTTCCACCGCGACCACGCGCCAGAAATCGATCGCATCCCCGACCGCGATTTCATGCGGATCTCGCCGGCCGCGGCGCAGGCCCGTGCCCCCGGTGAGCTCGTCGACGCAGCCGCGCGCCTTCCACAGCGCGTCGAGAAAGTAGTAGCCATTTTCACCGCCAATCGATGCCACTTCGCGCCAGAGCGCGTCGGCGGGCGCTGCGGTCACGGCCTCGCCGCTCATCTGTTTCGCGTAGAAGGCGAAGTCCGGGCGGTTCTGCCGATACACCATGGATCCTTCCGTCCAGCGCGAGCTCGTGACTCCGACCCGTTCGGCCGCCAGCGCGGCCTGCGCCGCCTCCCGGTAGGTCTTGAGCGGGATCGGTATCAATGCCCGGATGGCGCCGTCGTCGGCCAGCACGTCGTGTTCGAGCCCGGCGATCAAGGCGCGCGCGATGTTGGTCGGCACGGCGGTCACCAGATTCAGCCAGTACGATGAGAGCGCAGGGGTGAGCACCGGCACCGGCAGGATCAACGGCCGGCGCCCTACGAGCGCGCCGAACTGGAGCATCAGCTCCTCGTAGGTCAGCACCTCCGGGCCGCCGACATCGTAGATCGCGCCCGCGGCCTCAGGGAACTCCGGCAGCCGCGCCAGGTATTCGAGCACGTCGTCGAGCGCGATCGGCTGCGAGCGCGAGCGCACCCACCGTGGCGTCACCATTGCCGGCAGGTGAAAGACGAGGTCGCGGATCACTTCGAATGCGGCCGAGCCCGGGCCGATGATGACGCCCGCGCGTACCTCGGTGACGGGGACGCGGCCGGCGCGCAGGATCTCGCCGGTCTCGCCGCGCGACGCGAGGTGCGTCGATGCATCCCCGGCAGGCTGCAGGCCGCCGAGATAGACGATGCGTGCTACCCCGGCGCGTTCGGCGGCGTCGCGAAAATTCTCGGCGGCCATGCGGTCCAGACGCGGAAAGTCGGATCCCGCGGCCATCGAGTGGACCAGGTAGTACACGACGTCGATCCCCTCCAGCGCGGCAGGCAGCGTGCCGGCGGCGAGCGCATCGGCTTCGACGAGTTCGACGGTGTCGGGCCAGCCTCGTGCCTCCAGCGCCGCGCGCCGGCGCGCCGAGGCGCGCAGCGCGAAGCCGCGCGCCGCAAGGCAGGGCACAAGGTTGGTGCCCACGTAGCCGCTTGCACCGAATACCAGAACCTTGGTCGTCATCGAGTCGTTTCGAGAGTGAGGGTCGATGCGCCGTCGCGCACATCACCCGCCTCCGTGCTCGCGCGACGCGTTGTATCGCTTTTGCATACATCACTATGGAGGCGAATGTATTGACAACATGGTAACAGATGTATAAGATTTGCACAATTTCTCTCCAAGTCATCCAGCCGGGCCATGCCAAGCGTCGCCGCAGAAAAGCTTCCGATCCGCACCATCGCGTCGCTCACCGGCGTCAACCCCATCACTTTGCGGGCATGGGAAAGACGCTACGGGTTGATCCGTCCGTCGCGCACGGCCAAAGGCCACCGCTTGTACACGCACGACCACGTCGAGCAGATCCGCCGCGTGCTGGCGCTCGTCGAGCGCGGCGTGCCGATCAGCCGGGTTCGCGAGCTGCTGGACGACGAGACCAAGGCGATCATCGCGGCGCATGGCCCTTGGCGCGATTACCTCGAGCGAATGGCGGCGACGATCGCGCGCTTCGACGAGCCGGAGCTCGATCGGATATATGACGAGGCGCTGTCACTCCATCCGGTTGACCGTGTCACGACAAGACTCATCCTCCCGCTGTTGGCCCATCTGGGCGAGCGCTGGAAGGCCCTTCCCGGCGCCATCGCCGAGGAGCACTTCTTCGCCAACTACATGCGCAGCAAGCTCGGCGCGCGTCTGCAGCATCGGATGCGCTACGCAACCGGACCGCGCCTGGTAGCGGCCTGCGCCCCTGGCGAGCAGCACGAGTTGGGGCTGCTGCTGTTCGCCCTCGAAGCTCAGAGCGCGGGCATGCGCGTCGTGGTGCTCGGCGCGGACACCCCGCTCGAGGACGCCGCCATGGCGCAGCGCCGAAGCGGTAGCGATGCGATCGTCCTTTCCTCTTCGATCGATCCAGCGCCCGAGCTGTTCCATGGGGCCCTGCCGAAGCTCACCGGCGAGGTCGGCGTGCCCGTGTTCGTCGGCGGCGGGACTTCGGTGCGCCATCGTCGCGCGGTGGTGTCGGCGGGCGCCATCCCTCTCGGCATCGAGCTCGAGGACGGCGTGCGCCTGATCGCCGCGACGCTCAAGAGCGGGGCGACGCGATGAGTCAGGTGCAGAGGCTCGCCATCAACTGGGTCGAGCAGGGCCTGGTCCCCGATGCCGTGATCCGGAGCGGGATCCGGCGCCTTTGCGAGCGGCGGCTGCGCGAGATCGCCGCCGGCGAATGTGAGGCCGGCGCGCAGGCTGCGGAGACGTTCGCGCGTGCGATGGATGCCTCCGAGATCGCGCCCGTGCCGCACCTCGCGAACGAGCAGCATTACGAGGTCCCGGCCGAGTTCTTCGCCATCGCGCTCGGTCCGCATCGCAAGTACAGCAGCGCGTGGTGGCCGGAGGGGGCCGCCGACCTGGGGAGAGCCGAGGCGCGCGCGCTGGAGGCAACCTGCGAGCACGCGGGCCTCGCGGACGGCCAGGCGATTCTCGAGCTTGGCTGCGGCTGGGGTTCGCTCACGCTCTGGATGGCGGAGCGCTACCCCAGCGCCCGCATCTGCGCGGTCTCCAATTCGCACTCGCAGCGCGCCTGGATCCTCGCGGAGGCCGCGCGCCGCGGGTTGCGCAACGTCGAAGTGATCACGGCCGAGATGAATCGGTTCACGACCGAGCGGTGCTTCGATCGTGTCGTGTCGGTGGAGATGTTCGAGCACATGCGCAACTGGCGGGCGCTCTTCGCGCGCGTGCACGACTGGCTGTGCCCGGGCGGGCGCTTCCTCATGCACGTGTTCTGCCATCGCTCGACGCCCTACGCGTTCGTGGACGCCGGCCCTTCCGACTGGATGAGCCGGCACTTCTTCTCCGGCGGCATGATGCCGAGCGACGATCTCGCGCTGCGCTTCCAGGACTCGCTGCGCTTCGTGCAGCGCTGGCGCTGGGACGGCGGTCACTACCGAAGGACCGCCGACGCCTGGCTCGCCAACCTCGACGCGCGCCGCGCGCAGGCGCTTCAGGTGCTCGCCGCCACCTACGGTGAGGCGAACGCGGCGCAGTGGCTGCAAAGGTGGCGCATCTTCTTCATGGCCTGTGCCGAGATGTTCGGCTATCGCGACGGGCAGGAGTGGTGGGTCAGCCACTACCTGTTCGATCGCCCGGCGCGTTGAGCCGGCGGCGTGCACCAACGGGCCGATAGCGTGACGCTCGCCGCCAACGTGGCACTGTTTCAGGTCGGCTGGTTCGCCTGCGTGCTGGGCGCAGCGCGTGGCCTGCCGTGGGTCGGCGTGACTGCGGCCGCGATCGTCGTCGCATGGCATGTCGCGCGCGCCGCGCGACCGGCGGTCGAGCTTCGTCTCGTCGGCGCGGCGGCCGCGGTGGGCGCCCTCTTCGAAACGGTGCTCGTCCGGTCGGGCTGGATCTCGTTCCCGGGCGGCATGCTCGTCGACGGGATCGCGCCGTACTGGATGGTCGCGATGTGGGCGCTGTTCGCGACGACCCTCAACGTGTCGTTGCGCTGGCTTCGCCCGCACGGGTGGCTCGCGGCGCTTCTGGGCGCAGTCGGCGGTCCCGCGGCCTATTACGCGGGTGCGCGGCTCGGGGCGCTCGAATTCACCGTCGCCGGCGCGGCGCTGGCCGCGATCGCGTTGGGCTGGGCGGTTGTCACTCCGCTGCTGCTGCGAGTGGCACGGCGGCTCGACGGCTAGGCGCGAGCATGAGCGCGATGGTGCCTTGGCTCGACGCGCTACCCGCGATGCTTGGGCTTGCATTGATCGCCTGGGCGATCGCGACGCTGAGGCGCAACGTCGGCCTCGTGGACATCTTCTGGGCGCTCTTCTTCCTGACCGGTGCCGCCGTCTATGCAGCCGCGACGACGACGCTCGAGACTCGCGGACTGCTCGTGCTTGTCCTGGTCGCCGTGTGGGCGGTCCGTCTTTCCGGCTACCTCGCCGCGCGCAACTGGAACGCGCCCGAAGATCACCGTTATCGCGCGATGCGTGTGCGCAACGACCCGGGCTTCGCGTGGAAGAGCCTCTACCTCGTCTTCGGGCTGCAGGCGTTGCTCGCCTGGCTGATTTCGGCTCCGCTCGCCGCCGCGATCGGGTCTTCCCATTCGATCGTCGCGCTCGATGTCATCGGTGCCGCGCTCGTCGTCTTCGGCATCGGGTTCGAGGCGCTCGCGGACGCGCAGCTCGTTCGCTTCAAGGCCCAGCCCGCGAACGCCGGTCGCGTCATGGACCGTGGCCTGTGGCGTTTCAGCCGGCATCCGAACTATTTCGGCGAATGCTGCGTCTGGTGGGGCCTCTACGCGATCGCGTTCGCCGCCGGCGGGTGGTGGACGGCCTTCTCGCCGGTCGTCATGACGGTGCTGCTGCTCAAGGTGTCGGGCGTGGCGCTCCTCGAGAAGGACATCGGCGAGCGCCGACCGGCGTATCGCGACTACGCGGCCCGAACGAACGCCTTCTTTCCGGGCCCGCGGCGGGAGGCCTGATGCGATCCCTGATCGCCGCGCTAGTGCTGCTTGTCGGGTCGGTTCCGGACGCGCTCGGTGAGGTGCGGTCGTGGAATTTCCGCGTGACGCTCGACGGGCGGGAGATCGGGCAGCATCGATTCACGTTGACGACGACAGGCGACGCGCGCGAGGTACGCAGCGAGGCACGGTTCGACGTCCGGGTTCTGTTCGTCAGCGCGTACCACTACTTCCACGAGGCGGTCGAGCGATGGAACGGCGGTTGCCTGGATTCGCTCGTGGCGCGCACCGAGACGAACGGCGAGCGCCAGGACGTGAGGGCGTCGGCACGCGCCGATCGCCTCGTCGTCGAGCGTCCGGGCCGACGCGAGGAGCACCACGGCTGCGTGATGAGCTTCGCGTACTGGAACCCCGGGATCCTTCAGGCGCACGCGCTGCTCAACAGCCAGACGGGCGAGCTTGTGCCCGTGACCATAACGGCGCAGGGCGACGACAGGGTCGAAGTCCGCGGTCGCACGCTGTCCGCCCAACGCCATCGCATCGTCGCGCCGCACCTGCGCATCGACCTGTGGTACGCCGACGGGCAATGGGTGGCCCTCGAAGCGCCCGCGCAGGGCGGCCGGTGGCTGCGCTACGAGCTTACCTGAGCATGAAATGAGAGCCCGACCCCTGTTGCTTTCCCTGCTGCTTCTCTCCGGCTGCCAGAGCGCACCGCATCCGCCGCTCGCGCTGGTCCCGCACGTGGACCTGCCGCGCTTCATGGGCGACTGGTACGTGATCGCGAGCGTTCCGACTTTCATCGAGCGCGGCGCGCACGACGCGGTCGAGTCGTACCGTCTGGCGGCCGACGGCACGATCGAGACGACCTTCACGTTCCGGGCGGGCGGTTTCGACGGCGAGGCGAAGCGCTACACGCCCCGCGGCTACGTTGTCGACCCGACGTCCAATGCCGTCTGGGGGATGCAATTCATCTGGCCGGTGAAGGCGGACTACCGGATCGCGTACCTGACGCCCGACTACACGCAGACGGTGATCGCCCGCGAGAAGCGCGACTTCGTCTGGATCATGGCGCGCACGCCGCAGATCCCCGATGCCGATTACGAGCGCATCCTCCGGTTCGTGGCGGCGCAGGGCTACGACGTCTCGAAGATCGCCAGGGTGCCGCAGCGCCCGCTGGACAGCCGCCCCGCCGCATCGCGAGACGCGTCATGACGACCGCCCGGTTTGCCACGGCGCTCCGGCGTTGGGTCGACAGCGGCGCGCCCGCTGCGCCGGCTCCGGCGGATGCGAAGCGCGGCATCGACTGGCCGCGAGTGGTGCCGTTCGGCCTGCTGCACGCCGGCTGCCTCGGCGCCCTCTGGGCGGGAACGAGCAACTTCGCGGTCGTCGTCGCGGTCGCGCTCTTCGCGCTGCGCATGTTCGCGGTGACCGCCTTCTACCACCGCTACTTTTCGCACCGCGCCTTCCGCACGTCGCGCGCGGCGCAATTCGTCTTCGCCGTGCTCGGCGCCTCCGCCGTCCAGCGCGGCCCGCTGTGGTGGGCATCGCACCACCGGCATCATCACGCGCACGCCGACCGGCCGGTCGACAGCCATTCGACGATCGAGCACGGGTTCCTCTGGAGTCACATCGGCTGGTTTCTCGCGCGCGAGAACTTCGCCGCGAGGCTCCGGCTCGTGCCGGATCTCGCGCGCTATGCGGAATTGCGGTGGCTCGATCGCTTCGACGTTGCGGTCCCTGTGCTGCTCGCGGCGGCGCTCTACGGCACGGGATGGGGGCTCGAGCGGGCCATGCCCGAGCTCGGCACGAGCGGGGCGCAGCTCGTGGTATGGGGCTTCTGCATCTCGACGGTCGCTCTCTACCACGCCACGTTCACGATCAACTCGCTCGCCCACGGGTTCGGCTCCCGGCGCTACGCGACGCGCGACAACTCGCGTAACAACGTCTGGCTCGCGCTTCTCACGTTCGGCGAGGGATGGCACAACAACCATCACCGCTTTCCGGGCGCGGCGCGCCAGGGGATCCACTGGTGGGAAGTCGACTTGAGCTACTACGGCCTCGTCGCCCTGGCGGCGATCGGCGTGATCTGGGATCTGCGGCCGATGCCGGCCGCCGCACGCGGGGATCGCCGATGAAGATTGCGATCATCGGCAGCGGCATCGCCGGCAATCTCGTCGCGCACCGGCTGTACCGGGAGCACGATGTCACGGTGTTCGAGGCGGCCGGGCACGTGGGCGGCCACAGCCACACCCACGTCGTGGAACAGTCGGGGCGGCACTACAACGTCGACACCGGATTCATCGTCTTCAACGACCGGACGTACCCGAATTTCACGGCGCTGCTCGCGCAGCTCGGCGTCGCCTCGCAGGAAAGCAGCATGAGCTTCTCGGTCCGCTGCGAATCCACCGGGCTCGAGTACAACGGCACTACGCTCAACACGCTGTTCGCGCAGCGCCGCAATCTCGTGCGACCCTCGTTCCTCGGGATGATCCGCGACATCCTCCGTTTCAATCGCGAGGCCGTGGCGCTCCTGGACGAGGAAGTCGGCGAGCTGCCGCTCGGCGAGCTCCTCGCGCGCGGCCGCTACGGCCGCGCGTTCATCGAGCACTACATCGTGCCGATGGGCGCGGCGATCTGGTCGACGGACCCCGCAGCGATGCTCGCGTTCCCGGCCCGATTCTTCGTACGCTTTCTGCACAATCACGGGATGCTCACCGTCGATGACCGTCCCGTCTGGCGCACGGTGAGCGGCGGGTCCGCGCGCTACGTCGAGAAGCTCACCGCACCCTTTCGCCAGCGCATCCGCTTGAACGCGCCCGTCGAGTGGATCCGGCGGCCCCCGGGAAGCGTGATCGTCAAGGCGCGGGGGCACGAGGCAGCCCGCTACGACGCGGCGTTCGTCGCTTGCCACAGCGACCAGGCGCGCGCGCTGCTCGCCGACGCGAGCGCCCCGGAGCACGAGGTGCTGACCGCGATCCGGTATCAGCGCAACGAGGCGGCACTGCACACGGACACCCGCATGCTGCCGAAGCGGCGGCTGGCGCGGGCGGCGTGGAACTATCACCTGCTGCCCGAGCGCGGACCCGTCGCCCTCACGTACGACATGAACGTCCTGCAGCGCCTCGACGCACCCGAGCCGTTCCTGGTCACGCTCAACTGCGGGGACGCGATCGACCCGGCACGGGTCATCAAGCGGCTGGTCTACCACCATCCTCTGTTCACGCGCGAAAGCATCGCTGCGCAGGCGCGCCAGGCGGAGCTCAATCGCGGCCGGCGCACGTACTACTGCGGAGCCTACTGGCGGAACGGCTTCCACGAGGACGGGGTCGTGAGCGCGCTCGATGCGCTGCGTCACTTCGACGACGATCTCGCCGGCGACCGGAGGCGCGCGGCGTGAGCCCGCGACGGCGTGCATGATGCCGGACTTGTTCTACTACGCACAGCTTGTACTGGAGGGAGCGGTTGGAATGCTCGGCATCAGGACCTACGAGGAGCCTCGCTATGCCGTCCTAGACG
The DNA here is from genome assembly GCA_963734055.1 of uncultured beta proteobacterium. Lineage (GTDB taxonomy): Bacteria > Pseudomonadota > Gammaproteobacteria > Burkholderiales > Casimicrobiaceae > CAIWHR01. The sequence goes on from CAVTFQ010000002.1 coordinate 124,245, forward strand.
AACTCCCCGGCGGAATCGAGGTGCGGCGATACGAGCCGCGGCTCGGCGCCGAGGTGACGACGAACGGTTCCGCCGACCGGGCGGATAGGAATCGCGCGTTCTCGGTTCTCTTCGCCTACATTGCCGGCGCCAATCGCGGCGCCGAGGGAGCCGAGAAGATCGCGATGACGGTCCCCGTGGAGACAGCGCCGAGTGGCGAACGGATTGCGATGACCGTTCCGGTGGAAGCCGCAGCCGACGCGACCGGGGCTCGCATGCGCTTCTTTCTCCCGTCGCGCCTTACGTTCGAGACGGCGCCGCGGCCGTCGGATCCGCGGGTCCGCCTCGTCGAAGTGCCCGCCGAGACGATCGCGGTGCTGCGCTACAGCGGCTCTCCCGACGAGCGCGAGATCGCGGAACGCGGCGAAGCGATGCGCCGCGCACTCGCCGACTCGCACTGGCGGGCCGCGGGCGAGCCGGTTTCTCTGTTCTACGATGCTCCCTTCACGCCGCCCTTTCTGCGGCGTAACGAGGTTGCGGTCGCGGTGGAGCCTCGATGAGCGACGGCAGCATGGAGAGCGCGCTCTACGTTGGATCGCTTCGTCACCGTCGCTTCGCGCCCGCGCGCCATGCGTTCGAGTACCGCCTCTGCATGGCGTGGCTCGACCTGTCCGAGCTCGACCGCGTGTTCCGGGGTCGCTGGTTCTGGTCGACCCGTCGGCCGACGCTCGCCTGGCTGCGGCGCGCGGACTACCTCGGCGACGCCGGCGTGCCGCTCGATCAGGCCGTGCGCGAGCGCGTCGCTCGCGAAACCGGGTCGCGCCCGGCCGGGCCGGTGCGCATGCTGACACACCTGCGCACCTTCGGCGCGTGCTTCAATCCGGTGACGTTCTACTTCTGCTACGACCCGGCGGGGGAGAACGTCGAGGCGATCGTCGCCGAGATCACCAACACGCCGTGGAACGAGCGACACGCGTACGTGCTGCCGGCGCGTGGGGGCGGCCGGCTGCACTTTCGCTTCGGCAAGCGTTTCCACGTCTCGCCGTTCATGCCCATGGACGTCGAGTACGACTGGCGCTTCTCCCGCCCGGGCCGACGGCTCGCCGTTCACATGGAGAACCGGCGCGACGGCGCGAAGCTGTTCGACGCGACGCTCGCGCTCGAGCGGCGGGCGTTGAGCGGCGCGAGCCTGGCGGGCGCGCTGCTGCGGTTTCCCTTCGCGTCGCTCCAGGTGCTCGGCGCGATCTACTGGGAGGCGCTGCGGCTGCGGACGAAGCGCGCGCCCTTCCACGTCCACCCCGCAAAGGCAATCGGGAACAAGCAGGCATGAACGACACCACCCTGATCGAGCGATCGCGCGAACGGGCGCGCATACAACCACTCGGCGCCCTCGCGCGCCGGCTCGTCTTTGCCCGCCTCGCGAACGTCCATGCCGGGCTTCTGCGCATCCGCGATGCGCGGGAGAGCTTCGCGTTCGGTGCCGAACGCACCGGCATCGACGCTGCTGTCACGGTGCTCGATCCCGCGTTCTACTCCGAGATCGCCTTCGGCGGCTCGGTTGGCGCAGGAGAGTCTTACATGCTGGGGCACTGGCAGGCGGACGACCTCACAGCCCTGCTGCGCCTCATGCTCCGGAACCGGGAGGCGCTCGACTCGATGGAAAGCGGTCTCGCGGGCCTGGCGGCCCCGGTGCGCCGCGCCGCGCACTGGCTGCATCGCAACACGCGGGCGGGGAGCCGGCGCAACATCTCCGCGCACTACGACCTCGGCAACGACTTCTTCGAGCTGTTCCTCGACGAGACGATGATGTACTCGTGTGCGCTGTTCGAGCGGCCGGACATGTCGCTCGCGCAGGCGTCCACGGCCAAGCTCGACGCGATCTGCCGCAAGCTCGCGCTCGGTCCGCGGGACCACGTTCTCGAGATCGGCACGGGCTGGGGCGGGCTCGCGCTGCACGCGGCCCGCCACGCCGGCTGCCGGGTCACGACCACCACGATCTCGCCGGCCCAGTACGAGCTTGCGCGCGAGCGCGTTCGCGCGGCCGGCCTCGACGATCGCATCACCGTGCTCCTCGAAGACTACCGGGACCTCGAGGGCACGTACGACAAGCTCGTGTCGATCGAGATGATCGAGGCGATCGGTCACGAGCACTTCGGCGAGTTCTTCCGCCGCTGCGCCGCGCGCCTCGTCCCCGGCGGACCGTTGCTGCTGCAGTCGATCACGATTGCCGAGGACCGCTATGCGCGGGCGCGCGACGAGGTCGACTTCATCAAGCGCTACATCTTCCCCGGCTGTTGCATCCCGTCGACGGGCGCACTCGTGCAGGCGATGTCGGCGTCGAGCGATTTTCGCGTCCTGGACGTCGAAGACATTGGTCCGCACTACGCGACGACGCTCGCGCGCTGGCGCGAGAACTTCCTCGCTCGCCTCGACGACGTTCGCGCGCTCGGCTACTCCGATGCCTTCGCCCGGATGTGGGAGTTCTACCTGTGCTATTGCGAGGCGGGCTTTGCGGAGCGCGCGCTCGGCGACGTCCAGATGCTGCTCGTGCGCGATGCCGGCGGCGGGCGTCGCCACGGGCATTGAGAGTGCGAGTGCTGCAGCCGATGGATCGGAGGCCGTCGGAGAGCTTGCCGGGCGCGAGGTTTCCACGTCAACCCACGATGCGAGGACCGAAAGACATGAACGCCATCCTGGCAACCGAGCAGTGCCTTGTCGCGCTGGCCGACTTGCCGAATCTGCCTGCGGACAATGCCGCACCGCCCGTGTCGGAGCGAATCCGCGCTCGACTTCAGCGGGCGAAGCGGCGCTTCCATGCCAACGACAACATCTCCGCCTTCATGGCTCCGGGCGAAATGGAAGAGCTGCTCGACGAGGTCGAGAGCAAGATGAGGGACGTGCTGCAAAGCCTCGTGATCGACACCGGCAGCGACCACAACACGCAGGACACCGCCCGCCGCGTCGCGAAGATGTACCTGACCGAGGTCTTCCGCGGACGCTACGAGCCGGAACCGTCGGTGACCAGGTTCCCGAACGCGGAGCGCCTCAGCGAGCTGATGATCGTCGGGCCGATCACCGTCCGCAGCGCGTGCAGCCATCACTTCTGTCCCATCATGGGACGCCTGTGGATCGGGCTGATGCCCAACGAGGACTCCAATCTGCTCGGGCTGTCGAAATACTCGCGGCTGGCCGAGTGGGTGATGGGCAGGCCGCAGATCCAGGAGGAGGCGGTCACGCAATTGACCGATCTGCTGATGGAAAGGGTGAAGCCGGACGGCCTGGCGGTCGTGATTGAGGCCGACCATTTCTGCATGCACTGGCGCGGCGTCAGGGATGCCGACAGCAAGATGATCAACAGCGTCATGCGCGGCTCTTTCCTCGCGGATGCCGCGCTGCGGCGAGAGTTCCTGTCGCTGCTCAATCTGAAGAGCTGACGATTCGATGCGGTTTGCCGGCAGCCGCGCAGGACGAGTCCGAGCTCGCTGCGCTCGAGCGCGAGCAGGCGCGCGCGGGGGCGCCGGCGTCGTCAATGTGGGTCACACCACGGTTGACGAGGGAACGCTGCGGCGTAGAATCGAAGGCATGCACGCAGCGTTCGATGCGGCCCTCGCGGCTCTTGGACGACTGAGTTCTCCAAGTTGCCTGCGGTGTTCGAACTGTCCTTACACTCTATGCACCAATGCTATTTAGCGCGTTCGCCGCGCCGTTAACGGGCTGGTGTGCGCTCCCAAGCCGAAGCGCCTGAAGGCCCCGGCAGGTGACCCTCTTGAACCCACGGTTCAAGATGACGGATGGCACGGCACACGCGGGGAACACCCTTTCTGCGGGGCGGTGGGGTCTGCTCGCCCTGATCGTCGCGATCGCGATGGCCGGCGCAAGCGCGGCCGGCGCGCAAGTCCCGACGACCGTGCTCGTAGATTCGAACGGGAGGATCGCGGCGCGCGCGCTGAGCGAAACCCACGTTCTCGTCACCGATCCGCAGACGCGCGTCGTCGCTCCGGCCGCGATCCGTCCGATCCGGGGGGACGACGGCCGCACGGCATCGGGTCTCGCCACGTGGGGATCCGGCGGCAGCGTGCTCTACACGTCGCCCGACTGCAGCATCGGCGCGTATATCTATTCCGACAGCAGCGCCGGATTCCGCGCCGCGTCGCAGGTGGAGACGCCGAGCGGAATCGTGCTCGTCATAGGTGCGATCGGCTTTGCGACGACGGTGACGGTGCGGTCGATCCTCTACGACAACGGGTGTGCCTCGGTGACGATCCGGCAGAACGGCCTCGTCCCGGTCGACGCGACCGTCAATCTCACGACCACGTATCCGCCACCGCTGTCGTTCAGGTGACCGGCAGCGGCTGGCTGAAGGCGTCCTGGCTGCAGTGGGGCCCTTGCGCGCGGCGACGACGGCCACGCGCAGGGTACTGCGAACGGCATTACTTCTTGAGCGAGACCTCCATGCCGCTCAGGTCGAGCGCAAGCTCGAGTCCGACCTGCTTGCCTTTGACCTTCAGCACGACGCCTTTCGAGTTCTTGAGCTCGGCGACCTTGGAGCCTCCGGCCACCGCGACGCCCGCCTGCCCCGCCGTGTACACGCCTTCGATGTCGCTCGGCTGCTTCATGTTGTAGACCTCGCCGATCAACTCGGCTTTCGAAACGCCGATGGTCGCGCCGAGGCTGACGCCGCCGATGTTCACCGGATATTGCTTGCCCTTGAACTTGAGCGTGCCGCTGCCGCCGCTGCCGCCGACGATGAAGCCGGCCTTGTAGAGCGTGAGGTCGATCGTGCCATCGGGCGCTGCCGAGGCCAGGTTGGCGAACAGCAGAGTCCCTGCCGCGACGATCAATGTCGCCGCCGCGCCGATGAACGATTTTCCGAAGGTCGAAGCCCGCATGATCGTGTTCTCCCGATTCACTTGCCGTCCGGTCTCTTGCTGGTCGCCACTACGCGGGCCGGCGTCAGCGTAGTTCGTTGGCCGCTGCCTCGTAACAGCTCGATTGGAATCAGTACGGCGGATTGACCACCACAAACTGCGAACCCTGCGGCGCATACCAGGTACCGCCGCACTGTTGATAGACCATGCCGCCATAGTTCACCGGAACGCAGCCGGGCGGCACCGTCCGCACCATCGAGCCGACAACGGCGGAAGTCACGGCCACGGCGGCGCCGACTGCCGCGGCGGTCGCGACCGGATGATAGTCGTTGTCCCAGCCGCCGCAGCAGCCATGCTGCTCGACGTTGACGTTGACGTTCCGGTCGACGTTGACGTTGTTGACGCTCGTGTTGCGGACATTGTTGGTGCGGGAATCCGCCCTGCTGTTGTTGACCTGCGCATTCTGCCTTGCGCCGCCGCCGCCCGCTGCCTGAGCGCTGCGAGCGCCGCCGCCCCCACCGCCTGCGCCAGCGCCGCCGCCGCCACCACCACCACGACCCCCGCCGCCACCACCGCCGCCACCACCCCGACCGCCTGCGGCATCGGCGTAGGGCGCCATGGCGAAGCTGGCAAGGACGAGAGCGGCCACCACGGCCGGAAGCAGGTTGCCGAAAGATCTCTTCATGTTGGCGCTCCTCTACTTGGTCTTGAGCGGAACGATCTCGATCTTGGTCGCGCCCTTGGGCGGCGTGAACTTGAAGACCGAATCCTTGAAGGCCGGCTTCAGGTTCCAGTCGATCAGGGAGACCGACTGCGGGCGCGCTTCGTCGGCGCGATTGGTGATCACGACCTTGCGGGGCAGCGGCCTGTTCCCCGCGGTGATCCAGATCTGCCAGTCGACCTTGGCCTGCCGAAAGGCGTAGTGGTCGCAGAGATCGTCACCGATGAAATCCTGCCCCGCGTTCATCGCCGACTCGATCTTTTCGAGCGGCGCCGCCGGGGTGCCCCAGATGAACAGGTCCTCCAACGGAAATTCCACGCCGTACTTCTGTTCCAGCTGGTTGACGAGCCCGCCGATCGTGCCGGCGAATTCGACGGTCGAGTAGTATTTCTGCGCCGGGATATAGAGCGTGACCGTCTTGCCATCAAAGATGAGCTCGCGGTCGGAGCGGGCGCTGTGCATCCGGGCGCGAAGCTTGTCCGGACGCTCGACGTCCATGCTTGCCGCGGCCGTATGCTGCAGCTTCTGGCCGTCGGACAGAACGCGCTCGCCGGTCAATTCGGTCGACACCCGGAAGCGTTTCAGCGTCTGCAGGTGGGCGCCCATGTCCTTCAACGCCTGAATCGACGCGGGATCGACCGCGCTCGCCGCGGGTGCTGCGGCGCCGGAGGGCGGGGTGGTCTGCGCAAGGGCGCTCGGTGCCGCAAGCGACATTGCGAGAAGGCCGAACACCAGAATCCTTCGTGCCATGCTTAGCTCCTGGGTCAAGGGGCGATTGCTCGGGGTGATGCGCTCGGCGGGTGTCCGCGCCACGTGGCTTGTCGGGTCGTTTGCGACGAGGGGCGAGCCGAGAGCCAAGGACAACTCGCCCGAGGCGGGGTTCGAGCGACCTCGGCGCTCGAATATCGGCCCTCGGCGCTGGCTCCGCCTTGACCGGTGTCAAATACACCGTCCTTTCCGGCCGCAGCGTGGCCGCGAACGCGCAATGGTGCGGACGGTGAGCCTTCCGCCGCCCGGCCCTGCTCCCGCCTTCGGGGCATAACAATCGACTCCTCCTGTGCTCAAATCATAGGCCTGGATTGCCCATGAACCCCGGCGAAGTCCACGTCCGCGATACGGAGCCTGGCCAATGAACGAGACGCCCTCGAAGACCCAGATCTTTCTGGCGCGGCTGGTCCTCGCGTTGATGATCGGTTTCGTCGTTGTCGGCATGGTGCTGTACGGCCTTTCCGTGCCGGTCTTCGAGCGCATTTGGCAGAACCTGCTCGAGCGGCCAGGCGGACCAATGACCTTCCGCTTCTACCTTCAGCCCACCATGGCGGCGATTGCCGCACTGGTCGACGGGCTCAGGGACGCCCGCACCGGGCGCGCTCCCTATTTCTGGACCATTCTCTCGGACCCGGCGAAGCGGACCGCGCGCCTGAACGAGGGCCTGATCTCCACCGCGCGGGTCCTGCTCCTCGGCCTGTGCATGGACCTGATCTATCAGTACGTCGCATTCGACGTTTTCCATCCCGCAGAGGCCGTCATCGTCGCGGTCCTGCTTGCGTTCGTGCCTTACCTGCTCCTGCGCGGCCCGATAGCGCGCATCGCGCGCTGGTGGCTCGGCGATGCGCCTTCCAAATGAAAGACGGTGAGGGCCCGGGGCCGTGCGCTGCTAGGATGCGGCGGATTCGCCGACCCTAGCCGGTGCGCCGGCGAGAACAGAGTGCCATGACAACACGTCGGGAACAGCTTCTGACTGCAGCGAAGAGCCTGCGGCCCGAGCGCCGCCATCTCGCATCCGACCTGATCGCCGGGCTCACTTTTGCGGTGGTCAACGTCCCGCAGGCGATGGCGCATGCGCTGCTGGTGATGGTCAATCCCGTGCTGGGCATCTACACGCTGATGGTCGCCGTGCCCGTCGGCGCCATCTTCACGAGCTCGGTGTTCATGAACGTGTCGACGACCGCCGCGCTGTCGGTGGCCACCGGCGTCGTGCTGATGGACATTCCGGTCAGCCAGAGAGTGGAGGCGCTGGTCGTGCTTGTGTTGCTGGTGGGCGCAATCCAGTTCCTGGCGGGCTTGTTGCGCCTGGGGTTCGTGATCCGCTTCGTCTCCAACGCGGTGATGACCGGCTTTCTCAACGGCGTGGCGGTGCTGATCATCCTGGGCCAGCTGAGCGACCTCACGGGCTACCAAAGCGCGTTCTCGAACCGGGTCGCCAAGGCGTTGGATCTGCTCCTGCGGATCGGTCAGGTGGACCTGCCGGTAACGACGATCGGGCTGGGGACGCTGGGGCTGATCGTGCTGCTGTTGCGGTTTGCGTCATCGCGACGTTTCGCCTTCATCATCGCCATTGCCGCGGCCGCCGTCCTGCTGGCGCTCTTGACTCTCCCGTTCTTGCCCACCGCATCGTACTTCGCCGCGGTCCCGACGGTCGGGAACATCTCCTCGATTCCGCGTTCGCTGCCCCAGCTGGTGCTTCCCGAGTGGTCGCTCGTCCTGTCGCTGCTGCTGCCGGCCTTCTCCGTGGCCGTCATCGGCCTGGTCCAGGGCGCAGGCGTCAGCCAGGGCACTCCTAATCCGAACGGTCGGTACCCCGACGTGTCGCGCGACTTCCTGGGTCAGGGCGCTGCCAACATCGCCACCGCCTTCGTCGGCGGGATCCCGGCCGGCGGATCGGTCTCGGGCACGGCGCTGGTCATGGGCGCCGGCGCCAGGTCGCGCTGGAGCAACATCTTCGTCGGGTTGTTTGTGGCCGTCATCACGCTGCTGGCAGCGCCGCTGGTCGAGCGGGTGCCCATGCCCGCGCTGGCAGCGTTGCTGGTCGTGGCCGGGTTCCAGGGGCTGCGGATGGAAGAGGCGGTGATCGCGTGGAAGACCGGCAGGATCTCGAAGGTGGTCATGGTCGTCACGTTTGTCGGCACGTTGGTCGTTCCTCTGCAATTCGCCGTCCTTCTCGGCATGGCCCTCAGCATCGTGCTCCACGTATTTCGGCAATCGAACAAGATCGTCGTCAAGCAGTGGGTGCTGCAGCCGGAAGGGTTTCCGCTGGAGCAGCCGGCTCCGAGGCGGCTGCCGAGCCACGAGCTCACCCTCCTGCACGTCTACGGCAGTCTGTTCTTCGCCGCGGCGAAGAGCATGGAAGAGATGCTGCCGGACCCGAGCGACGCGACCCACGCGGTGGTCGCCATCAACCTGCGCGGCAAGAGCGAGATCGGGAGCACGTTCGTCACCGTGCTGCAGCGCTATGCCCAGGTGCTGCAGGCCCATGGCAGCAAGCTGATACTGGTCGGCGTGGAACCGGCCGTTCGCGAACAGCTCGCCAAGACCGGGGTGCTCAAGGACATCGGCGACGAGAATGTCTTCGTGGCCACGCCGCAACTCGGCGTTGCGCTGAACAGGGCTGTGGCGGCGGCCACCGCCTGGCTTGGCGAGCCCGCGATGGGCTCGCGCCCGCGCGGGCCGTAGCATTTCGCCCGGTGCGCCGGGGGCGCTCCGTGGTAGGCTTCCAGCCCCACGACGGAGCGGCCGATTTGTCCGACGAGGATTTCCTCAGATGAGTGGTCAACAAGCCAGCGGCTCGACCGGCCGTTTCGAGGTTCGTGTGACCGCGGACAGCCATTTCGGCTGGGTGCGCACGCGGCTCGCCGTCGAGCGCACGATGATGGCCTATATGCGCACGGCCGTCTCGCTGATCGGATTCGGCTTTGCGATTGTCCAGTTCTTCCACAACATCCACACGTTGCCCGGGGAAAATGCCGCGCGCTTTCCCGACGCTCCGTGGTACCTGGGGCTGGCGCTGATCTCCTGTGGCCTCCTGGCGGCGATTGTCTCGGTCATCCAGTACCGGTGGACGGTCCGGTACCTCTCGGGCGCCGAATACGCGGCGATCGCCGGGATGACGAAGGAAGGGCGGTACACACCGCTGTACGCCATTGCGATCGTTCTGATTCTCATCGGCATATTCGCCTTCTTTGCGGTGCTGCTGAACCTGGTGTAGGGGCTAGCGAGGTCATGCCCGAAATCGCCAACGGTTCCGTGAGTGCTCCGCTGCCCGCGAATGCCCCGCCGGCCTTCCACCTGCTCGCCAAGCCGAGCGGATCGACCTGCAACATCGACTGCACGTACTGCTTCTTCCTGTCGAAGGAGTCGTTGTACCCGAACGACCGGCACCGGATGTCCGAGGCCACGCTGGACGCCTACATCCGGCAGTTGCTCGAGTCGCACCGCGCTCCCCAGGTGACGGTGGCGTGGCAGGGCGGCGAGCCGACGCTGATGAAGGTCGATTTCTTTCGCCGCGCCGTCGACCTCGTCGACAAGTACCGCCGACCCGGCCAGGCGGTGCAGCACACATTCCAGACCAACGGGCTGCTGATCGACGACGAGTGGTGTGAGTTCTTCCGCCAACACAAGTTTTTGGTGGGTCTCAGCGTTGACGGCCCGCGTGAGCTGCACAACACCTATCGCGTCGACCGCCGCGGCCAAGGCACGTTCGACCTCGTGATGCGCGGGTGGCGGCATCTGCGCGAGCACGACGTCGACTTCAACATCTTGTGCACGGTCAACGCCGCCAACCAGCGACATGGCCGCACCGCCTATCGTTTCTTCCGCGACGAGCTGAGCGCGAAATGGGTGCAGTTCATACCGATCATCGAGCGCGCCACCCCGCAGACGATCCAGATCGCCAACAAGGGCTGGAGCGAGCAGCCCGGTCGCAAGCGCCTTCTCTACACGCAGACCGGCAACCTCGTCACCGAACGCACGGTCGGCGCCGAACAGTACGGCCGCTTCCTCATCGACGTGTTCGAGGAGTGGGTGCGTCATGACGTGGGGCGGGTGTTCGTGCAGCTCTTCGACGTCACGCTGGAGGCCTTATTCGGCCGCCACCTGCTGTGCATCCATGCGCCTACCTGCGGCTACGGGCCGGCGCTGGAACACAACGGCGACCTTTACAGCTGCGACCATTTCGTCGAGCCGCGTTTCAAGCTCGGCAACATCCACGAGACTCACATGCTCGAGCTCGTGGCTTCCTCCGCGCAACGCAAGTTCGGCCAGGACAAGCGCGACACGCTTACCGCGCAGTGCCGTGCCTGCGACGTCCGGACACTGTGCAACGGCGGCTGCCCGAAGGACCGCTTCTCTCTCTCGCGCGACGGCGAGCCGGGGCAGAACTACCTTTGTTCGGGATTGGAGCTGTTCTTCAAGCACACACGTCCGGCAATGCAGGAGATGGCCCGGCTCCTGCAGCAGCGCCGTCCGCCGTCCGACGTGATGGCGTTGACGGCCGCCGAGGACAGGCGTCGCGGACCGTATCAGCCATGCCCGTGCGGCAGCGGCCGCAAGTTCCGCTTCTGCCACGGCGACCCCTCGCCCGATTCACCTTTCAGCAAGGTTGGCGTGGTCGCGTCTGCTGCCCGGAGGGGAAGAATCGCTCCGGCAGGCGACGAGCCGCGCGGCGACGCAAGCGACGCGGCCGGTCCGCTTCCTTCAAGGTAGTTGCAGCAGGTGCTGCTAGGGTGTATGAGCAGCGTATCGGCGTCAGGGTCGCTGCATCGGCGGCAAGCGGATAAACGAACGGAAAGGGAAAAGCATGGCGAGCAAGAAACCCAATATCCTTGTTCTCTGGGGCGACGACGTGGGCTGGTGGAACATCAGCTACAACAGCCGCGGCCAGATGGGTTACCGGACCCCTAACATCGACCGCGTGGCCAACGAAGGCGTTGCGTTTACCGACTACTACGCCCAGCAGAGCTGCACCGCGGGCCGCGCCGCGTTCATCACGGGCCAGAATCCGATCCGCACCGGGCTCACCAAGGTGGGAATGCCCGGGGCCGACGTCGGACTGCAGCCGGAGGACCCGACGATCGCCGAATTGCTCAAGCCGCACGGCTACGTGACCGGCCAGTTCGGCAAGAATCATCTCGGCGACAAGGACGAATTCCTGCCGACGCTGCACGGCTTCGACGAGTTCTTCGGGAATCTCTACCACCTCAATGCCGAGGAAGAACCCGAGGACCCGGACTACCCGAAGAATCCCGAATTCAAGAAGCGGTTCGGACCCAGGGGCGTTCTGCACAGCTGGGCCGACGGCAAGGGCGGGCAGAAGATCGAGGACACCGGGCCGCTGACGAGGAAGCGGATGGAGACCATCGACGACGAGGTAACGAAGCACGCGTTGCGCTTCATGGTCGATTCGCACAAATCCGGGAAGCCGTTCTTCCTCTGGTACAACACCACGGCGATGCACTTCCGGACCCACTGCGCCGCCAAGCACAAGGGCAAGAGCGGGCAGGGCGACTACAACGACGTGATGGTCGCGCACGACGAGAACGTCGGCAAGATGCTGGACAAGCTCGACGAGCTCGGCATCGCCGACGACACGATCGTGATGTACTCCACCGACAACGGCGTTCATTACAATAGCTGGCCCGATGCGGGCATCACGCCGTTCCGGTCCGAGAAGAACACGAACTGGGAAGGTGGTTGGCGCGTGCCGGCCTTCGTGCGCTGGCCGAGCAAGATCAAGGCGGGCACTGTGGTGAACGGCATCGTCACTCACCAGGACTGGCTGGCGACGTTCCTCGCCGCTGCCGGCGAGCCGGACATCAAGGAGAAGCTCCTCAAGGGCCACAAGATCGGCAAGAAGACCTACAAGGTCCACATCGACGGCTACGACATGCTGCCGTACCTGACCGGAAAGGTGAAGGAAAGCCCTAGGGAGTCCTTCTTCTATATCGGTGACGATGGCGACATTCTGGCGATACGGATGGGTGACTGGAAAGTGGTGTTGATGGAACAACGCGCGAGAACGCTGCAATGCTGGTTCGAGCCCTTCGTCAAACTACGGGCTCCGAAGATGTTCCATTTGCGCCGCGACCCGTTCGAGCGGGCGGACGAGAACTCGAATACCTATTGGGACTGGATCATTTCCCACGCCTACATCGTTTACATGATGCAGGCGGTCGTGGCCGGCCAGATCGAGAACTTCAAGAAGTTTCCGCCGCGGCAGAAGCCCGCCGCATTCAACCTCGATGCAGTCCTCCGTACGCTGGAGGACGCGGGTGGCGGGGCGAGCCACTGACGGGACGCGCACGTCGAGTCATTCGGCAGGGACACCGTGCCTGGCGTGCGCGCCGGGCACGGTGACGAACCGAACGTACATGGTGCGCGCGCGTCTGGCCCGGCCAAGCCTCGTCCTCTTACTCGTCGGACGAGGCTCCGCGCCCCTGCTCTCGCGAGCAGTGTCGTCCATCAACCTCGCGCGAATCGCATCGAACGGGACGAACGGCGCGGGAGGCCACGATGAAAGAATGGCTGACGTTGGTCGCGGCAAGCGCAGTCACGATGGCCCACGCGATGGCGCTCATCATCGTCGCCATCGGGATGATCGAGGCATTCATCGGCAGCGTGAAGGCGCTGTTCCGTCCATCCACCGCGTCGCAGTTCCACACTACGTATGTGCGGTTTGCGCGCGCCCTCGTGGGCGGGCTGACGTTCCAGCTCGCGGCCGACATCATCGAATCCTCGATCGCGCCCAGCTGGGACGAAATCGGGCGCCTCGGCGCGATCGCCCTGATCCGTACCTTTCTCAACTACTTCCTCGAGCGTGATCTCGCGCAGCTGGAGCGACACGATCGCGGGTCCTAGCCGCGGCGAGCCCGTGCCCTCGTAGCCAGATACCGATCGGACTTGTCGTCCATCTCCGGAACTTCCTTGCAGACATTCTCGGCACGATGAACGCACGCAACCTGGATCGCGCGCTTGCAGCGGCAGTCTTCGGCGTCGCGGTGTTGACCTCGAACTTGGCCCGGGCCGGCGGTATCAGCCTATATGAAGTCGGCACGGAGGACGTCGGCTTGGCGTCGGCTGGTTATTCGGCGCGGGCGCAGGACGCGTCGACCGTCTTCACCAATCCCGCCGGCATGACGCGGCTTGCGGGCGACCAGCTCACTCTCGGCGCCCAGGTGCTTTACGGCGACCTGGGGTTTTCGATCGAGCAGGGAACGACACCTGCGCTCGGCAGCAATTCCGGCGGCAACCCGGTCGGCTGGTTTCCCGGCGGGGGAATGTTCTACTCCCACAGCGTATCGCCGGACGTTAAGTTGGGCATCGCGCTCACTGGCAACTTCGGATTGGCGGTCAAGTACGACGCGGGCTGGGTAGGCCGGTACCGTGCGCAGGAGGGAACGCTCATCGGCGTGTCGATCCTTCCGTCGGCAGCGTGGCGCGTCAATGAGAATCTCTCGGTGGGCGCGAGCCTCAACGCCATGTACGGCAAGCTCAAGAACGAGGTGGCGGTCAACAACATCATCGGTTCCGACGGTAGTCTCTCGCTCGACGACAACGCGTGGGGCGTCGGCGCCAACGTGGGGCTGCTGTACGAGATCGACGGCGGAACGCGCTTCGGCATTACCTACAATTCGCCGGTCAACCTCAATTTCCGCGCGCAGCCGCAGTGGAGCGACTTAGGCCCCGGAACCCGCGCGCTGCTCGCTTCGCGCGGGCTGCTGGACGCCGGGGTCGACCTCGGAATCACCGTCCCCCAGGGCGTGAACGCGAGCTTCTATCGCGAGATCGATCCGCGTTGGGCCATCCTGGGCAGCATCGGTTGGCAGCAATGGTCGAAGTTCGGAGAGGTGAATGTCGGGATCGATTCGAACAATCCCATTGGACTGACCACGAGCCTCGACTTCAAGGACACCTGGCATCTTGCCGCCGGGGCGCAGTACAAGTGGTCCGATGCGTGGCTGCTCAATGGCGGCATCGCATACGACTCGGGATTCCAGGACAACAACAATGTTTCGCTCGCGTTGCCTGCAAACGCCGCCTGGCGCTTCGGCGTCGGCGGCCAGAAGGAAGAATCGAAGACCTTCAACTGGGGATGGAGCTTCGAGTACCTGTATGGCGGGAATCTGCACACGAACATCACCGGCAGCGCGCCCGTTGCGCTGGGCGGGCGCGGCGACGTCGTCGGTTCATACAGCAGCGCCAACGTCCTTTTCTTCGCCGCCAATTTCAACTGGAAGTTCTGACGGCGAACAGGACGCGAGCGACAAATGAGCGACCTGACACGACAGAGCGGTGTCCGCCCCCGGATTTGGCGGCGCGCGGGTATCCTGGCTGCCAACGTCGCCGCGCAATCGCGTGCTGCAGTAGACTCGGCGCGGCGTCACCAAGCTCTGCGTACCGGCGGCGGAGGCGGCGGCCGGAACCCCGGTGTGCCCCAGCCCGTCCACTGAGATTGGCTCGAGTACCAAGGCCGGCTTCGATAGTGAATGTCCCAATACGGCCCGATCGAAAAGGAAATGATCGCTGTTCGACCCCTGCCGACGTTGGAGAGAAAGGTCGAATGGACCCAACCGCGATTTCGTCGGGCCGCCACGTCGCACCAGCGCCAGCCGCTGGTACAGCCGAACACGCGGACCGACGTGCCTCGCGGCAGCCAGCCGACCAAGGGAAAGATCCGGTCCGGTCCGGCGCGCATGTTGACGTCGCCGGTCGTGAAAGTGGTCTGTCCGCTGGCCTCGAGCGATAGCGGCAGCAGCATGAATGCAAGCAAACAACAAAACGCGTATGGACGGCGAGTTGAATTCATCGAAGGCGCGGCTCGAGGTTGAACGCGTGGCTCACCTTAGTCCATCGGCGCCCGCCATGCAATCACGCCAAGGTCCATGAACACACGCGCGGCCTGGCTCGTCGCGTTCACCGTCGCCTGTGCATTGGCCGCCGTCCTGCTGCCCGCAATGCCGCAGTCGCTCGGCTATCACGAGTTTGCGGACCACCGCGCCGCAGGAGGAATTGCCAACCTCCTCGATGTCGCGTCGAACGCTGCTTTTCTGCTGGCAGGCGTCGCGGGGCTCGTCATCGTTGCGCGCCGGCGCACGGCGTTCGAGCACGACGTCGAGCGCTGGCCGTATGCCGTTCTCTTCGTCGGGCTGCTGCTGACCGCGCTCGGCTCGGCGTACTACCACCTCGCACCCGACAACGGTCGGCTGTTCTGGGATCGCCTGCCGATGACCATCGCCTTCATGGGTCTTGTGTCGAGCCAGATCGTGGACCGGGTCAGCGTGCGCGCGGGCGTCGTCCTGCTCGTTCCGATGCTGGTGGTGGGCGCGGCATCGGTGATCTATTGGGACATGACGGAGCGGGCCGGGCATGGCAACGTCCTGCCTTACGCAATCCTGCAGGGCTATGTGATGGCAGTCCTGCTGCTCATCGCGATCCTCTACCCGTCGCGATACACGCGCGCACGCGGTCTCTACTATATTTTCGCGTGGTATTTGCTGAGCAAGGTGCTCGAGGCTCTCGATGCCGAGATATTCGGCATCGGCCATATCGTCAGCGGACATACGCTGAAGCATCTCGCTGCCGCAGGCTCGGGGTTTGCCGCATGCTGGATGCTGGCCGGACGCGCGGTTGTGACCAACCGCCCGGAACGGCGGCAGGCAGGACCGATGCATTGGCTGTATCGCGTACTCCTCAACCTCGTGCGCGTTGTCTTCCTCGCGTGGACGACGCTTGCCATCTACTACTCGAATCTCCCCTGGACGTGGGCGCGCGTGGCGCTGGCAGCGGTTTTTCTCGCGTTTGGGGCGTGGGTGTTCTGGGTCGCTCGCCGCCGCAAAGCGTACTGGGCGCTGGCTGGCGTATTCGTGGCGTTTTTCATCTGGTGGTCGCTGATCCCCGCGTCGAACGACCGGCCCTGGCGTCCCGAGGTGGCGGTCATGCCGCGCGTCTTCGTCGACGGTGACCGCGTGCGCTTCACCGGCGTGCGCAACTTCGAATTTCGCAGCCGTACCGATTTCGCGCCGCGCTACGAGGAACGCGAGGTTTCGCTGAGCCATCTGACCGGCGTCGACTTCTACATCGCTTACTGGGCCGAAGGCCCGGTGGGCCACACCTTCGTGAGCTTTATCTTCGACAACGCGCCGCCGCTGGCGGTGTCGATCGAGACGAGGCCCGAAATCGGCGAGGGATTCGATCCGCTCGCTTCGATGTTCAAGCAGTTCGAGCTCATCTACGTCGTGGGCGACGAACGTGACATCGTGGGGCTGCGCACCAACCATCGCGACGAGGAGGTGTTTCTCTACCACACCGTGCTATCGCCCGAGTTCGCGCGGCGGCTCTTCATGTTGTACGTGGAGCGCATCAACGAGCTCGCCGAACGCCCGGAGTTCTATCACCTGTTCTCCAACAGTTGTACGATCAACATCGTCCGCTACGCGAATGCCGCGGGTCGCATCGGGCGCTTGGATTTCCGGCACGTTCTGAACGGCTTCATCGATCGCTATCTCTACGCGGCGGGTGCGGTCGACACATCGTTGCCGTTCGACCAGCTGCGGCAGCGATCGCGCATTACGGCAACCGCACGGGCCGCTGGCAACGGACCGGATTTCTCGGTTCGGATTCGCGTGGGGCTGCCCATGGTGACGCCGCGCCGGTGAACGATTGCGTGCGCAGAGGGTTCTCGGGTCCATGCCGTCCGGATGCTCTCCGGGGCGATGAAGATCGTACTATCTGGCTGACAGAGGAAGCAAGAGCTGGATATGCTCGGATACCTTGGTGATTAGATGCGCTACTGGCTGATGAAGTCCGAGCCGGACGAGTTCTCGATCGACGATCTCGCCGCGGCGAAGAACCGCACCACGCCATGGTTCGGCGTGCGGAACTACCAGGCGCGCAACTTCATGCGCGACCAGATGCAGGTCGGCGACCGCGCGTTCTTCTACCATTCGAGCTGTCCCGAGCCCGGAATCGCCGGGATCGTCGAGGTGTCGGCGCCCGCCTACCCCGACGCGACGCAGTTCGACCGGAAGAATCCGTATTACGACCCGAAGTCGACGCGCGAGGCACCGCGCTGGTTCAACGTCGACGTGAAGTTCATCGAGAAGACGCGGCTGATCGGGCTCCCCGAGTTGCGGGCGCATCCGGAACTCGCGCGGATGCGGGTCCTGCAGCGAGGCAACCGATTGTCGATCACGCCGGTCGATCCGGTCGAGTGGGCCTTCGTGCTGAAGCTCGCGAGGCGCAAGCCGTGAGCGCGTGGATCCGACGCTGATCGTCGCCTTCGTGGCGCTCGGCGCGCTCGTCGGCTTCCTCGCAGGTCTGCTCGGCATCGGCGGCGGCATGACGATGGTGCCGCTCCTGACCTTCGTGTTCAGCCGGCAGGGCTTTGCCGTCGAGCACGTCGTCCATCTCGCGGTCGGGACTGCGACGGCCACGATCCTGTTCACGTCGATCGCGTCGGCGCGCGAGCATCATCGCCACGGCGCCGTGCTGTGGCGCGTCGTCGGCGGGCTAGCGCCGGGGATCGTCGTCGGCTCGCTCTTCGGGCCGCAGATCGTCGGCACGATGTCGACGACCTGGCTCGCCGCGTTCTTCGGCATGTTCGTCGCGGTATCGGCCACGCAGATGATCGTCGATCGCAAGCCCGCGCCGACCCGCGAGCTGCCGGGGGCGCCCGGCCTGTTAGCCGTGGGTGCCGGCATCGGTTTGATATCGAGCATGGTCGGCGCCGGCGGCGCATTCCTGTCCGTGCCGTTCATGCGCGCGTGCAACGTGAAGCTGCGCAACGCGGTCGCGACCTCGGCGGCCATCGGACTGCCGATCGCGATCGCCGGGACCGTCGGCTTCATCGTCGCAGGATGGCGCGCGACGAACCTGCCTCCCTGGTCGATCGGCTATGTCTACGTGCCGGCGCTGCTCGCGATCGCCGTCGGCAGTGTCGTCATGGCGCCGGTGGGCGCGCGCGCTGCGCACCGCTGGCCGGTCGCGAGGCTGCGGCACGCTTTCGCGTTCCTGCTCTACGTGCTCGCGGCCTACATGCTCTGGAAGGCGTGGCAGAGCGCGGGTACGTAGCCGCGTCCTCCTGCGGCTACGAGCTTACAAGGAAAGACGCAGCGACGCGCTGCGGGAGGTGAGCGGCGAACCCGTTCGCCGCTTCAGCGAGCGCGGCGCGTCGCCTCACGAGCGATCCGCGTGACGCGGTTTCGCAACGCATTTACGAGCCTCCGGAGGAAAACCTCTCCCGGAGCAGGTTCTTCATCACCTTGCCCATGGAATTGCGCGGCAGTTCGTCGACGAAGTGCACGCGCTTCGGCACCTTGAACCCCGCGATCTCCGCCTTGAGCGCGCCGATCACGTCGCGCTCGCTGGGCGCCTCGCCGGGGCGCGGCACGACGACCGCCGTCACCGCCTCGCCGAAATCCGTGTCCGGGACCCCGATGACGGCGGACTCGGCGATGCCGGGGAGCGCGTCGATCCGCTCCTCGACCTCCTTGGGATAGACGTTGAGGCCGCCGGTGATGATCAGGTCCTTCGCGCGGCCGACGATGCGGACGTAGCCGTTCTCGAGGATCTCGCCCATGTCGCCGGTGCGAAACCAGCCATCGGCGGTGAACTCCTCGCGGGTCTTCTCGGGCATCCGCCAATAGCCGCCGAAGACGTTGGGGCCCTTGACCTGGATGCCGCCGACGACGTGCTGCGCGGCGGGCGCGTCGTCGTCGCCGACGATGCGTACCGATACACCGGGAAGCGGCGGACCTACCGTGCCGGCGATCCGCTCGCCGCCGAGCGGGTTCGACGTGTTCATGCCTGTCTCCGACATCCCGTAGCGCTCGAGGATCGTGTGCCCGGTGCGCCGTCGGAACTCGTCGAACGTGTCGGGCAGGAGCGGCGCCGAGCCGGACACGAACAGACGCATCGACCGGCAGTCGTCGGCGCCGAACCCGGGGTCGGCGAGAAGTCGCGTGTAGAACGTCGGCACGCCCATCATCACGGTCGCTCGCGGCAGCAGCGTACGCACCGGCGCCGGATCGAACTTCGCGAGCCAGAGCACGCGCGCGCCGGACAGGAGCGCGCAGTGGATCGCGACGAAGAGTCCGTGCACGTGGTAGATCGGCAGTGCGTGCAGCAGCACGTCGCCGCGCGTGAATCCCCACGCGTCGACGAGCGCGAGCGCATTGCTGCCGAGGTTGCGGTGCGAGAGCATCGCGCCCTTCGCGCGGCCGGTCGTGCCGGAGGTGTAGAGGATCGCCGCGAGGTCGTCGGGCTTCGTCGCCACCGGCTCGAAGGTCGCCGGTTTGCCTGCCGCGAACTCGTGCAGCGAGCCCGCGCTCCCCGCGAGGGTCATCGTGACGGCTTGCGGGCGCAACGAGTCCGTCATCGCGGCGGATTCGGGTCGGCAGACGATGACGGTCGGCTCGGCGTCGTCGAAGAAATAGGCGAGCTCGCTCTTCCGGTAGCCGGTGTTGAGCGGCAGGTAGACGAAGCCCGCGCGCAGGCACGCGAGGTAGAGTGCAAGCGCTTCCCAGCACTTGTCGACCTGGACCGCGACTCTGTCGCCGCGCCGGCAGCCGGTGTCCGCCAGCGCGTGCGCGAAGCGCGCGGACGCCGCGTCGAGCTGGTCGTAGCGGATCACCGGTCCGTCGGGGATGAGCAGGCAGGGCTCGCCGGCGCGCTCGTCGAAGTGAGCGCGGAAGAGCGCATAGAGGTTGGCGTTCATGCCGGCGAAGGCAGCAGGTCGCGCCGCGGCGCGAATCTCGTCATTACAGCATATCGTGCATCCGCAACCGCACCGGCTCGAACGCCATGAGGTTCGAACGATCCCGCGTCATCGCGGCAGCACGATCGCCGCTTCGGGATCGAACGCGACGCCGACCTGCGTCCCGCGCTCGAGCGGCTTGAGCGATTCCGCCTCCAACACGAGCAGCTCTCCCCACGGTGTGGCGACGACATACTCGATGCGGCTGCCGAGGTATGCCGCGCGCTTGCACTCGCCTGCCACGACGCCCTGTGCGACCGACGTCAAGCGCAGCCTGTGCGGTCGAAGCGCAAGCGTGACCGGTCCCAGCGCGAGGCCGTCGGCGCAAACGTCGGCGACCACGCCTGCGGCGACGAACCGCACGCCGCCCGAGCCGTTGGCGAGCTCGCCGTCAATCAGGTTCGCGTCACCGATGAAGTCGGCGAGGAACCGCGACGCGGGCGCCTCGTAGAGCTCCTGCGGCGTGCCTCGCTGCGCGATGCGCCCGCCCTCCATCACGATGATGTGATCGGACACGGCGAGCGCTTCCTCCTGGTCGTGCGTGACGTAGATGACGGTGAGCTCGAGCGACTGCTGCAGGTCGCGAATTTCCTGGCGGACGCGGCGCCGCAACTTCGCATCGAGGTTCGACAGGGGCTCGTCGAACAGGAGCACCGCCGGTTCCAGGACAAGCGAGCGCGCGAGGGCAACGCGCTGCTGCTGGCCGCCGGAAAGCTCGGAGGGCAACCGCTGCTCGAACCCGGACAGGCCGAGCATCTGTAGCTTCGCGCGCGCGAGCGCGCGCGCCTTCGCCTTCTCGACGTGCATCGACAGCGGGCCGTAGCAGACATTCTCCAGCACCGTCATGTGGGGGAACAGAGCGTAGGACTGAAACACCATGCTGACGTCTCGTTCGTTTGCGGCACGCAGCGTGACGTCGGTGTCGCCGATCAGAATTCGCCCGGACGATACCGGCTCGAGCCCCGCCACCATCCGCAGCGTCGTGGTCTTGCCGCAGCCCGACGGTCCGAGCAACGTGACAAGCTCGCCGGGAGCCACGCGAAACGATACGTCGTCCACGGCAGTCACGTCGCCGTAACGCTTGGTTACGCGCTCGAATACGACTCCCCCTGCTCCCTTGGCCATTTCAGTGCCCTGTCGCAAGCACATTGGCGTCGCGGCGGCCGAGCCGCGCTTCGCCAACAATCCTCTGGACGACGAGCAGCACCGCCAGCATGAAGAAGATCAGCACCGTCGAATACGCGATCGCCAGCGGATACTCTCCGGCTTCCACCCGGTTGACGATATAGACCGTTGCGAGGTTGTATTTCGCCGTCGCGAGAAAGATCACCGCGCTCACCGCCGTCATCGCGTGGGTGAAGCTGAACACGAGCGTGGCGAGGATCGCCGGCCGCAGCAACGGAAGGATGATCTGGCGCACAGTGCGCAGCGTGGAGGCCCGCAAGGTCGCGGAGGCCTCATCGAGCGTCTTGTCGATCTGCGCGAGTGCGGCGACCCCGGCGCGCACGCCGACCGGCATGTTGCGGAACACAAAGCAGAACACCAGGATCGCCATGCCGCCCGTGAGCTCGAGCGGGGGCACGTTGAACGCGACGATATAAGACACACCGATCACGGTGCCCGGAATGGCAAAGCTCACCATGGTCAGGAACTCGAACGTCCGTCGCCCCGCAAACCGGTGACGCGTGATCACATACGCGGTGAGAAGCCCGATGAGCGTGGTAAGCGGCGCCGACACGGCGGCGACTTCGATGGTCGTGAAAAAGCTGTCCCACGCCGAGCCGCCGAAAAAGAGTCCCCCGCGCCCCCCACTCGACGCCGAAGCCGGAGGCCAAATGGGTAAGGGTCACCGTCATGTCGCCGCGGCCGATGTCCTTTACGAAGCCGCCGACCAGGATGACCACGTAGCAGATGAGGGTGAACGCAATCCAAACGACGGCGGTGACGAAGCATCCGAGCCAGAGACCACGCGGAAGCCGCGCCGGAAAGCCCGCGTCGCCCTTGCCGCTGACCGTCACGTAGGAAAGCTGCCCCAGCCAGCGCTGTTGAAACCAGAACGCGACGAGGGTGAAGCCCAGGAGCACCATCGCCAGCACCGCTGCGCGGCCGGGGTCGTACTGCGCCCCTGCGATAGCGAAAAATGTCTTGGTGGAGAGCACCTCGAAGTTGCCCGAGAGCACGATCGGATTGGCAAAATCGGCAAGGCTCTCCACGAAGCCCAGCAGGAATGCGTTGGCCAGCGCCGGCCTCAGGAGCGGCCAAGTGACCGTGCGGAACACGCGGGTGCGCGAGGCGCGCAAGGTTTGTGCCGCCTCCTCGAGGGTCGGGCTGACGGCCATCAGCGCGCCGTAGAGAAGCATGAACGCGATCGGCGAGAACGACAGCAATTGCGCCAGCGCGACTCCGGGCAGGCCGTAGATCCAGCGCGACCGGGGAATGCCGAGCCAGGTGTCGAGCCAGCCAGTAATGAGACCGGTGCGCCCGAACAGCACGACGATCGCCAATGCGATCACGAATGGCGGCGTCACGATCGGCAGGATCGACAGGAACCTCAACAGGCCTGCGTAGCGCCGTCCGCCGCGCTGTACGAGCAAGGCCAGGACGAGCCCCAGCAGCGCCGAGAACAAGCCCACGACCATCGCAAGCAGCGCGGAATTGATGGCCACGCCGCAGCGCGTGCCGCCTCCCAGGCAACCCATGCCCCAGATGTCGGCAGTAAAGAGCCGCGCCGTCACCAGCGTCGGCGCGAACCGGCCCTGGGCATCTTCGACCGCCGATAGAAGCACCCTCGCCACGGGGAAGAAGATAAAGATCGCCAGCAGCGCCGCGATGACCACGACGAGCGTTGCGACGGTCGCGTCGCCACCGAAATACCCGCGTCGTGCCACGGCGCGCGCCAGGCACACGGTAAGCGCAGCGAGCACTGCCGCGGCACCGAACCCGAACGCAGGACCGCTCGCGCCGGCGGCAAAGCCCGCGCCGAAGGCCCACGCGATCCCGAATCCGGAGGCAATCGCCGTCGCGGCGTCGCGTCCGGACCAGGCGCACAGAAGCACGGTCGCGGCAGCGGCGACGAGCGGCCACAGTGCCCGGCTCCCGGCGAGTGCTCGCGCCAGCGCGGACGCTCCGCCGTCCGCTCCCCACGGCAGCAGGGCCAGCGCAACAAGCGCGACGCCGGCGACGACCAGGCTCGGCCGATCGCGCGCCGGGGGCGCGAACACGGCCGGTACGAGGGCCGCGGAAGCCACCGGGCGCGCTTACTTGGGCAGCGTGGAGACTTCCCTGTCCCACTTGGTCAGCAGACGCGTGCGCTCCGCTGATGAGCCGTACTTGGCGAAGTCGTAGTCGATCAACTTGATCTCGCTGAACTTTGGTGCCTGCGGCGGCGCGCTCGCATGCTTGTTCGAGGGCACCTGGTAGGAGACCTTGTGCTGTGCGCCGATGCTCTGCGCCTCGGCCGTCAGCGCCCAGTCGTACCACTTCTTGGCATTCTCGAGGTTCTTGGCACCCTTGATGATGCTCATGCTGCCGATCTCGTAGCCGGTGCCTTCGCATGGCGAAACGATCTTGACCGGCGCGCCGCCGATGGCCTGCACCACGGCGTCGTGCTGGAACGTGATTCCGACCAGGCTTTCGCCGGTCGCCGCCGCGCGCGCAGGCGCCGCGCCGGATTTGGTGTACTGGCTCACGTTCTTGTGCAGCGCCTTGAGATAGTCGAATGCCTTGTCCTCGCCCATGAGCTGCACCAGGGTGGCGAGCATCGTATACGAGGTGCCGGAGGAGTTCGGGTTGGCGACCTGGATCTCGTCCTTCAGCTTGGGATTGAGCAGATCCGACCAGCACTTGAGTTCGGGAATGCCTTTCTTCTTCGCCTCGTCGATGTTGTAGCTGTAGCCGAGCGCGCCTGCATAAACGCCGACGGTGCGGCCCTTGGACTGCTCCCACTGGCGAACTGCCCAATCCTGCAGCTCGGCCATCCTCGGCGATTTGTACGCCTCGGTGAGGCCCTCCTCCGCCGCTTGCAGATGCGGATCGCCGGTGCCGCCCCACCATATGTCGCCCCGGGGGTTGGCCGACTCGGCCTTGATCTGAGCGTAAAACTCGCCCGAGCTCTTGCGCGTCATCAGGACTTTGATGCCCGTCGTCTTTTCGAACGCCGCCACCATTGGACGGCACCATTCCTCCTGGACGGTGCAATAGACGACGAGCTCGCCTTGCCCGGCCGCAGCGACCGGCGCGGCGAGCGCGAGAGCGGCCAGGACGCCGTGAAGCCACGAAAAAGTGCGCATCGATTCCTCCTCGATTCGATCAGCTCTTGATGGGAATCCCGATTACGGCGGCAAGCTTAGCGCAAAGCGCAGCGTTGGTCGCGATCAGCGGGTTGCCCCTGGCGAGACCGTCGTCGGCGAAGAAGTCGCTGGCGAAGCCACCGGCCTCCTCGACGAGCAGAATGCCCGCCGCGCAGTCCCACGCGTTGATGTGGAGCTCGCAGTACGCTTCCCGGCGTCCCGCCGCGACGTCGGCGAGTCCAAGCGCGCCCGATCCAGCGCGGCTGAACGCGCAACCGGCGCCAAGCACGCGGCCGACGAGCGCGAGGTACTCGGCGCTCGAGCGTCGCGTCGACCATCCGCATTCGACCGTCGCGACATCGAGGTCGGCCACGGGGCTCACGACGAGCCGCTCGCCGTTGCGCGCCGCGCCACCGCCGCGTTCGGCGGCGTAAAGCCAATCGTTGCTCGGGTCGTACACGACGCCCACCGTCGGGCGAAGGCGCTCGAGATACCCGATCGACACACAGTAGCGCGGGATGCCACGCGCGTAATTCGCCGTGCCGTCGATCGGGTCGATGAGCCACACGCGCTCGCCGTCGCCGTTTGCGCCGCCCTCCTCCTCGCCAATGATCGCGTCGGAGGGGTAACGCTTCGCGATCTCGGCGCGAATGAAGCGCTCGACTTCGCCGTCCATCAGCGTGACGATGTCGTGCCGGCCTTTGAGCGATGCAATCGAACGGCCGAATGCCGAGTGCGCGAGCCTGCCCGCGTCGCGGGCCAGCGTGGAGGCGAATTGCAGTCTATCCATCGACTGTCCGGTTCGTGCCCGCCTCGCTGGCGAGCGCCGACCGCTTGCCACGCACTCGCAAATGCGTCGCGCGGGCAGCGACGAGACTCGCCGGCGGCTCCCAGCCTGCCCGTGGCGATCGGCCGCTTACGCGCCGTGAGCGATCACCCTGTGAAGTTCACGAACGCGGTCGAGCAGCTCGCGAGCGCGGGAGCTGTGCGGGCGTCGCTAGATCAGCCCGGCGCCTCGCGCCCACTTGTACTTTGCGCCGAGCACCATCACCGGCATCTCGGTCGAGTACGGGTACGCGGGAATGCCGTGGTCGAACAGGTATTCGGCGGCCTCCTCGACCTCTACGTCGCCCGCGAGCGACGCGACGATCGGCTTGTGGATGCCCTTGGCGCGCATCTCGTCGACCACCTCGACCATCGTCTTCGCGAACACCATCGGCGGCGTGATGATCGTGTGCCAGTAGCCGAGGATCAACGCGTGGATCCGGGGATCCTCGAGGCCGAGGCGAACCGTGTCCTGGTAGGTCTTGGGCGGCTGGCCGCCGGTGATGTCGACCGGGTTGCCGGCGGCGCCGAACGGCGGGATGAACTTGCGGAACGCCGCGTCGAGGTCCGGCGGCATCGGCATCAGCCTGAGGTCGTTGTCGACGCACGCGTCGGAGAGCAGCACGCCCGACCCGCCGGCGCCGGTGATGATGACGACGTTCTCGCCCTTCGGCGTGGCCAGCACCGGGATCGCCCGCGCGTACTCGAGGAGCTCGCGCAGCGCCTTCGCGCGAATGACGCCGGATTGCCGCAGCACGTCGTCGTAGATCTTGTCGTTGCCCGCGAGCGCGCCCGTGTGCGAGCTCGCGGCGCGCGCACCGAGCGCGGTGCGTCCCGCCTTGAGCACGACCACGGGCTTCTTCTTCGACACCCGCTTCGCGACCTCCGCGAACGCCCGGCCGTCCTTCAGGTCCTCGCAGTGCTGCGCGATGATGTGCGTGTTGTCGTCCTGCTCGAAGAACGTGAGCAGGTCGTCCTCGTCGATGTCGGACTTGTTGCCGAGGCCCACGATCGCGGAGACGCCCATCTTGGCCGAGCGCGAGAAGCCGATGATCGCCATCCCGATGCCGCCCGACTGCGACGACAGCGCGGCGTGGCCCTTGAAGTCGTAGGCCGTGCAGAACGTCGCGCACAGGTTCTTCCACGTGTAGTAGAAGCCGTAGATGTTGGGGCCCATGAGGCGCACGCCGTACTTCCGGCCGATCGCCTGGATCTCCTTCTGGCCTTCGACGTTGCCGGTCTCGGCGAAGCCGGAAGGGATCAGCACCGCGCCGGGGATCTTCTTCTCGCCGCACTCGACGAGCGCGGGCGCGACGAACTTCGCGGGAATCGCGAACACGGCGACGTCGATCGTGCCGGGGACGTCCTTGACGCTCTTGTAGGCCTTGATCCCCATGATCGTGTCGGCAGCGGGGTTGATCGGGTAGATCTTTCCCTGGTAGCCCCCGTTGATCAGGTTCTTCATCACCGAATTGCCGATCTTGCCGTCCTCCGACGAGGCGCCAATGACCGCCACGGACTCCGGCTTCATGATCCGGTTCATGTCGCGGACGATGTCCTCGTGCTTCGGCCGGTAGCGCGGCGGCGCCGGGTTCGGGTCGAGCACGATGCGCACGTCGGCGGCCGTCGCGCCCTTGTCGGTCGCGAAGACCGGATTCAGGTCCATCTCGGCGATCTCGGGGAAATCGGCGACGAGCTGCGAGACGCTGCGGATCATCGTCGCGAGCGCCGCGCGGTTCACGCCCTTGGCCCCGCGCACGCCTTTCAGGATCTCGGCGGCCGCGATGCCATCCAGCATCGACAGCGCGTCGTCCTTGGACGCGGGCGCGAGCCGGAACGTGACGTCCTTCATCACCTCGACCAGCACGCCACCGAGGCCGAAGGCGACCAGCTTGCCGAACGACGGGTCGGTCACCGCGCCGATGATCACTTCCTGGCCGCCGCCCACCATCTGCTGGACCTGCACGCCGAGGAGCTGCGCCTTGCGGTCGTATTTCTTCGCGTTGGCGACGATCGGCGGCGAAGCCCTTGCGGACTTCGGCCGACGTGCGCAGGCCGACCAGCACGCCGCCGGCTTCCGTCTTGTGCAGGATCTGCGGCGACACGATCTTGAGCACGACCGGGTAGCCCATCGCCGTGGCGAGCTTGGCGGCCTGGGCGGGCGTCGTCGCGACCCCTTCCTTCGGTACGGGGATGCCGTAGGCGTCGCAGACCGCCTTGCCCTCCGGCGCGGTCAGCGCCGCGCGTCCGTCGGCCTTCACGCGGTCGAGAATCTGCCGGACTGCCTTCTTGTTCGTCGCCATCGTCGTTCCCTTCGGTTCGCTGGTGTTCCGTGCCGAAATAGGGTCAGACCCGACTTTCCTCGCGCGCAATTCGATGCAGCCGATGCGCGTCGCGGGAAGTCGATTCCGATCCCACTTCTCGAAAGTCGGGTCTGACCCTACTTTTCGTCGTCTTCCGCTCGCGCGCTAGATCGCCTTGTCCGCGCGCAGCGCCGCGATCGCATCCTTGCCGTAGCCGAGCTCGGCCAGCACCTCATCGGTGTGCTCGCCCAGGAGCGGCGAGCGCCTGACGTCGCTCGGGCTGTCCGACATCTTGATCGGATTGCCGACCGTCAGGTACTTCCCGCGTGTCGGATGGTCGACCTCGACGACCGTGCCCGTCTTGCGCAGCGACGGCTCCTCGGCGATCTCCTTCATCGACAGGATCGGCCCGCAGGGGATGTCGTGCTTGTTCAGGATGTCCATCGCCTCGAACTTCGTCTTCGTCATCGTCCACTTTTCGATTTCGCCGAAGATCTCCATCAGGTGCGGCAGCCGCGCCTTCGGCGTCGCGTAGCGGGTATCGGTCAGCCACTCGGGCCGTCCGATCACCTCGCAGATGTCCTTCCAGACCGGCGCCTGCGTGATGAAGTAGATGTACGCGTTGGGATCGGTCTCCCAGCCCTTGCACTTGAGGATCCAGCCCGGCTGTCCGCCCCCCGACGCGTTGCCGGAACGCGGCACCGCCTCGCCGAACGTGCCGTTCGGGTACTGCGGGTATTCCTCCATCACGTGGGTGCGGTCGAGGCGCTGCTGGTCGCGCAGCTTCACGCGGCAGAGGTTCAGGACGCCGTCCTGCATCGCGGCCAGCACCCGCTGCCCGCGGCCCGACGTGTTGCGCTGATAGAGCGCGGCGACGATACCGAGCGCGAGGTGCAGGCCGGTCCCGGAGTCGCCGATCTGCGCGCCGGTCACGAGCGGCGGCCCGTCATCGAAGCCGGTCGTCGACGCGGCGCCGCCCGCGCACTGCGCGACGTTCTCGTAGACCTTGCATTCCTCGTACGGCCCGGGACCGAAGCCCTTGACCGACGCCATGATCATCCGCGGGTTGAGCTCCTGGATGCGCTCCCACGTGAAGCCCATCCGGTCGAGCGCGCCCGGCGCGAAGTTCTCTACCAGCACGTCGCAGTACTTGACCAGCGATTCGAGGATCGCCTTGCCCTTCGGATGCTTCGCGTCGACGGTGATCGAGCGCTTGTTGTGGTTCAGCATCGTGAAGTAGAGGCTGTCCACGTTCGGGATGTCGCGGAGCTGGCCGCGCGTGATGTCGCCCTCGCCCGCGCGCTCGACCTTGATCACGTCGGCGCCGAACCACGCGAGGAGCTGCGTGCAAGTAGGACCCGACTGCACGTGCGTGAAGTCCAGGATGCGGACGCCGTCCAATGCCTTGCCCATTTCGTCCCCTATCGAATGCCGTGATTTCGAAAACGTTGTCCCGGAAGTAGGGTCAGACCCGTCCGTTGGCCGCCCGCGACATGGCTAAAAAGTCGGGTCTGACCCTACTTGCTCACGATTTCTTCTTCGCGGTTGGATTGAGGCTCGTGATGCGGCCGCTCTCCGTCCCCGCTTTCTCGTCGATGACCGCGTTGATCAGCGTCGGCTTGCGCGAGCGGATCGCCTCTTCCATCGCCTGGCGGAGCTCGGCCGGCGTCGTGGCCAGCACGCCGACTCCACCAAAGGCCTCCATCAGCCGCTCGTAGCGCGCGCCCTTGACGAACACCAGGGGCGATGGATCGCGCCCGCCGGTCGGATTCGTTTCATCGCCGCGATAGACGCCGTTGTTGTTCAGGATCACGACGCAGACCGGCAGCTGGTAGCGGCAGATCGTCTCCACTTCCATGCCGGAGAAGCCGAAGGCGCTGTCGCCCTCGATCGCGATCACCTGCTCGCCGCTGACCACGGCCGCCGCGACCGAGAAGCCCATGCCGATGCCCATGACGCCCCAGGTGCCGACGTCGAGCCGCTTGCGCGGCTTGTACATGTCAACGATGCTGCGCGTGAAGTCGAGGGCGTTCGCTCCCTCGTTGACGAGAATCGCGTCCGGGTTCGCCTTGACGATGTCGCGCACGACGTTGAGCGCGCTGTGGTAGTTCATCGGCGTCGGGTTCTTCGCCAGCGATTCCGCCATCTTCGCGACGTTCCTGGTCTTGCGCTCGGCGATCGCCCCGAGCCACTCGGCAGGGGGCTTGGGCCAGTTCGATCCGACGCCGCCGAGGAGGGCCTTCACGCACGAACCGATGTCGCCGACGACCGGCGCAGCGATACGGACGTTGCTGTCCGCCTCCTGCGGCGAGATGTCGACCTGGACGAACGTCTGGCCGCCCCATTGCTTGGCGCCCGCGCCGCCCCACGTCTTGCCCTTGCCGTGCGAAAGCAGCCAGTTCAACCGCGCGCCGATCACCATCACGACGTCGGCTTCCGGCAGCACGTACGAGCGCGCCGCCGAGGCGGACTGCTCGTGCGTATCGGGCAGGAGGCCCTTGGCCATCGCCATCGGCAGGTAGGGGATGCCGGTCCTTTCCACCAGCGCGCGGATGTCCGCATCGGCCTGCGCGTATGCCGCGCCCTTGCCGAGGATGATCAGCGGGCGCTTGGCGCTCTTGAGCAGATCGAGCGCGCGCTGCACGGCGTCCGCCGCCGGGATCTGGCGCGGCGCCGGATCGACGACCTTGATCAGCGACTGCTTCCCCGCTTCCGCGTCGATCGTCTGCGGGAACAGCTTGGCCGGAAGGTCGAGGTACACGCCGCCCGGACGGCCGGAGAGCGCTGCCCGGATCGCTCGCGCCACGCCGATGCCGATGTCCTCCGCGTGC
Organism: uncultured beta proteobacterium; assembly: GCA_963734055.1. Taxonomy (GTDB): domain Bacteria; phylum Pseudomonadota; class Gammaproteobacteria; order Burkholderiales; family Casimicrobiaceae; genus CAIWHR01. Next base: position 154,588 of record CAVTFQ010000002.1, read on the forward strand.
AGGACCCGGAACGCGGCCTTCGCGTGCGGCCTGGCGATCGCGAGCTGATCCATCTCCTCGTAGTCGCCCTGCTGCAGGTCGACGATCTCGCGCTCGCTCGAGCCACTGATCAGGATCATCGGGAAGCAGTTGGTGGTGGCGTTGGCGAGCGCTGTCAACCCGTTGAGGAAGCCCGGCGCGGACACCGTGAGGCAGATGCCCGGCTTCTGCGTCATGAAGCCGGCGATGGACGCGGCGTACCCGGCGTTCTGCTCGTGGCGGAAGGCGATCACGCGCATCCCTGCCGCCTGCAGCCGGCGCGTGAGATCGGTGATCGGGATCCCGGGCAGGCCGAAGATCGTATCGATCTCGTTCAGCTTGAGCGCGTCGATGACGAGCTGGAAGCCGTCGGTTTCCCGCGCCTGGGGGTTCACTTCGCCGACGGTTCTTGCCGCGTCGTCGGCGGTGGTCGGCGCGGTCTTGGGAGTTGGCTTGGCGGCGACGTCTTGCATGGTTTCCTCCGGAGCCGGCGAGAGGGACGACAAAGAAGGCGACCGGGCGCGTCCTCACTGCGTGCGCCGCCACGAGCCTCCGTTGGGTGCCGGCCGCGGCCGGCGCTTGCGGGTTCGAACCCCCGAAAACGAATCGGGCCGGTTCCGAAGACCCCGGAACCCGACGATATTTCGCATAATGTATTTGGTATATCATGGGAGGTCAACGGATATTTTCATGCGAAATATCAGTGACTTGGTTCGCGAGGCTCCGCACGGCCGCCTGAGTGGCGCGACCCGCCCGCGACGACCGCGAAGAAGGGGGTGACGATGTCGAGTGCGACCGCAATCGACCCCGTGGGCCTTCCGCTGATGCTGCGCAAGCTGACCGCGAGCGTAAGCTTCCGCGACCAGGCGTACGCGGCGCTGAAGCAGGCGATCCAGGACGCCGACATCTACGGCCAGACCGCAGAGATCCGCCTGGACGAGCGGCAGCTCGCCGACGCGCTCGGCGTGTCGCGCACGCCGATCCGCGAGGCGATGACGCTGCTCGAGCAGGAAGGTTTCCTGCGCACGGAGCCGCGGCGGGGTGTCTTCATCGTCCGCAAGACGAAGAAGCAGATCGTCGAGATGATCGAGATGTGGGCGGCGCTCGAAAGCATGGCCGCGCGCCTTGCAACGCTCAACGCGACCGATGCGGACATCGCCGCGCTGCGCACGATGTTCGACGAGTTCCGGACGTCGACACCGGCCGAGCACATCGACGAGTACTCGGAGGCCAACATAGCGTTCCACCAGGCGATCATCCGGCTCTCGGGGTCGCACCTCATGGGCAAGACGATCGAGAACCTGTTCGTCCACGTGCGGGCGATCCGCAAGATGACGATCGCGCAGAGCGATCGCGCCGCGCGCTCGATCGTCGACCACATGAACATCATCGAGGCGCTTGAGCGCCGCGACACCGAGCTCGCGGAGCGGCTCGTCCGGCAGCACTCGCTCGATCTCGCGGCCCACGTCGAGAAGTACTGCGATTTCCTGGATTGACCCGGCCCGGATGATCGAGCGCACCACGATCGACGTCTCCGCGCTCTCGCGCAAGCGGGGCGCGCGCGGGCAGCCGAAGGGCCGCGCCGTCGATCCGCAGGCGCTCTCCGACGTGCGCGCGCTGCTCGGCGACGCGCCACGGCGGCGGGATCTGCTGGTCGAGCACCTGCACCGGATCCAGGACGCGTGCGGGCACATTTCCGCTACGCACGTCGTCGCGCTCGCGCAGGAGATGAAGCTCGCGCTGACCGAGGTCTACGAGGTCGCGACGTTCTACCACCACTTCGACGTGGTGAAGGAAGGCGAGGCGCCGCCGCCGCCGATCACCGTGCGCGTGTGCGAGACGCTGTCGTGCCGGATGGCCGGCGGGCACGCGCTGCAGGACGAGCTCCGGACGCGCTGTGGCGACCGCGTGCGCGTGCTCGGCGCGCCTTGCATTGGCCGCTGCGACCACGCGCCGGCGGCGGTTGTCGGCCGCAATCCGATCGACGCGGCGACGGTCGCGGCGGTCGAGCGCGCGATCGCGGAGCGCGCGATGGAAGCCGCGGTGCCCGCCTACGTCGACTATGCGGAATACCGCGCCGACGGCGGCTACGCGACGTGGCGGAGCTGCGTCGACGGCGCGCGGACAGTCGACGCGGTGATCGCGGAGCTCGAGTCGTCGGCGCTCCGCGGTCTCGGCGGCGCGGGCTTTCCCGTCGGCCGCAAGTGGAAGATCGTCCGTGCGGAGCCCGCACCGCGTCTGATGGCGATCAACATCGACGAGGGCGAGCCCGGCACGTTCAAGGACCGCCACTACCTCGAGCGCGACCCGCACCGCTTCCTCGAGGGCGCGCTGATCGCGGCGTGGGCGGTCGGGATCGACGACGTCTACCTCTACCTGCGCGACGAATACGCGGCGTGCCGCGCGATCCTCGCGCGCGAGCTCGCCGCGCTCGAGGCCGATCCGCCTGGGCCCCTGCCGAAGCTGCACCTGCGCCGCGGCGCCGGCGCCTACATCTGCGGCGAGGAGTCCGCGATGATCGAGTCGATCGAGGGCAAGCGCGGGATGCCCCGGCTGCGGCCGCCGTACGTGGCGCAGGTCGGGCTGTTCGGACGGCCCACGCTCGAGCACAACATGGAATCGCTGCACTGGGTGCGCGACATTCTCGAGAAGGGTGGCGCGTGGTTCGCGGGCCACGGTCGCCGCGGCCGCAAGGGCCTCCGGTCGTTCTCCGTTTCGGGGCGCGTCGCGAAGCCCGGCGTCCACCTCGCGCCGGCCGGCATCAGCGTGCGCGAGCTGATCGACGAGTACTGCGGCGGCATGCTGCCCGGCCACACGTTCTACGGCTATCTGCCCGGGGGCGCCTCCGGAGGCATTCTTCCGGCGGCGATGGGCGACCTGCCGCTCGACTTCGACACGCTGCAGCCGCACGGGTGCTTCATCGGCTCGGCGGCGATCATCGTGCTCTCGCAGCGCGATCGCGCGCGCGACGCGGCGCAGAACCTCATGCAGTTCTTCGCCGACGAGTCGTGCGGCCAGTGCACGCCGTGCCGCGTCGGCACCGAGAAGGCAGTCGGGCTCCTCGCGCAGCCGAAGTGGGACACGGCACTGCTCGCCGAGCTGTCGCAGGCGATGGCGGACGCGTCGATCTGCGGGCTCGGGCAGGCGGCGCCGAATCCGATCGCCTGCGTCGTCAAGTACTTTCCCCAGGAATTGGAATGAACGCTCCTGCCGGCATCGTCGAATTCGTGCTCAACGGCGCCGCGACCACGGCGCTTCCCGGCGAGACGCTGATCCAGGTCGCCGACCGGCTCGGCGTCGAGATTCCCCGACTCTGCTACAAGCCCGGGATGCGGCCGGACGGCAACTGCCGGTCGTGCATGGTCGAGATCAAGGGCGAGCGTGTGCTCGCGCCGTCGTGCTGTCGCGTCCCCGCGCCCGGGATGGACGTGCGCACCGACACCCCGCGTGCCGTCCACGCGCAGAAGCTCGTCGTCGAGATGCTTGCAGCCGACGTGCCCGCGCGCGTCTACAAGCCGGACTCGGAGCTCGCGCATTGGCAGCGCCGGCTCGGCATCCTCGAGCCGCGCTTCGCCCCGCGCGCGCAGCCGGCCGCCGACCTCTCGCATCCGGCGATGGCGGTGAACCTCGATGCGTGCATCCAGTGCACGCGATGCGTGCGCGCGTGCCGCGAGGAGCAGGTCAACGACGTCATCGGCTATGCATTCCGCGGCGCGCACTCGAAGATCGTGTTCGACCTCGACGACCCGATGGGCGCGTCGACCTGCGTCGCCTGCGGCGAATGCGTGCAGGCATGCCCGACCGGCGCGCTCGCGCCCGCGCACGACGCCTATCTCGCCGTGGCGGACCGGACGGTGCCGTCGGTCTGCCCGTACTGCGGCGTGGGCTGCCAGATCACCTATCACGTGAAGGACGGCGCGCTCGTCCGCGTCGAGGGCCGCGACGGACCGGCGAACCACGAGCGGCTCTGCGTGAAGGGCCGTTTCGGCTTCGATTACGTCCACCATCCGCAACGGTTGACACGGCCGCTGATCCGCCGCGCCGACGTGCCGAAGTCGGCGGACTTCACGATGGATCCCGACCGCGTGCACGACGTCTTCCGCGAGGCGAGCTGGGACGAGGCGCTCGCGCTCGCCGCGGGCACGCTCGCCCGGATCCGCGACGAACACGGTCCGAAGGCGCTCGCGGGGTTCGGCTCCGCGAAGGGCAGCAACGAGGAGGCGTACCTCTTCCAGAAGCTCGTGCGCACGGGCTTCGGATCGAACAACGTCGACCACTGCACCCGGCTTTGCCATGCGTCCAGTGTCGCGGCGCTCCTCGAAGGCATCGGCTCGGGCGCCGTTTCGAATCCGGTGATGGACGTCCTGCAGTCCGAGGTCGTGCTCCTGATCGGCGCGAATCCGGTGGTGAACCACCCGGTCGCGGCGACGTGGATCAAGAACGCGGTCAAGCGGGGGACCCAGCTGATCCTGGCCGACCCGCGGCGCTCCGAGCTCGCGCGCCACGCGACGCACTACCTGCAGTTCAAGCCGGACACCGACGTCGCGCTCCTGAACGCGATGATGCACACGATCGTCGAGGAAGGGCTCGCCGCGAAGGCGTTCATCGCCGCGCGGACCACCGGCTACGACGAGATCCGCGCGAACGTCGCGAGCTACAGCCCCGAGGCGATGGCGCCCGTGTGCGGCATTCCGGCGGAGACGATCCGCGAGGTCGCGCGGCTCTTCGCGACATCGCGCGGCTCGATGATCCTCTGGGGCATGGGGATCTCGCAGCACGTCCACGGCACCGACAACGCACGCTGCCTGATCGCGCTTTGCATGCTGACCGGCCAGGTCGGCCGGCCGGGCACCGGACTGCATCCGCTGCGCGGGCAGAACAACGTGCAGGGGGCGTCCGACGCGGGACTGATCCCGATGATGTACCCGGACTACAGGCGCGTGGATGACGCGACGGCCCACGACAAGTTCGAGGCGCTCTGGGGGGCCGCGCTCGACCGGAAGCCTGGGCTCACCGTCGTAGAGATCATGAATGCCGTGCACGCGGGCGAGATCCGCGGCATGTACATCATGGGCGAGAATCCGGCGATGTCGGACCCCGACCTGCAGCACGCGCGCGAGGCGCTGTCCGAGCTCGAGATGCTCGTCGTGCAGGACATCTTCCTGACCGAGACCGGCTACCTCGCCGACGTGATCCTGCCCGCCTCCGCATTTCCCGAGAAGACCGGCACGTTCACGAACACTGACCGGCTCGTGCAGCTCGGCCAGCAGGCGCTCGACCCGCCGGGCGAAGCGCGGCACGACCTCGCGATCATCGTCGAGATGGCGCGGCGGCTCGGCCTCGACTGGACTTACACGCATCCGCGCGAGGTATTCGCGGAGATGCGCAAGGCGATGCCGTCGATCGCCGGCATCACCTGGGAACGCCTCGAGCTCGAGAGCGCAGTCACCTATCCGTGCGAAAAGGAGGGCGATCCGGGGACGCGCGTCGTGTTCACCGAGAATTTTCCGACCGCGGATGGCAGGGCGCGCTTCGTCCCGGCGGCGCTGATTCCCGCGGCGGAGCGACCGGACCCGGCGTTCCCCTTCGTCCTCATCACGGGGCGCCAGCTCGAGCACTGGCACACGGGCAGCATGACGCGCCGCACCGAGGTGCTGGACGCGATCGAGCCGTTTCCGGTGGCGTCGATGAACTCGGCGGACCTCGCGGAACTCGGCGTGGTCCCCGGCGGGACGATCACCGTCGCGTCGCGCCGCGGCGAGATCACCCTCGCGGCCCGAGCCGACGACGGCACGCCGCGCGGCGCCGTGTTCATTCCGTTCTGCTACTACGAAGCAGCGGCGAACCTGCTCACCAACCCGGCGCTCGATCCGTTCGGCAAGATCCCGGAGTTCAAGTACTGCGCGGTCCGCGTGCAGGCGGGCGGCGCGGCGAGTCCGACGTTCGGGTATAGCCCGGCCGCGGCCGTCGCGGAGTAGGGCGGTCGGAGCTTCGCGCGTGGGCGCGGGCCTCGCGTCGCCGACCGCACCTGCGGGCGACTGTCGAATGGCCCTCGATCAGGGACATGTTCGCCCCAAGCCCGGACGTTCGATGACACGTCACGCCCCCGACTCGCGCTACGCGACGATGCGGCTCGTCGTCGCGCTCGCGCTGATGACGGTCGGCAACGGTGCGATGTACGTCGTGCCGGTCGTGCTGCCCGTGATCCAGCGCGAATTCGGGGTCGGGCGCGGCGATGCTTCGCTGCCCTACACGCTGCTGATGATCGGATTCGGCCTCGGCGGCTTGCTGATGGGGCGTCTCGCCGATCGCTTCGGCGTCACGGTTCCTCTGCTGCTCGGCGCGGTCAGCGTCGGCCTGGGCTTCGCGCTCGCGTCGGAGTCGGGCAGCATCTCTACGTTCGGGCTCGCGCATGGCCTGCTGCTCGGATTCCTTGGAAGCTCGGCCACGTTCGCGCCGCTGATCGCCGACACCACGCTGTGGTTCGTGCGCCGGCGCGGGATTGCGGTGGCGGTTTGCGCGAGCGGCAATTACGTCGCCGGGGCGGTCTGGCCGCCGATCGTGCAGCATTTCGTGCAGACGTCCGGCTGGCGGGCGACGTACCTCGGTCTCGGCGTCTTCTGCGCGGTGACGATGGCGCTTCTCTCGCTGCTCATGCGCGAGCGGCCGCCCCGCGCGGACGCGGCCCCCGCGGGAAGCAGGCCGGCGGTCGCCGGTATCGCGCGGCCCTTCGGGCTGTCGCCGCTCGCGGCGCAGGTGCTGCTCTGCATCGCCGGGCTCGCGTGCTGCGTGGCGATGTCGATGCCGCAGGTCCACATCGTCGCGCTCTGCGGCGACCTGGGCTTCGGTCCGGCGCGCGGCGCCGAGATGCTCGCGCTGATGCTGGGCTGCGGCATCGTCAGCCGGCTCCTGTCGGGCTACCTCTGCGATCACATCGGCGGCCTGCGGACCCTGCTCCTCGGTTCGGTGCTGCAGGGCGTCGCGCTGCTCCTGTTCCTGCCGGCGGACGGACTCGTCTCGCTCTATCTCGTGTCGGCGCTGTTCGGACTGTTCCAGGGCGGCATCGTCCCTTCGTACGCGATCATCGTCCGCGAGCACTTTCCGCCGCGCGAGGCGGGCGCGCGCGTCGGCGCGGTGCTCATGTTCACGCTGTTCGGAATGGCACTCGGCGGCTGGATGTCCGGCCGGATCTTCGACCTGACAGGGTCCTACACGGCCGCGTTCGCGAACGGCATCGCCTGGAACGCGCTCAACCTCATGATCGCGGCGACGCTGCTGTGGCGCGCCCGCGGTGTCGCGCGAGCGCGGCCCGGATCAGCCGGCGCGTGAATCCCGCGTGGCCCTCCGCGTCGTGCGCGAGGCAGAGGTCCGCACTGCCGGGGTCGCTCGCGGGGTAGAACACGCCGCAGTTGGGATTGATCTCGAGCATGAACGGCGTGCCGTCGCGGTCCACGCGAATGTCGCAGCGGCCGAAGCTCGCGCCATGGAGCGCGACGAAGAACCGCGCCGACACGTCCCGCAACCGCGCTTCGAGCGCGCGATCGTCGACGGGGAAGGCCGACATGCGGTCGTAATCGATCCACTTGACGCGCGCGTGCTTGAACGTCTCGCCGTCGGGGAACCGGTAGCGCATCGGCGTGTACGTGTGCGGCTGAGCCGGGTCGTCCGCGTTCTCCGCGACCAGCACCGTGCACTCGAAGCCTTCGACGAACTCCTCGATCAGCGCCATTCCGTGGCGGCGGACGATCTTCCGCGCCTGCCGGCGCAGTCCGGCCGGCGTCACGACGCGCGAGCGCCGCGAGAGGTCGACGCTCGCATAGCTGCTGTAGTGCTTGACGATGAGCGGGAAGCGGAGCTCTTGCGCCGCGCGTTCGACGTCCTCGTCGCCGCGCGCGAACACGTACTTCGGCGTCGCGATGCTCTGGGCGCGACAGGCCGCCTTCATCGCCTCGCGCGAGGGCTCGTAGAACTCGGAGGTCGCGCCGGTGAACGCGACGCCGTGCGCCTCCAGCGTGCGGACGACCTCGATGCCGGGCGTGTTCTGGTCCGCGGCGCCGTCGCAAAGATTGAAGAAGAGGTCGAAGCCTTCCTCGATGCGGCGCGTGACCTGCGCGACCGCGGTGGACTTCCGGAGGCACTCGACCTCCCAGTGCGCCTCGGGATGGAACGGCCGCGGGTCGCACGGCCAGTCGTCGGCTGGAAACGGATCGGCGAGCAGGTCCTGGTTGGTGAGAAGGCAGATGCGGAGCGGCTGGCGCGCTCGCTTCGCGGACGTGGCCTCGTGGCTCGGCGTCGATTCAGGCGGTCGCGCCGTCAGCCGCATGCGTCGAGTGGCGATTGCTCGCATCGGCTTGCGTTCGACGAAGGGCTCGCGCCACCAGGAGGGAGACGGCCGCCTATCTCAACCTGTTCCGGATCTTCGCGATCACCAGTGAAGCGAGCGGCCAGAACAGTATGATCATGCTGAGCGCCGTGATGCCGCCGACCAGCCCGTTCGACCAGAAGACCGAGAGGTCGCCCTGGGCGCCGATCATCGACTGGCGAAACGCGCTCTCGGCGCGACCGCCGAGGACGATTGCGAGCACCATCGGCGCCAGGGGATAGCCGAGCTTCTTGAACAGGTAGCCGATGACACCGAACATCACCATGAAGATGAGGTCGGCAGGCGCGTTGGAGAGCGTGTAGGAGCCGATCGCGCACACCACGATGATGATCGGGGCGATGATCGAGAACGGGATGCGCATGATCGAGGCCCAGAATGGCACGGTCGACAGGACGATCGCCAGGCCGACGAGGTTGCCGAGATAGATCGAGGCGATCAGGCCCCAGACGAAGTCCTTCTGCTCGACGAACAGCAGCGGGCCCGGTTGCAGGCCCCAGATCAGCAGGCCGCCGAGCAGCACCGCGGCGGTCGGCGAGCCCGGGATGCCGAGCGTCAGCATCGGCAGCAGCGCGCTGGTGCCGGCGGCATGCGCGGCGGTCTCCGGCGCCACGACGCCTTCCAGCTGACCGGTGCCGAATTTGTCGCCGTTCTTCGAGAAGCGCTTGGCGAGGCCGTAGCTCATGAACGAGGCCGGGGTCGCGCCGCCGGGCGTGACGCCCAGCCAGATGCCGACCGCGGTGCCGCGCAGGATGGTGACCCAGTATTGCGGCAGCTTCTTCCAGGTCTGCCACACCACGAACGGGTTGATCTTGGCGCTGAGGCCCTCGAAGTGCAGGCCCTCCTCGATGGTCACCAGGATCTCGCCGATGCCGAACAGGCCGATGACCGCGATCAGGAAGTGGAAGCCGGTGAGCAGCGTCTCCGTGCCGAAGGTCAGCCGCACGCCCCCGGTCACCTCGTCCGTGCCGACCGAAGCGAAGGCGAATCCGAGCATCATTGCCGAGATGACCTTGAACGGCGAGCCCCGGCCCATGCCCACGAAGCTGCAGAACGTGAGCAGGTAGACCGCGAAGTATTCCGGGGGGCCGAAATCGAGCGCGAAATTGGCGACGATCGGCGCCAGGAAGGTGAGCACGAGCGTCGCGATCAGCGCGCCGATGAACGACGACGTGAGCGACGCCGTGAGCGCCTCGCCGGCGCGGCCCTGCTTGGCCAGCGGATGCCCGTCGAAGGTCGTCGCCACCGACCAGGGCTCCCCCGGGATGTTGAACAGGATGGCGCTGATGCAGCCGCCGAACAGGGCGCCCCAGTAGATCGCCGCCAGCATGATGATGGCGGTGGTGTTGGGCATCGAGAAGGTGAGCGGCAGCAGGATCGCGATGCCGTTGGCTCCGCCCACGCCCGGCAGAAAACCGAGCAGCACGCCGAACAGAATGCCGACGACCATGTAGCCCAGGTTCATGGGCGTCAGCAGCACCTCGAAGCCGTGCATCAGGGAAAGGAACGCGTCCAATCTAAGGCCTGCTAACGCTATGGGCGCAAACGCGAACGGGCGCACTGAGGCGCCAATCAAGGCGCACGACGAAGCCAAGACCGGGCGCCTTGGCGAGGAGCGCAACGAGAAGTGGCGCCTCAGTGCGCCCGTTCCCTTCGGGTGGCTGCCGCAAACGCGCATCGCCGCGTTGCGAAGTCTCGCCGGGCGCCCGGCCCGCCTTCGCCCTTGCGCCTGGCGCTGCGCGTTTTCGGCCCTGCAACGCGTTTGTGCCCATAGCGTTAGCAGGCCCTAGTAGCCGAGCCAGGCTTCGAAAGGCCCCTTCGGCAGCGGCACCAGGAACCAGATTTCGAACACGATGAACAGCACGACCGGCACGAGGATCGCGACCGGCAGCGTCTTGCGAATCGGGTAGCGGCCGTGCCAGATCATGAAGAAGCCGAGGAACAGGAAGGTCGAGATGTAGATGCCGATGTAGATCGACAGGACCACGAACACGAGCATCGGGGCAACCACCTGCAGCACCATTTTCAGCTGAGCGCGCGTTATGAAGCCGGCACGCCCCTCGGGGCGGCGCGACAGCAGGTTCTGGATCAGGGTGACGCCGCTCGCGACGAACATGATCACGGCGATGTAGAACGGGAAATAGCCGGAATCCGGTCCGACGTCCTTGGCCCAGCCGGCCCCGAGGCGATAGCTGCTGATCATGACCACCGTCGCGACCGCCATCAGCGCCACGGCGACCACGATATTCATGGTGCGGTAGGAAACGACGCCGGCTGCGGGTTTCTCGTCGTCGGAGGGATCAGCCATTGCGCGAGGCTCGCGATTGCCCGGACCATGCCCTTCGGGGGGCGTGGCGTTCATGAATGGACGAGGACAGGCGAATTGCGGGAGCGCGATTGCGACGCACCCCCGCAACCGCTGAAGCTACTTCTTCAGGAAGCCCGCCTTTTGCATCAGTTGCTGGTGCTGGGCAGCCGCATCGGTCAGCCACTTCTGGAATTCGGCGCCGGTCATGAAGCTCTGGTTGAATGCGCCCTTCGCCATGTAATCCTTCCATTCCGGCGTCTCGCGCACCTTCTTGAGCAGGCCCACGTAGTAATCGACCGCGTCCTTCGGGACGTCGGGCGCCGTCATGATCCCGCGCAGCATGAGGTACTCGATGTCGAGTCCCTGGGACTTGCAGGCGGGAATGTCCTGCCACGACATGTCGCTCGTGACCTTTTCGGGGTAGGGCATCGGTTTCGAGTCGAAGACGCAGAGCGGGCGCACGGTGCCGGCGCGCCAGTGCCCCACGCATTCGATGGGATTGTTGACGCTCGAATCGATGTGCCCGCCGACCAACTGGGTGCAGACCTCGCCGCCGCCCTTGTAGGGCACGTAAGTGAACCGGGCGCCGGTCTTCTGCTCGATCGCGGCGGTGATGATCTGGTCTTCCTGCCTCGAGCCGGTGCCGCCCATCTTCATCTTGCCGTCAGCCTTCTTGACGGCGTCGATATAGGCGGTCGGCGACTTGTAGTCGGTCTTGGCGTTCACCCAGAGCACGAACTCGTCGAGCGCCATCATGGCGATCGGGGTGTAGTCGTTCCAGGCGAAGGGAGACCCGGTGGCCAGCGGCGTCGTGAACAGGTTGGATAATGTGATGATGAGCTTGTGCGGATCGCCCTTCGCGTTCTTCACGTAGAGGAAGCCCTCGGCGCCGGAGCCGCCGGACTTGCTGATGACCACCAGCGAGGTCGGCATCAGATTGTGCTTCTGGACGATGCCCTGGATCAGCTGCGCCATCTGACCGGCGCCGCCGCCGATGCCCGCCGGAACGATCAACTCGACGGTTTTCGTCGGCTCCCACGCCGCCGCGGTCAGCGGAACGGCGAGGGCAAGCGCCGTGATCGCGGCGGCGATCCTGCCGCCCGTGCCACGGGAACGATGGGAGGCCTGGTCGGGGGAGCGATGCGAGGGAAAAGCCTGTGCATTAGCCGCAGCCGGATGCGCCATTTCATTCCTCCAGAAGGTTATTGCACATCGCGGCGCCCCCGATCTCCGCGGGGAGCGCGCACCTGATTCATTTCAGGCTGGTATATGGTACGCCAATTCCGTGATCGGGCAACGAATGCGGCGTCCGGTCTGGCGCCGCGAACGAGGGCGCTCGCATTGTGCACCGCGCAATGCGGTGCGGGGACCGGCGTATCATCGATGATGCGAGGGAAATGCCCATGGGCCCCGCTATGATGTCCGCAACCGCGCTGCGTGCGCGGACCGCGGCCGAGCGGCTCGCATCCATTGCCGATGGCGGGAGCATCGCGCCGGTCAACGATCTCCTCGCCGCGCCCCGGCCGTCGCCCCATCTCGCCGCTTGGCGCATCCCCGCGCAGGCCGACGACGGTGTCGCGATCGCGCGGGCCACGATCGACGGCGCGTCGGTGCTCATGGCCGCGCAGGACGAGCGCTTCCTCGGCGGCAGCACCGGCGCGAACCATGCCGATGCCTTGCGCGCGCTCTTCTACGCGGCGCGCCGCGAGCGGCCGGCGGCCGTCGTCCTGCTCATGGCATCCGGCGGCGTGCGCCTGCACGAGGCCAACCCGGCGGAGCTCGCGCTCGCGCGCGCGCTTGCGGCGTTGCTCGACCTGCGGGCGGGAGGCGTGCCGGTGCTCGCGGTCGCCGTCGGGGACGTCTTCGGCGGCGCGTCCGTACTCGCCTGCGCGGCGGACGCCCTCGCCCTGCTGCCGGGGACCCGGTTGGGACTCTCCGGACCGAAGGTCATCGAGTCTACGCACGGGCGGGACGAGCTCGCCGCGGACGACGCGGGACGTGTGGCCGCGCTCTTCGGGGCCGAGGCGCGCGCGGCCGCCGGTGTGGCGGCACTCGTAGCCGATGACGCCGATGCCGTGCGTGCGTGGATCCACGCCGCGCGTGACGCCGCCGGGCCGCTTGACGAGCGCGTCCGCGTGACGCATACGAGGCTCGGCGAGCGCCTCGCGGCGGCGCCCGGGCCGCGGACGTGGAGCGACGACGCGGTGGCCAGTTCGCCGCTCGCGCCGCTGCCGAGGGCGGTCGCGAAGCTCTTCGCCGCCGCCGAGCCTGTCGACGCCGGCGGCTGGCTGTGGCGAATGCCTGCCCGGTCGCTATGGATCACGCGACCGGCGGGGCTCGGCGCCTTCGGGCCGCGGGTCTCGCACATGCTCGACGCGAGCCTTCTCGCCAACCTCGCGAGTTCCGCGGAGGGCGACCGGGCGACGGTCTTCGTCGTCAGCGACTCGCTCGGACACGAGACGACCGTCGTCGCCGAGTCGCTCTGCGTGTCGCAGTACCTCGCGCAGCACGCTGCGGTGCTGGCACTCCTCCGCGCGCGCGGCGTGCGTCTCGTCGGCATTCTGGCCGGCGCGGGGCACAGCGCGGCGTTCTTTGCGAATGGGCTGCAGGCGCCCCGCGTCTACGCGCTTCCGGACGCGCGCGTGGTGGCGATGGAGCCCGCGGCGATCGCCCGCGTCACCGGGCTCGACGCGCGGGCACTCGCGGCAAGGATCGAGGACGACCCGCTGGTCGGCCACCCCGTGCGCCACTTCGCATCGTGGGGCGGCATCGTGGAGATCCTGCCGGACGCGAGCCCCGAGCGGCTGCTCGCGCTGGGCGAGCGGGAGAGTTAGACTGGAACGGCCGGTGCCGCCGCGGACAGTGCCACGGACTTCCACCGTGACGAACGTTTCGCCGAGCCTCAAATGGCCCCTGCTGATCGGTGCGTACCTGATCGGTTACGTCGGGCTCGATTGGGTCAGCTACGTCTATCCGCTGGCGCCGCCGCTCGCGATCACGCCATGGAATCCTCCGCCCGGTCTCAGCCTCGCCCTGCTCCTGCGCTGCGGATTGGGCGCCGCGCCATGGCTGTTCGTGGCCTCCCTGCTGGCCGAGGTACTCGTGCGCGGTGCTCACATCGAAGTGCCGGCACTACTCGCGGCGTCGATGATCCCTGCCGCCGCCTACACGGCGCTCGCGGCCGGATTGCGGGGTCCCCTGCGGCTCGACTCGGAATTCACGACGTTGCGGGACGGAACGATCTTTCTCGCGGCCGTGGTAGCAACGACGGGGCTTACAGCCGTCGCCGTGGTGACCTGGCTGCGGTGGACGGACTACCTGCCCGCCGCCTCGTACCTGCGGAGCGCTGCCCAGTTCTGGATCGGCGACCTCATCGGCATCATCGTCACCACGCCCTTGCTGCTCGTGCTTACGCGACGCGAAAAACATCGGACGGCGGCCAGCCCGATGGAGGTCACGATTCAGCTTGGGGCGCTGATCGGTGCGCTGTGGATCGTGTTCGGGTCCGGCTGGCTCGACGAACTGAAGCTGTTCTACGTGCTATTCCTTCCGCTTATCTGGATCGCCATGCGTTCGGGCATCGAGGGTACCGTTATCGTGGCGTTGATCATTCAGGTGGGGCTCATCGGCGCACTGCACTTTGGCGGCCACAACGCGGGCACTGTGCTGCAGTTCCAGTACCTGCTGCTCACCCTGGCGGTCACCGGTCTGTTCCTCGGCTTGACGGTCACCGAGCATCGCGCCGTCGAGGGGCAGCTCCGCGACAAGCAGATCGAACTCGATCGGAGCCTCCGGCTTGCGGGAGCGAGCGAGATGGCGTCGGCCCTCGCCCACGAGCTCAACCAGCCGCTCACCGCGATCGGGACCTACGCGCGGGCGTGCCAAGTGCTGGCTCGTACGCCCTCTGGCTCGACCGAAGCGTTGCGCGGGACGCTGGACAAGGTCGTCTCCGAAGTGACGCGTGCCGGCGACGTGGTACGGCAGTTGCGCGACTTCTTCCGCACGGGCTCCGGCCATCTTGCCGCCGTGGCCGTGCCGCCGTTGCTGAATGCGGCCGTTGAGGCTGCCATGCAACGTGCGGAACGCCATCAGGTGCAGTGGCGCGTGCGATGCGACGCGTCGCTGCCGATGGTACTCGTCGATCGGATTCAGGTGGAAACGGTGCTGCACAACCTGCTGTCCAATGCCATCGACGCGCTCAAGGAGGTGCCCGCGGGCGAACGGCGGATCACGGTTTCGGCATCGGCCGACGGCCCGAAACTCGTCCGTATCGCAGTGAGCGATAACGGTCCCGGGCTGTCACCGGATATGCCCACCCAGTTGTTCCAGCCGTTCGCAACCACCAAGCCGCAGGGGATGGGGCTGGGGCTCGCCATCAGTCGGTCGATCGTGGAGGCCCACGGCGGCCGGCTGTGGCTCGAATCCGCGACGGCGGGCTGCACGTTCGCGTTCACGCTGCCGACAGCGGCGGCCAGCGCATGAATACGCCCACGCCTCGTCCGGCGGTCTTCATCGTCGATGACGACTATGCCGTCCGCGATTCGCTGGCGCTGCTCCTCGGTCTGCGGGGATACGCCACTCAAACCTACGCGGACGGCGACGAGTTTCTTGCCGCCGTCGATGCGAGCTCCCGGGGCTGCGTTCTGCTCGACTTCCGGATGCCAGGCAAGGACGGGCTTGCCGTTCAGGCAATGCTGGCTGCCCGCGGCATTACGCTGCAGATCATCGTGCTCACTGCGCACGGCGACGCGGCGACGGCCCGCGCGGCGCTCAAGGGCGGCGCTTTCGACTTCCTGGAAAAGCCGTTCGAGGAGGGCGCCTTGCTCGACACGATCCAAGCGGCGCTCGCGCGCGATGCCGAATCCCGTGTACGGCACGACGAGCAATCCGCGCTGCAACGGCGACTGGCCCGGCTCACCCCGCGCGAGCGGGAAGTGCTGGAGCGAGTCGTGCAGGGATTCCACAACCGCGAGATTGCACTCACGCTCGGCATCAGTCCGCGGACGGTCGAAGTCCACAAGGCCCGGATCATGGACAAGCTGCAGCTGAATCGGGTGCCCGAGCTGATACGCCTCGCGCTCGAGTTCGATCTGGTTGGCCAATCCCGGCGCCCACGCGGATGAGGGGATCCCGTACGGGCGTCGCGTGCGGGGAATTCCGGATTTTCGACGGCAGTTCCCGCCCGTATCGTGAGGTCACGGGATGGTCGGGCGGCGGAATCGGCCGCGTGCGCCGGCTCATCCGGGACTTGCTCGATGAAGACACTGCTGATTCCTATTACCGATGCAGAAAGCGGCGAAAGGGTCGTGCGCGAGGTGGTCGAGCGGAAGGGAACCGAAGCGATCCAGATCGAGCTGTTGGCGGTTGTACGTCCGCAGCCGCCGATCGCCGGCCGCGCCTACCTGACACCTCAGCGCGCCGACGATGTTGCGCGGACGATCGGGAGCACGTGGCTCATGCGTGTCACCCCGATCCTTCGCGCCGCGGGAATCCCTTTTCATACCCGAGTCGTGGTCGGGTACCCCGATGCCGAGATCGAACTCGCGATGCACCGCAAGGACATCGACTCGGTGGTATTGGCGGCCACGGCCCCGCGCCTTCCGACGGCACAACGCGTGACCGTAGTCGCCTGATTCCCGGGGGCACGACGCATGGGGTCACGCGCCGCGGCGGCGTTGTGGTTGCTTCTCGCGCCGGCGGCCGCGGCGGCCGTGACGCCGGCCGCCGATGCCCTGGCGCCGCCGACGGGAGCGTCGCTCTCCCTCGTCTGGCTCGTTCCCTTCGCCGGAATCCTGCTGTCCATTGCCTTGGCGCCGGTCACGGCACCCGTGTTCTGGCATCACCATTTCGGCAAGACCGCCGCGTTCTGGGCGCTCGCATTTCTCGTGCCCTTCGCCGCGCAATTCGGCCTCGGGCCGGCGCTGCACGAGGTCGTCCACACTCTGCTGCTCGAATATCTGCCATTCATCATCCTGCTCCTGTCGCTGTTCGTCGTGGCGGGTGGCATCAACATCCGGGGCAATCTGCACGGCACGCCCGCGCTCAACACATCGCTGCTGGCGATCGGCGCCGGCTTGGCCAGCATCATGGGAACGACCGGCGCAGCGATGCTGTTGATCCGTCCACTGCTGCGCGCGAACGACAACCGGCGGCACCGGGCGCATGTCGTGGTGTTCTTCATCTTTCTGGTCGCGAACATCGGGGGCGCGCTGACGCCGCTCGGCGATCCGCCGCTGTTCCTGGGTTTTCTCAAGGGTGTCGACTTCTTCTGGGTCACACGCGCCATGTTCTGGCCGACGCTCATCACCGCCGCTGTCCTGCTCGTGCTGTTCTATGCGATCGACCGCTGGCTCTATTCCCAGGAGGACGAAGAGCGCCCGACGTACCTCGATCCGACGCCCGATTCGCCGATCCGGATCGACGGGACCGTCAATTTCGTGCTGCTCGCCGCGATCGTCGGGGCCGTGCTCGGGTCGGGGGTGTGGCGTCCGGACCTCGAGATCGTGGTCTACGGTACTGCAGTCGAGCTGCAGAACGTCGCGCGCGACCTCGTGCTGCTGGCGGTCGCGTGGGCGTCGTGGCGATGGACTCCGCCGGAGGTTCGCCGAGCGCATCACTTCGGATGGGGTCCGATTATCGAGGTCGCCAAGTTGTTTGCCGCCATCTTCCTGACGATCATTCCGGCGATCGCGATCCTGCGCGCCGGCGATTCCGGCATCATGGCGCCGCTGATCGCACTCGTCACGGGCCCCCACGGCGAACCGAACGAAGCGCGCTACTTCTGGCTGACCGGAACCCTGTCGAGCTTGCTCGACAACGCCCCCACCTACCTCGTGTTCTTCAATCTCGCCGGGGGCGACCCCGAGGTCCTCATGGGCCCGCTCGCAACGACGCTCGCCGCGATCTCCGCCGGCGCCGTATACATGGGGGCCATGACCTACCTTGGGAATGCGCCCAACTTCATGGTGCGCGCGATCGCCGAATCGCGCGGCGTGCGGATGCCGTCGTTCTTCGGCTATCTCGGATGGTCGGCAGCGATCTTGCTGCCGGTCTTCGCGCTCGTGTCCTTCGTCTTCTTCTCCTGAGGGGGGGCGGGCGCCCCGATCACCCAGTTCGGAAAGGCAGTCGAGATCCTCGGGAAGACGCAGTTCAGGACGATCGCGACGAACATCAGCACGCCAAACCAGATCAGGCCGAAGCCCGGCACGCGCTGCATCCACGCGCGCATCGTGCGCGACCGTCTTCGCAATGGCGGCGTAAGATCGATCCGGCCATCCCCTCGAAGCCTCGATGCCCGGCCGAACGATCGCCCTGCTGACGCTGGCGTACGCGCTGCACGCCGCGGCCGCGCCCGCGATCGACGACGCGCGCGAGGATCGCTGGGCGAGCGAGGTCGTGCCCGGGATCGTTGTCGGCGATGCGATCTGGCTCGCGACGCCGTCGCGGGCGAAGGTCCTCGCGATCCTGACCCTGCCGACCGGGGCTCCGAGGGCGGGGGTTGTGATCGTCCACGGCCTCGGCGTCCATCCCGATTTCGGGATGATCGGAGGGCTCCGCACGCTCCTCGCCGACGCCGGGTACGCGACGCTCGCGGTGCAGATGCCCGTGCTCGCGGCCGAGGCGTCGCGCGAGGATTACGCCGTCACGCTTCCGGCGGCGGTCGAGCGGCTTGGCGCCGCGATCGCGCTGCTCCGTGCGCGGGGGATCGCGCGGATCGCGATCGTTTCGCACAGCCTTGGCGCAACGATGACGGATGCGTTCCTCGCGCGTCCCAGTGCGCCCCGCATCGGCGCGTGGGTTCCGGTCGGCATGCCCGTCGATTTCGCGGCGGATCCGCGGGAGCCCGTGCTCGACGTCGCGGCGGAGCACGAACTTCCGGAGGTGGTCGAAGCTGCGCCGCTGCGATCGAAGCGCTTGCCGCGCGACGGGTGCTCTCGCGCACTGACGATCGCCGACGCGGACCACTACTTCGACCATCGGCAGAAGGAACTGGCGGCGGCGATCGCTGCGTTCCTCGATCAGGTCTTCGGCGGCGGCTGCGCGGGCTCCGCGCCCCCGCGCTGATCGCGAGCCCGAAAATGTAGGGTCAGACCCGACTTCTTCTCTCTCGGGCGGATCCGAGCGCGCAGGATAAGTCGGGTCTGACCCTACTTTTCAATCGCGGTCGTCGTCCTCGCCGCGCGTCGCGCGCGCGAGGCGGTCGCGGATCGCGAGCCACGCGTCGTCGCCGGGAACGTCCTCGATCAGGATGACGTCTGCGTTCGCGGCGTCGAGCGCGCGCAGGTTGGCGTACAGGTCGTGCGCGTAGGCGTCCACCGCCGACGGCGCGGCGATCCACGCGTCCTCGAAGTCCGCGGGCCGCGCCACCGTGCGCGCGAGGACCGCGACGTCCTCGTCGCGCCCGTAGCGTTGCGCGAGCTCGGCACGCAGGGCGTCGGCGAGGACGAGCACGGCGGGGGTCCGTGGCGCGTAGTGCGCGGGAAGCGTGCCGGAGGCGCGCGGGGCGCCCGCGTCACGTGCCGCGAGAGGGCGGCCGAGGACGCGGACGAGATCGGCGGCAGCGATGGCGCCGGGTCGCAGCAGCACCGGCGCCGCGCCGACGAATGCGACGATCGTCGACTCGATGCCGACCTCGCAGCGGCCGCCATCGAGGATCATCGACACGGCGTCGCCGAGGTCGTCGGCCACGTGCTGCGCGGTGGTGGGCGAGATACGGCCGAAGCGGTTGGCCGACGGCGCGGCAATGCCGTCGCCGAACGAGGCGAGGAGCGCCCGCGCGACCGGATGCGACGGCACGCGCAACCCGACGCTGTCCTGGCCGCCGGTCACAAAATCCGCGGCGAGCGCGGCGCGCGGGAGGATCATCGTGAGCGGCCCGGGCCAGAACGCCGCGGCGAGCGCGCGTGCGCCGTCGGGCCACTCGCGGGCCCAGCCCGGGACGTGCGAGGCGTCGGGCAGATGCACGATCAGCGGATGATCGGCGGGCCTGCCCTTCGCGGCGAAGATGCGCGCGACCGCCTGATCCTGCGCGGCCGCCGCACCGAGGCCGTAGACCGTCTCGGTGGGAAAGGCGACAAGGTCGCCGGCGCGCAAGCGCTCGGCGGCGCGCGCGATCGCGGCCGGCGATGCGGGCACGATGTTCGCGCTCACGCGGGAGGTGCGGCCGGGTGCGCGCGCGCGCTGTCCCCCTGCGGGAGAGGGTCGGCCGAGCCGCGGATCCACGAGCGAAACATGCTAGAATTCAAGCTTTTGCACGGCGACGTTCTGGCCCGCGCCACAAGGGCGGGCGCGCGCGATGGGAGCGGCAATGAGCGATTTCCTGTTCACGTCGGAATCGGTGTCGGAGGGGCATCCGGACAAGGTCGCGGACCAGATTTCCGATGCGGTGCTCGATGCGATTCTAGAGCAAGACCCGCGGGGGCGCGTCGCCGCCGAGACGCTCGTGTCGACGGGTCTCGTCGTGATGAGCGGCGAGATCACGACGGAGCACAAGCACGACTACGCGCGCATCGCCCGCGACACGATCCGCCGGATCGGCTACAACGACCCGGCGCTGTGCTTCGATGCCGACGGCTGCGCCGTGATGGTGTGCTACGGCCGGCAGTCGCCCGACATCGCGCGCGGCGTCGACCATGCCTCCGACGAGTACCTGAACCAGGGGGCGGGCGACCAGGGCCTGATGTTCGGCTACGCGTGCGACGAGACGCCGGCGCTGATGCCGTTTCCGATCTACTACGCCCACCGCCTCGTGCAGCGGCAGAGCGAAGTGCGCAAGGACGGCCGGCTGCCGTGGCTGCGCCCCGACGCGAAGTCGCAGGTCACGGTCCGCTACGCCAACGGCCGGCCCTTCGCGATCGACACCGTCGTGCTCTCGACGCAGCACGACCCCAGCATGAACGAGCGGCAGCCTGCGCTCGCCGAAGCGGTGATCGACGAGATCATCAAGCCGGTATTGCCGCCGGAAATGCTCAAGGGCACCAAGTACCTCGTGAATCCGACCGGCCGCTTCGAGATCGGCGGACCGCACGGCGACGCCGGTCTCACCGGGCGCAAGATCATCGTCGACACGTACGGCGGCGCCGCGCCGCACGGGGGCGGCGCGTTCTCGGGCAAGGATCCCTCGAAGGTCGACCGCTCGGCCGCGTACGCCGCGCGCTACGTGGCGAAGAACATCGTCGCAGCGGGCATCGCCCGCCAGTGCCAGGTCCAGCTTTCCTATGCCATCGGCGTGGCGCACCCGATCAATGTGACGGTCTACACCGAAGGCACGGGCCGCATCTCCGACGAGAAGATCGCCGAGCTCGTCAAGGCGAACTTCGACCTGCGCCCGAAGGGCATCATCCAGATGCTCGACCTGCTTCGGCCGATCTATCTCAAGACGGCGGCCTACGGCCATTTCGGCCGCGACGAGCCCGAGTTCACGTGGGAAGCGACCGACAAGGTCGAGGCGCTCAAGGACGCGGCGGGACTCCTCGCAGTCCCGGCCTGATGCACGCCGAGGTCGCGCGGCTCACGCGGCGCCTCGCGTCGCGATGGGAGCCGGCGTGCTGGACGGCGGTCGTCGTCCGCGTGATCCCGGCGCGGGAGAGCGACGAGGACGGCGTCCGGGTGCGCACGCCGGACCACTACCTGGGCGCCGCGTGGCCGCCCGCAGCGCAGGGGCCGTCGCGCTGGCCCGAGGTCGTGGTGATCGGCTCGCCGTCCGCCGACAACGCGCTCGCCGAACTCTTCGCGCACCTGCCCGACGATGCGCGCGTCTTCCTGGCCGGCGTAGACGACGTCGATGCGGCGCTGGCTGCCGAGATCCTGCTCGCCGCCGACCGCAACCTCGAGCCGTATCAGCGCGGCGCGCTCGCACATTTCATCGCCGCCGAGCGCGAGCGCGTCGGTGCCGCGATCGCCGCGCACTACACCGACCGCGACGCCGGATTCGAGCGCTTTCGCGCGAGGCTCCTCGACCGCGGCGAGACGTGACGCGGCTGTTCGACCCGATCGCGCTGCGCGGCCTCGCGTTGCCGAACCGCATCGTTGTCTCGCCGATGTGCCAGTACTCGGCGGTCGACGGCTGCGCAACCGACTGGCACCTGATCCACTGGGGTCAGCTCTTGCTGTCCGGGGCCGCGATGCTGACGGTCGAGGCGACCGCCGTGTCGCCGGAGGGGCGCATCACGCCGGGTTGCCTCGGCCTCTACGACGATGCGACGGAGGCGGCGCTCGCCGATCGCCTGGCCCGAGCGCGGCGGCAGGCGCCCCCGATGGCCGTGTCGCTGCAGCTTGCGCATGCGGGTCGCAAGGGGTCGTCGGCGCGGCCGTGGGAGGGCGGCGCACTCTTGTCGCTGGCCGAGGGCGGCTGGACGCCCGTCGCGCCCTCGGCGGTGCCGCACGGCGAGGGCGAAGCGCCGCCCGCGGCGCTCGACGCGGCAGGACTGGCCCGAATCCGCACCGCTTTCGCGGCGTCGGCCGGGCGTGCGGCGCGGGTCGGCATCGACGCGATCGAGCTCCACCTCGCCCACGGCTACCTCCTGCACGAGTTCCTTTCGCCGATCGCGAACCGCCGCGACGATGCCTACGGCGGGAGCTTCGCCAACCGCATCCGCTACCCGCTCGAAGTCTTCGAGGACGTGCGCGCGGCATGGCCCGCCGAGCGTCCGCTGGGCGTGCGCATCTCCGCAGTCGACTGGGTCGAGGGCGGCTCTACGCTCGACGAATCGATCGCGTTCGCGCGCGAGCTCGGGGCCCGTGGATGCGACTGGGTCGACGTGTCGAGCGCCGGCATCTCGCCCCGGCAGAAGATCACGCACACGGGTCCCGGCATTCACGTGCCGTTCGCGCGCGCGATCCGCCGGGCGACCGGCGTCACGACGGTAGCCGTGGGACTCATCAGCGACCCCGCGTACGCCGAGCGGATCGTCGCCGACGGCGACGCCGACATGGTCGCGATGGCGCGCGCCTTCCTGCGCGACCCGCGCTGGCCGTGGCGGGCGGCGGCCGAACTCGGCGCCACGGTTCGCGGCGTTCCCCAATACTGGCGTGCGCTCACAAAGGAGAACGCCGGTATCTTCGGCGAGCTGCGCGCGGGCCAGCGCTGAGCGCCGCCGCGGCTGGCGCCCCCGGCCGCTTCGGGCTACAATAAACGTTTTTCCGCGCCGTCCGGCGGCGCGGGTCACGAATCAGGAATTCGAAAGGAGGTGATGCCCATGGCCGAACGATCCCGCACCCGTCGCAACACGCTCGAGCGTCGCTGCCTCGGCAAGGCCTACAAGCGGCTGTTCGTGGGCTCGCCGAAGGGCATCTTCAAGATGCTCGAGAAGATCAAGAAGGCGTAACGTCCTTCTCTTGCGGCGCCAGGCGCCGCTCCGCAATTCCGAGGGCCGCGATCTGCGGCCCTCGTGCTTTCTTGCGCACGATAGATCTCCGAGGCTGGCCGCGCGTGGCCGCGAGCAGGAAGTCGCTCCTCGAGACCGGCCGACCGCTGCCGAGTTGGGCAAGGCGAACGCGCAGGAGGATCATCGCGCGGGGATCGTGCGGCGTTGTGTAGACTTTCGGCAGGGACTCCGCGCCATGCCGTTCGCCTACTACGCCAAGCTGTCGCCCGCGCGCCAGCGGATCTATCGCCGCAGCGACGCGATCGCGACGCTGCCGCTGCCACCCGGCGTCGAGGTAGGCGCGATCGTCGCACGGATCCGCGCGGGCCTCGCCGCCGACGAAGTCGCGCCGGTGCAGCGCGCGTGCCAGGCGCTGATCGATGCGCTGTGCGCCGGCTATCGCGTGCCGCCGATCCGGCTCCGCGTGCTCGCGCAGCGGCCCTCGGACGATTACGGCGAGCTGCACGGCCTCTACGAGCCCGAGGAAGGGCGGACTCCCGCGCGGATCACCGTGTGGATGCGCACGGCGGCGAAGCGGCAGGTCGTCGCGTTCAAGACGTTCCTCCGTACCGTCGTGCACGAGGTCGGCCACCACCTCGATTACGAGCTTCTGAAGCTCGAGGAGACGTTCCACACCGACGGGTTCTACAAGCGGGAATCCTCGCTCGCGAACGCGCTGCTCGCGCAGGAGGCGACGCTGGCAGAGAGGGGGTCGCCTCCGCCGGACTGACGGCTCAGCGCGCCGCCTGCGCGAGCGCCGTCGCGCTCCAGCCGCCGCCCAGCGCCTTGATCAGCGCGACGCTCGACGCGAGGCGCCGGCCGAGGATGCCGAGCGCCGTACGTTCGATGTTGAGCGCCGCGGTCTGCAGCACGACGACCGCGAGGTAGTTCGCAGTGCCCGCCTTGTACTGATTGGTCGCGATCGTGACCGACTCGCGCGCGGCCTTGACCGCCTCGTCCTGCACCGCGGCCTCGCGCTCGAGGATCGAGAGGGCCGCGAGGTTGTCCTCGACTTCCTGGAAGCCCCCGAGCACCGTCGAGCGATAGCTGGCGACGGTCTCGTCCCATACGGCGATCGCCTGCTCCTTCTGCGCCTGCCGCAGGCCGGCGTCGAAGATCACCTGCGAGACCAGTGCGGGGCCGAGCGCCCAGTAGCGCGCCGGCAGCGTCAGCAGGTCGCCGAGCGCGGAGCTCTGCACGCCGCCCACCGCGGAGAGCGACAGCGAGGGGAAGAACGCGGCCTGCGCGACGCCGATCTCGGCGTTGGCGGCGGCCGTGCGGCGCTCCGCCGCGGCGATGTCCGGACGGCGCTCGAGCAGCTCGGAGGGGAGCGCGACGGGGATCTGCGGGAACACCGGGGCGAATTGCCGCGGCGCGATCGAGACTTGTGCGGGGGGCTTGCCGACGAGCACGGCGATCGCGTGCTCGAGCTGGGCGCGGGCGACGCCGGCGTCGAGCAGCTGCGCCTTCGTCGCGGCGAGCTGGGCCTCGGCCTGCGCCACGTCGCCGCGCGCGACGACCCCCGCCGCGTACTGGTTCTTCGTCAGCGTGAGCGAGGTCTCGTAGGCGGCCACGGTGCTCTTGAGGAGCGCGATCTCCGCGTCCTGCACGCGCAGGAGCAGGTAGTCCTGCGCGAGGAGCGCCTGCGCGGCGAGCGTCGCGCCGGCGAGGTCGGCTGCGCTCGCCTGCGCGGTGGCGGTGCTCGCCTCGACGCCGCGGCGGATCCGGCCCCACAGATCGAGCTCCCAGCCGGCTTCGAGCGCGGCGTTGTAGTTGTTGGAGACGCTTGCCCCGCCGGCGGTCCCGCTCTGCGACCGTCGCACCGCGGACGCGTTGGCGTCGAGCGTGGGGAAGAGCGGCGCGCGCGCGACGCTGACGGCGGCTTGCGCTTCGCGCACGCGGGCGGCGACGACCTGCACCGACTGGTTGTTGACCTCGACCTCGCGCGCGAGCGCGTCGAGCTCGGGATCGCCGAACGCGTCCCACCACGCGCCCTTCGGCGCGAGGTCGCGCGGCTCGCCGACCTTCCACCCGGCGGCCTCCTTGAACGCCGGCGCTTCGGGCGCCGTCGGCCGCACGTAGTCGGGACCGACCATGCACCCGGCGAGCATGGTGGCGGCCGCGACCGCGAAGAGCGAGTGCAGGTGCCGTGCCATGATGTTCACTCGGCGGCCGCCGGCGTGCCGCCCGTGCCACGCTGCCGACGCGCGCGGGCGCGCAACGCCCACAGCCGGAAGCGGTCGAGGTAGAGATAGACGACGGGTGTCGTGTAGAGCGTCAGTGCCTGGCTCACGATCAGCCCGCCGACGATCGCGATGCCGAGCGGGCGCCGCATCTCGGCGCCGTCACCCGCGCCGAGCGCGAGCGGGATCGCGCCGAGCAGCGCCGCCATCGTCGTCATCATGATCGGCCGTAAGCGCAGCAGGCACGCCTCGAAGATCGCGTCGCGCGTCGAGAGCGCGCGCGTGCGCTCGGTGTCGAGCGCCACGTCGATCATCATGATCGCGTTCTTCTTGACGATGCCGATCAGGAGGATCACCGCGATGAACGCGATGATCGTGAAGTCGGTCTTGAAGAGGCTCAGCGCGAGCAGCGCGCCGACGCCGGCCGAGGGCAGCGTCGACAGGATCGTGATCGGGTGCACGTAGCTCTCGTAGAGGACGCCCAGCACGATGTAGACGGCGACGATGGCCGCGAGGATCAGCCACGGCTGGCTCGCGAGCGACTGCTGGAACGCCCGGGCGCTGCCCTGGAACGTGCCGCGGACCGTGTCCGGCACGCCGAGCCGGAGCATCGCGTCCTCGATCGCGCGCGTCGCCTGCGACAGCGAGACGCCCGGGACCAGGTTGAACGACGTCGTCGAGGCGACAAACTGTCCCTGGTGATTCACGCTGAGCGGCGTGTTGGTCGGGCCGTAGGTCGCGAACGCGGCGAGCGGCACCTGCGCGCCGCCGGGCGCATTCACGTAGATCGTCTTGAGCGCGTCGGGCGACTGCCAGTATTTCGGAGCGGCTTCCATCACGACGTGGTACTGGTTCAGCTGCGCGTAGATCGTCGACACCTGCCGCTGCCCGAAGGCGTCGTAGAGCGTCGCGTCGATGAGGCGCGGCGTCACGCCAAGTCGCGACGCCGCGTCGCGGTCGATGACGAGCGAGGTCTGCAGACCCTTGTCCTGCGTATCGGTATTGACGTCGGCGAGTTCGGGAAGTTGCGACAGCGCGAGGCGGATCCGGGGCTCCCACGCGCGGAGCTCGGAGAGGTCGTCGGCCTGGAGCGTGAATTGGTATTGCGCGTCCGCCTGCCGGCCGCCGATGCGGATGTCCTGGACGGGCTGCAGGAAGAGGCTCGCGCCGGGCACCTTCGAGAGCTTCGCGCGGAGCCGCGCAATCACCTGGTCGGCCGTCTCGCGCCGCTCGGACAGGGGTTTCAGCGCCACGAACATGAAGCCGCCATTGCGTCGCCCGCCGCCCGTGAAGCCGACGACGCTCGCGACCGCCGGATCGTCGCGGACGATGGTCATGAAGGTGGTCAGCTTCCCGCGCATCGCCTGGAACGAGATGCTCTGGTCACCCTGGATCCCGCCCACGAGCCGGCCCGTGTCCTGCTGCGGGAAGAAGCCTTTGGGGATCGTCACGTACAGGTAGACGTTGAGCGCGACGGTCGCGGCCAGGACCAGCATGACGGCGGCTCCGTGCGCCAGTGCAAAGGCGAGGCTCTTCCGGTAGCCGGCGGCCAGCGCGGCCCAGGCCCGCGCGCTCGCGACGGCGAGGCGGCCCGGGGTTCGCCCGGCCCCCGCGCGGAGAAGGTACGCGCACATCATCGGCGTCGTCGTGAGCGAGATGACGAGCGAGATCAGGATCGCGACCGAGAGCGTCACCGCGAACTCGCGAAACAGGCGACCGATGATGCCGCCCATGAGCAGGATCGGGATGAACACGGCGATGAGCGACAGGCTCATCGAGAGGACCGTGAAGCCGACCTCGCGCGCCCCGCGAACGGCGGCGGCGAACGGCGTCATCCCCTCCTCGATGTGGCGCGTGGTGTTCTCGAGCACGACGACGGCGTCGTCGACGACGAAGCCGGTGGCGATCGTGAGCGCCATCAGCGTGAAGTTGTTGACCGAGAAGCCGGCGAGAAACATGACGCCGAACGTGCCGACGAGCGACACCGGGACGGCGACCATCGGGATCAGCGTCGCGCGGCCGCTCCGCAGGAACACGAACACCACGAGGATCACGAGCACGACGGCGATCGCGAGCGCGCGGCCGGTGTCGCGGAGCGACGCGCGGATCGTGACCGTCCGTTCCATCGCGACATTGACGTCGATCGCGCTCGGGATCGATGCGCGGAGCGCCGGCAGGAGCTGGTACACACGATCGACGGTGTCGATGATGTTCGCATTGGGCTGCCGGAAGATGATCACCGCGACCGACGGCTGGCCGTTCGCCATCCCGGCGTTGCGGAGGTCCTGCACCGAATCGACGACATCGGCGACGGCGGACAGCGCGACCGGCGCGCCGCTGCGCCAGGCGACGATCAGCGGCAGGTACTCGGCCGCGGTCTTCGCCTGGTCGTTGGCGAGGATCTGCCAGTGGCGGTCGCCGTCCTCGACCGCGCCCTTCGGCCGGTTCGCGTTGGCCGTGGCGAGCGCGGCGCGCACGTCCTCGAGGCCGACGCCGTACTTGAAGAGCGCGTCCGGATTGAGCTCGACGCGCACGGCCGGGAGCGAGCTGCCCCCCACCGTCACCTGCCCGACACCCTGAATCTGCGAGAGCTTCTGCGCCATGATCGTCGAAGCGGCGTCGTACATCTGCCCCTGCGTTAGCGTGTCCGACGTGAGGGCCAGGATCATGATCGGCGCGTCGGCGGGGTTCACCTTGCGATAGGTCGGATTGCTCGGAAGCCCGCTCGGCAGGAGCGCGCGCGCCGCGTTGATCGCCGCCTGCACGTCGCGTGCGGCGCCGTCGATGCTGCGCGAGAGGTCGAACTGGAGCACGACGCGCGACGACCCCAGCGACGAGGACGACGTCATCTCGGTCACGCCGGCGATGCGGCCGAGCGAGCGCTCGAGGGGCGTGGCCACCGTCGCCGCCATCGTCTCCGGGCTCGCGCCCGGCAGTGACGCCTGCACCACGATCGTCGGATAGTCGACCTGCGGCAGCGGCGACACCGGGAGCAGCCGGAACGCGATCGCGCCGGCGAGCGCGACGCCGACCGTGAGCAGCGTCGTCGCGACCGGTCGGTCGATGAAGGGTTGCGACAGGTTCAAGCGGCCTCCGCACCTTCCGCGTCGTGCGCTGCGCCGCTGCGTCGGCCGCGCTCAATCGCTCGGCGACGGGCGGCCTCCGCGATGTTCCCGAAATTCGTTGCGCCTTGGGGGTCAGCCGCCGCCCGCGCTCGCGGACGCGAGCTTCGCTCCTTGGCTTCGCCCCGCTCGCGCAGGCGTCCTCTTGCCTTGGCTCGCTTCGCTCGCCCGCCGTCGCTCATTCGTGCGCTCCGCCGACCGCGTCCGCCACGGCCGCATCGCCCGGACGGCCTTTCACTCGCCGCGCGAGACGGTCGAACGCGAGGTAGATGACCGGCGTCGTGAACAGCGTCAGCGCCTGCGACACGATCAGCCCGCCGACCATCGTGATGCCGAGCGGGTGCCGCAGCTCCGAGCCCTCGCCCCAACCGATCATCAGCGGCAGCGCGCCCAGGATCGCGGACATCGTCGTCATCATGATCGGCCGGAAGCGCAGGAGGCTCGCCTGGAAGATCGCGTCGCGCGGCGCCATGCCCTCGCGACGCTCGGCGTCGAGGGCGAAGTCGATCATCATGATCGCGTTCTTCTTGACGATGCCGATCAGGAGGATGATGCCGATGATCGCGATCACCGAGAGATCGTGGCCGGTGGCGATCAGCGCGAGCAGCGCGCCGACGCCGGCCGACGGCAGGGTCGACAGGATCGTGACCGGGTGGACGAAGCTCTCGTAGAGCACGCCCAGCACGATGTACATCGTCACGATCGCGGCCAGGATCAGCCAGAGCTCGTTCGCGAGCGACGCGCGGAACGCGAGTGCCGCCCCCTGGAAGTGGAGCTCCACGCTCGCGGGCAGCGCGAGTTCCGTGCGCGCGGCCTCGATCGCCTTGACCGCGTCGCCGAGCGAAGCGCCGCGAGCGAGATTGAACGAGATCGTCGCCGCGGGGAACTGGCCGATGTGGCTGATCGCGAGCGGCGTGGGGCGCTCGATCACGCGGGCGATCGTCGAGAGCGGCACCTGCTGCGGGGCCTGGCCGGGGACGTTCGACGTCACGTGCAGGTCGGCGAGCGCCGCGGGCCCGCGCTGGTATTCGGGTTTCACCTCGAGCACCACGCGGTACTGGTTGGTCTGCGTGAAGATCGTCGAGACGAGCCGCTGGCCGAACGCGTTGTAGAGCGCGTTGTCGATCGCGGCGGGCGTGATGCCGAGCCGGCTCGCGGTCGCGCGGTCGATCTCGACGTACGCGGCGAGGCCGCCGTCCTGCCAGTCGCTCGCGACGTCGGCGAGCTCGGGCGAAGCGCGCAGCCGGTCGAGCAGGCGGTGGACCGCGGACCCCAGCGCCTCCGTGTCGGTCGATTCGATCGTGAACTGGTACTGGGTGCGCGCGACACGGTCCTCGATCGTCAGGTCCTGCACCGGTTGCATGTAGAGCGCGATGCCCGGCACCTCCGAGAGCTTCGGCTGCAGCCGCCGGATCACCTCGGTCGCCGACGCGTCGCGCTCGCTGCGCGGCCTGAGGTTGATCAGCATCCGGCCGCTGTTCAGGGTCGCGTTCGTGCCGTCGACGCCGATGAACGAGGTCAGGCTCGCGACGGCGGGATCGTCGGCCACGACGCTCGCGAGCGCCTGCTGCCGCGCGGCCATCGCCTCGAACGAGATCGTCTGCGGCGCCTCCGAGATGCCCTGGATCGCGCCCGTGTCCTGCACCGGGAAGAAGCCCTTCGGGATCACGATGTAGAGGACGACCGTCAGGAGCAGCGTGCCGATGGCGACGAGGAGCGTCGCGCGCTGCCGGTCGAGCACCCAGTTCAGCATCGCTCCGTACCGCGCGATCACGCGGTCGAACAGCTCGCCGCTCCAGCGATAGAAGCGCCCCTGCTTTTCAGGCGGCGTGTGGTGCAGCAACTTCGCGCACATCATCGGCGTCAGCGTGAGCGAGACGACCGCCGAGATCAGGATCGAGACGGCGAGCGTGATCGCGAACTCGCGGAAGAGCCGCCCGACGACGTCGCCCATGAACAGGAGCGGGATCAGCACGGCGATGAGCGAGAACGTGAGCGAGATGATCGTGAACGCGATCTGCTCGGTGCCCCGGAGCGCCGCGTCGAGCGGCGAGTCCCCCTTCTCGATGTAGCGCGCGATGTTCTCGATCACGACGATCGCGTCGTCGACGACGAAGCCGGTGGCGATCGTCAGCGCCATCAGCGTCAGGTTGTTGATCGAGAACCCGGCCAGGTACATGACGCCGAACGTGCCGACCAGCGACAGCGGCACGGCGACGCTCGGGATGAAGGTCGCCGGCAGGTTGCGCAGGAAGAGGAAGATCACCATCACGACCAGCGCGACGGCGAGCAGGAGCTCGAACTGGACGTCGCGCACCGACGCCCGGATCGTCACGGTGCGGTCGGTCAGGAGCGTCACGTCGACGTTGGGCGGCAGCGACGCCTGGAGCTGCGGCAGCAGGCGCTTCACGCGGTCGACGACCTCGATCACATTGGTGCCGGGCTGGCGCTGGACGTTGAGGATGATCGCGGGCGTCGCGCCGGCCCAGGCGGCGAGCCGCGAGTTCTCCGCCGCGTCGACCGTGTCGGCGACGTCGGCGACCCTGATCGGCGCGCCGTTGCGGTAGGCGAGGATCAGCTGCCGGTACTCGTCGGCCGACTTGAGCTGGTCGTTCGCATCGATCGTCGACGCGCGCGTCGGGCCGTCGAAGCTGCCCTTCGCCTGGTTCGTGTTCGCGTTGGCGATCGCGGTGCGGACGTCGTCGAGCGAAAGGCCGTACGCGGCGAGCGCGCGCGGATTGACCTGGATCCGCACGGCGGGGCGCTGGCCGCCGCCGATCGAGACCAAGCCCACGCCCGGCAGCTGCGAGATCTTCTGCGCGATCCGGGTGTCGGCCAGGTCCTCGAGCTTCGGCAGAGGCAGCGTGGACGACGTGAGCGCGAGCGTCAGGATCGGCGTGTCCGCGGGGTTGACCTTGTTGTAGACGGGCGGGCTCGGCAGGTCGGTCGGCAGGAAGGTGCCCGATGCGTTGATCGCCGCCTGCACCTCCTGCTCGGCGACGTCGAGCGAGAGGTCGAGGCTGAACTGCAGCGTGACGACGGACGCGCCGCCGGAGCTCGTCGACGACATCTGGTTCAGCCCGGGCATCTGCCCGAACTGGCGCTCGAGCGGCGCCGTGATCGACGACGCCATGACGTCGGGGCTCGCGCCCGGGTAGAGCGTGACGACCTGGATCGTCGGGTAGTCGACCTCGGGCAGCGCCGAGAGCGGCAGCACGCGATACGCGACGATGCCGGCGAGCAGGAGCGCGACCATCAGCAGCGTGGTCGCCACCGGCCGCAGGATGAACGGGCGGGACGGATTCATGACGGCGCCGCGAGCGGCGGGCGGCTCAGCTTCCGCCGCCTTCCGCCTTCGGGCGCCGCGCGCCGCCCGGAGGACCGCTGCCGGGCGGCCGGTCGCCGCGCGGGCCGCGCTTCGCTGCGCCGGCCGCGACCGGCGCAGCCTGCGCGTCACGCGTGATCAGCTCGACCTTGCCGCCCTCGCGCAGCTTGTCCGTGCCGTCGACGACGACCATCGCACCCGGCGCGATGCCGCTCGCGATCGCCGTGGTCTCGCCCTGCACGGGCCCGAGCTTGACCGGGGCGACGGTCACGGTCCGATCGTCCTTGACGACGTAGACGAACGTGCCGGGCGCCCCGCGCTGGATCGCGGCGGACGGAACGAGCGTCGCGTCGGCGAGCGTCTCGACCAGCATTCGCACGTTGACGAACTGATTGGGGAAGAGCGCGAGGTCCGCGTTCGCGAACTCCGCCTTGAGCTTGACCGTGCCCGTCGTCGTGTCGATCTGGTTGTCGGCGGTCAGGAGCTTGCCGGTCGCGAGCTTTGTCCGCTGATCGCGGTCCCACGCTTCGACCGGCACCGCCTCGCCGGTGCCGAGTCGGCGCAGGATGCGCGGCAGGCTGTCCTCGGGAATCGGAAAGATCACGCTGATCGGCTGCACCTGCGCGATGACGACGATGCCGTTCGCGTCGGCAGCCTTCACGACGTTCCCGGGGTCGACTTGCCGCAGTCCGACGCGGCCGCCGATCGGCGCGGTCACGCGGCTGTAGGTGAGCTGGAGCCTCGCGTTGTCGATCGCCGCCTGGTCGGCCTGGATCGTGCCCTCGTACTGGCGCACGAGCGCCTCCTGCGTATCGACCTGCTGCTTCGAGATCGAATCCTGGGAGAGCAGCGTGCGGTAGCGCTCGAGGTCCACCTGGGCGTTGCGCAAGAGCGCCTGGTCCTTGGCCATCTGGCCCTGCGCCTGCTCGAGCTGCACCTGGAAAGGTCGCGGGTCGATTTCGGCGAGGAGGTCGCCGGCCTTGACCACCTGCCCTTCCCGGAACGCGACCTTCATGAGCTGCCCGTCGACGCGAGGCTTCACGACGACCATGTTCGCCGGCGTCACCGTGCCGAGCGCGTTCAGATAGACATCGATCGACCCCTTGCGCGCCGGCGCCGCGACCACCGGGATGGCGCGGGCCGAGGGATTGAAGCGGCCACCGGCGACGGACGCCGGGGGCGCTGCGGCGCGGGTCGTCCAGTACCAAACCCCTGCCGCCGCCAGGGCCACGACGGCCGCCGCCACCAACCACGGCCAACGCCGCCGGCGCACGGCGGGCGGCGCTTCGACCGGGGTTACCGTGGTGTCGGAGCGCGTGTCGTTGGGCATCGGGTCGCAGGAAACGGTAATACTTGTGGAATTGTCGCTCGATCGGAGCGTTCGTTCCGCGGAAGTTGTAACTGTCTGTTATTCCATGAATCTCCCACTGTCCCTGCGGCAGAACACTCGCGGGCCCAAATTCGGTAGAATTCCCTGCTCCCGAGGAGCGTTGCAACAGCGTCCCCCATGGGGCCGGTGCCAGGCTCGGGATTCCGGATTACCGCAACCGCGCTCGTTGAACCGTGCCCGCGCACGGGGTTGACGATGAAGCGCCTTCCCCGTCTGCGGTCACTTGCGGGCCCTGTGCCCCTTTCAAGGAGTGATCGATGAACACTGCCAACGAAACCATGAGCGACGCCGGGCTCTCCCAGGTCGCGAATCGCGCCTCCGCGGGGGGCCGCGCAGCGGCGAAAGCCGCAGGCGCGGAGGCCCAGGCCCCTTCTACCGACTTCCGCGTCGCCGACCTCGCGCTCGCCGACTGGGGCCGGAAGGAGATCGCGATCGCGGAAACCGAGATGCCGGGCCTCATGGCCATCCGCGAGGAGTTTGCACCCGGCCAGCCGCTGCGCGCAGCGCGGATCGCCGGCTCGCTGCACATGACGATCCAGACCGCGGTCCTGATCGAGACGCTGGAGGCGCTGGGCGCCGAGGTGCGCTGGGCGTCGTGCAACATCTACTCGACGCAGGACCACGCCGCCGCGGCGATCGCTGCGCGCGGCACGCCCGTCTTCGCCTACAAGGGCGAGACGCTCGACGAGTACTGGGAATTCACGCACCGGATCTTCGAATGGCCGGCCCAGGACAGTGAAAAGCGCGGCCCGAACATGATCCTCGACGACGGCGGCGACGCGACGCTGCTCGTGCACCTCGGCGCGAAGGCCGAGAGCGATCCGTCGTGCATCGCGCATCCGGCGAACGACGAGGAGCGTGCGCTCTTCGCCGCGATCCGCGGGCGGCTCGCGCAGGACCCGAACCTCTATTCGCGCCTCAAGGCGGGGATCCGCGGCGTGACCGAGGAGACGACGACCGGCGTCAAGCGTCTCTACCAGATGCACAAGGAGGGTCGCCTCGGGTTCCCGGCGATCAACGTGAACGATTCGGTCACCAAGAGCAAGTTCGACAACCTCTACGGCTGCCGCGAATCGCTGGTCGACGGCATCAAGCGCGCGACCGACGTCATGGTCGCGGGCAAGGTCGCGCTGGTCGCCGGGTACGGTGATGTCGGCAAGGGGTCCGCGCAGGCGCTCCGCGCGCTGTCCGCGCAAGTGTGGGTGGCCGAGATCGACCCGATCTGTGCGCTGCAGGCGGCGATGGAAGGCTACCGGGTCGTCACCATGGACTGGGCGTGCGACAAGGCGGACATCTTCGTCACGGCGACCGGCAACATCGACGTGATCACGCACGAGCACATGAAGCGGATGAAGAACAACGCGATCGTGTGCAACATCGGCCACTTCGACAACGAGATCGACGTCGCGGGCCTCAAGTCCTGCCGGTGGGAGAACATCAAGCCCCAGGTCGACCACGTGATCTTTCCGGACGGCAAGCGGATCATCCTGCTCGCGGAAGGGCGGCTCGTGAACCTGGGCTGCGGCACGGGCCACCCGTCGTACGTGATGAGCTCGTCGTTCACGAACCAGGTGATGGCGCAGATCGAGCTCTGGACCGACGCGCAGTCGGGCGCGGGCCGCTATCCGGTCGGCGTCTACGTGCTGCCCAAGCACCTGGACGAGAAGGTCGCGCGGCTGCAGCTCTCGAAGCTCGGGGCGATGCTGACGCCGCTGACGGACAGGCAGGCCAGATACATCGGAGTGGACGCGGCCGGTCCCTACAAACCGGAGACGTATCGCTACTGACGGTTCCTGGAACTCGCCGCCCCATCCGGCTCGCTGAACCGGCGCGCGAACCCGTTCGCGCGCCGGTCACCTCACCGGACGGTGCGGCCCTTGATCGACACACCGAGCGTAAGGCAGCCATGCGTATCGCGGTGATGGGAGCGGGCGGCGTCGGCGGCTACTTCGGCGCGCGCCTCGCGCACGCCGGCCACGACGTCGCGTTCGTCGCCCGCGGCCGGCATCTGGCCGCGATGCGCGAACGCGGACTCACGATCAAGAGCGCGCTCGGCGACCTGCACTTGCCGCAGCCGACCGTGACCGACGATCCGGCGACGCTCGGTTGGTTCGACGTCGTCCTCTTCGCGGTGAAGCTCTGGGATACCGAGTCGGCCGCGGCGGCGATCAAGCCGCTGCTCGCAGCGGGCGGTGTCGTCATCCCGTTCCAGAACGGCGTCGAGAGCATCGAGCGGATCGGCGCCGTCGTCGGGCGCGATCAGGTGATGGGCGGGGTCGCCTACATCGCCGCGAAGATCGCCGAGCCCGGTGTGATCGCCCACACGGGAACGATGGCGCGGCTCGTATTCGGCGCGGTGGCGCCGACGCAGCAGAGCGCCGCGGGCGAGCTCCTCGCCGCCTGCGAGGGCGCGGGCATCAACGCGGAGGTGCGCGGCCGACATCCGCAAGGCGCTGTGGGTGAAGTTCGGCTTCCTCGTCGCGCTGTCGGGGATGACGGCCGCGACGCGGCAGCCGATCGGCGTGATCCGCGCCGATCCCGACCTGCGGGCGACCTTCGAAGCGGCGATCCGCGAGGTGTGGGAGCTGGGACGCGCCCGCGGCATCGCGCTGCCCGATGACTTCGTCGGCGAGCAGATGCGTTTCGGCGACGGGCTTCCCGCCGAGATGAAGGCGTCGATGCTGCACGACCTCGAGTCGGGGAACCGGCTCGAGGCGGCGTGGCTGTCGGGCGCGGTTGCGCGGATGGCGAGGGAGGCCGGCGCCAGCGCGCCGGTCAATGCAACGCTCTATGCCGCAGTCAAGCCCTACGCGATGGGCGCGGCGGCACCCGATTCCGGGAGGCAACGATGATGTGGCTTCTGCTCGTCTGGCTGATCAACGCGGTGGCGCTGTTCGTCCTGCCGTACGTGTTCCCGTGGGTCCGGGTTGACACCTTCACGACGGCGCTGATCGCGGCGCTCGTGCTCGGCCTCATCAACACGCTGATCCGGCCGGTGCTCGTCCTGCTCACGCTGCCGGTGACGCTGCTCACGCTCGGGCTCTTCATCTTCGTGATCAACGGTCTGCTCTTCTGGTGGGTCGGCTCGTTCATCGAGGGCTTCCGCGTGAGCGGTTTCTGGTCCGGCGTGTTCGGCGCGATCGTCTACAGCCTGATCTCGTGGGCACTGTCGTCGCTCCTGCTCGCGAAGAAGGACTGACGCCGCCGTGCCGCCGACCCCCCCTGCCGCCAAGCCGGTCTGCAGCCTCGAGTTCTTCCCGCCGCGCACGCCGGAAGCGGTGGTCAAGCTTCGCGCCGCGCGCAAGGAATTCGCGGAGCTCCGGCCGGCATTCTGCTCGGTGACCTTCGGCGCCGGCGGCTCGACGCGGGAGGGCACGCTCGCGACCGTGCTCGAATTCCGCGCCGAAGGATTCGACGGCGTGCCCCACGTGTCGTGCATCGGCGGAACCCGCGAGTCGATCCGTGAAGTGCTGGCGGAATATCGCGCGCACGGCATCCGGCACCTCGTCGCGCTGCGCGGGGACCTCCCGTCGGGCGCGGGCGAACCCGGCGAGTTCCGCTATGCGAGCGACCTGGTCGCGTTCGTCCGCGCCGAAACCGGCGACTGGTTCCACATCGACGTCGCCGCCTATCCCGAGTACCACCCGCAGGCGGAAACGCCGCAGCACGACCTGGCTGCCTTCAAGCGCAAGGTCGACGCCGGGGCGAACTCGGCGATCACCCAGTACTTCTACAACGCGGATGCGTACTGGCATTTCGTCGACGCGGCGCGCGCCGCCGGCATCACGGCGCCGATCGTTCCCGGCATCATGCCGATCGGCAGCGCCGCGAAGCTCGCCCGCTTCTCGGACGCGTGCGGCGCCGAGATTCCGCGGTGGATCCGCCGCAAGCTCGAGGCCTATGGCGACGACGCGGCGTCGATCCGCGCGTTCGGGCTCGACGTCGTCACCGACCTCTGCGCCGGGCTGATCGCGCGCGGCGCGCCGGGCCTGCACTTCTACACGCTGAACCACGCGCCGCTGACGACGACGATCTGGCGGCGGCTCGGGCTCTGATTGCCACGGCGTCGTGCGGAACACGCCGGACTTCGTCGCCTGCGTGGTCGAGCTGACGAAGCCCGCGCGCGATCGCGAAGGCGATGTTCGGCGGGACATGCGCGAGGCGAGGAACTTCGCTACCGCCCGCGGGTGAACGAAACGAGCTCGATGACCTCGTTCTGGCCCGGGTGGTAGCCGACGGCGTCCTGCCCGCCCTTGTCGCGCCATTGCGACCGCCGCTCCTCGCGTACCGACGCGCCCACGGCGCGGCGCGTACCAGACGACGTAGTTGCACTCGGTCGGGAAGCGCCAGAACGTCTCGTCGTCGAGCGACATGATGACGTTCATTCCGATCGCATCGAAGGTTCCGGCAGGCGTGGTGACCTTTTCGTAGCGGCCGACCGACGTGAAGCGGGTGATCGGGCCGTACGGTCCCGGCTCCTTGTCCAGGTCGCGGATCCGCTGGTCCCACTTCTCGCCGGTCGCGAGGGGGAACTTGTAGCGAACGAGCGCAGGGTCGAAGCGATCGGTCTCGGCCTCGTAGACCGCCCCCTGCACGACGACGCCGGGCGCCGACCACTTCTCGACGCGTTGGACGTCGATCGTGGGTCCCTTGACGCTGACATTGACGGTGATCCCGTCCGGCGCGATCCGCACGACCTCGTGCGTCTCGTCCCACTCGATCTTCTGCCGGTAGCCGGTCACGACGTGGTAGACCCAGCGGTCGCCGACGCGGTAGTCGGGCGCGGGCACGGGCGGGCCTTCCTGGCTGCCGACGGTCACGGTCGCGCACCCGCCCGCGAGCAGCGCGGCGATGAGGCCTACCCCGAGAAATGCTGTGTTCATCCCGCCGTCAACAGCGCAACGTCGGCCACCCTTCCGCCGGAGACGCGCACGAGCTCGGCCGGACGGATCGGGAACATCGCGTTGGGCGTGCCTCCGGCCGCGTAGACCACGTCGTGGCGCAGCAGGTCGCGATCGACGATCGTGGTCAGCGGCTTGGCGTGCGCAACGGGCGGGATGCCGCCGATCGCGTAGCCGGTCGCCGCGCGCACGAAATCGGCATCCGCCTTGCCAGGGGCGGCGCCGAGGATTGCGGCGACCTTCGCGAGGTCGACGCGGTTCGCGCCGCTCGCGATCACCAGCACCGCGCCCTCGGCGCCGTGCCGGAACACGAGCGACTTCGCGATCTCGCCCACGCTGCAGCCGAGCACGTCGGCGGCCTCCTGCGACGTGCGGGCCGAACTCGGGTACTCGACGACGGTCGTCGTGACGCCGGCGCTCGCGAGCGCATCCTGAACCCGCTGCGCCGAAGCCGATAGCGGCTTGGCCGTGGTGTCCACCGCGCCGCGTTCAGCCGCCGTCGGTGACCGCGCCGCGGCTCGCGGTCGACACGAGGCGCATGTACTTCGCCATCACGCCGCGCGTGTAACGCGGCGCCGGCCGGACCCACTTCGCCCGCCGTGCCGCGAGCACGTCGTCGGCCACGTTGAGCTGGATCAACAGTCCTCCTGCATCGATCGTGATCGAGTCGCCCTCTTCGACGAGCGCGATCATGCCACCCTCCCAGGCTTCCGGCGCGACGTGGCCGACGACCATCCCCCACGTGCCGCCGGAGAAGCGCCCGTCGGTGACGAGTCCGACCGATTCGCCGAGTCCCTGTCCGATCAGGGCGGAGGTCGGGGCGAGCATTTCCTGCATCCCGGGACCGCCCTTCGGTCCCTCGTAGCGAATCACGATCACGTCGCCCGGCTTGATCTTCCTCGCGATGATCGCCTCCATCACCGCGGGCTCCGAGTCGAACACGCGCGCGGGACCGGTGATCGAGGTCTTCTTGAGGCCGGTGATCTTGGCGACGCAACCTTCGGGTGCGAGATTGCCCTTGAGGATCGCCAGATGGCCGTGCGGATAGACCGGCTTCGACCACGGGCGGATAACCTCCTGGCCGGCGCGGGGCTCGGCCGGCACGCCCGCGAGCTCGTCGCCGAGCGTGCGCCCGGTAATCGTCATGCAGTCGCCGTCGACGAGGTCCCTATCGAGCAGCATCCGCAACACCTGCGGCACGCCGCCGGCCGCGTGGAAATCCGTCGCCACGAAGCGGCCCGAGGGCTTGAGCTCGCAGAGCACCGGCACGCGCTTGCGCACCCGCTCGAAATCGTCGATCGTCCACTCGACTTCAGCGGCCGCGGCGATCGCGAGATAGTGGAGCACCGCGTTGGTCGACCCGCCGGTCGCCATCACGAGCGCGATCGCGTTCTCGATCGAGCGCCGCGTGATGATGTCGCGCGGCTTCAGATCGCGTTCGACCGCCCGGACGAGCACCCGCGCGGAGGCGGCCGCGGAATCCGCCTTCTCCGGATCGGGCGAGGCCATCTGCGAGCTGCCGAGCAGGCTCATGCCGAGCGCCTCGAACGACGAGCTCATCGTGTTGGCCGTGTACTGGCCGCCGCAGGCGCCCACCGTCGGGCACGCGTTGCGCTCGATGCCGTCGTAGTCCTCCTTCGACATCGTGCCGGCGGTGTACGCGCCGACCGCCTCGAACGGCGAGACGATCGTGAGCTTCTCGCCCTTCCAGAAGCCGGGCTTGATCGTACCCGCATAGACGAAGATACCGGGTACGTTGATCCGCGCCATCGCCATCATGCTGCCCGGCATGTTCTTGTCGCAGCCGCCGGCGCAGAGCACACCGTCCATCAGCTGGCCGTTGACCGCGACCTCGATCGAATCGGCGATCACCTCGCGCGAGACGAGCGAGTACTTCATGCCTTCGGTGCCCATCCCGATGCCGTCGGTCACCGTGGGGAAGCCGAACACCTGCGGTTTCGCGCCCGCGGACTCGAGCGCCGCCATCGCGCGGTCGACCAAGGGCTGGATCCCCGCGTTGCACGGGTTCATCGTGCTGTGGCCGTTCGCAACGCCGACGATCGGCTTTTCGAAATCGGCATCGCCGAAACCGACTGCGCGGAGCATCGCGCGGTTGGGCGAGCGGGCGACACCCTGCGTGATCAGTCTCGAGCGGCGGTTCGACGGCATGGCGAGCCTCGGGCGGCGAAGGGACGAGCGGAAGGGCCCCGCGCTTGCGGCCCTCGTATAATCGATTCATTTTACCGCAGCACAGGAAACGTCCCGGCGCATGCTCGTCCATCCGCAATTCGATCCCGTCGCGTTCCACCTCGGCCCGCTGGCCGTGCGCTGGTACGGTCTCATGTACCTGGTCGGATTCGTGCTGTTCGCGGTGCTCGGGAAGCGCCGCGCGCGCCAGAACCTGCTGACCGGCTGGCATCCGCGCGACGTCGACGACATGCTCTTCTACGGGGTGCTCGGGGTGATCGTCGGCGGACGCCTCGGTTACGTGCTCTTCTACAAGCCCCTCCACTACCTCGGGCACCCGCTCGAGATCCTGTCGATCTGGCAGGGAGGCATGAGCTTCCACGGAGGCTTCCTCGGCGTGCTGATCGCGCTCTGGCTGTTCGCGCGGAAACACGAAAAGCGCTGGCTCGAGGTCACCGACTTCGTCGCGCCGCTGATTCCGCTCGGTCTCGCCGCGGGCCGCCTCGGCAATTTCATCAACGGCGAGCTCTGGGGCCGCGTGACGAGCGTGCCGTGGGGGATGGTGTTCCCGCAGGCCGGACCCGAGCCGCGCCACCCCTCGCAGATCTACGAGTTCGCCGGCGAGGGCCTGCTGCTGTTCGCGGTGCTGTGGCTCTTCACGAAGCGGCCCCGACC
Source organism: uncultured beta proteobacterium (assembly GCA_963734055.1). Taxonomy (GTDB): domain Bacteria; phylum Pseudomonadota; class Gammaproteobacteria; order Burkholderiales; family Casimicrobiaceae; genus CAIWHR01. The sequence goes on from CAVTFQ010000002.1 coordinate 195,442, forward strand.
CATGGGGGCGGCGTCGGGCCTGTTCCTCATCGGCTACGGCGTCTGTCGCTTCGTCGCCGAATACGCGCGCGAGCCCGACAGCTTCCTCGGATACCTGGCGCTCGGCCTGACGATGGGGCAGTGGCTGTCGCTGCCGATGATCGCGGCGGGCGCCGTGATGACGATCTGGGCGTACCGGCGCGCCGACAAGGCGCAACCGACGGTGCTCGATCGGATGAAACGGGATTGAGGCGACGGCGCCGCCGCCGCTAGTCGAGTCTGCGGAAGTCGCCGTCGAGCGGCCTTCGCCCCGGATGCGCCGGTCGGGCTTCGAGTCCGACGTTGAGCGGCAGCGCGAGCAGGACGAGCGCCATCAGGTCGCTGATCACCCCGGGCAGGATGAACAGGAAGCCCGCGAGCACCTTGCGGCCGCTGTCGAACAATCCGCGCATCGTGAGCTGCTGGCCGTGCATCGCGGCCGCAATGTTCGCTCGAAACGCCACGCGCTCGTTGCGCAGGAGCAGGAAGCCGGCGCACGTCGACAGCGCGAGCCACGTCCACATCGGAACGCCCGTCCATCGCGCGAAGCGCGCCGTCACGAGCAGATCGATCGCCGGGAATGCCAGTACAATCACGAGCAGGACGTAGCGCATGGGGACTCCTTGGCCGACGCCGCCATTCTCGTGCTGACGCAGCTTCCGGATCGCGCGTCGGCGCAGGCGCTCGCGCGCGCGCTCGTCGAGCAACGGCTGGCCGCGTGCGTCAGCATCGGCGCATCGGCGGAATCACTCTATCACTGGCGCGGCGAAATCGAAACTGCGCAGGAAGTCCCGGTCGCAATCAAGACACGCGCGGCGAGGTACCCGGCGGTCGAAGCGGTGATCCGCGCCCGCCACCCGTACGAACTTCCGGAAATCCTCGCTGTCCCCGTGGTGCATGGTCTCGAACCCTACCTGGCCTGGATCGATGGCGAAACCGCGGACCGGTGAGCGCAGGTGGCGCGGCCTTGGCGGAGTGGCGGTCGCGGCGCTGCTGCTTGGCAGCGGAGCCGCGAGCCCCCAGGAGCCGAAGCTCCTCCCGAACGAACGGGCCTTCGCCTTCAGCGCGCGCGGCATCGACGAGCGCACCGTCGAAGCGCGGTTCGTCATCGCCGACGGCTATTACCTGTATCGAGACAGGCTCCGATTCAGTGCGGAGCCCGGACCGCTCGGGCCCGCCGCGCTTCCGCCCGGCAAGGTCAAGGAGGACGAGTTCTTCGGCAAGGTGGAAACCTACCGCAACCAGGTCGTCGTCAAGCTTCCGCTGGCGGCCGCCGCGCCGGGCCGACCGGTGACGGTCCTGGCGGAATCGCAGGGCTGCGCCGATCTCGGCGTCTGCTACCCGCCGCAGGTGCAGAAGGTGACGCTGACCTTGCCCGCCGTCGGCGGGCGACCCGGCGCGTCGGTGGAGGCATCCCCGAAGAAGTCGTGGTTCCCCTGAGCGCCGCGAAGGCGAGTGCTTACTTGCGGCTCATCGGCCAAACCTCGTGAACTGGCGATCCGGATATGCCTGGGCGCTCGTGCTTGCCGCGGCCATCGCGCTGGCGGCGGGTGTGCTCTGGCGGCAGCTCGCGGTCGATGCAACGCCCGATGCGCGCCCCCGCGACGGCAGCACGCTGCTCGCGCTCGCCCTTCCCGACCCCGCCGGCAAGGAACAGCCCCTGGGTCAATGGAAGGGCAAGGTGCTGATCGTCAACTTCTGGGCGACGTGGTGCGAGCCGTGCAGGGAGGAGATGCCGCGATTCATGAAGCTCCAGGACGAGTACGGCGACCAAGGGCTCCAGTTTGTCGGCATCGCGATCGATCAGCCTGACAAGGTCCGTGCGTTCGCGCAGGAACTGGGTCTGAACTATCCCACGCTCGTCGGCGGATACGGGGCGATCGAGCTCTCGAAGGCGTTGGGCAATCAGCTGGGGGCGCTTCCGTTCACCGTCGTGCTGGACCGCGCCGGCAGCGTGAGCCACACTCAACTCGGGCCCCTGAAGGACGAGCAACTGCGTGCCATCATCAGGCAACTGGTCTGAACTTCTCCTAACTGCCAGGTAATTCGCGCCCGGCTCGAAGCCCGAGCGTCTTCCTTCCCCGCGTCCCCGGATCGCAGGGGCGAGTTCCGCTGAAGTCGACCCGCCGCGTTCGGGCCCGCCCCCGCGCTTTACAGCGGCCGACGAACGCGGCAAACTTACACGTTCGCCGGGCGATACCCGCATGATGCGCGGCGATCGCTGTTTTTAGCCGAAATAGAACCAACCGAACGCAGGGCGATTCCGGGATGGACTTGCGCAAGCTGAAGACGCTGATCGAGCTGGTCGAGAGCTCCGGCATCGCGGAGCTCGAGATCCAAGAGGGCGAGGAGCGGGTCCGGATCACTCGTGCATTGGGGCGCGGGGCGACGGCGGACGCCGCGCCCGTCGTGTCCGCGCCGATGGCGCTCGCGGCGAGTCCCCCGCCCCCCGCCCCGGCCCCGGCGGAGCCGGCGGCCGCCGTCCCCGAACCCGAAGGCCATCTCGTGAAGAGCCCGATGGTGGGGACGTTCTACCGGGCGGCTTCGCCCGGGGCGAAGCCATTCGTCGAGGTCGGCGACACCGTGCAGGCCGGCGACACCCTGTGCATCATCGAGGCGATGAAGCTCATGAACGAGATCGAATCCGACAAGAGCGGCGTCGTGAAGCAGATCCTGGTTGAGAACGGCCAGCCCGTCGAATACGGCCAGCCGCTCGTGGTCATCGCCTGAGCGGTCCCCGGAAGCCATCCGTTGGCGCTGCGTCCCGCCTCCTCGCCGGTGGTCGCCAAGAATCCGGGCCAGCTGTTCGGGAAGATCCTGATCGCCAACCGCGGCGAGATCGCGCTGCGCATCCAGCGCGCGTGCCGCGAACTCAACATCCGCACCGTCGTCGTCCACTCGGAAGCGGACCGCGAGGCCAAATACGTTCGGCTCGCCGACGAATCGGTCTGCATCGGCCCGCCACCGTCGTCGCAGAGCTACCTCAACGTCCCGGCCATCATCGCCGCCGCCGAGGTCACCGATGCCCAGGCGATCCATCCCGGCTACGGCTTCCTGTCCGAGAACGCCGACTTCGCCGAGAAGGTCGAGCGCTCGGGGTTCGTGTTCATCGGTCCGCGCGCCGACACGATCAGGCTCATGGGGGACAAGGTGAGCGCCAAGGTGGCGATGGCCAAGGCCGGCGTGCCCTGTGTTCCGGGGTCGGAGGGCGCCCTGCCCGACGATCACAAGGAGGTCGTGAAGATCGCCCGTGCCGTCGGCTATCCGATCATCATCAAGGCGGCCGGGGGCGGCGGCGGGCGCGGGATGCGCGTCGTCCACACCGAGGCCGCGCTGCTCTCCGCGGTGACGCTCACGCGCGGCGAAGCGCAGGCGGCGTTCGGCAATCCGACGCTCTACATGGAGAAGTTCCTCGCGAATCCGCGCCACATCGAGATCCAGGTGCTCGCCGACGAGCACAAGAACGCGGTGTACCTGTTCGAGCGCGACTGCTCGATGCAGCGCCGGCACCAGAAGATCATCGAGGAGGCGCCGGCGCCGGGACTGTCGCTGCGCGCGCTGACCCGGATCGGCGAGCGCTGCGCCGACGCCTGTCGCAAGATCTCCTACCGCGGCGCCGGCACCTTCGAGTTCCTCTACCAGGACGAGGAGTTCTTCTTCATCGAGATGAACACGCGCGTGCAGGTCGAGCACCCGGTGACCGAGCTCATCACCGGGATCGACATCGTGCAGGAGCAGATCCGCGTGGCCGCGGGCCAGAAGCTCCGGTTCCGGCAGCGGGACATCTCCCGGCGGGGGCACGCGATCGAGTGCCGGATCAACGCGGAGGACCCCTATACGTTCGTGCCTTCGCCGGGGCGCATCACGTCGTATCACGCGCCGGGAGGACCCGGCATTCGCGTCGACTCGCACGTGTACCACAATTACTTCGTGCCGCCCTACTACGACTCGATGATCGGCAAGGTGATCGCGTACGGCGACACGCGCGAGCAGGCGATCGCGCGGATGCGCGTCGCGCTGTCGGAGATGGTGGTCGAAGGGATCAAGACGAACATCCCGCTGCACCAGGAGCTCCTGCAGGACGACAAGTTCCTTCGCGGCGGCACGTCGATCCACTATCTCGAGGAGAAGCTCGCGAAGCGCAAGCTCGCGGGCTGACGCCGGCCGGCCGGAGGCACGGGCGCACCGTGGGCTATCTCGCGTTGCGCTTCGATGCCGAGGAGGCCGAGGTCTGGGCCGATGCGCTCCTCGAGGAAGGCGCCTTGTCGGTCGACATCGCGGACCCGGGCGAGGGCACGGAGCGCGAGTCCGCGCTCTTCGGCGAGCCCGGTGCCGCCGATCCGCGCTGGACGGTGTCGCGAGTGACGGCGCTCTTTCCTGCGGCCGCGGACCCCGTGGCGGCGCTCGCGCGTGCCGGCGCCCGGCTCGGCCGCGTACCTCCCGCCGGCGAGACCCGCGCCGTCGCAGATCAGGATTGGGTTCGCGCGACGCAGGCGCAGTTCGCCCCCGTCCGCATCGCCGAGCGCCTCTGGATCGTGCCCTCGTGGTGCGCGGCGCCCGAGCCCGCGGCGATCAACGTGACGCTCGATCCGGGGCTCGCGTTCGGCACCGGCACGCACCCGACGACCCGCCTTTGCCTCGAGTGGCTCGCGACGCGGCTACCCCCTGCGGCGACGGTGCTGGACTACGGATGCGGCTCGGGGATCCTGGCGATCGCCGCGGCGAAACTCGGCGCCGCGCACGTGACCGGCGTCGACATCGACGCGCAGGCGGTGGAGGCGGCGCGCGCGAACGCGGCGGCAAATGGTGTCGCCGGCGATTTCCTGCCGGCCGACGGGCTCGCGCCGTCGGCGTCGTTCGACGTCGTCGTCGCCAACATTCTCGCGAATCCGTTGCGGCTGCTCGCGCCCGCGCTCGCCGTGCGCACCCGGCCCGGCGGCCGCATCGTGCTCTCCGGCGTTCTCGCGGAGCAGGCGGGCGAGGTGGCCGCCGCGTACGCGCCGTGGTTTATCATCGACGCGTGGAAGGGTGACGAGGGCTGGGTCGCGCTTGCGGGCGTGCGGCGCGAATCGCCCGGATCGGCCTGACGCTTCGACCGTGCCCGAGGAAAAATACACCCGCTGTCCCGGCTGTCACACGGTCTTCCGGGTGACGCCGGAGCAGCTCGCGATCCGGGAGGGTCAGGTCCGCTGCGGTCACTGCAAGACGGTCTTCGACGGGGTCGCGCAGCAGATCTCCCTCGCGCCGCAGCCGCGGCCTGCCGAGCGGGACGACGCGTACGACGAAGCGGCGCTCGGGCCGGCGACCGTGACGCTGCGAAGCGCCCAGGCACTGCAGCCGGCGGCCTCCGCGCCGCCACCTTTCACCGAGCCCGAGCCGGCCGCCGCGGCGGACGAGGAGGAGGTCGAGGAAATCGCGTACGAGGAGCGCTTCGCCTGGGCGAGGCCGCGCAAGGCGAAGCGCTCGAACGCGTTCTACGCCAGCGCGATACCGATCCTGATCGTCGCGCTCGCGACCCAGCTCCTGTTCCACTATCGTGATGCGATCGCCGCGCATTGGCCCGAGGCGAAGCCCGTCCTCGCGCGGGTGTGCCAATTCGCGGGCTGCGCGATCCATCCGCTGCGCGATTTGGCGATGCGATTTCTGTCGATCGACGCGTCCGACCTGCAGGCCGATCCCGCGCACAAGGGGCTTCTGATCCTGAGCGCGAGCATCCGCAGCCACGCCGCCTGGCCGCTGGCCTACCCGTACCTCGAGTTCACGCTGACCGACGCCGACAACTCGACCGTCGTGCGCCGCGTGCTGACCCCGATCGACTACGCGGTGGGCACGGCCGCTCTAGCGAGCGGCATCCCGCCGAGCGGCGAAGTGCCGATCAAGCTCTTCATCGACGCAAGCGCGACGACACAGGCCGGGTATCTGCTCTACCTGTTCTATCCCTGATTTCCGTTTCGCACCTCAATGGTGCAATTTCGTCGCTGCGAGGCGGTAGAAATAAATCATTTTTAATCATTAACTTAACGTAGGCTACCCCGCCCGATCTGGCATGCCGGGGCGCTGAGCGGTGGGCGGAATCGGATAAATTGACGCGGCGCATCAACCCACCTCGTGCCTTGCGTGCCAATTAGCACTACGATGGTGCAAATGGTCGCCGAGGCGCATCAAAATGGGTCAACGCGGGATTGGGCCAAGGCCTTAAGCGGACCAAAACCCCGCTAATCAGCCGGTTTCCGGGGTGTTCCTTATGGCATAGTTATCGCTAAAGACTTTCCGGCTTATTTTGCACCGCACCCTCGCACCCTTTCGTTCGTCCAGGAGATCCCCGCATGACCAGCCCCGCCGACGTCCTCAAGATGATCAAGGAGAAGGAGGTCAAGTTCGTCGACCTTCGCTTCACGGACACCCGTGGCAAGGAACAGCACGTCTCGACGCCGGCCAAGGTCTTCACGATGGACAAGTTCGAGGCGGGACATGCGTTCGATGGTTCTTCGATCGCCGGATGGAAGGGAATTCAGGCGTCCGACATGCTGCTCATGCCGGACTCCACCAGCGCATACATCGACCCCTTCATGGACGAGACGACGCTCAACATCACGTGCGACGTGATCGAGCCGATGGACGGCAAGGGCTACGAGCGAGACCCCCGCTCGCTCGCCAAGCGCGCCGAGGCCTATCTCAAGTCGACCGGCATGGGGGACGTCGCGTACTTCGGCCCCGAGCCCGAATTCTTCATCTTCGACGCGGTCGAGTGGTCGGTGGACATGTCGGGCAGCTACTCCAAGGTGTTCTCGCAGGAAGCGCCGTGGTCGTCCGCGGAGAAGTTCGAGGGCGGCAACATGGGCCACCGGCCGCCGGTCAAGGGCGGCTACTTCCCCGTGCCGCCGGTCGACTCGCTGCAGGACCTCCGCTCGGCGATCTGCCTCGCGCTCGAACAGATGGGCGTCGAGGTCGAGGTGCACCATCACGAGGTGGCCGCCGCCGGCCAGAACGAGATCGGCACCAAGTTCGCACCGCTCGTCCAGCGCGCAGACTGGCTGCAGCGGCTCAAGTACGCCGTGCACAACACGGCGCACGCTTATGGCAAGACCGCGACGTTCATGCCGAAGCCGATCGTCGGCGACAACGGTTCGGGCATGCACGTGCACCAGTCGGTGTGGAAGGACGGCAAGAACCTGTTCTCGGGTGACGGCTATTCGGGGCTGTCGGAGCTCGCGCTCTACTACATCGGCGGCGTGATCAAGCATGCGAAATCGCTGAACGCGATCACCAACCCCGGCACCAATTCGTACAAGCGGCTCGTGCCCGGCTTCGAAGCGCCCATCAACCTCGCGTACTCGGCGCGCAACCGCTCGGCCGCGATCCGCGTGCCCTACGTCTCGAGTCCGAAGGCGCGCCGCATCGAAGTGCGCTTCCCCGATCCGACGTGCAATCCCTACCTCGGCTTTTCGGCGATGCTGATGGCGGGCCTCGACGGAGTGCAGAACAAGATCCACCCCGGCGATCCGATGGACAAGAACCTCTACGACCTCGAGCCCGAGGAGGCCGCCAAGGTGCCGCACCCGTGCGCGTCGCTCGACGAGGCGCTCGACCACCTCGACCGCGACCGCGCGTTCCTCACCAAGGGCGGAGTGTTCACCGATGACATGATCGACGCGTACATCGCGCTCAAGATGGAGGAGGTCACGCGTTTCCGGATGACGACCCATCCGGTCGAATACGACATGTACTACAGCCTGTAGGGCCTCCGCGATGCCGCAACGAGGGCGGGCCCGCGGGCGCGCCCTCTTTGCTTGTGCGCGATGATTTCGCTAAGCTCGCGGCATGATCCCCTCCCGCAGCCCGCGCCTGCGTGCCGCTCGCTGGTGCGTGCTGGTCGCAACCGGGGGCACGCTCGCCTGCGCGGCGCACGCGGCGACGGTGTCCGAGCGGGCGAAGGAATCGGGCTGCGTCAGCAGGCCGGTGGTCGTCAGCGGGACGCTGTACCGATGCATGACGGCCGGGGGAGACCCCTCCTACTTCAACGTGCCGGGCGCGACGCCGGCGGATCCGCACGACACGACACCGCGCAAGAGCGCCGCGGCCGCGCCGACGCCGGCCGGCTTTCCGAAGGTCGATCCGGCGACCCAGAAGGGTCGCGACGACGTGCGCCGCAAGGTGCTGGGCGACGAGCTCGCGACGGAGGAGAAGCTGCTCGCCGAGGCGCGCGTCGCGTACGCGGACGGGGCGCCGCCCCCGCTGCCCGAGGAGCGCGCGAACGTCGACCAGTATCGGGAGCGGATCGGTCGCTTGCGGCAGGCGATCGGCGTGCACGAGAAGAACGTCGAGGCGCTCAAGAAGGAGCTCGCCTCGACCAAGTAGCGCCCGCGCCGCGCTCCGATCTCGTGCGGGCGCGGATATTGCTAACCATGGCGGGAGGGCCCTGCGCGACATCGTCGCACGGGCCCGGTGCCTGACCCATGGATTCCACGCTCGTTCGCAAGAGCTCCCCGCTCGCGCAGCACGGGCTCGAGATTCTCGCCACCGCCGTGCTGCTGCTCGATCGCGACCGCACCATCGTCTACGCGAATCCTGCCGCCGAAAACCTCTTCGAGCTGTCGGCGCGGAGTCTCGTCGGGCATTCGCCGGCGCAGGTGTTCGGCGACGCCGGAGCGCTCGACGCCGCGATCGACAAGGCGATCGCGGCCGGGGCCGCGTACACCGAGCAGGAGCTCGAGCTCGGCGTCGCCGCGAAGCCGCGCCTCCACCTCACCTGCACCGTGTCCCCGGTCGAGGATGACGTCGCGCTGCTGCTCGAGTTCCGCCACATCGACCAGCAGTTGAAGATCGCGCGCGAAGAACGGTTGCTCGAGCAGCAGCAGGCGAACCGGGAACTGATCCGGAGCCTCGCGCACGAGATCAAGAATCCGCTCGGCGGGATCCGCGGCGCCGCCCAGCTGCTCGAGCGCGAGCTCGACCGGCCGCCGCTCTTCGAATACACGCAGGTGATCATCGGCGAAGCCGATCGGCTCCAGTCGCTCGTCAATCGCCTGCTCACGCCGCACCGGCTGCCGACCTACCGGCGGACGAACATCCACGAGATCCTCGTCCGCGTCAAGGGCGTGGTGCAGGCGGAGTTCCCCCAGGTCGCGATCCAGCCGGACTTCGATGCGAGCCTCCCGGAGTTCGAAGCCGACCCCGAGCAGCTCACGCAGGCCATCCTCAACATCGTGCGCAACGCGGCGCAGGCCGTGTCGGGAACGACCGCCGATCCGCGCATCCGCCTCGTCACGCGCGTCGCGCGCTACGTGACGCTCGCGCGCCGTCACCATCGGCTCGCGCTCGCGCTCGCCGTCGAGGACAACGGGCCCGGCGTGCCCGAGGCGATCCGCGACCGGATCTTCTATCCCCTCGTGTCGGGTCGCGAGGGCGGCAGCGGGCTCGGCCTCACGCTGGCGCAGACGTTCATCGCGCAGCACGGCGGAACGATCGAATGCGAGAGCCGGCCCGGCCGCACGGTGTTCTCGATCCTGCTGCCGCTCGAGCGAAGCACGCCCGCGGCGCCCAAGTGAGTCATTGCCGATGAATGCCTACGTTCCCGAGCCGCCGGTCGTGCCGCTGAAGCCGGTGTGGATCGTCGACGACGACCGTTCCATCCGCTGGGTGCTCGAGAAGGCGCTCGCGCGCGAGGGCATCGCACACCGGTCGTTCGCGTCGGCGTACGAAGTGCTGCAGGCGCTCGCGACCAGCCAGCCGCAGGTGCTTGTCTCCGACATCCGGATGCCCGGGGAATCGGGGCTCGCGCTGCTCAATACCGTGAAGGAGCGCTACCCGCACCTCCCCGTGATCATCATGACCGCGTACTCCGATCTCGAGAGCGCGGTCGCGGCGTTCCAGGGCGGCGCGTTCGAGTACCTGCCGAAGCCGTTCGACGTCGATCACGCGCTCGCGCTGATCCGGCGCGCGACGACCGAGGGGCCGGCGGGCGCGGCGCCGGTGCAGGCGAGTTCCGAGGCGCCCGAGATGCTCGGCCAGGCGCCGGCGATGCAGGAGGTGTTCCGCGCGATCGGCCGCCTGTCGCAGTCGAACGCGACCGTGCTCATCACCGGCGGCTCGGGCACGGGGAAGGAGCTGGTCGCCCGCGCCCTGCACCGGCACAGCCCGCGCGCGGCCGGCCCGTTCGTCGCGATCAACACGGCAGCGATCCCCAAGGACCTGCTCGAGTCGGAGCTCTTCGGCCACGAGCGCGGCGCCTTCACCGGCGCGCAGTCGTCGCGCCGCGGGCGCTTCGAGCAGGCGGAGGGCGGCACGCTGTTCCTGGACGAGATCGGCGACATGCCGCCGGACCTGCAGGTGCGTCTGCTGCGCGTGCTCTCCGACGGCGAGTACTACCGCGTCGGCGGGCACTCGCCACAGAAATCGAACGTACGCGTGATCGCCGCGACGCACCAGAACCTGGACGAGCGCGTGCGCCAGGGCCTCTTTCGCGAGGACCTCCTGCACCGCCTCAACGTCGTGCGCCTGCGCCTGCCGCCGCTCGCCGAGCGACGCGAGGACATCGGTCCGCTCGCGCGGCACTTCCTGCAGAAGAGCGCGCGCGAGCTCGCGGTCGAGCCCAAGGTGCTGAGCGACGAGGCGTTGAAGGCGCTTTGCGCGTTTTCGTTCCCCGGCAACGTGCGCCAGCTCGAGAACATCTGCCACTGGCTCACCGTGATGGCGCCGGGACAGCGGATCGACGCCGCCGACCTGCCGCCGGAAGTGCGCGCGGCACCGGCCGCGCCCTCGGCCGAGACCGCCGACCCGGCGTGGCGCGCGGCGCTCGACCAGGAGCTCGCGCGCGCGCTCGCGCACGGCGAGCCGGCGGTCGGCGATCGCCTCGAGCGTGAGTTCGAGAGGACGCTGATCCTGCGCGCGCTCGCGCACACGGGCGGCCACCGGATGGAGGCGGCGCAGCGGCTCGGCTGGGGCCGCAACACGCTGACGCGCAAGATCCAGGAGCTCGGGCTCGAGCCGGAGCTCGGCCGGCGCCGCCGCAACGCGGACTGAAGCGACGGGCGCTACGCGGCGATCTCGGCGATCACCGGAGCGTGATCGGACGGTTTCTCGCCTTTGCGCGCGTTGCGGTCGATGCGGCACGCCGTGCATTTCGCGGCGAGCGCGGGCGAGAGCAGGATGTGGTCGATGCGGAGCCCGTGGTTCTTCGGAAACGCGAGCTGCCGATAGTCCCACCAGCTGAACGTCTTTGGGGGCTGGTCGAACAGCCGGAAGCTGTCCTCGAGCCCGAGCGCGAGCCAGTCCCGGAACACCGCGCGCTCCGGCTCGGAGGACAGCACTTGCCCGCGCCAGAGCTCGGGGTCGTGCACGTCGCGGTCCTCGGGCGCGATGTTGAAGTCGCCGCAGACGGCGAGCTCGGGATGGCGTACGCGTTCATCGGCGAGCCACGCCGTGGCGGCGCGGCACCAGTCGAGCTTGTAGCGGTACTTGTCCGAGCCGACGGCTTGGCCATTCGGGACGTAGAGGCCGATGACGCGCAGGCCGGCGACGGTGGCGGCGAGCACCCGCTTCTGCGCGTCCTCGAATCCCGGCACTGCCGTCACCACGTCGACCGGAGATGCCGTGCCTGCCCGCACGAGCAGCGCGACGCCGTTGTACGTGCGCTGGCCCGAGAACAGCGCGGCGTAGCCCGCGGCCTCGAGCTCCATGCGCGGGAATTGGTCGTCCTCGACCTTGGTTTCCTGCAGGCAGACGACGTCCGGCTGCAGGGCCCCGAGCCACGCGACGAGCCGCGGCAGGCGCACGTTCAGCGAATTGACGTTCCAGGTGGCGAGCTTCAACGGCGCCGCTTGTGCGGGCTCTCGCGACGGCCCGCGATCCGGCGCAGCGGTTCGGCCGTCACTTCGGCGGCACCTCCGGACCCGGCTGACACCTCGTTACTGATTCGGATACGGCGACGGCGCGCTCACGGCGCGCGGCTCGCTTGCGCCCGCGGCGGCAGTCGCTTCGGGCGGAGGTGCCCGGCCGGCCGCGACCGTGCGGGGAGCGGGCGCCTTCGGATAGCCCGCCTCGTCCAACGCCTTGTTCCACTGCGAGTCGCTGAAGCCCTTGACGAACGTCCGGTCGCCCACCTGGAGGACGGGTGCCTTGAGCTCGCCGGTCATCTTCGACAGTTGCTCCGCTCCCTCGGGTGTCTCGACGTTCACCGCCGAGTACGGAACGCCGCGCCGGTTGAGCAGCGCTTCCGCCTGCGTGCAGACCTCGCCGCAGCTGAACGAGTAGAGGGTCACGGGGAACCGCTCCTGCGCCTGTTGCGCGGCGAGCGGCACCTCGTTGTTCTCGATGACGTTCCCGCGCAGGCGCTTCGACTGGACGTCGCGCGCGTCCGAAGGCGGACCGCGGTCGGAATAGACGACCCGGCCGTCCTTGTCGACGTAGCGGTAGACCTGCTGGTTCTGCGCCGCGGCGCCGGTGGCGACGACGGCTGCGATGCCCGCGACCAGTGCAATCCGGAGGTTCGCCCGTGCCATGGCAGCTCCTTATGCCGATGTCATCAGGCCATTATGCCGCAGAAGCGCGGCGATTTGGGGAGTCCTCCCCCGAAAGGCGGCAAAAGAGTCGATGGCCGGTCGGCTGCCCCCGTGGGCCAGGACCTCGGCTCGGAACCGCTCTCCGGCCACCGGCGACAGGATCCCGAGCTCCTCGAACAGGCTGAAAGCGTCCGCCGAGAGCACTTCGGCCCACTGGTAGCTGTAGAAACCGGCGGCGTAGCCCCCGGCGAAGACGTGCAGGAAGGACTGCATGAACCGGTCGTAGGGGGGCCGGGGGGCGACGGCGACCTCCCGGCGGGCGGCGTCCAACGCCTCTTGGGCCGTGCCAGCCGACCGGCGGTCGCCGGTCGAATGGACGTGCATGTCGAACAGGCCGAACTCGAGCTGACGGACCATGTCCATGCCGCTCTGGAACGTCTTTGCCGCGCGCATCCGGTCGAACAGCTCGCGCGGGATCGGCGCGCCGGTGTCCACATGGGCCGTCATCGGCGCGACGACGTCCCACTCCCAGCAGAAATTCTCCATGAACTGGCTCGGCACCTCGACCGCGTCCCATTCGACGCCGCCGATGCCCGAGACGCCCGCAACGTCGACCTCGGTCAGGAGCAGGTGCAGCCCGTGCCCGAATTCGTGGAACAGCGTGATGACCTCGTCGTGCGTGAAGGTCGCGGGCTTGCGCGCGGCGCCTTCGCCCACGGGAGCGGAGAAATTGCACGTGAGATAGGCGACCGGGCGCTGGACGCCGCTCCCGACCTGGCGGCGCCGGATCGCGTCGTCCATCCAGGCGCCGCCCTGCTTGCCGGGGCGCGCGTAGAGGTCGAGATAGAACCGGCCGACCGGCGCGCCCGTGCGATCGGTGAGCTCGAAGAAGCGAACCGCCGGGTCCCACGCCGGCGCCCGGGCTTCGCGGACGGCAACGCCGTACAGCGCTTCGGTCAGGCGGAACAGGCCCGCGAGCACGCGATCCTCGGGGAAGTAGGCGCGCACTTCCTCATCCGAGAACGCGTGCCGGCGCTCCTTCAGCTTCTCCGAGGCGAATGCGAGATCCCAGGCTTCGAGTCGATCGATGCCGAGCGACTCGCGCGCGAATGCCTCGAGCTCCGCGTACTCGCGCTCCGCGAACGGCCTGGCGTGGCGCGCGAGCTCGCGCAGGAAGTCCATGACCTCGCGCGTGCTCGACGCCATCCGGGGCACGAGCGCGAGCGCGGCGTAATCCGGATACCCGAGGAGCCCTGCCGCCTCGTGCCTGAGCTCGAGGATGCGCTCGATAAGCGGCGTGTTGTCCCACTCGGGATTCGAGCCGAGCTCGGAGGCGCGAGTCGCGTAGGCGCGATGGAGCTCGGCCCGGAGCTCGCGGTCCGCAGCATAGGTCATCACGGGCCGGTAGCACGGCATGCGCAGCGTGAGCCTCCAGCCGCCGCGGCCCTCCTTCTGCGCCGCCGCGCGCGCGGTCGCGAGCACGTCGGCGGGTACGCCCGCGAGCCGGGCGCCGTCGTCCACGTCGAGCGCGAACGCGTTCGTCGCGTCGAGCACGTGGTCGTCGAAGCGGGCGGAGAGATCCGCCAGCTCCTCCTCGACCGCCTTCAACCGTGCCTTCTCCGCGGGCGGCAGCTCGGCACCGCCCAGCCGAAAATCGCGTACCTCGTTCTCGACGAGCTTGCGTCGTGCGGGGTCGAGCGCCGCGAAGTCGGGCGATTCGGCGAGCGCCTTGAATCGCGCATAGAGACGCTCGTCCTGCGCGAGATCGGCGGAGAACGCCGTCACCTTCGGCAGTCCCGCGTGGTACGCGCTGCGAAGCTCGGGCGTGCTCGCGACGGCGTTCAGGTGATGCACGGCGCCCCACGCTCGGTCGAGCTCGTCGAGCGCATCGGCGAGCGGCGCTGCCAGGTTCTCCCAAGTCGGCGGCTGCGACACTCGCGCGACCGCTTCGACGGTGGCCCGCGCACGCGCGAGCAGTTCATCGACTGCCGGTCCGACGTGCTCGGGGCGTATCGCGTCGAAACGGGGCAGGGCGCTGAAGTCGAGCAGCGGGTTCGAGCGGGCGTTGGCGTTCATGATTGCGAGGGGAACGGAGCGGTCGCTTCGGTGCGATGCGCGCCGAGGCGCGCATCGAGCCGCGCGAGATCGGCCGGCGTGCCGACATTGGCCCACGGTCCGCGGTAGATCTCGCCGCTTACCCAACGCCTCCGGATCCAGTCCTGCCACAGCGGAAGCATTTGGAGCCGCGCGCCGCGCGGGAGTTCCGCGAACAGCGCCGTGTCGTGGACGCCGATGTTGCCATAGACGAACCGCTCGCCGCCGTCGAGGCCGAGCATGCCGTCCGCGAGCGCGAAATCGCCGCGCGGGAGCTCGGGCGAGCGCGGCACGAGGACCAGGTGCGCGCGGGGCGAAGCGGGGTCGCGCTCCATGCGCAGCACCCGCGGCACGAGCGTCGCGTAGTCGAACTCGGTCCACACGTCGCCGCTCACGATCAGCACCGGGCCGCGCGGCAGGAGCGGCAGCGCGGTCGCGATGCCGCCGCCCGCTTCCAGCGGGGCGGGCTCGATCGACCAGCGGACGGAGACGCCGAACGCGCGGCCGTCGCCCACCGCCGCGACCAGCTGCTCGGCGCGGTGGGATGCGTTGATCACGAGGTCGGTGAAGCCGGCGCGCGCGAGTGCCTCGATCTGCCAGGCGATCAGCGGCTTGCCGCCCGCGCCGAGCAGCGGCTTCGGCGTCGCGTCGGACAGCGGGCGCATCCGTTCGCCGCGGCCTGCCGCGAGGATCATCGCGCTGCGCTTCATGCGGGGCGCGTGAGCGAGTAGCCGATCGCAGGGGCCCGATCCTCGAGCGCGTCGAGGAGCCCGAGCAACGGGTGGAGCGCGCTGTAGCGCGCGCAGGCGCCGCGCAGGTACGCCATCACCCGCGGCATGTCATCGAGGAAGCCGCGCTTGCCGTCGCGATGCGCAAGGCGCGCGAAGATGCCGAGAACCTTCAACTGGCGCTGCACCCCCATCCATTCGAAGTCGTGCCAGAACAGGCCGAAGTCGTCCCCGACGGGGAGCCGGGCCGCGCGCGCACGCTCCCAGTAGCGCACGGCCCAGTCGATCTGCCGCTCTTCGTCCCATGCGACGTACGCGTCGCGCAGGAGCGAGACGAGATCGTAGGGGATCGGTCCGCAGACCGCGTCCTGGAAGTCGAGGACGCCGGGATTGGTGGCGGCGACCATCAGGTTGCGCGAGTGGTAGTCGCGGTGGACGAAGACCGCCGGCTGCGCAAGGTTGTGATCGAGAATCGCGCGGAAGGCCTTGCGCAGCGTCGCCGCCTGCGCGGCGGTGAGCTCGCGGCCCAGGTGCCTCGCCACGTACCACTCGGGAAAGAGCTCGAGCTCACGGGCGAGACGGTTCTCGTCGTAGGGCGGAAGCTCGCCGTCGCGCGTCGCGCGCTGCCAGCGGATCAGCGCGTCGATCGCATCGGAATACAGGGCCGGCGCCGACGCCGGGTCGAGCGCCGCGAGGTAGGTGCGATCGCCGAGGTCCTCGAGCAGCAGAAACCCCTGCGCCACATCGTCCGCGAGCACCGCGGGCGCGTGCACGCCCGCCGCGATCAGCAGGCGCGCGACGTGCACGAACGGCCGGCAGTCCTCGCGCGGTGGCGGCGCGTCCATCGCGATCACGCTCGCGTGTCCACGCCACGGCGTCACGGGCGTTATGCGGAAATAGCGGCGGAAGCTCGCGTCCTCGGACGCGCGCGTCAACGTAAACTCGCGCGAGCCGAGCGCGCTCGCGGCCCAGCTCTCGAGCAACTCGAGGCGTGCATCGGCAGCGTGGGCGGACGGCGTCGGCAACGGTGCGGGTGCGCCGCCGCCCGCGCGTTGGAGCGAGGAAGTGGCGGCAGGCTAGAATGAACCATATTAGCATCGACTTCTGCGCGTCCCTCCCCGTGTCCGTGCGTGTGCCTCATCGATTGCGTCCGCTTGCGCTCGCGCTCGCACTCGCGGCGCTTCCCGGCGCGGCGGTCGCGGACGAAGTCGAGACGCCGCTGCCCGCGCCGCCCCTCGCGCCTGCCGGCGAGCTCGCACCGCCGCCGCCGCGTCCGGCGCCGGGCACACCCGCGCGGCCGCCCGGAGCACCTTCGACCGGTCCCGCGGTGCGCATTCCGTTCGACCGCAACAGCGGCGCGATCTTCTTCCGTGCCAACGAGATCGAAGGCAGCGCGAACAAGGAGGTCACGGCGAAGGGGAAAGTCGAGCTCCGCACGCGGCGCGAGACGGTGCTGGCCGACTGGCTCCGCTACGATTTCACCGACGACGAAGTGTGGGCGCAGGGCGACGTGACGCTGCGCCAGGGCATCGACTGGATCACCGGCCCCGAGGCGCGTTTCCGCCGCGGCGTCGACACGGGGTATTTCTCGTCGCCGCGCTACTACATCGGCGAGAACGGCGCGCGCGGCTCGGCGGCCGAGATACGCTTCACCGGGCCCAACCGCTACGAAGCCTCCGATGCGCGGTACACGACGTGCGTCGCGCCGCGCGACGACTGGTACATCCGGATGGACGAGCTCGAGGTCGACAAGCTGCGCAACGTCGGAACCGGGCACGATGCAACGCTCGTGTTCCTGGGCGCGCCGATCGCGTACTCGCCGTGGCTCGAATTCCCGCTGTCGGGCGAACGCAAGTCGGGCTTCCTGACACCGGTGCTGGGGTCGTCGGGCACCCGCGGCTTCGACACGGCCCTGCCGTACTACCTGAACCTCGCGCCGAACTACGACGCGACGCTCACGCCGCGCATCATGACCAAGCGCGGCTTCCAGCTCGCGGGTCAGTTCCGCTACCTGTTCGGCGAAGCCTCGGGCAGCCTCGAC
Organism: uncultured beta proteobacterium; assembly: GCA_963734055.1. Taxonomy (GTDB): domain Bacteria; phylum Pseudomonadota; class Gammaproteobacteria; order Burkholderiales; family Casimicrobiaceae; genus CAIWHR01. Next base: position 212,823 of record CAVTFQ010000002.1, read on the forward strand.
GGCGAGATGCTGCCGCACGACCGGCAGACCGGCACCGACCGCTACCTCATGTCGTGGAAGCACAGCGAGAGCTTCGATCCGTACGTCAAGGGACTCTCGGGCTACGTGGACCTGAACAAGGTGTCCGACGACACGTACTTCGTCGACCTGTCGGACCGCGTCGCACTGACTTCGTTGACGACGCTGCCGCGCGAAGGCGGCCTGACCTACGTCAACGGACCGTGGACCGCAATCGCGCGCGCGCAGGCGTTCCAGACGCTGCAGGATCCGACGGCGCCGCAGCCGCTGCCGTACAATCGCGTGCCGCAGGCGCAGCTCGCGCTGTCCGACGTCGACTGGATGGGGCTCACGTGGGCCGGCATCGGCGAGTACGCGTACTTCCGCCAGCCGACATTGACGACGGGACAGCGCGTGTATGCATGGCCGACGGTCGCCTGGTCGCAGCAGGGCGCCGCGTGGTACGTCACCGCGCGCACCGGCGTGCACGCGCGCGAGTACGACCTGAACGAAGTGCGGCCCGACGTCCCGAGCCGGCAGGGCTACGCGATCCCGATCTCGTCGGTCGACGCGGGCCTCGTGTTCGAGCGCGACGTGAAGGAATTCGGCATCACCGGCATCCAGACGCTCGAGCCGCGGTTGTTCTACGTCTACGTGCCCTACAAGAACCAGAGCAGCGCGCCGGTGTTCGACACGGCAATCGACGACTTCAACTTCGGTCAGCTCTTCTCCGTCAACCGCTATCTCGGCAACGACCGCATCGGCGACGCGAACCAGCTGTCGCTCGCGCTCACGTCGCGCCTGCTCGATCCGGACACCGGTGCCGAGCAGTTCCGCGTCGCGGTCGGGGAGCGCTTCTATTTCAACGACCAGCGGGTGGTGCTGAACGAGACCCCGCGCGCCGCGAACAATTCCGACTTCCTCGTGGGGGTCGAGGGCAAACTCGCGGAGGCCTGGGCCCTGATCGGGCTCTGGCAGTACAACTTCGAGGCGTCGCAGACCGAGCGGCTCAACACCGGCATCCGCTACATGCCGGCGCCGGGACGGGCGTTGAGCGCGAGCTACCGCTACTCGCGCCAGAATTTCGATCCGCTCGCGGGGCCGATCGGCGACCAGTCGCAGATCAACCAGTTCGACCTCGCCGGGGAGTGGCCGGTGACCGAGAACTGGACGCTCCTCGGCCGGTGGAACTTCTCGATCCTGAACCACAAGACGCTGGAGGCGGTGGCGGGCATCGAGTACAATGCGGGTTGCTGGGTGCTCCGGCTCGTCGGCCAGCGGCTGACGACGACGACCCAGACGGCCACCAACTCGGTGTATCTGCAGCTCGAGCTCAACGGGCTCGCGCGGTTCGGCACGAGCCCGCTCGATCTGCTCCGTCGCAGCGTTCCGGGCTACCTCAGAACCAACGATCCGACGGTGTCGCCGCGCGACCGTACCCTCGACTCCTTCCCGGAATTCTAGACACCATGAACTTCCGCTTCCGTTCCGCGCTCGTCGCGCTCGCCGCGACTGCCGCCGGCCGCGGCCGCATCGGCGCAGGCGCCGACGCCGCCAGCGCCTTCGGCGGCGCAGCGTCCCGCGACGGCCACCGTCCCGCGCACGCCAACCCTCGACCGCACGGTGCTGCTCGATCGCGTCGTCGCCATCGTCGACGACGAGGCCCTCACGCAGTACGAGGTCGACGAGCAGAAGAAGACCGCGCTCGCGCAGATGAAGGCGCAGAAGCTCTCGCCGCCGCCGGCCGACGTGCTCGAGAAGCAGGTGCTCGACCGTCTCATCACCGAGCGTGCGGTGCTTCACTTCGCGAAGGAGAACGGCGTTCGCGTCGACGACACGCAGGTCGAGCGGACGATCCTGCGCATCGCGCAGGACAACAAGCTGACCGCCGACGAGTTCAAGCGCGCGCTCGGTCGCGAGGGCGTCTCCTACGACAAGTACCGCGAGGAGATTCGCAAGGAGATCGTCATCCAGCGGCTGCGCGAGCGCGAGGTCGAGCAGCACGTCTCGGTCAGCGACGCCGAGGTCGACGCGTTCCTCGCGTCGCAGAACGCGCAGGCCGGCGGCGACGTCGAGTACCGGCTCGCGCACATCCTGGTCCTCGTTCCCGAGCGGGCCACGCCCGAGCAGATCGACGCGAAGCGCAAGCGCGCCGACGACGCGCTGAAGCAGATCAGGGATGGCGCCGAGTTCGGCCAGGTGGCCGCCGGCTTCTCGGACGCGCAGGACGCGCTGCAGGGTGGCACGCTCGGCTGGCGGACGCCGGCGCGGATGCCGGCCGTGTTCGCCGAGGCCGTCCGCAAGATGCAGCCGGGCGAAGTGTCGAGCGTGCTGCGCACGGCGAGCGGCTTCCACATCGTGAAGCTGGAGGAGACGCGCAACCGCAACGCGCCGACGGTCGTCGAGCAGACGCACGTCCGCCACATCCTGATCAAGGTGAACGAGGTCGTGTCCGAGTCGGAAGCCAAGGCGCGGATCGACCGCATCCGCGACCGGATCGAGACCGGCGCGAAATTCGAGGACCAGGCCAAGCTCAACTCCGAGGACGCGGCGTCGGCCAAGGGCGGCGATTTGGGCTGGATCTCGCCCGGCGACACGGTGCCGGACTTCGAGGCGGCGATGAACAAGCTCAAGATCGGCGAGGTCTCGCAGCCGGTCCGTACGCAGTTCGGCTGGCACCTGATCCAGGTCAGCGAGCGCCGCACGCAGGACATCACCGCGGAGCGCAAGCGCGAGCAGGCGCGTCAGGCGCTGCGGCAACGCAAGTCCGACGAGGCGTTCCAGGAGTGGCTGCGCGAGATGCGCGATCGCGCGTATGTCGAGATCAAGCCGGTCGAGTACTAACCGGAGCCAAACGTCGTTTCCGTTTCTCCCGCGCTGGTCAGCGCGGCCGGCGTCACGCCTGACTGGGGGAGTCCAGTGGGTGAATGCCGTCGAGGTCGAGCGTTCGCGCCTGCGATCGCGCGACGTCGTCCCTCATGCGGGAGAACTGCAGCATCGCCATGATGAGCACGCCGAAGGTGAAGGCTCCGACGATGCATACGACCAGTATCCACCACGAAACCATGATGTGCCCTTTCGGCGTCCGACAGCGAAAGGTCCGCCACGATGGAACGCAAACACCCCAACGAAGGCATGAACGGCCCCCATTAGAAACAGCTTGCCACTTTCACCACGCAACGGCAAATCCCGCGCCGATGGCGGCCGCCGCGTCGCGCCGGGCTTCGACCACGAATTTGACACTATCGGCGGTAGGTATATTGAGCCCATGGCTCAAAAGCTCCGCTGCGCTTTCGGCCTTCTGCCTCGCCCGGCCCGGGTTTCCCCCGCTGCCTTGGCCTGACCTCGGGCTCCGCGGGCTACCGCGCGCGCGCCATCAGCATCTCGGCGTCGCCGTCGGCGCTCCGGATGCTCCTGACCAGCACGAAGCCCGCCTTCGCGAACGCGCGAAGCGATGCGGTGTTGTCCGCCCGCGGGGTTGCGATGCAGCAATCGGCATCCGACACCGAAAACACAAGTTCGGCGACGGCCGCGGCGATCACGCGGGGACCGAGGCCGCGGCCCGTGTACTCGACCTCGCCGATCAGCGTGTCGATCGCCATCGCGCGCTCGAACTCGCCCACGACCGCGGCATGGTCGGGAAAGTCGGCGACGCGGTAAACCTGCACGTAACCGAGCGGCCGCCCGGCGACCGAGGCGATGTAGCCGTGCACCGGCACCGTGCCCGCGATCCGCGGTCCGTACTTCGCCGCGACATCCCCGGGAGTCGTGTGTACGCGCGAGTATCCGGCGATCACGTGGGATGCGTTGAGCCACGCGTGGAGCAGCGGCAGGTCGGCTTCCGCAAGGGGCGCGAAGCTCACGCGGGCGGGATTGCCCGCCACCGGTGCCGTGCTCGGCAACACCGCGCTCATGGACGCAGCCCCACGCTTGCGGCGGTCGCCGCTGCGCTGCCTCCTGAGGGGGAGCAATTCGCGCGGCCTCCGAGCCGCCTCATTGTTCGCGGCGGGCAAGGCGGTCGGCCGCCCCCCGCGCTCGCAGACGCGCCCTTCGGGCCGTGGCTTCGCCCTGCTCGCGCGGGCGTTCGGGTCGGCCCGGCGGCGCTCATGCCGCTTCTCCCGCGGTCGTAGCGAGGCGCTTGTCCATGACGACGCAAGCGATGTGCACGCCGGGAGCGAGCTCGTGCCGGTCGACCGCGCGCCGCACGCATCCCATCGCCGCATAAAAGGGTACTGAGTTGAGCGACGCCTCCACGGTGAGTCCGGGGAGGTGGCCGACGCGGGCCAGCCGCTCGAGCGCCGCAAACAGCGCCCGTCCGATGCCCTGGCGCGCGAAATCCGGATCCACGTAGATCGCCTCGATGATCCCCTCATCCGGCAGGAGTTGCCCGAAACCCACGACGCGCGGACCGTCCGCGGCCGGGAGCTCGGCGACGATCACGGGGCGTGTGCGCAGGGCTTGCGCGTAGTCGGTCGGGCGCGCGCGGCCCGCCCACGCGTCGAGCTCGCGCGGGTCGTAGTGCGTGGCGGCGGAGATGCGGATCGCGCGGGAATGGACCGCCGCGAGCGCACCAGCGTCGCCCTCGCGGGCGGGACGGAGCACCAGGCGATGCGGATTCACGGGGAGGACTTCCGCGAGGCTCGCCCGCCCGGAGTGGCTACTCGGGCTGGTAGACGTAGGGCGGCTGCGGCACCTTGCCCTGGTCCATCACCTTGCGTTCGGCAAGGTCGCGCGGAGTCTTGTCCCACCAGATGGCGCGGCCGCGCTGCTGGTCGTCGACGATCTCGGGCTTCCGTTCGAGGAGCTCGCGGATAAACGTCGTGTGCTCGGAGACGTAGTGCCGTGACGGAAGGAACATGACTGGGCGGAGGGACGGGAAGGCCCGCTCATTCTACACGGCGGCGCGTCCGCCGCGCGCCGGGCGTCCGGCGACGATCTCGAAGCGGAAGAGGCGGCATTCGATGTCGCCGTTCATGAGCGGCATGCGCCGCGACGGCTTGAGCCCGATCAGCGTCGCGAGCTTCGGATCGCCGCTCAGGAGCCATGCGGTCCAGCCGGCGAAGCGTTGCTTCAGCGCGTCGCCGAGCTTCGGGTAGAACGCGGCGAGCGAGCGCGCGTCGTCGAGGCGCACGCCGTACGGGGGATTGGCGACGAGGACGCCGGCCGGTGCCGGTGCGGCGCGCGCGAGCACGTCCTGTTCCTCGACTGCGATCCAGCCGTCGACGCTCGCGGCCCGGGCGTTGCCGCGGCACCGATTGAGCGCGCCCGGGTCGCGATCGCTGGCGAAGACGGTCGGCGCGGCAGGCGCGGCCCGCACGCGGTCATGGGCGCGCTGGCGCAGCCGCTGCCACGCCGGACCGTCGAACCACGCGAGCTTCTGGAAGCCGAACGTGCGCGCGAGCCCCGGCGCGCGGTCCGCCGCGAGCGCCGCCGCTTCGATGGCGATCGTGCCGCTGCCGCACATCGGGTCGAGGAACGGCGTGCCGGGCGTCCAACCGGTGAGGGCGATCACGCCGGCGGCGAGATTCTCGCGGAGCGGCGCCGCGTCGGCGTCTCGCCGCCAGCCGCGCTTGAACAGCGGCTCGCCCGAGGTGTCGAGGTAGATCGTCGCCTCGCGATCGGTCAGGTAAGCGTGGACGCGGACGTCGGGGCGCTGCTTGTCGATCGACGGCCGGCGGCCCGCTTGGTCGCGGAAGCGGTCGCAGACCGCATCCTTGAGCTTGAGCGTCGCGAACTCGAGGCTCGGCAGGGGCGAACGGGTCGCGGCGACGTCGACGCGGAGCGTCCGCTCGACGCGGAAGTGCCGGCCCCAGTCGACGTCGCGCGCGAGCCGGTAGAGCTCGGCTTCGCTGCGGCACGGACCGTGTGCGACGCGCCACAGGATCCGGCTCGCGAGTCGCGACTCGAGGTTCGCGCGGAGCGCGAGGTCGAGCGGACCCGCGCATGCGACGCCGCCGTCGGTCGGCGCCACATCGGACGCATCGAGCGAACGCAGCTCCGCGGCAAGCGGGGCCTCGAGCCCGCGCGGGCAGGGGGCGAAGAAGCGCTCCGTCACCGCAGGAGCCGGCGGCGGGTCAGGACGAGCGCGACGAAGTAGGCGGCCACCGAATAGGCGGCGAGCACCGCGACGTGCAAGGGAATCGCCGACGGAATCCGGCCCATCAGAAGCGGCCGCGCGAGGTCGATCGCATGCTTGAGCGGCAGGAAGCCGGCGACCGTCTGCAGGCCGGCCGGCATCTGGTCGACCGGAAAGAACACCCCCGAGAGCAGGAGCATCGGCGTCAGCACGAGCGTGAAGAAGTACGTGAAGAAGTCGTAGCCCGGCGCGAGCGCGTTCATCACGAGCCCGAACGCGCCGAAGCAAAGGCCTACGAGAAAGCCGAGCGGGATGATCCAGAGCGCGAGCCACGAGTGGCCGTAGCCGAGTGCCATGATTACCGCGAGGATCGCCGTCGTCGACACCACGGCCTTCGAGGCCGCCCAGACCCATTCCGCGAGCACGACATCGTCGAGCGACAGCGGCGCGTTGATGATCGCCTCCCACGTGCGCTGCACGTGCATCCGCGAGAACGCCGAGTACATCGCCTCGAAGCTCGAGGTGAACATCGCGCTCTGGCACACCATGCCGGTGCCGATGAACGCGATGTAGGTCATGCCGCCGACCTCGGGCACGAAGGCGCCGATGCCGTAGCCGAGCGCGAGCATGTATAGCAGCGGATCGGCGATGTTGCCGAGGACGCTCGCGATCGCGAGCTTCTTCCAGACGAGGAGGTTGCGCCGCCACACCGCGGTGAAGCGCAGCGAGATTTCCGGCGGGCGGGTGAGGGCGATCGTCGTCATCGGGAGGGTCGTGCGGGGGACGGAGACCGTCCAGTGTACCCAACCGGGTGCGCGAACGAGGGCGCGCCGGCGATCGTCCGCGGGGTCCGCGTCCACACCGCCGCCGGAATGCCCGGTCGCGACAGCTGTCGCTCGACGAACGCGGAAGTCGGCAGGACGAGGACGGACATCGGTGCGGAGAGCGAGCGGTGCTTGAGCGGATTTCGGGCGCGATGTTACCCTGAGCCGATGGCCCGATGGACGCGCGTCGCCGTCCTCTTCGCGCTCGAAGCGCCCGTCGCCGTCGAGAACAAGCGGGGCTCGGGCACGCCGAAAGACGTCGTGGCGCGGCTGTCGGCGGAACTGCAGCGGATCCAGGCGACGCCCGAGTTTCGCGAGCAGCCCGTGACCTTCGGCATGGAACCGTTTCCGCCGCAGCCGCCGGAACAGTTCACCACGATGATCGCCGCGAACCAGCCGCGCCGGGCGATGGCGATCAAAGACTCGGGCGCGAAGGTCGAGTAGCTTGGACTTCGAAGCGTTCATCCAGAAGGCGTGGGCCGACCACGCCGACCGGCCCGAGGACGTCGCCGCGCGCCTCGAGGCGGGCTACGCGCTGATCGAAGAGCCGGCGCAGATTGCCCCGTTTGCGCGGATCCTCGCCCACGTCGACGGCGAGCATCTCGCGCGCTGGGCGAACGGCGTCTCGCGCCTCGAGCGGCTGCGCGCGCACGCGCACTGGCGCGACGACGGCGATGCCGCGGTTCTCGTGCGCCGGCTGATCGCGGCGCTTCGCATGGGCGAAGGTGCAGCGACGGATTCCCGCCTCTCGACTCCCGATCGGGCGCACGCGCATGCCATTGCGGCTTCCGCGCTGGCGGCGCACCAGCGCATGCGGGATGCGCTTCGGCATTACCGCGCAGCGCGCGACGCCGCGGCAGCGGGTATCGCGGACGGGGATCCGGCGATTCGCGCGCTGGCGGTGACGTCGAACAACCTCGCGGCGACGCTGGAAGCGAGCGCCGCGCGGAGCGCCGACGAAACGGCAGCCATGCTGGACGCGGCCACGGCGAGCCGCGAATGCTGGGCGCGCGCGGGCGGCTGGCTCGAAGCGGAGCGCGCGGAGTTCATGCTCGCGCAGTGCCATCTGGCGGCGGGGGATGCCGCGTCCGCGCTCGGCCACGCGGAGGCGTGCGCGGCCATCTGCGATCGCAACGGAGCCGACGCCTTCGAGCGGTTCTTCGCGCAGGGCGCGACCGCGCTCGCCCACCGCGCGCTCGGCGATCAAGCCCGGTTCGGGGCCGCCCGAGCGGCGGCCCGCTCCCTTCGCGAATCGCTGCCCGCCGAGCAGCAATCGTGGTGCGAGCCGATGCTGCGGCGGCTCGCGTGACCCGACAATGAATCCGATTGCGACGAACGCCTCATGAGCCGAGCGCGCGGACGAACGAGCTCGTCGCCCAGGGCCAGCAGCTGCAGTCCAACATGCGCCTGCAGCGGCTGATGCAGCTCGTGCGCGAGAAGGGCTGCGACGGCAGGAACCAGTAGCTGCATCGGCCGCGTCGTCGCCGTCGGGCATTGTCCTACAGCGGAATCGGCCGGCGCCGATAACTGTTGCATCCCGCGTCCGACGGACGCGCGCCCCGCGACCGCGGTGCAATTCGCTGGCGTGAGCCGGGAGGCTCCGACACGAACGTCCATCCGGTCCCATGCGCAGGCCCGCCGCGATTCTGGCAGTGGCCGCGGCACTCGCGGCGGCGTGGGCGCACGAGGCGAACGCCGAGAAGAAGACGGTGTGCACGATCACCGTCAACTCGCCCGACGAGAAGGAAGCGTTCCGTCGCGCTTTGCCGCCCGACCGCTTCCGCTTCGTCGAGCTTGTCGAGCGCGGCCGGCCCGACTGGCTCGCGGCCGCCTGCCGACAGGGCGTCCGTTGCGACATCCTCGTCATTTCCGGGCACTACGACGGCGGCCACGAGTTCTTCTCCGATCGCACCGAAGCGCAGGAATTCCTTCCGGTGGACGAGATGGAGCGCGTCGCGTGCAGCGACTCGTGTCCGGGGCTGTTCTCGGAGCTCAAGGAGGTCTACCTTTTCGGCTGCAACACGCTGAACCCGGAGCCGCGGAAGAGCGCGTCGGCCGAGATCGGACGGAGCCTCGTGCGCTCCGGGCACACGCCTGCGGAGGCCGACCGGCTGGCCCGGATCCTGAGCGCGCGCCACGGCGAGAGCGCGCGCGATCGGATGCAGGAGATCTTCGAGGACGTTCCCAAGATCTACGGCTTTTCGTCGGTGGCGCCGGTGGGGCCGATGGCGGCGTCGATCCTCGACCGCTATTTCCGGGCGGGCGGCGCGAGCGAGGTCGGCAGCGGCCGCACGAGCGGGAGGCTGCAAGCCGCGTTCACGGGACATTCGCTGACGCAGACCCGCGGCCTCAGCGCGTCGGATCCGCGGGCTCAGCACCGGCGCGACATTTGCCAGTTCGCCGACGATCGGCTCTCTCCCGCCGCGAGAGCCGCCTTCGTTCACGGCCTCCTTCGGCGCGAAATGGCGGAGGTGCGGATGTTCCTCGAACGCCTGGAGGATTACGCCGCGTCACTCGATGAGCGGCAGCGCCACGACCCGGCGGTGGCGCGGGCGCTCGCGGCCATCGCCGGCGATCGCGAAGCGCGCGAGCGCTACCTCGCGTTCATGCGCGACGCCGATCGGCCTTCGGTTCGCGTGCGGATGATCGAGCTCGCGCAACGGCTCGGGTGGCTCACCGCCGACGGGCGCCGCGCCGAGCTTGCGCGCATGATCGCCGACGACGTCGCGCGGAACGCGGTCGACGCGGCGGAAGTAGGGCTTGTCTGCTCGCTCAACGACCACGGTGAATTGTCACCCTTGCTGCCGCGGCTCGCGCTCACGGACGCTCAGGCGGCCAAGGTCGCGAACGCCGGCGTGCTCGCATGCCTCGGCAGCGTCGACGGCCACGCGCGCGTCGTGGCGGCGCTGACGAGCGCGACCGAAGGGGACGCGGAAGTCGCGCAGGTATACCTCCGGCAGCGCGGCCCTGCCGACGTCGACGAGCTGCGCACGCTGACCGCGAACGTCGCCCGAATGGGCAACGCCGACGCGCAGGCGCGCGCGATCGAGACGCTGGGGCGGCTCGACATGTCCGACCGGCCGAGTCTCGAAATGCTCGCCCGGCTGTTTCCGGTAGCGCAGTCCGCGGTCGTGCAGACCGCGATCGCGGGCGTGTTCCTGCGCGCGGACACCGACGCGATCGCCGACGCCGACCTCGTGCAGGCGCTCCGGCAGCGCCGGCACGAGCTCGCCAGTGGCGGGCTGATCGACGCGCTGTTGCGTCGGCTCGAAGTCAACTGAACTTCCCCGCTGCCGACCCCATTGCGATGAGGGGATGCAACGTCCCTTCGCGCCCTTGGCCGCGATGGTGAACGGAGGCATACTCGTGCGCCCACGACGACCCCACGTTCCCAAGCATGTCCCTTTCGGCAAGAGTGCTTCTCGCTGCGTTGGCGCTGGCGAGTGCGGTACTCGCGTGCGATGCGCCCGCCGCGCCGACGACGGTCTGCACGATCACCGTCAATTCGCCCGACGAGAAGGAATCGCTCAAGCGCGGGTTGCCCGAGGGCGACTATCGCTTCGTCGAGCTCGTCGAGCGCGGCCGTGCCGACTGGCTCGCCTCCGCCTGCCACTCGGGCGTGCGCTGCGACGTGCTGCTCGTCTCCGGCCATTTCGACGGCGGTAACGAGTTCTACACCGATCGACTCGAGCAGCGCGAGTCGCTTCCCGTCTCCGAGATGCGCCGCGCGGCATGCAGCGAGTCTTGTCCCGGCGTGTTTGCGCAGCTCCGCGAGGTCTATCTCTTCGGCTGCAACACGCTCAACCCCGACGGGTTGACCGGCGCTGCCGGCGAGATCGCGCGTGCCCTCGTTCGCGGCGGCGCGGCGCCCGCCGATGCCGAGCGCGTCGCGCGTGCGCTGAACGACCGCCATCGCGAGAGCAACCGCGACCGCATGCGCCAGATCTTCAAGGACATTCCGATCATCTACGGGTTCTCGTCGAAGGCCCCGCTCGGGCCGTTCGCGGCGGCGACGCTCGATCGCTATCTGCAGGCTTCGCCGCCGCCCACAATCGGCAGCGGCCAGGCGAGCACGAAGCTCCTCGGCCTGTTCGCTCCGGCCGCGATGGCCGTCGCAGCCGGATTGACCGACGCGGATCCCGATGCCGACTTCCGTCGCGACGTCTGTCGACTCTCCGACGATCGCCTCTCCGCCGCGCAAAAGCTCGACTTCGTGCACGACGTCCTGCAGCGCGATCCGGCGGAGGTCCGGATGCTGTTCGATCACGTCGAAGCCTATGCGGGTTCGCTCACCGAGGACGATCGGCAATCGCCGGCCGCGAGACGCGCGCTCGAGGCGATCGCCGGCGATCGGGCCGCGCGCGAGCGTTATCTCGCGTTCGCCCGCAACGACGACGAACCGGCGGTCCGGAGCCGGATGCTGGCGCTCGCGCGCGACCTCGGCTGGCTCACGCCGGCGGAGCTCGCCGCGGAGTATCGCCGGTTGCTCGACGATCGGTTGCGCAGCACCGCGATGAATGCGGCCGACGTCGATCTCGCCTGCTCGCTCAACGGGAACCACGAACTCGGCATCGAGCCGCTCGCCCCATCCGAATCACCGGGGCGCCCCGACCAGGTCGCGCGCGCAGGCGTCCTCGCGTGTCTCGACGGCGCCGAGGCGCGCGGCGAGATCCTGCGCGCGTTGACGAGCGCGCACGAAGCGGACGTCGAGATCGCACGCGTCTATCTGCGCCATCGGCCGATCGTCGCCGCGGACGAGCTTCGCCGCGTCACGGCGACGATTGCCCGGATGCAGGACGCCGATGCCCAGACGCGGGCGCTCGAGGCGGTCGCGCCCTGGGGGCTCTCCGATCCGGCGAGTCTCGAGGAGCTCACGCGCCTGTTTCCCAGAGCGGGGTCGATCGGCGTGCAGCGGGCCATCGCCACGGTGCTGATCCGCGGCGACTACCGCGCGATCGCCAAGCCCGAGCTCGTGCGCGCGCTGCGCACACAGCGGCTCCGGTCGCCCGAGGGGAGGGACGTGATCGACGCCCTGATCCGGCGCCTGCAGATGTCGCTCTAGGGCGCGGCGCGATCGAGCGAGCGCACGGCTTCGGCGATGTCCTCGCTCAGGCGAGCGACGCCGCGGCTGTGCGCCGCGGCCAGCGCGTCGTAGCCGCTGCCCTCGACCTTCTCGCGCACGCTGGTGCGACCCGTCTCGGTCTTGCCGTCCTTCACGCGCCGGACCGTCCAGACGGCGTCGAGCGATGCCGACGTTCCCGGGACCGATTCGAAGTTCCGCACTTCGACCTGCACGCGATAGTCGACACCCGCAGCCAGGGTCGGGTAGAGCGTGACCCGCGGCGTACCCAGGATCGTCCCGAGGTTGTCGGCGACTACCCGCACGAGATTGTCCTGCACCGGCGACGCCCAGCGGTTGAAGTCGTCGAGCGACACCTCGTTGGCGCCGGTGGTGACGACGATCTGCGGGCGGTCGATCGTCGACGGCACCGAAATCGGCCCCACGGCCACGGAGAGCTTCGACGACGTCGGGCGCGGTGCGGCGGTGGCGCTCAGCGTGTAGAACTTCGCCGGCGGGGACGAACATCCGGTCACGACGGCGGCCAGCGCCCACGCCACGGTGAGTCGGGAAGCACGGCGCATCATCTTCCTCCGCTCGGTTCGGACTTGCCGCGGATCAGCGAGCTCGGCTGACGTTCCAGCGCGTCGGTCAGGACGCGCAGGCTTCGTGCCGCGCGCGTGAATTCGTAGAGCGCGCTGCGGAGGTCTTCCTGCACGGACGCGTTCGACTCGAGCAGCGTCGCGTTCGCGTTGTTGGTCGCGAGCTCGACCGCCACGAGCGTACGGTGGAGGTCGTCGATGGCCGTCTTGAGGCCCGGTACCAGCTGCGCATCGGCAGCGGTGATGAGCTTCCTCGCGTCGGCGAGCGCATGGTCCAGGTTGTCGAGGTCCTTCTTCAGGCCGTTGGCGATCGCCTCGAGCGGCATCCGGTCGATCTTGTCGACGATGCCCGCAAGCTTGTTCTCGAGGTTCGCGAGCGTGCTCGGAACGACCGGCAGCTCGGGCTCCGCCTGCGTCAGGTCGACTTTCGCCTTCGGCGCGTTCGGGTAGTAGTCGAAGGACACGTAGAGCTGGCCCGTCAGCAGGCTGCCGGTGCGCAACTGTCCGCGCAGGCCGCGCTCCTCCACCTGGCGGCGCACGAACGCGCGGCGCTTCGGCTCGTCCTGCAGCATGGCGATGCTCTTCGCGGCTGCCGCCTTGGCGCCGGTGCTGCCGACGAGGCGCTCGGGGAAGAACGTGACCTGCACGCGCGTGCGGAGCGTCGTCCCCGCCGGGTCGGGCTCGACCCCCACCGCGGTGACCTCGCCCGCCGTCAATCCGAGGAAGGTCACCGGGGCGCCGACGGCGAGGCCGCGCAGCGACTCGTTGAAATGCAGCACGAAGTGTCGCGCAATCGGATCCGGCGCCTTCATCGCGACGGTGCGGTCGTTGTAGAGGGTGAACGCGGCGTTCGCCGCGGCGGGCTCTGCGCTCGGCTCGAAGGGAGGCGTGTCGAAGGAGATGCCGCCGATCAGCAGCGCGACCACCGACTCGGTGCGCACGTTCACTCCGTCGGCATCCGCCGTGACCTCGACCCCGCTCGCGTTCCAGAAGCGCGTCCCCGGCAGCACGTACCGGTCGTAGGGGGCCCGGATGAATATCTTGAGCTGGACTGCCGAGCCGTCGGGCGTGAGGTCGTATTCGACGACCTGGCCGACCGGCAGCCGGCGATAGTAGATCGGCGAGCCGACTTCGAGCGATCCCAGGTCGCTCGCCTTGAGCACGAACTGGCGGCCCCGCTGCTCGGTGATCACCGGAGGCACGTCGAGCCCGATGAAGCCGGTCTCGCTCGTCTCCGACGAGCCGGGCTCGAACCCGATGTAGTTCCCGGAGAGGAGCGTACTGAGTCCGGAGACTCCGCTCAGGCTGATGCTCGGCCGCACGACCCAGAACTTCGCGTCCTCCACCATCAATCCGGCCGCCCGCTTGGTGATCTTGGCCGTGACCTCCACCCGCGTGTACGCGGGGGTCAGCTGCACCGCCGTGACCCGGCCGATGGCCACGTCCTTGTACTTGATCAGGGTCTTGCCCGCCTCGATGCCTTCGGCGGCCGTGAAGACGATGGTGATGGTCGGACCCTCGCTCAGGATCCGCTGAACGGCGATTCCGATCGCGACCACGGCGGCGAGAACCGGAATGATCCAGATGACCGAGACACGCCCGCGCCTGGGCGGCACGACCGTGGCCTGGGGGACTCCGTCGAGGTCGTCCGGCTCAGCCATGATGAACGGGCCCCTTCGCGACGGCGTCCCAGATCAGGCGCGGATCGAACGACTGCGCCGCGATCATCGTCAGCACGACCACCGCCATGAAGAACACGACGCCGAGGCCCGGCTCCACCGACATGAGCGGCTGGAGCTGGATCAGCGCGACGATGAAGGCGTCCACGAACACGTCGAGCATCGACCACCGCCCCACGAACTCGACCAGTTCGTAGATGCGCGTGCGATCGTGCATGTTCCGGATCGAGCCGCGCTGGACGGTGACCAGCAGATACGCGAGCGCGACGAGCTTCCCCAGCGGAATCATCACGCTCGCGATCAGCACGATGAGCGCGAGCGGCCACGAGCCCGTCGCATACAGGAAGATCACGCCGCCCATGATGGTGTCGGACTCGGTCTCGCCGAGCGCGGTCGTCGTCAGCACCGGGAGGACGTTCGCCGGTATGTAGCAGATCGCCGCCGCGAGCACGAGCGCCCACGTGTACTGGATCGATTTGCGGCGACGCCAGGCGAGCGTCGCGCCGCAACGCGGGCAGTAGCCAGGACTCGCCGCAGCGACCGGTCGCGCGAGCAAGCCGCAGGTCCCGCACGAGAGCAGGCCCGCCTCCGCCGCGCTCCGCATCGTGGCGCTCACCGCGACCCGCCGTCGGCGGCCGCGTCGACGCGCGGTGGGGGCGCCCGTCCATCGGCCCACTGGACCCGCTGCCAGACCTCGTGCGGATCGAAGGTGACCATCACCGCCGCCACGAGAAACACGAACGCGCCCGCGGCATACATCCCGATCCCGGGAACGACCGTCGCGAGCTGCGCGATCTTGAACAGCGCGACCAGGATGCCGAGCATCATGACTTCGGTCATGGACCAGGGTTGCATGAAGTGCGCCGAGCGCAGCATCTCGCCGACCCAGCGCGGCGCGGGAGGCCGGCGCACCGCGAGGAGGACGACGAGCAGGAACAGGATGTGGCCTGCCGGCGCGATGACCGCGCAGAAGGCGACGATCACGGCCGTGATCTCGCTTCCCCGCAGCCACATCTCGCGGGCGCCGCCGATGATCGTGGTGCTGGATTCACGCCCCACCGCCGACAGCCCCATCAGCGGCATCGTGTTGGCGATGAGCAGCGCGAGCGCCGCCGCGACCGTGAGCGCCAGCGGGCGATTGAGCGGGTCAGCGCGCCGCTGCGCGAGCGTCTTGCCGCAGCGCGGGCAGCGCGCCTTGCCGCCCACGGGCAGGCGGACGATCGTTTGCAACAGGTCGCAGTCGGGGCACGCGATCGTCTCCATGGTCAGTTCGGGGCTCCGCGTCTGCCGGATTTGGTGTGGCGACCCGCTGCGACACGACGGCGCCAGTATAGAACACCACGAACGATGCGCCGGGGAGGCTCAACGTCGTCGCGCACACGCGCTCCGTCGTCACTTCCGCGCAGCCGATCGTCAGCAAGAGCGCCGGCAAGAGCGCCGGCCGAACGCGATCGCACTCCCGCGGCGCGCCTCGGGTCCGGGGGCGGCTCTGTCAGCAGGGTAGAAACCTCATGGCGCCCGCCTGGGAGACGCGCATCTGGAAGGTTGCGCCATCGAATGCGCTCACCAGCGGAACGTCACGCCGAGCTGCGGGCCGCCCATGTTCAGATCCTCGATCGGCTTCCCCGACTTGGCATTCCAGTCAAGATACCGGTAAAGGGCCACGACCTCACCCCAGCGGAACGCATAGCCGACCCCGGCGGCGCCCTGCCACGTCAGCTGCGTTTGCCCGGTGCCGACGTCGAGATAGAACGGCACGAACCACTCGCGCCTTTCGCCAAGCGTGTAACGACCCTTGACCCCGACGATTCCGTCCCAAAGGCGCTCGTCGACCTGCTTGCTTCCATCGCGGCCCGGGAGGCCGATCGGGCCGAGATCACCGGTGATCGAGTACCCGAGCGTCGGCTTGAGCCGCAGCAGTCGCGCGCCGCCGAGCAGGTCCACGGTCCACGCGGGGTCGGACGCGATCCGATACTCGCCGGCCACCGTCCAGACCAAGGCCTTGAGATCGAGGCTCAGGTCCGCCGTGGCGCTGGCCGGAAGCCCGATGTTCCCGATTGAGAAATCGCGCGTCTTCGACTTGGCTCCGCCGAGGTTGACGTAAACGAGGTCGTTGAAGATGCCCCAACGCCCGTTGTGCGCATCGAGTGACCCTTGGAACGTCATCTTGAGGTGGCTCAAGACATCACTCATGCTGACATGGATGTCGCTGCTGCGTGTATCCCCGGCGTAGTTCACCTTGCCGTCGATCGTGGGGACCCAGCCGTAAATGCTCGCGGTGAATTGCCATTTTCCGGACTCGTCCCCCGCCGGTGATTGGGCTGCCGCCGCGTTCGGCACGAGCACGCCGGCGCAACAGGCAAGCACGGCAAGCAGGCTGCGGAAGGGGCCGTAGACGTTCATCAAAGACCTCATCGTGGTGAAGGTAACGGAAGCTTCGTCAAGTTCATCGTTCCCGTCCGGGCGGCGGCTCAGCAGCCGGCCCGTGCCGCCTATTGCAAGTGCGCGCTTCAAGGCGCCGGCACCACGGTATAGAAGACGCCGTTCGCGCCGTACGCGGGCTTGAACCAGGTGTTGCCGTTGAGGTAGTAGGTCGCGCCACTCTTGTTGATGGTCATCGAGCCGGGCGGCAGCGCCGCGTAATTCATGCCCATGACCCACGTCCCCGATGCCGGGACGACGACAGGGGCCGCTGCACCGGCGCCGGCCGCCACGCCGGCGCTATAGGCCGCGCCCGTGGCCGCCGCCGTGTTGGCGCTGCCGGTGGCCACCCCCGCCGCATACGCGCTCGACGTCGCCGCGGCAGTGTTGGCGGAGGCCGCGGCGGCACCGGCCGCCAATCCGACGACCGCCCCGGCCGCGGCGGCGCAGCCATAGCAGCCGGTCGAGTAATACGGAACGGCGACCGGCGGGTGGTAGACAGGATACGTCGGATACGCTGGATAACCAGGCGGGTGGTATGCGGTGTAGCCGGACGGATAGGTGTGATACGCGCCCTCGCCATACTTGCCGTACGTGCTTCCGCCGTACATGTTGGTGTGCTCGGTGCCGCCACCGTAGGCGTGCGCGGTGCCACCGCCGTAGACATTCGAGTGCTCGGTGCCCTCGCCGGCCTGGTGCGACGTGCTCCCGCCCCAGCGATTCTCGTGACTGGTCGAGCCGTAGCTGTGGCTCGTGCTGCCGCCGGCGCGGTTGGCGCTCGCCCAGGCAAGCGCATGGCCTGCCCACACTGCCGCGGCGAGGAACGCAACTGCGCTCGCAATCGTCGTCTTCATGGGGTTACCTTCCATCAGTTTGACTTGGCGGGCGCCTTGACCGGTGCCGCCTTCGTCGACTTGCCTTCGGTGATCGGCTTCGCACCCTTGGGCGGAGGCCCGGGCGCCGCGAACGCCATGCGTCCTGCCGTCTGCGCCTTCGTCGATGCAAAGGTATCGGGCGCCACCACCGGATCCAGCTGCCAATTCGAGAATTCCATCTCGTGGCGCAGCGCGAGCGGGTCTGCGGCGAAGATCGCGCGCATCCGGCGCGGCAGCTTGTCGTCGGCGCCGATCCAGGCTTGAACGAACACGTCGTCGTTGGCCCACACCACCATGTCGGTCTTCGTACCGCCCATCATCGCGGAGGGGCCGACGTAGAAAGCGAGGACGGCGCCGTTGGTCAGCGCGGCGTACGGATCGGCGGCGAGGACGTCGGTGAACGGGAAGTACATCGCCGCCTTGTCGAACGCCTGCAGCAGCGCGGCGTCGATGGTCGGCGGCGCGTCGGCCACGGCAGCGAGATTCTCGGCCGGCGCGTACGCCGTCATCGTCTTGCCGTCGTAGTAGAACTCGGACGCCGGCCCGTCGCCGGGCATCAGGATCCGCAGCTTGTCGGGCCGCTGCATCGTGACGTCGTAGCGAGTCGTATAGACGATCGGCGGCCCGAGCTTGCTCGGATACTCGTAGCCGACGGTCGCGGTGAACGACATCGACTTCGCCGCGGCGAGCTTCGCGCTCGTCGCCTTGAGCAGCTCCATCGCCCGCGGCTCGAGGATCAGTTTGAACCCGGACGCGGCGGGCTTCTTCGCGGCCGGCTTCGCGGCCTTGGCCGGCGCTCCCGGTTTCGCGGGAGCGCCCGCGGGCGCTGGGGACTGGGCGGCGCCGCTCGCCGCGACCATGATTCCGGCGACCAGCATCAGCGCCCGTTCGAGGTATCGGAAACGTTTCATCGCAGACTCCATTGGCCTCGGCGGGCGCCGCAGCACGTCAAGGGATCATCCCGCATTCGAACATCTTGTTGACGATGGGCGCCGAGACCTTGTTGAAGAACGCCTGGCGCATCTGCGGATCGCTTTTCAGGAAGCCGATCACGCGCTGCTCCTCCGGGGATTTCGGCTGCCCCTTCTGCTGCCAGAGCTGCTCGCAGGTCATGCCCTGATACTTCTGGACCACCTTGTCGGCGATCCGGTCCATGATCGGATATTGCGCGTATGCGATCCCGGCCACGAATGACGCGCAGACGGCGAAGACGACGGGTTTCCTGCTCATGAAGGACTCCTTTCGCGGTGTTTGATGTTGCGCTCCAAATGGAAAACGTTCCCATGGTGACAGCGAGCAGTCTCTGACCTGGATCAATCTCGTTGCAGGTTATCGGCGCTGCGCCTCGCGCTCAGTCGCGGAGCTCGCGGCCCGTCAGCTTGATGAAGAGGTCCTCGAGATTGGCGGGGCGGTGCAGATAGCGCACGCCGTGCGCGTCGGCGAGCGCCGCGAGCAGCGGATGCGCGTCGCTCGTGTAGCAGAAGGCGGTTTCGCCCGCCTGCTCGACGCGCGAGGCAAGCGCACGGCCGGTGAGGTTCGCCCACGCCTTCGCCTCGTCGCCGAAGACTTCGATCACCTCGGGTTCGACGTGGGTCTCGATCAGCGCGCGCGGCGTGTCGGTCGCGATCATCGTGCCGTGGTCGATGACCGCGAGGCGTGTGGCGAGCCGCTCGGCTTCGTCCATGAAGTGCGTGGTCAGCAGGATCGTCTTCCCTTGCGTCAGCAGTTGGCGCAGGCCGTCCCAGATGAGATGGCGCGCCTGCGGGTCGAGCCCGGTCGTCGGCTCGTCGAGGATCAGGAGCTCGGGATCGTTGACGAGCGCCCGCGCGAGCGTCAGCCGTCGCTTCATCCCTCCGGAGAGCGTCCGCAGGCCGGCGCCGCCTTTGCTTGCGAGCCCCGCGAACTCGAGCAGCCTGGGAATGCGCGACCGCAGCGTGGCGCCATCGATTCCGAAGTAGCGGCCGTAGATCTGCAGATTCTCGGTGACGGTGAAATCCGGGTCGAGGTTGTCGACCTGCGGGACCACGCCCACTCGGATGCGCGCCGCGCGCGCCGCCTGCGGCACCGGCAGGCCGACCATTTCGATGGTGCCGCCGTCGGGGTCGATGAGCCCGAGGCAGCAACGGAGCGTCGTCGTCTTGCCCGCGCCGTTCGGCCCGAGCAGGCCGAAGCACTCGCCGCGCCGGATCTCGAAATCGAGTCCGCGGACGACCTCGTTCTCGCCGTAGCGCTTGCGCAGGCCGGCAACGCGCAGGACGACGCTGTCGTTACCGCTCACCCCGTGGCCGGAAGCGGGGATCACGACCGGTTCACCGTGCAGCGATCACGCGCCGGGGACGACGCTCGCAGCGCCGTGCCACATGCCCGCGATCGTCCGAGTGAGCTGCGGCAGGCGGCCGTGGAAGAAGTGCCCGCAGCCGGGAAACACGATGACGGGCAACTCCCGCGGGCGGGCCCATGCGAACACGGCCGCGAGTGGCACGACGTCGTCTTCCTCGCCGTGAATGACGATCGTGTCGGCGGCAATCGTCGCCTCGCCGATGCGAGTCACCGCGGGGCCCACGAGCACCAGGCGCTCGGCGGCGATCCTCGCCGCGACGCGGGTCTGGACGAAGGAGCCGAACGAAAAGCCGGCGAGCGCAACCGCGAGCTCGCCGAAACGCCGCTTCGCGTGTGCAAGCGCCGCCAGCGCATCCTCGGTCTCGCCCACGCCATCGTCGAACGCGCCTTCCGATCGGCCGACGCCGCGGAAGTTGAAGCGCACGGCCGCGTACCCCAGCCCGAAGAACGTCTTCGCGAGCGTTTGTGCAACCTTGTTGTCGAGCGTGCCGCCCTGCTGGGGATGGGGATGGGCGACGAGCGCGATGCCGCGGGGCGCCTGCGGCGGCGCGTTGAAGACGATTTCCAGCGCGCCGGCGGGCCCCTCGGCGACGAAGCGCTCGGTGCTCTTCGGCGTCAAATGCGAAGCCTCTCGACGATCTCGCCGCCGAGCACGTGACGCTCGATGATCTCGTCGATGTCGGCGCGGTCGACGTAGGTGTACCAGATCGCGTCCGGATAGACGACCAGCACGGGTCCTTCGTCGCAGCGGTCGAGGCAGCCCGCCTTGTTGATGCGGACCTTGCCCTTGCCGTTCTCGCCCAGCGCCTTGATCCGTTCCTTCGCGTAGGCCTGGAGCTCTGGCGAGCCGTGATTCGCGCAGCACGCTTCCGGCGGCTCGCGCTTGTTGCAGCAGAAGAAGACGTGGCGCCGGTAGTAGCTCATGGCGAGAGGCCGGGACAGGCGGCGATTATAGCGGAGCATAGTCGCTATAATCGCGGGTCCCCTCCGCCGTTGTCCCATCCTTGAAGCTCTATCGCCGGTTGTTCCGCTACACGCGCCCGTACCGGGGCGTGTTCGCGCTCGCGATCGTCGGCATGCTGCTCGTCGCGGCGACGGACGTGATGATGCTGCAGCTGGTGCGCCCGATGATCAACGACATGAGCGCCGTGGACGCGGCCACCGCGCGCTGGGTGTCGGTGCTGATCGTCGGCGTGTTCGTGCTGCGCGGCATCGGCAGCTACGCGAGCGAGTACGGCCTCGCCTGGATCGGCTCGCGCGTCGTGTTCGACGTGCGCTGCGAGGCGGCGGATCACCTCCTGCGGCTGCCCACGCCGTACTACGACGCGGCGTCGGCCGGCGTGCTCCTGTCGAAGGTCACGTTCGACGCGCAGCAGATCGCGGCGACCGCCTCGGAAGCGGTGACGGTGCTGATCCGGAACTCGCTGACGATCGCGTTCATGCTTGCGTACCTGCTGTGGATCAACTGGCAGTTGACGCTGATCGCGTTCGTGACGTTCCCGTTCGTCGGGTTCGCGATTCGCAAGATCAGCCGCCGGTTGAAGCGCGTGAGCGTGCTCGTCCAGGAGCGCATGGGACTGCTCACGCACGCGCTCGAGGAGGCGATCGGCGCGCACCGCGTCGTCAAGGTGTTCGGCGGCGAGGCCTACGAGAGCGCCCGGCTGCGCCACGCCGCGGACCGGCTGCGGCTCGCGACGGCGAAGCAGGCGGCGGCGGCGGCGCTCGGCACGCCGATCAACCAGATCATCGTGTCCGTCGCGGTCGGCGTGATCATCTGGCTCGCGATCCGGCAAAGCGCAGGCGAGCCCTACCGCGTGGGCGACTTCATCACCTACGTGTTCGCGCTCCTGCACCTCCTGAACCAGCTCAAGACGCTGACCAACGTGTCGGGCACGATCCAGCGTGGCCTGACCGCGGCCGAGAGCGTCTTCGCGCTGATCGACGAACCGGCGGAGGTGGATCACGGTACGGTGGCGATCGACCGCGCGCGCGGGGCGATCCGCTTCGAGCAGGTGACCAAGCAGTACGCGCCCGGCGCGCCGCCTGCGCTCGACGCGGTGGACCTCGACATCGCGCCGGGCGAATCGGTCGCGCTGGTCGGGCCCTCCGGCGGCGGCAAGACGACGCTCGTCAACCTGATCCCGCGGTTCTACACGCCGACGGGCGGGCGGGTGCTGCTCGACGGCCGCGACCTGGTCGAGATCAGGCTGCCCGACCTGCGGCGCCAGATCGCGCTCGTCTCGCAGGAGATCGTGCTCTTCAACGACACGATCGCCGCGAACATCGCGTACGGCGCGATGGCGGACGCGCCGCGCGAGGCGGTCGAGCATGCCGCCGCGGCGGCCAACGCGCTCGATTTCATCCGCGAGCAGCCGGGGGGCTTCGACACGATCGTCGGCGAGCGCGGCATCCGGCTCTCGGGCGGCCAGCGCCAGCGCATCGCGATCGCCCGCGCGATCCTCAAGGACGCGCCGATCCTGGTCCTGGACGAGGCGACGTCTGCCCTCGACACCGAATCGGAGCGGCTGATCCAGGCCGCGCTCGACGTGCTGATGCGCGGGCGCACGACGATCGTGATCGCGCACCGGCTGTCGACGGTCGAGCACTGCGACCGGATCGTCGTGCTCGAGCGCGGGACGATCGTCGAGCAGGGCACGCACGGCGAGCTGCTTGCCCGCGGCGGCACGTATGCGCGGCTCGCGTCGCGCCAGTTTCGCGACGAAGATTGAAGAGCTACGTTTCCATATCTTGGAGAGACGCGATGAATGTACGCCATGTATTCAAATTGTTGACCTCCGTGGTCGCAATCGCCTCGTGCCTCGGATCGGCCTCGGCACAACAGGTTACCGGTGTTCTGGGTTCGCCCCATGCCACCACCACGCTCAGCGGCAAACAGCTGCCGCCGCCCGATCCGAAATTCGGCGGGGTGATCCAGGAAAAAGCTTCCGAGTCGAAAGCGTGGTGGCCGCCGCGCGTCGTGCCGCCGAAGGGCGCGCCCAACATCCTCCTGATCATGACCGACGACAGCGGGTTCGGCGCGCCGAGTACGTTCGGCGGCGTCGTCCCGACACCGGCCATGGATCGGATCGCCAAGGCGGGGCTGCGCTATACGAACTTCCACTCCACGTCGCTGTGCTCGCCGTCGCGAGCCGCACTGATCACCGGGCGCAACCACCACGTCGCCGGCTTCGGGGTGGTGGGTGAGATCGCGACGGGATTTCCGGGCTACGACTCGATCATCCGGAAGGAGAATGGCACGATCGGTGCGATCCTCAAGGACAACGGCTACGCGACCTCATGGTTCGGCAAGGACCACAACACCCCCTTCTATCAGGCGACCTCGGCCGGGCCCTTCGAGCAGTGGCCGAACGGCATGGGCTTCGAGTACTTCTACGGCTTCGTCGGTGGCGACACGAGCCAGTGGCAGCCGAACCTGTTCCGCAACACGACGGCCATCTTCCCCTTCCAGGGCAATCCGGGCTGGAACCTGACCACGGCCATGGCCGACGAGGCGATCCATTACATGAGGGAACTGAAGGAGATCGCGCCCGACAAGCCGTTCCTCGTCTATTACGTGCCGGGCGGCACGCACTCGCCGCATCATCCGACGCCGGAGTGGGTCAAGAAGATCGGCGACATGCATCTGTTCGACGGCGGCTGGAACAAGCTGCGCGAGACCATCTTCGCCAATCAGAAGCGGCTGGGGATCATGCCCGCGAACGCTCAGCTGACTCCCTGGCCGAAGGACCTGCCCGAGTGGGATACGCTCAGCGTCGAGCAGAAGACGCTGTTCATCAAGCAGGCCGATGTCTTCGGTGCCTACCTCGCCTACACCGACCACGAGATCGGGCGCGTCATCCAGGCGGTCGAGGACATGGGGGAGCTCGACAACACGCTGATCATCTACATCGCCGGCGACAACGGCGCGAGCGCCGAAGGGATGCTCAACGGCACACCGAACGAGTTCACCACGTTCAATGGCGTCGAAGTGCCGGTCAAGGACCAGTTCCTCTGGTACCCGTTCTGGGGCTCCGAGCGGACCTTCCCGCACTTCGCCGCTGCCTGGGCATGGGCGATGGACACGCCGTTCAAGTGGATGAAGCAGGTGGCCTCGCACTACGGCGGGACGGCCCAGGGCGTGGCCATGTCGTGGCCGGGTCACATCAACGACCCGGGCGGCATCCGTCGCCAGTTCCATCACCTCATCGACATCGCGCCGACGATCCTCGAGGCAACCGGCATCCCGTTGCCGGATACGGTCGACGGCATCAAGCAGCGGCCGATGGACGGCGTGAGCATGACCTACACGTGGAACAAGGCGAACGCCAATGCTCCAACGCGGCACACGACGCAGTACTTCGAGATGCTCGGCAACCGCGCCATCTACCACGACGGCTGGCTCGCGGCGACGACCCCGGCGACCCTGCCATGGGTACTCTCCACGAAGCCGGCGCCTGACGTGATCACCGGGTACCAGTGGGAGCTCTACCACGTCGGTGATCTGCAATCGGGGGATCTCACCGAGTCCGACGACCTGGCGGCGAAGATGCCCGACAAGTTGAAGCAGATGCAGGACCTCTTCTACGCCGAGGCGAAGAAGTTCGACGTGTTGCCGCTCGACAATACGTCGCTCACGCGCTGGAACGCGCCGAAGCCGAACCTCACGGGAGGACGCAAGGCCTTCACCTACTCGGGAGAGCCGATCAGCGTCCCCAACAGCGGTGCGCCGAGCATCCTGAACAAGGCCTTCACGATCACCGCCGAGGTCGAGATCCCCGACGGCGGTGCGGAAGGCATGATCGTCACCGACGGCGGGCGCTTCGGCGGCTACGGGCTGTTCCTGAGCAAGGGCGAGGTCGGCTTCGGCCGGGGCAAGGTCGTGTTCCTTTACAACCTGCTCGACCTCAAGCGCACGACGTGGGAAGGGCCCGAGTTGGCGGCCGGCAAGCACACCCTCGTCTTCGACTACAAGCCCGAGGCACCGGGCCTGGGCAAGGGCGGGACGGGCGTGCTCTCGGTGGACGGCAAGGAAGTGGCCAGGAATTCGATGGAGCACTCGACCCCGATCACGTTCCCCGAGGACGAGACCTTCGACATCGGCCAGGACACCCGCACGCCGCTGGCGCTCGTCGAGTATCGCTACGATGTTCCGTTCAAGTTCACCGGCAAGATCGACAAGGTCACCTTCAACCTGGGGCCGGAAGTCTACAGCGATGCCGATCGCAAGAAGCTTCAGGCAATGGCGGAGGCGATGGCCCGCGCGAAAGATTAGGCCTTGCGGGCGATGAAGCGGGTGCTTGTTCTTGCCGCCATCGGCGAAGCCGCGCTGGGCGTGGCGTTGCTGATCGTTCCGTCGCTCGTCGGGCAGCTGTTGCTCGGTCAGGAACTTACCGGCATCGCCGTACCGGTAGCGCGCGTCGCGGGCATTGCCCTCATCGCGTTGGCGGTCGCCTGCTGGCCGGGCCCGCCGCTGGTGGGCATGCTGACCTACAGCGCTGCCGCCATGCTGTATCTCGCCTACGTCGGCTTGGTCGGAGGTTTGGCTGGCATTCTGCTGTGGCCCGCGGTCGTCCTGCACGCGATCCTGACCGCGCTCTTGATTCGGGCACTACGAACCGAAAGGGAAACCCGAAGGTCCTGAGCTCAATACCGACGACAGTCATGCATCCGCGGAGGACGTCTTCGCCGCGGCGCCCTTGCCCGGCACCGTCTTCCACCGGCGATGCACCCAGTACCACTGCTCGGGATGGGCGAGGATCAGGCGCTCGAGCGCCTCGTTGTACGCGCGTGTCGTCACGCGAATCGCCTCCCGGGTGTCGGCGGATTCGACCGGCGGCAGCGCGTCCTCGAAGCGCAGCACGTGGCGGCCGTCCGGCTCGCGCCACGACGAAGCGGGCAGGACCGGGGCGCCGGTGGCGAGCGCAATGATCGCGAGGCTCCTGAACGTCCAGGCCGGCTGACCGAAGAAGTCGACCTCGATCCCGTCCGGAGGCCGCGCGTGCTGGTCGAACGGGAAGACGATCATGTCGCCCTTCGCGAGCGTGTCCAGGATCGCGTCGAGCGAGCCCCGTTTCGGGAGCACGCCGAATCCCGCCTGGTCGAACCGCCGGGTGACGAGTGCGTCGAGCCAGGCGGGCTTGAGCGCGCGTCGCACGAAGTGGAAGCGACCGCGCACGTGCGGATAGTTGCCGATCCCCGCGATCGTCGCCACCTCCCAGTTGCCGAAATGGCCGGTCAGAACGAGCACGCCCTTGTTCTGCGCGACCGCGGCGATCAGCGCGTCGATGTTGTCGACGCGAACCAGCGCGGCCTTGCGTGATGCGGACAGCCAGCGGAACCGGAGGAACTCGCCCAAGAGCCGCCACAGATGCCCGTAGTGCGCCTGCGCGAGGCGCACGATCTCGTCCTCGTCCACTCTTTCGCCGTAGACCCGGCGGAGGTTCGCGAGGATGATGTCGCGCCGGATCGGCAGGAAGCGATAGAGCAGGCGGCCCGCCAGCGGCACCTCGGTCGTCGCCGGCACGGCCAGCGCCACGGCGGAGGCGCTCGTGCGGTCGTGCGTCAGCGACAGCGAGATCGTGGCGATCCGGTGTCTTCCGAGCGCGGCCTGCGCGCGCGGCGCGCAGACGACTTGCGGTGCGCCGTAGTTGTCGCTCGCGACGGAAAAATCCTCGGGGGCGAGCTGGCCCATCGCGGTCTCGCGCGGGAAGAGCTTGGCGCAGGCCTCCTTCGCCGCGAAGCGGGCGGCGAGGCTCGCTGCGCGCTCCCGAGCGTTGCCCGCATCGGCGAGCTCGCGCGCGCTGAACCAGCGTTCGAGGCCCGTGGCCGGGGTTTCCGCCAGCAGCCGCTCGATGCGCGCGATCTCGACGGTGTCGATCCCGCAACGCTCGGGACGGGCCGCCGCATCCGCCATCGCGGGAAGGGTCCTACAGTGCGCGGACGAGAAGCGCGGCGTTGGTGCTCGCGAAGCCGCGGCAGATGACGAGCGCGACGTCGCTCGTCGGCGCCCGCGCCGACGCGGAGACGGGCACGCCGGCGCAGTCGGGATCGGGGCGCGACCACACCGCGATGCCCGGCACGATGCCGCGCTTCAGCGCCTCGAGCGCGACCGTCGCCTCGAGGATGCCCGCGGCGGCGATCAGGTGGCCGAACGACCACTTGAAGCCGGTGACGGGCGGCGGAGCGGCGCCGAACACGGTGCGGATGGCGGCCGCCTCGGAGGCGTCCGATTGCGGCGTTCCGTTGCCGTGCGCGACGATCATGCCGACGTCCGCGGCGCGGAGGCCCGCCTCGTCCAGCGCCTGCCGGACCGCGCGCACCACGCCGTCGCCGTCGTCGCGGATCGCGATCAGCCCCTGCGCCTCGCAGGCGTAGCCGCCGCCCAGGTATTCGCCGACGACGGGCGCCCCGCGCGCCGCGGCCGACGCCTCGGTCTCGAGCATCATCGCGCCCGCGCCCTCGCCGAACAGGCTGCCCGTGCGGCGCGCGTCGAAGGGCAGGAGCTCGCTCGCCGCGAGGAGCCCCAGGCGGTAGTAGTAGAGCACCATCTCGGGCTCGATCGGCGTGTCATGGCCGACCGCCACCGCGCGATCGGCCTCGCCGGCGCGCAGCGCGCCCGCCGCCTCCATGACCGTCTGGGCGCCCGCACAGCTGTGGTTCGTGATGCAGGTGTTCGGGCCCTTGAGCATGTACTTGATGCCGAGGTGGCCCAGCACGTTGTTGGGCAGCGTGCGCAGGAGCCACATCGGATTCACGGCGTTGGTGAGCTCGCGGCCGAACGTCGCGAGGTCGCCGTGCGCTTCCGTCATCAGCGGAAAGAAGTCGTACTGGTTCTGATAGTTGCCGCCGCCCGATCCCACGAACACGCCGGAGCGGTCGTTGAACGTGGCGGCGGCGGAGGGGTCGAGCGAGTCCCGATGCGTGACGACGCCGGCTGCGGCGAGCGCGCTGCCGGCGGCGTAGATGCCGACCAGATCGGTGCGCCGGATGAGCTTGTGCAGCTTGCGGTCCTCGACCAGCGTGCGCGGGTTGAAGTCCGGAATTTCCGCGGCGACGCGGCACGGCCAGCCGGTCGTGTCCCACAGCGTGATCGGCGCGAGCGAGGAATGCCCGGCGGAGACCGCGTCGAGAATCGCCTCCGGCCCCATCCCGGCGCCGCAGACGGCGCCCGTGCCGGTGATCAGGATGCGCGAGCCGCCCATGTCACCCTTGCGCGCCCTTCCCGTCGACTTCCGCCGGATTGCGCAGCACGATGCAGCTGTTCGAGCCGCCGAAGCCGAACGAGTTCGAGATCGCGACGCGCACGCGCTGCCGGCGCGGCGCGCCGGTCACGAGGTTGAGGTCGCACTCGGGGTCCCGCTCGACCAGATTCGCGTTGATGGGCATTTCGCTCCGGTGGATGGCCAGCGCGCAAACGGCGCCTTCGACCGCGCCGGCGGCGGCGATCAGATGCCCCATCGTGCTCTTGGTCGAACTGACCGAGACGGCGTCGACCCCGTCGCCGAACACGGCCCTCACGGCGGCCGTTTCGCTGCGGTCGTTCATTCCGGTCGACGTGCCGTGCGCGTTCAGGTAGTCGACGTCCGCCGGCGCGGCGCCCGCGTCGGCGAGCGCCGCGCGCATCGCCTGGATCGGCCCGTCGCCGTCCGGCGGCGAGTCGGTGATCCGGTACGAGGAAAGCGAATTGCCGTCCCCCGCGAGCTCGGCGTAGATGCGCGCGCCGCGCCGGCGCGCCGCTTCCCATTCTTCGAGCACGAGGAAGCCCGCACCTTCGCCCAGCACGAAGCCGTTCCGCGTGAGGTCGAACGGACGGCTTGCGCGCTCGGGCGCGTCGTTGTCGGTCGACAAGGCGGACAGGAGCACGAAGCCCGACATGCCGATCGGGCTCACCATCGAATCGAATCCGCCGGCGAGCGCGAAGTCGGCGGAGCCGCGGCGGATCAGCTTGAGCGCGGTGCCGAGCGCCTGGCCGCCCGAGGCGCAGGCGGTGTGCACGGCCGTCGCGTAGCCCTCGATGCCGAAGCAGCTCGTGACGAGCGCGAGCCCGGCGGACGCCTGGCTGCGGCAGAACACGAGCGGATCGTTCGCAGCGGGATCGGAGAGCAGGAGACCCGCATCGAGCTCGCCCGACGCGGCGCTGTGATCGTGGGTCTCGGCGAGCTCGCCATAGGAGCTCGTCATCATCCCGGCGCCGACGGCGCAGCACCAGCGCGCCGCCGTGTCGGGCTGCGGGCGGATTCCCGCGTCGCGCAGCGCCTGCTCGGCGGCGGCCAGCGCGAACCGGTGCGAGCGATTGGTGAGCTTCAGCGTCTTGCGCGGCACGTCGACGTCCTCCGCGCGGAAGCCCTTCACCTCGGCAGCGATCCGCACCGGAAAGCCGCTCGCGTCGAAGAGCGTGATGGGCGCCGTTCCGCTGCGCCCGGTCAGGAGCGCGTCCCACGTCGTCTCGACGTCGTTGCCTACCGGCGTGACCATGCCGATCCCGGTGATGGCGACACGGCGATGCATATCCATGCGGCCTCCTTCTGCGTTCAAGCGGCCCGATCGGCCATGTCCACGCGGGCGGTCGCGACCATCCGGCCGTGCGCGCGCGCGGTAAGCGACGCGACGATCATCCCGCTCGCCGGCGCCGCGAGCTCCGCGCAGAGGTCGAGCACCTGTCCCGGCGGCGTGAACGCGCGGACCTTCACGTTCGTCATCCTGACGGGCACGAGCAGTGGTCCGTCCAGCGCCCCGCGCTCGGCCTGGAGCGCGAGCTGGATCATCTCGTTCAGGAGCAGGGTCGCGGGAAAGACGGGGCGGCGCGGGAAGTGGTCGCGGAAGAACGGCGCGGCGTCGGGCACATGCAGTGTCGCGGTCGCCGATTTGCCGGGATCGAGTGCGCCGGGCTCGACGTGGAAGCCGTCGATGCCGTGGAAGCGACCGGTGGGCGCGCCCGAGCTGCAGAGCACGCCGAAGCGCTCGCGCAGCGCGGCCGGCGAATCGAACTCGGTCAGCGGCAGCATCGGCCCCAGGCAATCGATCAGATCGAGCGCGCGCGTGCCCTCGACGTCGGCCCAGCCGTGGTAGGCGACCGCATCGTCGTCGCAGCTCTCGAGCTCGACCGCGAGCTCGAGCGTCTCGCCCGGCTGGGCGTCGCGCAGGAAGCGGGTCTCGAGCGCGAGCGCCGCCACCGGCCGGCCGCGGAACTCGATGTGCGCCATCGCGATCCACGAGGCGAGCTGGCCCACCGCCTCGGCGACGAGGCACGACGGAAACGCCGGCACGTGATCGGGAATCGAGAACGACGCGCGCGCCCGCGCCCCCGGCACGTAGTCGTGGATCCGGTCGACGAACGAGAACGCCGCGAAATGGTCACCCATGCGTGGATCCGGCTTCCCCCGCTCCCGACGGACGCATCACGCGGTCGTCGCCGCCTGGCGCTGCGCCGTGATCACGAGCTTGCAGAAGGTCTCCGGCGTGAACAGTCGCGGGATGTCCTTGACCTTGAGCGGCGTGCGGAAGCGATCGGCGGGGACTTCGGAAAGATACGCCTTGAGCTGCGCGAGACCGGTGTCGGTGACGAGCCCCTTGGACTCGAACTCCCCTTCCGACAAGGCGCCGCGCGCGTTCTCGACGATCTTGCCGCGCGGGATCTTCACCTTGAACGCCCGCTCGAGGCGGAAGACCATGTCGAGGAAGTCGATCGACTCCGCGCCCAGGTCCTCGATCAGCGACGCGTCGGGCTTGACCTCCGCCACCTCGCAGCCCAGCGCGTCGGCGATCGTCTCGGCGACGGTCGGATAGACCGCCCCTATTTCGTCCTTCGTGATTTCGGTATGTGCCATTCTTCTCACTCCATTTTGAAGCCGCCATCGACACTGAAGACCTGCCCCGTCACGTAGCTCGTGTAGGCGGAGGCGAGGAACCACACCGCGTAGGCCACCTCGTCCGGCGTGCCGAAACGGCGGAGCAGGATCTTGGATTTCACCTCGTCGCCCGCGAGCTCGCGCACCGCGGCCGACATCTCGGTCTCGATGACGCCCGGCGCGACGCAGTTGACGTTGATCTTGCGCGGCGCGAGCTCGACGGCGAGCGCACGCGTGAAGGCGTTGATCGCGCCCTTGCTGGCCGCGTAGTTCGTCTGCCCGCGGCCGCCCTTCTCACCGGACACCGAGCTCAGGTTGACGATCCGGCCCGCGCGCTTGGCGATCATGTGGGGGGCCACCGCGCGCGTCACGTTGAAGACGCCGGTCACGTTGGTGTCGAGCACGTCGGCAACGTCCTGGTCCTCGAATGCGGCGAGAGGATTGTCGCGGATCACGCCGGCGTTGTTGACGAGGATGTCGACGCGGCCGCAGCGCTCGACCACGCTCTCGACCGCGTCCCGGCACGCGCCCGAATCCCGGACGTCGACCTTGAGCGCGCTCACGGTGCGCGAGGCGGCGCGCGCGGTCGCCACGGCGGCATCCGCGGCGGCCACATCGCTCACGTAGAAGAACGTGACGTCGGCGCCCTCGGCGGCGAAGAGGTCGACGATCGCGCGGCCGATGCCCCGACTGCCGCCCGTGACGATCACCGTCTTGCCCGCGATGCCCGCATCGATCATCGTCGCGGCCCTATCCGGAGATTGCGAAGCCGCCGTCGACGACCAGCGTGTGGCCGTTGATCATCCGTGCCTCGGGCAGGCAGAGCAGGTAGACGGCGTCCGCGACGTCCCGCGGCGTCAGCACCGGCCCCGCAGGCGAGCGCCGCGCGTAGTCGGCGAGCAGGCCCTCGCGGTCGGGGAAGTAGGCGAGCGCGTCGGTGTCGACGACGCCCGCGGAGACGACGTTGACGCGGATGCCGCGCGGTCCGAGCTCCTGCGCGAGCGCGCGCGCGAGCGCCTCCAGCGCCGCCTTCGACGCGCCGACGAAGCCGTACCCCGGCATCGACCGGGACGCGCCCAGGCTCGACAGCGCGACGAACCGGCCGCCCTCCGGCATCAGGTCGAGGCTCCGCTGCGCGAGCAGGTTCAGCGCGAGCGCGTTGGTCTCCATGCACCAGCGCCAGTGCTTGAGCGTCATCTCCGTGGTCGGCTTGAGCACGCCCGAGGCCGCGTTGCTGACCACGATGTCGAGGCGGTCGAACTCGCGGCGAAAGCCGGCGAACATCTCGTCGACGCTGTCGGGAATGCCGACGCTCGCCTGCAGCGCGCACGCGCGCCGGCCGAGCGCCCGGATCTCGGCGCACAGGGCATTCGCCTCGTCGGCGCTGTTGTAGTAGTTCGCGGCGACGTCGCAGCCGGCCGTGGCCAGCTTCAGCGCGATGGCGCGGCCGATGCCACGGGCAGCGCCCGTGACGAGCGCGACTTTTCCGGCCAGCGGCTCCGCCATTCGGGGTGATCGCTATGGAAGGTCATGGGCGTCGGCGGGAATCCGGGGCGGCCCGCGGAATCGCCCGCCGGCCGTGGCGCCCGGGGCCGCGACAGGGGTAATTTTACCCCAACCCGGCCTTGCGCCCGCCGGACCGGCTGGGGAGACCCCGGTGCGGACTTCAGTCGAGCGGCAGCCCGCGGCGCGCCCGGACGAAGCGCTGCGCCTCGATGGCCCAGTGCTTCTTGAGCTCGTACCAGACGTTGGCGGCGAACATGATGTTGTCGCTCGGGCCCTCGGGCAGCGGCGCGAGCGCGTCCGGCTTATCGGGGACGAAGGCGTCGATCCACGCCCGCATCGCCGGGCTCGCCACGAGGTCCCGGGTCGCCGGGACGGTGACGTGGGCATACCCCGCGGGGAGCCATACGTTGCGGACGATGGCGTTGCCGCTCGCATGGAACGTCTTCAACTCGTCGAACGCGGGACCGTCGAGCGCCCACAGATCGAAGGCGATCCGGTAGCCGACGAATTCGTCGACCGTATCGGGAATCGTCCGCACGCGATCGAGGACGATCCAGTGGTTCGGCAGCGCGAGCGCCCACCCCCCCGTGCCGACGGTCGCGACCAGCCCGAGCCGGAATCCGACGACGGGACGCGTCTTGCCGGTCAGCGGATCGACGATCGTCGTCCCCGGCTCGAACTGCCCCGTCAGCGGATTGAACGGATGGAGCTCCTTCGACCAGTCGCCGGCGAGTGCGTGCAGCACCTTCACCGCCTGGATCCCCCCTTGGCTGTGGCCGATCATCGTCGGACGCACGCCTTCGTGCTCGTAGCACCACACGATAAGGCCGGCGATGTCGTCCGCGCTCTCGTACGGGGAGAGCGACCAGTCGTGCTCGGTCGGGGTCAGGATTCGCTCCTCGGGATAGCCCATCCCGATCAGGAAGGCGCCGAAGGACTCCATCGCAAGGTAGACCGGGTAGATGCCGCCGCGGATCGCGAAGACCCGGGGCGCCGGTGCTTTCGAGAGCGTATCGCGGACGTCGGCGGCGGTGATCTTCTTGGGGTCGAGCGCGAGGATGCGGTCCTCGAGCGCGCGATCCATCGCCACGGAGCGCAGGACGGCGGCGGGAGCGGGCGACGCAACGGTTGCCTCGCGCGAGGCGGGCGCGGTCGTGGCGCAACCGCCGACCAACGCGAGCGAGGCGGCAAGGAGGAGGCCAACGAGGGAGCGGTAGAGGGTCATTCGCGGAGTTCTTTCACGCCGGCGAGGAGCGCGGCCGTTATTCTAGCGATGTCGTTGGCGTCGAAGGCTGCCGAACGATACGACAGCCCGAGATGAAGTTCGTTGCCGGCCGTCGTCGCGGCGAGGATCAACGGCGTGGCCGGCCCCGTCGACACGGCACGGAGATACGCGGACGGCGGATGAGCGGCGCCCGCATCACGCCAGACGGCATCGACGTCGAGGGGCGTGAGCCCGGCCCACGCCGCGTAGTGCTTCGCGTAGACGCGCGCGCGGCGCGCCGGCGTGAGCCAGGGCCAGAGCGCGCCGACTCCGGCCAGCACGACGAGCGTAACCAGGTAAAGCTTACGACGCCGCACGCGCGCCGTCTGGACATGGAGCTCGCGCGCGAGCGTCTCGAGGGCGATGCCGACCGGCGTCGGGTGCGCGTAGCGGTACGAGCTCAGGAACTGCCCGAACGTCGCGCGCACGGGCGTACCGAAGTCGCGCCGGAGGTTGACGATCGTCGCGACGCCGATCTCGCGGCGGCGTCCGCCGTCGCCATGCCCGACGACGGGCGCGAGCGAGCGGATCAGGAGTGCGAGGAGCAGATCGTTGCGCGTCACGCCCCAGGCGTTCGCCGCGCGCTTCATCGCCGCGACGCCCGCGGCATCGATCCGCGCGGAGGCGAACGCGTTGCGGCGATCGTCGCCGAACCGGTAGCGCGGCCGCTGCGAGCGCCGCAGGCCCGCGATGGCTCCGGGCACTGCCGCGAAGCCGCCGAGCAACGACAGCGCGTGACGCGCGAACACGCGGCGGCAGGTGGGGGGATAGAGCGAGGGCGCCGCAGGCGGTCGCTGCGCCGTCGTGTCCCGGAGCACGATTTCCGCGAGCAGATCGGCGATCGAGTCGCCGCCCGCGACGACGTGATCGTAGGCGACGCCGAGGTGGTGCGTGGCGCCGGCGTCGACGACGAAGAAGCGGAACGGATCGAGCGGGCCGGACGGCGCGAACGACGCGTTGATGCCGCGCTCGATCGCCGCGTCGAGCACGCGGCCGGGATCGGCACCGCCCTCCAGCACGTCGAGCGCGACGCGGGACGGGCCGCCCGAATATTCGAATCGGTTGCGTGCCGGGTCGAGCGCAAGGCCCGCGAGGCCGCGCGCCTCGAGTACGGCATTGATCGTGTTCGCGAGTCGGGCGGCGTCGAGCGGGGCGTCGACGCGCACCGCGTGCACGGCGTTGTACGGGTAGAGCTCCCGCCAGCGCAGCATCGTCGCCTGGAACAGGTTGAGGCGGCCGCGCATCGCCAGGTCCTGCCAGTCAGCGCGGGGCGCGCCTGGCCGCGAGGCACCAGTGCCGGGCCACGCTGTGCCAGACGTCCGCCGCATGCAGCAGGTTGGTCGTGTCGACGCCGGTCGGCAGCGGCGCAGGCGCGTCGGGCCGGTAGTGCTCGATCCACGCCCGCGTGACCGGATTTTCGGCGAGGTGCTCCGTGCGCGGCAGGTCGGTATGGACATACGTCGCGGGCAGGATCACGTTGCGGACGCGCGCGGTGCCGATCGCGGCGTAGGGCTCCGAGCCGGGAAAGGTGCCGGCGATCACGTCCCATTCGATGGTGAAGCCGGTGAACTCGTCGACGGTGTCCGGAACGCTGCGGATCTTCGCGAGCATGGTCCATTGCCCGAGGAGGAACCGCGGCAGCTTGCCCGTCGCGAGCGCGCACGCATACGGCACGCGAAGCCCGAGCACCGGCCGCACATAGCCGGTGACGGGATCGGCGATCGTGTCGCGCGGCAGCGTCTCGCCGGTGATCGCGTCGACGACGGCGACGCGCGGGGCGAAGGCGCCGGCGAGCTCGTGCAGCGTGCGCAGCACCAGCGCCCCGCCGCCGCTGTAGCCGATCAGGAGCGGCATCATCCCGTCGCGCTCGTAGTGCCAGGCGATCATGCCGGCGAGCACGGAGCTCGGGATCGCGCTCGAATACGCCCACGCGCCATCCGCCGGGTTCCGGATGCGGTCGGCCGGATAGCCCATCGCGGCCAGGAACCGCGCGAACGGGTCCATCGTCGCGATGCCAAACGTGCCCGATACCGTGATGATTCGCGGCGCCGCCGCATGCGCGAGGACATCGCGAACATCGGCCTCCGACAGCCGATCGCAGTCGAGCGCCGCCACCGCGGAAGACGGTGCGGCGGCGTCCGCGGCCGCCGCGGCCGCCGAGAGCGTCGCGGCCGCGACGACCGCGATCGCGAGCGCGGCCACCGTGCGCGGCGCCCGCATGAAGCGGAGCGGCCTCAACTTGGCGGCGCGCCGAAGCGCGGCAGGAAGCGCCCCGTGCGCGCGACGTAGCGGGCGTACGCGTCGCCGTGGGTCGCGAGCAGATGCCGTTCCTCGTTGCGCGCCTTCGCGTCGACGAGCGCGACGTGGATCAGCGCGAGCGCGATCATCGGCCACGTCGGGAGGACGACCGCGGAAGAGACCATGAGCAGCGCCTGGTACGCGTAAATGGGGTGCCGGATCCGGAGGAAGGGGCCGTCGGTGATGAGCTCGGATCGCGCGTCCACCGCGACGTCCATCCGCCAGAGCTCGCCCATGCGGCCGTAGCACCGCCAAGTGAGCAGCAGAGCGGCGACGGCGCTGAGCGCCGCCACCCAGCGCACCGCTCCGAACATGAGTCCGGGCTCGGCCGGCGCCGCCCACGGGGCCCCGACGCGATTCTGCGCGATCCAGGGCAATGCGATCCAGGCCACGACGAGCGGAATCCAGACGAGCCACATCAGCCGTTCCTTGCGCTGCTGCGGAACGAGGCCGACATCGTGACGCGTCTTGCGTCGCACGCGGACGACCATCCGGCCCACACCCAGCCAGTAGAGGGAGACGGCCGTGGCGACGATCAGCAGGGGGAGGTCCCGCATGGGCTCAGGTGTCGGTTCGCCGAAGCAGGCCGGCGTCCGGCGTGCGAGAAGGGGCAAGCGCAGGGCGACGGCATTGTAACGCGCCGTCCCCGAGGCGCTGTGGAGACATCAGCGCCGCATGGCGGTCGTCGCTTCGTCGGCGCGTGCCGCCGCCGCGCCGAGACCCGCCCCCACGAGTGCCCAGAACAGGAGCGCGTTCTGTCGCACGAAGAAGTCGTCGGCGAGGTTCTTGACCAACACGCCCGCCACCAGCGCGAGTCCCGCGGCGCCGATGGCGGCCGTCCCCGGATCGCCGCTCCGCGCGACGCGCAGAAAGGCGATGACGACCGAGACCAGCAGGAAGACGAACGCGGCGAGCCCCAGGAAGCCGGTTTCGAGCGTGCGGTTCAGGAACGCGTTGTGCGCGTGCATGAGCAGCGGATCCCCAAAATGCTCATAGAACACGTCGCTCAGCGCCCACTTGCCGAGACCGGTGCCTACCCATGGATGCTCGGCGATCAGGCTCGTCGCGAACCGCCAGAGGCCGGTGCGGGGGTCGCTCGACAGGAATTCCCAGACGCCGAGCCCCGGCGCCGCGAGCGCGATCCGCGATTCCGACGCCTCGAACACCTGGAACACCGCCAGCGCGGCGACCACGACGCCGACCGCCAGCATCGAGGCCGCGCGGTAGCGCAAATCCCAGTAGCGCATCGAGAAGAGCGCGAAGATCGTGACCTCGGCGGAGGCCGCGAGCCAGAACATGCGGTTCAGCGTCAGCGTTCCGGCGGCGATGCAGGCGGCGGCAACGATGAGCGCGCCCGCCCGCTCGGGCGAGTGCGGCTGCGAGCGCAGCGCGAACAGCAGGAAGAGCGGCAGCACCAGCACGAGGAACGTCGACACGTTGCCGACGTCGCCGAACCGGCCGAGGTCGAACCAGGCCTGGCCCGGCGCGAACAGCGCGATCCCGAGCGCGAGCGCGACCAGCGTCGAGGCGATCAGCGCGCGCGCGAGCCACCGCGCGCCGTCGTGGCGCCGGGCGAGCGTGTAGCACGTCGCCCATGCCCCGAACGTGTAGAGGACTTCGTAGCGATATTCGCTGAGCGAAAGGAGCGGGGTGCGCGCAAAGATCACGGAAACGCCGGCGGCGACGATCCACGCCCACCATCCGGACTTGAGCGGCAGCAGGATCAGCTCGCGCCAGCCGCCGGAGACGAAGGTCGCGAGCGCCGCCAGGCCGAGCGCCGCCGAGCGGAACGCGTGGAGGTGATAGAACGGCAGCGTCGCGACGAGGATGCACGCGAAGAAGAGTGCGACGGACATCCCGCGGCGTTCGAAGGCGGAAGCGGGATCGGGCATCGTCGCCGGCGCGGAAGGGGAATCGGGACCGACGCCGCCGCGCGGAGCGCGACCCGCCGCCCCCGATCATACCCGACAGCGGTGTGGGGTTCGCCAGGCCCGGTCAGCCCGCCGCCGCGAGCGTCGCGAGCTGGGCGAGCGAGGCGTCGAGAAGCACGAGCTGCAGCACCTGTTCGGCGAAGCCCTTGCTCCCGTCGCGCCACGCCGATACGAACGCGTCGACGCGCGGCCCCTGCAGCAGTCCTTGCGACACGCCTTCGAGCCGCGCTCCGATGCCGGGGAGCCGCGGCGCGAGATCGCGCTCGAGCCAGCCCGAGAGCGGCGGATTGAACCCGCGCTTCTTGCGCGCGAACGGATCGAGATCGCCGAGCGCGCTCATCGCCGGAGCGAGCAGCTTGCGCGGCGGCGCCGTGAAGCGCGCCGACGGCGGCAGCGCGCTCACCGCACCGACGAAGCGATGATCGAGGAACGGCGCGCGCATCTCGAGCCCGTGCGCCATCGTGCAGAGGTCGGCCTTGCGCAGGATATAGTCGGGCAGGTAGTTCAGGCGGTCGATCTCGAGCAGCAACGGCAGGTCGTCGTCGCCGGAGGAGGGCATGCGCCAGTAGTGCGCGTGGGGCGCCGCCTCCGGCGCGAGGAACGCGCGCTCGCCCGGGGTGAAGCCCGAGAAGCGCAGCACGTAGGCGGTGCGCCAGTCGAGCCGCAACTCCTCGATGACCCGCTGCCAGCTGCCCCCGCCGATCCTCGCGGGCGCGCGCCATCCGGGCAGCACGAGCCCGCGGCGCCAGCGCGTGCGCAGGTGCTTCGCGTAGCGCTTGTAGCCGCCGAAGAGCTCGTCGCCGCCGTCGCCGCCGAGCACGACCTTGACGTGCCGCGTCGTTTCGCGCG
Organism: uncultured beta proteobacterium; assembly: GCA_963734055.1. Classification (GTDB taxonomy): domain Bacteria; phylum Pseudomonadota; class Gammaproteobacteria; order Burkholderiales; family Casimicrobiaceae; genus CAIWHR01. The sequence continues at coordinate 251,391 of CAVTFQ010000002.1, forward strand.
CGAGGTACCACGTCGGCACCGACGACGGATCGGCGAAGGGCTCGTCGAGATCGGCGACCAGGCGCTCGAAATCGACGGCGATGCTCTCGGGAATGGCGATCGCCAAATTGGGGAGGCCCAGGCGGTCGGCCGTGGCGCGCGCGAGCGCGGATTCGTCGAACGGCGTGCCCGGGAACGCGGCGGTGAACGTCTGGAGCCGATGGAAGTCCATCGCCGCGAGGCGGCACGCGATCGCGGACGAGTCCACGCCCGACGAGAGGAACACGCCGAGGGGCCGATCGGCGACGGTGCGCATCCGGATCGCGGCGTCGAAGGTCGCGAGCCACGGCTCCGGCGAAGGTTCGGGCCGCCAGTACTCGCGCGTCTCGACGCGCCCGGTCGCTAAGTCGTAGCGCAGCCAATGCGCCGGCGGCAGACGTCCCATCGACGAGAAGATCGTCCGCGGCGCGGGGATCGTCCGGTGCGCGAGGTACGCGTCGATCCCCTCGGGGGAGAACGCACGCGCCTCGCGCGGCAGCCACGGCAGGAGCGCGCGCGTCGTCGACGCGAACGCGAAGCCGTCTTCGCGGTGGGCGTAGACGACGGGCTTGAGACCGAGGCGGTCGCGCACGACGTAGAGCGCGCGCTGGCGCAGGTCGAGGAGCGCGAGCGCGAACATCCCGCGGAGCCGCGAGACGAAGTCGATGCCCCAGTGCTCGTACGCATGGAGGATGAACTCCGTGTCCGAGCGGGTGCGAAATTCGTAGCCGGCGGCCTTCAGCGTCTGCGCGTCGGCGGCCCAGTCGTAAACCTCGCCGTTGTAGGCGATCCAGACGTCGGCCGTCGCATTCGGCATCGGCTGGTCGGCTTCCGGCCGCGGGTCGATGATCGACAGCCGCGTGTGCAGGAGCGCATTCGGTGCGGGGGCCGTCGTCGGCTGCAGCGATGCGTCCCAGAGGCGGGTGTGCTCGGCGTCGGGCCCGCGCTGGCGCAGCGCCGCCATCATCCGCTCGACGCAGGCCGGGGCGACGACCCGCGATCCGAAATAGCCGGCGATGCCGCACATGTCAGCGCTGCCTCGCGACGGCGCGGAAGACCGTCTCCATGCGGTCCAGCATCCGATCGAGCCCGAAATCCGCGAGCGCGCGCGCGCGGCCGGCGGTCCCGAGGCGCGCGCGCAGCGAAGGATCGTCGCGCAGCCGGGCGAGCGCCGCGCCGAGCGCGGGAATGTCTCGCGGCGGCACGATCAAGCCCGTCGCGCCGTCGTCGACGGCTTCGGTGATCGCACCCACCGTCGTCGACACGACCGGCAGCCCGCAGGCCATCGCCTGCAGGATAGCCTGCGGCACGCCCTCCTCGCCCCACGATGGCAGCGCGAAGAGATCGAGCGCCTGCAGCCACGGGACCACGTCGTCCTGCTGTCCTGCGAAGACGATCCGGTGGGCCAGCGCGAGGCGCGCGAGCTGCGCGTCGAGGCGGTCCCGATACGGGCCGTCACCGACGACGACGACATTCCAGCCTTCCCACGCGGCTCGATCGCGCGCGAGCGCCTCGAACAGCATGTCGTGACCCTTCCAGTCGCGCAAGGTCGCGACGATGCCGAGCGTCGGCCGTGCAGCCAATCCGAGCCGCGCGCGCGCCGCCACGGCGTCGTCCGGCACGAAGCGCGCGAGATCGATGCCGGTGGGGATCGACGTCATGTGCGCCATCGGCACGCCGTTGTCGCGCGCGAGCTGGCGTCTCAGGGCCTCGCCGGTCGTGACGATGTGCGCGGTCGCGCGCGTGTAGAGCCAGCGCGTGGTGGGACGGTTCCGGATGGTCGTCGAGACGTGGCGCGTGCGAACGATGGGTGGCGGGTCGGCGAGCGTCGCGCACGCGAGCGCCGTGAGCCAGCTGTCGGTCGAGCTGTGCGTGTTGACGACGTCGATCCTCGAACGCTCCGTCGCGAGGAAGCGGCGAAGCGCGAGGAGGTTCGGCAGCCGCTTCGCGCGGATGTCGAGCGTAACCACCGGCAGCCCGAGCCGTTCCCCCGCAGCCGCGATTGGCGCCTCGGCGGGAGCCACGAGCGCGATGCGATGGCCGCGATCCTGGAAGCCGCGCGCCTCGGTCAGCGTGCGGATCTCCTGGCCGCCCCAGCCGCACGAATTCTCGGTGTGGACGATCGACAGAGGCTTCACGTCAGCGCGAAGTCCGGCTCGTAGCGCGCGAACCAGTGCTCGAGGATCAGGAGCACCCAGAGCCGCATCGCGTGGTTCTTGCGGCCCGAGCGGTGCTCGGCGACGAGGCGCGAGATCGCGTCGGGTTGGAGGAGTCCCCGGCGCGCGAGGCCCGCGGGGCCGAGCGCGTGCGCGATGTCCGGCGCGAGCTCGCGCGCGAGCCAGCGGTCGAGCGGCATCATGAAGCCCTGCTTCTCGCGGTGGACGATGTCGCGCGGGAGATAGCGTTCGGCGAGGCGCTTCAGGATCCGTTTGCGCTCGCCGCCGTGCACTTTCGCCGATGGCGGAAGACGCGCGCACCAGCCGTAGAATGCATGATCCAGGTAGGGCACGCGCGCCTCGAGCGAGAACGCCATCGTCGCCCGGTCGACCTTCGCGAGCAGGTCGTCGGGCAGCCACAGCCGCGCGTCGACGTGAAGGAGGTGGTCGAGGTACTCGGGCGAATCGCATTCGTCGTAGCGGAGTTCCGCGACGTCGGCGATCCGCGCGTGCGCAGCCGCCGCGAACCGTGGCGTGAAGTACTCGCGCCGCAGGAGCGAGTCGAAGATGTTCGGGATGGTCGCGTAGCGACGCGAGCGCGGCTCGAGCGCGGCCTTCACGATCCGGTCGCGGGCGAGGCGCGGCGGGAGCGTCCGTGCCAGCGCACGGAACGGCGAGCCGCGCGCGCCAAGCAAGCGCGTCACCCGCTCCTCGGCGAGACGCTTCACGTAGTTCGAGTAGCCGCCGAACACCTCGTCGGCGCCTTCGCCGGTCAGGACGACGGTGACCTCGCGCCGCGCGAACTCGGCGAGCAGCATCGTCGGCAGCGCGGCCTGGTCGCCGAACGGCTCGTCGAACACGTCGACCCACCGCGCGAGCGCCGGCAGCACCTCGTCGGGCGCGAGCATGAGGCAGTGGTGGCGGCTGCCGATGTGGCGCGCGACGCGCGCCGCCTCCTCGTGCTCGCTGCCGACGCCTTCGCCGCGGAAACCCAGGTTGAACGTGTCGAGCGCGCGTCCGGAAATGCGCGTCGCGAGCGCTGCGACGACACCCGAATCGACGCCGCCGCTCACGAACGCGCCGAGCGGAACGTCCGCGACGAGCATCGACTCGACCGAACGCGCGAGCCGGGCGTCGAGTTGCTCGAGCGCCGCCGTCTCGGGCAGGTCGTGCTTGGGCACGTAGCTGGGCCGCCAGAATTCGCCGGTGGTCAAGGCGCCATCGCGCACCGACAGCCAGTGCCCCGCCGGCAGCTTGCGGATGTCGCGATAGACCGTGAGCGGCGCGGGAATGTACTGGCACTCGAGATAGAGCGCGAGCGCGTCGAGGTCGAGCGCGTGCGGGAGTCCCGGAAACGGGCGCAGCGCCTTCAACTCCGAGCCGAAGGCGAGCGCGCCCGCGTGCCACGCGTAATAGAGCGGCTTCACGCCCAGGTGATCGCGCGCGAGGAAGATCTCGCGACGGCGGGAGTCCCACAGCGCGAACGCGAACATGCCGGAGATCCGCTCGAGGAGGCGCGGCCCCCACGCCTTCCAGCCGTGCACGAGGACCTCACCGTCGCCGTGCGTCGCGAACACGTGACCGAGGTCGGCGAGCTCGCGCCGCAGCGCGCGGAAGTTGTAGATCTCGCCGTTGAACACGACGGCGATCGCGCCGTCGGCCGACACCAGGGGCTGATGACTGCCGGCGATGTCGATCACCGACAGGCGGCGAAAGCCGAGGCCCGCCGGGCCGTCGACGTGAAAGCCCTCGTCGTCGGGCCCGCGATGTGCGAGCGCCGCGGTCATCGCGGGCAGCGCGGCGCGCGCGCGGGGATCGTCGCAGAGATAGCCGGTGATGCCGCACATGGGAAGGGGAGAGGCGACGCCGGACCGCAACCGTCCGGTCGGTGTCTGTCGGCGCTGCGAGATTATATGTCGTGATCCCGGCTCGATCCCGCGACCGAGGTGAGACGGTCGTCTATCGATGTTCGGGGTTGCATAACTGCGCGATGCCATTTCTGAAAGAACCGGAACTCGTGCGTCTCGTCCCTTTCCCATCAAAGCGTCATCTCATTTCCGCACTGCCACTTCGCGTCGATTGGGCTTTCATGCTCGTCCATCGCGAAATTCCCTTATCTGTGCTTGGCGGCTCACCCCTGAACGTTTCGTCGCTGGACTTCGTCAAATGTCACACTGCTACTGCATCGAGGCAGAGGCGGGGCTATCGTCTGTTAGGCTAGACTCAGGTGCCCCAATCGGCTCTCGCGCCGCATCGCATATTGCATGGCGTGGGCCAGATGCGGACCTGCGAGGCGGACCCATCCTGCACGAGGAGCGGGACGATGAAGGCGTTGATTCTCAAGTATTGGGATCGCATCCAGTCGAGCTTTTGGTTCGTTCCCACGATCATGTCGGGCTGCGCCGTCGTGCTTGCCATTTCGACGGTTGCCCTCGACCAAGCCGTGACGGACGAATGGCTGCAATCCCAGAAATGGGCCTACACGGGAGGTGCCCAGGGCGCAAGTCTCGTCCTGAGCACGATCGCCGGATCGATGATTACGATTGCCGGCGTCGTGTTCTCGATGACGCTCGTCGCATTGTCGCTTGCCTCATCGCAACTCGGACCCCGTCTGCTGCGAAATTTCATGCGCGATGCCGTAAACCAGACCGTCCTCGGCGCATTCGTCGCGACGTTTATCTACTGCCTGCTGGTTCTGCGCACCATTCGTCACGCCGACGAAACGCTTTTCGTCCCACACCTCTCGGTTACGCTCGGCGTCCTCTTGGCGCTCGTCAGCCTTGGCGTGGTGATCTACTTCATTCACCACGTCTCGGTATCGATTCAAGCAGACGAAGTGGTCGCCCGCATCGGGGAGGAACTTGTCGAGGAGATCGATCGAATGTTCCCTGACCTGCTGGAGAATGCGGGGCTACCCGCGGCCTCGAAATGGGCCGTTCCCGAAAACGTGGCGCAGAATTCGCGGCCTGTGCTGTCCGCGAGCGACGGATACCTTCAACGCATCGACACAGAGCGACTGATCGCGCTTGCCGCAGAGGCAGACGGGCTGTTTTGCCTGGAACGCAGGCCGGGCAACTACATCGTGGCTGGCACGCCGTTGCTCTCGGCATCGCCCATCGCTCGCGTCACCGACGAACTCGCAGACAAGGTCAACGGCGCGTTTGTAATTGGCAGACAGCGCACTTCGGCGGAGGACGTCGAGTTCCCAGTGCAACAGCTTGTCGAGATTGCCCTGCGCGCTCTGTCTCCAGGCATCAACGACCCATTCACAGCGATCGCATGCGTGGATCGCTTGGGTTCAGCCCTGTGCCGGTTGGCGCAGCGTGCCCCCCTCAGTTCGGCACTCTTTGACGAGAACGAACGCTTGCGCGTTATCGTCAGGCCAGCGACATTCGAGGGACTCGTTGACGCGGCATTCACGCAGCTTCGCCAGCATTCGCGATCGAGTGCCGCTGTCATGGTTCACATGCTCGAGACGATCGTCGTCATCGCGGCGGTGACCCGCGAAGGTTCGTATCGGAAGGTACTACTGCGCCACGCCGCGATGATCAATCGCGCCGCGCGGGAGGCTTTCCCGGAATCGGAGGACTGCCTGAAAGCGGACGCAATCTATGATGCCGCGCGGCAAGAGCTCGAACGCGGCTAGAGCAGGCATTGCAGCGCGCACTGGTGATCCGACCTCGTTTGGGTCCGGCGCCGCCATCACAACGTCGCAGGCGATGGAAGGGAGTCGGATGGACCAAGGTTCGAACGCGCGGGCCGTCTGCTTATGGAGAGGCCCTTTCGCTTGCTGGCTCGGAGTGCCTAATTCGTCAGCTCCGGGTCATGCTCGGACCGTCGACGATCGGACCGCGTACGGGCCAGAACCTGTCGGTTTCCATTCAATGGCGGGAGCCAGGTCGAGCACGGTTAGCAAAAATGCGAACGGCGACTGACGTAAAGGAACGCGTGGAATCGGCCTTCATTCGACGCCAGTTCGACCGGACGGCCACTGGGTATCTCCGCTGGTGGGAGTTAGCAATTTTGCTAACCACCCGCGCACTGCCCACCTCTGTCATGCACGAGCGCTCCCGGGTTCCGGCCAGCAAGCTTGCCTCGGTGGCGGGGCGGCGCGGAAGATGTCGCAACCGGCGATCCGCTCGTGGGTCCGGACGATGTCGGGCCGGTCCCGCGCGAGCGCCGCGCGGACCGCGCGCGCGAAGCCTGCGTCGCGCCAGACGCCGCCCACGTAGTACGGGTTGCAGATGACGGGCTCGACGGATCCGGTGCGTGCCGCCGGCCACGCGCGCGTGAACACCTGCACGCGGACGCCGCGCCCGAGCAGCGCTTCGATGGCGCGCTCGACGAACCGCTCCGCGCCGCCGAAGGGCGTGTAGCGCTGGCGGACGATCCCGAAGGGCAGCGTAACCACGGACCCGCCTTAGGTCCTCAGCTCCGGGCAAGGCGCCTGGGCACATCAGGATCCTCCTTTGCCGAGGTATCCGATGCCGATGACAACGTCCTCTTGTCGTTCGGCGTGACCAACGCAGGGCGGAGGATCCAGGTCGACCTTCAAAGAACGGCTGCCGGCGCGAGGCGGGTGGCGAAAGCGCGGAAGCCCTTCGTTCGCAGACTGTCCGGTTTGGAGCATGATTACGACTTAGCCCGTTGCCGGGGTCCGCCGTCAGAGCCACGTGCCGGTCTACCGTCGGACCGACGCGGCAGCCGCTCCAACGAGCAGCGAATACCGATCTCCATCACGCGCTTCGATGCGGAACGTACTTGCGATCCACGAAGGCCGGGTTCGGCGCCGGGTCGCCGCGATGTTGCGGTACGAGCCCAGCATCCTGCGTGGCTTAACCTGGAGCCACTTCGAGTATGTGGCGCTCCTCGCAATGACCTTTGGCGTCGGGCGAGTCTTGCAGCAGGAGTTGGACCCTCCCGTAGCCATTGCATGGAGCTGGATACCGCTATATTCGATTAGCGGCGTCTTGGTACTGCTCTTCGCGGTCGTTCTAACGAACATCACTGTCCGCATCCCTCGGTTAGTTGTACTCGGGATCGCGGTAGTGGCAGGCGGCGCAGTGGCGATGCTGCTGCACAACTGGCTGTCGCTATCGTCCGATATTTCCTTCGGTAACTCCATCAACAAGGTTCGCGTCATCGTGCTCCAATGGGGAATGGCTGCTCTCACCTACTACTTTGTCGAGCGGTCGGCGCAGCGCGCCGCGAAATTGCGAGAAGCGGAACTCCAGAAGCGAGAAATGGAAGCGCGGATGGTCGAGGCGCGACTGCAGGTAATGCAGGCGCAGGTCGAGCCGCACTTCCTGTTCAACACGCTGGCCCACGTCCAGCGCCTCTATCACATCGATCCGAGGCGTGGCCGGTCGATGCTCGATAGCTTTTGTGATTACGTACGCGCCGCGTTGCCTCACATGCGCGGAAACCACTCGACGCTCGAACGGGAAGTCACGCTCGCGCGGGCCTATCTGGACATGCAGCGCATCCGAATGGGTCAGAGGTTACACTTTGCGATTGCGATACCCGGCCCGCTGTTCGCGGCAGGCTTCCCACCCATGATGCTGCTCTCGTTGGTCGAGAACGCGATCAAGCATGGTATCGCTCCGTTGCGCCGAGGCGGCAGCATACGAATTGCCGCAGTATCGGAGGATAACGCATTGCGCGTCACCGTGGCCGACACGGGTGCCGGCTTCTCGGCAACGGAGGTTAGTACCGGGGACGGCGTCGGACTGTCGAACATTCGCTCGCGCCTGCTAGCTCTGTATCGCGGTCGTGCGCGGCTGACGCTGGCTCGTAACGATCCGCACGGTGTCGTCGCCACTATCGAGGTGCCACTTCATGTCGATTTGGGTGGCGCCAAAGACAGCGATGCCGAGCGCGTGTCGCGGGCTGCCGAAGATGATCATCCATCATCACGGTTGCGTGATCGCTATGTACGCGTCGACTCCACATCCAGAATCGGTTAATGTCGCGTCCGGGTTTGGCTCGACAACGAAGCGTCTGCTGGGCCTGCTTTGTACCGACGTCGCCCTCCTACAGGGGCTGAGCTGGCGGCGAATCGGCTATACGTTGCTGGTTGCCGGTGCATTCGCGCTATGGACTGCGTTCGGAAGCTGGATCCGCACGAAGTACGGATTGCATTCGCGGCCTATTGGAATCAGTGAATACTTCCTCAATGACCGGTGGGGATGGCTAGCTGTTTTCAGAGGCTATCTGCTCATGTACTTCTCGCAAATGCTTGCGCTTTCGATTGGCGACAATCTGCACATTGCCCGAATGCCGCGAACCGTGCTGCTGGTGATCGCGCTCGTCCTGGGAACGGCCGTGGGTAGCGTTGCCGTCACGGCGAGTGGCAGTTACCTCGACTGGCCTGCGGCGTGGGGCTTGGTTTGGGGCGGGCTCATTGCGCTTGTTTACTTCAAGCGCCGCCGGGACGAAGAACTCGCTGTTGCGCTGCACGCTGCGCAGCTGGCACATATGGAACTGAAGAAGAAGGCGCTTGAATCAAACCTGCAACTCATCCAAGCGCAGGTCGAGCCACAGTTCCTATTCAACACGCTTCGGCGGGTCCGCGATCACTACGACACCGATCGTTCAGCGGCGGATCGCCTGCTCGAAAACTTGATAATCTATCTGCGCGCCACGCTTCCGCAAATGCGGGACAGCACCTCCACGCTAGAGCAGGAGACACAGTTGACCCAGGCGTACCTCAACATTGAATGCACGCGTCTGCATGGTCGTCTTGATTTTGCGTTCGATATTCCCGACCATCTATTCTCCGCCGCGTTTCCGCCGATGCTGCTGCTGCCATTGATCGATGTGCTTGTACTGCGCGGTCGTCGTACGACAGGTCACGAGGAAGTCCTGCGCGTCGAGGCGCGCAGTCACGGGGGATCGCTCAATCTGAGACTGATGCATGCGAGTGGCACTCGCCCGGAAGCTGATGAAGTCGAACGCATACGCCACCGGTTGGCCGCCCTTTACGGCGCGCAAGGGAAGCTCGAGGTCACGCCGCTCAACCCGCTAGGTGCGATTGCTACGCTGGAATTGCCCTATGCTCCGACCTAAGTTCGCTCCGCGGGCCATCATCGCCGAAGACGAGGAAGTTCTTCGCGAGCAGTTGCGCGAGCAACTCTCCGCACTGTGGCCCGAACTTTGCGTTGTCGCGGAGGCCGCGGACGGCTTCGCGGCGTTGCACGCACTTGAAACGGAGTCGCCAGATATCCTGTTTCTCGACATTCAAATGCCAGAAATGTCCGGGCTGGAGGTCGCGCATCAGGCGAGCGGCCGATGCCATGTCGTGTTCGTGACCGCGTACGACAAATATGCGCTGGCGGCCTTCGAAGAAGGCGCGGTCGACTACGTGATGAAGCCGTTTTCGCCGAACCGGCTGGCGACGACGGTCGCGCGGCTCAAAAAGCGAATGGGAGGCGTGCCGGCGAATCTGGAGCTGCTGCTGCAAAGGCTCGCCGAGACGTTGCCCTCGGAGCGCGGCTATCTGCGCTGGATCACTGCGTGGCTAGGCAACGAGGTGCGTGTGATCACTACCGAAGAGGTTGCCTATTTTCATGCGGACAACAAGTACACGATGGTAGTGACGCCCGATGCTCAAACGCTCATTCGCAAATCGATTAAGGAGCTTGCAGACGAGCTTGATCCCGATTTGTTCTGGCAGATCCATCGTAGCACCCTGGTGAATGTCAGCGTGATCGCCGGCGTGCATCGTGATTTCAAAGGCCGCCTGCACGTACGATTGAAGGACCGGAAGGAGACGCTGGCTGTGAGCGAACCTTATACGCACCGGTTCAAGCATATGTGAACGGGGTGTCCGAATGGCGGTGGGCCGGAAATGCGCAACGGTTCGCTAACCGCATGCTTCTGACCGAATGCTGGTCATGGCGTACTACGGTTCGCGATTGTTGCGGACGGAAGCAACCGACACGGAGGACTGACGGACGTACCCCGTCCGTCGAACGTTCCATGCCGCTTCGCACTGGACTCTTTCAGGAGATTCATGTCGAGGTCACGCTGGGGTGATCACGCCAAACTACACTGAGGGAAGCTGCTGCGCGCAGCGTTCGCACGGGCCACCTTATAAGAGATCGCATGTCCGTCATTACTATTTTGAATGGCGGCTTTCTGGCAAAGCGAGGGGCAGCAACGGGTCGGGTACAGCCGCCCGGTCTCCGATGATGAGCGACGGGTCTAGGATATACACCGGCCGTTCACAGGTGGATGGCAGCCGCGCGTCAATCAGCGGCCGCCCGGTGGAATCGCTTGAACTGCCGCAGTCGACCCGTTGCAGTCCATCGAGTCTGCACAAAGCCGCCGTTCGTTGGCGAGTCAAGCGGAAGTTCAACTCCGCAGTTCATTGGCGCGTGACTTTATCGCGCGACGAACTGCTGCTCGGATGCCCTGCTTCCGACGACGCGATTCAGCATCATCACCTTCATCACCACCGCCTTCACGTTACGCGACATACTTCGGCGAGCCGATGGCACCGTACCATCGCTACTGCTGTAGTTGGTTCGACCCGCTGGCGCCGCACGGATGCGCGCCGTCCCACATGGTCAATGCGAGATCATCCCAATGGCCAAAGCGATCACGAATTGTGTGCTTGATCCAAGACTTCACTTACCCCGACTGTCGAGGTCGTCACGAGCGACGCTGGCAAGCTCAGCCGAGGCTCGCCAAGCGCGCGATCCGCCGTCGCGAGACGATGGCGAACGATTCTTCCCGTCGTAGAAACGCGCGGCGACCCTTGGCCATCGCCTCATCCCGTCGCCGAAAGCAGACGTGCTTGACCGGAGCGGCACGCGTTGAAGCTACGCCCAGTTCTTGTCCGAAATAGCACCCGCGATGGCTAGAGCTGCCGATGCGGCGAAACCCCAATCGAAGGTGCTCTTCCGGCCGCCGTCAGCCCATAGCCTACGACCGTCAATGCTGTCGCCGACGTCATCGCGCTTCAGCTTCTCTTGCGCTAGTTTACACGCCGGCTTGATGATCGTGGTGATGGGCGGCAAGTCGAGGAAGATGAGACCGACATCGGCCACGCCGGGCTCCGGAAGACCGATGATATCATCGATCCCGTCGGACGGAAAGGATGCGATGCACGAGCCTGTGTACCCGCACCTTGGTCTATGGGAATCCACGTGGATTCAGTCAAGGGCCGCGGGGCTGAAGCTCACCACGAGTCGAAGGAATGGTCGGCTACGCCTTACAGTACGCTGAAGAAGGTCGAAATGACCGGCAGTCAAGAGTACCTGTCGGATCGGAATCAATGTGGCCGTCACGTTTACGAGCACCACGACCCGGAGGGAGGTCGACAGTCGCGATTGGCCCTCACGCGTAACAGATGACCATGTGACGGCGTCCCGACCGCCTCGCGCATCTTCGGTCACAACTCCGTTGGACGAGCGCATCGCTGCTTTCCAGACCAGCATCGGCACCCGACAGGGATAGCGCAACGACTCCACACAACGTGATTAGCTTAGCAAGCCTCATGGGATTGCCTCCCTTGGCGTAGGCCTGTCTAACCTGCACCCTGGGTGATCAGCGCAGATCAAGAATGATTCTCTTTTGCGTTGGCCTTTGCAACCAGACTTGCCTCGATGAATAGTGCGTCCGCGCTGAGCGACGAAGCAGCGATATGCGCGTTCGTTCCTCTGGGCGGTTGAACAACCTCGATCCCGACCGACGATCCTGCATAGGGTATCTTCCAGTACGCGAGAGTGAATGCGCAACGGCGATCCGACGGAAGCCGGTTGATCTCGCCGCTGCGATGCCGGCTGTGCTGCGACGAATCGGGCGATCGGTAGGACTCCAAATTACGACCGCTTTGCCGATATCTGGGCGGCAACGTTGACCGGCTGGTACTGGCCGAGAGTGCCAGTTATCACGACTCATGAGGTCGCCTATTTCCGTGCCGACAACAAGTACACGCTGGTGGTCACAGCCGACACTGAAACGCTCATCCGTAAAACGATCAAGGAGCTTGCCAACGAGCTCGATCCGAATTCATTTTGGCAGATCCACCGTAGCATGCTGGTGAACGTGAGCGCCATCGCCGGCGTCCATCGCGACTTCAGATGGCGTTTGCACGTTCGCCTGAAGAACCGGAAAGAAACGCTGGCGGTGAGCGCTCGGATGGTTGTACGAATACCCCCGGAGAAATTGAGCTCGGTTGTTCATCCATTTCGACAACAGACGTCACCCGAAGGGACAGGCTGCCAACATACCAGCCGGTGAGCGTTGCCCAGATTGCCGCGAAGTGGTCGCTGGTTTGGCCCGACCGTCACTCCGATTCGTCGCAGCAGAGCCAGATCCGTCGCACAGAATCGGCATCCGTCGGATTGTTGTTGCCTATCGTCCGCCCTGCTGCGCAGAGTCCCTTTGGGCGCGAGGGCCGTTCGCAAACCCAACATATCTGCCTTCGGCCATTGAACAAGCCCAAGAAGGAGAACCGCGATGAAGAGATTGCTTGCGTTCGTTGTCCTTGCATTCTCCGTGAATTCGGGAATGGTTCAGGCGGGTGGATCGCCCCCCTTCGACACAGGCTTCAGCTTGGATATTCCCGCCAACGCCGGCTGCAATTTCCCGGTGAATTGGACGGGTACCGGCAAGTCATCGATCATCACTCTGCCGGGTGACCGCCTCGTAGTCACTGCGCCGAAGCAGACGACCGTGGTCACCAACCTCGATGACCCGTCTAAGTCGGTGACGCTGAACGTCACCGGGGTCATTCACGCATCGTTCGGACCGCAAGGCGAGGTGATGGTCGTCGCCACGGGTCGGAACCTCCTTGCGGATCCGAATGCAAACATCATGATACTCACGATCGGAACGTTCAAATACATTTTTGACCCGATCACGGGGTTTCCTGATCTCATCGACCTGTCCGGTGAAGGGCAGCTAATCGACGTCTGCGCGATGATCGACTGAGAGCAGAGCGAGTTGACCTGGGCGCCGCCATCCGAGCGCCAAATCCCGGGCAACCTCCTAGCGGCGGCTGGCTTCTCGATTCATCCTGGAGCTTCGGCGGCGAACTGGAGGGATGTCCGTGAAGCTTACCCGAGCCTTTCTCGTTCGGACGCGGGATGAACGCGGTGCGCAATCCGAGCGCGCGGCGGCGGCGAGTCCGACAGGCGCGCAACAGCGCGGATACTTCGCCGCCACACTCCTGGTCCCTGGCGGACAACGCTACCATTCGAGCGCTAACGAAAGCCCTACAAGAATTCTTGCATGTCAGCAAACCTGATCCATTGTAGGCGTAAATTCGGGAGTCGACGCGATGAAGCGTGCATTCTTCTGATATGGAACGCCAAGACAGCACAGCTGGTGTCGCCGGTCCGGATAGACGGTGGGCCGAGAGCATCGGCGTCGTCGCTGCATTGTCCGCGCGGGCGAAAAAGCGGCGAGGGCAGACGGGGCTCAACGCTTCTACGCGAGGAGAAGGTTATGAAGACACTATTGTCACACGGCGAGACGATGGTCCAACTCATAATTGTCATTGCCGCGCTGCTGGTGATGCAGACGGCTCGCGCCGAAGCCCCGTTCGATATAAACGCGTTGGCAATCGATTACCAAAATCGCTATTCCAATGTCGGCGCGTTCATTGTCGCGGTTGTCGACGACGACGGCAATCCGATCGCGATACGGGCGCACTGCAGCGGCGCATTGATCGACAAGCAAGTGTTCCTCACGGCTGGCCACTGCACCGGCCCGGGGAAGTTCGGGATTCCACCGAACGTCAAGCTCTTTGTGAGCTTTGGGGTGAATGCCCTCGATCAGGGCACTTGGCTCGCGGCCACGCGCATGACCTACCCCCACCCCTCACTGCCCCCTTGCCCCGGTCCAGCGGGCTGCGACCCGACCATTGGCGATGTCTTCCACGCCGGCGATCCGGGGATTCAGGACACTGGTCTCGTCTTCCTCACTCAGCCAGTCCTCGACGTCGTCCGTGCCAAGCTGGCGGCGCCGGACTTCCTTGAGACCCGCAAGGGCGCGCAGACGCCAATGGCGATTGTCGGCTACCCTCTTCCTAGCGCGGATGCCGAGGAAGGCGACTGGGATGGCCTCCGCCGATTCAGAACGTCGAGCCTGGACACGGTGCTGGACGAGAACTGGGCGACTTGGTCCCTGCCTAGCAATGTCTGCTTCGGCGACTCGGGCGGGCCGATCTTTCTTAACCTTCGTCCCGGCGGTGGTGCGCAAACCGAGCGACTCGTGGCCAACGTCAGCGACGGGGGCATCGATTGCCTCAGCGCAAACACCAATGCTCGTCTCGATAGCGAAGCCGTTCGTTCATGGATTCGACAGACCACTGGCGAGGTGCTTGGTCAGACCCTCGAGACGGAAGATTGAAGGGCGGACGCCGTCCCATCGAAACGTTCCATGCCGCTTTCGAGGCTCTTTCGGGATTCTGTCGAGGTCACGCTGGGGCGCGACACTCCATATCGGGCTGGCGCTTCATCGCTTCACAAAGGACGTCGCCTTAGGCATGGATGATGACAGCAAACCACACGAGGGGAAGCTGCGCGCGCCCCTTCGGGCGGGCCGCCTTCATGAGAGATCGTATGTCCGTCATTGCGATTTCGAATGGCGGCGTCTGGCAAAGCGAGGGGCAGCAACGGATCGTACTCGGACCGTCGACGATCGGACCGAGTACGGCCAGTACCATGCGGTCAGCGTTGCCGCTCAGATCGCCACGAAGCGGTCGCTCGTTTGGTCCCACGATCCCCCGATTCGTCGCACCGTAGCCGGCTTTATCGCATGGATTCGGCTCCTGTCGAATTTCCATTGACTGTTGTGCTGCTACCACGCACATTGCTTTCGCGCTTCCGAACTCGCGGGACGCAAATAGTTGCAGCTTTCGTTCGACTTGGGAAGGACACGAACCATGAGCAAGACCTTCCGAACGATGCTCGCGGCTGGTTCTTGCAGGCACCCTGCCTGACAAAGGAGGCATCGTATGATCACTCGCTCGAACGGTCTCGTGCTGGCCTCTTGGCGCCTGTCCTGCTAGTCAGCGCGGCGCAGGCGACGCCGCCGGTGTTCGTGCCGGCACCGATCCCTGACCACACCGACAGAACGAGTTGCGCGTTCCGGTAGAGCTCGATTACACCGCGAAGGGGAAACCGCGAGGTTTCAGTGACGGCACGATCATCATCACCGGTCCTTGGCGGCGACCTACCGGCGAATGGGAAGAGCCTGTCGCTGAACATCGCGGGTCGTCGAAGATCATGCCTCGGGCGAGATTTTTGGATATGGCGTCGGGACAGGACCGACGGTGTTGCCCGACGGGAGCGCACGCTGGGGTACCTGGCGGGAAACGTCACAGTAGACATCTCGGCCGGCACAGTGTGTTGTTACATGGGCCCTGGTGCTTGATATCTGCGCGCGCTCGAGCCTAAAGACGGCGTCAAGTGGCAGCGAACGACTGAGTAACCGTCTTCGAAGTCAAGCGTGATGAAGCGAACTGTCCCAAGGTTTGTTGGATCTGACATGGCGTTGAGGGTGGTCAGCAGCTTGCGCATGCAGGCCACCAGCGCGACCTTGGGCGTTTGCCGGCGGCCACCAAACGTTGGTAGAAGGCGCGGATGGCGGGGTTGTGATCGGCAGCCGTGAGTGCGGCAGGACGGACTGTGCCGGTCGCGCGGCCGACTCGCACGCGGTGGCCCGACGGTGGCGGGGCAGGCGCCACGCTGATCAGGCGCGAGCTCCCGCCTGATCAGGGAGTTCAGGCAAGGTGGCGAGCAAGGTGGCGCTGGCGATCGGCCCGATGCACTGGCCGGAACGAATACTTCGGTGATCGATTCTCGCCGAAGTGTTCACGCACATGGCCGACCATCTGGGCCTCCACGTCATCCAGCTGGGCGCGGATGGCCCGGATCACCGCCTCGATGCTCGGGCGCACCATGGGAATCGCCAGGACCGGGTGTTGCCATCGGAGAACGGTCAGCCATGCCGTCGGCGCGTGACACGGCAGCAATAGAGTGTGCTGGCAGGGAGCGGAGGCAGATAGCGCGCCAAGTCGTCGCGCTGCAGCAGCACGGCCGCCAGTTCGGCGAGCATGCCGCGTCGATGCGGTCGGTCTTGGCCAAGCGTCCCATCGCCTTGGCGAATCGCGCGCCTGCTTCGGATTGACCACCGCCACCGGCAAGCCCGTGGCCTGCACGCGCAGGCCAGCGCGGCCTCGTAGCCGCCGGTGGCCTCCATCACCACCAGCGCCGCGCCCAAGGGCTGCAAAGCCGCCGCCAGCGCCGAGTGGCCTTCCGCCTCGTTCTCGAACCGCTGGGCCGCGAACTCGCCACCCAGCACCGCGACATCGACATACGCTTTGGCGACGTCGATGCCCACTACCACTGAGGTTGCAGACATGGTCTTCGGCTCCCATGCTTGTGTATGCGCGCTCAAACGCGGCGCGCGTAACCGTTCGGGTTTCAGGAAGACCAGCACGGAAACCGTGCGCAATTCACTCAGTCACGGGCTTGAAGGCCCCAGCGCCCACCAGGCTGCACGGTCCAGTCTGCTTGCCTCAACGGCAATCAGACTCTACCGCGCTGGTCTGGCCTGAAGATACAAGCGTCGACGCCTGCCCATCGGAGGGATCGTCGCCGCTTGTCGTAACGCGCGAACAGCGTGTGTCCGATGGCGCTCTAGCCGCCAGCGCCAGAGAACGATTCGCGATCGGCAACGCGACGTGCGGTGGCTTTCCCGATTTCCTGCGGCCGCTTCCGGCGAAGCGTTGTGTCCGCAGTGGGTCGAACTGCGACCGTCGACGGGTAGTCTGCTCGCGTGCCTTCTCGACGGTCGCTGACTGGCCACGACCAGCCGTCAGCGTTGTCGCCCAGATAGCCGCAAAGCGGTCGCTCATTTCGCTCCAAGATCTCCCCGATTCATCGCAGCATGGCCCGATCCGTCGCACAGAATCGGCTTCGGTCTGATTGGGGTTGCACGTCCGTCATCACATCGCGCACCGTTGTCCCGCGACCGGGCGGACCAGACGACACGGACGGGCAGCACTCCGTCAACCGAGAGGAGAATGTCAAATGATCACAAGGAGATTGTCTCTGCTAGCAAGCTCTCTCGCCGGGCTCATGGCCGCCATGTTTGCTGCAGTCGGTGCATGTGCGCCTCCACCCGAGGACAATTCGCCAGTCGGGAGCTGGTTCGTGTACATCTGTCCGGACGCTTCGGGGCCCTGCACGACGAACTCCACAATCATCAATCTCGCAAGCCTTACGAAGGACGGCATCACCATCAACGCCGACTTCGGTTCGAATCCGACGCCCTCGCCCGGGATCGGAGTCTGGGGGAAGACGGGACCCCATCAGTTTGCGACGACGTTCTTCGAGCTTCTCTTCGATGCCCAGGGCGCGCTGGTGAGCAGGGTCAAGATCCGGTCAGCCTTGAACTACGATCGCAAAGCCGATACGTTGGCTGGCCCTTTCCAGGCCGACGTCACCGACCCCAGCGGGCAGAACGTGCTCGACCACTATGAAGGAACGGCGCTCTTGACGCGCATTCAGCTCGAGCCACTGCCCTGAGCATTGCGGGCGGCGCTGCCGGCGTCGACGCGGCGGAGGATGACTGCGGGGTTTCTCCGCCGCGCCCAACCAGGCCACGTCACGCACCCGCCGATGTTCTCATCGGCATTGGGAACACGTAGACTCCGGCCGACCGAGGCCATGTGGCCAGAAGCGCACGGTTTCCATTCAATAGCGGAGCCAGGTCGAGCACGGTTAGCAAAAATGCGAACGGCGATTGGCATACAGGAACGCGTGGAATCGGCCTTCATTCGACGCCGGTTCGACCGAATGGCCCATGGGCATCCTCGCTGGTGGGAGTTAGCGTTTTTGCTATCCACCCGCGCAACCGCCTACCTCTGCCATGTACGAGCGCTCCCGGGTTCTGGCCGGCAACCTCGCTTTGGTGGCGGAGGGGCGGGAGATCCGCGTGCGGATAAGGCGGCAGCTCGAGCCCTGCGCAGGCCCGCACGTCCGCCTGGGAGGATTCGCTCGTCGGTGGAGTGCGTTCGGTCGGACTTTGGATTCATGTCTTCGCGCCCAACGATCCGTAGAGCGCGAGCAGGCGGCTCGTCATCGCGTCCGGCGTGAGCGCCGCGACCGCGGCCGGCGCGCGCGCCGCCGTGCGCGCGCGGACGGCCGGATCGAGCAGGCGCTCGAGCTCCGCCGCCAGCGCCTCGACGTCGGTAGCGTCGCAGAGCGCGCCGGCGTCGTGCGCGGCGACGAGCTCGCCGGCGCCGCAGCGGCGGCTGGTCACGACCGGCAGCCCGCAGGCGAGCGCTTCCAGCACCGCGTTGCCCAGCGGATCGTAGAGCGTCGGCAGCACGAACGCATCGGCGGCGCCGAGGTACGGCCGCGGGTCCTGCTGCGGCCCCGCGAACACGACGCGCTGGCGCACGCCCTCGCGGCGCGCGAGCGCCTCGTAGCGCGCGGGATCCTTGTCGCGGCCGACGATGACGAGGCGTGCCCGCGGAGATAGCCGCGCAAGCGCACGCAACGCGACGGGGACCCCCTTGCGCGCGTAGCCGGAGCCGACGAGCAGGAACGCGACGTGCTCGTCGGCGAGCCCGAGCCGGGCGCGCGTCGCCGCGCGATGATGACGGACACCGGGGCCGAACTCGCGGGGATCGACGGCGTTGTAGATCACGTGCAGCTTCGTCTCGGGCACGGCGAAATGACGGCGCACGTCGTCGCGCACCATCTCGGAGATGCAGATCACTGCCTTGAGCGAGGGATCGGCGAAGACCTTCGCCTCGGCGCCGAGGAGGTATCGATGATGGGGATTGGCGGCGATCGCGAACCGCTCGGCGCGTCCTCCGGACCGCAGGCGCTCGGCGAGCCACGCGCGGTGCACGCCGTCGCCGGCGCGGAAGATGTCGCAGCCGGCGATCCGCTCGTGGGTCTGGACGATGTCGGGCCGGTCGCGCGCGAGCGCCGCGCGCACCGCGCGCGCGAAGCCTGCGTCGCGCCAGACGCCGCCCACATAGTACGGGTTGCAGATGACGGGCTCGACGGATCCGATGCGTGCCGCCGGCCACGCGCGCGTGAACACCTGCACGCGGACGCCGCGCCCGAGCAGC
Source organism: uncultured beta proteobacterium (assembly GCA_963734055.1). Taxonomy (GTDB): domain Bacteria; phylum Pseudomonadota; class Gammaproteobacteria; order Burkholderiales; family Casimicrobiaceae; genus CAIWHR01. Next base: position 270,672 of record CAVTFQ010000002.1, read on the forward strand.
GCCTCGATGGCGCGCTCGACGAACCGCTCCGCGCCGCCGAAGGGCGTGTAGCGCTGGCGGACGATCCCGAGCCTCATCGGCCCGCGGCCGCCGCGGTCTCGTCGAGCAGGGCGTCGACCGCCGCGATCACGCGTTCCTGCGGCAGCGTGAGCAGGCAGTCGGAGTTGTTGCTGCCGCCGCAGCCGTTGTTGTGGCAGGGTCGGCACGGATGGACGGTCGACGCCACCACGCGATGCGGCACGCGCCACGGGCCCCAGCTCCGCTCGTCGCTCGGCCCGAACCAGGCGACGACCGGCGTGCCGGCCGCGGACGCGAGATGCATCGGCGCCGTGTCGCAGCCGACGAAGATCCGTGCCGCGGCGATCAGCGCGGACAGTTCCGGCATCGACAGCTGTCCCGAGAGGTCGACGAGCGGCACGGCGGCGGCCGCCTTGATCGCAGCGACGAGCGACGCCTCGGCCGGATCGGGGGCTCCGGTCAGCACGACCGCGAGCCCGCGCGCGGCGAGGCGGTCGACGACAGCCGCCGTCGCTGGCGCCGGCAGGCACTTGAAGAGCCAGCGCGAGCCGGGGTGGACCACGGCGAAGCGCCCGCGACCGAGGCGGTGCTGAGCGAGCAACGACGCGACGCGCGCCTCCGCTTCCGCGCCCGGAACGTGAACGAGTCTCTTGTCGTCGTCTTGCGGCCAGAGGCCGATCCGGCGCAGTGCGTCGAGGTTCGCTTCGACGGTATGGCGCGGCGTCGACCGCGGCAGCAGGAAGCGATGCGTGAAGCACGACCGCCAGAACCAGCCCGCGCGCTCGCGTTCGGGGGCGACGCTCCAGCGCGCACCGGCGATCCACGACATCCAGGCGCCGCGCGGATGCTCGGTCAGATGCACGACGAGATCGTAGCGGCGCGCGCGCAGCGTACGCCACAGGCGGCCGTCGCCGGCGAGCTGCGCCAGCGGCCCGCGCGCCTTCAGGCTCCGGTCGATCGTGTGGACGATCGAGATCGCCGGATGGCGTGCGAGCATCGGCGCCGTCTCGAGGTAGACGAGCGCATCGATCTCGGCTTGCGGCGCCGCGCGCTTGAGCACGGTGAATACCGGCGAGGACAGGAGGACGTCGCCGTGGTGCCGGAGCTTGATCACGAGGGCGCGGCGAATGCCCGCGGGGTCGATCGCGTCGTCGACGGCCGGCGGCACCATGCCGGGAACGATAGCAGAACCTCCGCTTCCGCTCACTCGACGCGGCCCCAGTTCCTGCTCCCCGCGAGCGCGAACAGGTAGGCCGTCGCGACGATCGGCCAGCAGAGCAGCACGAGATGCGTGAGCCCGTTGAAATGGAGCAGATGGCCGTACGACCACGCGAACAGCGACAGCGGCGGACGCGCGAGCAGCAGGTCGGGCGCGAGGAGGGTCGTCATGAGCGAAGACAGCAAGGCGACGCTCGCGACCGCCACCTGCGCCGGCCGGGGCAGCCAGATGGCCACGAGCAGCAGAAGCGCACCGGCGGCGACGCCGGTCGACACGCCCGGCGAAAGCCAGTGCTCCCACGCATCCGGCTTGAGCAGGAGCGCGGCGGCGACACCTTTGGCCGCGAGCGCCGCGCCGATCAGGATGACCACGGCGCCGCCGACAAACCGGCGCTCGCGCAGGAGCAGCGCGAGGAACAGCCCGACCCCGAGAAGCTGGAACGCGCTGTGCGCGCCCTCGACCAGTGCCGCCGCGTGGTCGACCGCCGCGCCCGGCGCCGTCGGGTTGACAGCAGCCCCGAACTCCGCCGACGGATCGAAGACGACCGCGAACAGCGGGATGCCCGGGTTCACCTGCACCGCGAGCCAGATGGCGAGGAGCGCGAGACCCAGATCGCCGACGCGTCCCGGCAGGAACCAGCGGTCGCGGAACGACCGCACGCGGCGCTTCGCGGCGGGAGACCGCACGAGCGCGACCGCCGCCAGCCCGCCAATGGCGGCGCCTGCGGTGTTGCCGATCATGTCGATGAGATTCGCGTCGCGCGGCGGGACGAACATCTGCAGCGTTTCCATCGCGAACGACATCGCCGCGCCGGCGGCCACGGCGACCGACAGCCGGCCGGCGGGCGGTCGCCGGCGCGGGACGAGCGCGACGAAGAAACCGAACGGCGCATAGGCGAGCACGTTGGCCGCGAGGTCGTATCGCGTCCAGCGCGGCGGCCACGGCGCGAACAGGAAGAAGGGCGCCCCCGGCGGCGGGGTGATCCAGGGCGAGAAGGGCTGCAGGCTCGCGTAGGCGATCGCGAGGCCGTAGAGGATCACGAGAAAGTGCGGCAACAGCGACGGCGACGAACGCGGGGGCATCGTGCGCGCGAGCGGAAGTCAGGACGTCGAAGGGAGCCGCTTGCGCATCACCGTCATGTCGGCGTGCTCGGCCAGAACCTCGAAGCCGGCCTCGCGGAATAGCGACGGCGGACCGTGGTAGTGGTCGGCGGGCGTCGTGCTCGCCCCGGCCTTGAACGGGAATGCGTCGACCACGCGAATGCCGCGCGCCGCGAACGATGCGAGCGCGCCGCCGAGCAGCGCGCGCGCGACGCCGCGCCGCCGCCAGGTGGGCGCGATCACGAAGCAGACGATCGCCGCAGCTTCGTGCGCAGGCACGGACAGCGGCGGGAGGGCGATCCCCATCCGGGCCGCGCAGTGCGGCAGCTTCGAGAGCGGCTGCGCGTTGAGCCAGCCGACGACCTCGCGGCCGGCATAGGCGAGGAAGCCGTCCATCTCGGAGGCTTCGATACGAGCGGCCATCGCCGTTCGATTCGCCGCCGCGTCGAGACTCGGCCAGCGGATCGCCTTCGGGACGTGATAGAAGTGGCAGTAGCACTTCGCCCAGCCCGGGTTGTCGGCGAAGGCAGGCCCGCCTTCGTGGTCGAAGAAGCCGAGGAAGTCGTCACGCCGCGCCGCACTGAGGCGCTCGATCCGGATCTGCATCCGCGGAATCTACCCTGCAGTGCCGCCGCGCGCGAGCGGCATCTCGAGATCAGCGTCCGGCCTTGATCTCCGTCCACAGCTTGCTGCGCAGCCGGCGTTGCGCCGCGGTCAGGTCCTTCAGCTGCTCGAGCTTCGGCAAGACCTCCTTGTTGGGGAAGATCACGGGGTTGCTGAGGAGCTCGGGCTTGATGTACTTGACCGCCTCCATGTTGGGATTGCCCGAGCCGATCAGGTTCGTGAGCTCGGCCGAATTCCTGCCCTCGAGCAGGTAGTTCATGAACATCAGTGCCAGGTCGGGCCGCGGCGCGCCCTTCTGGATCACCATGTTGTCGACGGCGAGCACCGCGCCCTCCTTGGGCATTCCCTGGAGAATGTGGAACGGCCGGCCCGCCGCCTGCGCGTCCTGGTTCGCCTGGAAGATGTCGTTCGAGTAGCCGTGGACGAGCCAGATGTTGCCGACGGTGAGCTCCTTGATGTACGACGACGCGTTGAACGCGGCCCAGTACGGCTTCGCCTTCTTGATCAGCGCCGCCGCCTCGTTCCAGTGCTTCGGGTCGACGTCGTTGGCCGAGTAGCCTAGATACTTGAGCGCGGCGGCGAAGAGTTCGTTCGAGCTGTCGAGCACCGTCACGCGGCCCTTGACCTTCTCCAGGTACTTCGGATCGAAGATCACCGCCCACGTGTCGGTGGGGAGGCCCAGCTTCTTGATCTCGACGTCGTTGTAGCCGATGATCGTCGTCGACATCGCATACGGGACGGAATACTTGTTGCCGGGGTCGAACGGCGTGTTGAGGTAGATCGGGTTGATGTTCTTCAGGTTGGGAAGCTTCGACTTGTCGATCGGCTGGAGCTGGCCGCCCTTGATCAGCGCCTCGACCGCGTTCGACGTCGGGACCATCACGTCATAGCCCTTCGCGCCGGCGGCCAGCTTCGCGAGCAGCTCCTCGTTGTCCGAGTAGTAGGTCTGCACCACGTCGCACTTGCACTGCTCCTCGAACCGCTTCACGGTCTCGGGCGCGATGTAGTTGTTCCAGTTGTAGAAGTGGAGCTGGTCCTTGGCGGCGGACGCAGCCCCGGCGAAGGCGAGAACCAGCGAGGCGAGCAGCAGTGCGAGGCGTTTCATGGTCACTCCTGGTCGGTTCGAAGGAGGCTCGGGGAGAGCCGCGAGGCGACGATGATGAGCGCTAACGTGAGGAGCATCAAGAGGGTTGACACGGCGTTGACCTCCGGGGTCACCGCGATCTTGATCATCGAGTAGATCTGGAGCGGCAGGGTCACCGTCCCCGCCCCGGCGGTGAAGAAAGTGATCACGAAGTCGTCGATCGACAGCGTGAAGGCCATCAGCGCGCCGGCGACCACTCCCGGCATGATGAGCGGCAGCGTCACGTGGCGGAAGGCCCTCCACGGCGTTGCCCCGCAGTCGCGGGCGGCCTCGATCAGGGTCTCGTCCATGCCGGCCAGCCGCGCCCGGACGACGATCGCGACGAAGCCGATGCAGAAGGCGATGTGCGCGATCGTCACCGACACGAGGCCCAGCGTGAAGTTGAGGAGGACGAAGAAGATGAGCAACGACACGCCCATCAGGATCTCGGGAATGGCGATCGGCGCGAGCACGAGGACCGCCAGGAGCCGGGACTTGTAGCGGTAGAGCGCGACCCCGGCCATCGTTCCCAGCACGGTCGAGACGAGGCTCGCCGTGAGGCCGATCAGGAGCGAGTTCCAGGCCGCGGCCAGCATGTCCTCGTTGTGGAAGAGCTTCTCGTACCAGCCGAACGTGAAGCCGACCCACTCGGCGTTGAGCCGCGAATCGTTGAACGAGTAGACGACGACGATCGCGAGCGGCACGTAGAGAAACGCGTAGCCTGCGGCGGCGGCGGCGACGAGCGCGGTCGATCGCTTACGCACGCGCCTCCTTCGCGCTCGACGGCGTGCCGAGGTTGCGCCGACCGATCCAGGCGGCGAGCCCGGCCAGCAGGAGCGCCGAGAGCGTCAGCACGATCGACAGCACGCTGCCGAACGGCCAGTCGCGCGTCTCGAGGAACTGCTGCTTGATGAGGTTGCCGATCAGCGTATCCTCCGGGCCGCCGAGGATGTCGGGGATCGCGAAGATGCCGAACGCCGGGATGAACACGAGCGCCGCGCCCGCGTAGACACCGGGGAGCGACAGCGGGAACGTGATGCGCCAGAAGCGCTGCCACGCGCCGGCGCCGAGGTCCTGCGCCGCGTCGAGCAGCGCCTGGTCGTGCTTCTCGAGGTTCGCGTACAGCGGCAGCACCATGAACGGCAGGTGCACATAGACGAGGCAGACGAGGACCGCGAAGGAGCTGAACAGGAGCGGCACGGGCTCGTGACCGACGAGCGCGAGCACGGCGTTGACGCCGCGGGCGAGCGCGGCCTGCGGCCCCAGCAGGATCATCCACGCGTAGATGCGGATCAGGAAGTTGCTCCAGAACGGAAGGATCACGAGCAGGAGCAGCAGGTCGCGGTACTTCTTCGGAGTCTGCGCGATCAGCGCGGCCAGCGGGTAGCCGAGGGCGAGGCAGAAGAGCGTCGTCACGAGCGCGTACACCATCGATTTCAGGAACACCGCGGCGTAGACGGTCTCGGTGAAGAAGCGGGCGTAGCTCTCGAGATTGAGGTCGAGCTTCCCCGTCTCGTCGACGAGCGGCGCGAGGCCGCCGAACTCGCCGGGTGTGCGGAACGACGCGAGCACCATGATGAGCGTCGGGGCCGCGAAGAAGACGATGAGGTAGGCGAGCGGTGGCCCGATTACCAGCCAGCGGCCGAGACGCCCTTCCCTGCGCGCAGGCACGGCCGGCGCTACTCCTCGATGAACTGACCCGCGGCGACCGGCCAGCTCGTCTCGACGGCGTCGCCGACCTCGAAGAACTTGGCGCGGCCCGCAGCCGAGTTGGCAAGCAGCGCCTCGATCTTCTGCCCGCCGGCGGTGTCCACGCGGTAGACCGTCACGTCGCCCATATAGAGCAGCTCCGCGACGGTGCCGCGGTAGTGATTGTCCGGCGACCCCGCGGGCGCGGCCGTCTCGATCCTGATCTGCTCCGGGCGCAGCGCGATGGTGGCCGGCCGGCCGGTCGCGAGCGTGCTCGTCGCCGCAACGCGCACGGGGCCGAGCCCGCGCACATCGACGCTGACGACGCCGCCCTCGTTCGTGAGCACGGGACCGGAGAACAGGTTGCAGTGGCCGATGAAGTCGGCCACGAAGCGCGACCGAGGGAAACTGTAGATGCGCGACGGCTCGTCGACCTGCTCGACGCGTCCCTTGTCCATGACGGCGATCCGGTGCGACAGCGCAAGCGCCTCCGTCTGGTCGTGCGTCACGTACACGAAGGTGATGCCGACCTCCTTCTGCAGGTTGATGAGCTCGATCTGCATCTCCTCGCGCAGCTTCGCGTCGAGGGCGGCGAGCGGCTCGTCCAGCAGGAGCACGGTCGGATGGGTGACGAGCGCCCGGGCGATCGCGACGCGCTGCTTCTGGCCGCCGGAGAGCTCGTGCGGATAGCGCTTGCCGAAACCCGCGAGGCGCACGTCCTCGAGCGCCGCCGCGACCTTGGCGGGGATCTCGCGCGAAGGGGTGTTCGCCATCTCGAGCGGGAACGCGACGTTGCCTTCGACCGTCATGTGCGGAAACAGCGCGTAGCTCTGGAACACCGTGCGCACGGGCCGCGCCTCGGGCGGGCGGTCGGCGAGGTCGGTGCCATCGAGCAGGATCTCGCCGCCGTCGGGAAGGTCGAAGCCCGCGACCATCCGCAGGAGCGTGGTCTTGCCGCAGCCGGACGGGCCCAGCAGCGTGAAGAACTCGCCCGCTTCGATCGAGAGGCTCACGCCGTCGACCGCGGTAAAGTCGCCGAACCGGCGCGTCACGTTTCTTATTTCGAGAAGCGCCATCGGCGGGCCGGCTGCGCGGCGGGCGGAAGATGACAACGCGAAATTGTAGCGCAGTTTGGTGCGCTTTCCCGATCGATGCACGCCGCGATCGGACCCGCGCGCGGGTCGGCCAATCGTCCGAGTGCGAGGCGCCGCGCGCGGCGGCACTATGACGGCGCCATGCCCGCATCGCTTCCCCGCCCGGCGCTGATCGAATCGCTGCGCACGCGCGCCGATGCCTTGCGCCGCGACGACCTCGCGCGGCAGCACTCTGCGATCGAGCTGATCCGCGGCGTCGACCGGCGCCTGCGCACCGCGCTGCGCTGGCTCGACGAGGCGCTCGCGCTCCTCGAGGTGATCCGTCCGGCGGTCGCGCATCGCTTCCTCCTCGCAGGACTGATGAGCCTCTCGGAGCTGCGCTTCGTGGGCGGCGCCGTTTCGGGCCGGCGCGGCCGCGTCGCCGGCGAAGACGTGCTCGAGCTGGTCGAGCTCGGCTACCGGCTTGCGAACGAGGCGCCGCTCCGCCTCGTGGTGCCGCCGGGCGAGGCGCGCCTCGCGGCCGAGCGCTTGCGGGCGTCGCAGCTCGACTACTCGTATCAGCCGGAAGGCGGTGCGCGCGGCGGAGCGGGCGGCGTGTTCACGGTCGCGCAGGCGGTGACCGCCTCGGTCCGCCTGATCCCGGACTTCGAGCGCGGACGCGTCCTCGTGACACTCGTCAACGTCGACCGCCTCGAGAGCGTCTCGCTCGAGTTCACGCCCGATGCGCTCGGCGAGGCGGCGCTCGAAGACCTCGTGCGCCTGATCCTGGGCGACTCGGACGCGTTCCTCAAGCGCGCGCCGCTGGCCCGCGTCCAACGCCGCTAGAGGGGACGCACGAGCAGCACGACGACCGCGATCGCGAGCAGAACGGCGACGACGACGAGCAGGCGATTCTGCAATCGTTCCGCCGCCGCGAGCTCGCGCGCCGCGTCGTCGGCGGCGGCCGCTGGCGGTTGCTTGAGCAGCCACTGGTGGAGGAGCCGCGGCATCTCGGGCAGTGCGGCGACCAGGTAAGGCGCCTCGGCCAGAAACCGACGCTTGAGCGACGACGGCCCGATCTGCTCCTCCATCCACCGCTCGAGAAACGGCTTCGCCGTCGTCCACAGGTCGAGCTCGGGGTCGAGCATCCGGCCGAGCCCCTCGATGTTAAGCAGCGTCTTCTGCAGGAGGACGAGCTGCGGCTGGATCTCGACGTTGAACCGGCGGGACGCGCGAAACAGCTGCATCAGCACGCGGCCGAGCGAGATCTGCGACAGCGGCCGGTCGAACACGGGCTCGAGCACAACGCGGATCTCGGCCTCGAGCTCGTCGACCCGCGTGCCCGCCGGGACCCAGCCCGATTCGAGGTGCGCGGTGGCGACACGATGGTAGTCGCGGCGGAAGAACGCGAGGAAGTTCTGGGCGAGATAGCTCTTGTCGCGCTCGGAGAGCGTGCCCATGATCCCGAAGTCCATCGCGATGTACTTGCCGAAGTTCGCGCCGTCGACGGCGACGAAGATGTTGCCGGGGTGCATGTCCGCGTGGAAATAGCCGTCGCGGAACACCTGCGTGAAGAAGAGCTCGACCCCGGCGCGCGAAAGCCGCTTCAGGTCGACGCCGGCTTCGACCAGCCGGTCGACCTGGCCGATCGGAATGCCCGACATGCGCTCCATCACCATCACTTCGGAGTCGCTCCAGTCCCAGTGCACTCCGGGCACGAGCAGGAGCGGCGAGTGCCGGAAGTTGCGCCGGAGCTGCGAGCAGTTGGCGGCCTCGCGCGAGAGGTCGAGCTCATCCCGGATCGTCTTCTCGAACTCGGCGACGACTTCGCGCGGCTTCAGCCGCTTGCCGTCCGACCAGAGCTTCTCGAGCAGCATCGCACCCACCTGCATGAGCGAGATGTCCTTCTCGATCACCCGTGCGACGTTCGGCCGCAGCACCTTGACCGCCACCTCCGTGCCGTCGGGCAGCACGGCGAAATGCACCTGCGCGACCGAGGCGGAGGCGACCGGCGTGCGGTCGAACGACCGGAAGGCCAGGTCGACCGGCTTCCGGTAGAGACGCTCGAGCGTCGCGACCACCTGCTCGGACGGGAAGGGTGGCACCGCATCCTGCAGTTTCGCGAGCTCGTCGGCGATGTCGGGCGGGATCAGGTCGCGCCGGGTCGAGAGCATCTGCCCGAATTTGACGAAGATGGGGCCAAGATCCTCGAGCGCGAGACGCAGGCGCACAGCCCGCGGTGCCGAGGTGTCGCGCCAGAACGTGAGCGCGCGCGCGAGCGGCCGCACGGCGCGGAACCGCTCGTGGCCGGTCAGGAACTCGTCGAGCCCGTACTTGAGCGCGACGAGCGAGATCCGCGCGAGACGCAGCAGGCGCACCATAGCGGCGGATTGTAAGGGATTGCCCCCACGCCTCCGCGAATGCGCCGGGGCGCGTGCCCGATACCGGATAATCGACGGATGCCGCGCATCCACCGCCATCCGATCACGGTCGGTCCTGATTCGATCGACGCCCTCGGGCACGTGAACAACCAGGAGTACGTGCGCTGGATGCAGGAAGGGGCGACCGCGCACTCGATCGCGCAGGGCTGGCCGCTCGAGCGCTACGTGACGCTGGGTCGGGGCTGGTTCGTGCGCCGGCACACGGTCGAATACCTGCGGCCGGCCTTCGCCGGCGATGCGCTCGCGCTCTACACGTGGGTCGCGGCGTTCGAGCGCTCGAGCTCGCCGCGACGCTACCTGTTCCGCCGCGCGGCCGACCGCGCCGTCGTCGCGCGCGCCGAGACGCTCTGGGTGTTCGTCGACTTCGGCACCGGCGCTCCCGTGCGGATCCCGGCGGAGCTCCGCTCGGCGTTCGAGGTCGTCGCCGACGACGAGGCGCTGCGCTTCGCGGGCGGCGGCTGAAGGAGGCCTATCGCGACGGGGGAACGGTCCGCCAGAGATTGATCGCGAACAGCACGATGCCGATCGCCAGGACGACCGAGAGGGCGCCGGCGATCGGGTCCGCCGCAGGGTAGCCCGCGTAGAAGAATGCGACCGCGGCCATGAGCGGCGGCAGCGCGAGCTGGTGGATCCAGAAGTGCCAGCGCGCGAGCTTCGTCGCGGCGGCTGCGGGAAACGCGTGGTAGATGAGACCGAAGAGCGCCATCGACACCCAACCCAGCAGGTTCAGGTGGGCGTGGACCGGGCGCTGGGCAAAGTCGCCGGTTGCGCCCATGTACACTCCGACCGCGATGGCGACGACGAAATAGACGACGGCGGTTCTTAGGAAACGGGTGCTCATGGGTTCCTTCCTTGGTCGAGGCAGCCGGGTTGCGGACGCGCGGAACCTGCGCGCTGCGCGCAAGTCTAGACATTTTTCGCCGGTCGCGCCGCATGGCGGCAAGGATCCGATCAAGCCCGCGCACGCAACGACCGCTCACGACTTCGCGATGACCGTTCGAACCCTTGGCACGGCCGATGCTTTGGTGCCGGCATGACGATTCCCGAGGAACGCCCCCAGACCCGCGGCGAGGAGCTCGCCAACGCCGCGAGCCACGCGACCGCGCTCGTCGCGGCAGCCGTGGCGGTGCCGATCCTCGTTGTCGCTTCGGCCCGACACGGCAGCGCGCTGCACGTCGTCGCGTCCTCGGTGTTCGCGGCGACGATGGTGCTGCTCTATGCCGCGTCGGCGCTCTATCACGCGATTCCGCACGCCGCCACCAAGCGGCTGTTCCGCAAGCTCGACCACGGGGCCATCTTCCTGTTCATCGCGGGCAGCTACACGCCCTTCGCGCTCGGCGCGCTCGGGGGGCCCTGGGGCTGGACGCTGTTCGGCCTCGTCTGGTCGCTGGCGGCGGTCGGCATCACGCTGAAGGCGCTGGACCGCGTCCGCCACCCGTTCGTCTCGACCGGGCTGTACCTCGCGATGGGCTGGATCGTCGTCATCGCGATCAAGCCGCTGGTCGAGGTCATTCCCCCGCCGGGCCTCGTGCTGCTCGCCTGCGGCGGCGCCGCCTACACGATCGGCGTCGTTTTCTTCACGCTCGACTCGAAGCTGCGCTACGCGCACTTCGTCTGGCACCTGTTCGTGGTGGCGGGCACGGCCTGCCACTTCTTCGCGGTGCTCGACTACTCGATCTGAGCGCGGCGGCCGCGTCGGGCCCGCGCGCCGTGCGCCGCTTCTGCGGCGATCACGGAGCGAAGCTTGCCGCTCGCGGGGTCGATGGTGGCCTCGTCCGCGTCGAGCTCGATGGCGACGTTCGGAAGTCCCTGCCGGTCGAGCCATGCCCGCAGCGCTGTCGACACGGACGTCCAGACCGCGCCGCGGTCGCCGCGCGGGAGCGGGGGCAGGCGCAGCCGCAGCGCGGTTCCGGCCGCGCGCACGACCTGGATCGGATAGGCGTCGGTTGCCTGCTCGATGACCGCCTCGAGCGCGAGCGGCAGCAGCCGGACCGGCTGGCCCGCGGCATCGGTCAGCGTGAGCACGTCCTCGCGCCGGCCGGCGACCTCGATCACGGGCAGGGGGCTCCCGCAGGCGCACGGATCGCGGCGCAGGCAGACGCTGTCGCCCAGGTCGTAGCGGATGATGGGCTGGACGCGGTTCGCGAGATTGGTGACGAGCACCGTCTCCGACGCCTCGCCCGGCGGCACGGGCCGGTAGCGCCGGTCGACCGGCTCGAGCACGACCCAGTCGGCGTTGACGTGGAGCGCGCCCGCGCGGCAGCTGAAAGCGATGCACATGCACTCGGAAGCGCCGTACTCGTTGATGACCGGGCAACCGAACGCGTGCTCGACGCGGAGACGCGCCGATGCCGACAGATGCTCGCCGCCGGACCAGACGAGTGCTGGCGCGATCGCGAGGCGCCCGGCGTCCCGCTCGGCAGCCAGGAGCGAGAGCATCGTCGGATAGCTCGCCACGAACGCGGGATCCCACGCGTTCAGCGCGGCGACCAGCGCGGGCAGGGGCTCGACGATCGAGAAGCTGCGCGCTGCCGCCCAGGGCACGCCCCGCGAGGCGTGCTGCCACGACGCGATGCTCGCGTAATGATCGCCGGTCGCGACGATCAGGGCGGCGCGCGCACCCTTTGCGAAGGCGCCGCGCGCGCAGTCGACCGCGGCGCGCGTCGTCGCGACCTCGGCCGCAAGGAGCGCGTCGTAGATCCCGAGCGACGCGTCGTCCTGGACGAAGATCGCGGGCACGCCGGTGCTCCCGGAGCTCTTCCAGAGCGTGTAGCGGCCGAGGTAGCGCTCGCCGATCCGGGTGCGGTCGGCGAGGAAGGCGTCCACGCCGGCGCGCGTCAAGGCGCCGTCCGCGACCCAGTCGTCGAAGTGGCGCATGAGCTCGCGCTTGTCGACGACGGGCAGGTCGGCCGGCGCAATCTCGCCGTTGGGAATCCCGCGATAGGCTTCGCGATAGAAGGGCGAATGCGCGCACGCGTGCCGCACCAAGGCGGCGAGCCGCGATCGCTGCGCCGCCTCGATCGCCCGCCTGCCGCGCTGTCGCGTCCACACGATCTCGGACAGCCGGGCGCCTCGCTGCCAGCCATCGAAGGCCTGGCGGAAGAACTCCGAGACGATCGGCCCGTCGGCCATCCCAACGCCTCCGCGGATGCGGCCGCTCCGCCAAGGCCACTCTAGCTCGGGGCGCTCCGCCGTGCGTTGACGTGGATCACGCGCCGTCGGGGCGCCCGTCGGCTTTCATGCGCGACGCCTTGCCCACCGCGCGCAGCGGCCGGCGCGCCGGCAGGCGCGCGGCGAGCGCCTCGATGCGGGCGGCAAGCGCGTCGGCCCGCGCCGCGAGCGCGGCGACCTGGTCGGCGAACACACTGCCCTCGTCGCCCCTCGCCAGCAGGCCCGAGCGCTCGTGCGCGTAGCTCGCGACGCTCTCGCCGACCCGGGAGGCCACGTACTCCGGAAACGCGAGGAGCCGACGTCCGGCATCGGCGACGCGCTGTCCGACGACGTCGCCCAGCACGTGCGCGAACGCCTGCTCGACGAACCACGGGAACGTTGGCGCGAGCTCGCGCAAGGTCGCCGCAAGCTCGGGATCGCCCTCGGCCGTCACGTAGCGGTCCCAGCGCGCCGGGTCGGCCAGGAATGCCGGCAGGTCGAGCGGCGACACGGACAGCGTGAGGTCGGCCGCGCCGCGCGTTCCCAGCATCGACGCGACGTGCCCGGTGCCGTCGATCGCGAAGGCACTCGCCGCGGGGCCGACGGCGACGACGAAGGAGCGGCCCGCGTGCGCCGCGAACCGCTGGCGGGCCCAGGCCTCGCGGTCGAGCATCCGGTTCGCGAGCGCGCCCGGCAGCGCGGCGGGATCGAAGGTCGCCATCGTGCGTCAGGCGAGCTGGCGGATGCCGGCCAGGAGCCAGCCCGACGAACCGTCGACCGGCTTCGTCAGGTTCCAGGCCTCGTCGAGCCGAACGGGCTCGGGGGCGCCGTCCTCGCGGACCTGGCCCGTGAAGCGGACGCTGGCCCAGTGCGCTCCGGCCTCGGTCGTGACTTCGAGCAGCTCGGCATCGAGCGAGAGCAGTTCCGTCGCCTCGTGCGTCCCGCGCTGGTCCAGCTCGCGCAGGATTTCCGAGGCCATGTCATGCGTCATCACGTCCGAAAGCGCCTTGCGGTCGCCCGCGTCCCACGCCGCCTGGAGCCTTCGGAACTGGGCCTTCGCTTCGCGCAGGAACCGCTCGCCGTCGAAAGCCCCGGGGACGGCGGGCGTGGCGGGCCCTTGGCGGGGTGGAAGCATGGGCTCGACGCGCTCGGACGGCCTGCCGGGCGAATGGCCATAGGACGCCCGCGCCGCCGCGGTCGCGGGCGTGCGGCGCGCGACCAGCATGCGGAAGACCCACAACCCACCAAGGACGACGAAGGCGAGCAGGAGCACGCTCGCGAAGCCCTCGGGCAGTCCGAAATGCGCAAGCAGCGCGGCGAGCCCGAGCCCCGCGGCGATGCCGGCAATCGGTCCGAGCCAGCGCGAGCCCGGGGACGAAGGCGCGGCGGCGGGCGCGCCGGGCCTTGCCGCGCTCGCCGCCGGCGGGGCCGGCATCACGGGGTTCGCGGCGGGGCCCCCGGAGGTCGCCGGGGGCGTGACGCCCTGCCGCTGCGCGCCGAAGGTGCGGCCACCTCCGAGTCGCCTCGCGTCGACATCGTCCACGGCGACGAGTATCGCCAGCGTTGCCAGCGCGAGCGCGAGGATCGGGGATCGCTTCATCGTTCTTCCTCCTGCGCCTTGGCGGCCCTCGCCGCGTGCGGGCGCACGTCAGTGCACGTATCCAAGATGCAGCGCCACCACGCCGGCGGCGAGATTGTGGACCAGGACGCGATCGAATCCGGCGGCGCTCATCATTGCCTTCAGCGCGGCCTGGTCGGGATGCATCCGGATCGACTCGGCCAGATAACGGTAGCTCGCGTCGTCGCCGGCGACGAGCTTGCCGATGCGCGGAATCACGTTGAAGCTGTACCAGTCGTAGGCGGGCGCGAGCGGCGCCCACACGCGCGAGAACTCGAGCACCGCCGCGACGCCGCCCGGCCGGAGCACGCGGCGCATCTCGGCCAGCGCGGCCTCCTTGCGCGTCACGTTGCGCAGCCCGAACGCGATGCTCACGCAGTCGAACGTCGCCGTTCCGAACGGCAGCTGCTCGGCGTCGCACTGCACGGTCGCGAGCGCGCACCCGGCGTTCAGGAGCTTGTCGCGGCCCGCGGCCAGCATCGCGCCGTTGATGTCGGTCAGCACCACGTCGCCCGCGGGCCCGACGCGCTGCGCGAACAGCCGCGCGAGATCGCCGGTGCCGCCGGCCAGGTCGAGCACGCGCATGCCCGCGCGGACGGCGGACGCCTCGACGGCGAAGCGCTTCCACAGCCGGTGCAGGCCGGCCGACATGAGATCGTTCATCAGGTCGTACTTGCCCGCGACGGAGTCGAACACGCCGCGCACGCGACGCGCCTTGTCCTCGGGGGCGACCTGCTCGTAGCCGAAGTGGGTCTTGTCGCTCATCGCCTTCGCGTCGCTTCGCGTCACTTCGCGTCGCGGCTCGCGCCGGCCGCCGCCATCCGCTCGAGGTAGCGCTGCCAGAGCTCGTCCTGGTGCTCGCCCAGCTCGTAGAGGTAGTCCCACGAATAGATCCCGGTGCCGTGGCCGTCGGAGAACGTCGGGCGGATGGCGTAGTGCCCGACCGGCTCGACCTCCTTGATCGCGACCTCGCGCTTGCCGACCTGCAGGACCTCCTGCCCGGGCCCGTGCCCGCGCACCTCGGCCGACGGCGAGTACACGCGGAGGAATTCGTACGGGAGCCGGAACGCGCGACCGTCGGCGAACGCGATCTCGAGCACGCGCGAGGCCTGGTGCAGCTTGATCTCGGTGGGAGTCGGGGTCGAGGCGTCGGGGCCGGACATCGGGCGCGCGGAAGAACGGTCGCGGGCCGACTAGCCTAACACAACGGAAGGACCGAGGGCCGCGTTCGCGACGACGCCCCGCGACCGCGGGATGCCTAGATGGGAGCGTTCAAGACGTTGTTTCCGCGATGCATGGATCCTGCGCAGTCGTCATTCCCGCGAACGCGGGAATCCGGCGACTTGGGTCATGGCCGGCGACAGTCCAACGTCACTGTCCCCGCCTCCGCGGGGACGACGGGGAATGCACGCGACCGGCACGTTCGTCGTGGATACAACGTGTTGACGAGCGACACCTAGAGCGGTCCCTGCTGCTGACCCTCGGGCACCATGTCGAGGTTGGCGATGCCCGCGAAGACGTTGCGGTTCTTCGCTTCCTTGCCGTGCAGCTTGATCTCGAGCCGCAGGTCGTTGAGCGAGTCGGCGTTGCGCAGCGCGTCCTCGTAGCTGATGAGACCCGCCTCGTAGAGGTCGAACAGCGACTGGTCGAACGTCTGCATGCCGAGCTCGCGCGACTTCTTCATGATGTCCTTGATGCCGGAGACGTCGCCCTTGAAGATCAGGTCGGAGACGAGCGGCGAGTTCAGCATCACCTCGACCGCCGGCACGCGGCCGCGGCCGTCGCGGCGCGGAATCAGCCGCTGCGCGACGAACGCGCGGACGTTGAGCGAGAGGTCCATGAGCAGCTGCGCGCGCCGCTCCTCGGGGAAGAAGTTGATGATCCGGTCGAGGCCCTGGTTGGTGCTGTTCGCGTGGAGCGTCGCGAGGAGCAGGTGGCCGGTCTCGGCGAACGCGACGGCGTAGTCCATCGTCTGCCGCTCGCGGACTTCGCCGATCAGGATCACGTCGGGCGCCTGCCGCATCGAGTTGCGGAGCGCGATGTCCCAGCTTTCGGTGTCGACGCCGACCTCGCGCTGCGTGACGATGCAGTTCCGGTGCTCGTGCACGAACTCGATCGGGTCCTCGATCGTGATGATGTGGCCGTAGCTGTTCTCGTTGCGGTAGCCGAGCAGCGCCGCCATCGAGGTCGACTTGCCGCAGCCGGTCGCGCCGATGAACAGCATGATGCCGCGCTTCGACATGATGATGTCCTTCAGCACGGGCGGCAGTCCGAGCTCCTCGAACTTCGGGATGTCGGTCATGATCGTCCGCAGCACCATCCCGACGCGGCTCTGCTGGACGAACGCGTTGACGCGGAAGCGGCCGACGCCCGGTGGCGCGATCGCGAAGTTGCACTCCTTCGACGATTCGAACTCGGCTGCCTGCTTGTCGTTCATCACGCTCCTGACGAGCTCGATCGTGTGCTGCGAGGTGAGCGCGGTCTTCGACACCGGCTGGATCTTGCCGTCGACCTTGAGCGCGGGCGGGAACCCGGCGGTGATGAAGAGGTCGGACCCCTTCTGCTTCACGAGCAGTTCGAGCAGCTCGTGGATGAACTTGGTGGCGCGTTCGCGTTCCATGCGGACTCCCTCGCTCTGGCGCGCGCGGGGGCGGCGCGCGGCCGGGCGGCGCTAGCCGCCGAACAGCTCCTTGTTGACGGCGCGGTTGCGCGCCTCGGCCAGGTTGACCTGGTTTCGCCGGACGAGCTCGACCAGGCACTGGTCGAGCGTCTGCATGCCGGCGGCCTGGCTCGTCTGGATCGCCGAGTACATCTGCGCGACCTTGTTCTCGCGGATCAGGTTCCGGATCGCGGGCGTGCCGATCATGATCTCGTGCGCGGCCAACCGGCCCTGCCCGTCCTTGGTCTTGAGCAGCGTCTGCGAGATCACCGCGACGAGCGACTCGGACAGCATCGCGCGGACCATGTCCTTCTCCGCCGCGGGGAAGACGTCGATGATCCGGTCGATCGTCTTCGCGGCCGAGCTCGTGTGCAGCGTTCCGAACACGAGGTGGCCCGTCTCGGCGGCGGTCAGCGCGAGGCGGATCGTCTCGAGGTCCCGCATTTCGCCGACCAGGATGTAGTCGGGGTCCTCGCGCAGCGCGGCGCGCAGGGCGTTCGGAAAGGACAGCGTGTGCGGGCCGAGCTCGCGCTGGTTGATCAGGCACTTCTTCGACTCGTGCATGAACTCGATCGGATCCTCGATCGTGAGGATGTGACCGTACTCGTTCTCGTTGACGTGGTTGCACATCGCCGCCAGCGTCGTCGACTTGCCGGAACCGGTCGGTCCGGTGCACAGGATGAGCCCGCGCGGGCGGTTGGTGAGCTCGCCGAAGATCCTGGGGCAGTTCAGCTCCTCGAGCGAGAGCACCTTCGACGGAATCGTCCGGAACGCCGCGGCCGCGCCGCGCATCTGGACGAAGGCGTTGACGCGGAAGCGGGCGAGGTTCGGGACCGCGAAGCTGAAGTCGCACTCGAGGTTCTCCTCGTACGCCTTCCGTTGCGCGTCGCTCATGATGTCGTACACCATGGCGTGGACGTCCTCGTGCTCCATCGGCGGCAGGTTGATCCGCCGGATGTCGCCGTGGACGCGGATCATCGGCGGCAGACCGGCCGACAGGTGCAGGTCCGACGCCTTGTTCTTGACCGCGAAGGCGAGCAGCTCGGTGATGTCCACTTTATAATCCCCACCCCGGAAACGCTGGATTACGGCGCAACCTCAGGTCCGCATGCAAATCCCGTACCAGTGGCGACACTCTCATGCCGGCGTCATTTGATTATGGTCCAGTACGAGAAGGGGTGGCAAGCTGTGGAGGCGCGCATCGCACGGGCGTGCCAGGCGGCGGGCCGCCCGCGCAACACCGTGGGGCTCCTTGCCGTCAGCAAGACGTTTCCGCCCGCCGCCGTCAGGGCGGTGCACGGGCTCGGCCAGCGCGCCTTCGGGGAGAACTACGTCCAGGAGGGCGTCGCGAAGATGGACGCGCTCGCCGACCTCGAAGGCCTGGAATGGCACCTGATCGGTCCCTTGCAGAGCAACAAGACCAGCCCGGCGGCGGAGCATTTCGACTGGGTCCACACGATCGACCGGCTACGGATCGCCGAGCGGCTCGCGGCCGCGCGCCCGGCGGGGCTGCCGCCGCTCAACGTCTGCGTGCAGGTCAACATCAGCGGCGAAGCGACCAAGAGCGGCGTCGCCCCGGACGAGGCGGTCGCGCTGGCGCGCGCGGTGGCCGCGCTGCCGCGCCTCGTGCTGCGCGGGCTCATGGGCATCGCGGCACCCACGCCGGTCATGGCCACCCGCCACGCCCAGTACCGGATCCTGCGCTTCCTGCTCGACACCTGCCGCGACGCGGGGCTCGCGGTCGACACGCTGTCGATGGGCATGTCGGACGACCTCGAGGTGGCGATCGCCGAAGGCGCGACGATCGTCCGCGTGGGCACCGCGATCTTCGGGCCGCGAGCGTGATCGCCCCATGAGCCGCATCGCGTTCATCGGCGGCGGCAACATGGCGAGCGCGCTCGCCGGGGGCCTGCTCGCGCGCGGCGCGCACGCCGACCACATCCGGATCGTCGAGCCGCTGCCCTCGCAGCGCGCGAAGCTCGCGTCGCGCTTCCCGGGGATCGCGCTCCAGGCCGAGGCCGACGCCGCCGCCCTCGCCGGGGCGGACGTGGTCGTGTTCGCGGTCAAGCCGCAGCAGATGCGCGACGCCGCGCGCGCCGTGGCGCCGCACCTCGGACCCGCCGGCGTCGTGCTGTCGATTGCGGCCGGCATCCGGCTCGCCGATCTCGGACGGTGGCTCGGGGGCTTCCCGCGGCTCGTGCGGGCGATGCCGAACACGCCCGCGCTCGTCGGCCGGGGAATCAGCGGCATGTTCGCGGCGCCCGGCGTCGGCGACGCGGATCGGGCGAGATGCGCGGCCGTGCTCGAGGCGGGAGGCAAGGTGCTCTGGGTCGGCGACGAGGCGATGCTCGATGCGGTCACCGGCGTCTCGGGCAGCGGCCCCGCGTACGTGTTCTACTTTGTCGAGGCGCTCGAGGCAGCCGGACGCGAGCTCGGCTTTTCCGCGGCGGACGCGCGGGCGCTCGCGTATGCGACGTTCGACGGCGCCGTCGCGCTGGCGCAGGCGAGCCCGGAGGACCCCGCGACGCTGCGCGCGCAGGTGACCTCGAAGGGCGGGACCACGGAACGCGCCGTCGCCGCGCTGGACGGCGGCGGCGTGCGGGCAAAGATCGTCGCGGCGGCCGTGGCCGCCGCGGCGCGGGCGCGCGAGCTCGGTGACGAGCTCGGCCGCGACGAATAGCCGGGGCTCTCGCGATGGATCAGGCGCTTCTGTTTGTGCTCAACACCGCGTTCGGGTTGCTCACCTACGCGTTCCTGCTGCGCTTCATGATGCAATGGCAGCGGGCGCCGTTCCGCAATCCCGTGGGCCAGGCGCTGACGGCGCTCACCGATTGGGCGGTCAAGCCGACGAGGCGCGTGCTGCCTGGGTTCAAGGGCCAGGACACGGCGACGCTGGTCCTCGCGTGGCTTGCGCAGTTCGTCTGGCTGCTCGCGACGAGCCTCGTCGTCAGTCGCGCAGTGCCCGGAGCCGCCGTCGTCCTCGCCCTCGCGCTGATCGCCCCGCTCGAGCTCCTCAAGGCGGCGCTGTGGATCCTGATCGTGACCGTGATCATCCAGGCGGTGCTGTCGTGGGTCGGCCCCGACGGCCCGCTCGCGGGGTTCCTGAACGCGATGACGTTCCGCTTCCTCGCACCGATTCGGCGGATCGTCCCGCCGATCGGCGGCGCGCTCGACCTCTCGCCTCTTATTCTGATCGTGCTGCTGCAGATCGTGCTGATGTGGCCGCTCCCCTGGCTCGAAGGCGCGGTGCTCTCGTTCTTCCGCGGCTGACGTCGGATGAGGACCGGAGCGTGGTGCCGCGACGACGGCGACGCCGTCGTCCTCCTCCTGCACGTGGTGCCGGGCGCGAAGCGAACCGAGGTCGCGGGCGTCCACGGCGAAGGCAGCGGGGCGCGGCTCCGCGTGCGCCTCGCGGCGCCGCCCGTCGACGGCAAGGCGAATGCCGAGCTCAGGCGCTTCCTCGCCGACGCCTACGGAGTGCCGCTCGCGCGGGTCTCGATCGAACGCGGAGAGTCGTCGCGGCAGAAGACCGTGCGCATCGCGGCGCCGGCGCGGCGGCCCGACTGGGACCGCTAGGCGACTCTCAGTTCGGCAGGTTCTTCCGGACCCTCTCGACGAACCGGGCCCCGGGGCATGAACCCTTCGCCCCAGACCTCGCGATTGTACGGCGTTCGGTTGCGGCGGGACTACGGCGCGAGCGCGTTCGCAAGCCGCACGAAATCGGCCACCGCGAGGGTTTCGCCGCGCGCGCCGGGGTCGATGCCGGCGGCCGAGAGCGCCTGCGCGTCGCAAAGGGCGGTCAATGCGTTGCGCAGCGTCTTCCGGCGCTGGCCGAACGCGGCGGTGACCACGCGCGCGAACAGCGCTGGATCGGCGATGCGCGGCTTCGCTACGCCGAGGGGAACGAGCCGTACGACGGCGGAATCCACCTTCGGCACCGGCTGGAAGGCGCCGGGCGGAACGACGAACAGCCTCGACACGCGGAAGGTCGCCTGCAGCATGACGGAGAGGCGGCCATAGTCGGGCGTCGCGGGCGCTGCCGTCATCCGCGCGACCACCTCCTTCTGCAGCATCAGGTGGAGATCGGCGAGCCGCTCGTCGTACGTGGCCAGCCGGAACAGGAGCGGCGTGCTGATGTTGTACGGCAGATTGCCGACGACGCGGAGCCGCGCGCCGAGCGTCGCGTAGTCGAAGTCGAGCGCGTCGGCGATGTGCAGCGCAAGCCGCTCGGGCGGAAAGTCGGCGGCGAGCCGCGCGGCGAGATCGCGGTCGATCTCGATCGCGTGGATTCGGCCGGCGGCCTCGATCAATGCGCCGGTTAGCGCAGCCAATCCCGGGCCGATCTCGACGATGTTGTCGCCGGGGCGCGGATCGATCGCGGCGACGATCCTCGCGACGTAGTGCGCGTCGACGAGGAAGTTCTGACCGAAGCGCTTCCTCGCCGTGTGGCCGCGCATCGCCCTCCTACCCGCGATGCGCGACCTGCTCGAGCGCGAGGTCGACCGCTGCGAACAGGCTGCCCGGATCCGCCGTGCGCGCGCCTTCGGCGGAAGCGGCGAGGTCCAGCGCCGTGCCGTGATCGACGGAAGTACGCACGAACGGCAGCCCCAGCGTCACGTTGACCCCGCCGCCGAACGCCGCCGCCTTGAGCGCCGGCAGGCCCTGGTCGTGGTACATCGCGACGATCGCGTCGTAGCGGCGTGCAATGTCCGGCACGAACACCGTGTCGGCGGGGACCGGTCCCGTTACGTCGTGGCCTGCAGCGCGCGCCGCTTCGATCGCCGGCGCGATGACGTCGATCTCCTCGCGTCCGAAGTGACCGCCTTCGCCGGCGTGGGGATTGAGGCCGCACACCGCGATGCGCGGTCCGGCGATCCCGAAGTCGCGGACGAGCGCCGACGCGAGAATCGCGAGCGTCTCGGCGACCGCGCCGCGGGTGATCGCCGCGGGGACGGCCGACAGCGCGAGGTGCGTCGTCACCAGCGCGACGCGCAGGCCGCCGCCGACGAGCAGCATCACGACGCGCGGCGTGTGGGTGCGCCGGGCCAGGAATTCGGTGTGCCCGGTGAAGGCATAGCCGCCTTCCTCGATCGTGCTCTTCTGCACGGGCGCGGTGACGAGCGCGGCGCAGGCGCCGGTCGCGCAGGCGTCCGTCGCATGCGTCAGCATCGCGATCACCGACGCCGCATTGGCGGGGTCCGGCTGACCGGGCTCGACGCGGACCGCGAGGGGTTCGTTCCAGACCTCGAGCGCGCCGCTGGCGGGCCCCGCGCGCGCGGCATCGAACGCAGCGAACGCCGGCTCGAGGCCCATCCGCCGCGCTCGCGCCGCGAGGAGATCGCGATCGCCGAACACGACGAGCCGGGCGGGCCACGGCCGCTCGTGGTGACGGAGCGCGAGCCGGGCGACGAGCTCGGGCCCGATCCCCGCGGGCTCGCCGGCGGTGATTGCGATCGCGGGCACCGTCATCCCCGGTCTTCCTCGATCGGACCGAGCGGCAACACCGTGACGTCGGCAGCGTCGCCGAACCGCTCGATGCGCAAATCAGGAGCGGCGTGGAAAGCGAACGCCTCGCCGGCGGCGTCGACACGGAACTGCGCGAAGCCTTCGACGCGTCGTGCGGGTCTTCCGAAGAGCCACACCTGCTCGAGCGGCTGCTCGGCGTCGATCTCGCCCGTGTGCTGGACCACACGCCCGAGCGGCAGGACAAACCCTTCGCGCCCGAACACCGGAAACTGGTCGATCGGCGCGCGGTAGCGGATCACGGAGCCGCCGGCGATTCGCTCGCGCGTATTGAGATCGTGCCACGCCCCCTGGGGCAGCGCGATCTCCACCTCGCCACCGGCGGCGACGATCGGCGCGACGAGCAGCGCGTCGCCGCACATGAACTGCGTCTCGTAGCCGCGTGTCAGCGCATCGCGCGGGAACGCGAGCGGCATCGCGCGCATCACCGGAAGCCCCTTGGCCGTCGCGTCGGCGATCACACGCTGCAGGTAGGGCAGCAGCCGATAGCGGAAATTGAGCCACTTCCGCGCGATCGCCTCGGCGTCGGCGCCGAACGCCCACGGCTCGCGCGCGCCCAAGCCGTGCAGCCGCAGGTGCGAGCTGAAGACCGCCGCCTGCAGCCAGCGCACGAAGAGCTCGGGCGAGGGTGGCGCCGAGCCGTAGAAGCCGCCGACGTCGGTCGCGTGATACGGCGCGCCGCTCATCCCCCACGACAACCCGCCGCGGATCGACGCGGCGAGACCCTCCCAATCGCTCTGCGGATCGCCGCCCCACTGGATGGGGTACCGCTGGCTGCCGGTCCAGCCCGCGCGGCCCCAGACCATCGGCGGCCCGCTGTCCGGACGCTGGAAGCGCGTCGTCGCCTCGAAGACGCACTGGTTGTAGAGCAGCGGATAGACGTTGTGCAGGCGCCGGCCGCGATCGCCGTTGAAGGCCACCGCGTCGTCGGGCACATGCTCGCCGAAATCGGTCTTGATCACGTCGACGCCCTGCGCGAAGAGCTTCTCGTGCGCGTCGCGCCACCACGCGTACGCCGCCGGGTGCGTGAAGTCGACGATGCCGCTTTCGGGCAGCGGCGTCAGCACGCTGCCGAAAGGGCTCGTCGCGGGCGACGTGTCCCATCCGAAGACGTAGGGGCCGCCGTCCGGCTGCTTGAGCAGGTAATGCCGGCCGGCGAGCTCCTCGAACAGCGGCGAGTGGATCGAAACGTACGGATATTCCCAGACGCAGACGCGCAGCTGGTGCGCCTTGATCCGCGCGAGCGCCTCGTAGGGATCCGGAAAGCGCGCCTCGTCCCACTCGAAATCGAATCGCGTCTCGACGTTCCATGCGGCGCGGCCGTCGAGCGTCAGCACGTCGCACGGAATCTTCCGCTCGCGCAGCGTCGCGGCCACCGTGGCCGCCTCCTCGGGCGTTTCGTAGTACGCGCGCGACATCCAGAGTCCGAGTCCCCACAGCGGCACCGGCGGCGCGCGGCCGGTGAGCTCGGTGTAGCGCGCGAGGATCTCCGCGGGCGTGTCGGCGGCGAACACGAAGAGATCGAGCGCCTCGTCGTCGACCAGCACCGCGTACGAGCGATGCGACCAGTCGGGATGGCCGACCCCGTGCGTCACCATCCCGGGGGTGTGCACGAACACGCCCCATGCGCCATGCCCCGTGCCCGGGCTCCATGCGAAGGGGACGTTCTTGTACGCCGCGCCGGTGTTGACGCCGAGCGCGTCGACGACCTGCGAGTGGATGAGCTGGCCGCGCTTGTCGAGGGGCCCGAATTTCTCGCCGAGGCCGTAAACCGCTTCGCCCGACGCGAGCGCGAACGACGCGATCCACTGACCGCCCTGGCGCACGCGACCGAACGTCGGCAGCCGCGTCCATCCGCGGAAGTGCTCGTCGGTGATCGACCCGAACACCGGATGCCCGCGATGCAGCAGCCGGAAACGGAGCGGCGCCTCCGCGATCTCGAGCAGCGCGTCGCCCGCGGCGAACGTATAGCGGCCATCCTGCTCGTGCGCGATCGTGCACGCGCGGGTCTTCCCCTGGACGAGCCCGTAGTCCGGCCGCGTATTCGGACCCGCGCGGAGCCGGAACAGGCCGGGACCGTAGCACGACACTTCGAGGATGTCGCCGGTCGAAGTCGCGAACGACGCGCCGGACGCCGATGCGCCGAGGCTCTGCGGCGAATCGAGGCGCACGAAGCTGCCGGCATCGAATGCCATGGCGATCAGCCGGCGAACATCGGCTCGGGCAGGCCGGCCACGGGAGCGCGAAATGCGAAGATTCCGCCCGAGAGCGGCAGCCGCTCGAGCTCGGCCGCGTCGCGCCGCTGGCGCGCGCTCGTCACGTAGAGCGTCATCAGATCGGGACCGCCGAATGCGCACATCGTCGGGCACAGGGCCGGCACCGCGATCTCCACGAGTACGCGGCCGTCGGGCGAGATGCGGACGACGCGACCGCCGCGGTAGAGCGCGCTCCAGTAGCAGCCCTCGCGATCGACGGCGGCGCCGTCCGGCCGGTCGCCCGTCGCCCCGAAGCGCTTCAGCACGCGCGGCGCGGACGGGGCGCCGGAGGCGGCGTCGAACGCGTACGCGCGAATCGTTTGCGTCGGCGTGTCGGCGTGGTACATCGTGCGCCCGTCGGGACTCCACGCGAGACCGTTGGAGATCGTGAGGCCGCCGAAGACTTCGGTCAGCCGATGATCGGAATCGAGCCGGTACAGCGCGGCGGTGGCGGCGTCGCGCCGCTCGTTCATCGATCCTGCGAAGAAGCGTCCCTGCGGATCGCAGCGGCCGTCGTTGAAGCGATGGTGCAGAGGATCGTACGGCGCAGGCGCGACCCGTCGTTCGAGCGTACCGTCGGCGCGGGCCAGGTGGACGCCGTCGCGAAGCGCGACGACGAAGCCGCCGTCGCGCCGCAGCGCGAAGCAGCCGATCGAAGCGGGCATCGGCATCGCGCGGTTGGCTCCGCTCGCGGGATCGAAGCGGTTCAACGACGGCGCGTTGATGTCGACCCAGTAGAGCGCCTGCTCGGAGGCGCACCACAACGGGCATTCACCCAGGCTCGCGCGCACGTCGAGCACGCAGCGCGGAACAGTATCGTCGTCAGGCAGGTTCATGGCAGCCGCTGGACGGCGATCTCCATCGTACAAGAAAACGCGCTCCCGGGGCGGAGCACGCGTGTTCCGGTGCCGCGCTCGCCGCGCGCTGCATGGTTGAACGCATCGGTCATGTGCGTCACCGGCTCGAGGGCGATGGCATCGCCGCGGGCGGGTGCATAGACGACGAGGAAGGAGACGGCGCGATCGGCGGCGACCGTCACTTCGAGGCGCCGCGCCTCGTCGCGCAGCAACGCCCAACCGTCCCAGCCGGCGAACACGTTGTCGATCGTCGCCGCGCCGGGGTCGCGCGCTGCGTCGAACGATGCTCCCCGCAACGACGGCTCGAGCGTCGTCGGCAGCATCGTCGCATCGGTCGCCCACACGCCGCGCGCGCGGAACGCGAGCTCCGTCGCCGCCGTCCGGATGAAGAAGGGATGGAGGCCGAGCCCGAACGGGAACGGCTCGCGTCCCGGGTTGGCGAGCGCGAGCTTGATCGTCAGCACGGCGTCCCGCGCGCCCGCGCGGAGCGAGAAGGATTGCGCGGCGCGAAACGGCCAGGGCCACGCGCGCGCGGCCGCGTCGTCGCCGGCGTCGTGGTCGAGGACGAGGCGCGCTCGCGTCGCATCGCGCGTGGCGACGGCCCACGGTCGCTGCCAGCCGACGCCGTGGATCGAATGCGGATGGTCGCCGAAATTGCGCGCGAGCGCGTGGGTTCGGCCCGCGAATTGGAAGCGCGCGTCCGCGATGCGGTTCGAGTACGGGACGAGCGGCCAGCACGCGTGCGCGCGAACGTCGCCGCTCGCGGCGGCCGGAGTCGGCCGCATGACGTTCTCGCCGTCGAAGGTGAACGACGCGATCGCGCCGCCTGTCCCGGGCACTATCTCGACTCGGGCGGCGGCGGCCGCGAGCGCGACGGCGTCGTCCATCGCGCGCGGCGTCGATCTAGCCCGCCTTCTTGCGCACCTGCGCGAGGTAATCCTGCGCGCGGTTGACCATCATTCCCATGTCCGAGCTGACGGCGACCCACGAGTAGCCGTAGTCGAGGAACGTCGCGACGGTCTCCGGATTCTGGCCGACGATGCCGCAGGGCTTGCCGAGGCGCCGGCATTCCTGCGCGGCGAAGCGGACTTTTTCCTGGACCGCCGCGTGTCCGGTGTCGCCGAGATGGCCCATCGACGCCGCGAGGTCGTTCGGTCCGACGAAGATCGAGTCGACGCCGTCGACGGCGGCGATCGCCTCGAGCCGTCCGAGCGCCGCGAGTGTCTCGATCTGCACGATCACGCACATCTCGCTGCCCGCGGTCTTGAGGTAGTTCGACACCGCACCGAAGCGGCTGCCGCGATGCGTGCCCGCGACGCCGCGCACGCCCGCCGGCGGGTAGCGGGTCGATGCGACCGCACGCTTCGCCTCGTTCTCGTCCTGCACGAACGGGAAGAGCAGCGTCTGCGCGCCGGCATCGAGGACGCGCTTCACCATCACCATGTCGTTCCACGGTGGCCGCACGACTGCCTGCGCCGGCGTCCCCGCGACCGTGCGGAGGATCTCGGTCATCTGCGGCACGTCGATCGGCGTGTGCTCGGTGTCGACCACGACGAAGTCGAAACCCACGCTGCCGAGCGCCTCGGCCGTGGCGGGCGAGCCGCTCGAAAGCCAGGTCCCGACGGGAGTCTTGCCCGACGTGATCGCACGCTTGAACAGATTGACGGGCAGGTCCATGGGGTTCCTCGCGAATGGGACGGGGGCGACGGTCGCGCGGCGCGCGACCGTCGGAGGGGGACGGCGCGCCGATTCTACCGCCGGCGGGCCGGTGGGGCCACAATAGCGGGCCGTCCGCCGCGACCGCGGACGCATGGAGACCCAGGACGATGAGCGCGACCGTGGCACGCGCGAGCTATCCCGATCTCGCGGGACGGACGGTGTTCGTGTCCGGCGGCGGCTCGGGCATCGGCGCGGCGTTCGTCCGCGCGTTCGCGGGCCAGGGCTGCCGCGTCGCGTTCGTCGACATCGCCGACGCGCCGTCGCAGGCGCTCGCCGCAGAGCTCGGGAGCGGCGTGCGCTACTTCCATTGCGACGTCCGCGACATCGGCGCGTTGCAGGCGGCGATCGCCGCGGCGCAGGCGGCGCTCGGTCCGGTGCGCGTCCTGATCAACAATGCCGCGCGCGACGACCGTCATGCGCTCGAGGACGTGACTCCGGCCTACTGGGACGAGAACCTCGCAGTCAACCTGCGACATCATCTCTTTGCCGCGCAGGCGGTCGCGCCGTCGATGGCCGGCGCGGGCGGCGGGTCGATCATCCACCTGGGCTCGATCTCGTGGATGCGCGGCCGGCCGGCGATGGTCTGCTACACGACGTCGAAAGCGGCGATTTCCGGGATGACGCGGGTGCTCGCGCGCGAACTGGGCCCTCGGGGCATCCGCGTCAACGCGATCGTGCCGGGCGCGGTCGCGACCGATCGCCAGAAGGCGCTGTGGGATACGCCGGCCATCGAGCGCGAGTTCCTGGAGCAGCAATGTCTCAAGTTCCGCCTGGACGCGGACGACGTCGCCCGCACCGCGCTGTTCCTGGCCTCCGACGAGGCGCGCGGCATCACCGGCGTGAACCTGATCGTCGACGCCGGGCTCGCGCAGACGAGCGTGGCCATCTAGTGTCCCGTTCCGGAAATACCTTGCACAAAGGCGGACGACAAATGACGCACTGCTTTGTCGCAGCGCTTGCGAATATTCCCGATAGTCGCTGCGCGCTGCTTGGCGCATTGCGCCGTTTTCGCCGCCTTTGCCTTGGCAGTCGTGCGGTTGGCGAAAGCCATTGGCAAGTTACTTCCGGAACGGGACACTAGCCGCGCGGACATGGCCGAAGTCGTCCTCGACCGCGTCGTCAAGGCCTATGGCGGCAGCGAGGTCATCCACGGGATCGACCTCGCGATCCGCTCGGGCGAATTTGTCGTCTTCGTCGGGCCGTCGGGCTGCGGGAAGTCGACGCTCCTCCGGATGATCGCCGGCCTCGAGGACATCACCGGCGGGCCGGATCTCGATCGGCGGTGCCGTCGTCAACGACCTGCCGCCGCGGAGCCGCGACATCGCGATGGTGTTCCAGGACTACGCGCTCTACCCGCACAAGAGCGTGTTCGACAACATGGCGTTCGGCCTCAAGCTCCGGAAGCTGCCGCAGCAGGAGATCCGCGCGCGCGTCGACGAGGCGGCGGGGATCCTGCAGATCGCACACCTGTACGAGCGCAAGCCGCGGGAGCTCTCCGGCGGGCAGCGCCAGCGCGTCGCGATGGGGCGCGCGATCGTGCGCAAGCCCAAGGCGTTCCTGTTCGACGAGCCCTTGTCGAATCTCGACGCGCTCCTGCGCGCGGAGATGCGGGTCGAGATCAAGAAGCTCCACCAGAAGCTCGGCAACACGATCGTCTACGTCACGCACGACCAGGTGGAAGCGATGACGCTCGCGGACCGCATCGTCGTGCTGCAGGCGGGGAACCTCGTCCAGTACGACACGCCGGACGGCATCTACAATCGACCGGCCGCGCAGTTCGTCGCCGGCTTCACCGGCTCGCCGCCGATGAACTTCCTGCCGTGCCGCGTGGGCGAGGGCGGACGCGTGCTGCATCTGCCGGGCAGCATCGACCTGCCGGTGCCAGACGCGCGCGTCGCGCTCTGCGCGCGCCACGTCGGCCGTAGGCTGACGTTCGGCTTGAGACCCGAGCACGTCGCAGCCGGCGTGGCCGCGGCGCCGCGCGCCGCGCGGGTCGCGGCTTCCGTGATCCTGGTCGAGCCGCTCGGCTCGGACACGCTCGCGCTCGTGCGGCTCGGAAGCGGCGCAGATGCCGGCGAGCTCACCGGACGCTTTCCGCCCGAGGCCGGGCTCGCGGTCGGGCAGAATCTCGAGGTCGCGCTCGCGCTCGACCGGTTCCACCTGTTCGATCCCGAGACGGGCGCCGCGATCCGCGGCGAAGGCTGGTAGACGGCGGCACGCGGCTTCCCGCGGCCCGCATCACGTGGAGGAGAGGCACATGAACGTGTGGAGAGCAGTGATGACGGTGGCGCTCGCAGCGGGACTCGCGGCGGCGGCCTCGGCGCAGCAGACGACGCTGCGCATCTTCACGGGCGGCCAGCAGCGGCCCGACGTGATGCGCAAGATCGCCGACGAGTACCAGAAGAAAAATCCGAACGTGAAGGTTGAGATCGAGGTCGGCGGAGCGACCTCGGAGGCGCAGCAGCAATACCTGTCCACGGTGCTCTCGTCGAAGGATCCGGTGCTCGACGTGATCCTGATCGACGTGATCCGGCCGGCGCAGTGGGCGTCGCAGGGCTGGGCGGAGCCGTTCGACGCCTACCTCGGCGCCGACAAGGCGAAGGTGATGGCGGGTTACCTCAAGGCGTACGCGGACGCGGACCAGGTCAACGGCAAGGTGATCGCGCTGCCGTACTTCGCCGACTCGCAGTTCCTGTATTACCGCAAGGACCTGCTCGAGAAGTACAAGCGGCCGGTGCCGCAGACGTGGGACGACATGATGGAGACCGCGAAGGTCATCATGGACGGCGAGAAGAACCCGCAACTCATGGGCTTCGCGACGGCCGGCGCGCCGATCGAGGGCACCGTCTGCACCTATCTCGTCCCGCTGTGGGGCGCGGGCAGCGAGCTCACGAAGGACCGCAAGCTCAACCTCGACACGAAGGAGGCGCGCGAGCCCTTCCAGCTCTACGGCCGGATGAAGCAGAGCGGCGTGCTGCCGAAGAACATCGCCGAGATCCCGACCGACCGGATCCGCATCGACATGCAGGCGGGCAACCTGATCTTCGGCATGAGCTGGGGTTACGTGTGGAACCGGCTCGAGAACGATCCCGACACCAAGGTCAAGGGCAAGATCGGCGTGGCGATGCTGCCGCACGACAAGGGCGGCAAGAGCGCGACCTGCATCGGGGGCTGGCAGCTCGCGGTGTCCGCGTTCTCGAAGCACAAGCCGGAAGCGGTCAGGTTCGCGCGCTGGCTCTCCTCGCCCCAGGTGTCGAAGATGCAGGCGATCCTCGCGTCGCACCTGCCGGTGTTTCCGCAGGTCTACAAGGACCCGGAGGTGCTCAAGGCCAACCCGTGGTTCGCCGACGCGCTGCCGGTCGTCGAGGGTGCGAAGTCGCGGCCCGTCACCGCGCAGTACCCGCAGGTGTCGGACGCGATCCGCAGCAACATGAACGCGTACCTCGCCGGGATCAAGACGACCGACGTCGCGCTCGCCGACATGAAGAGCAGGCTCCAGCCGATATTCCGATAGCGTCGCAGAGCGCTGATGGGCTGGCTCGACGCGCCATGAGTCCGCGCCGCGACCTCTCCGAGCGCGCGCTCGGCGCGCTGCTGCTCTTGCCGGCGGCAGTGCTGCTGGCGGTCATCGTCGTCTATCCGGTGGCGACGCTCGTCTGGACGAGCCTTTTCACCGTCGATCCGGAGAACGCCGCGGCCGGCGAGACGTTTGCCGGCTTCGGCAACTACCTGCGCGCGTTCGACGACACGCGGTTCTGGCACGCGAGCTGGAACACGATCCTCTACGTGCTCGTCACGGTGCCGGGCTCGCTCGTCGCGGGGCTCGGGCTCGCGCTGCTCGCGAACCGCGCGTTCGCGGTCAAGTGGCCGGTGCGGCTCGGGCTGCTGCTGCCGTGGGCCATGCCGCTCGTGTTCGCGGGCCTCATCTTCCGCTGGTTCTTCGAGTACAACACCGGACTCGTCAACAACGGCCTCGCCGCGCTCGGAGTCGGGCCCCTGCCGTGGCTGTCGAGTCCGACGCTCGCGTTCTGGGCGATCTCGATCGCGATCATCTGGAAGGCGTCGTCGTTCATGGGCCTCGTGCTGCTCGCCGGCCTGCAGGCGATCCCGCGCTCGCTCTACGAGGCGGCGGAGGTCGACGGCGCGTCGACCTGGCAGCAGTTCGTCGAGGTCACGCTGCCGCTGCTCGTGCCGGCGATTGCGGTCGCGCTCATCTTCCGCACGATCACCGCGATCCAGACGTTCGACATCCCGTACGCGATGACCGGCGGCGGTCCCGGCGACTCGACCGAGACGCTCGCGATGTACATCCACAAGACGACACTCGACTTCCTCGACTTCGGCTACGGCTCGGCGCTGGCGGCGCTGATGTTCGTGCTGTCGATGGCGGTGACGTCGGGCTACCTCCGTTACACGCGCCGTACCGCGCGCCGCGGGGGCGCATGACGTTCAACCGCCGCGCCGTCGTCTGGCTCGCCGCGATCGTCGTCGTGGTCAACGGCTTCTTCCCCGCCGTCTGGATCCTGCTCACGTCGTTCAAGACCGAGACCGAGCTCCTGCGGGTGCCGATCACGTTCCTGCCGGACGCCCCGACCTGGGACAACTACGTGACCGCGTTCACCGCGCAGCCGATCCTCCGGTTCATGGGGAACAGCCTGGTCGTGGCCTCGCTGTCGACGGCGCTCTGCGTGTTCGTCGGCGCGCTCGCCGCCTACGCGCTGACGAGGCTGCGGATGCCGCTGCGCAACCTGATCCTCTCGGTCCTGCTCGCAGTGGCGATGTTCCCGCTGATCTCGCTCATGGTGCCGCTCTTCAAGCTCATGCGGGAGGCCGGCCTCCTCAACACCTACGCGGCGCTGGTGCTGCCGTACGCGGTGCTGTCGCTGCCGGTCTGCACGCTCGTCATGGCGAGCTTCTTCCAGGACATTCCGCCGGACCTCGAAGCGGCCGCGATGGTCGACGGCTGCTCGCGCGTGGGCGCGCTGTTCCGCGTCGTGATCCCGCTCTCGGCGCCGGGCGTCTTCACCGCGGCGATCCTCGCGTTCGTCAACGCGTGGGACGAGTTCCTGCTCGCGCTGACGATGATGAACCGCGTCAACATGCGCACGCTCTCGGTCGGAATCACGCTCTACCAGGGCGAGTTCGCCTTTCCGTGGCCGCTGATCTCCGCCGCGCTCGTGATCGCGATCGTGCCGATCTCGATTCTGATCGCCGTATTCCAGGAACGCGTGGTCGGCGGATTGACGAGCGGCGGGGTCAAGGGATAGTCGTTCGACTGACGACTCCGATCCGGATCAAGCCTTCGCATGTGCATCGACGCGCACGTGCCGGCGCTCGGCCGGCCAAGCGTGGAACGAACGGACGAGGCCGCGTTCTATAATGCAAACTTCCACGGAGCAGGGCATCAGCGATGGCTGCATTCGGCACGCGTCTGCGCTACGGCGCGGTGGCACAGTTCCTTCATTGGGCGACGGCCATTCTGGTCGTCGTCGCCTTCACGTACGGGCCGGGAGGGTCGGAGGAGCGCGTCTACTCTGCCGCCCGGGATTTCGACCGGCAGATTCACGAGACACTGGGCATCGGCGTGCTCGCGATCGTGCTGATTCGACTGGCGTGGCGCGCATTGGACACCGCGCCGAGCGATCCGGCCATGCCTCCCTGGATGAAGCTCGCATCCAAGGGGCTTCACGCGACGATTTACCTGTTGCTGCTCGCGGTCCCGCTCACCGCGATTGCCGGCGCCTGGCTCGAAGGTCATCCGATCACCTTGCTCGGAAATCGCCGCATCGGCCCATTCCTGGCAGAGGCCCATGACGTTGGCAGCGCGATCGCTTCGATTCACACCTGGCTGGGCGATGCGATCATGTGGGTCGCAGGCGTGCATGCCGCCGCCGCCCTCTACCACCACTTTGTCCTGCGCGACGGCGTGCTGCGCGCCATGCTGCCGGACTGGTCCAATCCGCGCGCGTAGCCCGGCTGCGGAGAGGCCATCGATCGGCGCGTGCCCAGCGCCGCGGATCGGCCGCGGGTCCGGATGTTGCCGGCAACGGGGACGGGTAGCGTCCCTGCGTCAAGCGCCGGCGCGCTTCGCGACCGGCCAGAAGCTGTCCAGCACCTGCAGGCGAGTCGCCTGCAGCCGCTCGGAGACGACGCCCAGGAGCCGCAGCATCAGCGCGTAGCCGAACGCCGTGTCCTGCTCGCACATCGCGCGAAGGTCGGCACCGGCGAAGCGCAGCGCCGTCGTCGGCTGCAGCGCGCGCGCCTGGAACAGCTTGCCCTTGTCCATCAGCACCGACGACCAGCCGAGCTCGTCGCCGGCGGACAGCGTGTCGACGCGGAACGGATCACTGCCGGGCGGCGCGATCTCCAGCGCGACGAGCCCGGAGACGATCAGGTAGAACTCGTAGCGCTCGTCGCCCTCGCGGAAGATCACTTCGTCCGGCTCGAAACGAACGCGGGTCGCGAGCGTCGCGAGCTTCTCGACCTGCACCGGCTCGAGCCCCTTGGCGAGGGGCAGCTCCTCGAGCAGCGGGACCACCGGGTTCGTCGTCATTCGCACCTCCAAGGCTTCGCTCTACACCGCCTGTCTACGCCGGCCCGCCGCGGCGCGCAAGGGGTCTTGCGGCTAGAGGAGGCCCGCCCGGCGTCGCTCCACGATTCTCCCGGCGACCATGAACACGCCCGCCCCCTTGTAATGCAGCGTCTCGGGATGCCGCGGCGACACGGCCGCGCGAGCGCTGACCACCTCCCAGATGAAGAATTCGTACTTCCGGACGAGGCTCGCGTCGGCGAGGCGGCACTCGAAGTTCGCACAGCATTCGCGTATCAGCGGCGCCTTCACCGCGTCGCCCGCCTCCGGCGTCAGCCGGAACCGCTCGAACTTGTCGACGTCGGCTCCGCTGCAGGTCCCGATGCCGACCACCTCGTCGATCAACGCTGCGGTCGGCAGGTTGATCACGCATTCGCGGCTCCTGCGAACCATCTCGAAGCTGTGATTTGCCGATGAAATGACGCAGCCGACCAGCGACGGCGAGAACTCCATCACGGTATGCCAGCCCAGGGTCATGATGTTCCGGCGCCCTTTCCAGAAGGACGAGACGAGAACGACGGGGCCGGGCTCGAGATAGCGCCGAACGTTCTCGACGGGGAACGGCTTCTTGCGGAGGGCCGGATTCCTCATGCGCGGGTCCTCGGGGCGGTGCCGTGATCAACGCTGCCCTGCAGCGCCCGAAAAGCAGACGCCGGGCGGCGCCCGGCGTCGTCGCGGCCGTTCGACACGGGCGGCTACTTCGGCGGAGGCACCTTGTTCCAGCTCGGGTCCGGGTTGAACTCCTTCATCGCCCGGGCGATCGCCGCTGTGTTGGGCCCGAGGTCTTTTTCCCAGACGGTCTGGCTCTTGTCGACGATGAACGTCATCACGCCGCTCTCGCCCCACTCCGCCGGCCACGCGATAAACGCATAGCCGCCCGTCATCTCGCCGTTCGCGACATAGGGTTTCGCGCCGCCCAGGGCGTCTTGGCCCTGCGCCGTCAGCACCCGGAAGTGATAGCCGTGATATCCGTCCTTCGGCGTCGCCTGCGCGACGAGCGAGCCGATGGGGCTCTCGGGCTGGCCGGGTTTCGACGCCCAGTAGAGACCGTCGTGCTTGCCGGGCGTGGAGAGGATCCTCTGCGCGTAGTCCTTCCGGCCGTTGCGATCGCGGTCGTACCTGAAGTAGTCCTCCTGCGCGTCGGTCAGCGCAAGCGCGACCTGGATCGCGGCGAGCTCGTTGCGTCCGATCCTCCGGATGCGCAGCTCGCCGGGCGTGGCCTTCGTGTCGAACGACCACCCGGCGGCGGTCTTGACCAGCGGGATCGGCATCGTCCACCCGTTCGTGCCGACCCCGAGGTACGCCTTGGCGTCGCCGGCGGGGACGATCTTGTGCGCCTTGGCCCACGCCTCGAGGAAGCGGGTCACGTCCTCGGCGTTCCGGTGCGGCAGGTACTTCTTGTAGTCGTCGCCGATGACGACCTTGAGGGCATCGGTATCGTGGCGCGCGACGCTGTCGACGAGCGCCTCGGCCGCATCGTTCGCCGTCGGATACGCCTTCTGCGCGAGTGCCGCCGGTGCAAGCAGCCAGGCGCCCGCCGCGAGCGCGAGGCCGAGCGCGCGGCGGAAGGAGAGCAGCGAGTTCTCGTGGTTGTTCATGTCGTCCCGCTCCCGTTATCGCCGCCCGCCGCCGCCGCGACCGCCGCCGCCGCCTCGTCCACCGCCCCCGCCGCCTCCGCGCGACGCTCCGCCGCCACCGCCGCGCGACATCCCGCTGCTCTGCGGCCGCGACTGCATCGATTGCGCCGACTGCCGGCTCGCGTTGCCACGCACCTGTTCGGCCCCGGCCTGGCGGCTGTTGACTCCCTGGAAGGCGTCGTTGCGGCCGCCGCCACCGCCGTAGGCGCCACCACCGCCGCGATCGAAGCTGCCGCCTCCGCCGCCACGGTCGAAGCTTTGCGCTCCGCCGCGATCGAGATTGCGCGACTGCTGCTGCAGTTGGCCCCGGTTCGCGTCGCTCAGCGCGGCGCGGTCGGTGCTCACGCCGCGGTTCTGCAACGATTGCTGCGCGCGCGCTCGGTCGGCGTCCTTGCCGCGGAACTGGTCGCGGTTCGCCGCCTGCCCCTGCCGCTGCAGGTTCTGCCGCTGCGCATCGCCGCCGCGGTACGATGTCTTGCGGTTCTCGACGTTGTGCGACCACTTCGCGTTGTTGTAGTTGCCGCGGTTGATCTGGTTGTTGCGGTTGATGTTGTTGTAGCGATTGACGTTGATGTTCACGTCGTGGTTCCACCAGTTGCAGCCGCCCCACATCGCATTGCGCGCGGCGATGCCCACGCCCCAGGCGACGCCGGTCACGACCGCCGCCGAGAACCAGTAGCCCGGCGGGTACGGCACGTAGTACGGCGGGTACGCCGGATACGGCCACGTCCCGTAGACGTAGACCGGGTTGTACGACGGCACGTAGACGACCTCGGGGTTGTTCTGCTCGATGACGATCACCTGAGGCGGCGGCGGCGGGGATGCCGCTTCGACGACGACGTCGGGCGGCGGTGCGGTCTCGGTCTTGACGGTGACCTCGTTGTTCGACTTGAGGTTGCCCGCTTTCTCCGCCGCGACCCGCAACCGCTGCACGGAGTCCATCACGTCATCGGGCTGGGCGAGGAACGCGTCGCCGAGATCCTTCACCCATTCGGGCTTCTCGCCCATCATGATGATGACCTGCGGAAATGCGACCAGCGACTGCACGCTCGGGTCCCACGGCTGGTCCTGGACCTTGGCCACCGCCTCGTCCCCCTTGTCCTCAGAGTGGGCGCGCGACCACTTGGCCGCCTCCGCGACGTCGGCAGGGTACGTGGACGCCATCAGCACCTGCGAGAGCAGCGCGTCCGGATAGAGCGCGACCTGCGCGGTCAGCTGGTCGAGCTGTTCCTTCGAGAACGTCTTGCCCGCGGGCTGCGCGATTGCGAGCGACGGGAGCGCGAGCGCCAGCGCGAAGAGGAGCCAGCGGAACGGGTGATTGAGCCTGGTCGACACGGGAGCCCCCGAAGAGTCTGTGGCGCGATCCGTCCCGGTGCACAGGGGGACCGATGCAATCGTCGATTATATGCGATCTGGCGCCTCGGATTCCTGAGAGAATTCCGGTGCAGCGAGGTGCAACACCTTGCTCCCGCAGCCGACCATGCGCCGCGTCCTCGCCTCGCCGGATTTCCGCGACGGCTTCGTCGAGATGGTGCCCGCCTGCCTCGGGCTCGTCCCGTTCGGCCTCGTCTGCGGCGTCGGCGCCGCGGCTGCCGGCGCGGACTTCGCCGCCGCGCTCGGGATGAGCGCGACCATCGTCTCCGGAGCCGCGCAGATACTCGCCTCGCAGCGGATCGCGGCCGGCGTCGCCGCGCGACTTGCTCAGAGGGTTCTGCAGGCGCTCTTCGCGCGCATCGGCTAACATTCCACCTGGCCTCCTTGGAGCTCCCATGCGTTTCGAAGGCACCGACACCTACGTCGCGACGCCCGACCTGATGCTCGCGGTCAACGCGGCGGTGGCGCTCGAGCGCCCGTTGCTCGTCAAGGGCGAGCCCGGCACCGGCAAGACGATGCTGGCGATCGAGGTCGCGCGCGCGCTCGGGCGGCCGCTCCTGCAGTGGCACATCAAGTCGACGACCAAGGCCCAGCAGGGGCTCTACGAGTACGACGCGGTTTCGCGGCTGCGCGACTCGCAACTGGGCGACGAGCACGTCGCCGACATCGCGCACTACATCAAGCGCGGCGTGCTGTGGGAGGCCTTCGAATCGGACGCGCCCGCCGTCGTGCTGATCGACGAGATCGACAAGGCCGACATCGAGTTCCCGAACGACCTCTTGCGCGAGCTCGACCGGATGGAGTTCTACGTCTACGAGACGCAACGGACGGTCGTCGCACGGCACCGCCCGCTGGTGGTGATCACGTCGAACAACGAGAAGGAGCTGCCCGACGCTTTCCTGCGGCGCTGCTTCTTCCACTACATCCGGTTCCCGGACCGCGAGACGATGACGCGGATCGTCGACGTCCACTTCCCCGGGCTGAAGAAGACGCTGCTGGCCGAGGCGCTCGAGGTGTTCTTCGGGCTGCGCGAGGTGCCGGGGTTGAAGAAGAAGCCGTCGACCTCCGAGCTGCTCGACTGGCTCAAGCTCCTGCTGGCCGAGGACATCCCGCCGGAAGCGCTCCGGAGCACCGACAAGAAGGTCGTGATCCCGCCGCTCCACGGCGCGCTGCTCAAGAACGAGCAGGACGTCCATCTGTTCGAGCGCGTCGCGTTCATGGCCCGCGCCGGAAGGTAGGCGTGCCGTTCGCCGCGCCGGTGACGCTCGAAGGGGCGCACGTCCGGCTCGAGCCGATGACGCGCGCGCGCGCCGACGCGATCGCGGCGGAGCTCGGCCGCGCGGCCGAGGACGGTGCGATGTGGGAATCGAAGGTGACGACGATCCCGCGGCCGGAGGGCATGGCGGCGTACGTGGCGCAGGCGCTCGCCGAGCTCGACGCGGGCGTCTCGCTGCCGTTCGTGACCGTCGACCGCGCGAGCGGGAAGGTCGTCGGCACGACGCGCTACATGAACATCGAAGCGCCGCACCGGCGGCTCGAGATCGGCACCACGTGGATCGGCAAGTCGTTCCAGCGCACGGCGATCAACACCGAGGCCAAGTACCTGATGCTGCGTCACGCGTTCGAGACGCTGCACTGCGTCGCGGTCGACCTGCGCACGCACGAGAAGAACGTGCAGTCGCGTGCCGCGATCGAGCGGCTCGGCGCGGCGCTCGACGGGATCCTGCGCCACCACCGCATCATGCCGGACGGGAGCCTGCGGAACACCGCGACCTATTCGATCATCGACGCCGAATGGCCCGCGGTGAAGCACCGGCTCGAGGCCCGACTGAATAAGTAGGGTCAGACCCTACAAAAGACGGGTCTGACCCTACTTATTCGATGCTGATCGACTTCTTCCTGCACCTGAAGTCCGCGCGGCTGCCGGTCTCGACGCGCGAGTTCCTCACGCTGATCGAGGCGCTGGAAGCGCGCGTCGTGTCGCTGTCGCTCGACGACTTCTACCACCTCGCGCGCGCGGCGCTGATCAAGGACGAGGCGCAGTTCGACCGCTACGACCTCGCGTTTGCGACGTATTTCAAGGGCGTCAACGCGATCTTCGACATTCGGACCGGGATTCCCGAGGAATGGCTCCGCAAGGAGTTCGAGCGGCTCCTCTCCGACGAGGACAAGGCGAAGGTCGAGGCGCTCGGCGGCTGGGACAGGCTCATGGAGACGCTGAAGAAGCGCCTCGAGGAGCAGCGCGAGCGCCACGCGGGCGGGTCGAAATGGATCGGCACCGGCGGCACGAGCCCGTTCGGTGCCCACGGCTACAACCCGGAGGGCATCCGGATCGGCGGCGAGGGGGGCAACCGCAGCGCGGTCAAAGTCTGGGACGAGCGCAGCTTCCGGAACCTCGACGGCGACGTCGAGCTCAACACGCGCAATATCAAGGTCGCGTTGAGGAAGCTCCGGCGCTTCGCGCGCGAGGGCGTGCCCGAGGAGCTGGACCTCGACGGCACGATCGAGGGCACGGCGAAGAACGCCGGCTGGCTCGACCTGCACATGGTCCCCGAGCGGCGCAACCGCGTGAAGGTATTGCTGTTCCTCGACGTCGGCGGCTCGATGGACCCGCACGTGCAGGCGTGCGAGGAGCTCTTCTCGGCGGCGAAGAGCGAGTTCCGCCACCTCGAGCACTTCTACTTCCACAACTGCGTCTACGACTACGTGTGGCGCGACAATCTGCGCCGCCGCAACGAGCGCGTCGCGACCTGGGACCTCTTGCACAAGTACGGGCCCGACTGGAAGCTGATCTTCGTCGGCGATGCGGCGATGAGCCCCTACGAGCTCCTGCAGGAAGGCGGCAGCGTCGAGTACACGAACGACGAGCCCGGCGTCTTGTGGTTGAAGCGTCTCGCCGAGCACTTCCGCCGGACGATCTGGTGGAACCCCGAGCCGCCGCGCGCTTGGGAGTACACGCGCTCGACACAGATCGTGCTGCAGGCGATCGGTCCGCGGATGTTCCCGCTGACGCTCGACGGCATCGCGCGCGGGATCGACGCGCTGCGGCATTGAGCAGCCCACCTACCACGATGACTACGCGTGCCGTCGTGGTCGTCGCGATCGTGCTGCAGGCGATCGCCGGGCTGGCACTCGGGCTGCCGGGACACCTTTCGGTCGATTCGGTCATCCAGCTCTACGAAGGGCGGACGCTGGACTTCATCTCGTATCATCCGCCGGCGATGTCGCTGCTGCTGCGCATGCTGGACGGCGGGTGCCGGTACCAGCGCTGTTCGTCGTCATCGACCAGACGCTGCTGACAGCGTCGTTTGTGCTGCTGCTGGCCGGGCGCAAGCCCGCGAGTTGGCCCGCCGCGATCGCGGCGGCGATCGTACTGTTCAATCCGCTCGTGATCGCGTACACCGGGATCGTCTGGAAGGACGTCCTGATGGCGCACCTTGCCGTCTTTGGTTACGCCTGTCTCGACGTCGCGTCGCGACGATGCCGAGGAAGCGGGCGCACGGCATGGACGATCGCGGCCTTGGTTACGCTGGCGATGGCGGCGTCGCTGCGTCAGCATGCGCTCGTCCTGGCGATTCCCGGGCGCCGTTTACGCGGCGGTTCTGCTCACGGACGGCCTCCTGCGTCGCGTGGGCATTGCGCTTGGATTTGTTGCCGCGATGGTCGGCGCGAACATCGCGATCGTCGCGTATGCCGACGCCGTCGCCGTGGGCGAGAAAGTACAGCGCACTGCCCTCGGACTGCGGGCCCTGGCGACGTTCGATCTCGTGGGGATCGCGGCCGAGCGGTGGCGTGATTCCCGATGCCGCCATAGCCGGGGAAGCAGGCAGCGCTGGTGCCGTCCTACACGCCGCTGCAACTCGGCATGCTGGCGGCGCCGCAGGGCTCGAGCTGTCGCGTGCGGGGACGTCCGACTTGCTCTCGCTCTGGGCGCGTTCATGACGGCGTCGCCCAGGGCGTACCTGTCGCACCGCGCCGCGCATCTCGGCGACTTGTTCTGGCGGCCGTGTTTCGTGATGATTCGGGGGCGTGCCGGACGTCTACCGAACGTCTACGTGCCCTCGCTGGGCCGCGACATCATGCCCGAGCTCGGCCTCAAGGCACGATGGAATCGGCGTGACAGAGTCCTGAGGAGGTGGCCGAACAGACTGCAGAGCAACGCCGCTGTTCAACCCGGTGTTCTGGTCGGTGGCACTTGGCGTCGCGGCCACGATCCTCGCTGTTGCGCCGCACCGCCACGGCGCTCGTCATACTTGCGGCGAGCACGCTTCGTCTTCGTGCTCGGTTTCGGCGTTGATCGGAATTTCGTGCGATTTCGATACGTCTACATCGTTCCGGTCGCCGCCACGATCCTGCTGTTCGCCGTCGCGATCACGTTCGGACCGGCGGCGCCGGTCAAGACCACTGTTGGCCGCGATCGCCATGTACCCGCGCGGTGACCCGGCGTGGCAGTCCACCGCTTGCGACGCGGTCGCGGCTGCGGCAGGCATCTCGAGCGCGACGCCGCGCTGGTCCTCGCGCGGCGGCAGCTCGCTCAACGACACGTGGCGGCTCGACCTGGGTGTCGCGTCGTACTTCGTCAAGGTGAACGCGGCAGCGCGACTCGCGATGCTCGAAGCCGAGTCGGAAGCGCTCTCCGCATTGCGCGCCGCGAACGCCGTGCGCGTTCCGGCGCCGATCGTTTGCGGCGTTGCGGGCGACGTGGCTTTTCTCGCGCTCGAGTGGCTGGACATCGGCCACGGCGGCCGTGACGCGGCGCTTGGCCGGTGCCTGGCGCAGCTGCATCGGACGACCGGGCCGCGCTTCGGCTGGCATCGCGACAACACGATCGGCACGACCCCGCAGGTCAACGCGTGGGAAGCCGACTGGGCGACGTTCTACCGCGACCGGCGGATCTTCCCGCAGCTCGCACTCGCCGCGCGCAACGGCCATCGCGGTACGTTCGAGCGCGACGGCGAGCGCCTCCTGGCCGCGATTCCCGCGCTGCTCGCCGGCCACGCGCCGCCGCCCTCACTGCTGCACGGCGACCTGTGGTCGGGCAACGCAGCGCAACTCGCGAGCGGCGAGCCGGTGATCTTCGACCCCGCGGTCTACTACGGCGACCGCGAGGCCGATCTCGCGATGACCGAACTCTTCGGCGGCTTCGGCGCCGATTTCTACGCGGCCTATCGCGAAGCCTGGCCGTTGCCCGCCGGCCACGAGCACCGCCGCCCGCTCTACACCCTCTACCACGTGTTGAACCACCTGAACCTCTTCGGCGGCGGTTACCTTGCGCAGGCCGAGACGATGATTTCACGCTTGCTCGCTCTCGTGCGATGACCGAAAGCACGGTCGGACCGAAAGTAGGGTCTGACCCTCCTTTCTCGATGGCGTGTTCGGCGGGATCCGATCCTCAATGCACCGCGGGATAACGTATGCGCTCGCCGCGTCGGCGCTGTTCGGCGCCAGCACGCCTTTCGCGCGGGCTCTCGTCGGTGCCGTCGACCCCCTTTGGATGGCGGGCGTGCTCTACGCCGGCTCGGGGATCGGCCTTTCGATCGCCCTCGCGCTTCGGCACTGGGGGGCCGCCGGGCGCCCGGTCGCGTCGATCACGCGAAGCGATCGCGGCTGGCTCGCGGCGGCCGTGATCGCCGGCGGCGTCGTCGCGCCGCTGCTGTTCACCTTCGGGCTGCGCGACACGGCTGGCGCGACGGCGAGCCTGCTCCTCAATCTCGAGACGGCGTTCACCGTGTTGATCGCCTGGTTCGTGTTCGGCGAGCATCGCAACGCGCGCGTCGTCATCGGGATGGCGCTCATGGTGGTTGCTTGCGCCCTGCTCGGAAGCGCCGATGGCTTCGGCAGATTCGACCGCGGCGCGCTCCTGATCGCCGCGGCCTGCCTCTTCTGGGCGCTCGACAACAACCTGACCCGCATCGTCGCGGCCAACGACGCGATGCTCGTCGCCGCGGCGAAGGGCGTCACGGGCGGCGTCGTCAACATCGGACTCGCCCTCGCCCTCGCCGGCAGCGTGCCGTCGCCGACCGCGGCGCTCGCGACGGGCGCGGTGGGCCTGCTTGGATACGGCGTGAGCCTCGTGCTCTTCATCCTCGCGCTGCGGGAACTGGGCGTTGCGCGGGCGAGCGCGTACTTCTCGACTGCGCCCTTCATCGGCGTCGCCGTCGCGTTCGGCGTTCTCGGTGAGGAGCCGGGCCTCGCGTTCTGGATGGCGCTGCCCCTGATGGCGCTCGGCGTCTGGCTGCACCTCTCCGAGCGCCACGGCCACCTGCACGCGCACGGGCGCCTCGTCCACGAGCACCCGCACCGGCACGACGACCATCATCGGCACGCGCACGCGTTCCCGTGGGACGGCACCGAGCCGCACACGCATCCGCACGAGC
Organism: uncultured beta proteobacterium; assembly: GCA_963734055.1. Classification (GTDB taxonomy): domain Bacteria; phylum Pseudomonadota; class Gammaproteobacteria; order Burkholderiales; family Casimicrobiaceae; genus CAIWHR01. Next base: position 313,717 of record CAVTFQ010000002.1, read on the forward strand.
ACGAGCCGTTGGCCCACGCGCATCCGCACTTTCCCGACCTGCACCATCGTCACGAGCACTAGTGGACTGTAACAACTGAATCGGAAGTGATTCGGCGCGAGGGATCGAAGTATTTCCACTTCACCGGTTTCGGTGCTTGGTTGTACTGACGGATGTAGCGCATGAGCTTGCGCTTGAGGTCGGGCACGGAGGTGAAGACGCCGCGGGCGATCACGTCGCGTTCGATCTTGGCGAACCACAGTTCGACCTGGTTGAGCCACGACGAGTAGGTCGGCGTGAAATGCAAATGCACGTTCGGATGCTCGGCCAGGAACTGCGTCGACGCGCTTGGTCTTGTGCGCCGAGAGGTTGTCGGCGATGACGTGAATCTCCTTGCCCTTCGGCTGGTTGGCCACGATGTCGGTCGAGGAAGGCCACGAACTCGGCGGTGGTGTGGCGCGTGGCGGTCTTGCCCAGCACCTCGCCGGTCTTGGTGTTGAAGGCAGCGTACAGCGAGAGCGTGCCATGCCGGTAGTACTCGAAGCCGTGGCGTTCGGCCCGTCCGGGCGACAGCGGCAGCACCGGGTCGAGTGCGATCCAGCGCTTGAATCGCGGTCTTCTCATCGACGCAGAACACCGCGGCGTGCTGCGGCGGATTGAGATACAGCCCGATCACGTCGGCGGCCTTGCGCTCGAAGTCCGGATCATCGGAGGCCATGTAGCGTTCCAGCCGATGCGGCTTGCAGCCCGTGCTCGGCCCAAACCCGCGCAACCATCATGTGCGAGATACCCCAGCGCCTGCGCCAGCTTGCGCGTACTCCAGTGCGTCGAACCATCGGTCGGCTTGCGTTTCAACGTCCACTCCAGAATGCGCGCTTCCAGACGTGGCGTGAGCACGCTCGCCACTTGGCCGCGATGACGGCTATACAGCCCGGCCACGCGCTCTGCTGCGAAGCGCTTGCTCCAACTGTCGATGAAGCCGCGACTGCAGGGCAAGCGATCACAAATGTCATCCCAGGTATGACCCTCGGCCAACAGCAACACCAGTCGTGCACGCCGCGCGTCTTCGCGCGTCTGCGACTGGCGTGTTTGGTGAGCTCCATAGTTGATTTGGTAAGGTGATGGTGTTCGGCATGAACAATTATAGTTATAAATGGTTGTACACGAACACTAGCTCGGGCGCACGGCCGGGAGCCCGTGCGGAGCGACGCCGGAGGGTGCCCCGGGGCCGACCCTTGACGTAGATCACGGCCGCCGCGGACTCGCGTTGCCGGCGAGCGGACGCCCGTGGCACTGTAGGGCCTTTCCGCCGCTCCCCTTCCCCCGGCCATGGATTCGCTGCCCGCCACTTGGCTCGCGCTGTGTGCGCTTGCATTCGTGCTAGGCGTTCGTCACGGCTTCGATGCCGATCATCTCGCGACGATCGACGGCCTGACGCGCTACAACGCCCGCGTCAACCCGCGCCTGGCCCGGACGGCAGGGGCGCTGTTCTCGCTCGGTCACGGCGTCGTGGTGATCGCCGTGGCGCTGGTCGCCGGGTCGATCTCCTCCGGCTGGCATACCCCGGGCTGGCTCGAGGTGGCCGGCGCTGCGGTGTCGGTCGTGTTTCTGTTCGGCCTCGCGTTTCTCAACGTTCGCGCCGTGCTGACGACCGCTCCGCACGCGATTGTCGCGCCCGCCGGTATGCGCGCGCGTCTGCTCGGCCGCTTCCTCAATATCCGGCGCGCATGGGCCGTCGCCGGGGTCGGCGTGCTGTTCGCGCTGTCGTTCGACACCGTGTCGCAGGCGGCGCTGTTCGCGCTTGCCGCCGGCCGCTTCGGCGGGCTCGAGCACGCGCTCTTCGTCGCCGCGCTGTTCGTGCTCGGCATGCTGACCGTCGACGGCGCCAACGGGCTGTGGATCAACCGGTTGATCCGTCGGGCCGACCGCACCGCCGTGATCGCGTCGCGGGTGATGGCGCTCGCCGTTGCCGGGATAAGCCTCGCCGTCGGCGCATTCACCGTGGCTAAGATTCTGGTCCCCGCCCTGGACGCGTGGGCCGACGGCCGCGAGCTCTGGTTCGGCGCCGCGGTCGTCGGCGCCGTGCTCGTCGCCTTCGTCGGTGCGATGCGGACCGCGCGTCGGCGCGGCGTCGTTGCCGCAAGGGCCTGAGCCCCTACCGCTGCCTCATCGGAGCCATGCCCACGACGGGGGCCGGAACGCCCCCGCCGCCCGGGTCGAGTTGCCGCTGAACGTCGGGGAACGGGTCACGGCCAGCGTGCGGCTCAGGGAAGCCCAAGTGCATGGCGCGCGACAAACGCAACCGCCTCGGCGGGCGTGCTCACGTGCACGACCCCGGGCACGGACGCCGCGCCTTCGAGGCCAATGACGAGCTTGCCGAACTGGCGGCCGAGCGCGACCTCGGACAGCGTGCCGAAGCTGTCCCCGATCGCGACAATGCAGAACGCGGCGCGGGCGATCAGCGCGTTGCGCGCCTCGCCGATGCCGGTCGCGAGCACGTGCGTGACGTGCGGATTGGCAAGCGTCGGATCCGGCTCGGGCAGCAGGCCGATCGATACGCCGCCTGCGCCCGCCGCGCCGGCGCAGGCGGCTTCCATCACGCCGTGACGGCCCCCGCAGAGGATCGCGAAGCCCAACGTCGCGACACCCCGGCCGACTGCTTCCGCCGCAGCCATCGCGGCGGCATTCGCCTCGCGCGGCCCGATGACGCCGACGGGCACGCGGATCGGATGCCCGCTCTCGCGCTGCAGCCATCGCGCAGCGCCGTTCGCGTCGACCGGCTCGCCGGAGACCGGACTGGCCGTCTCCTGCCACGTAGTCGTGGCCGCGTCGAAGCGCCGGCCGTCCGCGCCGTACAGCACCCCGCGTGCGCGGTCGAGGCTAAAGGTGGCGCTCATGGCGGCTCCCGAACCATTCTCCCGCGGTCAGCACGGTCGAGCAGACGGCGGTGATGAGCAGCGCGAGCGCCGCTGCCGCCGGGAAATCGGTTCCGGTCTCCGAGATCAGGCTGTACAGCTGCAGCGGCAGGATGTGCAGTTGCGTGCCGACCAGCGCGAGGGCCGTGCCGTAGGCGCCGAAGACAACGGCGGCGACCAGGCAAAACGCGGCACCGACCGGCGCCGCCACCTGCGGCAGCATCACCTGCCGGAAGGCCTGGGTCGGCGTCGCGCCGAGCGATTCCGCGGCGGCGAGCTGCGCGCGGTCGAAGTTGACGAGCACCGGCAGGATCGACATGACGACTCGCGGAATCAGGTAGTACGACGACGCAAACGCGAGGCCGACCGGCGTGAACAGCGCCTTGCCGATCACGGCGGCGTCGAATCCCGCGAGCGCGAGCAGCTGCGTGACGAAGCCGGCGCGGCCATAGCCCAGGATGAAGCCATACGCGACGATGAGGCCCGAGAACGTGAGCGGCAACGCGATGACGAACGACAGCAGCGTGCGGCGCCGCTCCGGCAGCCGCGACAGGTGGAGAGCGACGGCCACGCCGACCGCCGTCGACACCGATGCCGCCGACCACGGTCAGCAGGGCGCTGCCGCCGACGGAGCGCCAGAACGGCGGCAGCGCGAGCACCCGCGCGAATGCCCGCGTTCCCTCCCGCAGAGCGTCGACGGCGACTGCGGTGACCGGCAGCGCGAAGAACACGGCGAGCACCACCGCCGCAGGCAGCGCGAGCAGGAGCTGCGCACGCAGGCGCATCGCCGTCTCAGCGGGAGCCCGACCTGGAATCGGGCGCGGTAAGAAGTGGGATCACTTCGCCTCGGTTGCCGCGACCCAGCCCTTGTCGATCTCGGCTTTCTTCGCTGCCGCGGCCTTGACGTCGAGCGGCTTCACCTGGGGCGCGGTCGGCAGCTTGTCGGCGACGTTGTCCGGCAGCTTCACGCCGGGTACCGACGGCCGGACGAAGCCCTGAGCGAAGATGCCCTGCCCGAAGTCGGTCATGATGAAGTTGAGCCACAGCTTGCCGGCGTTCGGGTTCGGCGCCTTCTCGACGAGGCTGATGCCGTAGGGCGCCGTCGCCGAGCCTTCCTTCGGGATCACGACCGCGACCGCATCGCCCAGCCCGTCGATGTACTTTGCCTTGAGACCGTCGTTCTCGTAGCTGATCCAGATCGGGATCTCGCCTTTCACGAACTGCGCGTACGGCGTCGTGCCCAGCACGCGCAGCACGTTGCCGGTCTTGTGCAGCCTGCCGAGATAATCGAGCCCGGGCTGCACGTTGCTCATGTCGCCGCCCGCGCCGAAGTTCGCGGCGAACGTCATCACCTGCCCGACGCCGGTCGATCGCGGGTCGAGATAGACGACCGAGTTCTTGTACTCCGGCTTCAGCAGGTCGGCCCAGGACTGCGGCACGTTCTTGACGAGCTTGGTGTTGACGACGAACGCGATGGTGAGCGAGTGGATCGTGAACCACCGGCCGTCGGGATCGCGGAAGACCGGCGGCAGCTTGTCGAAGTTGACCGGTTTGAACGGGGCGACGACGCCCTTCGCCATGGCATCGATGGCCGACGCGGCGAAGTAGTAGGCGGTGTCGGCTTGCGGGCGGTTGCGCGCCTTGTCGAGCGCGACCACCGTCGCGGCCGAGCCCAGGTCGTTGTAGACGATCTCGACGTCGGGATACCGCTTCTTGAACGCGGCGAACTGCGCCGCCCAGTTGGCCCACGTGGGCCCGGTGTCGAAGCTCACGACCATCCCCTCCTTCTTCGCGGCTTCGTAGAGCGCCTTCTCGCCCGCGTAGAGCTCGGGCGAGTCGAGCACGGTCTGCGCGAGCGCAGCGCTCGCGAAGAGCGCGGCGGTCGCGGCGACGAACCAGTCTCTGGCCTTCATCGGGATCTCCTTCATGTCGTGGGGAGGAACTGCACCGCTTCGCGCGGCACGTGAACGTGCGCGATCGCGTCGCGCACGGCGGTTTCGGTCTTGAGCGTCGCGGTGCCCACCGCGAGCTCGATCTGGCGGCTCGCGCCGAAGAAGCGGTCGTGCACCACGCGGGCCGCGAACACGTTCTCGCCGTCCGGGCCGGCGGCCGGCACGACGCGCTCGGGACGAACGAGCAGGCGCACCCTCTGTCCAGGGGCGCGGCCGTGTCGTGGCGTCGCGATGCGGCCGACGGCGGTGTCGACGAGATCGTCGCCCGCGACGACGCCGTCGAGCAGGTTGGCGCGCCCGACGAAACTCGCGACGAACGCGTCGGCGGGGCGATCGTAGAGGTCCTGGGGCGGCGCGACCTGGACCAACCTGCCTTCGCGCAGCACTGCGACGCGGTCGGCGAGCGACAGCGCCTCGTCCTGGTCGTGCGTAATGAGCAGCGACGCGATGGCCTGCTGCTTCTGGATCCTCCGGATCTCGTCGCGCATCGTGAGCCGCGTCGCGGCGTCGAGTGCGGAGAGCGGCTCGTCGAGCAGGAGCGCGCGCGGCTCGAAGACGAGCGCCCGCGCGAGCGCCACGCGCTGCTGCTGTCCGCCCGACAACGCCGCCGGCAGGCGGTCGCCCATCCCCGTGAGGCCCACGAGCTCCAGCATCGCGCCGGCGCGGCGCCGCTGCTCGGCGACCGGGCTGTCGCGCACGCGCAGCGCGTAGGCGACGTTGTCGCGCACGCTCATGTGCGGGAAGAGCGCATAGGACTGGAAAACGATGCCGCATTGTCGCGCGCGGACGCTGGCCGCCGTGACGTCGACGCCGGCGAGGTGAACGCTCCCCCGCTCCAGACGCAGGAAGCCCGCGATCATGCGGAGGAGCGTCGTCTTGCCGCACCCCGACGGGCCGATGCAGACGACGAGCTCGCCAGGAGCGATTTCGAGCGACAGGTCGAAGATGCCCGCCTTGCCGCCGGCATAGCGGAACGTCGCGTCGCGCAATTCGACGGCCGCGCTCATGCCGCGTGAACCCCGGACAGGTGCGTAGCGCCGCGCGTGGTGAGCGCGCCGGCAACGGACGCGGTCAGCGCGAGTGCGAGCAGCACGACGGTCGCGGCGCAGGCGAAGCCGGTCGCCCCGTAGAACGCCTGCAGCAGCACGACCGGATAGGTGCGATTGAGGAAGCCCGCGACCAGGTTCGAGAACTGGAACTCTCCGATTGACAGCGCCGCGACGACGATGAGCCCGGACAGCACCGAGTGGCGCAGCGCGGGCAGCACGATGTGCAGGAAGCGCTGCCGGCCGCTGGCGCCGAGCGACTCGGCCGCATCCTCGAGCGCGCGCAGGCCGAGGCGCTGCATGTCGGCGAGGACGGTCTGCAGGAAATAGGGCAGGCCGAGCACGATGTGGCCGGCGACGAGCAGCCAAATGCTGCCGAGCCACGGCAGCGTGTCCGACGAGAAGACCAGGATGAAGCCGAACGCGAGCACCAGCGCGGGCAGCGCGACCGGCAGCTGGTAGACGACGCGCACCGCGGCACGCACGCGCGCGCTCTCGGCGCGGTAGACCGCGTAGGCTAAGGGCAGCCCGATCGCGACGCATGCTGCGCAGGCCGTCACGGAGACGAAGAGGCTCGCGGCGAAGGCGCGGCGGAAGCTGCCATCGGCTGCCACTGTCGCGTACCAGCGCAGTGTGGCGCCGGTTGGAAGCAGCGTGTTGAGCCAAAGGTCGCCGAACGAGCCGACGACGAGCAGCGCGATCGGCAGACCAAGATACGCGAGATACGCGGCGGTCACCCACCGGGGCAGCATTGTGCGGGCTGTGGTCGGTTGACTTCTTCTCCGATCAGCCTAGCAGACCCGCGCCGTCGGCGCTCGACGTCTTGCAGAAGGGGCAAGGCGAAGCGAGGCCCCGCCGGCTGTCGCATCGCGAACGCCCCGGCTACTTGCCAAGCGCCCGCACCGGGGCCTTCACCTCGATTGTCTGCTTCTTGCCGGCCTTGTCCTCGACGGTCAGGGTCAGCGGCACGGTGTCGCCCTCCTTGAGCGGTTGCGCGAGGTCCATGAGCATCACGTGATAGCCGCCGGGCTTGAGCTCGATGGTTTTGCCGGCAGGCAGCGCCACGCGGTCGACGGCGCTCATCTTCATCATGTTGCCCTCCTGCTTCATCTCGTGGATCTCGACGATCTTGGCCACGGGCGAGGCCGCCGAGACGAGCGCCGCGTCGGACGACGATTTCAGGTGCATGAACGCGCCCGTGACCTTCTGCCCGGCGACCGTGCCACGGACCCATGCATCGGTGACCGCGACCTGTGCGGCGGCGGGAAGGGCGAGGGCCGCGGCGAGCACGGCGGCGGAAAGGAACGGCAGACGGTGCAGGTGCATGGAAATCTCCTTGGCTTGTAGGTCTGGAAGCGGATCGTGACACCGCCGACCGCGATCCCATTGACCGCGAGCTGCGTGTAACGATAGAGCGGCGCGAGCGCCGCGGGACCGGTCAGGCGGTCGGCGGGGGGCCGCGCGGCGGCGCGGCGATGAGGTCGGCGGGAGTCCGTTCAGCGTCGACGAAGCCCATGACGGACACCCCGCGCGCTGCGAGCGACTCCTTTGGGGAGGCTGCGGGCGGGGGCGCCGAGGCGCTGCCGGAGTGACTCGCGCACCTATCGCAGTGAGTGCACGCTTTCGTTCCGTGTCCAGCGGGGAAGGGAGCATCTGGCGTGACCGGCGAGGTCCCCGTGGCCGAGCACAGATCGGCGTGGTCGGCCCAGCCGCCGAGCATCCTCCCGGCGTGAGCCCCCGCGGGCGGGATCGTCGAGAGCAGGATCGCCATAAGAGCGACCCAGGCCGCATGGCGCAGGCGTCGACGCGAACCGGACATGGGGCGCGATTCTAGCGGCGCGCCGACCCGGGAAGCCAATCTTCCAGAAACAACGTCAGCAGTCACGGATAACCACCTGTTGCAAAACGGACCTCCACTGACATCGGACGCGACTTTTCTTGATCGGGGTCAAGAAATCGAGAGGTGACGGTCGCCGCCGATTGCATCCTCAAACTCTTGCGGCTAGCCTCCCCGGAACACACAACATCTTGTGGTCGACGCCGCATCGGGGATCGCGAACGCCGGCCACCGCAGGAGGAACCCCATGTCCGTCCCCCACGCCGCGCCGGCGATCGAACCGTCGTCGGCGAGCGCCGCCCCGTCCCCGCCGCGAGAGGTGGTGAAGCGCGGCGGTCAGCGCGTGCCCTTCGAGCTCGGCAAGATCGCCTCGGCGATCGCGCGGGCGGGAGCCGCCACCGGCGAGTTCGACGCTGCCGAAGCAAAGGCGCTGGCCGAAGCGGTCGGGCGCGTCCTCGCGCACCGCCACACCGGAGGCGTGCCCGACATCGAGACGATCCAGGACTGCGTCGAGCACACGCTCGCGGCCGCCGGCTGGTTCCACACCGCGCGCGCCTACATCGTCTACCGCGACCGGCACGAGCGGCTCCGCGCCGACCGCAAGACGCTGGTCGACGTCGCGCAGTCGGTCGACGAATACCTGGAGCAGAAGGACTGGCGCGTCAACGCCAACGCCAACCAGGGCTATTCGCTCGGGGGGCTGATCCTCAACGTGTCGGGAAAGGTCGTGGCGAACTACTGGCTGTCGCACGTCTACGCGCCCGAGATCGGCCGCGCCCATCGCGACGGCGACGTCCACATCCACGATCTCGACATGCTGGCCGGCTACTGCGCGGGCTGGTCGCTGCGGCAGCTCCTGCACGAGGGCCTGAACGGCGTGCCCGGCAAGGTCGAGGCGGGGCCGCCCAAGCACATGTCGAGCGCCGTCGGGCAGATCGTCAATTTCCTGGGCACGCTGCAGAACGAGTGGGCCGGCGCGCAGGCGTTCAGCTCTTTCGACACGTACATGGCGCCGTTCATCCGCAGGGACGGCATGAGCTACGACGCGGTCAAGCAGTGCATCCAGGAGCTCATCTACAACCTGAACGTGCCGTCGCGCTGGGGCACGCAGACGCCGTTCACGAACCTCACGTTCGACTGGGTGTGTCCGGACGACCTGCGGGAGCAGGTTCCGGTGATCGCCGGCGAGGAGATGCCCTTCGCCTACGGCGACCTCCAGGCCGAGATGGACATGATCAACCGCGCGTACATCGAGGTGATGACGACGGGCGACGCGAAGGGCCGCGTGTTCACTTTCCCCATCCCGACCTACAACATCACGCCGGACTTCGACTGGGACCACCCGAACTGCGAGCCCCTGTTCGCGATGACGGCGAAATACGGGCTCCCGTACTTCCAGAACTTCGTGAACTCGGAGCTCAAGCCCAACATGATCCGGTCGATGTGCTGCCGGCTGCAGCTCGACCTGCGCGAGCTCCTGAAGCGCGGCAACGGGCTCTTCGGGTCGGCCGAGCAGACGGGCTCGGTCGGCGTGGTGACGATCAACTGCGCCCGGCTGGGATACCTCTTTGCTGCCGACGAAATCGGGCTCTACGAGCGGCTCGACGAGCTCCTGGGGTACGCGAAGGACAGCCTCGAGGTGAAGCGCAAGGTGATCCAGCGGCTGATCGACCAAGGGCTGTTTCCGTACACGAAGCGCTACCTCGGCACGCTGCGCAACCACTTCTCGACGGTCGGCGTCAATGGCATCAACGAGATGATCCGCAACTTCACCGGCGATCACGACGACGTCACGACGCCCTTTGGCCATGCATTCGCCGTTCGCCTCCTCGACCACCTCCGCGCGCGGATCGTCGCGTTCCAGGAGGAGACCGGGCACATGTACAACCTGGAGGCGACGCCGGCCGAAGGCACGACCTACCGCTTCGCGAAGGAGGACCGCAAGCGCTGGCCCGACATCCTCCAGGCCGGCATCCCCGAGATGCCGTACTACACGAACAGCTCGCAGCTGCCCGTCGGGTTCACCGACGATCCATTCGAGGCTCTCGCGCGGCAGGAGGAGCTGCAGACGAAGTACACGGGCGGCACCGTGCTCCACCTGTACATGAGCGAAAGGCTCTCGTCGCCCGCGGCGTGCAAGACGCTCGTGCGGCGCGCGCTCGAGCGCTTCCGGCTGCCGTACATCACCGTCACGCCGACGTTCTCGATCTGCCCGAAGCACGGGTACCTGGAAGGCGAGCACGAGTTCTGCCCCAAGTGCGACGAGGCGAAGCTCGCCGAGAAGAGAAGACTGGCGGCCTGATCCGCCGATAACGGAGGAATGACGATGAACACGATGAGCGAGGCAAGACACCTGGCCGATATCGCCCTGACCGACGACGAGCGCCAGCGCTGCGAAGTGTGGACGCGCGTGATGGGCTACCACCGGCCCGTCGCGTCGTTCAATATCGGCAAGAAGGGCGAGCACTGCGAGCGCCGCTTCTTCCGCGAGGCGCGCGTGCGTGCGCCAAGCTGATTCGTCGTTCCCGCAAAGGCGGGAACCCAGCGACTTTGGTCGAAAGGCCACGGAGTCCCGCGCCCGCGAGGATGAGGGCAGGCTTGCAGCAGTGCCCGCGGGTACGCCCGAAGGCACGCCCGCGGTCGATCCGCCGCCGTTGCGCGTGGGCGGCTTCGAGCCGTTCTCGTCGACCGATTATCCCGATGCGCTGGCGGCGGTCGTGTTCTGTCAGGGCTGTCCCTGGCGCTGCGGGTACTGCCACAACCCGGAACTCATTCCGCCCCGTGGCCACGACGAGCGCGACTTCCCGCGGATCGTGGACTGGCTCGCCTCGAGGCGGGGCCTGCTCGACGCAGTCGTGTTCTCGGGCGGGGAGCCGACTGCCCAAGCCGGGCTCTCCGACGCGATCGACGCGGTGCGCGCGCTGGGCTTCGCCATCGGTCTCCACACGGGCGGCGCGTATCCACGGCGTCTCGCGCGGATCCTCCCGCGGATCGACTGGGTCGGCCTCGATATCAAGGCCGCGATCGACGCCTATGGCGCGGTAACGGGAGTCCCGGGCGCCGGGTTCACCGCGTTCGCAAGCCTCGACCTGATCCGCGAGTCCGGCGTCGCCTTCGAAGTCCGCACAACGGTCCATCCCCGACTCACCCCACCCGCCGCACTGGAGCGTCTGGCGCACGAGCTCGCCGGGCGCGGCCTCGAACGCTGGGTTCTGCAGGCGTTTCGTCCGACCGGCTGCGCCGACCCGGCGCTCGTCGCCGCCGCGCCGCGGGGAGCGACGCTCGACCAGGCGCTGGTTGCCCGGCTGGCGGCGTATCTGCCGGTGATCGACCTGCGGAACTAGCGCGCCTGGGGTGCCCCGCGGCGTGTTGTCCGAACCATCGTTACCTATCAGAATCAAACGGTTACCTACCGCTGCCGGGCGGCGAGCCGGGTAGGTGGGCGAGCGGGGTTGCTGCATCGCAGCATCCGCGGTACTATGGGGGCTCGCAAGTCGCTGTAAACATTAAGAAATGAATGAGCGCAACGCGCGGTAACCGGGAGGTTGGCAGTCGATTGACTTGAAGGCATCGTCCGCATCGGGAACGCCGTGACCACACGGCCCGACCCTGGCGGTCGGGCCCATCCGGAGATCCCGATGAAGAAGCCACGACCTGCAATGCCGGAAGCCCCGGGCTTCCGAAGCTCCGAGCCGCTGCGCCGCTTCGGTCCGAGGGCCGCCGTCGCAACTGCCGCCGCCGCCGTCGCTATCGTCGTTGCGGCGTCCCAGCTCCCGCAGGGCGGCGCGCCGAGACCCGATCCGGGCCCCGCCAGTCCTCGCATCGCCGCCGCCCCAAGCCCGACGCGCTACGAACCGAGCGAGCTTTCGCCCGCCGCCGAGAAGCTCGCGGGAGTCGTTGCCCGCCGCTACCGCATTGCGCTCGCCTCCGCGCGCGAGGTGGTCGGCACGGCCATGCACGAAGGGCGCCGGAACGGCCTCGATCCGGTGCTGATCCTCGCCGTGATCGCCGTCGAGTCGCGCTTCAATCCCATCGCCGAAAGCGAGCAGGGGGCCATCGGCCTGATGCAGGTCATGCCGCGCCTCCACGCCGACAAGCTGGCCGAGCTTGGTGTACGGTCGGCACTCTCGCCGCACGCGAACATCGCCGTCGGTGCGCGAATCCTTCGCGAATCGATTCGCCGCGGCGGGGGCGAGGCGGCCGGCCTCCAGCTCTACAACGGCGCCCCCGACGACGACACCCGGGCCTATGCGAATCGCGTCCAATCCGAACGTCGCCGCCTCGAGGCGGCGCTCCCTCGCGCACGGGACCACGCGTAAACCACTGTCGTCTGGTCGGCCGACGCGCGTTCCGCAAGGCGACTATTGGTCACGCAGGAGCCCCGCCCTGTGCGGGGCTTCGCCCTTTTTGCGGGCCCGCACGGGTCCGCTAGACTGGGACGGTCGCCTCGCGTCCTTCCGGGGCGCGGAGAAACGAGGAGCCAGGCCATGCCCACCTTTCCCGGCACCGGCGTCATCGCCCATGCGATCCAGCTCGCCATCGCTCCTGTCTTCCTGCTGACCGGCATCGCCGGGTTGCTGAATGTGATCGCCGCGCGGCTCGCCCGCGTGATCGACCGGACGCGCAGCTTCGAAACGACATGGGCCGGCCTCGACTCGAAGGCGCGCACCGCCGCGCGCGAGGAGCTCGCGAGCCTCGAGAAGCGCCGGCGCGCCTGCAGCTGGTCGATCAACTACTGCACGACGGCCGCGCTCCTGATCTGCGTGGTGATCGTCGCGCTCTTCGTCGAGGAGTTCTTCGGCACGGGCCTGCGCGGGGTCGCGGGCGCGCTGTTCGTCGCCGCGATGATCGCGCTCATCGGCGGGCTCGGCTGCTTCCTGCGCGAGGTGTACCTCGCCACGCACACGACGACGATCGATCTCTCGCGCTTCGAATGACGGTCCGGCGCCTCCTGGCCGTCGTGCTCGTGCCCGCGGTTTGCGGGTCGGCTGCGGCGGTGGCCGGCGACGTCGTCACGGTGACCCTGCAGCCCACCGCCCGCAACGCGGGGCAGATCGGACGGGCGTTCCTGATGCCGCAGGAATCCGGGACCCGCGTCCGGATCGAGGTGAGCGGCGTGCCCCCGCTCCTGGCGTCGCGGCCCGTGCAGCTCTACACCCACCTTTATGTGGGCACGTGCGAACGGCGCGCGCCGGATCCGGCTTTCGCGCTCACCGACCGCGTGTTGGCAGACTCGCCGAGCGGGGTGTCGATCGCGCCGGCGCGAGGACCGTACTTCGTCTCGAACAGCGTGCCGTTCCCGCTCGATCGGCTGCGAGCCGGACCTTATGCGATCGTCGTCCGCACCGCCCCCGCGGACGGGAATTTCGAGATCTTCTGCGGCGACGTCGGATCGTAAGGGGGGCCGCGCCCGGGCTCGATGCCTACAGCAATCGCGCGAGCCGCCGCACGGCCTCCGTGATCTGCGCCGATTCGATCACGCCGTAGCCCAACATCAGGCCGTTGGCATTCGGACGGCCGCCTGCGAACCTCCGCACCGAGCTGAGCGCGACGCCGGCGGCCTCGGCCCGCTCGACGAGCGAGGCCGCGGCGACCGATTCGTCGAGTCGGGCGGCGAGGTGCATGCCGGCGCCGATCCCGGCGACTTCGACCTTGTCGCCGCAAAAGCGCGCGAGCGCGTTCTCCAGGATGTCGCGGCGTTCGCTGTAGATCCGGCGCATCTTGCGGACGTGACGGGCGAGATGTCCCTCGGCGATGAACGCGGCCAGTGCGTCCTGGGTGACAAGCGGCGCGTTCCAGTCGGTGAGCTGCTTCGCGGCGACGAGCGCATGGCGCGCCCACGCCGGCGCGATCACGAAGCCCACGCGCAGCGCGGGAAACAGGCTCTTCGAGAAGGTTCCGACGTAGAAGACGTTCTCGCCGTGGTCGAGTGTCTTGAGCGCGTCGAGTGGCCGGCCCGCGAAGCGGAATTCGCCGTCGTAGTCGTCCTCGACGATCACCGCGCGATGCGACCGCGCGAACTCGAGGAGCGCCGTCCGGCGCGCGAGCGACAGGTGGACGCCCAGCGGGAACTGGTGCGATGGCGTCACGCAGATCATGCGGGTATTGCGCGGCAGCCGATCGACGCGGAGGCCGTCGCCGTCGACCGGAACCGCGGCCACCTTGGCGCCGGCAGCCGCGAGCACGTTGCGGAGCGGCGGATAGCCGGGCTCCTCGACGGCGACGACGGTCTCGCCGGGCGTCACCAGGATCCGCGCCAGGAGATCGAACGCCTGCTGCGCGCCCGCGGTCACGACAACTTCTTCGGGCGCGCACGCGATCGCGCGCGCGAACGATACGTGGCCGGCAATCGCTTCGCGCAGCGCGGGTCGTCCTTCCGACTCGCCGTACCAGTCCTTCGAGTGCGAGACCGTCCGGATCGCGCGCGCCGTCAGCCGCCGCCAGACGTCGAACGGGAACGCGCTGCAGTCCGGAATCCCGACCGTGAAGCTGTAGCGGCATTCCTTGTGGGTACCGGCCGGGGTCAGCGACGCGGTACGCCACGCCGATGCGAGGCGTGGATCGCGCTTCGGCGTCGTCGGCGTGGCGTTCTCGCGCAGCCGCGATGAGAGGAAATCGGCGACGATCGTCCCGCCGCGCCCGTGCGCGCTCACGTAGCCCTCGCTCAGCAGAAGGTCGTAGGTGGCGACCACGGTGTTGCGCGATACGCCGAGCGCAGCCGCCATCTCGCGCGTGGCGGGCAGCCGCACGCCCGGTTGCAGGCGTCCGCCGACGATCGCCGTACGCAGCTGACGATGAAGGTCGCGGCCGACTTGTCGCGACGCGCGATCGGGGAGCTCGATCGCGAGGTCGAAAACCGGCACGTTTGGATCCATGAAGATTATTGTTTATGGTGCTTCAGTGGAACCAATGCTCTCACGTATCGTGCGTCCTGTCATCAAGCGAGTGGAGGTGGGCCATGCACGCTTCGACGCACACTCTCGACCTGGACCCGGCCGTCAACTGGGGGCTGGTCGGCGCCCGCAAGAGCGCCGCGCTGCGCCCCGAGCCGCCGGCGATCGCGCGGACGGTCGACATCGATGCCGTGGGCGAGCCCTCGATCACCGTGCCGAGCGCGGAACGGGATCCGGGACGCCCGCAGATCGCCGACCTGCTTGAACTCGGTTGCTTCGTCACGACGCTCGCGGCGATCTGGCTCCTGCAGCTCGGCATGTTTGCGCTCCTCGCGTAGCGCCGCCCGGAAGGTCGTCTTCCCCGTTCCCTCGGGAGAGCCGCGCGCGTAACATGAGCCTTCCATTCCGCCGCGACGGAAAGAAGGCCATGGCGTTCACACGGATACCCGCGGTTCTGGTTGCCGCGCTCGCGCTCTTCGGCTGCTCGAAGGCGCCCGAATCCGCGCCGTCCGCGCCGGTGATCCATGCCGATGCCGCCGCGAGCGCGGTCGGCGCTTCGACGCACTCGGCGCAGGCCGAGGATGCGATCGCATGGGAGACGGGCGACGTCGACGCCGCGTTCGCAAGAGCGAAGGCGGAGGGGAAGCCGCTCTTCCTCTACTGGGGAGCGGTCTGGTGTCCGCCGTGCAACGAAGTCAAGACCACGATCTTCACGCGCCGGGATTTCATCGAGCGAGCGCGCCAGTTCGTTCCCGTCTATGTCGACGGCGACGCGAAGGGCGCGCAGAAGCTCGGCACCCGCTTCAAGGTCAGCGGATATCCCACGATGGTGCTGTTCACGCCCGACGGGCGCGAGATCACGCGGCTTCCCGGCGAGGTCGAAGCGGACCGTTACATGCAGGTGCTGGCGCTCGGCATGAGCGGTGCGCGGCCGGTGCGGGAAACATTGAACGCGGCGCTGGGCAGGAAGGCTTCGGCTCTCCGGCCCGAGGACTGGCGGATGCTCGCGTGGTACTCGTGGGCGACGGACGAGAAGCAGCTCCTGGACGAGGGCAAGCGGCCGGCGGCGCTCGCGCGGCTCGCCCGGGCGTGCCCGGCCGATCAGCCGCAGGTCGCGACGCGCCTCGCGCTGCAGGCGCAGGCCGCGGCGGCGAAGGTGAAGGGCGCGAAGCCCCGCGATGACCAGGCCGCGGTCGCGATGCTGCGGCCGCTCCTCGCCGATCCGGCGCGCGTGCGCGAGCATTTCGATCTCGTCGTCGACTATGCCGACGACATCGCGGGGCACGTGACGCTGCCCAGGTCCACGGAGCGGCGAGAGCTCGTGGCGGCCTGGAGCGCGGCGCTCGGCGGGCTCGCCGACGATCCCCGGCTCGCCGAGCTCGATCGTCTGACGGCGCTGACGGCCGAGGTCGCGCTCGCGAAGCTCGACGCGCCGAAGGGCGCGGTGCCGGCGGGATTGCAGCAGCGCGTCCGCGACGAGGCGGCGCGCGCGGACCGCGAGACGCAGGATCCGTACGCACGGCAGTCGGAGATCAGCGCGGCGGCCGAGCTCCTGACCGATGCGGGGATGATCGCCGAGTCCGACGCGCTCCTGCAGGCGGAGCTCGCGCGGTCGCATTCGCCGTACTACTTCATGCTCGGCCTCGCGTTGAATGCGAAGGAGCGCGGCGACAAGGCGGCGGCGATCGATTGGGCCGCGAAGGCGTACGCGACTGCGCAGGGACCGGCGACGCGGCTGCAATGGGGATCCCGCTACGTGTCGCTGCTGATCGAGCTGACCCCGGACGATACGGATCGGATCGAGAAGGCGGCCGGGCAAGTGATCGGCGAGCTCGAGCCCGTGCCCGACACGTTCTACGAGCGCAACCAGCGCTCGCTCGAGCGCATCGGCAGGAACCTGGCGAAATGGAGCCGGGATCCGGCGCGGCGCACGACCGTGCAGCACCTGCGGGCCGAAATGGCCGGCGTATGCGCGAAAGTGCCTGCGGGCGACCCGGCGCGCGTGAACTGCGACCGCGCGTTGGCGCCCGCCGCGGCGAAGGCCTGACGCAGGCGGACGGAACGGCGCAGGCCACCACCTCCCGACGAGATCGCCCAATGCCCTTCGACGACCGCAACGTGCTCGGCGGAACGCTCGCCGTCTGCTCGACTTCGCCGCGCACCGGCTTCTACCGCGACGGCTGCTGCAATACCGGCCCCGAGGATCTCGGCCTCCACGTGGTATGCGTGCAGGTGACGGCGGAGTTCCTCGCGTTCGCGCGCTCGCAAGGCAACGACCTGATCACGCCGGCGCCGCAGTATCACTTCCCGGGCCTCAAGCCCGGCGATCGGTGGTGCGTATGCGCCGCGACCTGGCGCCAGGCCTACGAGGCCGGCGTCGCGGCACCGGTCGTGCTCGCCGCGACGCACGAGGAGACGCTCGCGGTCGTCCCGCTCGACGCGCTCAAGGAACACGCGCTCGATCTCAATTAGCCGCCGCGGCGATGCGCGCCGTCCGCTTCGACCGCTACGGCTCGGCCGACGTCCTTCGCGTCGAGGAGGTTGCCGAGCCCGTTCCGGCTGCCGGTGAGGTAAAGGTGCGCGTCCGCGCGGCGAGCCTCAATCCCCTCGACTGGAAGATCCGCGCCGGCGAGATGCGCTGGATGCCGGTCTTCCGCGGCCCGCCCCGCGGCACGGGGTTCGATCTCGCCGGCGAAATCGTCGGCATCGGCCGCGGCGTCGCGCCGCGGCACGTGGGCGAGCGTGTGTTCGGCGCGACTTCTCCGCTCCGTCGCGACGGCACCTGCGCCGAGTACGCGGTACTGCCCGCCGCAAGCGTCGCCGCGATGCCCGAGGGTCTCGATTTCGTGCACGCTGCGGCGTTGCCCAGCGCGGGTGGCACGGCGCTGCAGGCGATTGCGGACGAAGCGCGGCTCGGCGCGGGACAGCGCGTGCTGATCGTCGGTGCCGCCGGCGGCGTCGGTCACTTCGCGGTGCAGATCGCGAAGCACGCGGGCGCGGGCGTCGTCGCCGTCTGCAGCGGCGCCAACGCGGATTTCGTGCGTGGTCTCGGCGCCGACGAGGTGATCGACTATACGCGCGAGGATTTCACGCGGCGCGAGGATCGCTTCGACGCGGTGTTCGACGCGGCCGGCGTTTCGTCGTTCGCGGCCGTGAGAGCGATTCTCGCGGCGGAGGGCTGCTACATCAACACGCTGGGGACCGGCGCCGCGACCGCGAACACGATTCTGAGCGCCGTGACGGCAAGGTTCACGACAAGACAGCGCGTCGTCCCGTTCACGCTAAAGGCAGGGGGCGCACTCTGCCAGCGGCTCGCCGATCTCGCGCGCGCCGGCGCGCTGCGTGCGCACGTGGAACGCACGGTGACGCTCGAAGAGGTCGCCGACGCAGAGCGCGCGCGGGAGTCGGGTCACGGCCGTGGCAAGGTCGTCGTCGTGCCCTGACGCGAGCGCGAGTCCCGATGAACCTGCCGCCCGTCGTGCCCAAGGGAGACGCCCTGCGGCGCGCCGTCGCGTGGCTCGCCGAACGGCACGAGTGGACCGCCGCGCGGATCGAGGAGGCGTGCCGGCGCTTCGACCTCGATCCCGTCGACGAGGAGTTCCTGTTGCGCGAGCTGCGTCGACGGCAGAGCACCTGAAACGCGCTCACGCGCCCGTCGGCAGTGCGGCGATCGGTAAAAATTACAAAGCGCCCGGTCACGCAAAGAAAAGAATCGCGCCGCCGGTTATTCCGCTGGCGCAGCGCGGACTTCCGGTCTTACACTCGAAAGATCGGCGTTCAATCTCCCGTCTTCGACATGCGCGACTCCCGGATCGCCACTGGTATCGAAGGACTGGACAAGATCCTGCACGGCGGGCTCACGGCGGATCGCCTGTACCTGATCGAAGGCATGCCCGGCTCGGGCAAGACGACGCTCGCATTTCAGTTCCTGCTCGAGGGCGCGCGGCGCGGCGAGAAAGTCCTGTACCTGACGCTGTCCGAAACCCGGAGCGAAGTCGAAGGGATGGCCGCCTCGCACGGCTGGTCGCTCGACGGCATCACGGTGAGCGAACTGATGCCCTCCGAGGATGCGCTCGAGCCGGACGAGCAATACACGGTCTTCCATCCCTCGGAAGTGGAGCTCTCCGAGACGACGCGCAGGATTCTGGACCAGGTCGAACGGGTCAAGCCGACGCGGATCGTCTTCGATTCGCTGTCGGAGCTGCGCCTCCTCGCGGGCGGCGCGCTGCGCTACCGGCGGCAAATCCTGGCGTTGAAGCAGTTCTTCGCCGGCCGCCGCTGCACCGTGCTCCTGCTCGACGACCTGACCTCGGTCGAGCACGATCTGCAGGTGCAGAGCATCTCGCATGGCGCGCTCTTGCTCGAGCATACCGTGCCGTTGTTCGGAGAGGCGCGCCGGCGTCTCAGCGTGACCAAGTTCAGGGGCAGCGATTTTCGCGGCGGCTACCACGACTACGCCATCCGTCGCGGTGGACTGCAGGTCTTCCCACGCCTGGTCGCCGCCGAGTTCCGGCAGCCCTCGAGCCGCGAACGTATCGCAAGCGGTCTCGCGCCTCTCGACACGATGCTGGGCGGGGGCCTGGAGCGCGGCACGAGCACGCTGATTCAGGGCGCCGCCGGCACGGGGAAGTCGACGCTCGCGGCTTTGTTCGCGACGCATTGCGCCGCGCAGGGCGGGGGTGTGGCGCTCTTCATATTCGACGAGAGCGTCAATACCCTGTACGGCCGCTGCGAAGGCCTCAACATCCCCGTGAAGGAGCATGTCGAGGCTGGCCTGATCGGCGTGCGGCAGGTCGACCCGGCCGAACTGTCGCCTGGCGAATTCGCGGACACTATCCGCGCGGCCGTCGAGCAACGGCACGTGCAGCTCGTCGTGATCGACAGCCTGAACGGGTACCTCAACTCGATGCCCGACGAGACGTTTCTCGTCGTTCAGCTGCACGAGCTTCTCACCTATCTCGGACAGTCGGGCGTGGCCACGATCCTCATCGCCGCGCACCACGGCATGATGAGCGGCCAGATGAGCTCGCCGATCGACGCGAGCTATCTTGCGGACTCGGTCGTGCTGCTCCGGTACTTCGAGATGGAAGGAGAGGTGAGGCAGGCGATTTCCGTGGTCAAGATGCGTGGCGGCGAGCACGAGCGCAGTCTCCGCGAGTTCAGCATGAAGCACGGCAAGATCGTGATCGGCGAGCCTCTGCGCGGCTACCGCGGCGTGCTGACCGGTGTGCCGGAGCGGGAGCGACGCGGTGAGTGAGCGTCCGGTCGAGCCCGTGGAACAGAGGCTCCTCGTGCTGGCGCCGGTCGGCAAGGATGCGGCGCTGATCGCTGCTGCGCTGGGACAGGACGCACCCTCGTGCGTCGCATGCCGGGATCTCGAGCACCTCGCGGTCGAAGTCGAGCGCGGCGCGGCCGCCATCGTGATCGCGGAGGAGGCGCTCCTGGGGCACGACGGCCGCCTCGCGCGATTGCTCGCGGGACAGCCGTCGTGGTCCGATCTGCCGGTGCTGCTGCTCACCCGTGCCGGCGCCGATTCCCAGATTGCGGCGCATACGCTCCGGACACTCGGCAACGTCACGCTGCTCGAGCGGCCGGTGCGCGTCGCCGCGCTGGTGAGCGCGGTGCGCAGCGCGTTCCGCGCGCGGGCGCGGCAGTTCCAGGCGCGGTCCCACCTCGAGGAGCGCGAGGTCGCCGACGAGCGCAAGAACCGGTTCCTGGCGACGCTCGCGCACGAGCTGCGCAATCCGCTCGCGCCGATCCGGAATTCGCTGGGCGTTCTGCGGCTCACGGCGTCCGGGCAGCCCGCGGTGCCCGCCTACGAGGTCATGGATCGACAGGTCAACCACATGGTGCGGCTGATCGACGATCTGATGGACGTCTCGCGCATCACGCGCGGCAAGATCGACTTGCGCAAGGTCAGCGTGGATCTTGCCGAAGTGATCGCGGCGGCCGTGGAAACGAGCCGGCCGCTGATCGACGCGGCGAACCACACGCTCGACGTCGCGCTCCCGGCGGAACCGCTTGGCCTCGACGCCGATCCCGTGCGTCTCGCGCAGGTCTTCTCGAACCTGCTCAACAATGCCGCCAAGTATACCGACCCCGGCGGCCGCATCACCGTCACGGCGCGGCGCGAGGACGCCAGCGTGGTCGTCGCCATCACCGATACCGGCGTCGGCATCGCGGCGGAGTCGATGTCGCGGGTGTTCGACATGTTCGCGCAGGGTGACGCGCTGGATCGGCGTTCGCAGTCAGGGCTCGGGATCGGTCTTTCGCTTGCCCGGAGCCTGGTCGAGATGCACGGCGGAAGCATCGCGGCAGCGAGCGACGGCGAAGGCAAGGGGAGCACCTTTGTCGTGCGCCTCCCGCTCGGCGGCGGCGCGGAGACCGTCGCGGCAGGCGCCGTCGCGCCGGCCCCGCAGGTGAAGGGCATGCAGCGGATCCTGATCGTGGACGACAATCGCGACGCCGCGAATACGTTGGGAGCGCTGCTGCGGATGATCGGCGCTGATGCGCGCGTCGTCTACGACGGCGCGGCCGCGCTCGAGGCGCTCGGCGAGTTCCGGCCAAACGCAGTGCTGCTCGATCTCGGCATGCCCGGCATGGACGGGTACGAGGTCGCGCGTCGCATCCGCGCGCAACCGCAGGCCCGTGATACGACGCTGATCGCGCTCACGGGATGGGGCGAGGCGAGCGACTGCCAGCGCAGCCGCCAGGCCGGGTTCCGCCATCACCTGGTGAAGCCGGTCGACGCCGACACGATCCAGGCACTGCTCGCGTCGCTGCCGCAATAGGAGGCACAGGAGCCGACCGCGGCGCGCCGTCGCGTGGCTCGCCGAACGGCACGAGTGGACGGCCGCGCGGTTCGAGGAGGCGTGTCGGCGCCTCGATCTCGATTCCGTCGACGAGGAGTTCCTGTTGCGCGAGCTGCGTCGGGCGCAGCAGGAGCGACGACGAAGCCGGGTACGGCGTCGTCGTCCTGGCGCTGGCCGCGGGTGGTTACGGGTGCTGGCGCGAGAGCAGCACCCGGCAATCGACCGAGAACGCCTATGTCAACGCGCGCGTCGAGCGGGTGTCGTCGCTGGTGATGGGCCAGGTGGTGGAGGTGCCGATCCACGAGAACGAATACGTGCGCAAGGGCGACGTCCTGTTCGCGCTCGATCGGCGGCCGTTCGAGGCGGCGCTCGCCGAGGCCGAAGGCAAGCTGCGTCAGGCCGAACAGGGCGCCACGCTTCCCCCCGGCCTCGCCACCGAGGCTGCCGGCGTCTACAACGTGATTCGCTCGATCGGGTCGAGCATCGGCATCTCGATCGCGAGCGTGTACATGACGCGCGGCGGCCAGGCGAGCTGGAGCGCGCTGCGCAGCTACGTCGACCCCTATCGCTTCGAGGTCCAGCACTACCTCGACCCCCTGCGGCTCAAGGCACAGGGCGCAGGACTCGCCCTCATCGCTCAGCAGGCCGCGCGGCGGGCCCAGATGGTGGGTTTGTTGCAGGCGTTCTGGCTGATCGTGGCAAGCTTTGTGGCGATGATTCCGCTCGTGATGCTGTTGAAGCCGCCGCGAGGCTCGACCGTGCGGGCAGTCGTCCCGGCGGAATGACGGCCGCGGGGCAAGGCGGCTACCTGGGCTTGTGACAGGACGTGCAGAAGAAGTGCGAGTCCGCGACCTGGGGCTTGCCTTGCAGCGTCCCGTAGT
This sequence comes from uncultured beta proteobacterium, assembly GCA_963734055.1. Lineage (GTDB taxonomy): Bacteria > Pseudomonadota > Gammaproteobacteria > Burkholderiales > Casimicrobiaceae > CAIWHR01. Next base: position 336,032 of record CAVTFQ010000002.1, read on the forward strand.
GGCTGGTCGGGGCCGGCGGTGGGAGTCCCTTCGCTCGCTTCTTCCCGATGTCGCCCGGGCTGTCATGGCACTCGAGACAGCTGTTCTCCGCCCGCGTCACCAGGTAGCCGGCGATCGAATGGGGAATCGGCGGCGCTGTCTGGGCCTGGGCGAGCGCGGCCCAGAGCGTCGTGAATGCTATGCCGAGCGATCGCTTCGTTCGCATGATGCTCATTTCGTGCCGGCCGCAACGTCCTGGGTGAGCGCGAGCATGGCGGACCTCGTCGGATCTCCGGCCGGATACGTTACGCGAGCTCCTGCGAGAACGCAAAGCGGCCGGGCGAAGCGCGGCGCTCAGAACAGCGACGGTGTGGGATCGGGCTCGTCCGCTCCGTGCATGCTCGCTTCGCCGATCGGAACCAGCGCGCCGACGCGAACCCCGAGGAGGCGGATGCGGCGATCGAGCGGGACGCGCTTCAGGCACTCGCCGGCGGCACGGCGGATCGTCGGGCCGTCCTGCGTCGGCATCTCGATCGTCTGGTCGCGGGTGACCGTCTTGAAGTTGTCGTAGCGAAGCTTGAGCCCGATCGTGCGCCCGGCGTAACCCGCCCGCCGCAGATCGTCGGCGACATGCAGGCAGAGGTCGGTGAAGATCTCGCTGAGCTGCGCTCGATCGCGGGTGGGGGACAGGTCGCGGTCGAGCGTCGTCTCGCGGCTGATCGACCTGGGCTCGCTGTGGGTGACGACGGCGCGCTCGTCGCGGCCGTGGGCCGCCTCGTGCATCCAGGCCCCGTAATGGCGGCCGAACTGCTCGACGAGCCAGGCAGGATCCGCGTGCGCGAGGTCGCCGATGGTGCGGATGCCGAGCGTGTCGAGCTTCGCCGCTGCCTTCGGCCCGATGCCGTTGATCTTGCGCGGCGGCAGCGGCCAGATGCGAACCGGGACGTCCGCCGGCGTCACGAGGGTGAGGCCGTCGGGCTTGTCGAGATCCGAGGCGATCTTCGCGAGCAGCTTGTTCGGCGCGAGCCCGATCGACGACGAGAGCCCGGTGGCGGCACGCACGGCCTCCTTGATCGATCGGGCGAGCGCGCGCCCGTCCGCGTAAAGCGCCGCCGCGTCCCGCGCCACGTCGCGCGGGGGGTCGACATCGGTGAGATCGACGTAGATCTCGTCGATCCCGCGGTCCTCGATGCAGGGCGCGATCGCCTTGACCGCGTCCTTGAACCGCCGCGAGTAGCGCCGGTAGGCGTCGAAATCGGGGGGAAGGCGGATCGCATCGGGCGCGAGCCGCGCGGCTTTCATGAGCCCCATCCCGGAGTGGACGCCGAGCGCGCGCGCTTCGTAGGTCGCGGTGGTGGCGACGCCGCGGCCGACGTACTCGCGCAGTGTCGTGAGCGCGCGCTCTTCCGTTCCTCGCCGGCCGCCGCCGATGACGACCGGCTTGCCGCGCAGCTCGGGACGGCGCAGGAGCTCGACCGACGCGTAGAACGCATCCATGTCGAGATGCGCGATGAGGCGGGGGCGGTCGTTCATGGAAGCCGTGAGTTCGTCCTCGTTGCCAGCGCCGGCATCGCAATGGGCGGTAACGCCAAGCGTACATTTTGCACGACGCCGATCGACGGCGCACAGCGGCCACGCGCGTTGCCGGCGGCTGCCCCGTGGCAGAATGGGCGCCATGTCGAGCTCCGCTTCCGCCCGCGCAAGCCTGCCTCTCGGGACCGACGGGGCGCGGTCCGCGGCGGGCCATCGCGCGATCACGGCATGGCTTTTCGCGTGCTGCGCGCTCGTGTTCGCGATGGTCGTCGTCGGCGGCGTCACGCGGCTCACGCATTCCGGCCTTTCGATCGTCGAGTGGCAGCCGATCGTCGGCACGCTTCCCCCGTTGACCGATGCGCAGTGGCACGAGACGTTCGCCAAGTATCAGCTCACGCCGGAGTTCCGGCAGGTCAACCACGCGATGACGCTCGCGGAGTTCAAGGGCATCTTCTGGTGGGAATACTTCCACCGGCTCCTCGGCCGCGCGATCGGCGTCGCATTCCTCGTGCCGCTCGTCTGGTTCGCGGCGCGCCGGCGCATCCCCCCCGGATACGGCTGGCTGCTGGCCGGCATCTTCGTGCTGGGCGGGCTGCAGGGCGCCATGGGCTGGTACATGGTGCAAAGCGGCCTCGTCGACGACCCACGCGTCTCGCAGTTCCGGTTGACCGCCCACCTGGGCATCGCGCTCGGGATCTTCGCAGCGATGCTCTGGATCGGCCTCTCGCTCGTCGACCCCCGACGCCCGGTACTCACAGCCCCCGCGCAGCGTGCAACGCGGCGCTTCGCGTTCGTCGTCGCGGCCCTCGTGTTCGCGATGGCATTGAGCGGCGGCTTCGTCGCCGGCATTCGCGCGGGCTTCGCCTACAACACGTTCCCGCTGATGAACGGCAGCGTCGTGCCGCCCGAGATCCTGTCGATCGATCCCTGGTGGAAGAATTTCTTCTGGAACATGGCGACCGTCCAGTTCGACCACCGGGCGCTCGCGTGGCTGCTCGCCATTCTCGTTCCGGCGCTCTGGTGGCGCCTGCGGTCGGTGGACGGCCTGCCGCTCCGCGCGCGCGCGGGTGGCCACGCGCTGCTCGCGTTGCTTGCGCTGCAGATCGCATTGGGTATCGCAACCCTGCTCCTCGTCGTGCCGGTCCCGCTCGCGGCGGCGCATCAGTCCGGCGCGGTGCTCGTGTTCGCGGCTGCGCTCAACGTCGCCCACGCGCTGCGCTGATGCGGATCCCTTGATTCGCGTCAAGGAAGGCCGGTCCCGCACTCCCAACAATGCCGCGATGGTGCTGCTTCGCATCGCGTGACAGGGGAGACCGTCATGCCACGACATCTGACGCTCGACGTGCGCGGCATGGAACCGCCCGAGCCGATCGAGCGCGTGCTCGAGACCGTCTCGGACTTCGGCGAGGGCGACACGCTGCGGCTCGTCATCGACTGCATGCCGACGCCGCTGTTCCGGATTCTCGAGCGCGCCGGCTACGGGCACCACGAGGAGCCCGGGATCGAATCCCTCTACGAGATCACGATCTGGCAGCGGCCCGACGCGAGGGCCTGAGCCGCGGCGTCAGCCGGAATAGGTGCGCAGCCTCGTCACGTCCTTGATGCGGACATCCCGCCCGTCGACCTCGATGAGATCCGCTTCGGTCAGATCGTGCAGGATCCGGGAGAAATGCTCGGGCGTGAGATTGAGGCGCGACGCGACGATCGCCTTCGACGTCGGGAGCGTGACCGAGTAGGGCGCCGCCGCGATCGCCTGGTCCGCGTCCTGCCGAAGCAGGTAGCCGATGACCCGCTGCGTCCCCGACAGGAGCGAATAGCTCTCGACGTCGCTGATGAGGCCGTGGAGGCGGCGCGACAGGCCCGCCAGCATCCGTTTCGCGAAGCCGGGATCGCGCTCGAGGCCCTCGAACACGGCCTCCTTCGACACGTGCAGCAGGAGCGAGTCGGCGAGCGTCTGCGCCATCAGGATGTAGGGACGGTCCATGAACATCAGCGCCTCGCCGAACGAGTAGCCGGGACCGATGATCTCGACGACCTTCTCGCTGCCCTGGGGCGTCACGAACGACAGCTTCACCTGGCCGTAGATCACGACATGGAAACCGGTGCACGGGTCGCCCTTGTTGAACAGGATCTCGCCGCGCGGCGTGTGGAGCTCCGTCGTCCCGGCCGCGATGCGGTCGATCTCGCCCGGCGCCAGCTCCTTGAACAGCGGCAGGTTCGCGAGAAACGCCTGGGTCCTGATCTTCGGCGGTGGCATCGACGGATGCTCGGCACATGCGACGGAAAGGGTAACACGGCGTCCCGGCCGATTCCGCCTCGCATCTTGTCCGCCACGCGAGAGTTGCGCGGAACGCTCGCGCAGGGGATCATTGGAGGTTTCGACGCTGCAACCGAGCTCCATGGCCGCCACCAACGATCCCCGCGCCCTCGACGAACCTCTCACCGACGCCGAGCTCGACGAGCTCGAGGTGTTCCTCGCGTCCGACGCCGTGCCGCAGGACTGCATGGACCTCGAGATGCTCGACGGCTACCTCACCGCCGTGGTCTCCGGGCCGGAGGCGATCCAGCCGTCCGAGTGGCTGCCGCAGGTGTGGAGCGAGGGCAGCAAGAGCGGGACGCCGGTGTTCGTCGACAACGAGCAGGCGCAGCGGATCATGGGCCTCGTGCTTCGTCACTTCGTCGGCATCCAGCGAACGCTGGCCGAGTCGCCGACGCGCTTCCGGCCGTTGCTCTACGTGCCGGACGACAAGGCGCAGCGCGGCGATCGCGCTCCGGCCGAGGCCACGGCCTGGTGCGAGGGCTACATGGCCGGCGTGAAGCTCCGCGACGACGAGTGGCAGCCGCTCTACGACGCGCAGGATGCGCGCGACTGGATCTTCCCGATCGAGGCGCTCGCGTTCGGCGATCGCGACGACGACTTCACGGAATGGGTCGACAGCGAGGAGAAGCGCGCCGAGCTGATCGACGAGCTGCCCGTGGCCGCTGTCCTGATCTTCCGCTTCTGGCTGTCGCGCCGCGAAGCGACCCAGGGCCGCGGCACCGGCAGCCGGCGCAGCGCGTTCGCCGACGCGACGCGCAAGTCGCGGCAGCGCCTGCACTGACCCTTCGCACCTGCCCCGGCAGTGCCGGTTGCGCGGAGGCGCCATCGCTCCTGGCGCATGCCGTCCGCTAGAATGCGGCTCCTATGTTCCGCGTCCGCCGGGGCAGCCAGCGGCGCACGATCGTTTGCGGCTGCATTGCGATCAAGGTCCCGCGCATGCGCCGCTGGCGCGCAGGCGCGCGCGCGAACCGAGAGGAGGCACGGATCTGGCGCGAGGGCTGGCAGCGCTTCTACCCGGAACTGTGCCCGATCCTCGCCAGCCTGCCGCTCGGGGCGATGCTCGTCATGCCTGCCGTGCGCCTCATGTCGCGCGACGAGCTCGACGCGTTCATGAAGAGCGACGCGCACCCGGAGCATTCCCCGGATCCGGAGCTCTACGAGGACAAGCCCGGGGAGTGGGGAACCCTGCGGGGGCGGCCGGTCGTCGTCGACTACGCGATGCGCGTCCACATGACCGAGGAGGATCTCGCGCTCATCGACCCGAACGTGCGCACGATCGAGGACGTGCGCCGGTACTTCGGGGGCAGCTAGTTCGTGGCGGCGCTACAGGAGCCCGATCGCCCAGCCCGGAAGCACCGACAGCACGATCGCCGCGGCGAGGCAGAGCAGTCCCGCCGAGACGGCAACTTTCGCGGGAGCCGCTTCGCCGGCGGTCGCGGCCGGGCTCATGAACATGTACTGGATCACGCGCAGGTAGAAGTAGATGCCGAGGTAGCTGCCGACGAGGCCGAGCACCGCGTACGTCGTGTAGCCCGCCATCATCACGTTCCGGAAGATCAGGAACTTCGCGACAAACCCGGGGAACGGCGGGATGCCGGCGAGCGAGAGCATCGCGATGCCGATCATCACCGCAGCGTACGGCCGGCGCGCGTAGAGGCCCTTCAGGGTGTCGAGACGGTCGCGCGCGGCGTCGTCCGCGTCCTGCGGCAGCGAAGCGAACGCGAGCAGGTTCATCACGCCGTACGCGACGAGGTAGAAGACGATGGCCTGGAAGCGCCCCGGGCCTTCGCCGAGGAACGCGTAGAACAGGTAGCCGGCGTGCGCGATCGACGAGTACGCGATCATCCGCCGGAAGCTCGCCTGCCGCATCGCGGTCAGGTTGCCCCAGACGATCGAGACGAGCGGCAGGAACGCGATGAGGCCCGCAACATAGCCCGGGATGCGGGCGTCTCCGACCAGCCGGAGCACGGCGAGCAGCGCTCCGGCCTTGACGATCGTGGCCATGTACGCGGTGACCGGCACGCTTGCGCCTTCGTACGCGTCGGGGGCCCAGGCGTGGAACGGAACGATCGCGGCCTTGAGGAAGAACGAGACGAGGATCATGACGACCGCGGAGATCGCCATCGTGTCGGCCGCCCCGAGCGCCGTTGCGAACGCCGCGATGCCGAGCGAGCCGCTGCCGCCGTAGAGCAGGGACACGCCCATCAGGAACGTCGCCGACGCCGCGCCGCCGAGCACGAGGTACTTGAGCGCCGCTTCAGCGCTCTCGGGGCGGCGGAACGCGAGCAGCACGAGCGTGTAGACGGGCAGCGACAGGAGCTCGAGGCCCAGAAACAGCGTGAGGAAGCTGTCGGCGGACAGGAGAAGGCAGAAGCCGTACAGCGACGACAGCAGCAGCGGATAGAACGGCCCGTCGCGGAACTCGTCGCGCGACATGAGCAGGATCGGCACGGCCAGCGACAGCAGGAGCGCCTTCGCGAGCGACCACCGGGGATCGATCGAATACTGACCCGCGAACGGCGACGCGTCGATGCCGTTCGAATAGAGCCAGAACGCGGCGGCGGCGGCCGCCGCGACGCTCGCCGTCGCCACGACCAGCGCTCCGCGCGATCGCTCCGCGACGATCTCGAGGGCGACCAGCGCGACGATGCCCGCGAGCAGCAGGTGCTCGGGCGCCATCGCGGTCAAGAGTTCGGTCCAGTTCATGGCGTGCTCCGGTGCGACTCCCGCGCTCTCACGGCGTTCCCGGCAGGCGCGCCGTGCCGACCAGCTGCTGGAATTGCTTCGCGGCGAGCTCGGTCTTGTGCATCGGCTCGTCGGGGAAAAGGCCAAGCGCGAAGACGGCGGCGACGATGGCGGCGAGAATCAGCTTTTCGCGGAGGTCGAGATCGACCAGCGGCATGTGCGGGGCCTTCGACTCGCCGAAGAGGAAGGTCTTCGCGAAGCGCAGCATGTAGAGCGCACCCAGCACGACGCCGGTGACCGCGATCGCGCTCGAGGCGAGCGGCGTGATCTCGCCGGCGAGGTAACGCGGCCACGAGGCTGCGAACGCACCCAGAAGCGTGAGGAACTCGCCGGTGAAGCCGCTCGTCGTCGGCAGGCCGATCGAGGCGAGCGTCAGGATCATGAAGAAGACCGAGTAGACCGGCAGCAGCTTCGCGAGGCCGCCGTAGGCCGAGAGCTCGCGGGTGTGGCAGCGCTCGTAGATCATCCCGACCATCAGGAACAGGCCGGCCGCCGTGAGTCCGTGGCTCACCATCTGGACCATCGCGCCCTGGATGCCGAGGAGGTCGAGGCTCGCGAGCCCGAGCATCACGTAGCCCAGGTGGCTGATCGACGAGTAGGCGATGATCTTCTTGATGTCGTTCTGGACGAGCGCGAGGCAGGCGCCGTAGACGATCGACAGCGTGCCCAACGCCATGATCGCCGGCGCGAGCGCGCGGGTCGCGTCGGGGAAGAGCGGGAAGCCGAGCTTCATGAAGCCGTACGTGCCCATCTTCAGGAGCACGCCGGCGAGGACCACGGAGCCCGCCGTGGGCGCCTCGACGTGGGCGTCCGGCAGCCACGTGTGCAGCGGCACCATCGGCACCTTGATGGCGAACGAGAGTCCGAACGCACAGAGCAGGATCGTCTGCGTCGCGAGCGGCAGCCGTGAGCGGTAGAGGTCGGCGAACGCGAACGACGTGATGCCCGAGGTCTGCTGCAGCGACCAGACGAGGTAGATCACCGCCGCCAGCATGAGGATGCTGCCGAACGCGGTGTAGAGCACGAACTTGAGGGTCGCGTAGATCCGCCGCTCGCCGCCCCAGATGCCGATGATGAGGAACATCGGGATCAGCATCGTCTCCCAGAAGAGGTAGAAGACGAACAGGTCCTGCGCGACGAACGTGCCCAGCATCGCGAACTGGATCAGCAGCAGCATCGCGTAGAAGAGCTTCACGTCCTTCGTGATCGCGGTGAACGCGCCGGCGACGACGAGCGGTCCGAGGAACGCCGTCAGCAGAACGAGGAGGACGTTGTAGCCGTCGAGCCCGATCTGGTAATAGACGCCCCAGTCCGGAATCCACGCGAGCCGCGTCTCGAACTGAAGGCCCGCCTGGTTCGCGTCGAAGGCGACGTAGAGCGCGAGGGTCGCCGCGAGCTGGATGGCGGTGATCGCGAACGTGAGCCACCGGATCTGGCCTTCCGCCCTCGCCGGCACCGCGACCAGGAGCGCGATGCCGATGACGGGCAGGTAGAGCACCCAGTTGAGGAGGGCCGCCTCAGACATGGCGCAGCCCCCAGACCAGCGCCGCCAGCGCGCCCGCCAGCACGAAGAGCGCGTAGAGATGCAGGTTGCCGGTCTGGATCCGACCGAGTCCGCCCGCGGCGCGGTGGGCGATCCGCGCGAGGCCGTTGAGCGAGCCGTCCAGCAGGATCCGGTCGCCGACGTTCAGGAACACGCGCTCCGAGACCCACGCGAGGGGCCGGCCCAGCAGGCGCTCGTACGCCTCGTCGACGAAGTACTTGTTGAACAGGATCCGCCGGAGCCCCGCGAAGCGGGGCGCGATCTGCGCGGCGCGCAAGGCATCGCGGCCGAAGTAGCGCACGGCGATCACGAAGCCCGCGAGCGCGATCGCAATCGAGATCCAGAGGAGCGGCATTTCGAGCTCGTGCGCGCCTTCGCGCGGCTCGGGCAAGGTCGGCAGCGACGACAGGAAGTGCGGGACGTCGAAGAATCCTCCGACGGCCGACAGGGCCGCGAGCACGACCAGCACGCCGACCATCGACCACGGCGATTCGTGGACGTGGTGCTCGACTTCGTGATCCATCCGCGAGTGGCCGAAGAACGTGAGCCACAGGAGCCTGAACATGTAGAACGCGGTCAGGAGCGCCGTGGCCGCCATCACCACCCAGAGGAGCGGATTGCCGCCCCGGCTGCTGCCGAACGCGAACCAGAGGATCTCGTCCTTCGACCAGAAGCCTGCGAGCGGCGGGATGCCGGCAATCGCCGCGGTCGCGATCGCGAACGTGGCGAACGTCCACGGGATCTTTCGCCACAATCCGCCCATCTTGCGGATGTCCTGCTCGCCCGAGAGCGCATGGATCACGCTGCCGGCGCCGAGGAACAGGCAGGCCTTGAAGAACGCGTGCGTGTAGACGTGGAAGATCGCGACGCCGTAGGCGCCCACGCCGGCGGCGACGAACATGAACCCGAGCTGCGAGACCGTCGAGTACGCGAGCACCTTCTTGATGTCGGTCTGCGCGACGGCGACCGTCGCCGCGAAGAATGCCGTGGCGGCGCCGATCACCGCGATCACTTCGGAGGCGCCCGGCGCGACCACGTAGAGCGGGGCCATCCGCGCGACCAGGTAGACGCCGGCCGTGACCATCGTCGCCGCGTGGATCAGCGCCGACACCGGCGTCGGGCCCGCCATCGCGTCGGGCAGCCACACGTGCAGCGGAATCTGCGCCGACTTGCCGCAGGCCCCGATGAACAGCAGGATCCCGACGAGGCTCGCCGCGACGGGAGGCGCAATCGGGCTCGCGAACGCCGCGTTGATCTGGTCGATCTCGAGCGTGCCGAGCGCCCAGAAGAGCAGGAACATTCCGAGCAGGAAGCCGGCGTCGCCGATCCGGTTGGTGACGAACGCCTTCTTGCCGGCGGCCGCCTTTTCGGGATCCTCGAACCAGAAGCCGATCAGCAGGTAGGAGGCGAGGCCGACGCCCTCCCAGCCGACGAACATCACGAGCAGCGAGCGGCCGAGGACCAGCGTCAGCATGAAGAACAGGAACAGGTTGAGGTACGCGAAGTACCGTGCGTAGCTCTTGTCTTCCTTCATGTAGCCGGTCGAGTAGATATGGATCAGCGACCCGACGCCGGTCACGATCAGCGTCATCACCGCGGACAGCCGGTCGAAGTAGAACGCGACGTCGAAGACCTTGTCGCCGATCCGCGCCCACGTGTAGGGGACGTCGACCAGCGGCCACCAGTCGCCCGCGTGCAGGTCCGCGAGGCAGCGGAGCGCGATCGCGAACGAGAGGATCGGCAGCCCGCAGCCGACCAGCGTCACGAAGCGGTGGCCGAGCCGGTTGCCGAGGAGGCCGTTCAGGACGAAGCCGACGAGCGGCAGGACGACGATCAGCGTGAGGAGGTGGCTCACCGGCTATCCCCTGAGGTCCGCGTAGGCGTCGGCGTCGAGCGTGCGCTTCGCGCGCACGAGCAGGAGCACGATCGGGATCGCGATGGCGATCTCCGCGGCCGCCACGACGAAGATCAGGAACACGAGCACGGCGCCGGCCGCGGTGCCGGTCTGCTGCGCGAATGTGACCAGCGAGAGGTTGACGCCGTTCAGCATGAGCTCCATGCACATCAGCATCACGAGCAGGTTGCGGCGGACGATGACGCCGACGAGCCCGAGCGCGAACAGCGCGATCGAGAGCGCGAGCAGCACGTTGAGCTTATCCACGGCCCCTCCGGCCGATCCGGATGACCGCAATCGCCGCGACGACGGCCGCGACCAGCAGCACCGACGTCAGCTCGAACTGCAGCCAGTACTCCTTCAGGAACGCGACCGAGAACTCGCGCAGCCCGAAGGACACGGTTGCATTGGCGAGCGCGTGGTAGCCGTGCCAGAAGCCGTAGCCGAGCGCAGCCACGAACAGGACGGCGACGACGGCACCCGGCAGCAGGAACTCCGAATAGCGGTGGGCGAACGACTCGTCGCGGACGTCGAGCAGCATGATCACGTAGACCATGAACACCATCACGGCGCCGACGTAGATCAGCACCTGGAAGGCGGCGATGAAGTGCACGCCGAGGAGCCCGTAGACGCCGCCCAGGAACACCATCGTCGAGATGAGCGCCATCGCGACCTGCATCGGGTGGCGCAGGACGATCATCAGCGCCGCGCTGGCGAGCGCCGAGGCCGCGAACAGGTAGATCAGCAGCGTGTCGAGATTGCCGAGGAAGGCGTCCATGGCTCTTCAGCTTGTCTTGGGCGGGCGCGGCGGGTACGGCTTCGCGACGTCGCGCTGAGGATTCCACGTGAGCAGCTCTTCCATCCCGATCCACATCGTCGCGCGGTCGTAGCGCGGCAGCTCGGGCACTTCCTTCACCATGCGGATCGCGTCCTCGGGACAGGCCTCGACGCAGAGGCCGCAGAAGATGCAGCGCGAGTAGTCGATCTCGAAGCGCACGGGGGACTTCGGGTGCGCGGGGTCGGCGGGATCGAAGCCCGCGTCGATCTCGATCACCTTGGCCGGGCAGACGGTCGCGCACATGTTGCAGGCGACGCACTGCGGGCTGCCGTCGGGCCGCTGCGTCAGCACGTGCTTGCCGCGGTTGTGCCGCGCGTAGTCCCAGCGCGTCTCCTCGGGGTAGTACGTGGTGAGCGCGCCCTTGCGGCCGGTGATCCACTTTCCCATGTTGCGAAAGAAGACGCGGCTCGTGATCGCCATCCCGCGGAGGATCTCCGGGAGGTACAGCCGCTCCCACAAGCCCATCGTGGGCTCGTTCCAGTAGCGCTTGCGGACGTGGGTGCGCTTCGTCATCGCGTCGGTCACGGGGTCAGCCACCACACGGCGACGACCGTGACCACGAGGTTGGCGAGGCACAGCGGGAACATGAACTTCCAGGCGAAGTTCAGCACCTGGTCGTAGCGGAAGCGGGGAAGCGTCCAGCGGATCAGGATCTGGAAGCTCGACATGACCAGCACCTTGACGAGGAAGACGACGAGCTGCGTGACGACCGCGACGCCGTGGCTCAGCGGCAGCGTCGCGCCGCCGGGGAACGAGAAGCCCTGGTCGTTCATGTACGGCAGGTTGTAGCCGCCGAGGAACAGCGTCGTGAACAGCGCGGCGATGATCGCGATCTCGATGAACTCCGCGAACATGAAGAGTCCCATCTTCATCGCGCTGTACTCGGTGTAGAAGCCGGCGATCAGCTCGGACTCGGCCTCGGGGAGGTCGAACGGGATCCGCTTGTTCTCGGCAATCGCGGCCGCCATGAACAGCGTCGCCGCGAAGGGCTGGTAGACGATGCCCCACGCCGGCAGCACGCCCAGCACGATGCCCGACTGCTGCTGGACGATGGACGTCAGGTCGACGGTGCCGTAGATCAGGATCAGCCCCAGCACCGTGAGCCCCATGATGAGCTCGTAGGAGATCATCTGCGAGCCGGCGCGCAGCGCGCCCAGCATCGAGAACTTGTTGTACGACGACCAGCCGGCGAGCATCGCGCCGATGATCGTCATGCCGCCGAACGCGAAGACGATCAGGAGCCCGGCGTCGAGCCGGGCGATCTGGAGCGGGTAGCTCCGGTCGCCGAACCAGCCGGCGAGCGCGGGGAAGAGCTTCCCCGGGACGATCGTGCCGCCGAACGGGATCACGGCGAAGACGAGCAGCACCGGCGTGAACACGACCCATGGCGCGACGGCATACGCGTACCAGTCGTACGTCCTCGGCCGCCAGTCTTCCTTGACCAGCATCTTGAGGCCATCGGCCAGTCCGTGGAACAGTCCCCACCACACGAGCTTGATCTGGGTGAACGGAATCCGCACATAGGCGCGGTTCGCGCCGATGCGGTCCGACATCACGGCCGCCTGCTTCCGCTCGACCCAGGTCAGGATCGTGCCGAAGGTCATCAGCACGGCGAGCGCGTAGCCGATGTAGACCGCGTAGACGACGAGATCCTGGATCATGCGGTGACCGCTCCGACCCGCTCGCCGAGCGCGGCAAAGAGCGCCTCGGCATCCGCCACGGCCGGCGCCTTCGCGAAGCACGGCTCGAAGGCGCTGACCGTGCCCTCGAAGTTCGTGTAGTGACCGCGCCGCTCGGTCTGCACGCTCGTCGCGAAGAACACGTCGGCGTGGCCGTTTTCGGGCGCGAGCCAGGCATTGAGGAAGATCACCCTGGCGCCGCGCGGCAGCCGGCCGAAGTCGAAGCCCTCGCCCCAGACCAGCACGAGGTCGGTGCCGTCGGCGAACTCAGGCGGCGCTGTGCCGAACAGCGCCTGTGCGGCCCGCGTGTTGGGGTTCTTGTCGGCCCGGATCAGGAGGTCGTCCTCCACCCGCTCTCCCTCCGCCGGGAACTGGTCCGGCTTCACGAACGTCGTGAAGCGCGAACCGAGCGCGGCCCTGAACGCGGTCAGCTCCTCGTTGCTGCCCCAGCTCGAGACCACGGCCACCGGGCGTTTGGCGGCGGCGATCAATTGACGCGCCGCGGCGATGGCCTCGGCGAGCTCGACCGGCTTGCCCTTGCGGAGCGGGCGCTCGGCTCGCGCGCGCTCGAAGATCTTCGCGAGGTCGCGCCCCTTGTTGCAGATCCACGGACCGTTGACGGCCGGGTTCTCGCGCGGCGTCACGCGCGCGATCGCCGTGTTCTGCTTCGGGTCCAGCGCGTGGAGCCGCCACTCGTGCTTGCGGTGCCAGACGTCGACCGTGCAGCCGCGCGCGCAGCCCGGGCAGATCGACGACGTCGGCTTCAGGTACCACACGCGCGACTTATGCAGGAACTGCCGCGACAAGAGCGCGCCGACCGGACAGAGGTCGATCACGTTGTCGGAGTACGGATCGCGATCGAACGAGCCGTCCTCGGCAGCGCGGAGAAGCGAGGTGTCGCCGCGCTCCTTGACGCCGAGCGCGTTCGATTTCGAGACCTCGCGCGTGAAGCGGACGCAGCGCGTGCACAGGATGCAGCGCTCGTTGTCGAGCACGATCCGGTGCGAAAGCTCGACGAACTTGGTCGACGTGACCTTGGCGTCGATCGACACCGACCGCTCGCCGTTGTACTCGTAGTGGTAGTCCTGCAGCGTGCATTCGCCGGCCTTGTCGCAGATTCCGCAGTCGACCGGGTGGTTGAGCGTGATGAACTGCAGCGTCGCCTTGCGGTGCGCGCGAACGAGGTCCGAATCGGTCAGCACGCGCGTGCCTTCGGTGGCCGGCATGTTGCACGCGATCTCGACCCAGTTCTTGCCCTCGGGTTGGACGACGCAGATCCGGCAGTTGCCGGCGATCGACAGCGACGGATGCCAGCAGAAATACGGGATGAAGTACCCGTTGGCGAGCGCGACCTGCAGCACCGTCTGCCCCGGCTCCGCCTGCACCGACTGACCGTTGATGAAGATCTCAGGCATGGGCACCCAGCCCTTCGACTTCCAGGTTTCCGCCGAGCCTCGAGCGCTTGTGCTCGATCCAGTAGTCGAACTCGTCGCGGTACTTGGCGAGGATCCCGACGGTCGCGTAGCCGGCGGCATCGCCCATCCCGCAGATCGTCGTGCCGTCGTTCAGCTTCGAGATCTCGATCATCCGGTCGAGGTCGTCCGGCTTGCCCTCGCCGGCGACGATCCGGTCGATGATCCGGTGCAGCCAGCCCATTCCCTCGCGGCACGGCGTGCACTGGCCGCACGATTCGTGGTGGTAGAAGCGCAGCATCACCTGCAGGAGGCGCACCATGCACGTCCCGTCGGCGATCGCGATCATCCCGCCCGAGCCCAGTGACGACCCTGCCGCCTCGAACGACTCCTTGTCGTAGGTGAGCGGCTCGCACTCCTCGGCCGTCAGCACCTTGGTCGAGATGCCGCCCGGCACGATGCACTTGAGCTTCTTCCCGCCGAGGATGCCGCCGCAGTCGTCGTAGAGGAACTTCCGCAGAGGATAGCCGTACTCGACCTCGTAGACGCCGGGCCGCACGATGTGGCCGGAGATCGAGACGAGCTGGGTGCCGGGGCACTTCGGCACGCCGATCTTCTTGAAGGCCTCGGCGCCGCTCGCGACGATGCCGGCGATGTTCGACAGCGTCTCGACGTTGTTGACGACGGTCGGCCGCTGGTAGAGGCCGTGCACGGTCAGCCGCGGTGGCCGGTTGCGCGGGTAGCCGCGCTTGCCTTCGACGGACGCGAGCAGGCCGGACGCCTCGCCGCAGACGTACGAGCCCGCGCCGCGGATCACGTTGATGTCGCAGGCGAAGCCGGTGCCGAGAACGTTCTCGCCGAGGAGCTGCGCTGCGTAGGCTTCCTCGACCGCGCCGGCGAGCCGGCGGTAGGGCAGGTCGAACTCGCCGCGGATGTAGACGAACGCGTGCCGGACCTGCAGCGCGTGCGACGCGATGGCCATCGACTCGAGCAGCAGGTGCGGCGCGTGCTCGAGGATCCAGCGATCCTTGAACGTGCCGGGTTCGCCCTCGTCGGCGTTCGCGCAGAGATAGTGCGGCTGCCGGTCGTCGAGCTTGATGACCTGCCACTTCCGGCCGACGGGGAACGCCGCGCCGCCGTGGCCGAGGAGGCCGGACGCGGCGATCTCCTTCGTCACGTCCTGCGGAGGCATCGCCAGTGCCTTGCGCAGCGCCTCGTAGCCGCCGCGCGCACGGTAGTCGGCGAGCGTGTGCGACGTCGCGGTCACCGGGAACGTCATGATGAGCTGGCGGCCGGGCATGACTATTTCAATCCGTCCAGGAGCGCATCGAGCTTCTCGACGCTCATGTTCTCGTGGTAGGTGTCGTTGACCATCACGACCGGCGCTGTTCCGCACGAGCCCAGGCACTCGACCGTCGACAGCGTGAAGCGGCCGTCCGCCGTGGTGCCGCCAACGGCTACGCCGAGCTTCTTCGCGAGGTGGTCGATGAGCCGCTCGGCGCTCATCATCGAGCAGGTCACGTTGCGGCAGCACTGGACGTGCCAGCGTCCTACGGCTTGGCGCCGGAACTGCGTGTAGAACGACAGCACTTCCTCGATCTGAATCCGCGGCACGCCGAGGTACTCGACCAGGCCGTCGATGTCGCTGTCGGAGACGAAGCCGCGGTCTTCCTGGATCCGCCGCACGCAGGGCATCACGAGCGAGGACTCGAACCCCGGCGGGAACCGCTTCTTCCACCGCTCGAATTCGGGGATCAGGTGCCTCACCTGTCGCACTCTCCGCCGATCATGTTCACCGACCCGAACGTGGGGATGATATCGGCGAGCTGGTCGCCATCGAGCATCAGGTGCACGCCGCCCATGTGGACGAACGACGGCGCGCGCACGTGCATCTTCCAAGGCGTGCCGCCGCCGGTGCTGACGAGGTAGAAGCCGAGCTCGCCGTTGGGCGACTCGTGCGCGCTGTAGACCTCGCCCGCGGGCACCTGCGGGCCGTCGATGATCAGCTTGAAGTGGTTGATCAGCGACTCGATCTCGGTGTAGACGAGCTCCTTGTCGGGCAGCGTGCAGCGGCGATCGTCGACGCTGATCGGCCCTGCCGGCAGCATCTCCATCAGCTGCCGCATCATCCAGACCGACTCGTCCATCTCGCGCATCCGGATGTAGTAGCGGTCGTAGTTGTCGCCATTGATCCCCACCGGCACCTCGAAGTCGAGCTCCGCGTAGGCGAGGTATGGGGTGTCCTTGCGCAGGTCGCGCGGCGCCCCGGTCGAGCGGAGGAGGGGCCCGGTGAAGCCGAAGTCGAGCGCCTGCGCGGTCGTGATCGTCCCGACGTTGCGCATGCGGTCGATGAAGATCCGGTTGCGGTCGACGAGTCCGTGGACGCGCCCGACGAAGTCCTCGTACTGGTCGAGGATCTCGCCCAGGCGCTTGAGCCAGCCGTCGGGCAGGTCGCGCGCGAGCCCGCCGATGCGGCCGTACGTGTAGGTGACGCGCGCGCCGGTCAGGTCCGCGAGGTGCTCGTACATGTAGTCGCGGATCATCACGAGGTAGAGGAACGCGGTCATCGCGCCCAGCTCCATCAGGCCGGCGGCGACGCACGTCAGGTGGTCGACCAGGCGGGAATACTCGGACAGGAGCGTGCGGAGGTAGCGGCAGCGCGGCGTGATCTCGATCCCCATCAGCTTCTCGACCGCCTCGCAGTACGCGAAGTCGTTGACGAGCGCGGAGACGTAGTTGAGCCGGTCGACGTAGGGGATCAGGTTGTGCCAGGTGTGCGACTCGCACTCCTTCTCGAAGCCGCGATGCAGATAGCCCGGATGGACGTCGGTGCGCAGCACGCGCTCGCCGTCGAGCTCGGCGATGATCTGGACGGTGCCGTGCGTCGCCGGGTGCGACGGGCCGATGTTGACGATGACGGTGTCGTCGCGCTCGGACCGGTCGAACGCAGGCCGGACGGGGTTCGGGATCCTCGCTTCCGTGTCCATGGCGTGAACAGGCCCTACTTCCGGTAGGGCACGAGCGGCTGCTCGTGCTCCTTGTCGTAGTCCTTGCGCAGCGGGTGACCCTCGAAGCCCTCGTAGAGCAGGACCGGGCGCAGGTCCGCGTTGCCGCGGAAGCCGATGCCGTACATCTCGTGGCACTCGCGCTCCATGAAGCGCGCCGAGCCGTAGTGCGGGACCAGCGAATCGACGGTGGCGTCGCTTTCGGGAACCCGCGCCTTGAGCCGGACACGCACCTTGTGCGTCGTCGAGTAGAAGTGCCAGACGACCTCGAAGCGCGGCGTTCGCGGGAGCCAGTCGACGGCCGTCACGTCGAGGAAGATATCGAAGCCGAACTCGCCCTTGAGCCGGGCGACGTAGGCGGTCAGCGTCGCCGGGGCGATCTCGAACACCGCGACGCCGTGCGCGACCGAGCTCGACGTCGCTCCCGGTCCCAGCGCGGCCTCGAGCCGCTCGAAGATGTCGGCGGCCGCCATCAGAAATCCTTCGTCGCGATCGGATGCCGCGAGCGCGCGATGAGTTCCTGGAGCCGCATGATGCCGTCGATCACCATCTCCGGCCGCGGCGGGCAGCCCGGCACGTAGATGTCGACGGGGATGATCTTGTCGACGCCGGCGACCGCCGCGTAGTTCTGGTAGAAGCCTCCCGAGGTCGCGCAGGCGCCGAACGCCATCACCCACTTGGGCTCGCACATCTGGTCGTAGACGCGGCGCAGCACCGGCGCCTGCTTGTGCGAGATCGTGCCGACGATCATCATCAGGTCGGCCTGGCGCGGCGAGAAGCGCGGCAGCGCCGCGCCGAAGCGGTCGGTGTCGTAGGGCGACGACGAAACGGCCATGAACTCCATCGCGCAGCACGCGGTGACGAACGGGTACGGGAACAGCGAGAACTTCCGCGCCCAGCCGATCAGCTCGTCCTTCTTGGTCGTGATGTACTCGAACGCCCCGGACTTGCTGCCGACGGCCTGGATCGGGATCGTCGCTGCCGTCTTCATTGGGGGACCTCCCCCAGGCTCGCCGCTGCGCGGCTTCGCGCACCCCCTCCACGAAGGAGGGGGCGAGCACGGCCTCCGCACCCGTGTGCAGTGCACGCTGCGCCTAGAGGTCGGCCGCCGCCCGCGCTCGCAGACGCGCCCTGCGGGCCTTGGCTTCGCCCTGCTCCCGCAGGCGTTCGGGGCGGCCCGGCGGTGCTCATTCCGTGACCGCCTCGAGCAGCCGCGCCTTGTAGACGTAGAGCAGGACGAGGACGAGCAAAAATACGAAGATGCCGAACGTCGCGAGCATGAACCCGGTGACCGGCTGCGCGCCGAGCGCCCAGATGAACAGGAACACGGTCTCGAGATCGAACAGGATGAAGACGATCGCGACCGCGTAGTACTTGATCGGGATCGCCTTGACGTTGCGCGTGTCGACGGGGGTCGCCCCGCATTCGAACGGCTCGAGCTTGACTTCGGTCGCCTCGGGCTTGGGTCCGAGGAAGCGGTTCATCAGCAGCGTCGTCGCGACGAATCCCATGATCGCGACGAGATAGAGCAGGAATACGACGTAGGGACTCATCGATGGGCCGTGATCGGTCGCGCTTGGGATTTCTCTCGGGCTCGACCCCTGAACACCCGTCCCTGGGATCGTCCTGCTGCCGTCGGATGCAAGACTAGAGGGGCTGCTCCTGCGACGGGTTGACGCAGGTCAACCCCCCTCCTCATGTGGATTCTCAGGCGCCCGCGACGTAGGTTTCGTAGCCCGGGTCGTACATCTGCGCCCGCACGAATGCGCCGAGGTCCGCCGGCTTCGGTGCCGCGGCGAGCCCGTGCTCGTACGCAACACGCGCGACCGCGGTGGCGATCGTCGCCGAAACCTCGCGCACCCGCGACAGCGGCGGGTAGAGGCTGCCCTGCGCGAGATCCGCTTCGGTGACCTGGTCGGCCAGCGTGCGCGCCGCGATCAGGAACATCTCGTCGGTGACGCGACGCGCGCGGCAGGCGATTGCGCCGAGTCCCACGCCCGGGAAGATGTAGGAGTTGTTGCCCTGGCGCGGAACATGCGTCTTCCCGCCGAAGGTGACCGGATCGAACGGGCTGCCCGACGCGAACAGCGCGCGGCCGCCGCTCCATTCGTACGCCTGGGCCGCCGTGCATTCGGACTTCGACGTCGGATTCGACAGCGCGAAGACGATCGGATGCCGGTTGATCCCCGCCATTGCCTCGACCACTTTCCGCGTGAACGTGCCGCCGACCGCGGCGACGCCGATGATCGCCGTCGGCGCGAGCGATTGGATCGCGGCCAGGAAGTCGGTGGTCGGCGCGTGCTCGTGGGCATACGGCACCTTGTGCCGCGCGAGGCTCGTCCGCGACTTCGTGACGAGGCCTTGCGAGTCGACGAGCCAGCAGCGCGCGAGCGCAGCCGGACGCGGCACGCCCTCCCGGACCATCGCCTCGACGACGAGATCGGCGATGCCCGTCGCGGCTTCGCCGGCACCCATGAACAGGAGCTTCTGCGCGGCGAGCGGGCCGCCGGTGACGCGCAGTGCGGAGTAGAGACCCGCCAGCGCGACCGCCGCGGTGCCCTGGATGTCGTCATTGAACGTGCAGATCCGGTCCCGGTATTTCGCGAGCAGCCGGAAGGCGTTGTGGTTCGCGAAATCCTCGAACTGGACGACGACGCCCGGGAACACTTCCTGCGTAGCGGCGATGAACTCCTCGACGAACGCGTCGTAGGCCTCGCCCGTGAGCCGCGGCTGCTGGAGTCCGATATAGAGGGGATCGCCGCGCAGCGCCTCGTTGTTCGTCCCGGCGTCGAGGATCACCGGCAGGCACTGCGTCGGGTGCACGCCCGCGGCCGCGGTGTAGATCGAGAGCTTGCCGACCGGAATGCCCATCCCGTTGGCCCCGAGGTCGCCCAAGCCCAGGATCCGCTCGCCATCGGTGACCACGATGATGCGCACGTCCCGATAGGGCCAGTTGCGCAGCACGCTCGCGATGCGGCCGCGGTCGCCCGCGCTCACGAACAGGCCGCGCGGACGCTGGAAGATATGGCCGAACTGCTGGCACGCGAGGCCGACCGTCGGCGTGTAGATGATCGGGAGCGTCTCGTCCAGGTGGTCGATGACGAGCCGGAAGAACAGCGCCTCGTTGCGGTCGTGCAGCGCGTTCAGGTTGATGTATTTCTCGAGATCCGACGTCTTGCGCCGGAAGTTCTCGAGCACGCGCGCCTCCTGCTCCTCCTGCGTGCAGATGTGCGGCGGCAGGAGGCCGCGCAGGCCGAGCGCGTCGCGTTCCGCGGCCGAGAAGGCCGTGCCCTTGTTGAGCGTCGGCTCGCGCAGCAGCGAGAGTCCGCGCGGAAACCACGCCGGCACGCCGCCGGCCGGACGAATCTGATTCGTTTCGTTCATCGCAAGTCTCCGGGAAGGCCACGCCGCGCGTGGAATCGGGGCGGCATGGCGCGCAGGACGGACGGCGTCAGATCGTCTCCGGCGCCATCGTGATCGCACCGCATGGGCATTCGGCCACGCAGATGCCGCAGCCCTTGCAGTAGTCGTAGTTGAACTGGAAGCGCTTGCCCGGGCCCAGCTTGATGACCGCGTTGTCCGGGCACACGCCGTAGCAGTTGTCGCATTCGAAGCAGTTGCCGCAGGACAGGCACCGGCGCGCCTCGAACAGCGCGTTCGTCTCGTCGAGCCCGCGCACGACCTCGTCGAAGGTCGAGGTGCGACGGACGAGGTCGAGCCGCGGCCGGACCATGTGCGGCGCGTCGCTGTAATACCACGTGTGGAGCTTGTCGAATTCGGCGAGCTCGTGCTTCGGCGCGGGCGCGTACGCGCCGCCGCGGAGCCACGCGTCGATGTGGCGCGCCGCCTTCTTGCCGTGTCCCACGGCGACCGTCACCGTGCGCTCGGAGGGCACCATGTCGCCGCCCGCGAAGATTCCGGCGTAGCCGGTCATCATGTTCGGTCCGACGACGACGGTGCCGTCCTTGATCTCGAGGCCGGGAACGCCATGGAGGAGCGAGAGGTCGACGTCCTGACCGAGCGCGAGCACGAGCGAGTCGGCCTCGAGCGTCTCGAGTTCGCCGGTCGGCTGCGGAAACCCCTTCTCGTCGAGTGTCATCTTCTCGACGGTGAGCGTGCCCTCGTCGGCCATGTTCTTGATCGTCGAGAGCCACTTGATCAGCACGCCTTCCTGCAGCGCTTCCTCGACCTCGAAGTCGTGCGCCGGCATCTTCTCGCGCGTCCGCCGGTAGACGATGATCGACTCCGACGCGCCGAGCCGCTTCGCCGTGCGCGCGACGTCGAGCGCCGTGTTGCCGCCGCCGTAGACGACGACGCGGCGGCCGAGGAGCGGCTTCTCCTCGCCCTCCATTCCGCGGAGCACGGAGACGGCGTCGAGCATCCGCGCGGCGGCGCCGGCGGGAATGTACGCGCGCTTGCCGATGTGCGCCCCGACGGCGAGGAACGCGGCGTCGAACCGGCCCTCTTTCATCGCGGCGCGGATGTCGGAGACCTTCTGCCCGTAGCGGATTTCGACGCCGAGCTCGACGATCCGCGCCACCTCCGCGTCGAGCACGTCGCGCGGCAGGCGGTACTTGGGGATGCCGAAGCGCATCATCCCTCCGGCAAGCGGTCCCGCCTCGATGATCGTGACCGCGTGGCCGAGGCGGCGCAGGTGATAGGCGGCGGACAGGCCCGAGGGTCCGGCGCCGACGACGAGCACGCGCTTGCCCGATTCCCGCTCCGGTCGGGCGAACTGCCAGCCCCGCTTGATCGCCTCGTCGCCCAGGAACCGCTCGACGGCGTTGATGCCGACCGCCTCGTCGAGCTTCGCGCGATTGCAGGCGCTCTCGCAGGGGTGGTAGCAGACGCGGCCCATGATCGCGGGCAGCGGATTGTTCGCGGTCAGCGCGCGCCACGCCGCCTCGTAGTCGCCGCCCTCCGCGTGGTAGAGCCAGCCCTGGATGTCCTCGCCGGCGGGACACGCGTGGTTGCACGGCGGCAGCCGGTCGACGTAGACGGGTCGCGACGTGCGCCACGAGCCCGTCTTGTTGGCGAGGCTCGACCCGACGTCGAGCGTGATGGCGAAGGGCTTGTCCACTAGGCGGCCCCTTGCTCGAGCAGGCCGAAGCGCACGATGTTGCGGTCGGCGATCGCCTGGATCTGAGCGAGCCGCGCCCGATCGGGTTCCTTGCCGAACAGGTGGGCGAAGCGCTTCTGCAGCTGCAGGTAGTCGGTGACCGGCACCCGGCGGCGGATCGCCGTGCGACCGGTGATCTCGCCGTGCTCGGCCTCGAACAACGGGAAGAGCCCGGATTCCACGGCGAGGCGCGCAACCTTGATCGTGTCGGCCGGCGCCGAGCCCCAGCCGAGCGGACACGGCACGTGGATGTGGACGTAGCGCGCGCCGCGCACGCCCATCGCCTTCGTCACCTTGAACTCGAGGTCGCGCAGGTTGGCGACGCTGGCGGTCGCGACGTACGGGATTCCGTGCGCCATCGCGATCAATGGAACGCTCTTGCCCGTCCCGAACACGTTGCCCGGCTCGCGGCCGACGGCCATCGTCGTCGCCGTCCGGGCGGCGGGCGGCGTGGCGCTCGAGCGCTGCACGCCGGTGTTCATGTACGCCTCGTTGTCGTAACAGATGTAGAGCACGTCGTCGTTGCGCTCGAACATCCCGGAGAGGCAGCCGAAGCCGATGTCGGTCGTGCCGCCGTCGCCGCCCTGGGCGATCACGCGGACGTCGGTGCGGCCCTTGATCCGGATCGCGGCCGCGACGCCGGACGCCACCGCGGCGGCGTTGCCGAAGAGCGAGTGGATCCACGGGATCTGCCACGACGTCTCGGGGTACGGCGTCGAGAACACCTCGAGGCAGCCGGTCGCGTTTACGGCGATGACCTGGTTCTTCGTCGCGCGCATCGCCGCGTCGATCGCGTAGCGCGCGCCGAGCGCCTCGCCGCACCCCTGGCACGCGCGGTGCCCGGAGTTGAGCGAGTTCGTGCGCTCCATGTTCGCCTGCACCGAGCGCTCGTTCTCGGCGAGGAGCCGATTGCCGACGGTGAACGTGCCGGTCTGGTAGAACTTGACCGCCTGCAGCGGCGCCGCGCCGAGGCCGGTTGGGGTGGGGGTCGTCATGAGGATCTCAGCCGATACGGGAGCTGACGGTCCCGAGCCGCCGGAGGATCGCCTCCGCCGTCGGGCCGGTCCTGCGCCCGAGCGCCTCGCGCTCGAGCTCGTGGGAGACGACGTCGGCGTTGAGGTCGAGGAAGGTCACCTGCTCGAGCCCGTCCTCGCCGGCGTCCGTGAACACCTGCCGCAGCGATTCGCGCGTGATCGCGCGGCCGCCGAGGCCCGCGATGACCGTGTAGCCCTTGAGCTGGATCCCCGACAGCGACTTCCGCACGCCGTCGGAGACGATGCCGCCCAACCCGACCGCGAGGCATTTCTCGAGCACCACGACGCGCTTCGCATGCTGCAGCGCCTCGCGCAGCGCGATGAGCGGGAACGGCCGGAACGAGCAGATCGAGACCGATCCGATCTTCGTGCCCTTGGCCCGCATCTCGTCGACCACTTCCTGGACGGTCCCGTTGACCGAGCCCAGCGCGACGACGATCGTCTCGGCGTCGTCCGCACGGTACGGCCGGATGAGTCCACCCGACGCCCGGCCGAACTGCTTCGCGAACGCTTCGGACAGCTGCGGGATCAGCGACAGCGCGCGAAGCTGCTTGTGGTGCGCGAGGTAGCGGACCTCGGTGAATGCCTCCGGTCCGACCATCGCGCCGATCGACACGGGCTCCGAGGGGTCGAGCAGCTGCCGCGGCTCGAACGGCGGGAGGTAGGCGTCGACCTGGCCCTGCGTGGGCATGTCGACGCGGTCGTAGGCGTGGGTCAGGATGAAGCCGTCCATGCACACCATCACGGGACACGACAGCTCTTCCGCGAGCCGGAACGCCTGGATGTGGAGATCGAGCGCCTCCTGGTTCGTTTCCGCGAAGAGCTGGATCCAGCCGGCGTCGCGCATCGACATGCTGTCGGAGTGGTCGTTCCAGATGTTGATCGGCGCGCCGATCGCGCGGTTGCCGATCGTCATCACGATCGGCAGGCCGAGCCCGGCGGCGTTGTAGACCGCCTCCGCCATGAACAGCAGGCCCTGGCTCGACGTCGCGGTGTAGGTCCGGGCGCCGGCGGCCGACGCGCCGATGGCGAGCGAGAGCGCCGCGAACTCGGATTCGACGTTGATGAAGTCGCACCCGCCGAGTTCGCCGGATTTCACGAGCTCGCCCAGGCCCTCGACGATGTGCGTCTGTGGCGTGATCGGATACGCGCAGATCACCTCGGGGCGGCAGAGCGCGATCGCCTCGGCGACCGCACGGGATCCTTCGGTCTGCTTAAGCATGGATCGCCTCGCGCGATTGCCGCGCCATCGCGTAGGCCTCGGTGGCCGCGGCCACATTGCCCTCGGCGATCTTGCCGCCGAACTTGGCGCGGATCGCTGCGACCACGGACTCGAGCCGGATCTCGTCGCTGACCGCCGCGAAGCCGCCGAGGAGCGCAGCGTTCGGCACCGGCCGCCCGACGTGCTTCTGCGCGAGCTCGGTCGCGGGCACGCGGCAGAGCCGGTAATGTCGCGTGGCGCCGGCAAGGTCGGAGAGCCCGAGCTCGGCGAAGCTGCGCATCGAGTTCAGGAGGATCAACCCCACTTTGCTAACCCCTTTGAACAGGTCGACCTGATGCAGGAGCGTCGGATCCTGGATGATCAGCGCGTCGGGCTCCATGACCGGCTCCCGCAGCCGGATCTCCTTGTCGTCGATCCGGCAGAACGCCATCACCGGCGCGCCCATCCGTTCCGAGCCGAAGCTCGGAAAGGCCTGCGCATAGCGGCCTTCGAGAAAGGCGGCCACCGAGAGAAGCTCGGCGCCGGACACCACGCCCTGCCCACCGCGTCCGTGGATGCGGACCTGAAACATCGTTCCTCCTTGCTCGCCGCAAGCGCGCGCGGACCGTTGGCCCGCGTCGTGCTCTCGTCTCTGCCGGTCATGCTGCCTCGTCACGCGCCGGGCCCCTTGACGCAAGTCAACCCGCGGCGCGGGCACGATCAAAGTCGGCGGAGATTATTCGCTGTGGCCGACCAAATTGACCCACGTCAATGGGGTCCGGTGCGGCGCGACTATATTGACAGCCACCGCCGGAGATGCCCCTTCCGGGCGCCGGTGTTTTCTAGCGCAGCCGCCGCGCGATTGGCTGCGGCGCAGGAGGAACCGGAATGGCCATCCCCAACGCGATCATCGCCGGCGTCGGCCTCGCCGACGCGCCCGCCAAGAGCCGCTGGCCGGCGCGGCTCGATTGGACGCAGAGCGCTTCGGGCCTCGTCGTCGCGCTGTTCATGTGGGGGCACATGTTCTTCGTGTCCTCGATCCTCATCAGCAACGACGCGATGTGGACGATCACGAAGATGTTCGAGGGCTATTTCGTCTTCGGCCGCCCGTACCCGGGCATCGTGTCGATGGTGGTCGCGGGCGTCACCGCGCTGATCGTGCTCCACGCGGCGCTCGCGGTACGCAAGTTCCCGATCAACTGGCGGCAGTACAAGCTCTTCCGCGGGCACATGGCGATGATGCGGCACGAGGACACGACGCTGTGGTTCTGGCAGGTGTTCACCGGCTTCGCGCTCTTCTTCCTCGCGACGATCCACCTCTACGTGATGCTCACGCGGCCGCACCTGATCGGTCCGTTCGAGTCGGCCGACCGCGTCTGGAGCGACCGCTACTGGCCGCTCTACATCCTCCTGCTCCTGGCCGTCGAGTTCCACGGCGGGATCGGGCTCTACCGGCTCGCGGTCAAGTGGCAGTGGTTTGCCGGGCGGAACCCGGACGTCACGCGCAAGCGCCTCAAGGTCCTCAAGTGGGCGCTCACCGTGTTCTTCCTGGCGCTGGGCTTCGCGACGCTCGCCGCCTACATCAAGATCGGCATCGAGCACGCGCCCAGCTACGGGCAGCACTACGTGCCGGCCTCGCTCGCGGCGCCGCCGGGAGGCCCGAAATGAAGATCCTCTACACCGACGTGCTCGTGATCGGCGGCGGCCTCGCCGGGTTGCGGATGGGCATCGGCGCCAAGCGCCGCGGTCACGACGTGACGATCCTGTCGCTGGTCCCGCCGAAGCGCTCGCACTCGGCGGCGGCACAGGGCGGCATGCAGGCGTCGCTCGGCAACGTGATCAAGGGGCAGGGCGACAACGAGGACATCCACTTCGAGGACACGGTCCGCGGCAGCGATTGGGGCGCCGATCAGCAGGTCGTCCGCATGTTCGTGAACACCGCGCCGAAGGCCGTGCGCGAGCTCGCGGCGTGGGGCGTCCCGTGGAGCCGCGTGCGCAAGGGCGACCGGGAGGTCATCATCAACGGCCAGAAGGTGACGATCACCGAGCGCGACGAGGCGCACGGGCTGGTCGCGCAGCGCGACTTCGGGGGCACCAAGAAGTGGCGGACCTGCTACGTCTCCGACGGCACCGGCCACGCGATGCTGCAGACGATGAGCGACCAGGCGATCGGCGACGCGATTCCGGTCGTCGAGCGCGTCGAGGCCATCGCGCTGATCCACGATGCGGACCGCTGCTACGGCGCGATCGTCCGCGACCTCGTGACCGGCGAGCTCGCGGCCTACGTCGCGAAGGCGACGGCCATCGCGAGCGGCGGCGCCGGGCGCCTCTACCGCGTGACCACCAACGCGGTCATCTGCGAAGGCATCGGCGGCGCGATCGCGCTCGAGACGGGGGTCGCCGCGCTCGGCAACATGGAGGCGGTCCAGTTCCATCCCACGGCCATCTTCCCGGCCGGCATCCTCGTGACCGAGGGCTGCCGCGGCGACGGCGGCCTGCTCAAGGACGTCGACGGGCACCGCTTCATGCCCGATTACGAGCCCGAGAAGAAGGAGCTCGCCTCGCGCGACGTCGTGTCGCGGCGGATGGAGGAGCACATCGGGAAGGGCAAGGGCGTGAGGAACCGCTTCGGCGAGCATCTCTGGCTCGACATCACGCTCCTGGGCGAAAAGCACATCAAGCACAACCTGCGCGAGGTCTACGAGATCTGCCACTACTTCCTCGGTGTCGACCCGGTGAAGGAATGGATCCCGGTGCGGCCCGCGCAGCACTACACGATGGGGGGCGTGCGCACGAACCATACCGGCGAGAGCCCGACGCTCAAGGGTCTCTTTGCCGCGGGCGAAGCCGCGTGCTGGGACATGCACGGCTTCAACCGCCTCGGCGGCAACTCGGTCGCCGAGACCGTCGTCGCCGGCATGATCGTCGGCGAGTACATCGCGGACTTCTGCGACAAGCTCGATAACGACGTCGACATTCCGGTGCGCGTCGTCCACGATTTCCTCCGGCGCGAGCAGCTCCGGATCGACGGGCTGGTCGACGGGCGCGGCACCGAGGACGCGGCGGCGATCAAGGCCGCGATGCAGGAGATCATGACCGCCAGGGTCGGAATCTTCCGCCGCGGCGCCGACCTCGAGTCCGCCGTCGCCGAGCTCCAGGCGCTCCTGATCCGCAGCCGCAACATCGGCTTGAAGTGCAAGGCGCGGGGCTCGAATCCGGAGCTCGTGACCGCGTACCGCGTGCAGAAGATGCTGAAGCTCGCGCTCTGCGTCACGTACGGGGCGGTCACGCGCACCGAGAGCCGCGGCGCCCATTTCCGGCAGGACTTCCCGCGGCGCAACGACGCCGAGTGGCTCAAGCGGACGCTCGCGACGTGGAAATCCGAAGGCGACACGCTGCCCTCGCTCGCGTACGAGGCGCTCGACGTGGGCCGGATGGAGCTGCCGCCCGGCTGGCGCGGCTACGGCGCGAAGGACTACGTCGATCATCCCGGCACCGCGCAGCGCCTGGCGGAGGTCGAGGCGCTGAAGCAGAAGATGGCGGGCCAGCCGCGCTTCGCGCTGCAGGAGGCGCTGATGCCCTACACGTCGCTGCTGCCGGCTCGCTTACGCGGCCGCAACGAGCGGATCGATGAGCCGGTCGACGAGAAAGCTCTGGAGGCCGCGGAATGAACGACGTAACCACTCCGATCAAGGCGGTTCCGGTCGCGATGCCCGCCACGCGCAACGGCAACGGCCAGTCCGGGCCGCGGCGCCAGCTCGCGATCACCGTCCTCCGCTACAACCCGCAGGAGAAGGGAAGCACGCCGCATCTCCAGACCTACCGTCTCGAGGAGGCGGACGGGATGACGCTCTTCATCGCGCTGAACGAGATCCGCGAGAAGCAGGACGCGTCGCTGCAGTTCGACTTCGTCTGCCGCGCCGGCATCTGCGGCAGCTGCGCGATGGTCATCAACGGGCGGCCGACGCTCGCCTGCCGGACGCTGACCAAGAACCTTCCCGCGGAAATCACGCTCGCGCCGCTGCCGTTCTTCGAGCTGATCGGCGACCTGTCGGTCAACACCGGCAAGTGGATGCGCGGAATGAGCGAGCGGCTCCAAGGCTGGCTGCACATGAAGGACCCGAATCCGGACCTCCGGCGGATCGAGGAGCGGATGGACCCCGATCTCGCGGACCGGATCTACGAGCTCGACCGCTGCATCGAGTGCGGCTGCTGCGTGGCGGCCTGCGGGACCGCGCGGATGCGGAAAGACTTCGTCGGCGCGGTGGGCCTGAATCGCGTCGCGCGCTTCCGGCTCGACCCGCGCGACGCGCGCACCGACGCCGACTACTACGAGGTGATCGGCGACGACGACGGCGTGTTCGGCTGCATGTCGCTGCTCGCCTGCCACGACGTCTGCCCGAAGAACCTGCCGCTCGCGACGCAGATCGCCTTCGTCCGCCGCAAGATGGTGGCGATGGCCTTCAAGTAGGGACGAGCGCGGGAGCCTTCGTCTCGTGCGGCGCGATCAGCGCGCCGATCTCGGTGTCCTTGTCGCGCCACAGCGCCGCGAGCCAGCGCTGGAACGCCTTGCGGAACTTCGGCTCCGTCGCATAGTCGCCACCGGCGAGCTCCGCCGGGATCGCGACGCGCCGCGCGCGCACGACGATGGCCGGCACCTCGCCGCAGAGGAATTGCCAGAACGTGGGCGCCGCGCGGGGATAGACGATCGTGACGTCGAGCAGCGCGTCGAAGCGGTCGCCCAGGACCGACAGCGCGAGTGCGAGCGCGCCCGCCCGCGGCTTCAGCAGATGGCGGTAGGGCGAATGCTGCGCGCGATGCTTGTCACGGGTGAAGCGCGTTCCTTCCGGGAAGTTCATCACGCTCGTCGGGACCCGCGCGAACTTGCGGCACGCGCGGCGCGTGGCGTCCAGATCCTCGAAGCGCTTCTCCGGATGCGCTTTGAGATGCGCGTCCGAGTGCCGGCGCATGAACGGGAAGTCGAGCGCCCACCAGGCGAGCCCGATCACCGGGACGTAGATCAGCTCGCGCTTGAGGAAGAACTTGAGGAGCGGGATGCGTCCGTTGAGCAGGTGCTGCAGTACGAGGATGTCGACCCAACTCTGGTGATTGCAGTTGACCATGTACCAGCCGCGGGGATCGAGCCCCTCGAGGCCGGCGACGTCCCAGCGTGTGGCCTGGACGAGCCGCATCCAGCCGCTGTTGCAGGCGATCCAGCGCGTGGCGACGCCGTTCAGCGCTCGGTCGACCGGGACGCGGAGCGCACGCGCGGGCACGGCGAGCTTCACCAGCGCGAGGGCGAACACCAGCGCGCACCAGAACAGCGTGTTGAGGCCGAGCAGCGCCGCGGCGATGACGCCGCGCGCGGTGGACGGAAGGAACCGGAGCATCGTTGGGGTGCCGGCGAGGGGGGAAGCCTCCCCCACCGCCCAGTCTTCTAACGGTGATGGATCGTAGGGCCGCGCCGCCCCAATCGAATTGACGCCGGTCAAGGCGCGCTCGCTGCGCGGTCTCGCGACGATCGCCGGCGTTGCAAGACTTGCCGACAACTGGGAAAAAAAGCGTCGCACAGCGATCCCGGGTTTGTCGCGTGCGCGGCGGGGCCGCCGCCATCACGGCGGCCCGCAAGGCGTGGCGCGCGTTCGCCATGCCGATCGAGCGATGGCACGTCGGTTGCTCGTTCGACAGCAGGGCCGATCGACGCATCGTGCCCTCAGCACAAGGAGGTGCATATGGAATCCCGTTGGAAGCAAGCGAGCACGCTCTCAGGGGCGGTACTGCTGTGCGCCGGCATGGGCATTGCGGTCGCCGCCGACTATCCCGCCACTAGCGGCGCCAATGCCCCCAACAAGGCCATGGCGCCGGCTAACGGAGTGAAGATGGCCGCTCCGAGCAAGGCCGAACCCGCCACCACCGCGTTCAAGAAGCTGGACGCGTCGGGCAAGGGCTACGTGACGATGGCCGACGCCAAATCGTTGTCCGGATTCGACAAGGCCTTCCAGGACAACGACGCCAATCACGACGGCAAGCTGAGCTCGGGCGAGTTCGCCAAGGCCTGGCAGGAGTTCACGGGCAACAAGGGGTAGCGCAGGCTCACGGCGTCCGCGGCGCCAGGTTTTGACCGCAGGCCCGGGGCTCCCGGAAGACCCCGGGCACATCAACGGCCAGTTGGCTAGTTGCGAAAATTCAAGACGTTGTTTCCACGATGCACGAATCCTGTGCGGTCGTCATTCCTGCGAACGCGGGAATCCAGCGACTTTGTGTCATTGCGGGTGACCGTCCACGTCGCTGGGTCCCCGCGTCCGCGGGGACGACTAAGAATGCATGCGACCGGCGCATTCGTGGTGGATGCACGTGTTGATGATCGCAGCTAGTGGGTGGTCTGGGAGTGCGCGCCGCCGGGCTCCGAGAGCTCGCGCAGCGCCTTTTCCTCCATCGTCGCATTGTGATGCCGCGCGAGGTCGCCGAACGAAATGATTCCGACCAGGCGCTTGTCGCGGTTCAATACTGGCAGTCTCCGCACCTTGACCGCGCCCATGTTGCGGATGACCTTGTCGAGATCCTCGTCCTCGTAGCAGTAGAGGACTTCGCGGCTCATCACGTCGCGCACCTTGGTGTCGGGCGACTTGCCCTCGGCCACGGCACGGACCGCGATGTCGCGGTCGGTGATCACGCCGACCAGGCGCTCGTCCTGTTCGACCGGCAGTGCGCCGGCGTCGATCTGCCGCATGACCTGCGCGGCGTCGCGGATGGTTTGATCGGGACTCGTCAGGCACACATCCAGCGTCATCGCTTCCCGGATTTTCATGCGTCACCTCCAGATGAAATGCTTATCCTCTCGGCATGGAATATGATCGAGCGGATCGCTCCGCTCGGGGACTAGCCGAGTCCCATGTGACCGCGGAGAATGAATCCGGTTCGCAGCCTTCCCGGGGTCGGCATTGAAAAGGATTGGCGTGCGTGAGGCGGACGCGCTCGTGCTGTTCGGCGCGTCCGGGGATCTCATGCACCGGAAGATCTACCCCGCGCTGCAGGCGCTCGTCCGTCGCGGCGAGTTGACCGTGCCCGTCATCGGGGTCGCGCGCGCCGGCTGGAACGTGGAGCGGATGCGGGCGCGAATCCGGGACAGCCTCGCGCGGCACGGTAGTTTCGACCGGGACACCTTCGCCGCGCTCGCGCGCCTGGTTCGCTATGTCGAGGGCGACTATCGCGATCCGGCGACCTTCGATCGCCTGTGCGCGGAGCTCGGCGACGCGAAGCGGCCGCTCTGCTACCTGGCGATCCCGCCCGGAATGTTTGCGACCGTCGTGCGCGGACTTGGGCGGACGGCGTGCGCCCGCGGCCGGCTCGTCGTCGAAAAGCCCTTCGGCCGCGACCTCGCCTCCGCGCGAGAGCTTTCGCGCACGATCCATGAGGTCTTCCCCGAGGAGGCCGTCTTCCGGATCGACCACTTCCTCGGCAAGGAAGCCGTCCAGAATCTGCTCTACTTCCGCTTCGCCAACGCGTTCCCGGAACCTCTGTGGAACCGGACGAACGTCGAGGACGTGGAGATCACGATGGCCGAGCGGTTCGGCGTCGAGGGCCGCGGCGCGTTCTACGAGGAGGTGGGGGCGATCCGCGACGTCGTGCAGAACCACATGCTCCAAGTCGTCGCCAACCTGGCGATGGAACCGCCCGTCGGTGCGGGCCACGAGGCACTGCGCGACGAGCGCGTCAAGGTGTTGCGGGCCATACGGCCGCTCACGCGAGCGGCGGTCGTGCGCGGACAATACGAAGGGTACCGGCGCGAGCCCGGCGTTGGCTCCGACTCGGAGGTCGAGACCTATGCGGCGATGCGCCTCGCGATCGATTCGTGGCGCTGGGAGGGCGTGCCGTTCCGCATTCGTGTCGGCAAGCGTCTTCCGGTGACGGCCACCGAGGTGCGCGTCGCGCTGCGACGTCCGCCGCAGGCGATCTTCGACCGCCCGACGCCGAATTACTTTCGCTTCCGGCTCGGGCCGGAGCGCATGGCGATCGCGCTCGGCGCGCGCACGAAGAAGGCCGGCGCGGCGATGGTCGGCAGCGACGTCGAGCTCTTCATGTACGACGACAAGGGCGACGAGATGCAGCCGTACGAGCGCCTGCTGGGCGATGCGCTCCGGGGCGACGCCACGCTCTTTACGCGGCAGGATGCGGTCGAGGCTGCCTGGCGGATCGTCGACCCGATTCTCGATCGCGGGCCGAAGCCCCATCCCTATCGTGGCGGCAGCTGGGGACCGGTCGGGACCGAAGCCGTGGCGGGGAGGGAAGGCTGGTACAACCCGCGGCCATCTCCTGGCGGCGATCGCTGAGCGGGCGCGCCCGATGATCGCCGCGCGCAAGTGCTTCCTGGTCGGCGACATCGGCGCGACCAACGCGCGTCTCGCGATCGCGGCGCGGAACGAAGGCGTGATCGACTGGATCCACGAGGTCCGCCTGGCCGACGCGGGCTTCCCGACCTTCGACGCTGCGATCGACGCGGTCTTCGCCGGATCGCCGATCGCGCGCACCGGGGTCGCGGCCGCGTGCTTCGGCGTCGCGGGGCCGATCCGCGGCCGCCGCGTGCGATTCACCAATCGCGACTGGGTCCTCGATGCCGACGCGATCGAGGCGGCACTGGGCGGCGCGCCGGTGACGCTCGTCAACGATCTCGAGGCGGCGGCGGCCGGCATCGATGCGTTGGCGCCCGCGGATTTCACCGTGCTGCAGGCGCCCGCCCCGGCCGCGGACGGCGTGCGCCTCGTCATCGGTGCGGGCACCGGGCTCGGCATCGCCTATGCAATTCCGTGCGGCAAGGGCCGCCGAATCGTTCCGGGCGAAGGCGGCCATGCCGGGTTCGCGCCGCAGAATGCGCGCCAGCGGCGCCTGTTCGCCGCGCTGACCGCGGGAGGTGCGCGGATCGAAGCCGAGCACGTGATCTCCGGGACCGGGCTCGAGCGCATCTACGCGACGCTCCGTGCCGAAGCGCCCGATCGGGAATCGGCCGAGCTGCACGCGGAGCTCGACCGCGGCCACGGGGCCGCCGCCATCAGCCACTTTGCGCTGGAGCGGGCGGATCCGCTCGCGAGCGATGTCCTCGACCTGTTCGTCGACTGCTACGGCACCGTTGCCGGCGACCACGCGCTGGCGGTGCTTCCGTACGGGGGCGTCTTCGTCGTCGGCGGCATCGCCGCGAAGATCCTCCCGCGGCTCGCGGGTGGCGGCTTCGCGCGTGCCTTCACGGACAAGGGCGAGTTCGCCGCGCTCGCCAGGACGTTTCCGATCGCGGTCGTCACCAACGAACGCCTGGGGCTCGCCGGCGCGACGCTGCTCGCGAGCGGGCCGCCGGCGGATCCCGGGAGCCCCCGATGAAACCCGTATTGCTCCGCGCGTCGACGCCGGCGCGCAAGCTCGCCGTCCCCCGCGCGCGCCCACCGCGAAGCGCACCGCTCACCGTCGCCGCGCTCGCGAAGATCGACGCTTACTGGCGCGCGGCCAACTACCTCTCCGTCGGCCAGATCTACCTCCTCGACAACCCGCTGCTCGAGGTCCCGCTCGCGCTCGACCACATCAAGCCGCGGCTGCTCGGCCACTGGGGCACGACCCCCGGGCTCAACTTCATCTACACGCATCTCAATCGCGTGATCGTCGCCCAGGATCTCTCCGTGCTCTTCGTCACCGGCCCCGGCCACGGCGGGCCGGCGCTCGTCGCGAGCACGTATCTCGAGGGCACGTACAGCGAGCTCTACCCCGACGTGACGCAGGACAAGGAGGGCCTGCGCCGGCTGTTCAGGCAATTCTCTTTCCCCGGCGGCATTCCGAGCCACGTCGCGGCGGAAACGCCGGGCTCGATTCACGAGGGCGGTGAGCTGGGCTACGCGCTCGCGCACGCCTACGGTGCCGCGTTCGACAACCCCGATCTCATCGTTGCCTGCGTGATCGGCGACGGCGAGGCCGAGACCGGGCCGCTCGCCGGGAGCTGGCAGGCGGACAAGTTCCTGAATCCGGAGCGCGACGGCGCGGTGCTGCCGATCCTGCATCTCAACGGCTACAAGATCGCCGGGCCGACGGTGCTCGCGCGCATCCCGCGCACCGAGCTTCAGGCGTATCTCGAAAGCGTCGGCCACGCGCCGTACTTCGTCGAGGGCGACGAGCCGGCGGCGATGCACCGCAAGATGGCGGCGACGCTCGATCGCGTGATCGCCGACATTCGCGCGATCCAGCATGAGGCGCGGGCCCGTGGCTTCCGCAAACGGCCACGCTGGCCGATGATCGTGCTCGTCTCGCCGAAGGGGTGGACCGGGCCGAAGCGCGTCGACGGCAAGAAGGTGGAGGGAACGTTTCGCTCGCACCAGGTTCCGCTGGCCGAAATGCGCGAGCGACCCGAGCACATCGCCCAGCTCGAGCGCTGGCTCAAAAGCTATCGTCCGCGCGAGCTCTTCGACGCCAACGGGCGGCTTAACGCCGAGCTCGCCGCGCTCGCACCCGTCGGCGACCGGCGGATGGGCGCGAACCCGCATGCGAACGGGGGCCGATTGCTCCGCGACCTCCGGCTGCCGGACTTTCGCCGCTACGGGGTCGCCGTCCCGCAACCCGGCGGCGTCGATGCCGAGGCGACACGCGTTCAGGGCGAATTCCTCCGCGACGTCATGAGGGGCAACGCCGGGGCCCGCAATTTCCGGGTGTTCAGCCCGGACGAACTCGCGTCGAACCGCTGGAACGCCGTGCTCGAGGCGACCGACCGTTGCTCGGTGGCCGAGGTCCGCCCCGACGACGATCACGTCGCGCCCGACGGTCGCGCGATGGAAGTCCTCTCCGAGCACCTGTGCGAGGGGTGGCTCGAGGGCTACCTGCTCACCGGGCGCCACGGGTTCTTCTCGTGCTACGAGGCCTTCATCCACATCATCGATTCGATGTTCAATCAGCACGCGAAATGGCTCAAGGTCTCGCGCGGGATTCCGTGGCGCGTACCCATCGCTTCGCTCAACATCCTGCTCTCGTCGCACGTGTGGCGGCAGGACCACAACGGCTTCTCGCATCAGGACCCGGGGTTCATCGACCACGTCGTCAACAAGAAGGCCGAAGTGATCCGCGTCTACCTGCCGCCCGACGCGAACACGCTCCTGCACGTGACCGACACGTGCCTCAAGAGCCGCCACCTCGTCAACGTGATCGTCGCCGGCAAGCAGCCGGCGCCGCAGTGGCTGTCCCTGGACGCCGCGATCGGTCACTGCGAGGCCGGCATCGGCGTCTGGGAATGGGCATCGAGCGACGCCGGATCGACGCCCGACGTGGTCATGGCGTGCTGCGGCGACGTGCCGACGCTGGAGACGCTTGCCGCGGTCGCGCTCTTGCGCCAGCATCTGCCGACGCTCAAGGTCAGGGTTGTCAACGTGGTCGACCTGATGAAGCTGCAGCCCGCGTCAGAACACCCGAACGGACTGTCGGACGAGGCCTTCGACGCGCTCTTCACACGCGACCGGCCCATCCTCTTCGCCTTCCACGGCTATCCGTGGCTGATCCATCGCCTCACCTACCGGCGCACGAATCACGACAGCCTGCACGTGCGCGGCTACAAGGAGGAGGGCACGACGACGACGCCGTTCGACATGACGGTGCTGAACGATCTCGATCGCTTCCATCTCGTCATGGACGTCATCGATCGCACCAAGTCGACGGACCCGCGCGCGTCCGCACTCAAGGCTGCGATGCAGGACGCGCGCCGGCGGCACAAGCGGTACGTCGAGCAGCACGGCGAAGACATGCCCGAGATCCGCGACTGGCGCTGGCCGGGCTGACGCCGCGGCCCGCGCCGCGCCATCGAATCAACCAATCCGCTTGACGAACCCGCTGCTGCGGAAGTTCGCCTGCTCCGCCGCGCCCGGCTCGCCGGCGCATCGACCCACCGCGTCCGACCGCAACGAACGCGACCTGCTGCGACCGAATGTCGCAGCCTTGCTGCGGCGCAGCACAGACCGGGGTTGAGCGCCATCAATGCGGCGCCCGGCCAACGGGTGAGAATCAAAACCAGGTTTTGCGGTTGCGCGGCTCATTGGACGCAGGAGGACATCATGGACATGGCCACTACCCGAATCGAGAAGGATTTCCTGGGCGAAAAGCAGCTGCCCGACACCGCGTACTACGGCGTGCAGACGCTGCGCGGGAAGGAGAATTTCCACATCACCGGCATCCCGATGTCGCTCGAGCCGAACTTCGTCAAGGCGTTCGGCTATGTCAAGAAGGCGGCGGCGCTGGCGAACCGCGATCTCGGGGTGCTCGACGCGAAGGTCGCCGACGCGATCGCCGCCGCGTGCGACCGGCTGATCGCGGGCGAGATGCGCGATCAGTTCGTGACCGACTTCATCCAGGGCGGCGCCGGAACGTCGACGAACATGAACGCCAACGAGGTCATCGCGAACCTCGCGCTGGAAAAGCTCGGGCACAAGAAGGGCGAGTACCAGTACGTCAATCCGAACGACCACGTGAACTTCGGGCAGTCGACGAACGACGTCTACCCGACGGCGTTCCGCCTTGCGCTCGCGCTGCGGCTCTCGAGCTACATCGACGCGCTGCGCCGGCTGCAGGATGCCTTCTACGCGAAGGCCAAGGAGTTCGACCGGGTGCTGAAGATGGGCCGCACCCACCTGCAGGATGCGGTGCCGATGTCGCTCGGCCAGGAATTCCACGGCTGGGGCACGACGATGGGCGAGGAAGTGCAGCGGATCAGCGAGGTGCGCCAGTTCCTGTTCGAGATCAACCTGGGCGCGACGGCGATCGGCACCACGGTGACCGCCGCGCCGGGCTACCCGGAGCTCGCGACCAAGTACCTCTCCGAGCTCACCGGATTCAAGTTCATTCTCGCGGGCGACCTGATCGAGGCGACCTCCGACACCGGCGCCTACGTGCTCCTGTCGGGCGTGCTGAAGCGCACTTCGGCCAAGCTCACCAAGATCTGCAACGACATCCGGCTGCTGGCGTCGGGTCCGCGCTGCGGTTTCAACGAGATCAACCTGCCGCAGATGCAGCCGGGCAGCTCGATCATGCCGGGCAAGGTGAATCCGGTGATACCGGAGGTCGTGAACCAGGTCGGCTTCCTCGTGATCGGCCTCGACCTCACGGTGACGCTCGCGGCGTCCGCGGGCCAACTGCAGCTCAACGTGATGGAGCCCGTGATCACGTTCGCGCTGTTCACGTCGATCGCGACGATGGAAAACGCGGTCAACAGCCTGTGCGTCAACTGCGTGCAGGGCATCACCGCCAACGCCGATCGCACCCGTGACATGGTGCTGAACTCGCTCGGCATCGTGACGGTGCTGAAGCCGTCGCTCGGCTACAAGAAGTGCGCGGAGATCGCGCGCGAGGGCTACGAGACCGGCAAGCCGCTGCACGACATCGTGGTCAAGGAACGCAAGCTCTTGACGCAGGAGAAGTGGGACGAGGTGTTCTCGTTCGAGAACCTCATCAGCCCGAAATTCGAGCAGTGAGGCCGGGCAGGCGCGGCTGAGTCCTCGGGACTCGGCCGCGTGGGAGCCATCCAATGACACTGGCAATCGTTCTGCAATTCGTCGTCGTGCTCGCCGCGATCTGGATGGGCGCGCGCTATTCGGGCGTCGGCCTGGGCCTGTGGGGCGCGGTCGGTCTGCTCGTGCTCGTCGTCGCCTTCGGCGTCAATCCGACCTCGCCGCCGATCGACGTCATGCTGATCATCCTGGCGGTGATCATGGCCGCCTCGGTGATGGACGCGGCGGGCGGCATCGATTTCCTGGTGCGGATCGCCGAGCGGATCATCCGCGCGAATCCGAAGTACGTGACGATCGTCGCGCCGCTCACCACGTGGAGCTTCACCTTCCTCGCAGGCACCGGGCACATCGTGTACCCGCTCCTGCCCGTGATCTACGAGACCGCCCACCAGAGCGGCATCCGGCCGGAGCGGCCGATGGCAGTGGCGACGATCGCCTCGCAGCAGGCGATCACGGCGAGTCCCGTCGCGGCGGCGACCGCGGCGATGATCGGCCTCTTCGCCGAGAAGGGCATGACGGACTGGGGCCTGCCGCAGATCCTGATGGTGTGCGTGCCGGCGACGCTCACCGGCGTGCTCGCGGCGGCGATCGTGTCGATGTTCATCGGCAAGGACCTGAAGGACGATCCTGAGTACCAGCGCCGGCTCGCGGCCGGCGAAATCCCGGCGCCCAAGGCGGCTGGCGAGCGGCCGGCGCTGAAGCCCGCCGCAAAGGCATCGGCATTCATCTTCCTGATCGGCGTCGCGCTGGTCGTGCTGTTCGGGTTCTTCCCGGGCCTGCGGACGCTGCCCGGCGCAAAGAGCGCGCTGCAGATGCCGATCGTGATCGAGATCGTGATGATGTCGGTCGCCGCATTGATGCTGCTGGCGACGAAGGTCAATGTCAACGACATTCCGAAGACGGCGACGCTCCGCGCCGGCGTCGTCGCGGTCATCGGCATCTTCGGGCTCGCGTGGCTCGGCGACAGCTTCATCGCGGCGCACAAGGACGTCATCGTGCCGGCGATCGGCGCGCAGGCGGACGCGCATCCGTGGACATTCGCGTTCGGGCTGTTCTTCGCCTCCGTGCTGCTCTACAGCCAGGCCGCGACGACCCGCGCGCTGATGCCGCTCGGCATCGCGCTCGGCATCCCGCCGCAGTTCCTGATCGCGATGTTTCCCTCGGTCAACGGCTACTTCTTCATCCCGACCTACGGCTCGCTGATCGCCGCGATCAACTTCGACCTGTCGGGCACGACGAAGATCGGCAAGTACGTTCTCAACCACTCGTTCATGATCCCGGGGATCGTGGCCACCGCCGTGGCGGTGATCACGGGCCTGTTCCTTGCGAGGATCATGTTCTGATCGAGCGGCGCGGGCGACAGGCGTTGGGGCCCTGACATGACGAAGCTGAAGATCTGCGTGGTAGGGGCGGGTTCGATCGGCGGGCACCTCGCGGTGCTGTTCGCGACGGTCGGGCACGACGTCACGGTGATCGCGCGCGGGGCGCACCTCGCCGCGATCCGGAACAACGGGCTGCGGCTCATTCTCGACGACGGGAGCGAGCATCTGGTCCGGCACATGCATGCGACGGAGAACATCCGCTCGGTGGGTCCACAGGACCTGGTCGTTCTCGCCGTGAAGGCCAATCAGGTCGAGCCGCTCATCGATGACGTGACCGCGCTGTTCCACGACGAGACAGTGCTCGTTCCGATGCAGAACGGCATCCCGTGGTGGTATTTCCAGCGGCACGGGGGTGCGCACGAGGGCTATTGCGTACGGGCGGTCGACCCGCACGGACGGATCATGGACACGATCGACCCGCAGCGCATCGTCGGCTGCGTGGTGTACCCGGCCGCAGGCATCGTCGCGCCCGGCGTGGTGAAGCACATCGAGGGAAACCGCTATCCGCTGGGCGAGCTCGACGGAAGGACGACGGAACGCATCACGCGAATCGCGGAGGCGTTCGCCGCGGCGGGCCTCAAGTCGCCGATCCTTGACAACATTCGCAGCGAAATCTGGCTCAAGCTCTGGGGCAACCTGACCTTCAATCCGATCAGCGCGCTCACGCATTCGACGCTCGTGGACCTATGCCAGTATCCCCTCACGCGCACGCTGGCGCAGCGGATGATGGGCGAAGCGCAGGAAATCGGGGAGCGACTCGGCATCAGGTTCCGGGTCGACATCGAGAAGCGCATCGCGGGAGCGGAGAAGGTCGGCAAGCACAAGACGTCGATGCTGCAGGACATCGAGGGAGGCCGCGAGCCCGAGGTCGACGCGCTCGTAGGGTCCGTCATCGAGCTGGGCCGGCTGACCGGCGTGGCGACACCGCATATCGACGCCGTCTACGCGCTGGTCAAGCTGCTCGGGCACACCGTCGCCGCGGAAAGGCTCTGCGTCCGCGCGATGACGAAGGAAGCGCTGGACCGCGCGATGCACGGGGTGGTCGCGGGCGACGCCCCGGTCCCCGGCTGACCGCGACGCAGCGATTGGACTCCCGTCGCGCGCGCGGCGTGCCCTTACCCGCGTCGGCCGAGCGGATTCCGCTTCCGACAAAGGGGCGTGCCTTCGCGCCCGCGTCCTGCTATCTTCCCGCTCCCCGGGCGTTCGACGAAGCCCGCCGGTGCCGTTCCGGCACCGGACTTTCAATATGTAGGAGGAAACGATGATCGGGAACAAGCGCGAATTCGCGGCGATGGCGCTGCTGCCGAAGATCGGTGGGGTGGTATTGCTTGCAGCGGCCCTCGCCGCAGGAACGGCGTTGGCAGCGGGCGGCAACCGCTTCAAGGCATCGGGACCCGACATGGGCGCGGGCGAGGGCAGCGAGCTTCGCTCCCCGCTCGATTTCGAGGAGGAGGCCGCCGACAATCCACAGCCGAACGCGCAGATCCTGTTCTCGCTCTGCCGCTTCGCGCCGCCTCCGGGGCCCTACGCTCCGCTCGCCTCGCCGGAGCACGACGCGATCGTCGGCGACACGCAATTCGCCTTCGCCGACGGCACGACCTGCTACAACCCGCAAAACGAGCAGAACATCGTCTTCAACCCTGCCGACAGCAGGAACATCGTCACGTCGGCGAACGAGTACCGGATCAACGGCCACGTCGCCTACTACACGAAGGACGGCGGTACGAGCTGGCACAACGTCGTCATGCCGGGCTGGACCCGCGACACCGGCGGCGCCGGCATCTTCGGCCACCTCGACTCCTGCGGCGATCCGGTACTCGCGTTCAGCCCGGACGGCGCGCGCCTGTACTACTCGGGGCTCGTCTGCAACTTCGACAAGTTCCCGCGCCAGATCTCCGGGATCGCCGTCGCGGTATCAACCGACGGCGGGGCGTCCTGGGATCCCCCCGTGATGGTGACCTCGGCCGCCACCGGCAACTTCTTCCAGGACAAGGAATGGATCGCGGTCGGCAACGACGGCACGGTTTACGTGACGTGGACCCGCTTCTACCAGGGCCCCAGGGGTCTCGGCTACCTCAAGTCGCCGATCGTGATGGCGAGCTCGAAGACGGGTGGCAAGTCGTGGTCGTCGGTGAAGCAGGTCTCGGACGACGCGCACCCGTACAACCAGGGCTCGCAGGTCGCGATGGCGCCCGACGGCGCGCTGTACGTCGCGTACGAAGGGGCGACGCCGGGTAGCGGCTACTCGCAGGACGCGCTCATCCTCGCGCGCTCGATGGACGGCGGGAAGAGCTTCACGAACACCGAGGTCGCGCGTGTCTACGACGACCTCGACTGCTATCCCATCCAGCTGCCCGGAGCGCAGGGACGCCAGACGCTTTCGTACGAGCAGTTCCGGATCAACAGCTATCCGTCGATGTCGATCGACCGGTCGAACGGCCGGATCGCGATCGTCTGGGCGGATAACGAAGGTGTGGGGAACTGCGGCACCGGCGGCGCGAGCTTCAGCGGCACCACATCGAATCAGGTGAAGCTCGTCACGTCGCCGAACGGCACCACCTGGTCCGCCCCGATGAAGATCACGTCGAACGCGCCTGACAAGGTGTATCCGTCGGTCGCAGCCAACGCCGGGCGCATCGTCGTCGGGTTCTACACGCGCGAATACTCGCCGGCGCCGGCGGACGACCCTTCGTGCGGCATCATGGAGCTGGACACGACCTCGAACACCGTCGTGCCGCCGACCGACCCGGCGCGCGCCGCTGCGGCGGTCTGTCTCGACTGGGCGATTCGCTCCTCCGACGACAGCTTCATGACACAGACGCGAGTGACTCGGGA
Source organism: uncultured beta proteobacterium (assembly GCA_963734055.1). GTDB lineage: Bacteria > Pseudomonadota > Gammaproteobacteria > Burkholderiales > Casimicrobiaceae > CAIWHR01. The sequence continues at coordinate 378,068 of CAVTFQ010000002.1, forward strand.
GTCGTCGAATCCGTACATTCTCTTTGCCGGGTCGTTCATCGGCGACTACACGGGCACCGCGATCGACAAGGACGGGAAGGCGGTCACCGTCTGGACCGACTTCCGCGGCAACCCGGGCGTGACGGCTCCGAACCAGGACGTCGTGGTCGGAACGGGATTCTGATCGGTTGCCCGCCGGCGCCGATGGGCGCCGGCGGGGCAAACCCCCGCCCTCCCTCTCCCACCCGCGGGCGGCATCGGGTTCGGGAGTCAGCCGCGCCGCCGGCTCACCGCGTCGGACAGCGCGTCGAGCGCCTCGACCGTCTGCTCCCAGCCGAGGCACGGATCGGTGATGCTGACCCCGTACGCGAGACGTGCGGGATCGTCGTGACCCGGCGCGAACTTCTGCGCGCCCGGCTGGAGGTGGCTCTCGATCATGACACCGAACACGCGACGGCTTCCCGCCGCCACCTGGCGCGCGACGTCGGCGGCCACGACGAGCTGGCGCTCGTGCTGCTTGCCGCAGTTCGCGTGCGAGCAGTCGACCATCAGCAACTGCGGGAGATGGGCGCGCTCGAGCACGGCGCAGGCCGCGGCGACGCTCGCCTCGTCGTAGTTCGGCGCGGCGCCGCCGCGGAGGATGATGTGGCAGTCGGGATTGCCGCGGGTGCGGACCATCGCGACCTGGCCGCTCTTGTGAACGCCGAGGAAGTGGTGCGGCCGCGAGGCGGCCTGGATCGCGTCGCACGCGATGCGCACGTTGCCGTCGGTGCCGTTCTTGAAGCCGATCGGCGCCGACGACCCCGAGGCGAGCTCGCGGTGCACCTGGCTCTCCGTCGTCCGCGCGCCGATCGCGCCCCACGCGATCAGGTCGCCCACGTACTGCGGCGAGATCGTGTCGAGGAGCTCGCTGCCCGACGGCACGCCGAGGCGGCCGAGGTCGATCAGGAGCTGCCGCGCGATCCGCAGCCCCTCGCTGATCCGGCAGCTCTCGTCCAGGTGCGGATCGTTGATCAGCCCCTTCCAGCCGACGGTCGTCCGCGGCTTCTCGAAATAGACGCGCATCACGAGCTCGAGCGTGCCGTGGAGGCGGGTGCGCTCCGCCGCGAGCCTGTGCGCGTAGTCGAGAGCGGCGGCGGGATCGTGGATCGAGCAGGGGCCGACGATCACGAGGAGCCGGTCGTCCTTGCCGCGCAGGATGTCGCGGATGCGGCTGCGGGTCCCCGCGACCAGCGCTTCCACCGGCGTGTCCTGGATCGGAAAGAAGCGGATCAGGTGCTCGGGCGGGGGCAGGAGCACCATGTCGACGACGCGCTCGTCGTCGGTGCGCGACGTGCGGTCGTCGCGACGGACCTGGGTCGAGGCATCGCGCGGATTCGCTGGCATGGCGCGATTATGGCCGATCACGGCGTCGCGTTCGTTCGTAGCTCGATTCCGGTTACTGTCCAGCAACAGCATGCCGCGAGACGATCCCCATTTGCGCAAGGCGCCCGCCTGTCGTCATAATATTCGAGTGTCGTCGGGGTTGAACGGGAGGCCGCCTTGCCGGCGCTGATCGAATTGATGAACATCACCTTCGTTCACTCCGAGATCCAAGTCGTAGCGGGCGCCCCGCTCGTGTTCGTCGTCGAAATCGACGGCCGTCGCGTCGACGTTCGCATCGACTGGTCGACCATCCTAGCCGTGAGCGGCACCGCCGATGCGGATGCCGTTCGCAAGTTTGTGACGGAGAAGCGCGGCGGCATCGAAGGTGTCATCAGGGCGCACGTCCTGGCGCAAGGCGTTCCACTGAGCCGTGTACTCGTTCTCGGCCCGGGCGAGCTTGCCGGCGTGCAGGGAGAATCCACGGGGAAGACTCCTCCAGCTTAGTCCGCGGCAATCCATTGCCGCGCCTCGGGCGCTTCGCTTGTGCCAAAGACTCGAATCTGGCCCGGCACCAGGAATCCAACTCCTAATAGCAGCGAATCCGCGGGTGCCGCGCGATGACGTCGTTCACCCTGGGGATCAAGACCTCGTCGTAGTCGCGCTTGGTCACCCGTCCCTTCGCGCTTGCCGCGACCACGCCGTCCGGAAATCCTTCGAGCAATTCAATCACGGGCAGCTCCTCGAACCGGGACCATCGAAGAACCTTCGGCGGGCCAGAGGTGTCCACGAAGGCTGACGACAACGGGGACACCCGCGTCGACGGCTTCCCGCGGTCGTGATCCTCGACCGCCCGAAGGTGACCGCTATTGCGGGCGGGGCAAATGATGATGCACGTAGTAGACGATACCGCCTGCCACCGCACCCACCGCTGCCCCGGTCGCCATGCCGGCAATGCCTGCCGGTTGGCTCAGCAGCACCGTTATCGAACAGGCAAAGAGCGCGCAGGCGCCAGGCGAGAGCCCAATGGCCGTGCCATAAGAAACCGCCAACACGAGCAATACGCCCACGCCGGCGGCGAACCCCGCTGCGCCACCCCAAAAGACGAACTTCAGCAGACGCCGCATCAGCATCGGAGGACTTTCTGCGACAGAAACCGTGGTTTCGGGCATAGGATGCACTTCCACTCGAGACGGGCCCCGACGGGCGGGCCGCTTGCCGATGCCGCCACGATCGAAGCAACAGCATCGACACAATGACCGACCTCATCGCCGGGCCGTCGATGACCAACAAACCTCTTACGCATTAATACTCGTTTGAGCTCCAGGCAACGTGCGCTAGGTCAATTTCGGACGGTTTCGCCGGCGCCCATCGCCTTGGCTGAACGGGGTCGATCGCGAAGGCGCCAGCAGTAACGAACGAGAAGCATTTCGCCCGCGCGGGCGTACTGCGAGCCTCGTTAGATCGGCGCGACATGCCAACCCCGGGCGAGGACGCGGAACTCGGGCCCTGACGGGACTCCGACTCAGCCCTTCAACCCGCTCATCACCACAGCCTGGACCACCCAGCGCTGGAGGGTGACGAAGATGAGCAGGATGGGCAGGATGCTGATCACCGCGGCGGCGGTGAGGAGGTTGTATTCGATGTAGTACATGTTGGTGAAGCTCATGAGCCCCATCGTGATCACCTTCATCTCGGGGCTGCTGATCACCACCATCGGCCAGAAGAACTCGTTCCAGCTCCACAGGAACTTGATGATCAGCAAGGTGGCGATGGCCGGCTTCACCGACGGCAGGATCACCAGGAAGAAGATTCGCAGCTCGCTCGCGCCGTCGATGCGGGCCGCGTCGAGGTAGTCGTTGGGGATCGTCTCGATCGCCTGCCGCATCAGGAAGACGCCGAACACGCTGACGAGATCGGGCGCCACGATGCCCGCGTAGGTGTCGAGCAATCCCAGGTCGTTCATCCAGACGTACAGCGGTACCACGACCGACTGGAAGGGAACCATCAGGATGCCGACGACGGCGAGAAAGAAGAAGTCGCGCCCGGGGAACTGATACTTGGCGAATCCGAATCCCGCCAGGGACGAGACCACTACGCTGCTCACGGCGGCGATCGACGCGACGATGGTGCTGTTCAACAGGTACCGCAGGAAGGGCTCGCGCTTGAAGACTTCGACGTAATTGGCCAGATTGAGCCAGTGGTCAGGCGCGATCTGCAGCGGCACGCGCTGGATCTCCGGGGCGGTCTTGAGCGACGTGACCGCCATCCAGAAGAACGGAAAGAAGACGACGATCGCCCCGCAGGCGACCGCGAGCACGATGAGCCAGCGGACGTGCGCGTGCCGGACGGCGCGCGTTTCGCGCGAGGCGGATTCGATCGATGGCGCGACGGCGCTCATGGAGTCCCGGAGACCGGAGGCTCTTTCAGTACTCGACGGGTTTGCGGAAGAATCGCCATTGCAGCAGGGTCACCAGCATCAGCGTGACGAACACGAAGACCGCGATCACCGAGGCGTCTCCGAAGCGGAAGAACTTGAACGCCGTGTCGTACAGCAGCAGGATGATCGTCTGACTCGCGCCCGCCGGTCCGCCCTGGGTCGTGGCATACACCTGATCGAAGATCTTGAAATTGAAGATGAGCTCGAGAATGCAGACCATGATGATCTGCGGGTTGAGCAGCGGCAGCGTGATGTAGCGCAGTCGCTGGACGGCGCTCGCTCCATCCATCCTGGCAGCCTCGTAATACTCGTCCGGGATCGATTGCAGCGCGGCCAGGAAGATCATCGTGTCGAAACCGATCCGCACCCAGACGCTTACGGCGGCGATGGACGGGAGCACCTGCGACAGGCTCTGCAGCCACTTCTGAGGCGGAATGCCTACGAACGACAGCGCATAGTTGAGAAAGCCGTAGACCGGGTCGTAGATCCATTGCCAGATGAGCGCGGCCGCGACCAGCGACGTCGCGAAGGGCAGGAAGTACATCGACGCCCAGACGTTGCGCCACTTGAGACTGCTGATCCGGTTGAGGCCCAGAGCGACGGCGAGCGCGAGGACAACCGTCGTGGGCACCGAGAGCAGCAGGAGCTTGACGGTGTTTCCGACGGCGGTCCAGAACCCTGAGTCGGTGAGGACCTTCTCATACAGGCGCAGGCCGACGAACTCCTTCGCCCCGCCGGGCGCGATCTTGTAGAACGAATACATGACGGACTGCGCGAGCGGAAGGATGAAGACCGAACCGAAGAACAAGAGCGCCGGGAGAACGAACAGGAACCCTGCGCGTTTCCGGCGATCGAGGTAATTCCGGGGAAACGCGATGCGAAGCCAGTGGCGCATGGTGTCGACCTGCACGCGCCGCCGGTACCTGTGCGTCGGGCTGCCGGCGGCGCTTCCTCGGCGGACTAGTGGTCAAACATCAATACGTTGTATCCACGACGAACGGGCCGGCCGCATGCCTTCTCCGTCGTCCCCGCGAACGCGGGAATGACGACTGCACAGGATTCATGCATCGAAGAAACAACGTCTTGAATGTTCGCAAATAGTGGTCAAACATCAATACGTTGTATCCACGACGAATGGGCCGGCCGCATGCATTCTCCGTCGTCCCCGCGAACGCGGGGACCCAGTGACGTTGTTGCAGTGTCGCGCTCAAAGCCCGAAGTCACCGGACTCCCGCGTTCGCGGGAATGACGACTTCGCAGGATTCATGCATCGCATAAACGATGTCTTGATGTTCATAACTAGTCCTTCAGGATGCGATCCATCTTGGCGGCGGCTTCGTCCAGCAACGGCTTCGGCTGTCCTTTTCCGAAGAGCACGCCAACGACGGCTTCGCCGAAGGCGGTCGCGAGCTCGTTCGACTTCGGGTGGAAGTAGGTCGGCGGCACCGGCTGCGCGAGCATGTCCTTGGTGGACTGGTAGTCGGGCCGCGACTTCACGTAGTCGGAATCGAGGTTCACCGTCCAGACAGGAAGTATCCCCTGGATCTTGTGATGCTCCATGTCGTCCTTGGCGTTGCTGATGAACCGCATGAACTCCCACGCCACCTGCTTGTTCGGACTGTTCTTGTAGACGAGGTCCGTCCAGGGGAACAGGGCGCCGGCACCCGGGCAGGTCTTCTCGCAGGGCAGCGCGTAGACCTTGAAGTTCACGTCGGGGGCGTTCTTCTTGAGCCAGCCGTAGAACCAGGATTCGCGGAAGATGGTGGCAGCGCGTTTCTGTCCGAAGGCGTCCTCGGGATTGCCGAACGCCAGGCTCGCCACCTTGTCCTTGTTGACGAGATCGCCGAAGAACGTAAGGGCCGCCACCATCTGCGGGCTGTTCGCGTAACCCGTGGCCTTGTCCATGTCCGGGCTCAGCATCCGCGCGCCCCAGGCGTGGGCAAACGGGAGGAACTTGTCGGTGATCCCCACCGGAGCACCCTTGCTGCGGATCGCAAAGCCGACCTGTGTGGGCTCACCGCCCTTGGGATCGGAAATCGTCAGCTTCTTCATGTCCGCGAGCCACTTGTCGAACGTCTTGGGCGGATCGTCCGGATTCAGGCCCGCCTTCCTGAACATGTCGACGTTGATGTACATCTGCTGGAAGTTGCCGTGCTCGATGGGGATCCCGTAGCGCACGCCCTTCCACTTGCCGACCTCGAGCATGTACTTCGGCAGGTTCTCCTCGTAGATCTTTGCGAGGTCGGCGGGCATCCTGTCGCAGAAATCGTACTGGCCGCACCACTGGTGCGTCATGCCCATGAAAATGTCGGGCGCGCTGCTCTTGGCCATGAGAGCCGCCAGATACTTGGCCTCGTATCCCTGGTACGGGATCGTGACCACCTCGACCTCGTAGCCGCTCTTCTTCGCGAACTCTTTGCCCTTGTCCGCGTACCACTTGTTGAATTCTGGGTTCTGATCCCAGTGGGTCCAGAGCACCAGCTTCTTCTGCTGCGCGAAGCCGGTGTTGGGGAACGTCGCGGCCACCATCACCGCTGCCAGCATCACCAGCAGCCACCGTCCACCTCGGTTCATGACTCCTCCTAGGTTCCCGCGCATGGATTTTTACTTTTTGGCGGGTTGAGGCGCAGCGTTTAGCAGTTCCGATTTTGGTTGTCAAGAACGTCGCTTGGATCGAGCGGATTCGTGGCTGCGGGTCTTCAATTGCCTGGCGCCGCCGACTTCGCGTCCGGCGCCGTCGCCCGAGCCAACAGCGCGCCCCCGATGGTTGGGAACAGCAGGATGGACAGCAATCCGGCGGCGACGAGCGCGGCCGCGACGTCCGGACTCATGGATTTCGAGCGCAGGCCGATTTCGGTGATCACCACAATGATCGATAGCGACGGCACGGCCGAGCAAAGCGCAAAGCTGAATCTCTCCATCCTCGTGATTTCATTTCGATACAACCATACGGCAGCTCCACGGATGATGAGGAGCAGGATCACGAACGTCGGCACCAGCAGCATGGTCGTAAGATCCTTGCCGAGCGCCGTGATGTCGAACTTGACGCCGGTGCCGACGAAGAAGAACGGATAGAACCATCCGAGGCAAACGGCGTCCATCTTCTCCCGAATTGTCCTGCCATCTTCGCCGCGGGTGGCCAGTCCTATGATCATGCCCGCAGCGAACGCGCCGAAGATGCTTTCGAAACCGAAATCCTCGGCCAGCACGAACAATGCCGCCAGCATCAGTAATGCGATGCGCACCGGCAGTTGGGTGCTCGCATGCATCTGCCGGCCGAGGAACGCGAGCACGCTCGGCGGCCGCGCGCCTATCCCGACCGCGGCCGCGACGCCGACGATCGCCAGAAAGACCAACAGGAATCCCGCTTCCTGCCACGTGCTGTAGGTTTGTGACAACAGCAGCGACATGGCGACGATGGGGCCTATTTCACCAACCGTTCCCGCGGCAAGCATCAGTCGGCCGAACTTGGTCCCGAGCTGCCCGCCGTCGCGAAAGATCGGAATCAGGACGCCGAGGCCGGTAGTGCACAACGCAAACGTGACCATCATGGGCTCATGCACGGCCGGAACGAGATGGAAAATCCCCACCACGGCAAGTCCAAGCGCCACCGAAATCCCCCAACCCGCGACGGCGAGCCCGAGCGGGCGCCCCTTGATCTCGCTGAAGTCGAGCTCCATTCCGGCCATGAACAGCGTGACGGCCATGGCGAACGTGAACATGGTCGAAATGAACTCGTCGAAATGAACGAGATCCATGACGTGCGGGCCGATCAGGATTCCCAGCAGGACTTCGAGCACGACGACCGGCACCTTGAGGCCGACTGGAATCTGGCCGAGCAGTGGACCGACGACGGCCGCGACGAACAGCCAGAACACCGGGTGATAGCTCAAGGGTCGCTCCTATCAGCTGCCATCGCGGTCCTGTCGGTCAACTTTCCATTTGCACTTCGATCCGACCCTTGCGAATGGCGTTCATGAAGGCGGCGTGGTCGCGCTCGGCTTGGTCAGCGTAGCTCATCGAAAAACGCGCGATGGCTTCGTCCAGCATCCCACTCTTCCCTGCATAACCGGCAATCATCGCGGCATCGCCCGAGCGGGCATGCGCGCGGGCGAGCGTCCAGCCGCACAGCGTGCCGTAATCCAGCATCGTGGTGGGATCGAAGACTTCGACCAGGGGCTTCAGTTTCATGTCGCGCAACTGGCGCAGATAGAAATGCCGTCCTCGCCTGCCCTCCGTCCAGCCCAGGAAGATGTCGCTCGCCGACTGCATCAGGCGCTGCCCTGTCACGACGCGCTGACCGTGGTTCGCGCAGTTGCTCTTGCCGACATACGGCTCCAGCACCGACAACCGTGCTTCCTTCACCTGCAACAGCAGCGGGTCGTCGTCCTCGGCCACCATCAACAGGACCGCGCAAAACGTGCCCACGCTGCCGACGCCGACCACCTTCACGGCGATGTCGACCAACCGGTAACGGTCGAACAGGGCCTTGCGGTCGTCCTGAAGCGAGCTTCGGTATCGGCCAAGCGCCGTCCGGATATTTTCGCGGTCGGACTCGAGGTTGACAGTCTGATCGTGGTAGATGAGCGGGGGATCATCCTTGATGACGAATCGACCGCCGCGGCCCTCGACCATTTTCGGGAAGTCGCTTTCGACGGCGGTGTGGGCCCGCGCCTTGGCGAGGCGCTTGCGGAATCGCACGATCGTGTCGGCATCGGACAGGGAGGCGACGACTGCCTTGCTGTCGACGCGCGCATACCATACGTCGAGCGCGGCCATCTTCGCGTAGGCCCTGATCTGCTCACGATACGAGCGCACGCACGCCAGCGCGGGGTTCCGTTGGTCGGCGGCGGCGAAACCGTTGGACCTGGCCGCGAGCACGAAGCTCGCCGCGAGTCGCTTCAGGTCCCATTCCCAGGGGCCGCGCACCGTCTCGTCGAAGTCGTTGATGTCGAAGACCATGCGCCGTTCTGGCGTGGCGAAGGCGCCGAAGTTCATCAGATGGCAATCGCCGCACAGGTGCGTGCGCACGCCGGTATCCGGTGTGACCGCCAGGTCGGAGGCCATGTTGAGGGCCGTGCCGCGATAGAACGTGAACGGTGACACGGACATCCGCCCGTAGCGGATGGGAATCAGCTCCGCGATACGTCCCTGGCTCGACGCGATGACGAGATCGATCGGACTGGGCCGGTTCCGCGGTGGTCTCCATGTGCCGTGTTCTTCCAGCGGGAGGCGGTCGCGAAGTCGTTTGCCGGCAGCGAAGCGCTCGTCGCGGCTCGGGCGCGGCGCCGGTAAGACCCCCGATTTGCCGGAATGCTGAAAGCGGGTGTGCTTGGCCATAGGGTCAGCCGTCCTTGATCGATTCATCTCTACGCGGGATTCGCCTCAACTGGAACCGCCCGCGAGCAGGTTTATCGCGCTGCCCACGATGTATAGCAGCGTGACAGCGGAGGCGGTCGCCTGCAGCAGCATCAGCAACTTCGCTCGCTTCGTCAGCGGCAGCACGTCGGTGGGGCTGAAGGCCAGCATCGTCGTGAAGGAAAGGTAGACGTAGTCGAGGTATCCGGGAGCCCACGCCTCATAGCCCGGCAGGCTGCTGGCCCGCTGCGGGAAGAGAAATTCCCAGGCCTTGACCGTGCTCGCGGTCGCGTCGATTTCCGGCTGATCGATGATCCAGTACCAGACGGAAAAGATCAGGATATTCGATGCCGCCATGTCGAACACGTCGATCAGCAGCACCGACACGTCGCGCGCTGCGAAGCCCATCAGCGTCGCCGACAGCGTCGCCACGTTCAGGATCAGCCCGACGGTCAGGACCGCGTTCGTCAACGCGACCGCCCGGACCAGCATGCGCTTGCGATCGAGCAGCCATAACACGAGGCATCCGGCAATGAGCGCGCCCCGCAGGACGATCCAGCCGACCAGGATCTTGCTGTGGTCGAGCGACGGCCAGTACCGCTCGAGCCTGCCAAACGAAATCGAGAAGAAGATTTCCGCCTGCGCGAGGACGACCACGAGCAGGACCGCCACGATCAGCAGCAGGGCAAGCGAGCGGGCTCGAAAGAACGCCGTCACGGTCGTGGGGCCGCCGGGTTGGCTGCTCGATCTACTTTTCCGGGAACAACAGGGTAAACTCGATGCCGATCATCCACCGCGGTGTGTTCGTGTCACTCGGGCGAGAAACGTTATACCCCGCTTCGAGCGAAAAGCTGACCGCCTGACTGGCGATGTTGAAGACTCGGCCACCCTGCAAGCCCAGCGGTATCGTCGCGGCCCCGTTGTCCTCCCAGTTTAGCGTCCAGTTGAAATCGGTGTAGCCGAGGAACCACCCATCGGGCAGGTTATAGGTCAGCGTGGGCGTGATGGTGAGCGCATTGGACTTGGTTCGATGCGACGAGCTGTTGAGGGAAACGGGGTTCTGGAAGACGGCGCCTACGACCAGATGCTCGACTCCCGTGTACATGATCGCAGCAGCAGGACCTGCCTGCCACGTTTGCTGCCCGAGTACTTTCGTGTCGGCGCTCGGGAACACGGCCGAGACCCCGAGGGCCCAGCTCCCCCACGACTCCTCGAAGACGGCCTGGTCGAAGAACTGCAGGTTTCCAAAGCCAGTCTTGCCCACGGGCTCGGGAACGGTCACGGCAACCGGCGCCGTGATCTTCATTATCGTGGGGAGGGGAAAGAATTCGAGCGGCCTGAACGGCACGACTGCTTCGAGCTGGAAGAGGTTGCCTGTGCCATCGGCGTTGGGCAGGCGCGGCGCCATCACGTCGCGCAGCTGAAACTGCATCAGCGGGGCGTTCGGATTGTTGGCCTGACCGGCCAACGCCTGGTTTGAATCCGAGGGCGACGTGCCCCCGCCAGCCGCAGCAGCCGGCGCGGCAAGGGCCGCGGACGACAGCAACGCGCCGAACGCCTGTACCGCTACACGTCTCCGCGTTGCTCGCATGCATTGATCCGCCTGAGTGGGCGTCATTGACGTCACCGTGTCCTGTCCGACTCGGGGCCTTCGGAAGGCTGGGTCGAGCCGCCGGTCGCCGCTACTTGGGAAAGAGAAACTGCAATTGCGCCCGGATCGTCCAGTTGCCGCCGACGTTGTCCGGGGACACGACGTTGTAGAACGCCTGCACTTGGCCGTTCAGTGCCTGGTCTCCGATCTTGAAGATCTTGCCGATCCCGCCGCCGAACGGCACCGTCCAGCGATTGTTGTTGGAGGCCTTCCAGTTGGCCGTGATGTCCGGCGACGTGGTGGCGTACCAGCCTTCCTCGAAGTTGTAGTTGATGAAGTACTGGACCAGCATCTGATTGATCGGCGCTGCGTCCCCCGGTCCGGCGAAGGACCAGACGTTGTTGGCGACCACGCCGTAGAGCCAATGGCCCTCGCTCGTGAGCAGCACCGCGGCCGGGCCGATGCCCCATTTCCTGGTGCCGAGCGCGTCGTTGGAGTTCGTGGGAAGCTGCAGGATCGGTCCGAGACCCCAGATGAGCTTCCCCGGCTTGGCGGGCGAAACGAACAGCTCGAGCTGGATGTCGCCGATGCCGTTGACGCGGTCCTGCCCGGGCGCGAAGCCAGGTTGGGAGATGACTGGCAGGATCGTCCGCGTGATCAGGTTCCACTCGTCGTCGAGCTTGACCGGAATGACCGGCTGGATGTCGAGAACGTTCTGCGTCTGCTTCTCGGGTCCGGCGTTCAGCGTTGTGTTGTTCTGGAACGGCAGGCTGATCATGTTGGCGATCGGGTTCTGCGCTGCCTTGGCCAGTGCTTCCGTGTCATCGGCGAAGGCCGTCCCGGATGTTGCCGACAGACAGGCGGCCAGGAACACCATCGAGCGTGAGCGTTTCTGCACGCGCATCCTTCTTAGCGAGTCGACTCGTCGCGCATCGTGGGCCAGCGTTCGCGCGCTACGGCTCGAACGCGAAGACTCTCTTCCAGTCGTTCTTCATGCTGATGACGACCCACCCCTGCTTCTTTGCCTCGTCGTACAGCGCTTGGGTGAACGTGCCGACCTTGGTGGTGGACAGCCCCTGCGCCGGGCCGTAGGCGTATTCGCGCTTGGCGTCGTCGTGCAGCACCAGCATCGCCAGCCGGGCCCCGTCGCCGGCCCTGGTGTACTCCAGCATCTGCCGGTCGCCGATCGAGTTGCCGAACGCGGCATAAGGCCGGCGCCCGATCATCAGGTGAATGCCTTCGGGCTTGCCGGCGTTGTCGTCGTTCAGGAGTAGCTTGGGCTCCTTCGTGAGCAAGGGTTTGCCGTCCTTGCCGTAACCGTACTTCGTGCCCACCGCGCTGCCCACCACCTGCTCGGGCGGAATGCCGTACGTCGCTTCGGAGTAGACCCGCACGAAGTCCTGCCCGCCGCCGGTGACGATGTAGGTCTTGTACCCGTTGGCGCGCAGATACTTCAGCACTTCCTGCATGGGCAGATAGGTCAGTTCGGTGTACGGCCGCTTCCACCGCGGATCCTTCGCCTCGGAGAGCCACTTCTTCACTTCGGCGTTGAAGGTCTCGACCGACATCCCGGTCAGCGTCGCCGCGAGAATCGTTTGTTGGTCGTTAGGCGTCAGCTTGGCGATCGCCTCGCGGCTGCCGGACAGCGCCGTCTTGAACGGCTCGACCTTCGCAAGCTCGGGCTTCGCCTTGACTACTGCCGGAACCCGATCGAGGCAGTACGCCAGCAGCGAGTACGTCGGCTGCTCGACCCACAGCGTGCCGTCCTGATCGAACGTGGCGATGCGCTCGGCCGGCGGCACGAACTTCGGGCTGCCTTGGGTCGTGGTGGTTTGCACGAACTCGACGATCGCCTGCTTGGCGGGGCCATCGTTCCACGACGGTAGCAAGTCCTGGGCTTCGGCACTCGTGAAGCCGGCAAGTGCAATCGCCAGCGCGGCAAGTGCATTGCGTATGAGTGTCATGGTTTTGCTCCTGGTTTAGCCGATGTGTATAGGGCGAACCGATGGCACCGACGTCCAGTGTCGGCCCAACTTGCCATCGACCCGTGGGCGTCCAATCCGCGGGTTGAGGCGTCGATCTAGAGGCGAAACCACGGCAACGTGAGATAGACGCAAGCGAGCATTGCGAATGCGGACATCACGCATATCGACCCGGACGAAAGCCGTTGCGTCCACTGGCGGGGCAACAGCGCTGCAATGACGCCGATCACGAGCGCGCCGAGCAAGGCTGTTGCGGCCCAGCCGTACCAGTACATCGCCGGAGCGAGGAACGCGAGCGCGGGATCGACGGCATCTCGCGAATGCTGCGTGCCGAGGACCACGATCCCGAGCGACGGATAGACCGTGAACAGCGCGAGATCCAGCTTGAGCGCGACAACGTAGAGCACCGCGAAGGCGGTCCCGAACGCAAAGGCGAATCGATGGAAGGCAGGGGAGCGGGTCATGCCCCGAATCCCATGATGTTGTTCGTGACATGCCCGGCGAGGAAGCCCCACCAGACGATGAAGGCGATGATCGAAGTCAGGATCGCGCGCGCCCGGAGGGGTTCTTCCTCGCGCGACCGCCGCCAGCACACCCAGTAGGCCGGCAGGAGGCCCGCACCGATGGCGACGAAATGCTCCTTGAGATCGAAGAATCCAAGGACCTGCCAATGGCCGGCCTGCTCCAGCGTTGGCCGCACGTCGACGCGGAAGTCGAGGTAAATGATCGCGCCCAAGATCGCGGCCACGGAATACAGGAGGACAACGGCATTGGCGAATGCCGCAGGGGGCACGGTGCGAAAGCGGCCGAAGAAGGAGCCGGGCCGCGCGTTCGCGGGCGCCCATGCGGACAGCGTCTGGTGGGTGATCGCACCGAGAAGCGCAACTGCCACCAGACCATGAACGATCAGCAGGACGGTCGCCTTCATCACCGCCCCGTCCCGCCATCCGCACGCTTATTTGAACAGCTCGACCGTGGCGAACGGTTCGCTCGACCCCGGCCGGAAACGATTGAGGGTGAACTTGGTCTTCTCGCCGGGTTTCACGTCCACCAGCACGTAGTTGTACTCCTCCTTCGGCGGCTCGCCCTTCCAGTAGAGGTCAGGCGGATAATCCGCAGGCAGCTTGATGCTCGTGCGACCTGGGAGAATCGGGTCCTGCTCCGCGCCCCCGCCCCCCAGCATCAAGTACTTCACGCCGTCGACTTCGAATATCTCGGTGGTATGGATGTGCCCGTTGAACACGACCACCTCCATGTCCTTGGCGTAGGCCGCGATCAGCTTGTGCGGATTGACTTCGGCGGGGATGGGGCCCAGGCCCGCTCGGGCGAATACCGGGTAGTGGAAGGCGATGAAAGCTTTCTTGATCCCCTTGGCCCTGGCCTCGTCGAGCCACTGCTGCAGCTGCTTCATCTGCTGCGCATACTTCGGCCGATCGGCATCCCACAGCGACGGCGAGCGGTAGTCGTACTTGCCGCTCCACAGAAAGATGAAGCGGGCGCCTTTGAAATCGAACTTGTAGATGAGGTTGTCCGGGGTGACGCCGAGCTTCTTCAGATAAGGCACGGCGTTGAGCGCGCCCTCGATCCTCGGATCGCCCCACACTTCGTGATTGCCCATGCTCATGAACCAACGGCCGTCCAGCCCGGCCGCGCGCATCTCGCTATCGGCCGGTGGCAGTTGCTTCAACATGGAGTCGTTCACCCGCTTCCAGTACGGGCTGTCGTTCACCGTGTGGCCTTGATTCCCCCAGAAGACGACGTCCCCGGTGTTGATCACGAACCTCGCGCGTCCGGACTGGACGTCCTTCACGATCTCGCGCGCCACCCATTCGCCACCCTCGAGCCGGAACATCGTCCGGCGAACGCCGGGCAGCAGCTTCACGTCCTCGACGGAGGCCTCGGTGACCCAGCCGTTGTCAACGGTCAACGTCGTGACTTCGGACTTGCTCATGAATGGCATCGTGACGCTGATGAGTTCCTTGGTGTTCGGATCGAAGATGAGCTTCACATTCTTCTTCACCAGCTCTTCCGCGGCCTTCTCGGGCATGACCAGGCCGAAAAGCTCGGTGAACAGCTTGACGGCATCGGGCCGGCCGGCCGTGGGCGGCACGTACATCATCGGTCGCGAGTCGCCCTGGACGGCAAACGAAAAAGCGGAGCCGGTGGCAGCTTTCGCTTGCTGGGCGGTCGCGGCCTGCGGCTGCAGAGCCACGAATCCAAACAAAATAAAGAGCGTGACTATGCGTTTCATTCCGATTCTCCTTACATCTCGGTACTGCCCGCGGCGCCGTTCCGAGCGAGCAGCATCCGCGCTTACGATGCGGCAGAATAAACGGGCGCCCGAATTGCAGGACGCCCGCCCGTCGCGCCAAATCCACTAGCCCTGCTGCTGCGCCTAGTGCGCTCCGATAGTCTTCGGAATCTTCACCGGATCGTAGGGCAACGGATTCTCCGGGTTCTGCAGGTTCGGAATCATGTCGTTCGAAGCTCCGCCCGGGAAGCGCTTCTTGCTCGGATACTTGACGATGGACTGATTGAACTCCGAGAGCGGAATGTCACAGAGCGAGATGGCCCAGCCGTTGTCCATGCCCGAGTAGCGGCCCGGTGAGGTAGTCGGGTTGCGCACCGCCACCGCGCCGTTGAACGTCATGTCGTACTTCTCGTACGGGTCCATGGTGAGGTTGTAGGTCGAGCCGATCGCGCCGAGGTTGAGCTCGGGCCCAAGCCAGGTGTCCTTCGACGTGTAGAGCAACTTCCACGCGATCTTCAGGTCGGGATTCTCAGGGTCGCCGCCGACGTCGCAACGCATGCCCAGGAACTTCTCGCCGTCGGTATAGATCCACCCTTCGCGCGCCGAATGCCGCGACTTGCCGGTGACGTAGGCGGTGTTGTCGATGCCATCGAAGTAGATCGGCTTGCCGTTGTTGTCCTTCCACTCGCCATGCGGCGGAGGCGTCAGTCCGACCATCGTTGCGGTCGTGGGCCACACGTCCATGTGCGACATCATTTCGTAGAGGACCTGCCCGGCCGGAATCCTGCCCGGCGCCCACATGATGCCCGGCACCCGGAAGGCGCCTTCGAAGCCCGTGCCCTTCTCGCCGCGGTACGGATTGGTGCCGGCGTCGGGCCAGGCATCCTGCCAGGCGCCGTTATCCGCCGTGTGGATGACGATGGTGTCCGGGCGCCTCCGCGCGGATGACGTCCATGATGCGGCCGATGTTGGCGTCCATCTCCATCAGTTTGTCGGAGTAGTTCCCGAGGTGCGACTTGCCCACGAATGCCTTGTTCGGGCTGGTCGGCTGGTGCATGCCCATGAAGTTCACGCTCATGAAGAACGGCTTGCCATCCTTGGCGTGCTGCTTGATGTAGGCGACCGCCGAATCCGTCTGGCGAACGTCGAAATCGGCAAGATTCTCCAGCGTGATCACGGCGCCGTTGTTGCCCTTGACCGCCGGCTTGCCCGCCGTGCCTTCCCATTCATACCGGTTCACCATTTTCTGGTACATGTCCCAGTATTCTTTGTTGTATTTCGGGAAAAATGGGTGCGCGTTGGGCGCCATGTCTTCATAGCCATAGACACCCGGGTAGTAGGCGGCGAACTCCTTCATCTCGTCGAAGCCGTGATTGATCGGATAGAACTTTTGCACGTCCCCCAAGATGCCACTTGCCCGAGAAGTAGGTCTGATAGCCGTTCTTCTTGAAGAACTCGGCGATGGTCGGCGTATCCGCCGTCAAGCCGTTCGGGTCGCCGGGAACGACCACGACCGACAGCGCGGTGCGAACCGGGATGCGCCCGGTCATGAACGAGGCGCGGCCCGCCGTGCAGCTGGCCTGGCCGTACCAGCTCGTGAACACCGCGCCCTCTTTCGCCATGCGATCGATGTTCGGCGTCGGGTGCCCGAGCGCCGCGCCACCGTAGTACACGCCGTAGTCACCCCAGCCCACGTCGTCGCTCATCAGCATGACGACGTTGGGTCTTTTCGATGGCGCCTGAGCGAGGGCCACAGTGGATCCGAGGAGCACCGTCGCGACGGCCGGCAATGCAACAGACAATAGACGTTTGCAACGAATCATGACTTGTCTCCTATTCCCATCTCAGTGCATTTGCAGTTGGCGGCGCTTCAGCCCACCGTGAAAAATTGCCTGGATTTCTAGGAACCGCGACCTCGCTCCAGCGCGCCAATCAGCCGACTCGCCTCGAACGGTTTCTGCAGATACGCGACGTAGCCAAGCACGTCCGCCTCGCGGCGCGTCGCTTCGTCGTCGAAGGCCGTGATGAACACGACGGGGATCGTTGCCCCCGAGTCGAGCAGACGACGCCGCAATTCGAGGCCCGACATTCCGCCAAGATGGACGTCGAGCACGAGGCCGATGGCGCTATTGGCGATCCCGCTCCGGAGAAATGCTTCCGCGGAAGCGAACGCGTTCGTCGTATAGCCGCTCGCCTGCAATAAGCGTTCAACGGACGTGCGCATGGCGGCGTCGTCGTCGACGACTGCCACCAGGCCTGCGGTTGTGTGCATGAGCGGTAATCGGCCACGGCTTGCAGGAAATCGGCAAGTTCGTGTGTGAACGCTACCTTGCAGCCGCAGGGTCCGTACACTGTCCTTTGGTGCGGGCCTGCACCAAAGGACAGGTATAGCGCCCGCGATTCGGGCGAGGCAGTACGAAAGCCAGGACCGACCGGCGGCGCTCAGCGGCGCGTGCGGGGCCTACGGCGAGGCGTCGCCAGACGCGCGGTGCGCATCCACCATCCCCAGATGCTCGGCGAGCGAAACCAGCTCGGCGAGCGACTGAACCTGGAGCTTTTGCATCAGGTTATGCCGGTGCCACTTGATGGTGCGCTCGGCCGTGCCAAGCTCCAGAGCAATCTGCTTGTTCAGCTTGCCGCGGACGACGAGGTCGAATACCTTGCGTTCGGCCGGCGTGAGCGTGCCGACGAGAGCGCGCAGCGCGTCGAGATGCATCTGCTTGCTTCGGTTCTCGCGATCGCGCGCGATCGCCTGCTCGACGGCGCCGAGCAGCACGTCGGTGGCGACCGGCTTGGTCAGAAAATCCTGTGCCCCCGCCTTCATGGCTACGACGCTCGACGGAATGTCGCCGTGCCCGGAAAGAAACACGACGGGCAACGCATGCCGCATTTCGGCCAGCCGCTGCTGGAGCTGCAAGCCGCTGAGTCCCGGCATGCGGAGGTCGAGCAGAACGCAGCCGGGGGATTCGACATCGGCCGTTTCCAGGAACTGTGCCGCCGATTCGTATTGCCTCACCGGGTATCCGGCCGCACCCAGCAATCGTGCGGCCGACGTGCGCCAGGATGCATCGTCGTCAACCACGTGCACGATGGAGTTGGACGTCATGAGCGTTTCGTCGAGGCGAACGGCAAGGTGAATCGAAACACCGTGCCGCCGCCTGCTGCGTTTTCCGCGCTTATCTGGCCGCCGTGCGCTTCGATGATCGTGCGCGATATCGCGAGCCCGAGTCCCATGCCGGTGGTTTTTGAAGTCACAAAGGGCTCGAAGATGCGGGCACGCAGCTCGTCGGCGATGCCGCCACCCGAATCGGTCACCGATACTTCGGCGGACTTGTCGTCCGCGCGCCGGGTGCGGATCGTCAGCGCCCTTTTCTCCGTCGGCGTGTGTTGCATAGCCTCGATCGCGTTGAGTACGAGATTCACGATCACCTGCTGGAGCTGGACGCGATCGGCGTTGACTTTCGGCAGGCCGGGCTCGAACTGCGTCTTGACCACGACCTCCTTGTCCAATACCTCGCCGGCCAGCGTCTTCATCGACTCGTCGATGGCCTCATTGAGATTCGTTTCCCGCAGCTCGAATTCGGATTTGCGCAGGAATCGGCGAATTCGCGCGATGATGTCGCTGGCGCGCTGATCATCGCGCTTGATGTCGCCCAGGATCTCGACCACCTCGCCCAGCCTCGGAGGATCGGCGTTGATCAGTATCTGTGCCGCGCCTGCATTGTTGTAGATGGCGCCGAGCGGCTGATTGAGCTCGTGGGCAATCGATGCGGACATCTCGCCCAGGGCCACCCGCCGGTTCATGTGCGCCATCTCCGAAAGCCGCTTGCGCGACTCCGCCTCGGCTACGCGATTCCTGCGGCGCTGGGCAAACATGATCGCGATCAGCGAAGTCTGCCCGACGATAACCACCAGCACGGCAAGGATCTGCCACCAATGCTCACGCCAGAAGGTGTGGTTGGCAAACCGGATTTCACACCCATCGGGCAGGCGCCGCTCGTCCAGCGACCAGCGCTGCAGCGCACGAGCATCGGCGACGCACCGGGTGGGAGATTTGAGCAAAGCTTGGTCGGATGCCGGTAACCCACGGGCGAGCGACTTACGAATGAGCTGCCCAAGGAGCTTGCCGTGTTCTTCGTACGATTCCGCCATGCCGGCCGCCATGCCGAAGCCAAGGTAAGTCTCGACCATGCCATACAGGGGCGCGCCGGATTGGGCACTGATCGTACGCAGCACCTCGCGCGGCGTGTAGGGTCGGCCCTCGCGGTCGCGAAACTGTGCGATGTAGAAGACGATCGTATCCGGGGGCTCGGCGGCGACCCGCGACACCAATTCCGGCAGCGGCAAGCCTGTAAGGAACTCGAATGGCAGCTGGTTCGTACCGTTCGACAGCACCTGTCGCGCGTGTCGCTCGTTTCTCTGGTCCAGATCCGACGCGCCGGATATCAGAACAATACGCCGCGCATTCGGCTGCAAGCGCCGGGCGAGATCGATGGTTTCGCCAACGTCCACGTCTGCAACGACAGCCGCTGCGTCAGGCGGAAGTCCCGACGAGGTTTTGAAGGCCTCCCCGGGCCAGCCGGAAAACACCAGCCGTGCGCCCGGCCAGAGCAGGGCGCCGTGCCGATTGAAGAATTCCAAGGCGCGCTGGCTGACCGCGACGACCACGTCAATCCGAAGGCGCGAGTATTTCTTGGCGAGAAGTGCGACCAGGTCGGATTCGTAAGCCTCGACCTCGAAGCGCTGCGCATCAAGCGGCTCGGAAAAGTAGGCAATGTGCCGCGCCGTCTCCTGGACCAGGCTCGCGCGCATGGCGCGATCGATCTCGAGATACGCAGGAAGATAGGGGTCCGTGCCGTTGAGGATCACCACGCGTGCTTCTTCGTCGGCAGCATGCGCCGATCCCGCCAGCACGGACAATCCGCCGAGCATGACCTGAAGCAGCCATACTGCAGCCGCCATCCGTCTCACCACGGGTTTACATCCTTGGCTGAGGTGTCGCCGGGACTGTGCGCAACTGCGCCGCCAACTTCTCCGCGGTTGGCGCCGCATGCGCGAAGAACCGCTTGAGACCCGGACAAAGGTAGTTGAGCCCCGGCTCGCCGTCCGGCGTGCGCAGCAGCCGATTCTTCGGGCACTCGCCCCAGCAATCGCGCAGGAACTCGCATTGCTTGCAGTACCGCGGCAGTGTCTCCGACTTGGCGTAGGCGAACTTCACCTGCGTCGGCGAGAACACCATGTCGCCCAGCGATTGCTGCCGGACGTTGCCCAGCCGGTACTCCGGGTACACGTAATGGTCGCAGGCGTAGACGCTGCCGTCGTGCTCGATCGCGACGCTCTTGCCGCAGAACTCGCTCTGGATGCAGGTCTGGGCCGGCATCCCCATGCGCTGTACGACCAGCGTCTCGCAGAAGCTGACCAGCACCTTGCCGACGTCGCGAGCGAGCCACTCGTCCCACACCTTGGAAAGGAAATACCCGTACTCGTGAGGATCGACCGACCACGGCGTCACCATCGAGTCCGGGTGGTCGGGC
Organism: uncultured beta proteobacterium; assembly: GCA_963734055.1. Taxonomy (GTDB): domain Bacteria; phylum Pseudomonadota; class Gammaproteobacteria; order Burkholderiales; family Casimicrobiaceae; genus CAIWHR01. Next base: position 398,565 of record CAVTFQ010000002.1, read on the forward strand.
TTCGCCTGCGGCGTGCCTACGATCGGCAACCGCGCGGCGTCCCAAGTCTGCGGCGCCGTAGTCTCGAAGCCCTTGATCTCAACAATCGGGATGAATTGCAGGTAAGTTGAGCCCAGCTCGCGGCGCAGGAAGCGATAGACGTCGAGCGGCCGCGCCGCGTTGTAGCGATTGACGCAGGTCAGCGTGTTGAACGGCACGCCGAACCGCTTCAGCATCTTCGCCGCCGCGTACACCTTGTCGAATGTCGGCGCGCCCTGCTTGGTGATCCGGTAGCGGTCGTGGATCTCTCGCGGGCCGTCGATCGAGAGACCCACGAGGAAGCCGTGCTCCTTCAGAAATCGCCCCCAGTCCTCGTCGAGCAAGGTGCCGTTGGTCTGCAGATCGTTCTCGACGCGCTGCCCGGCCCTTGCGTACTTGTGCTGCAGCGCGACGACCTTGCGGAAGAACTCGAGACCGCGCAGCGTGGGCTCGCCGCCCTGCCACGAAAACACGACCTCATCCGCGGTGACGCTCTGGATGTAATCCCGGACGAAACGCTCGAGGACCTCTTCGTCCATCTTCCCGGCGCCCGGACCGCCGGGAAGCGTCTGCTTGCTCAGATAGAAGCAATACGTGCAGTCGAGATTGCAGGTCGAACCGGCCGGCTTGGCCATCACGTGGAATCGCCGCGTCGCGCGGTCGCCGAGCCACTGCGGCGCGTGGTACTTGTCGGTCTTCAGGTACTGGTCAAAGGTCGGCGCGGTCATGGGCATCTCGTTTTCGACGCGACGGCAGCGGGAATGCCTTGCCCTGCCCCGTCGGCGGCACCTGGGATGTTGCCCAGAAGATCGCACCGCAGGCTTGCGTTGGATCAACCCCGTACGGTCGGGGCTTTCTGCCAGGGCCGATCCCACGACCGCTACAGGGCTTCTCTGGAATGCGCGAGATCCGAAGCGGGATGACCGCGCCGTTCAATCCGGCGGCAGCCCGATCAGCTCCAGCGAGCGCCGGAGCTGGATGCTCATCGGGATGTCCATCCGTCCGCCCGACGGCAGTGGCCGCACGAACCAGCGCTCGTAGAGCCAGAGGATCTCGCGGCTCGCTGCGAGCTCGCGCAGCGTCCGGTCGATAGCGTCGCCGAGCGCGGGATCATCGCGGGGATACATGATGCCGTAGGGCTCGAAGGAGAGCATCTCGCCGACGAGGCGGAACTCTCCGGTGCGTCCCGTCTCGACCAGCAACCCGCGCAGGAGCACCTCGTCGGCGGCGAGTGCATCGGCCTTGCCGGCGGCCAATAGCGCTAGCGCCTCGCGATAGTCGCCCGCAGCGACGAACGTGATCGCAAGCCCGCGCCGTCGGTCGAGCTCGCGCATGGCTGCCTCGTTGGTCGTGCCGGTGAGGACGGCGACCTTGCGGCCGGCGACGTCGGCTGCGTCGTGGATCGCGCTCGCGCGCGGCACGGCAAGGCGCGTTCCAGTGTAGAAGATGACCGGCGAGAATGCGACCTCGCGGCGACGCTCCGGCGTGTTCGTCGTCGATCCGCATTCGAGGTCGACGGCGCCCGACTGCACGCGCGCGATGCGGTCCTGCGCCGTCACGCGCACGTATTCGACGGCAAGGGGCAGGTCGAGGTCCGCGGCTAGGGTCGCGACGACCGCGTGGCACAGGTCGAGCGAATAGCCGACGGGCTTCGCGTCGGGGCCGAGGTAGGAGAACGGGACCGCATTCTCGCGATACCCGAGGCGGACGACGCGTGTCTCGTGAATGCGCGCGATGCGGCCCGAAAGCGCGTCCGGCCAGGCGCGCGGGGCGACCGGCGCCGCCGGCGCGGTGCCCGCGCTGCACGCGAGCGCGAGCGCGACGAGGATGTGCGCGAGTCGACTCATTCCGCCGGAGCGGGCGCGGGCGCCGTCCGCGTCTCGACGGATTCCTCGGGCAGCGGCGGGCCGAGCGCGCCTTCCCACTTCGCGACGACCGCGGTCGCGATGCCGTTGCCGATCACGTTGGTCGCCGTGCGCCCCATGTCGAGGAACTGGTCGATCCCCATGATCAGGAGCAGGCCCGCTTCCGGCAGCCCGAACATCGGCAGCACCGCCGCGACGACGACGAGCGACGCACGCGGAACGCCGGCGATGCCCTTCGAGGACAGCATCATCACGAGCAGCAGCGTGATCTGCGTGCCGATCGACATCTCGATGCCGTAGGCCTGCGCGATGAACAGCGCCGCGAACGCCTGATAGACCATCGAGCCGTCGAGATTGAACGAGTAGCCGAGCGGCAACGTCAACGCCGTCACGCGCTCGTTGACGCCGAAGCGATCGAGCCGGTCCATAAGCTTCGGATACGCGGCCTCGCTGCTCGCCGTCGTGAACGCGATCAGCAGCGGCTCGCGCACCGCGGCGAGCAGCGCGAACACGCGTACACCCAGAAACGCGAAGCCGGCGCCGATCAGGATCGTCCACAGCAGCAGGAGGCTCACGTAGAACATGCCGATGAACTTGCCGTAGGTCGCGAGCACGCCGATGCCCTGCGTCGTGATCGCAGCGGCGACCGCGCCGAACACGCCCACCGGCGCAAACAGCATCACGTACTCCGTGACCTTCAACATCGCGTGCGCGAGCTCGTCGATGAAGGCAATGACCGTCCTGGCGGGCTTCTCCCGGAGCGCCGTCACCGCGATGCCGAAGAACACGCTGAACACGAGGATCTGCAGGATTTCGTTGCCCGCCATCGCCTCGAAGAAGCTCCGCGGGAACACGTGGACGATGAACTCCTTGAAGCTCAGGCTGCCGGTCTTGAGGTTCGTCGCGAGACCCGCGTCGGGCAGCGGCAGGTTGAGATTCGCGCCCGGCTGGAACAGGTTGGCGAGCGTCATGCCGAGGAGCAGCGAGACGAGCGAAGCCGTGATGAACCACGCGAGCGCCTTGAGCCCGATGCGGCCGACGGTCTTCGAGTCGCCGGTGCCGGCGATCCCCGCTACGACCGTGGCGAACACGAGCGGCGCGATGATCATCTTGATGAGCCGGAGGAAGATGTCGGCGAGGATCGAGAAGTAGCCCGCGATCGTCGCGCCGGCCGCGGCATCGGCCGCCATCTCGTGCGCGAGGTGCCCCGCCAGCACGCCCGCCACCGCGGCGACCAGGATCATGATCGTGAGCTTCGAGCGCATGGGCATGACTCCCTCGGGCGTTTCGCCCCGGCGCTATCGTACCCTGAAGGCGTGCGGCGGCAGGGCGACGCCATCCGGCACGCTTGCTTGCGGCATGTTTGACTGGCGTCAACCTCGGCGAGGGAAGACGCGTTATAGGCTGGCACGCTAGCGGCAACTGCCGCCAAGATATTCTCAACAGGAGAGATAGATGAAGACGTTGATGATCGCTGCGATCGCCGGCGCATTCGCCGTGACGGCGGGGGCGCAGACGTCCGCGCCGACCGCGCCTGCCACGGACCACAAGGCGAAGCAGGAGATGCTCAAGAGCGCGACCGAAGGCACGGCAAAGGGTTATGGAGCCGCGGCGGCGGAGGGATCGGCCGCGGCGGCGAAGACGAAGGATCAGCCCAAGGCGCTGCCGGACAAGGCGTCCAAGCAGCAGGCGGCGAAGTCGGTCACCCAGCAGACGGCGGGCACGCAGTACGGGCAGACGTCCGCCGCAGGTTCGGCGAAGGCCGCGGCGGACACGTCGCCGCGCAAGCCGAAGCCGAAGCCGAAGTTGAACAGCCCGGAGATGAAGGAAGCCTCGAAGCCTTGACCGACTGACGCGAGCGCAACGCTCGCGCTCGGGCCGCTCGGACGCGCGAAGGCACGGTGCGCGACGAGCGGTCTTGTCGTTTCCGTCGTTTGGCAAGAAGGGTGCGGCGCAATGCCGCATCCGAGTGCGCGCGACGCCCCCGACGGCGCACGTATTGAGCACCGTCAACGTTCCGGCGCGGCGTTGCGCGGAGAATGAATACATCGCGCCATCCGCGCGATGCAACTTGGGGCCTTGTCGTGAACCCGCTCCCGGTGAACGCGACGCGCACATGTTCCTGGCGCGCCGCGCCACCGCCCGCCACGGCCGGTGCAATTCCGCCGGCCCGACCTTCCGGCGCAGAAGGGTGGCCCCCGTCCAACTCCTCGCTTTCCCGCTCGCGCCGCGCGCCGCCGCATTCTTTCGCGTGCTCCGCTTCGGCGTCCACAACCGGAGGCTGTCCATGGCCATCTCGATAACACCCGATCTCGTTCACGCTCCGGCGCCCCGAGAGCCGACCCTCGCTGCGAAAACGGTGAAACCGCCGCACGCCGCGTGGAAGGCGATCGTGCCCGTCGCCGTCACCCTCGTGCTCGCGCTCCTGCCCGCTCCCGGCGGGCTCGCGCAGCACGCGTGGTACTTCTTCGCGATCTTCGCGGGCGTCATCGTCGCGCTGATGCTCGAACCTTTGCCGGGCGCCGCCATCGGCGTGCTCGGCGTCACGCTGGCGACGATTCTCGCGCCGTGGGTGCTCTACGGTCCGGCCGAGCTCGCAAAGCCCGGATTCAATCCCGCCAACTCGGCGCTCGGCTGGGCGCTCTCCGGGTTCGCCAACAGCACGGTGTGGCTGATCTTCGCCGCGTTCATGTTCGCGCTCGGCTACGATCGGACCGGGCTCGGCCGGCGGATCTCGCTCGGCCTCGTGAAGGCGATGGGCAAGCGCACGCTGTCGCTCGGCTATGCGGTGACGTTCGCCGACCTTTTGCTGGCGCCGTTCACGCCCTCCAATACCGCCCGCTCGGGCGGCACGATCTTCCCGGTGATCAAGAACCTGCCGCCGCTCTATCAATCCATGCCGAACGAACCGTCGGCGCGCCGCATCGGTGGCTATCTCATGTGGACCGCGCTCGCCGCGACCTGCGTGACGAGCTCGATGTTCGTCACCGCGCTCGCGCCGAACCTGCTCGCGCTCGAGTTCGCGCGCAAGACGGCGAGCGTCGACATCTCCTGGGTGCAGTGGTTCGTCGCCTTCGCCCCGGTCGGCATCGGCCTCCTGCTCGTCACGCCGCTCCTGGTCTACTGGATCTACCCGCCCGAGGTGAAGTCGAGCGGCGAGGTGCCGGCGTGGGCCGCGAAGGAGCTGCACTCGCTCGGCGCCGTCTCGCGCCGCGAGCTGGTGCTCGCCGGGCTCGTCGTCCTCGCGCTCGCGCTGTGGATCTTCGGCGACAAGTGGATCAACGCGACGACCGTCGCGCTGCTCGTCGTCACGCTGATGCTCGTCACCCGGGTGGTCAGCTGGGAAGACATGCTCGGCAACAAGCAGGCGTGGAACACGCTCGTCTGGTTCGCGACGCTGGTCGCGCTCGCCGACGGGCTCAACCGCGTCGGCTTCGTCAAGTGGTTCGCCGAGTCGATCGCCGCGCACATGGGCGGCGTGTCGCCGACGATGGCGCTCGTCGTCCTGGTCGCCGTGTTCTTCTTCACGCATTACCTGTTTGCGAGCATCACGGCCCATGCCACCGCGCTCCTGCCGGTCATGCTGGCGGTGGGCACGACGATTCCCGGCATGGACGTGCCGCTCCTCGCGACGATGCTCGTGCTGACGCTCGGCATCATGGGAATCCTGACGCCGTACGCCACCGGACCGAGCCCGATCTACTACGGCAGCGGCTACATCACGAGTCGCGACTACTGGCGCCTGGGTCTCGTCTTCGGCGTCATCTACATCGGCGCGCTCGTCGTCGTCGGCGTCCCATGGCTCGCCCTCATTAGGTAACCGCCGTTCTCCCGGTCCGGGCCGCGTCGCGCGGCTCGGACCGCGATCTCGTTGCCGTGTGCGTTACAAGGTGTACCAGGGAGCGACTCGGAATGCATGTCGGGCGGCTTTACGGTCGCGTGCATTCGGGAACAGGTCCGGCCGTTCAAATCCTTGAACCTGCGGCAATTCGCCGCGCGCGGAACGCTTCTTGCAACCTGTGTCAGGCAAGTGCCTCGTAGGGCACAGACACCGCTCAGGGACCCCGATGAAATCGATCCTCGATCATTCCTTTCGCTACACGAACAGTGTTGACACCGATCTGCGAAAGACGTTCGCCAGAATTCGGCGTGCACAGCGCCAGCAAGCGCCGGCGCAAGATCGGAGTGAGGACCCCCGGAAGGTATTCCCGATCAGACATAGCAAACACGCGTGAGGCGTGGAAGTTGCCGCTCGGCCTGTAACCGGTGGAGCGAGTGTTCATGGTGATGTCTTTTGGCCCCCGATTCTCTTCGGGGGTCTCTTTTTCTGTTTCGCAGGACGGACATGTTGTCGCTCTGCGTCGATCGGAATGCGCGAAAGGACTTCCCCCCGTGGGCAACAACGATTCCAGGCCCGTCGTGTTTGGTCGACTCACTGCGGCCGAATTCGCTCGATTGAGTTCGTCCAGGCAGTTGACGCTCCTCGCGATCTGCCGGGCGCAGTTGAGCAGTCGCCGGGCGCTTGCGGCGTCCGCTGAATGGAGGCGACGGCACGGCGGCCTCTAGGCGCGAACATTCAAGTCGTCATTCCCGCGAAGGCGGGAATCCAGCGACTTGCGGTCATTGCAGGCGACAATCCAACGACGTCACCGGATCCCGCAGTCAGCGGGGCCGACGGAGGTGCATGCGATTGGCGCATCCGTCGCGGATACAACGTATTGACGACGCAATCGGCGAGTGCCATCGCTCGCGTGAGTTAGACTAGCGCACCGCCGGCCTGCGATCCGCAGCCGGCGTCCTCCGGAAGTCGTTCATGACCGACCGTCCCGACGGCCTTCCCGGCTTCGATTTCGGCTTTGCGCCCGGCGAGCCCGCGAGTCCCGAGCTCGCCGCGCTGCGCGCGCGCGTCGCCGCCGCGCATCGTGCCGACGAAGCGGAGACCGTGTGCGCGCTGGCCGACGAAGCACGGCTCGCGCCCGACGTCCTCGCCGCAACGCAAGCCTACGCGACGCGCCTCGCCGCAGCGGTCCGCGCCGAACGTTCGCAGGCGGGCGGCGTCGATGCGCTGATGCTGGAGTTCTCGCTCGACTCGCGCGAGGGCGTCGCGCTGATGTGCGTCGCCGAGGCGTTGCTGCGGATTCCCGACTCGGCGACCCGCGATCGGCTGATCCGCGACAAGATCGGCGGCGGCGACTGGCGCGCGCACGTCGGCGCCTCGCCGTCGCTCTTCGTCAATGCGGCGGCTTGGGGACTCCTCGTCACGGGCAAGCTCGTCGACACGCGAAGCGAGGGCGCGCTCGAACAGGCGTTGGGCTCGCTGTTGCGGAAGGGCGGCGAGCCACTGATCCGCAGGGGGGTCGACCTTGCGATGCGGCTCCTCGGCCGGCAGTTCGTCACCGGCCGCACGATCGACGAGGCGCTCGCGAACGCGCGCGAGCGCGAGACGAAAGGGTACACGTACTCGTTCGACATGCTGGGCGAGGCGGCGCTCACGGCGGCGGACGCGGACCATTATTTCGACGCGTACCAGGCGGCGATCCACGCGATCGGCCGCGCGTCGGCCGGGCGCGGCGTCGTCGCGGGACCCGGCGTGTCGGTGAAGCTCTCGGCGCTTCATCCGCGCTACCATCGCGCGCAGCGTGCGCGCGTGATCGCCGAGCTCGGGCCGCGCCTGGCCGAGCTCGCGCGACTCGCGAAGCGCTATGACATCGGGATCGCGATCGACGCGGAGGAGGCGGACCGGCTCGATCTCTCGCTCGATCTCCTGGCCGCGCTGGCGGCGGATCCGTCGCTCGCCGACTGGGAAGGTTTGGGCTTCGTCGTCCAGTGCTATCAGAAGCGCGCGCGGCCGGTGATCGACTGGATCGTCGCGCTCGCGCGGCACCATCGGCGGCGGCTCATGCTGCGGCTCGTCAAGGGCGCGTACTGGGATTCCGAGATCAAGCGCGCGCAGGTCGACGGCATGCCGGGCTACCCGGTGTTCACCCGCAAGGTGCACACCGACGTCGCGTACCTCGCGTGCGCGAAGGCGATGCTCGCGGCCCCCGATGCGCTCTTTCCGCAGTTCGCGAGCCACAATGCGTTCACGATCGCCGCGATCCGCACGCTCGCCGGCGAGGCGCGCTACGAGTTCCAGTGCCTGCACGGGATGGGCGAGAGCATCTACGACCATCTCGCGACCGACGGGAAGCTCGACCGCGCCTGCCGCATCTACGCGCCCGTCGGCTCGCACGAGACGCTCCTCGCCTATCTCGTCCGCCGGCTCCTCGAGAACGGCGCCAACTCGTCGTTCGTGAACCGCATCGTCGATCCCGCCGTGTCGATCGCGTGGCTCGTCGAGGATCCGGTCGCGCTCGCCGCGCGCACCGGCGGCGCGCCGCACGCCAATCTCCCGGCGCCGTCCGGGATCCTGCCGGGACGCCGGAATTCGCAGGGCGTCGATCTTTCGGACGACGTCGTGCTGCGCGGGCTCGCGCGCGAGCTCGAGGCGACGCCGGCGCAGTGCGAGGCGGCGCCGCTGCTCGCGGGCCCCGCGACCGGCGCCGCGGCCCTGACGTCCATCGTCAATCCCGCGGATCGGAGCGACACGGTCGGGCGCGTCGCGCCCGCGACGGCGGAGGACGTCGGCCGCGCGGTCGCTGACGCGTGCGACGCCGGCGCGGCGTGGTCGCGCACGCCGTCAACGGAGCGCGCGGCGTGCCTCGAGCGCGCGGCCGATGCGCTCGAGGCGCAGCGCGCCGCGTTTATCGCGCTGGCCGTGCGCGAGGCAGGCAAGACGTACGCCAATGCGATCGCGGAAGTGCGCGAGGCGGTCGACTTCCTGCGCTACTACGCGATCGAGGCGCGCGGACTCGGCGAGGCGGCGCCGCTCGGGCCTGTCGTCGCGATCTCGCCGTGGAACTTCCCGCTCGCGATCTTCACGGGCCAGGTCGGTGCCGCGCTCGCGGCCGGCAACGCGGTGCTGGCCAAGCCGGCGGAGCAGACGCCGCTGATCGCGCACGCCGCGGTCCGCGCGCTCCACGCCGCGGGCGTGCCGCGCGCCGCGCTGCAGCTCCTGCCCGGCCCGGGCGAGACGATCGGCGCCGCGCTCGTCGCCGATCCGCGGATCGCCGGCGTGCTCTTCACGGGATCGACCGAGGTCGCGCGCGGGATCGTCCGCGAGCTCGTCGTGCGCGACGACGATCCCGTGCTGATCGCCGAGACCGGCGGCCAGAACGCGATGATCGTCGACAGTTCGGCCCTGCCGGAGCAGGTGGTGCAGGACGCGCTCGTGTCCGCGTTCGACAGCGCGGGCCAGCGCTGCTCCGCGCTGCGCGTGCTCTGTCTCCAGGACGACATCGCCGATCACGTGCTCGCGATGCTGAAGGGCGCGATGGCCGAGCTCGCCGTCGGCGACCCGCGCCGGCTCGCGACCGACGTCGGGCCGGTGATCGACGCCGACGCCCGCGCGGCGATCGTCGCCTACGTCGCGAGCGTGCGCGAGCAGGGCCGCGCCGTCTTCGAGCTGCCGCTCCCCGCAGGCACGGGGAACGGCACGTTCGTCGCGCCGACGCTGGTCGAGCTGCCGTCGCTCGAAGCGCTCGCCGGATTGAAGCGCGAAGTCTTCGGCCCGGTGCTGCACGTCGTGCGCTGGGGGCGCGACGAGCTCGGTGCGCTCGTCGACGCGATCAACGCGACTGGCTACGGGCTCACGCATGGCATCCACACGCGGATCGACGAGACGGCGGCGGCGATCCTCGCCCGCGTCCGCGCGGGCAACGTCTACGTGAACCGGAACATCGTCGGCGCCGTCGTCGGCGTGCAGCCCTTCGGCGGGCACGGCCTCTCGGGCACGGGCCCCAAGGCCGGCGGCCCGCTCTACCTCAGGCGGCTCGTGCGAGGCGACGCAAGCGCGCTGCCGGCCTCGCCGCTCGCGCTCCCCGGTCCGACCGGCGAGACGAACACGCTCGAATGGCGTCCGCGCGGCGTCGTCGCCTGCATCGCCGACGACGCCCTGGCGCTCCTCGCGCAGACGGAAGCGGCGCGGGCCGCGGGCAACGTCCCGCTGTGGCTCAGGAGCCCGCTCGCGCTGTCCGCCCGCGACCGTCTCGCGGGCGAGCACGTGACGCTGGCCGACAGGCTCGATCCCGCAGCCGTCGACGCCGTGCTGCTCGACGCGGCGCCGGAGCGCGCGCGGCGCGTCCGCGCCCAGCTCGCCGCGACGACCGGGCCGATCGTGCCCGTCATCGCGCCCGACCGGGACGGCGGCTACGACGCGGCGCGGCTCGTCGTCGAGCGGACCGTGACCGTCAATACAGCGGCCGCCGGAGGCAACGCGGCGCTCCTGTCACTCTCCGAGGATCGCACGGCGCCCTGACCGCGCGGCCGTCGCCCATGCGCTACTTCGACGCGGCGACGATCCGCGCGCGCCTGCCGTGGTCGAGGATCCGGCAGGCGCTCGCGGCCATGCTCACGGCCGAGGTCGAGGCGCCGCTTCGTACTCATCACGCCATCGACGTCCCCGGCGCGGCTGCAGCGACGCTGCTGCTGATGCCCGCATGGCGTACGGGGCGGCGACTGGGCGTGAAGCTCGTCACCGTGTTTCCCGGCAATCGCGACCGAGGGGAGCGCGCGGTCAACGCCGTTTATGCGCTGTTCGACGCGACGTCCGGCGAGCCGCTCGCGCTCTTCGACGGCGACGAGATCACCGCGCGGCGCACGGCCGGCGCGTCCGCGCTCGCCGCGAGCTTCCTCGCGCGGCGCGACGCGCAGCATCTCGTGATGGTCGGCGCGGGCCGCCAGGCGCGCGGGCTCGTCGAGGCGCACGCGAGCGTCCGCCCCATCGACCGCGTGAGCCTGTGGAGCCGCACGCCAGCGCACGCCGAGGCCGTCGCGCGCGAGATGGCCGATGCGGGCCTGCCAGTGACCGCGGTGCGTGATCTCGAGACCGCCGTCCGCACCGCAGACGTCGTGTCGTGCGCGACGCTCGCGACTGCGCCGCTCGTCCGCGGCGACTGGCTGCCGCCCGGCATTCACCTCGACCTCGTCGGCGCCTTCCGGGCGACGATGCGCGAGACCGACGACGCGGCGATCGCGCGCGCCGACGTGATCGTCGTCGACGACCGCAAGGCCGCGCTGGCCGAAGGAGGCGACCTCGTGCAGGCGCTCGCGAGCGGCGCCATCGCGCCGGGCGCGATTGCGGCCGACCTCGCGTCTCTCGTCCGCGGCGCGCACGCGGGCCGCGCCGCCGACGATCAGGTGACCGTGTTCAAGTCGGTCGGCTTCGCGCTCGAGGACCTGGCTGCCGCCGAGACGATCTACGACGTGGAACGCGGCGGCGGATCGGGCGAATCGCGCGCCTCGTAGTCCTCGATCAGCGCGAGGAGCTCGTCGCAGCGGTGGCCGGCCGGCGCGTCGGGATCCTCGGCCATCAGCGCCTCGAGTTCGTCGAGCGCAGCAAGATAGGCGGCTTCGGTGTCGAGGTGCGGCGGGTCGAGCAGGTGGGGCATCGCGAATCCTCCGGTTGGGTGGGGGTGGAGGACGCGACGCGCGCACGCGCGCTCCCTGTCAATGGCGCGGGCAGGAACGCGGACCGGATGCGCTTCGCGCGACGTCGAGCCCTCCGCCGCGATCATCGGCGCGGCACAGCGGGCGCGCCATCGTCCAGGCGGACGAGGCGCGAGCCGGTTCAGAGACGGAAGCCCCGCGGCAGCAGCGCCCGCGCTTCCGGGTGGCGCTTCATGTAGGTGCGCACGTACGAGCACCACGGCTCGACCTCGAGCCCGCTGGCGCGTGCGTAGTCGAGCGCATGCGCGACGATCGCCGCGGCGATGCCGCGGCCCTCGAGCGGCGCGGGGACCGACGTGTGGTGGATCCGCAGGACATCGTCCTGGCGGTCGTAAGCCGCGTAGCACAGGCGACCGTCGACGATCGCCTCGAAGCGCGAGGCGGCGGCGTTGTGACGAACCTCGATCGGGGGACGGGCGGCGTTCACCGCGCCACTATGCCCCGGCCGCGGATCGCCCTCAAGGAATCCGAACGTACGCGCCCGGCGCGTCGGCGAGCGGCGCGTAACCTGCCTGCGGCGCGCCGAGCGGGGGCGGCGCGCCGCGCGCGCCCGAATGCGCGGCGATCCAGTCGGACCAGCGCGGCCACCACGAGCCCTCGACCGGCGGCGTCTGCGCCGCCCACACATCCGGATCGACGTAATGGTCGTCGTCGCGCTTGGTCGCGATCCGATACCGGCGGTGGGCGTGCCCGGGCTCGGACACGATGCCCGCGTTGTGCCCGCCGCTGGTCAACAGGAAGGTGACCTCGGTATCGGTCAGGAGGTGGAACTTGTAGACCGAATGCCATGGGGCAACGTGGTCCTGTTCGGTGCCCACCGCGAAGATGGGCGTGCGAATCGCGGTCAGCGCGACCTGCTTGCCGTCGGCGCGATAGCGGCCCTCGGCGAGATCGTTGTCGAGAAAGAGCTTGCGGAGATACTCCGTGTGCATGCGGTAAGGCATCCGCGTCGCATCGGCGTTCCAGGCCATGAGGTCGCTCATCGGCGCCCGCTCGCCCATCAGGTAGTCGCGGACGAGCCGCGACCAGACGAGATCGTTCGAGCGCAGCATCTGGAACGCGCCCGCCATCTGCTTCGTGTCGAGGAACCCCTGCTCCCACATCATGTCCTCGAGGAAGGACAGCTGGCTCTCGTTGATGAAGAGCGTGAGTTCCCCGGCCTCCTTGAAGTCCGCCTGCGCCGCGAAGAACGACAGCGTGCCGAGCCGCTCGTCGCCGTCGCGCGCCATCGTCGCCGCGGCGACCGCGAGCAGCGTGCCGCCGAGGCAGTAGCCGACGCCGTGAACGTTGCGGCCCGGGACGATCGCCGACACCGCGTCCATCGCCGCCATCACGCCGAGCTTGCGGTAATCCTCCATCGACAGGTCGCGGTCCTCCGGGCCCGGGTTCTTCCACGAGATCATGAACACCGTGTGGCCGCGCTCCGTCAGGAACTTCACGAGCGAGTTCGCGGGCGAAAGGTCGAGGATGTAGTACTTCATGATCCAGGCGGGCACGATCAGGATCGGCTCGGGATGGACGTCCGGCGTCGCCGGCGCGTACTGGATCAGCTCGATCAGCCGGTTCCGGTAGACGACCTTGCCCGGCGTGACCGCGACGTTGCGCCCGACCTCGAACTGCTCGGCGCCCGGCGGCGGCCGGCCGCCCAGCGCGCGCTCCCAGTCCTCGATCCAGTTCTGCGCGCCGCGCACGAAGTTCATCCCACCGTCACGGAGCGTGCGCTCGAGCACCTCGGGATTCGTGAGCATCGAGTTGCTCGGGGAGAACACGTCGAGGAGCTGGCGCGTCGCGAACGCGACCATGTTCTCGTCCTGCTTCGTCACGCCGCGCACGCCGGTCATCGCGTTGTGCCACCACTGCTGGCCGAGCAGGAACGCCTGGTAGATCACGTTGTACGGCGCGGCCTGCCACGCGTCGCCCGCGAAGCGGCGGTCCTGCGGCAGCGGCACGATGCACGGCTCGACGCCGTCGCGGTTGAGTGCGCAGCGGCTCGCATAGTTGGCGAGGCGCATCCATTTCTTTACTGCCTTCTCGGCGAGCTGCGCCTGCTTGCCGGGCGCGAACGCGATGTGCGCCGCCCAGTCCATGTAGGCGCCCATCATCGCCATCGGCGAGAGCCCCGCGGTGAAGCGCGCGGTCGCCGCGTGGACCGAGCGGTCGACCACGTCGGCGAACGCGGTCGCCGCGTAGGAATCGCGGATGAACGACGGCTCGGGCGCGGCGAAGGCCGGAGGCGCCGCCGGGTTCGGCGGCACTGCGGCGAGGACGGCGCGGCCACGCCGGCGCGATCGCGTCGAAACGTCGTTCGCCGCCCGCATCGTGGAGCGGTTCGTGGGGAGCGTGCGATGCGCGTCCATTGGCGACTCCTTTAGCGCGCGGGACGAAGGGAACAGCCTCTATTCTGGGCGGATCGGCGGCGACCGGATTGACCGGTGTCAGGCTTTGGCGCGCTTGCTCACGGCGGGTGCGGCATCCTGCCGCAGGCACCGCCAAAGTGGGGTCAGACCCTACTTTCTTGCACGCAGATCCGTCGTCCCCTGTCGCACCGAAAGTCGGGTCTGACCCTACTTTTCGCGCCACTTTTTCGCGGAAAGTCAGTGGACCGGATGGAAAGCATACGAGTCGAGCGCGAGCGCGCCCGCCTCGAAGCCCTCGACGATGCGCTCGACCCGCGGAGCCTCGCCGGCGGCGCCCCAGGCCACGAACAGCGGGAGGAAATGCTCCTCGGTCGGGTGCGCGCGCGCAGCATCGGGTGCGCGCTCGCGGTAGGCGACGAGGGCGTCGTCGTCGTGCGCGGCGAGGCGCTCGTCGAGCCAGCGCGCGAATGCCTGCGCGTACGGCATCGGCTCGCGGCGCCGCGGGTTCGACATCCAGTCGCGCAGGTTGTGCGTGGTGTGGCCGGAGCCGACGATCAGCACGCGGTCGGCGGCGAGCGGCGCGAGCGCGCGCCCGAGCGCAACGTGGCGCGCGGTGCCGAGCTCGGGTTGGACCGACAGCTCGCACGACGGGCACGTCGTGGCCCGGATACATCCACCGCAGCGGCACCCACGCGCCGTGATCGAGACCGCGGCAGCCGTCGACGCCGGCAGTGATGCCGACCGCCTTCAGCAGCGCCGCGGCTTCGGCGGCGAGCGCGGGATCGCCGGGCGCGGCGTAGGTGAGCGCGTAGAGCTCCTTCGGAAAGCCGCCGAAGTCATGGATCGTCTGCGGCTTGAGATTGCCGGTCAGCATCGGCACCGTCGTTTCCCAGTGCGCGGAGACCACGAGCACGGCGCGTGGCCGCGGCAGCGTGCGGCCGAGCGCCTCCCACGCCCGTCCCGCCGCGCCCGGCTCGACGGCGTGCATCGGCGAGCCGTGCGAGAGGAAGAGCGTGGGGAAGGTCATCGGAAGATGCGTGGGCAGATCACGCCGCCGCCGCTTGCGCCGCGGGCTTGACGAGACCTTCGGCGATGAGCGTCGCGCGTACCGCGGGCCGCGAGGACACGCGAGCGAGGTATTGCGTCAGAGCAGGCCACGGCGCCAGGTCCACCTTGAGCACCGCCGACCAGTTCAGGATCGTGAAGAGGTAGGCGTCGGCGATCGTGAACGCGCTGCCCGTGAGGTAGGGCTGCGCGGCGAGCGTCGGCGCGAGGTAGTCGAAGCGCGCCGCGAGCCTCGCGCGGAGCGCTTCCCTGGTCGCGTCCGGCGTGGTCGGATACCACAACGGGGCGAACTGCTTGTGCAGCTCGGTCGCGATGAAATTGAGCCACTCCATCACGCGGTAGCGGTCCATGCCGCCGAACCCCGGCGCGAGGGTCCCGGGTTTCCGGTCGGCGATGTACTGGAGGATCACCGCGACCTCGGAGAGCCGCGCGCCGTCGTCGAGCTCGAGCAGCGGCACATAGCCCTTCGGGTTGATCGCGTAGTAGTCGCTGCCGTCCTCGAGCTTGTGCGTCCGCAGGTCGACCCGCGCCGTGGCGTGCGCGAGCCCCATCTCGGTCAGCGCGATGTGGGGCGCGAGCGAGCACGCGCCGGGAGCGTAGTAGAGCTTCATGGTCTTTCCTCGAAGTGGATGGATGGGGCGTCCGGGTTGGACCCCGCCGCATCACGCCCGTTGCGTGGCGAGCGCACTTGCCGCGGGCCGGAGCGCCAACGCGCCGTCGCCGAGGAGAGCCTGCACGACGAGCGTCACCGTCCAGAACGCCGGGTATTCCCACCCGCCCTTGGGCGTCGAGAAGAGCCAGCCGTTGCCCGCGTGGGCCCACGTCGCGCCCAGCAATACCGGCACGAGCGCGAGCGCGACGATGCGCGTCTGCACGCCGAGAATCAGGAGCGCGCCGCCGACGAGTTCGGCCGCGAACGTCGCATAGCCTAGGACGCCCGGCAGCCCGAGCGATTCGAAGAATTGCGCCGTTCCGGGCAGCGTGAAGACGAAATACTTGAGTAGTGCGTGCGCGATGAACATCGTGCCCAGGGACAGCCGCAACAGCAGCGCGGCGGTGTTCGTACGTGCATCGGTCATGGTCGGCTCCTGTGAGGTCGGCGCCGGGTGGCGCGTCGGAGTGAATTCTGAGTGTTGCGGTCCTCCAGATAAATAGAGCTCCGATAGAAATATTATTTCAAATAATGCAATAATCATCTCTTCGCTGCCGGGGCTGCGCGTCCGCCGCACTCGCTGAAGCGGCGTGGGGAACCGACGCCGCTCACCTCGCGCAGCGGCTCGCGGCTGAGCCCGTGGCAAGCCGTCACTGAAAGGGCAGCGATGGATCGGTTTCACGCGATCGAAGCCTTCGTGAAGGTCGTCGAAGCCGGAAGCTTCGCGCGCGCCGCGGAGCGGCTCGGCGTGTCGGTGTCGTCGGTGTCGCGGCACGTGACGGAGCTCGAGGCGCATCTCGACGCGCGGCTGCTCAACCGCACGACGCGGACGCTGTCGCTGACCGAGATCGGCCGCGCGTTCCACGAGCGCGCCGTGGTGCTGCTCGCGGACCTCGAGGAAGCGGAGGCGTCCGCCGGGGCGGGCACCGTCGTCCCGCGCGGCACGCTGCGCCTCACGTGCGGCGTCACGTTCGGCACGCGCCACCTCGCGGCCGCGATCGCCGAATTCATGGCGCGCTATCCGGAGATGCGCTTCGACGTCGAGCTCTCGGACCGCATCGTCGATCTGGTCGACGAGGGCTTCGACGCCGCCGTGCGGATCGGCCCGATCGGAGGCGTGAACCTCGTCGGCCGGAGGGTCGGTGCCACCTCGCTCGTCTGCTGCGCAGCGCCGGCGTATCTCGCGCGGCACGGCGAGCCGACCGCCCCGGAGGATCTCGCCGCCCACGTCTGCCTGACCTACGCGTACGCGCCGCAGGCCGGACAGTGGCCGTTCGGCGACGCCGACGGCACTCCGCGCAACGTGCACGTCAATGGCCCCGCGCATGCGAACAACGGCAGCTTCCTGGCCGGGCTCGCGCGCGAGGGCGTGGGGATCGTCTACGAACCCGACTTCGTCGTCGGACCCGATGTCCGTGCCGGCCGCCTCGTGCCGATCCTGCGCGCGTTCGCGCCGCCGCCTTCGGGAATCCACGTCGTCTATCCGAGCAGGCGGCACCTGTCGGCGAAGGTGCGCGCGTTCACGGACTTCCTGCTCCAGCGCTTCACCGGCGCCGAGTGGTCGCTCGCTCCGTCGTCGCGCGCGCGGCGCAGCGGCCCGGGTCCGGGGCCGCGCTGATCCGGGCGGCAGCCGACGCGCGGCTGGACGCCGACCGCGCCCTGCTACAGTTCGAATTCCACATGCGGGAGGAATGGGTGCCGAAACGTCGCGCGCTTGCCGCGCACTGGACGTGGGTCATGCCGGCGCTCGCGTGGGCGGCGCTCGCGGCGGCGGCGTTCGCGCCGCGCTCGGCGCCGCTGCTCGCCGTCGTCGCCGCGTGTCTGGGCGGTGCGGTGTTCGCGGCGGTCCATCACGCGGAGGTCGTCGCGCACCGGGTCGGCGAGCCGTTCGGCACGCTCGTCCTCGCGATCGCCGTCACCGTGATCGAGGTTGCCCTCATTGTCTCGGTGATGCTCGCGGTCGGCGACGCGAAGGCGGCGCTCGCTCGCGACACCGTGTTCGCGGCGATCATGATCGTCTGCAACGGGGTGGTTGGCCTCTGCCTCCTCGTGGGCGGGCTTCGCCACCGCGTGCAGGCGTTCCGCCTCGAGGGGGCGAGCGCAGCGCTCGCGGTGCTGGCGGCACTTTCCGTCCTCGCGCTGGTGCTGCCCAACTACGCGACGTCGGTGCCCGGCCCCGTCTGGTCGCCCGCGCAGCTCGCATTCTCGGGGCTCGCCTCGCTGGTCCTCTATGGGGCTTTCGTGTTCATCCAGACCGTTCGTCACCGCGACTATTTCCTTGCCGACGACGACGCGGCCGAGGACGCGCACGCGGCGCCGCCGTCCGCCGCGCGGGCCGCGACGAGCGGCGCGCTCCTTCTCGTGAGCCTGGTGGCGGTGGTCGGACTCGCGAAGGTTCTGTCTCCGACAATCGAAGCCGCGGTGGCCGATTTCGGCGCGCCGGAGGCGGTGGTCGGGATCATCATCGCAGCGCTCGTGCTGCTGCCGGAGAGCGTGGCCGCCACGCAGGCCGCGCGCGCGGACCGGCTTCAGACCAGCCTCAACCTGGCGCTCGGGTCCGCGCTCGCCAGCATCGGGCTCACGATTCCCGTCGTCGCGGTGATCTTCATCGCGAGCGGGCGGCCGCTGGTGCTCGGGCTCGACCCCAAGGAGACGGTGCTGCTTGCGTTGACGCTCGTCGTCACCACGATCACGCTCGGCACCGGGCGGACGACGATCCTGCAGGGCGTCGTCCACCTCGTGATCCTGGCGGCGTACGTCTTCCTTTCGGTCGTGCCCTGACCTCCCGGTCCGGGCCGCGATGCGCTACCATCCCGCCTTCGTTCGGCTTGCCTCGGGAGGTGCCATGCGGAATCCGTTTGCAATCGTCCTGGCGGCGGGCTTGCTCGCGATCGCGTGGCCCGCAGCCGCTGCGGCCCCCGGCGGCGACATCGCCGTCAACGTGGAGCGTGACGGCAACACGTTCACCGTTTCGCTCGACATGACCGTGGCCGCAAGTGCGGACGAGGTCTGGGAGGTCTTCACCGACTTCGACCGGATGGCGCAGATCCTGTCCAACGTCGACACGAGCAAGGTCGTCGCCCGCGACGGGAACGTGATTCAGGTCGCGCAAAAGAGCCACGCGAGCGCCGGGCTGCTGCGTCTCACGTTGCAGAACAAGCGGCAAATCGAACTCGTCCCCAACCGCGAGATCCACTCTCGCCTGCTCGAGGGGGACGTCAAGTCCTCGGATTTCACGACGCGACTTACTCCCGAGGGCAACGTCACCCGCGTCAGCGTGCAGGGCAAGTTCGTCGCCGGCGGGCTCGGGGCGGCGGCGCTGACCCCCGAATCGGTCACCAAGCAGACTCGCCGGCAGTACCAGGAGCTGCGCGACGAGGTCCTGCGTCGGAAGGCGAACCTGCCGCCGCCGCCGTGCATTCTCGCGAAGAGCTGCGAGCCGGGTCCGGGCTGAGGCCGCGCTCGTAATGGCGGCCCGGGCCCACGCGGAGACGCGCGGGTGAGTTTCCCGAGCCTGCGTCGCTGCGGGATCGCGGCGGCGGAGCCCCCGCGTCGCTGCGCGCCCGCTGCGACGGCGATCCTGCAAGTAGTCATCCGGGCGGGCTGGCGATGGCACTCCCGATTGAAGACTATGCGCTGATCGGCGACTGCCATACCGCAGCGCTGGTCGGCCGCGACGGCTCCATCGACTGGCTCTGCCTTCCGCGATTCGATGGGGAGAGCGTGCTTCGCCGCATTGCTGGGAGGTCCCGCGCACGGCCGCTGGCTGATCGCGCCGAGCCGTGGGCTGCGCGGCGTCGAGCGCAGATATCGCGACGGCACCCAGGTGCTGGAAACGGATTTTGAGACCGATGACGGCGCGGTGCGCGTCATCGACTTCATGCCGCTGTCGGGCGATCGTTCCGATGTCGTCCGCATCGTCGAAGGGTTGCGCGGGCGGGTAGCACTGCGCATGGAGCTCGTCATCCGCTTCGACTACGGTTCGGTCGTGCCGTGGGTCCGGCGAGTCGCCGACGCGTTGCTCGCGACCGCGGGCCCGCACACGCTGGAGCTGCGCACCGCGGTGGCCCACCGGGGCGAGAACCTGAAGACCGTGGCCGATTTCGAGGTGAGCGAGGGGCAGCGTACGGGGTTCGCACTCGGCTACCGTCCCTCGCATGAACCGGCTCGTGAAGCGATCGATCCGGAGTCGGCGCTGGCCGCCACCGAGAAGGCGTGGCGCGACTGGTCGGCGCGCTGCAGGTATCAGGGACGCTGGCGCGACGCCATCGTGCGGTCGTTCGTGACGCTGAAGGCGCTGACCTATGCACCGACCGGCGGCATCGTCGCGGCGCCGACGACCTCGCTTCCGGAACAGCCGGGCGGCGTGCGGAACTGGGACTACCGCTACTGCTGGCTGCGCGACGCGACGTTCACCCTGAATTCGCTGTTGCTGGCGGGCTACCACGCCGAGGCCGCGGCCTGGCGCGAGTGGCTGCTGCGTGCGGCCGCGGGAAGCCCGGAAGACCTGCAGGTGCTCTACAGCGTGACCGGCGAGCGGCGCCTCGACGAAGTGGAGATCGGTTGGCTGCCCGGATATGCCGGTGCCGCCCCCGTGCGGGTGGGCAACGCGGCGACGCGCCAGTTCCAGCTCGACATCTACGGCGAGGTCATGGACACGCTGCACATCGCGCGCGATGCCGGTCTCGAACCGGAGCCGGAGGCGTGGAGGATACAAGGTGCCCTGCTCGAATTCCTCGAAGCGAAATGGCAGGAGCCGGACGAAGGCATCTGGGAAATCCGGGGGCCCCGGCGCCACTTCACGCATTCCAAGGTGATGGCCTGGGTGGCCTTCGACAGGGCAGTCAAGGATGCCACCCGCTACGGGCTCGACGGCCCGATCGAGCGATGGAAGCGGGTGCGCGATGCGATCCACGCCCAGGTCTGCGAACACGGATTTGCCGCAGGAAGCCAATACGTTCGTCCAGTCGTACGGCTCGCCCCACCTGGATGCGAGTCTGCTGCTCATTCCGCAAGTGGGATTCCTGCCGCCCGACGATGCGCGCGTGCGAGGCACCGTCGACTCGATCGAACGCCACCTCGTCGTCGACGGGCTCGTACAGCGCTACTCGACAGCCACCGGCGTCGACGACCTGCCGCCCGGCGAAGGCGTGTTTCTGCCCTGCTCGTTCTGGCTCGCCGACAGCCTGGTATTGATTGGGCGCCGACAGGACGGCGCCGCGCTGTTCGAGCGCCTGCTCGCCTTGTGCAACGACGTCGGACTGCTTTCGGAAGAGTACGACCCGCGTGGACGGCACATGCTCGGCAACTTCCCGCAGGCGCTGTCGCACATGGCGCTCATCCACACCGCCCGGTTGCTTTCCATTGGCGAGGAACAGGCCAAACGCGCCAGCGAGAAGGGCGAACGGCCCGCGGCGGCGACGCAAGCTTCGTGAAGGCGCTTCTACAACGATGGCTTGCCGGCGCCGCGAAACCTACGGTCCGGAAACGAATCCAACCCCAGTGTTGGTGTGCCATCGCGGGGACGGACCGGGCGATGGAGGGGGATAGGGCGTGGATCACGCGCCATCCGGTGCTCAGACGGAGGAAGCGCCATCCGGTGCTCAGACGGAGGAACATTGATGAGTGACCTTGACAAGGAACGCAAGACGCGGCGCAAGGCCGGGAGAGCGTCGTCGGCGACCGGCCCGGACAACGGCGCCGGGGTGAGCCAAGGTGCCCGGGGCCGGACGCGATCCGCCCCGCGGGAGGATGACGCGGCCCACCAGACGCAGGCAGAGGCGCTCTACGACCGCTTTGCCGAAAGGTCCCGCGAGTTGTTCGAGGCGAGCCAGGAGAAGGGGCGCGACGCTTTCGAAAAGGCGATGGAGCGCGCCCGTGCGCAACTGGCCGCAGCCGGGGAGTTCACCGCCGAGCAGGGCGAGGCGTTCAAGAAATACCTCAAGCGCGACCTGGAGCAGACCGCCGAGGACGTGCGTGCGCTGGGCCAGGAAGCCGAGGAGAGGTTGCATCCGTCGCGCGTCGGCGCCGGCGCGCTTTCCTCGCTGGCCAGGCTGCTGCACGCCACCGGAAGGACCATGGTCTCGCTCTCTCAAAAGGCGGAGGAGACGCTTGCCTATCAGACGGGAGAGATCACGACCGCGGGTACGCTGACCTGCACCGCGTGCGGCCAGACGGTGCAACTCAAGACCACCGGTCACGTTCCACCCTGTCCCAGCTGCCACGGGACGCGATTCCGGAAAAGCTACTAGGGCGGACGCCCTCGTGCGACGCAGCGTGCGTCCCGTGTGGGCACAGGCGGAGGTACGAGGGGCTCCGGTGCGCGGTATCAGTGCCGGAGGACTCGACTGTGCTCGTAGCGACCTTGGCAGGTCGCGCACCGCGCCGCTGCCGGAGATGCGCCCAGGCGCGCGTAATCGATCGCCTCACCGCAGTCCACGCACAGGCCGAACGCACCGTGCTTCATCCGCTCGCGCGCCGCAGCAAGCTCGCGGATCTCGGCCAGGCAGCTGTCGATGCGCTGGAACTCGATGCCGATCCGGGTGCGCGCGAACGCGCGATCCACCTCGTCGCCCAGATTGTCGGCGAGCTCGGCGAAACCTTCGTCAGCCGCGCGTGCGCGCTCCTCGGCGATTTTGCGACGCAACAATTCCTCGCGTCGTTCGATGTCGCGCATGAGTGGCTGCAGCTGGCGTTCGGTGAGTGGGGTCCTGGCCATGGTTCTCCTCAGGGCGATGGGTGGGCCTGCCTTAGCGGCTGAGACAGCCATCCGCGGACAAGTTCCCTTCGGTTCGTGGCACGGCTTCGAGGGGCGTTCGCCGGGTGCGTCGGGCCGAACCCCCGCTCGCATCGGCGTTGCGCCATGAACTGCAATTCATGGGGACACCGGGGTCGACAGCGCCCTAGGCGATGCGGAGAATAGGCGTCGCTGCAACGGCATTTCCTCGCAACCATGAACCGGGCTGCGCGCCCCGGACCGTGCTCCGAAGCGCCACGCGAAGGCGCCGATGGCGAGGTCGGGGATGGTCGTCGCGCGGTCAAGAACGGCACCCCCGAGCTTCCCGTGACCTTACCGATTACCGCAGTGTGGCGCGGCCAACCGTATCCGCGGGGCGCGACGTGGGATGGCGAAGGCGTCAATTTCGCCCTGTTTTCGGAGCACGCCGAAAAGGTCGAGCTGTGCTTCTTCGACCCGGCGGGTCGGCGCGAGCTGCAACGCGTTGACATCGCCGAGCGCACCGACTTCATCTGGCATTGTTATCTGCCCGAAGCCCGTCCGGGAATGCTGTACGGGTATCGCGTATACGGACCGTACCGACCCGAGGACGGCCACCGCTTCAATCCCAGCAAGCTCCTTCTCGACCCCTACGCGCGAAACATCGTCGGCAACCTCCGCTGGAGCGACGCGCTCTTCGGGTACACGGTCGGCCACCGGCGCGAGGATCTGTCCTGCGACCGCCGCGACAGCGCCACCGCCATGCCGAAGTGCAAGGTCATCGATCCCGCGTTCACGTGGGGCGACGACCGGCGGCCGGGGGTGCCGTGGCACGATATGGTGATCTACGAGCTTCACGTCCGCGGGTTCACGATGCGCCACCCCGAGGTTCCGCCCGCGCTGCGCGGTACCTACGCAGGACTCGCCACCGCCCCGGTGATCGAATACCTGAAGGGACTGGGGGTGACGACCGTCGAGCTGATGCCGGTGCACGCCTTCGTCAACGACCGGCGTCTCGTCGACCGCGAATTGCGGAACTACTGGGGCTACAACACGATCGGATTCTTCGCGCCGGAGCCCCGCTACTCCGCTTCCGGCAAGGTGAACGAGTTCAAGACGATGGTGAAGACGTTGCACTCGGCCGGGATCGAGGTGATTCTCGACGTCGTCTACAACCACACCGCCGAGGGCAACCATCTTGGACCGACGCTGTGCTTCCGGGGCATCGACAACGCGGCGTATTACCGGCTCAATGCGGAGAACCGGCGGTATTGCGTCGACTATACCGGCACGGGCAACACGCTCGACATGCAGCATCCGCGCGTGCTCCAGCTCATCATGGACAGTCTGCGCTACTGGGCGACCGAAATGCATGTCGACGGCTTCCGGTTCGATCTCGCCTCGGCGCTCGCGCGCGAGCTGCACGAGGTCGACCGCCTGGGCGCGTTCTTCGACGTCATTCGCCAGGACCCGGTATTGAACCGGGTGAAGCTCATTGCCGAGCCCTGGGATCTCGGCGAGGGGGGCTACCAGGTGGGAAACTTTCCGGTCGGCTGGGCGGAGTGGAACGACCGTTTTCGCGACGGGATGCGCGCCTACTGGAGAGGCGACGGCGGGCGCATCGGCGAGTTCGCGCTGCGGCTCACCGGTTCGAGCGACCTCTACGACCGCTCGAGCCGCCGTCCGCACGCCAGCATAAATTTCATCACCTCCCACGACGGGTTTACCCTGGAGGACCTGGTCTCGTTCAACGACAAGCACAACGAGGCGAACGGCGAGGACAACCACGACGGCAACGACAACAATCTCTCGTGGAACTGCGGCGTCGAGGGAGCGACCGACGATCCCGAAATTCGCGCGCTGCGCGAACGGCAAAAGCGCAATTTGCTGGCCACGCTGTTGTTGTCGCAGGGGGTTCCGATGCTGCTCGCCGGCGACGAGATCGGCCGCACCCAGGGTGGCAACAACAATGCGTATTGCCAGGACAACGAGATTTCCTGGGTCGACTGGAACCTCGATCCGGACAAGCGGAAGCTGCTCGAGTTCGTGCGGCGGATGATCGCGATGCGGCGCGCGCATCCGGCGTTCCGGAGGCGCGACTTCTTCCAGGGCCGGCCGATCCACGGCACCGGGATCAAGGACATCATCTGGCTGAAGCCCGACGGCACGGAGATGACGGCCGAGGAGTGGGACCACGAGTTCGCGCGCTCGCTCGGGGTCTATCTCGCCGGTGCCGCTCTCGGCGAGACCGACACGCGCGGCCGCTCGGTCACCGACGAGAGTTTCCTCCTGCTGTTCAACGCGCACCATGAGGAGATGGCCTTTCACCTGCCCGACTACGGCGGCGGGAAATGGTCCGCGCTCGTCGCTACCGCCCGCGAGGTCGGGCTAGAAGGGGACGGCAAGCTCGAACCGGGGACGGAATACCGGCTGGAGGGGCGTTCGCTCGCGCTCCTCATGCAGGTCGACACCGGGGGGTAATGTTCCGCGGCTCGCAGCGTCGCGCAGCGCGCGGTCGTCGCGATCGAGAGGCGAGGCAGGGCGAATGAAGCATCATCACCCCATGCCGTTCGGCGCTGCGATCGAGGAGGACGGCGCGACGAGGTTCCGGGTGTGGGCGCCGGCCGTGACGCGCGTGGACCTCGTTGTGACCACCGGCGGCACCGAGCTCGACCTGCCGATGGATTCCCGGGGAGCGGGATGGCGGGAAGCGCGGGTCGAGGGCGCCGGGGCCGGCAGCCGCTACGCGTTTCGCATGGACGCGGGGATCGTAGTGCCCGATCCGGCGTCGCGCTTCAACCCGGACGACGTTCACGCGCCCAGCGCGGTTGTCGCGCCCCTCGCGTTCGAATGGGAGGACGATCGCTGGTGTGGGCGGCCCTGGGAGGAGGCGGTGCTCTACGAGCTGCACGTGGGCGCGTTCACCCCGCGCGGAACCTTCGACGCGGTCGTCGAGCGGCTCGACTATCTGGCCGACCTCGGGGTGACGGCGATCGAGCTGATGCCGGTCGCGGACTTCGCAGGGTCGCGCAACTGGGGCTACGACGGCGTTCTGCCCTTTGCGCCCGATGCGTCATATGGCACCCCGGAGGCCCTGAAGCGGCTGGTGCAATCCGCGCATGCGCGCGGTCTCATGGTGCTCCTCGACGTCGTATACAACCACTTCGGCCCTGAAGGCAACTATCTGCACCTCTACGCGCCGCAATTCTTCAATGCGCGGCACAGGACCCCGTGGGGTGCGGCGATCAACTTCGACGGCGAGCATTCGCGCACGGTCCGCGACTTCTTCCTCCACAACGCGCTCTACTGGCTCGAGGAGTACCGCTTCGACGGCCTGCGCCTGGATGCGGTGCATGCGATTGCCGACGATTCGCGGCCCGACATCGTGAGCGAGATCGCCGCCGCCGCTCGTGCCGGCCCGGGGCGCGACCGGCACGTGCACGTGGTACTCGAGAATGACCGCAACCAGGCGCGCTTCCTCGATCGCGACGGCGCCGGCCGCGCCGTGATCGCTACCGCCCAATGGAACGACGACGTCCACCACGCGGCCCACGTGCTCGCGACCGGCGAACGCGATGGCTACTACACGGATTACGCCTCGGATCCCTTGTGGTGCTTCGGGCGTGGTCTCGCGGAAGGCTTCGCCTATCAGGGAGAGCGGTCGCAATTCCGTGGAGGCCGTCCGCGCGGCGAGCCGAGCGCGTACCTGCCCGCGACCGCATTCGTCAACTTCCTGCAGAGCCACGACCAGATCGGCAACCGGGCGTGGGGCGAGCGCATCGGCGCGATCGCGAATCCCTACGCGCTCGACGCCCTGGCCGCATGCGTGCTGCTTGCGCCTTCGCCGCCCCTTCTCTTCATGGGCGAGGAATTCGATGCCTCTGCGCCGTTCCTGTTCTTCTGCGACTTCGGGCCCCAATTGGCGGAGGCCGTCGCGCGAGGTCGACGCGACGAGTTCGCCCGGTTCGAGCGCTTCCGCGACCCGGACGCCCGACTCGGGATCCCCGACCCGAACGCACCCGAATCCTTCATCTGCTCGAAGCTCGACTGGAGCGAACTCGATCGGCGCGGCCACCGCGAGGCTCTCGCGCACTGTCGAGACCTCCTGGCGCTGAGGCGGGAGCACATTGTCCCGCGGCTTGCTCAGATCGAGCGCGGCGGCCGATTCGATGTGCGCGGCCCGGGCCTGCTGCGCGTCGCTTGGGCGGCGGGCCGTTCGGCACAGCTGCACTTGCTCGCGAACCTGTGCGACACGCGCGCGACCGGCGTGTCGCTGCCACACGGGCAGATCCTGTACTCGGGTCCGGGGAGCGGGCCGCTCGCGGCGGAGGCGCTGGGTGCGTGGACGGTCGTGTGGACGCTCGAGGCATGAACGCGCGCCTCGCTCGGCTCGCGACGTTGCAGGGCATCGGTCTCGAGTACCAGGACATCTGGGGGCACGCGCATCGCATTTCCGATGCGTCGCTGGTCGCGCTGCTCGATGCGATGGGCGTCGCAGCAGCGAGCGACGAGGCGATCGAGGCGGCGATTGTTCTGCACGAAGCGACGCGCTGGCGCAGGGTCGTGCCGCCAGCGATCGTCGTTTTCGCGGACGAGTCGGCGCGCGCGATTCCCCTCCATCTCGCCGCGGCACTCGACGACGCGACGCTTGAGTGGCGCGTCGAGGAGGAGTCTGGCGGACGCCATGCGGGAACGTTCCGGCCATCGGAACTCGCGGTCCTCGCAGAGGCGACGATCGATGGAACGAGCTATCTCGCGCGCGAGCTCGCGCTCGAGCTCCGGCTCCCGGCCGGATATCACCGGCTCGAGATCGCCCACGCCGATCTTGTCATCGGCGCCGGCCTGCTCGCCGCCGTCCCGCAACGCTGCTACATGCCGCCCGCGCTCGAAGGTGACGGCAAGGTCTGGGGAGCGTCGGTGCAGCTCTACGGCGTGCGCTCCGAGCGCAATTGGGGGATGGGCGACTACACCGATCTCCGGGCCGTCGTGGAGCGATGGGGCGAGCTGGGCGGCGGCATCGTGAGCGTGAATCCGCTGCACGCGCTGTTCCCGCAAGACCCGACACACGCGAGCCCCTACAGTCCGTCGAGCCGGCTGTTCAGGAACGTCCTCTACATCGATGTCGAAGCGGTCGAGGACTTTCGCGAATGCGTGCGTGCCCGCGACGTGGTGCTGGCGGCGCCCTTCCAGGCGCGATTGGCGGCGCTGCGCGACGCGGAGCTGGTCGACTACGCGGCGGTCGCCTTGGTGAAGCTCCCGGTGCTCGAGCTGCTGTTCGAGCACTTCCGCACTCGGCACCTCGGTGCCGCGACGGCGCGCGCGCGGGCGTTCCGCGCCTTTCAGGCGGAGGGTGGCGAGGCGCTCCGGCGATACGCGCGCTTCGAGGCGATGCAGGAACGCTTCCACCATGACGACCCGACGATCTGGGGGTGGCCCGCGTGGCAGGACTGCTACCGCGAACCGGGTTCGCGTGAATGCGCCGACTTTGCCGACGAGCACGCGGACCGCGTCGAGTTCTTCGAGTACTTGCAGTGGCAGGCGGACGAACAGCTCGCGGCGGTGGCCCGGCGTGCGACCGATTCGGGGCTGGGGGTTGGGCTTTGCGCGGACCTCGCGATCTCGATCGATCGCGGCGGCGCCGAAGCGTGGGCCAATCAGGGTCTCTATGCCGCGGGGGTGGGCGTCGGCGCGCCGCCCGACGAATTCAATCCGGTCGGTCAGGATTGGGGGCTGCCGCCCATCGTGCCGGAGAGGCTGCGCGCAGCGCGCTATGAGCCATTCGTCGCCATGTTGCGCGCGAACATGCGCCACGCGGGCGCGCTGCGCATCGACCATGTGATGGGGCTCGCACGCCTCTTCTGGGTGCCCGCCGGTGGCGTGCCCGCCGATGGCGCGTACGTACGCTATCCGTTCGCCGATCTCCTGGGCCTCGTGGCGCTCGAGAGCCATCGGAACCGGTGCCTCGTGATCGGCGAGGATCTGGGTACCGTGCCCGACGAAGTGCGCGCCGCTCTCGGGGCGGCCGGCGTCCTCTCCTATCGTCTTCTCTACTTCGAGCGCAGTCCGGCGGGCGATTTCAAATCGCCCGCCGAGTATCCCGAGCAGGCGCTGGCCGCGGCCACCACGCACGACCTGCCGACGCTCGCCGGCTGGTGGACGGGCCACGACATCACGGTGCGCGCCGAGCTCGGCCTTCTGCCTGAGCCGGACGCGCGCGACGCGCAGGTGCTCGCCCGCTCACAGGACCGCGCGCGGCTACTGCTGGCCCTGGAACGGGAGGGCCTGCTTCCGGAGGGCGCGACCGCGAATCCCGTTTCGCTGCCCGAGATGACCCCCGAGTTCGCGCGTGCGATCGCCGTGTATCTCGGGCGCAGCGCTGCCCGGATCATGGTCGTGCAGTTGGAGGACGTGCTCGGCCTCACGAGCCAGGCCAACGTGCCCGGCTCGACCGTGGAGCAGCCAAACTGGCGCCGCAAGGTTCCGCTCGCGCTCGAACGCTGGGCCGACGACGAGCGCTTCGTCGAGCTTGCGCGTGCGCTGGCCCCGCTCCGCGGGCGCGCACCGGCGCCGCGCAGGAGCAGGACCGGGGCCATGCGGGCCGTCATCCCACGCGCGACCTATCGCCTGCAACTGCACCACGACTTCACGTTCGCCGACGCGACCGCGATCGTGCCCTATCTGGCCGAGCTCGGAATAAGCCACGTCTATTGCTCGCCCTATCTCCGCGCCCGTCCGGGCAGCCGGCATGGTTACGACATCGTCGACCATGCCACCCTCAACCCCGAGATCGGCACCGTCGACGATTTCAACCGTTTTGTCGCCGCCCTCAAGCACCATGGTCTCGGCCAGATCGCCGACGTCGTGCCCAATCACATGGGCGTCATGGGCGCGGACAACGCCTGGTGGATGGATGTGCTCGAGAACGGACCCGCCTCGGCCTACGCCGACTATTTCGACATCGATTGGAATCCGATCGATCCGACGCTCGCGGGCAAGGTTCTGGTTCCGGTTCTCGGCGACCACTACGGCAACGTGCTCGAGCGCGGCGAGCTCGTTCTCCGCTACGAACCGGGCGCGGGAACCTTCGCGGTGTGGTATCACGAGCATCGCTGCCCGATCGACCCGCGCGAGTACCCGCGCATCCTGGCAGGCGTGCCGGGTCTGCTCGGACCCAACACCGTTCCGACCGAGACCGCCGCCGACTTCGAGAGCCTGATCGCCGCGTTCGGCCATCTGCCGCCGCGCGACGCAACCGACGCCGGCGCGCTCGCGGAGCGCAGCCGCGACAAGGAGGTGCACAAGGGACGCCTCGCGCAGCTTGCGCGGGCGCACCCGGCCCTGGCCGCGGCCATCGAGCAAGCGCTGCTCACGATAAACGGCGTCGCGGGTGAGCGGGCGAGCTTCGGCGCCCTCGACGAGCTGCTCGGGGCCCAGGCCTACCGGCTCGCCTACTGGCGCGTCGCCGGCGACGAGATCAACTATCGACGCTTCTTTCACATCAACGAGCTGGCGGCGCTGCGCGTCGAGAACGAAGCCGTGTTCGAGTCGACCCACCGCTTCGTGCTCGAGCTCGCGGCCGCGGGGAGCATCGACGGCCTGCGCATCGATCACCCGGATGGGCTCTATGACCCCGCCGAATACCTCCGCCGCCTCCAGGAACGATATGCGCGACTCGCCGGCGGCGCGGAGGCGGCGACGGATCCGGGCGCGAGGCCGCTCTACGTCGTTGTCGAGAAGATCACGGCCCCGCACGAGCAGCTGCCGCAGTCCTGGCCGGTGCACGGCACCACCGGCTACCGGTTCGCCAGCGTCGTGATCGGGCTCTTCGTGGATGCGCCGGCGAAATCGCGCGTAGACCGGGTGTGGCGCGCATTCGTGCGCGACGAGGCGATGGACTTCAACGAGGCCGCGTATCGCGCCAAGCGCCTCGTCATGAAGAGCGCGCTCGCGGGCGAGTTGACGGTCCTCGCGAATCGGGCGTTGCGCATCGCCCGTGCCGACTGGCGCACGCGCGATTTCACCTTCAACTCGCTCCGGCGGGCCATCGCCGAAATCGTCGCATGCTTCCCCGTCTACCGTACCTACATCGTCGAGCACGTCTCCCCTCAGGACCGTCGCTACATCGACTGGGCGGTGGCTCACGCCAGGCGCCGCAGCGCTGCAGCCGATCTCAGCGTCTTCGACTTTCTGAAGGAGGTGCTCCTCGTGCGGCCTCCCGCCGGCGCGTCGTCGGAGATGGCGGCGGAGTATCGACGCTTCGCGATGCGCTTCCAGCAATTTACGGCGCCGGTGGCCGCGAAGGGGGTCGAGGACACGGCGTTCTATGTCTTCAACCGGCTCGTAGCGCTCAACGACGTGGGGGGCGATCCCGAAGACTTCGGCATGGCGGTCTCCGCGTTTCACGGAGCGAGCAGTGATCGGGCGGCCAAGTCGCCGCACACGATGCTCGCGACGTCCACGCACGACAGCAAGCGCTCGGAGGACGTGCGCGCCCGCATCGCAGTGATCTCGGAGCTCCCCGCCGCGTGGCGGCTCGCGGTGCGCGGCTGGAGCCGCGCCAATCGTGCCAAGAAGCGCACCGTCGACGGCCGCCTGGCGCCCTCACGCAACGACGAGTACCTGCTCTACCAGACGCTCGCCGGCACGTTCCCGGCAGGCGCCCTCGACGAGCATGACCTGACGACCTACCGGGCCCGCATCAAGGAGTACATGCTGAAGGCCGTGCGGGAGGCGAAGGCGCGCACGAGCTGGATCAACCCGAACGAAGGCTACGAGTCCGCCGTGGCCGGTTTCGTCGACGCGCTGCTCGGTCGCCTGGAGGGCAACGAGTTCCTCGAGGAATTCCGCGCACAGGCGGCCCCGCTCGCGTGGTACGGCGCCTTGAACAGCCTCTCGCTCGCGCTCATCAAGTTCACCTCGCCCGGGGTGCCCGATACCTACCAGGGACAGGAACTGATCGAGCTCACGCTGGTCGACCCGGACAACCGGCGAGCCGTGGACTTCACAAGTCGAAGCGAGGCGCTCGCGTCGCTCAAGGTGCTTGCGACCCAGCCGGCGGACGTACTTCCCGTGCTCTTGCAGGCGCTGCTCGAGGCGCCCTTCGGCGGGCGGGCCAAGCTGTGGATCATCTGGCGCATTCTGGAGCTGCGGCGAAGACAGCCCGACCTTTTCGAGAAGGGCGACTACCGCAAGGTCACGGTCGAGGGGGCGCAGGCGCAGCACGCGGTCGCCTACGCGCGACAATTCGGATCGACCGGCATCGTCGTGATCGCGGGCCGCCTTTTTGCCATGCTGGGCCTCGAGCGCGGGCTGCCGCCCGTCGGTTCGGCGGTGTGGCGCGACACGAGTCTCGACCTGGCATTCATCCCCGACGGCACGCTTCTCGAGAATGTGCTTACCGGAGAGACGCTGATGGCAATCGGCGGAAGAGTCTCGGTTGCGGAGGCATTCGCGCAGTTTCCCGGCGCCGTCCTCGCCTACGAGACCGGGCGCTGTCCCGGGGAATGACGCCATCCCGAACGCGCGGCGGAGAAGGAAGGGAGGCATGAACGGAAGGCGTGTCCCGTCCCTCCCGCGGGGGACGCCCTCGCCGTTTGCCACCTGCGATGTGCTGCGTTCTGAACGTAACGGTCTTCGGCCGCGTCCCGCGAACCATGACGTCGGATCGAAAACCCGGCGCCCCGTGGCACCGCCGGATGCAATCGACCGGAATTCGACGCTTCGGCGAGAGAACTTACCGAGGACGAAAGGGTCACAGGCCCAGGAGGAGGGGGTCCTCAAGGTCGCAATGGCATGCCTCAGGTGAAGTCACGGTCCGGTCGCGGACCTTGGGCGGCGCTTGACCGTGCTCCGCGTTGCGACCATTGCGACAGGACAGGAAGCGACGTTCACGCGAAGGAGGAGCGAAAATGGACGATGGCGTTACCGCGGGCGGTCGCGAGAGGATGGCCGCAAACCTCCGGCGACTGATCGCCGGCACCGAGGATCTAGTGAACGCGGTCCGTGAGGACGGCAGTGAATCAGACCGCCAGACCATGGAGCGAACGAGGACGAAGTCGCACGGGCGAGGGAGCAGCTGGACGAGCTGCAGGACACCATCGCCGCCCGGACGCGCGTTGTGGCGCGACGAACGGATCGTTTGGTGCACGAGCATCCGTGGGAGAGCGCGGGTGCCGCGGCCGGGGCCGCCGTGCTTCTCGGCGTGGCGATCGGCATCATGATCAGCAGGTCCCTCTCTCAAGGCGGCGAGTAGACGCCGGAACTTTCGCCGGGGCCAGCCACGTGGCCTCGACCGACGCCACCGAACGGGCTGCGACGGGGCACGAGGGATGCTCCTCGGCCCACGCGACGCTGGACGCCGTGCGACAGAATCGTCGTTAGCCGCCGCCGGACGGCGCGCTGCAAGGTTCCGCGGCGGCTTTCACGGCAAGCGTCGCGGCCCCGCCGCCGCGAGGAAACGCATCGTCCAACAAACGAAGCAGCGGGCACGATCACCCGATCACCCGCCGCGAGCATCGCGTCAAGGTCGGAGGCGACGGGCGCAAGCCGCGCGGGTCGCCAGAGGCCTAACGCTCGCCTTGCCGTCGCCGGCCACTGCTACGGTCGATTGACAACCGTCGTAGAGTTGCCGTTCGCCGGCCAAGCCCTTGCGGGAGTGCAATCCAAGCTGCGCATAAACGAAGGGGCCGGCTGCCGGTTCAGTGCCTTGCGGGGTCGGCACGACGATCGCCGGATTTGCCGTCTCCCGGCGCATCGCCGACGAGCGCCCTGACACTGGTCGTTTCCGTCGCGGCGCTCATCGCGTCTTCCATTCGCGCGACGATGTCCCTGACCGGTTGCGAAAAGGGAATCGAATCCGGATTCATGAACCCGGCTTCGCCTGCGCTACGCACGGTTGCCAGCACTTCCGCGATCGAGATCTCCGACAGGTCGCGCGCGGGCAGGTAGGCGGGTGGGTCGTCGCCGGTTGGTGTGACGAGCCCTCCCTCAGCGAGCGCGTCCAGCACGGCGTTGACGGAGTGCATCGGGATCGCGAGGCGCTGGGTGAGCTGGTGCAGCGTCCACGGCGGTCGTCCTCGGACGAAGTGCGAAGCGATGAGATGCATGACGGCAATGCCGAGCCGTTCCCGCACGCGATTGCTGAGCCGTGGCTCGCCCGGCAACGCGTAGAGATACTCGGGATGCTGCAGATAGAACGCGATGGCGGCCCCCACCAGCAGCACCAGCCAGCTCACGTACAGCCAGATCAGGAACAAGACCAGGACAGCGAAACTCGAATAGATCGCCGCGTACCGTGCCGACGAAGTAACGAAGGCAGCAAATGCCCAGCCCGCCGATTGCCAGAGAAATCCCCCGATGGCGCCGGCCGCAGCGGCGGGCGCGAAGCGCACGCGCGTATTCGGGATGAACAGATACAGGAACGTGAACGCGCCGATGACCAGGGCGTACGGAGCCAGTTTGCCAAAGCCGACGACGAGGCTGCCGAACGGTTCGATCGACAACAGCCACTGCGCGACCTCGGAGTTGAGCGCCATGGCGGTGATGCCCAGCGCCGCGAAGACGAGGAGCGGCCCGACGAGAAGCGCGCTCAAGTAACGGGTGAAGCGTTCACCGAGG
The DNA here is from genome assembly GCA_963734055.1 of uncultured beta proteobacterium. GTDB lineage: Bacteria > Pseudomonadota > Gammaproteobacteria > Burkholderiales > Casimicrobiaceae > CAIWHR01. The sequence goes on from CAVTFQ010000002.1 coordinate 432,399, forward strand.
CTGCGCATCTGCGTGACGTGCCAGATGGCGTTGAACGACTCTTCGATCTTCTGCATCAGCGAGATGACCGTGTAGATCAGCAGCGCCAGGCCCACCGCGCCGAGCACACCGACGTTCATGTGCTCGATGAAACCGATGAGTCGCCGCGTGACCTCGTCGCCCTGTTCACCCAGCGGCGCGAGCAGATTGTGCAGCAGCGGCTCGATCTGATTGTGGACGCCGAAGGCCTTCAGCACCGAGAAGCTGAGGGCCAGCAGGGGCACCATCGACATCAGCGACGTGTAGACCAGGCTCATCGTCCACAGCGTGAGCCCGCCTTCGTACACATCGCGGAACAGAACGATGAAGAGCCGCACGGCGCGCAGTGCGCTCGTCTTCCAGGACCGCGGACCGGCAACGTGCGGCGCCCAGATCGTCCGGTCGATTTGTTTCAGCCAGCGGTGCATTTCGCGCAACATTGGGGGGCTGTCTAACCGTGCCGGGTCTTTCGGGCCGGCGAAAACGCCGCGGCCACCTTCATGGGCAAGTGTAGCGTCGGTCGATCAAGATTGCCACGAAGGGCTGCATGGACGCGTCAGCGCAGCACGATCGGAACGACATTCCATCGCCAGCGAACGCCGATCCCGGGCCCGCAAAATCCGCGATGCTCGCCGTGCCGGGCCGCACGCGTAGAAATGCGATGCTGGCCTGCCGGTCCACCGATGCCCGCGACGGGAGTCGCGGCGGTGAGTTAGAGTATCAAGCAAGCTGGGTCGAGATTCGCGGGGGATCGGGGTCGGGATGGGCCCCCATCCCGGGCCGTGGCGGGGACAGCCGAACCGTGACATTGAACGAGCATCCGGTGCTCGCCATCGCGGCGATCGGCGGCGTAGGCGTGATCTGCCAGTGGGTCGGCTGGCGGCTACGTGTTCCGTCAATCCTGTTCCTTCTGCTCGCCGGCGTCGCCATCGGACCTGTCGGCGGGTGGCTCGATCCGGACCTCCTGTTTGGTCAGGTGCTGCTCCCGCTGGTTTCGCTCGCCGTTTCGGTGATCCTGTTTGAGGGGGCGCTCACGTTGCGTTTCGCGGAGATCGTGGGCCTGGAGACAGTCATCCGCCGCATGGTCACGAGCGGCGTGCTGTTGTCATGGGTCGTGATTGCGGCGGCCGTGCGCTGGCTGGTCGGCTTGTCGTGGGAACTTGCGACGCTGCTGGGCGCGATCCTGACGGTGACCGGGCCCACCGTCGTCGCGCCGATGCTGCGAACGGTGCGCCCGACCGCGCGAATCGCCAACATCCTGCGCTGGGAAGGCATCGTCATCGATCCGCTCGGCGCGCTGCTGGCCGTTCTGGTCTTCGAGTTCGTCGTGTCCACCAAGGGCGGCTCGGTCGTGGGACAGACGCTGATCACGTTCTTCACCACCATCGTCGTTGGTGGCGGGATCGGTCTTGGGGGCGGCTACCTGATCGGCGAGGCACTTCGGCGCGATTGGGTTCCGGAGTTCCTCGACAATCTGCTCACGCTGACGTCCGTGTTCGCCGTGTTCGCCGTATCGAACGCCCTCGCCCACGAGTCGGGGCTGCTGGCGGTGACGGTGATGGGAATCTTTCTCGCCAACCGCGAAGGCGTGCCGGTCGCAGACCTCCTGGAATTCAAGGAGAGCCTGAGCCTGCTGCTGATCTCGGGCGTCTTCATCGTGCTGGCGGCGCGCGTTGACCTGGCGCAACTGCGGAGCGTCGGACTCGCCGCGCTGCTCGTCCTGCTCGCCGTGCAGTTCGTCGCGCGACCGCTCAAGGTCATCGTCGCCGCCTGGGGCACGACACTGAATTGGCGCGAGCGCGCGATGCTGTCGTGGATCGCGCCGCGCGGAATCGTTGCGGCCGCCGTCTCGTCGCTTTTCGCGCTGCAACTCGAGCGGCTCGGCGTGGCGCAGGCGGAGCTGCTCGTTCCGTTGACCTTCGTCGTGATCATCGGCACCGTCGTCCTGCAGAGTGTGACGGCGGCGCCGCTCGCACGCGCGTTGCGCGTGTCCGAGCCCGAGCCAAACGGGTTCCTGCTCGTCGGGGCGAACCCGCTCGCACGGGCGATCGGGGTAGCGCTCGCGCGACAGAAGGTCCCGGTACTGCTCGTTGACGCGCATTGGGACAACGTGCGGTCGGCGCGGCAGGCGGGCTTGCGCGCGTTCTATGGCAATCCCCTGTCGGAGCACGCGGAGCTCACGCTGGACCTCTCCGGGCTCGGCCGCCTGCTGGCGCTGTCGACCGATGCGCACCTCGACGCGCTGGCCTGCGCGCACTATGGGCGTGAGTTCGGCGCACGAAAGGTGTACTCGCTGCGGATGAGTGCCGACAGCGACACTCTCGCGCGCTCCGCCTCGCCCGGCGGCAACGCGTTCGGCGACGAGGCGACCTATGCCGACCTCGCCGCGCGGCTGTCTCGCGGGGCCACGATCCGGACGGTTGTGCTCGAAGAGCGAGGCGGCCTGGCCTGGTTCCGGGAGCGCTACGGCGCGCACGCCGTCGCGCTGTTCGCGGTCGACGCGAAGGGCCGGATCGAGGTGTTCGCGGGCGGGGCCGAGTTCGAGCCGGACCCCGGCGCGTCCATTATCGCGCTGGTCGATCCGGGCGTCGAGGCTTCTGCGCCAGCCGAGCTGCCCCGGCCGGCTGCAGGCTGAAGGGATCGCCGCCGCGGCGAGGGTCGGTCGCGAACGAACGCGAATGCGGACACCGCACAGCCGACACGATCGACGGCGCGAAAGGTGAGAATGACGTGGGCGCGCCGGCTTGGATCCGCCGGGTCGGATCGCCCTCTACTGGTCGGGGGCTCGCGTGTCGGGTGCGGGCGGCTCGTCCGGATCGGCTTCGAGACCGACATCCTCCGCGGCGAGTGCCAGCACCACGATGGGGAGCCGCGCCAGGGCCGGCCCGATTTCCCAGCCGAACGGCGAATAAAAGCGACCCCCGTGGATGCGGAACGGAAGGAACACCATCGAGCTCGAGCCCGACATGCCGACGACGGTCCTTTCGTCTTGGTCGGGCGTGGCGATCACTTCGGCCTCGATGCGTATCTCCTCCACCCGATCCCGGAGCACCTTGCCATGCGGACCGGCCGAATCGACCACTTCGTGCGGCCCGAGCAGCCGGATCCGTGCTCCCTTCCATTCGTCGCTTCGCGTCATCAGATAGGCCAGCAGCAGCATCAGCTGACCGCTCGACGAGTCCTCCCACCACACGTCGATAACGCGATCGTCGCCGGAGATGGGCTCCAGACTCTCCCACTCCTTGGCGTCCGCATCGAGCAACAGCAGATTGCAGCCGAGGCGAAAGGCAAGCGACACGCTCTGGCCGAACGTGTCGAGGCCGAGCGGACGGTAGAACGCCGCCCTCGGCTCCGGCCAGTTGGCGACGACGGTATTGACATGGAACGGTCCGACGCCGGCCGCCTGTACGATCGTGGCGATCATCTGCGGGGTGTCGGTGCCGACGACCACCAGCGGCAAGGCCGAGGAATTGGCCGCCTTGAGCTCCTCCGCCAGAACGTGTTGCTCTTCCCGTCGGCGTTCCAGCGCGCGCAGGTCGCCGCTTTCGACCATGCGGACGACCGTGGTCAGACCGCCTCCGGCTTCGACCCACCGGGCAAAATGCAGCGCCCTCGCGCGGCGCCTCTTGGAATCGGAGAACACGAGCAGCTGCGGCCGCCAGGCCCGCGGGTGCTCGCTTTCCGCGTTCGCGAGCAGCAGGTGCCGACGCGCGATCATCATGTGGTACGCACGACGGCCGTCCGTCCACGTCGCCGGCGCCGCGCGGTGCTTGAGATACAGGTAGACCGCCAGCACGATCAGCGAGGCCGCAATGCCGGCACCGATATTGATCGCGAGCATCGCGCCGAGGCACGCGATCGCGGCGAGCAGGGCGATTCGATAGTCGAAGAAACGGAACGTCGGGCGGAAGGACGGGCTCGCCGCGCGGGCTTCGAAATAGGTCGCGTAGTTGAGCAGGCCGTAGGAAACGAGGAAGAACATCGACACGATGCCCGCGATGATATTGAGGTTGCCGATCGCCACGATCGCGAGCGCTATCACGAGCGTCGGAAGCACGGCGCGGCGGGGATTGCCTGTGCCTCCACTGACCGTTGCAAACGGCGCGAGGAAAGGGAAGATGTCGTCCTTCGCCAGCGACTGCAGAATGCGGGGAGCGCCGAGCAGCGAGGCGAGCGCCGACGACAGCGTGGCGGCCATCACGCCGACGTCGATCAGGAACGGCAACCACGCCACCCGCCGCATCGCCGCATAGTCGCCGCGGAGCGCTTCCCCGGGGAGGGCCGCGGCAAAGAGCGCGGCACACCCGAAATAGATGACCAGGGACAAGGCGACCGCAGCGAGCACGCCACGCGGAATGCTGCGGCCGGGTTCCGCGAGGTCGCCCGACATGCTGACACCCTGCGTGAATCCAGTCACTGCGGGAAAGAAGATGGCGAAGGCCGCCCAGAACGACAGCGCGCCAGCAGGTGGCGCCCAGTTGGCGCGCAAAATCGGGTCGCTCCAATGTTCGATCGCACCCGCCGCGAACGATACCAGCGCCGCCGCAAGGCCTCCCATCACAATATACTGAAACCGTGTCGCGAGATCGGCGCCCATCCACGCGAGTACGCCCAGCGTCATGACCGCCGCCGCCGCGATCGCATGCAGGACCAGCGGATCGCGAGCGGGCACGAACGCCGACGCCGCTTCGGCGAATCCGATGCAGTAAAACCCGACCGATACCGCCTGAGCCAGAAATATGACAACGCCAATCGCACCGCCGAAGCTCAGGCCGAGCGTGCGGGAAATGAGGTAATAGTCGCCGCCACCCTTCACGCGCAGATTGGTCGAGATCGCCGAGACCGAGAGCGCCGTGAGCAGCGAAATGGCATTGGCGACGGCGATCACGCCGAGGGCGCGCATCAGGCCGGTCTCGCCCACGACGAAGCCGAGCCGCAGGAACAGGATGATGCCGAGTATCGTCAGTATGCTCGGCGTGAAGACGCCGGCAAACGTGCCGAGTCGCGCAGGGCCGGACGCCGTGGACGGTGCCGCGGCGGCGCGTTCGTGAGTGTCATCGTGCGGGATCTGCCGCTTCGGCAGCGCACGGTATTCTGCCCCGCGGCGACCGGATAGGAAAGCGATTCGTCGGATCGACATCGCGTCCCAACGAATGCCGCGAGGCGAGGCGCCGGTGTAACATGTCGTCAAAATGGGAGTCCTGGCGACGCCCGCAGCGGAGGAAGGGTTGGACCAGGCAAGCCATTTTTCCTTCCGGCGTGGCCGCTTGACCTGGGGCAGCTGTTCCAGGTTGCGTTGCTGCTGCTCCTCGCCGTCTCGCGGGCGAGATCGCGCGTCGTACGCTGCGCGTGCCGCGCATCCTCGGCTACATCGCCGTTGGCGCAGCGCTCGGTCCCAGGGCCTCGGCGTCGTCGACGCCGCAACCGTGAACGCGTTCCGCCCGTTCGTCGACATTGCCCTCGGGCTTCTGCTGTTCGAACTCGGGCAGCGGGTCGACCTGGGCTGGTTGCGCCGCAATCCTGGCTCCTCGCGACGAGCCTGCTCGAATCGGGACTGGCCTTTCTTGCCGTTTACGCGCTGCTGGTCTTCACCGGGGCGCGGCCGATCATTGCGGCGGCGATCTCGGTATTCGCGATCGCCACCTCTCCCGCGGTGGTCATGACGGTCGTCAAGGATCTCCGTGGTCAGGGACAGGTGACGGAGCGAACGCTGCTCCTGACCGCCATGAACACCGCCTATGCCGTTGTCGGTCTCTCCGTGCTGTTCGGATGGCTGCATCTCCAGCGCGAGAGCGAAGCGGCGATCATGATCTCTCATCCGATCTACGTGGTCGGAGGATCGGCGCTCGTTGCGATCCTCGTCGCCATCGTCACGCTGTCGTTGCTGCGGCTGTTCGGCCGTCACCAGGCATTCCAGTTCGCGTTGATCGTAGCGATCATCCTGCTGACGGTGGCTGGCACTAGCGCGCTCAAGCTGTCGGTGCCGCTTACGCTGCTGCTGTCCGGCCTGTTCACGCGAACATTCGATCGGCAGCGCTACTTCGTCTCCTTGGAATTCGGCGAGCCGGCGATGCTGTTCGTCGTCATTCTTTTTGCCACGGCTGGCGCGACTCTCGAGTGGTCGGGCTGGAGAACGTCGCTCGTCCCGGCCATCGGGTTCGTGGCGGCGCGCTTTGTCGGCAAGGCCTTGCCGCTGCTCCTGCTTGCACGTCCGAGTGCGCTTCCCGTGCGCCAGGCATCGCTTGTCAATCTGGCGCTCACGCCGATGTCGGGCGTCGCGCTGCTGATGCTCGGAGATCTGACCACGCTGTTCCCCGAGGTCGCGGGCGATGTCGCCGCCACCGTACTCCTGGCCACGACGATACTGACCTTCGTCGGGCCGCTCGCGACCGAATTCGCGCTCCGCCAGGCGGGCGATGCGAGTGAAGGACCGTGACCGTGCCGATCCTGGAGTTCAAGGCGTCGAAGCCCCTGACCATCGGGGTGGAGCTCGAGCTGCAGGTCGTCAATCGTCGCAACTGCGACCTCACGCGCGGCACGTCCGCGCTGGTGACGGTGCTGGCGCAGGGCAACAAGCCGGGCGATGCGCGCCACGAGATCACCGAGAGCATGCTCGAAGTGAGCACTCGCGTCATGAACGGCATCGCGCGGCGCTGGACGAGCTTGTGTCGATCCGCAATGCGGTCGTCGAAGCCGCCGACCGGCTCAACCTGCTCGTCTGTGGCGGCGGGGCGCATCCGTTCCAGCGCTGGCCCGAGCGCCACGTCACCGATCGTCCACGCTATCAGCATCTGGCGGAGATGTACGGCTACCTCGCGAAGCACGTTCACGATCTTCGGCCAGCACGTTCACGTCGGCTGTACGGACGGTGACGAGGCGCTGTCGCCTGCTGCATCGTCTGTACCGCTACATTCCGCATTTCATCGCGCTGTGCGGCCTCGTCTCCGTACTACCAGGGGGTCGATACCGCCTTCGATTCGGCGCGGCTCAACGCGATGGCACCGTATCCGACGAGCGGCTATGCCCCGTACATCGAATCGTGGGTCGCCTTCGAGAGCGTACTTCGAGAGGCTTCGGAGCTACGGCGTCATCGAAAGCATGAAGGACCTCTACTGGGACATCCGTCCGAAGCCCGAGTACGGAACGGTCGAGGTCCGCGTCTTCGACACGCCGCTCACGGTCGAAAAGGCGGCGGCGCTCGCCGCGTACGTCCAGGTCCTGTGTCGTTGGCTGCTTGCCGACGAGTCGCCGGTTGCGTCCGAGGAGACCTACGTCGTCTACTCTTACAACCGGTTCCAGGCCTGTCGCTTCGGTCTCGACGGCGATCTGATCGATCCGTTGACGCACGTCCACCGTCCGGTGCGCGACGACGTCCTGGAGACGCTCGCTTCGCTCCGCGATCACGCCCGCGAACTGGAGGCGGTCGAACCGCTGCAGAGCATCGAGCGGTGGGCGCGCGACGGAATTAACGACGCGCGCTGGCTGCGCGATCGCTACGCGGCGTCGCAATCGTTCGAGGACCTGGTCTGGAAGCAGGCGCAGCTGTGGAGCGGGCGCGATTGGGCCTGAACGGCGCGAACGCCGGGGTTTGCGTCCGACCCGAATGAGCGGGCCCGCGTGACCTCCGTACCGGCGATCGTGCGTGCCGCGCGCACGTGGGCGTGGCGATGAAGCGGCGCGTGGATGTCGCGATCGTAGGAGCCGGGACCGCGGGCCTTTCGGCGCTCGCCGTTGTGCGCCAGAGTACCGAAAACTTCGTGCTCATCAACGACGGGGCGTACGGGACGACCTGCGCGCGTGTCGGCTGCATGCCGTCGAAGGCGTTGATCGAAGTGGCGAACGCGCTCCATGCCGGGCGCTACTTCGAGCCGTTGACCCTGTCCGGGCATGGGAAGCTCGAGGCCGATGTGCCGGCGGTGCTGCAGCACGTTCGGCGGATCCGCGACGGTCTGGTTCAGGGTGTGCTGAAGCTTACCGAGGGTCTCGGCGAGCGCAACGTGGCCGGCCGGGCGCGGTTCGTCGCGCCCGGCACGCTGGAAGTGAACGGCGAGCGCATCGAGGCCGCGCGGGTCGTGATCGCGACCGGCTCGCGGCCCATCGTTCCGGACGCCTGGCGCGGGCTTGGCGATCGCATCCTCACGACGGACGATCTGTTCGAGCAGCGCGACTTGCCGCGGCGGATAGCAGTAGTTGGTCTCGGTGCGGTGGGCGCGGAGATGGCACAGGCGCTTGCGCGCCTCGGTCTCGAGGCCAGCGGCTTCGACGCCGCCTCGCACGTGGCCGGGCTTTCCGATCCACGCGTGAACGAGGTTGCGCTCGCCCAATTGCGAGGCGAGTTCGACATCCACCTCGGCGCGCCCGCCGAGGTCGCGGCGTGCGGCGAACGGGCCCGCCTGATCGCGCGCGAGACCGAGATCGAGGTCGACAAGGTTCTGGTCGCGCTCGGCCGGCGACCGAATTTGGATGACCTCGGCCTCGAGCGGCTCGGCGTCACGCTCGACGCGCGCGGGCAGCCACCGTTCGATCCGCGGACGATGCAGGTCGCGGGCCTGCCCGTATACATCGCCGGCGACGCGAGTGCCCACGCCGCGATCCTGCACGAAGCCGCCGACGAGGGTTGGATCGCCGGATACAACGCCACTCGGGAGCGCCCGGAATGCTTCGAACGGCGCAGCCGTCTCGGCATCGTCTTCACCGACCCCGAGATCGCGGTGATAGGCCGGAGCTTCGCGGCGATCGCGCCGGGGGAGGCGGTCGTCGGCGAGGCCAATCTCGCCGGACAGGGACGACTTCGCATGAGCGGGTCCGACCACGGTCTCATTCGCGTCTACGCGGAGCGCGCCTCCGGGCGGATGCTGGGGGCCGAGCTGGCCGCGCCCGGGGGAGAGCACCTCGCGCACTTGCTTGCCCTTTCGATCCATACGGGCCGGACACTCGCCGATCTTCTGCGGCCGTTCTACCGTCCCCCGGTCGAGGGGGCCCTACGCGGCGCGCTGCGGGTTGCGGCGAAACAGCTCCCCGGCGCGCGCCGGATCTCGCTTCCTGCGTGCGTCCCCAGCCCGCCGCGCTCGACTGACCCGCGATCGCCAAGCGCCTTCTGCACGCGAGACCGTCGCAACACAATGATCGATATCGCCGTCGCCTGCCTCGTCATCACGGCGCTGCTCGCCTATCTCAACCACCGCTTCGTTGGGTTGCCCACGACGATCGGCGTGATGGCGGCGGCCCTCGCCTTCTCGCTGGCGCTCGTCGTGCTCGACGCCCTGGGCCTGTCGCACGGCTTGCGCCAGTACGAAGAGTCGCTGCTGCGCTCGATCGACTTCTCCGAGGTGGTCATGCAGGGCATGCTGTCGCTGCTGCTCTTCGCCGGCGCCCTTCACGTCGACCTGAGCGAGCTCAAGCATTACCGCTGGGCGGTGGGCGCACTCGCCGTGCTGGGCACTCTGCTGTCGACGCTGGCAGTCGGCTACGGGATGTGGGTTGCACTGCCGCTGGTGGGCCTCGGGCTTCCCCTCATCCATTGCCTGCTCTTCGGCGCGCTGATCTCGCCCACGGACCCGATCGCGGTGATGGGCATCCTCAAGTCTGCCGGCGCGCCGAAGTCGCTTGAGCTCCTGATCTCGGGCGAATCGCTCTTCAACGACGGCGTCGGCGTCGTGATCTTTTCGCTGTTCCTGGGAATGCTGGCGAGTGGCGCCCCTCCTACCGTGCATCAGGGCCTCGAATTGCTGATGATGGAAGCGGGAGGCGGTCTGCTCTTCGGCCTGGCACTGGGCTACCTGGCGTTCTACCTGCTGCGCAGCGTGGACAACTATCACGTCGAGGTGCTGCTGACGCTCGCTGCCGTGACCGGGGGCTATGCGCTCGCGAGCAGGCTTCACGTTTCGGGTCCCCTGGCCATGGTCGTTGCCGGACTGATCATCGGCAATCAGGGCCGCGCGCTCGCGATGTCGGACACGACGCGCCACTATCTCGACATGTTCTGGGAATTGATCGACGAGATACTGAACGCCCTGCTGTTCGTGCTGATGGGCATGGAGGTCCTGCTCGTGGTCTTTTCCCTCCACGAACTGGCGGCAGCGGTGTTGGCCGTCGTCGTGACGCTGCTGGCACGCCTGATCACGGTCGGGTTGCCCGTGGGGCTCGTGACGCGCGTGTTCGATTTGCCGCGGGGTTCCTGGAAACTGCTGACGTGGGGAGGGCTGCGCGGCGGCATATCGGTGGCGCTCGCGCTTTCGCTGCCCTCGGGTCATGAGCGCAATACGGTCGTCGCGCTGACCTACGCGGTCGTCGTGTTCTCGATCCTGATACAGGGACTCTCGATCGGGTACGTGACCCGCAAGGCCATCACTCGCGGCCGATAGCCTGCGGCTTCGCGCTCACCTGGTGGACCATCGAGTTCGACGGCGCCACCGGCGAGCGAACGCTCATCGGCGAGCTCTACCGGGGCTGCAGCATCAGCCCGGCCGGGAGCCTGATCGGATTGGCATGGGCACTTGTCGACGGCGCGATCGGCGGCGCCGTTTTCGCAGCGCTGTACAACGTTCTCGCGGGTCGATCCCATTCGAAACCGAATGAGCTTGCACTGCAGCGCTGAACGATCCGGCCCGTCGGGGCCGTCTTGAGCCTGCTGACTGTTCTCGAGGGCCTCATTTGGGGCCCGGGCTCATCCGCTGACTCGCGTTGGCGCGGATTCAGGCATCGGTAACACTCGAAATGCCGGGGCCGTCCCCTTCTTGCCCGCGCCGGCGTACACCGTGACGTGCGGGAACGGTATCTCGATGTCGCGCGCATCGAACGCCTTCTTGAGGCGACGCAGGAACTCCCGCCTGACGTTCCACTGCTCGAGCGGCAGGACCCGGAACCGGCAGCGAAGGACAACCGCCGAATCGGCCCAGCGCTCCACTCCCGCAATCTCGATATCGTCCAAAATCTTCGGCCCGAAGACGGCGTCGGCGCGCATCTCGCCGCCGACCTGACGCATCACGTCGAAGGCCTCCTCGGTGTCTTCCCGATAGGCGACGCCGACATCGACGACCGCCTGCGCAAAGCCGCGGCTCATGTTGGTGACAGTGGTGATCAGGTTGTTCGGCACGTAGTGGACATTGCCGTCGTAGTCGCGCAAGCGCACGAAACGCAGCGTGACGTCCTCGACGAGACCGGCCTTGCCGCCGACTTCCACGACGTCACCCGTCGTCAGCTGGTTTTCGAGGAGAATGAAGAACCCGGTGAAGTAGTCCTTCACGAGGCTTTGCGCGCCGAACCCGATCGCGAGGCCCACGACGCCGGCGGCGCCGAGAATCGGCGCCACCGACACGCCGAGCTCGCTCAGGATCAGCACACCCGCGATCAGCGAGATGACGACGGAAACGATGTAGCGAAACACCCGGCCGAGCGTTTCGGCGCGCTTGATCTGCTCGCGCTCATGGAACCGGTGCGCGATGCGCTCGCGGAACATTCGAATCGCACGGTTGAGAACGGCAGCCGCGATCCATGCGGCCACTGCGATCAGCGTGATGCGCAGAGCGATCACCGCAGTGCCGCTCCACGCCTGGATGTCGAGAATGTTGATTCGGCTCAGGAATGCTTCCATGGCTTTCCTCCGGATTTCATCGCGCCCGAGTGGAATGACGTCGCGGCGCGGTACAGCGGGCCGGCGGCGTTCGACTTCGATGAGGTCCCGCGCACTCGTGGGATCAGGGGCCGAGAGTGCCGTCCGTGGCACAATTCGTGCCTCTACGGTTGTGGCCGCCCGCTCTCTCCCCGAGACCGAGAAGCAAAGTCGTGGATTGGATGCCCACCGAGACGGTTTTGTTCCGTCCCCGCCATCCGGGCTGGACGGCGGGTGCGCTCGTGGCCGTCGTCGGCGTGGGCGTTATCGATTTCGCCACGGGTCCCGAGATCACGTTCTCCCCGTTCTATCTCGTCCCGGTGGCGCTCGCCGCGTGGTTCTGCGGAATCGCATCGGCCATCGTCGCCTCCGCGGTCGCCGCAATCGTATGGCTCATCGCGGAAATCGCTTCGAGCCGGGTCCCTCCGAACACCTTGGTCTACGTCTGGAACTTCGGCGCCCGGCTGCTCTTCCTCCTGCTGGTCGCGCTGCTGCTCGCGCAACTGCGCCGGATGCTCGACCGGGAACGGTCGATGAGCCGCACCGACGCCCTGACGGGCCTGCCGAACACCCGGGCGTTCCGTGAAATGGCCGATGCCGAGATCGCGCGGGCCGAGCGCTATGGCCAGCCGCTGTCTCTCGCGTTCATCGACATCGATGACTTCAAGCGCATCAACGACAGCCGCGGACATGGCGCGGGCGACCACCTGCTGCGGTCCCTGGCCGAAACGATCCGCGGCAACCTCCGCACCTCGGACCTCGTTGCGCGATACGGGGGCGACGAGTTCGTGATTCTGCTGCCGGTTGCGAACGAGAGCGCGGCGCGCGCCACCGTGGAAAAGCTGCGCGAAAGGGTGGCCCTGGCGTTGGCCAAAGACGACGGACCCGTGACGTTGAGCATCGGGATCGTGACCTGCGAGCCCGGCGGACCGGCCGTGACGGTCGACGGCATGCTGGAAAACGCGGACCGAATGATGTACGAGGTCAAGGCCAGCGGGAAGGGAGGCGTGCGTCTGGCCCGGTACCAAAGTAGCGGCCCGTCAGCTTGACCCTGCATCCCGACGCCGGCGAGCGCGCGGGAGCGAACCGGTCCGCGCGCCAAGGGGCCTCAGGGGATCGTTCGAATTCGCGGCGGCAACCATTTGCCGTCGACGACGTCCTGCTTGGGCCAGTAGATCCGCAGCACCACATTGAAGTTGCCTTTCGGCGCCGGGAGCCAGTTCGCCTTCTCGTCGGGGCCCGGGTCGCCGTTCTGGAGGTAGATGTCGAGCGAGCCGTCCTCGTTCGCCTTGAGGCCGCTGTCGCTGCCGAGGTTGTATCGATCGAGCGTATTGGCGACCAAATGCTGCGCCTCGTCGTACAGGGTGAGGGACCAGAATCCGTCCGCCGGCGGCAGCCGGTGACTGTCGAAGCGCAGGACGTACCGGTTCGCCCCGTCGAGCGGATGGCCGTCGGCATCGACCCGGGTCGCCATGAAGATCGCATCTTCGGGGGCGTTGAGGCCCAGGCCGATCGCCGCCGCGACGGCGCGCTTGCCATAGTCGGTACCCCAGCGACCGAGGGCGACGTCGAACATCCAGCCGTTCCTGATGTCGCCGCCGGATCCGCCCTTCGCCGCCGCGCTGATCTTGTCGAGCGCGGATTTCGCTCCTTCCTCCACGCTTCTTGCCGAGACCTCATCGAGTTTGCCGACGTCGAACGGGTGCCCTGCCTCGATTCCCAGCGCCTTCAACTTCGGAAGCATTGGCGCGTCATCCTTGGCGGGCGGGTTGGCCGACAACAGCTTGGCGAAACGGGTGTAGAACGTCGCGGCGTCCATCTTCGCGATTTGCGCGCGGGCCGGGGTCTTGTCGTCGATCGGCGCCGGCGAGGGACTTTCCCTGCCGCGAGTCTTCGCGTGCGCTTTGCCGCTCCCGATGCGGGTCAGCTTGATCTGGCTCTGCAGTTTTGCAGCCGCTTCGCGGTCCGCGCCGCCAACTGCTTGAATGCGGCCGAACAGCCACGCGAGTTCGGTCGGTGACCGCACCTCGAAGACGCCGCCGGGCAACTTGCCTTTCCAGTGCGGGCCGACGATGGCGAACCTCCCCTTTCCGGTGCCCGTCGTGCGTGGGCCTAGGGAGGCGACCACGTTCGTCCAGGCGTCGAGCATCGCGACGAGGTAATAGCGGCCACGCGTGTCGGGCACCTCCATGATCACGGGCCCGTCCGACAAATCGAGCCATGCCTTCGAGTAGAGAAAATCGGCGTTCGGGGTCGCCACATTGGTCGACGAGGCGTCCGGCAGCGTGGGATTGTGGCGAAACACGTTGGATGCCGCGCCTGCCGTCTCGATCTCGCGGGTCACGTCGGTCAACACCAGGGGATAGGCGTACACGTAGACCTCGGCGGCCAGTCGCTCGAGTTCCGCGTTGACGGGAAGCGCGACGGGTTGGGGCAATTCCGTCTTGGGCGGGGGCGGGGGCGCAGACTCGCCGCACGACGCGAGGAGAGCAGCAGCGCCGAGGACTACGCAGTGCAGGAGAACGCGGGGGCTATGCATCATGGAACGCCTCGCAAGTGTCCGAACAGGGTCTCGATCGTGCCGTCGCGAAGAGCGCCGCGAAGGCCGCAAGCGTCGCGACGAACCCGAGGAGCACGAGCTCGCCGCCCCGGGCAACGCCAAGGAAGCGGGCGCCGCTCAAGGTATCTGGATCTTGCCGCCGCCGCCGAGCGCGCCCGCGGGCGGCAGCGCGCCCCCCTGCGGAATCACGATCGACGAGGACGCCTGGCGTCGGAGCTCCATCAGCTCCCGCATCGCCCGCTCGATGCCCGCCTTCGCGGCCTCCGCGTAGTTCGCCACCGCCTCGGCGAGGCTCTTCGCCTCGATGTCGAAACTGATCGGCAGCGGGCCCATGTTGGTGAGCAGCTGGGCTTCGCCGCTGTAGGCGGTCGGACGCGCGGGGTCCGGCGCGCCGGCGGCCGTCACCGGGACGAGCACGCGCAGCGTGCCGACCTTGCGGTCGGTGTAAATTTCCTCTCGGTACAGCGCCGCGGGGTCGAGCGTCGGCTCGCCGGCGCGCGCGGGATCGGTTGCCATGGCCATCCTCGAAGGGCGGTTCGGACGTCGATTCTACATCCCGGCACGGGGCCATTCGTGTAGATTGGTGCAGCGCGCCCTTGCAGCGCGCTGCCGGAGACCTCGATGCGTTCCTGGATCGTTCTCGCAGCCGCGATGCTGGTCGGCGTACCGGGCATTGCCCCGGCGGAGGAATATCCGACGAAGCCCGTGAAGATCATCGTGCCGTTCGCCGCGGGCGGCCCGGCGGATGTGTACGCGCGCTTTCTCGCCCAGCGGCTCGCCGCCTCCATGGGCCAGCCCTTCGTCGTCGAGGACCGGCCCGGCGCAGGCTCGATCATCGGCACCGAGGCCGTCGCGAAGAGCACGCCCGACGGCTACACGCTGCTCGTGATGTCGAACACGCACACCGTCAACGAGTCGCTCGTTCCGAACAAGCCGTACGCGCTGCAGCGCGATTTCACTCCGATCACGCCGATCAACTACTCGGACCTCGTGCTCGTGGTCCATCCGTCCGTGCAGGCGGCGACGCTCGCGGACCTGATCAGGCTCGCGAAGGCGGCGCCGGGGACGCTCAACTACGCCTCGTCGGGCACGGGCACGCCGTATCACATGGCCGGCGAGCTCTTCAAGTCGATGGCCGGCGTCGACATCGTCCACGTTCCCTACAAGGGCAGCTCGGACGCGCGGAAGGACACGATCGGCGGCCAGGTGCAGATGATGTTCGACGCGGTCACGACGATGAGCGAGCAGGCGAAGGCCGGCAAGGTCCGCGCGCTCGCCACGACCGGCAAGACGCGCTCGTCGGTGCTCCCCGACGTTCCGACGCTGAGCGAAGCGGGCGTGCCCGGCTACGAGGCGGTGATCTGGATCGGGCTCATCGCGCCGAAGGGCACGCCGTCGGCGATCGTGAATCGGCTGAATGCGGAGATCGCGAGGATCCAGAGCCGCCCGGAGGTGCGGGCCGAGTGGGAGAAGCAGGGCGCGACGCCGATGATCATGGCGCCGGACGCGTTCGCCCGATTCATTGCCGACGACATCGTGAAATGGGAGCGGATCGTCAAGATCTCCGGCGCGAAGCCGGACCAGTGATCGCGCTCCTCTGCGCCGGGGCCGCGAAGGGGCTCGTCGCGAGGATCGTCCCCGCGTTCACCGCCGAGAGCGGTTGTGCGGTCGACGGCACGTTCGACGCGGTAGGTGCGCTGGTCGAACGGCTCGAGCGAGGCGCGCGCTGCGACGTCATCGTGCTTACCGCGGCGCTGATCGCGCGACTGGAGAAGGAGGGTCGCGTCGTCCCGGGAAGCATGGCGCCGCTCGGCGGCGTCGCGACGGCCGTCGCCGTGCCGGCGGGCGCGGCGCTCCCCGCCATCGGTGACGCCGACTCGCTGCGGGCGACGCTCGCCGCTGCTTCGCACCTCCATTTTCCCGACCCGGAGCGCGCGACGGCGGGCATCCATTTCGCGGGCGTGCTGCGCAAGCTCGGGCTCGATGCGGAGGTGGGTCCGCGCTGCAGGACATACGGGAACGGCGCGACGGCAATGGCCGCACTCGCGAAGGCCGGTCCCGGCGATATCGGCTGCACGCAGGCGACGGAGATCCTCTACACGCCGGGCTTGACCCTCGTCGGTCCGCTGCCGTCCGGATTCGAGCTCGAGACCGTCTACGCGGCGGCGGCTTGCCGGCACGCGGCCGCGCCGGCCGTGGCGCTGCGATTCATCGAATGGCTGGCTGGGGCCCGTTCGGGCGAGCCCCGCACTGCCTGCGGGTTCACGCCCATCGGCTGAGTCGCTGCTATTTCTTGCGCGGGGGCGTGTCGGGCGCCAAGTCCTCGGCGCGGATCGCCGTGCCTGCGGCCGAGCCGCTCAGGAGTCGGAGCGGAAGGATCACGAGCTCCTTGTCGGCGAGCTTCCGTTGCTCGGGTCCCAGCGCCTCGTAGACGGCGCGACCGGCATCGATGATTTCCTCGACGGCAGTCAGCCGGTTGCTCGCGATTTCCGACAGGCGCTCGAACTGCTGCGGGACGCTCAGGCCGCCGTCCTGCATGTCACGCGCCGAAAAGCGGGCGCGCGTCAGGTCCTCCGCGAACTTCAGGACTCTCGCCGCATAGAGGTCCCAGGCCTTCTGTTGATGGGCGCCGATCCTGAGCTCGTCCTCGAGCTTGTCGAGCACCAGCTGCACCTGGCCCATGAGGCTCACGGGCTGGTCGACCCCGGGGCCGGCGCCGCCGCGGGTGGAGGGCTTGAGGTGGCTTCCGAGCGGCGAAGACCCGCCGCGGGACGGCCCCGACGGCGCTTGCGCGCGGGTGTCCGGTGCGGCGAGGAGAGTCGCGGCGGCGAGCGCAATGAAAGTCGTGCCCAATCGGTTCATGCAGTGACTCCCGAGCGGAATGCGCGGATCGAGGCCGCGACGAACCGCGATTGTGACCGCATTTGAGGCGAGGGGCCGTTACGAATCGTTACATTGCCGCGATGAATCGAGCGCGAGGCGAGCCTGCGCGGGGGAACCCAAGGTCCGGTCGAAGCGACCAACGCGTGGCCTCGAGCGACGGGCGCGTTCCCGTGCGCTCGGCTCCGCGCTACGCTTCGCCTTTGGACCTCGACGCCCCGTTTCGATGATCGAACACCCGAGCGTTTCACGCCGTGTGCGCCCCGTGCGCGTCATCGCGCTCCTCGTCATCGCAGCGCTTCTCGCGACGGGTTGCATCGGGCTCGAGCAGAAGGAGCGCGAGCTCACGTTCCGGGCGACGCGGTCGGACGCGGGGTGGTACGCCGGGCTGCCGGCGGGCGTCGTCGAGGTCGACCTGCCGGTCGATGCGACGCCCGGGGCGCCGCGCATCCACGCGTGGTGGTGGCCGGATGAAGACCCGGTCGCGCCGGTCGTCTACTACCTGCACGGAGCGCACTGGAATCTGACCGGGCACCTGAACCGGATCGCGCAGCTCCGGCATTTCGGCTTCTCGGTCTTCGCGATCGACTATCGCGGTTTCGGCAAGAGCGACGGCGACCTGCCGTCCGAAGCCTCCGTCTACGAGGATGCGCGTGCGGGCTGGCGCTGGGTCGTCGCGCGCGAGCCCGATCCGGCGCGGCGCTTCATCTACGGGCACTCGCTCGGAGGCGCCGTCGCGATCGACCTCGCGGCGAGCCTCGGCGCGACCGACGGCGCGCACGGGCTCGTCGTCGAATCCTCGTTCACCAATCTCGCCGAGATGGCGTCCGTCGTGACCCGCGGCATTCTGCCTGCGGCCATGCTGTCGCAGAAGTTCGACTCGCTCGCCAAGATCGGACGCGTGCCGATGCCGGTGCTGATCGTCCACGGCGAGGGCGACCGTTTCGTGCCGGTGCGCTTCAGCGAGGCGCTCTACGCGGCGGCCCCGGCCCCGAAGCGCCTGCTGATCGTCCCCAACGGAAGCCATAACAACAGCCTGTCGGTCGGCAATTCGGAGTACCACCGCACGCTCGTGGATTTCTTCGGCCTGGAGGGCGGGGGGGCAGCGCCCGCGCACGTCGATGCGCCGGCGCCCGCGACCGTGGCCGGCGCGCGAGGGTAGGCGGTCAACGGATGAACCGCTGCCGCGTTATCGATATATACCGATCCCGGGCGGGGAGCGGCGGCCGTGGGGCGCCGGAATCGACCCGGCCGAACGTCCGGCCCCGTGCGACGTCCAACCGGTAGCGATACCGAAGGGGATTGCGAGGTCATGATGAAGAAGTCAGTGCTTGCACTCATTGCGGCGGTCGCCTTGGCTTGCGCCTCCGGTTTCGCCGACGCCCAGCGCGGAGGCGGTGGCGGTGGCAGGGGGGGCGGCGGCGGCTGGAGCGGAGGTGGCGGCCACGGAGGGGGTTCGTGGCAGGGTGGCGGCGGTGGCTGGCACGGCGGCGGCAGCGGCTGGCGCGGCGGCGGCAGCGGCTGGCACGGCGGCAGCGGCTGGCACGGCGGCAGCAGCGGCTGGCACGGCGGCTACCGCGGTGGATGGTACGGCGGCTACCGGGGCGGGTGGTACGGATGCTATGGCTGTGGATGGGGGTGGGCGGGCGCTGCGGTGATCGCAACGAGCCCGTGGTGGGGTTGGCCGTACTGGTGGAACGCCCCGTACTGGGGCGCCACGTATCCGGTGGCGACGACCTACACGACCTACGATCCGACCGTCTATGTCGAGCAGTCGCAAGAACCGGCCAACGCGCCTGCGCCGCCTTCGGGCGCGCCGGTCACGTGGTTCTATTGCACGAACCCTGCAGGCTATTACCCGTACGTTCAGAGTTGCTCGAAGCCCTGGATGCGCGTTGTCCCGGAGGCGACGCAGCCTCCGCCATCCATGCAGCCGCAACCGGCGCCGCAGGGCTGACCGCGTAGGTTCCAGGGAGGAAGCATGAACCTTCGATGGGCGATGGCGATCGCCGGAGCGGCGCTGGTGGGCGGCTGCGCGACGATGCCGACCGGGCCCGCCTTCCCGGCGATGCCCGGGACGGGCAAGAGCGTGGATGCATTTCAGCAGGACGCGGCGGCGTGCCAGCAATACGCCGAGGCCGTGCTCGGCCACGGTGCGGCCCCGCAATCGGTGAACGACCGCGCGGCCGCAGGTGCGGTCGGCACCACGGCGGTCGGCGCTGCGACGGGCGCGATCATCGGTTCGGCGTCGAACCAGGGCGGACAGGGTGCCGCGATCGGGGCCGGCATCGGGCTCCTCGTCGGCGCGATCAACGCGGCCAACGCCTCGAGCGCGACGCAGTGGCAGCTGCAGCAGCAGTACGACAGCGCGTACTTCCAGTGCATGTACTCGCGCGGCAACCAGGTGCCGATGCGGATGAGCCAGCGCGGGCGGATGGCGCCGGGCGGCTATGTTGCGCCGGGGACCTATCCGACGTATCCGCCGCCGAATACGCCGGCGCCCTACCCGCCGCCCGGCACGCCTGCGCCCTACCCGCCACCGGGCACGCCGGCGCCGGCAATTCCGCCGCCCGACACGCCGCCGCCGGCAATTCCGCCGTCCGACACGCCGCCGCCGGCAATTCCGCCGCCCGACACGCCGCCGCCGCGCGGCTAGCCGTTCTCGGGCTCAGGCGTCGCCGCCTTGCGCGATGCGCCTCCCGTGCTCGCGGGTGGCGTGGAAGCCGACCTTCGGCCAGCGCTCGATCGTCACCTGCAGGTTGTACTTGCTGGTCGCGAGGAACACGGGGTTGCCGTCGACGTCCGTCGCCAGCGCCGCCGCCTGCTCGCGGTCGAAGTTGCGGCGCGTGTTGGCGTCGGGAAACGTGAGCCACCGCGCCGTGGTGACGTTCGCCGGATCGTAGACCGCGTCGACCTTGTACTCGGTCGCGAGGCGGTGCGCGACGATCTCGAACTGGAGCGGTCCGACGGCGCCCAGGAGCAGGGCGTTCGAATGGGTCGACTCGAACACCTGGATCGCGCCTTCCTCGCCGAGCTCGGTCAGTCCCTTCGCGAGCTGCTTCGCCCGGAACGGGTCGCGGGGACGCGCGATGCGGAAGAGCTCCGGGGCGAAGTACGGAATCCCCGTGTACGCGAGCTCCTCGCCTTCGGTCAGCGTGTCGCCGATCTGGAGCTGGCCATGGTTGTGGATGCCGAGGATGTCGCCGGCAACCGCGTCCTCGCTCTGCACGCGCTCGTTCGCCATGAACGTGAGCGCGTTGGCGAGCTTCATCTCGCGCCCGGCGCGCAGGTGCCGCACCTTCATGCCGGGCGCGTAGCGGCCCGAGCAGACGCGAAAGAACGCGATCCGGTCGCGGTGCTTCGGATCCATGTTCGCCTGGATCTTGAACACGAAGCCCGAGAACGCGGGCTCGGCCGGATGCACGGCGCGGCGCATGCCGTCGCGCGGCTGCGGCGGCGGCGCCCACTCGACCAGCGCCTGCAGGATCTCGCGGACGCCGAAGTTGTTGATCGCCGAGCCGAAGAACAGCGGCGTCTGCCGTCCCTCGAGGAACGATGCGAGTTCGAACGGATGCGACGCATCGCGGATCAGGTCGACGTCGTGGCGCAGCGCGCCCACTTCGTCCGGGAACAGCGCATCGAGCCGCGGATTGCGCAATCCCTCGATCAGCTCGGTGTCGTCGGAGACGCGTTCCTCGCCCGCCGTGAACCGTTGCAGGCGGTCGTGCCGGAGGTCGAACACGCCGCGGAAGCGCTTGCCCATGCCGACGGGCCAGGTGACCGGTGCGCAGTCGATCTTCAGCACCGCCTCGATCTCCTCCGAGAGCGCGAACGGCTCGCGGACCTCGCGGTCCATCTTGTTCACGAACGTGATGATCGGCGTCGCCCGGAGGCGGCAGACCTCGAGCAGCTTGATCGTCCGCTCTTCGACGCCCTTCGCCGCGTCGATCACCATCACCGCCGCGTCGACGGCCGTCAGCACGCGGTAGGTGTCCTCCGAGAAGTCCTGGTGGCCCGGCGTGTCGAGCAGGTTGATCGTGTGGCCAGCGTATGCGAACTGCATCACCGACGAGGTCACCGAGATGCCGCGCTGCTTCTCGACCTCCATCCAGTCGGAGGTCGCGTGACGCGAGCTCTTGCGCGCCTTCACGGTCCCGGCCATCTGGATTGCACCGCCGAAGAGCAGGAGCTTCTCGGTCAGCGTCGTCTTGCCTGCGTCCGGGTGCGAGATGATCGCGAACGTGCGCCGCGTCGAGACGTCGCGGACGAGATCAGCCGGGTAGACGGTGGCATCCATAGCGGTGTTCCGCACATCGGGGCGGAACGCAAGAAAAGTAGGGTCAGACTCGACTTTTGCGAGCAGCGCCGAAGACGGGCCGTGGAAAGTCGAGTCTGACCCTCTTTTCGCTCTTTCACGAGAAGCAAAACAAACGCCGCCGGCCGGTAGCGGCGGGCGGCGAGGCAGCGACCATGATTATAGCAGGGAGCGGGTTTCAGCTCCGGAAGCGCGCGATCCACTGCGCGAAGGCCTGCATGAATTTCGTGATGAACGCGCGCGTGTCGTCGTTGACGAGCGTCCCCTGCTCGTCGAAGAGCTTCGCGGCGCCGCCGATGTACGCCTCGGGCTGCTGCAGCGCCGGCATGTCGAGGAAGACGAGCGACTGCCGCAGGTGGTGGTTCGCGCCGAAGCCGCCGATGGCGCCGGGCGAGCAGGTGACGATCGCCGCCGGCTTGCCGGCCCAGACACTCTTCCCGTACGGCCGCGAGCCTACGTCGAGCGCGTTCTTGAATCCGCCGGGCATCGACCGATTGTATTCGGGCGTCACGAACAGGACGGCGTCGCAGGGCGCGACCCGCTCGCGGAACGCCCGCACGGCGCGGGGCGGATCGGCCTCGAAATCGGGCGTGTAGAGCGGGAGCTCGCCGATCTCGACGAACGCAGCCCTGACCGAAGGCGGCGCGACGCCGATCAGTGCACGCGCCATCTTCCGGTTGAGCGACGCCCTGGCGAGACTGCCGACGATGACGACGACGTCGTAGGTGCGAGCCATGGGAGCGGGTGTCGGAGGCGGCAGGCGCGAAGTCGCGCATCGTCCGCGGCGCGGAATGCGATGCGTCGCGCCTGGGCCTCCGATCTCCGGGAGACACCGGCGGCGCGCGTGGGTTCCCGGGGGCGGGCCGGCGCGGCCTTGGGCGGTCGCCTAGGAGGGTTTCTTCGCCGCCTCGTAGAGCGACGGCGTGACCCGGCCCTGCGCGAGGAACTCGCGGAGGTGGGTCACGTCCTGGCGGCCGAGCGCGTTGCCTCCGTGGGGCCGGTGCAGGATGCCCTCATGGCCGTTCAGCTTGACCCGCACGCGCGTGCCCGACATCGACTCGATGTCGGCGCCCAGATGACGCAGGAGCGACTCGATCTCGCGCCACTGGATGTTGGTGCTGATCGGGTCGTGGAAGATCTCGCGGATCAGGTTTTCGTGCTTGTGGCTCATGGAGGGAGGAAGGGCGTGCGGTGGCCGCATCTTAGCGCGCGGCCGACGGCAGGGGAAGCTCGCGTGCGAGCGTCAACGCCGAGCCGCGCCACGGTGTCGATCGCTGCACGACACGGTCGTGTACCGCTCTGCGCGGATTCTCGTCTACTGCAACGACAATTGCGTCGACGTCGAAGGTCCGTTCGGTCGTCATCTCGACCGAGCGGCGGTGGCGCCATCGCCGCGTTCCGGGCCGGACGCCGACAGCACCGGGTGCCGGAGGTGCCAGTCGGTGGCCGCCTGGAAGGCGCGGCCGATGCGCACGAGCGTTGCATCGGCGAACGGCGCTCCCACGAGCTGCACGCCGATCGGCAGACCGACGGGGGAGAAGCCCGCGGGCAGCGACAGTGCGCACGCTCCGACGTAGTTCGCGGCGCGGGTGAAGGCGGCGAGTGGCGTCGTCGCCTCGTCGACCTCTTCGATCGCGATCGTCGTGATCGGCAGCGTCGGCGTGAGGAGCGCGTCGCGCTCGCGCATCCAGTCCGCGAAGATGTCCATCGCGCGCTGGCGCGCGACCCGCAGCGCTTCGTATTCCTGGGCGGTGACGTCCTTCCCTTCGATCACGCGCCGGCGTACCCAGGGGTCGATGTCGAGCGCCCTGTCTTCGATGTAGGCGCGATGGACGGCCCATGCCTCCGCCGCGATGATGCGGCCGTTGGCGGCGGCTAGGGCATCGAAATCGAGCGGCACCTCGGCCGGGACCACGATGGCACCCAGGCCCGCGAGCAGGTCCGCGGCGTCGCGCGTCGCGCGGGCGATGGCCGGCTCGGTGTACGGCGGGAACCGTTCCGGCGAGAGCACCGCGATGCGCAGGCCGCGGATGTCGGGCTCGCGCGCGAGCGCGGCCGCGAAGTCGACGCGCGGCGCGCCGAGGGTGGCCGCGTCGTCCGGATCCGCACCCGCCGTCGCGGCGACGATGAGCGCCGCGTCCTCGACCGTGCGCGCGAGCGGGCCGATCGAGTCGAGCGACGTCGACAGCGGGACGGCGCCCTGCAGGCTCACGAGCCCGTACGTCGGCTTGAATCCCGTGATGCCACAGAGCGACGCGGGAATCCGGATGGAGCCGCCGGTGTCGGAGCCGAGCGCGACGGGTGCGAGCGCCGCGGCCACGGCGACCGCCGAACCGCTCGACGAGCCGCCGGCGACGCGATGGATACGCGAATCCCAGGGATTCCACGGCGCGCCCATCGGCGCGTTGCGCCCCCACCCGCCGAACGCGAACTCGACCATGTGCGTCTTGCCGAGCGGGATCATCCCGGCATCGATCAGCCGCGCGACGGCCGTCGCCGTGTGATCGGAGGTGCGTCCGCGCCAGCTCTTCGAGCCGGCCGTCGTTTGCCTTCCCGCGACGTGCAGGAGGTCCTTGAGCGCGACGGGCAGACCGTCGAGCGGGCCGCGCGGTCGGCCGGCGCGGCGCTCGCGGTCCGCCGCTTCGGCGCGCGCGAGCGCCTCGTCGCGCCAGACGTCGACGAACGCGTGCAGCCAGCCGTCGAGACGATCGATGCGCTCGAAACAGGCCGCGACGATCGCATGCGAGGTGGTCTCGCCGCGGGCGAGCCGCCGCGCGAGATCGGCGAGCGGGAGAGCGGGCAGGGGGTCGGACACGGCAGCGGGCGCGATGCGGCGGAGGCGCCACGCTACCGGGTCCGGCGAACGTTGTCGACCGCAGGACGCCCCTTAAGCGGGGTCAAACAAGCGGGTCGCCGCGTCAGGCACAATGTGCGCGTCGAACTCACGCGGGGACGCCATGACCTACCGCTCCATCTTCGTCCATGCCGACGACACCGAGCCGTGCGCCCGAAGGCTCGACTATGCGGCCCGGCTCGCGCGGCGCTACCCGTCCGAGCTCCACGGCAGCTACCTGCCGTCGCCAAGCGAGCTCACGCGGTACGCGAAGGCGGTGATGACGCCGGATGAAATCGACCGGTACGCGCGGCTGCGGGCCGAGGAGCGAACCGCGGTCGAGGCGGCGTTCCGCGCCGCGGCCAAGAAGGCCGGCGTGACGAGCTTCGACTGGGACGTGCCGCAGCGCTCGCCGATCGGCGCGGCCGTGCTGCGGGCGCGGCACTCCGATCTCGCGATCCTGGGCCAGCCTCCGCGCGACGATCCGCGCGAGGAATTTGCAGCCGAGCTGGCCAACGCGGTCACCATGCGCTGCGGCCGGCCGGTGCTGTTCGTGCCGTCGGTCGGCGAATTCCCGACCATCGGCGAGCGCGTGCTGATCGCCTGGAAGGATTCGCGCGAATCGGCGCGGGCGGTCGCCGACGCGCTGCCGCTCTTGAAGGACGCGAAGAAGGTCATCGCGCTGGCCGTGACCCCGGATGCGGACGAGACGGCGAACGAGCGCTTCACCGACGCGCAGCTGTCCGCGTTCCTGAGTCGCCACGACGTCGATGCGACGGTCAAGCGGATCGCGGCGGCCGACATCGAGGCCGGCGAGCTCCTGCTCTCGCAGGTGGCCGACACCGGCGCCGACCTGATCGTCATGGGCGCCTACAGCCGGCCGCGCCTGACCGAGGTCCTCTGGGGCGGCGTCACGCGGATCGTGATGTCCTCGATGACGGCGCCGGTGCTGATGAGCCATTAGCGGACGGCTGGAACGCTGCGATTCACGATCGGCGGCCGCCGGCGGCGCGCGCCGCTCGGGTCAGGGTTCGGCCAGCACGCGTGGGTCGATCCACGGCGCAACGCGCGCCGGCACGCGGCGCTGCATCGTGCGCGCGATGCCTGCGGTGATGCGGCGCGCAAGCTCGGGCGTCGTCGCGAGCGGCGTCGCCTCGGGCGCGCGCAGCGAAGGCAGCGCGGCCTCCGCCCGCGCCGCGGCGCCGGCGGACGTGACGATCGACGCGAAGACGTCGGTGCGGTTGCCGACGTCGCCGTCGTTGACGGCCGCGTAGAAGGGCACGAATTCGCCGCCGATCGCGACGAGTCCCTGGTAATCGCCGAGGAACAGCCCGTCGGCGTTGGGCGCGAGCGCGAGGTCGAATGGAGCGGCGAGGCGGCTCTCGAGCCAGGTCGCGCCATCGATCGAGCGCGAGATCCACGTGTCGGTAGGAAGCGTCGCCGGCAGCGACGTGTTGCTGCGGAAATCGAAGTAGGTGACGCCGATCGTGCCGTCGCTCCGCACGCTCACCGCCGGCTCGAACGCCGGAACCGACGGATCGCGGCTCACGCGGATCGGCGTCGTCCACGTGAGGCCGCCGTCGGTCGAGCGCGAAAGCGCAACGGCGTCGCGCGCGCCGCCCGAGAAGCGCGCGTCCTGCCACGCCACGGCGAGCGTGTTGCCCGGCCCCGCGGCGATCGAGCCCAGGTTCGATCCGTCGCGGACCACGGCGCCGGTCTCCGGATCGCGGGCGCCGACCGATTGCACCGGCGACACGACGATCGGCGCGGACCAGTTGACGCCCCTGTCCGCCGATCGGATCACGGCGAGGGTGGCGGTGGCCATGCCGCCCGGCGCCGGGTCGAGCCGGGTGAAGAACACGACCACGGTCCCATCGGTCGTCACGACCGCCTGGTTGTTGATCGTCTGGCTCGCGGGACCCGGATCGTAGATCATCCGCGGTGCCTCCCAGCTCGCGCCGCCGTCCGTCGTCCGGCTCAGGTAGGTGGGTCCGTGGCCGTTCGCTGCGAGCCGGTCCCACACGGCGTAGGCGTAGCCGGCGAGGCCCGGATCCGCGGTGAGCGATTCCTTGTCGTTGAAATTGTCGGCACCGTCGCGGATCAGCGCGAGCGGGCTCGACCAACTGCGTCCGCCGTCGGTGGAACGGCTCAGGAGCACCGCGTTCGACGAGTCCGCGCCGCTCATCTGCCCCGTGAAGGCGATCGCGATCTGATAGGCGACGCCGTCCGGACCGATGCTGATCCAGGGATCCGAGGCGCGTTCGTAGTCGCCGCCGTTGGCCGCGGTGCCGCCAGTGCAGCGCGAGAAGGCCGCCATCGATGTCGACCACGTGCGCCCGCCGTCGAACGAGGCCGCGCTCAGGTTTCCCTTCGCGCCCCCGTTCGACCAGCGGTCCTGCTGCCACACGCCGATCAGGTTCGCGCCGTCGGCCGGATTCGCGGCGACGAACGGCTCGACCTCGGAATTCGCGTAGGGCGTACCGGTCGCCGGGGCGCCTTCGCAGCCGGCCGCGAACGGCGACAGCGACGACACGCGGGATTGCGGATCCGGCAACGGTTCCGGCGTCGGCGGGCTCGGTTCGGACGACGAGCCGCCGCCGCCGCCTCCACCGCATGCGGCGACGAGCAAGGTGCAGGCGATGGCCGCAGCCATCAGCGCGCCCCGTGACGCGCGGCGGGTCGACATCGGCTTCCTTTTGCGCGTGGAATTCCGGGCAATTTTGCCAAAGCGCCGGGTTAGTGCAAACTTCGGGTTGGCGAACCGTCACGCGCCCTGTGGCGCCTAGGCCACACTTCGTCTCATGGAACCGCTGGTGCTCACCGTCGACATGGCCGGCCTGCCGCAGGCCTGGGTTGCGCTCGAGGAAGCGATCACCTACCACGCGAAGCAGATGGTCGCGTGGTCGCTCGGCGCCGAAGTCCGCGAATTCCGTGGCGGCTGGCAGAAGAACGGCCTCCGCTCCCGGATCGCGACCAAGTCGATCCTCGCCATCAAAGGCAGCGCCCCGGGCCGGCTCGTGCACGCGCCGGGCCTCACGAACGCGCTCCTCTTCGCGCGCGACCGGCACCTGTGCGCCTATTGCGGCCAGACCCACATGTCGCGCGACCTCTCGCGGGACCACGTCGTGCCGGTCTCGCGCGGGGGCCGCGATTCGTGGACGAATTCGGTGACGGCCTGCAAGAAGTGCAACATCAAGAAGGCGAACCGCACGCCCGAGCTTGCGGGCATGCCGCTGCTCTACGTTCCCTACGTGCCCAACCGCCACGAGCAGTTCATCCTGCGCAACCGGCGGATCCTCGCCGACCAGATGGAATACCTGCTGGCCGGCGTGCCGCGCACGAGCCGCCTCCACGCGGGCTGACGCGAGACGCGGCGCCTCGGCGGCTTTCGGCAAACGGTACTGCCGGCGCGGGCAAGAATTACCTGATCGCGCCCCTCGGATGCGCCGCGCGGGACGTTCGCGCGCGGCACGAATTCTGCTGCGGTCCGCGCCGCATGAGCCTCCAGCATTACCGCCGCAAGCGTGCCGACCCTGCTGCGCCTCGCGCACGCGCTTCGGCCGCGCGCGATCGTGCGCCAGCGGTCGCGGGGGTGACGATCACGCACCCCGATCGCGTCGTGTACGAGGACGCGAGCGTCACCAAGCTCATGGTCGCCGAGTACTATGCGGAGGTCGCACCACGGCTCCTGCCGCACCTCGCGGATCGCCCGGTCTCGATCGTGCGCTGCCCGGAAGGAGCGGAGCGTCAGTGCTTCTACCAGAAGCACGCCGGCCAGGCGACCATTCCTGGGGTGCGGAGCGCGATGATCGTGGATGGCCGTGGCCGCCATCCCTATCTCGTCGCCGAGACGGTGAAGGCCCTCGCGGGCCTCGCCCAGATGAACGTGCTCGAGCTGCACGTCTGGGGAGCTCGGGTCGCGTCGATCGAACGCCCGGACACGCTCGTGCTCGATCTCGATCCGGACCCCGCGCTGCCGTGGGCGCGGGTCGTCGCGGCGGCCCGGCTCACGCGCACCCTCCTCCACGAGCTCGACCTCGACCCGCTCGTCAAGACGACCGGCGGTCACGGGCTGCACATCGTCGTGCCGCTCGTGCGTCGCCATGGCTGGGACGAGGTCAAGGCGTTCGCACGGAGCGTCGCCGTGCATCTTGCCGTGACGCTGCCGGATCAGTTCACGGCGACGATGGGCGAGGAGCACCGGCGCGGCAGGATCTTCGTCGACTACCTGCGCAACGCGCGCGGCGCGACCGCTGTCGCGCCGTATTCGCTGCGCGCGCGGCCCGGCGCGACGGTCGCGACCCCGCTGTCGTGGGACGAGCTCACGGCGAAGGTGCCGCCTTCGCAGCTCACGATGGCGACGATTCCGGCGCGCCTCGCGCGGAAGGCCGACCCGTGGGCCGATTACGAGCAGCGCCGGCAGCGGCTCACGGCCGCGATGCAGCGCGCGCTCGGCAGCCCGAAGCGACGCGGCCGCTCTTGACGTCACGGGGCCGCGGCCCCACATTCGGCGGGACCATGACCTCCCGCACCGTCCTCCGCGTCGTTCCCTCGGTCCCTACATCCGACGGCGCCGGCGTCAAGCTCCGCCGCGGGCTCGGGCAGTCGCCGTTGGCGCGGCACGATCCGTTTCTCATGCTCGATCACTTCTCGACGGACAATGCCGACGACTACGTCGCCGGCTTTCCGTCGCACCCGCATCGCGGCTTCGAAACCGTCACCTACATGATCGACGGGCACATGCGGCATGAGGATCACCTGGGCCACGTCGGAGACCTGAGGAGCGGCGGCGTGCAGTGGATGACGGCCGGGCGCGGCGTGATCCACTCGGAGATGCCGCAGCAGGAAGCGGGCCGCATGCGCGGATTCCAGCTGTGGATCAACCTGCCTGCGAGCGAGAAGATGAAGCCCGCCGCGTATCGCGACATTCCGGCCGCGGAGATTCCGCTCGTCGCGTTGCCCGGCGGGGGCGTCGCGAAGGTCGTCGCCGGGACGCTCGACGTCGCCGGGCACGCGACTGCGGGCCCGATCCAGGGCCTCGCGACGGCGCCGCTCTACGTCGATCTCGAGTTGCCCGCGGGCGCGAGCGTGACGGTCCCGCTGACCGCGGGCCACAACGCGTTCCTCTACGTCTTCGAGGGGAGCGTCGACGTCGGCCCGGCGGGCGCGGTGCGCTCCGTGGTGACGCACCACGCCGGCATGCTGGGCGACGGCGACGACGTCACGCTGACGGGCGGGTCCGATGGCGGGCGCCTGCTGCTTCTCGCCGGCCGTCCGCTGCACGAGCCCGTCGTGCAATGGGGTCCGTTCGTGATGAACACGCGCGAGGAGATCGAGCAGGCGATCCGCGACTACCAGAGCGGACGCCTAACGGACGCCGCCGCGTGAGCGTCGCGGGCATCCGCGCGTGGGTGCCCGCGGTTGCGTGGATGGGCTTCATGTTCGCGCTGTCGAGCGAACTGGGGTCGGCGGCGAACACATCGCGCTACCTCGAGCCTCTGCTGCGATGGCTCGTTCCGCAGCTCACGCCGGAAACGTTCGCGCTGATCCATACGATCGTCCGCAAGACCGCGCATCTGGCCGAATACGCGGTCCTCGCCGTCCTCGTCCGCCGCGCGCTGCGGGCGGGCGCCCGCGGAGGGGCGCTCACGGAAGGGTTGCGACCGGAGCTCTTCGCATGGACCTGGGCCGTCGCGTATGCGCTGACCGACGAGTTTCACCAGACCTTCGTGGAATCGCGCGGGCCGTCGGTGGGCGACGTGCTGATCGACGCCGTGGGCGCGGCGATCGGGCTCTCGATCGTCATCCTGGCGTCACGCATGGGGGCGTACAGGAGCTCCGGCACCTGATCCGCGAGGCCGGCGAATCCGAAGAGCCCGAGCAGCAGGCCGCGCATCACGCTCTGCGCCGCCGGGGCCCCGTCATGCCGGTGCGCGAACACGCCCAGGACGGTGGCGAACAGCGGAAATGCCGCGGCGAGACCGCTTAGGTCGGGGCCGATCACGGAGGCAATGGACGTAATCACGAGCACGAGCGCCGTCGCGACCGCAATCCGTAGCGGCAGGTCCCAACGCGGAGCCTCCACCTCCGCCGCGGTCGTCGCGGGCCGGCCAAGCAGCGCAATGCCCGCGACGAGGCTCGCGATCGCGATGGCGAAGAGGGCGAACGGCGCGCGCGCAAAGGTCGTAAGCAACAGCCCCGACGCGACGAAGGCGGCGCTGCCGCCGAAGAGGCATGCGGGACATCGGTGTGAAGCGGCGAGGCGCGCATAGGCGAGGGCGAAGCAGGCCTCGGCCGTCGTGCCCGCGAGCGAGCCCGCGGCCGCGAGCCGCGCGAAGCCGGCGCCGTATTCGATCGCGAGGAAGACGGCGATCGGGCCGGAGGTCAGCGGCAAGCCAACGAGCCACCCGCCGGTCGCCTGGCCGAAGCGGCGGCTCACGAGCGTCGCCGCCAGGATCAGGGGCGGCGTTGCGAGGAGCTTGAACAGCAGCAGGACCATCGGCGAGCCCGCCGCCGGCTCGTCAGGGCATGCCCAAGAGCGTGCGCCCCTGCGCCGGGTCCGCCGCTAGGTCGACGATCGCACCATGCGCGGCGATCAGGCCGGCGGCGGTTCGCCCGGAGCGTCTTCGCATCGGTCGCACTCTCCAAGCGAGTCCCGAATGAGCGCGACGATGGCTTCGAGCGCTTCCGTCTCGTCGGGGCCGTCGGTTTCCACGACGACCTGGCTCCCCTTTCCCGCCGCCAGCATCATCACGCCCATGAGACTCTTGGCGTTGACCTTGCGGCCATTGCGCCCGATCGACACGTCGCACATGTACTTCCCCGCCAGCTGGGCAAGCCTGGTCGATGCCGGCGCGTCCAACCCACGCGCATTGACAATCTCGACCTCGCGAAGCGGCATGCGACCCTCTCCCCCGGCCTGACTGCCGGGCCAATCGTACCTCTGCGATCCAGTATATCTCGCTCACTCCAGGTAGGGTTGTGCCGTGTGAATTGATGCATTAACATTAATTTCTGATGGTTCAAACATCATTCGCGGTGACGTGTCCATGATCACTGCCGCGCAACTCAGAGCCGCTCGAGCGCTCGTCGGGATGGACCAGCGGGCGCTGGCCGCGGCGTCGGGGTTGTCGCTGCCCACTATCCAGAGAATGGAGGCGAGCGAGGGGGTGATCCGCGGCACCGTCGATTCATTGATGAAACTCGTGGGCGCGTTGGACGCGGTCGGCGTCGAGCTTATCAACGAGGGGGCCGTCAGCGCGAAGGGCGGACGGGGCATCCGACTGAAGTCGCGCTGATCCGATGCTGCGTAAATCACGCTTTCCGCCGGAATCCAGGCCCACGCGAGGCGACGGTCGATGGCAATAGAGGTCTTGCTTTGGTGTGTTCTGGCACTGGTGGCGACCGCGCCCGCGGCGGTGGCCGGCGTGCGCCACCGCGGTACGACGACCCTCGTCTACGCGATCGCGCTTGTCGTCTCGGCCATCGCGCTGGTCACGGCGGCATGGGTCCTCGTGACCGACGTCGGGCTGGTGCAGACCGTGCGCCTGCCTTTCGGCTTGCCCTGGCTCGGCACGCATTTCCGGCTCGACTCCCTGGCCGCGGCGTTTCTCGTCGTCGTCAATTTCGGCGGCGCCACGGCAAGCCTGTATGGCCTCGGCTACGGGCAGCACGAAGAGGAGCCGGGTCGGGTGTTGCCGTTCTACCCCGCCTTTCTCGGCGGCATGAACCTGGTCGTGCTCGCGGACGACGCCTTCACGTTCCTGTTGACCTGGGAGTTCATGTCGCTCACGTCGTGGGCGCTGGTCATGGCTCACCACCGCCAGGCCGGAAATGCGCGAGCCGGCTACATCTATCTGCTGATGGCGAGCTTCGGCACGCTGTCGCTGCTCCTGAGCTTCGGCCTTCTGGCAGGTACAGCCGGCGGTTACGCGTTCGACGCGATTCGCGACGCGCAACTGCCGACGGCCGTCGCCTCCGCGGTCCTCGGCCTGGCCCTGCTCGGCGCCGGCTCCAAGGCCGGTCTCGTGCCACTGCATGTCTGGCTACCGCTCGCGCATCCGGCGGCGCCCAGCCACGTGTCCGCGCTCATGAGCGGGGTCATGACCAAGGTTGCCGTGTACGGCTTCATTCGCATCGTCTTCGATCTCCTGGGCCCCCCCGCCTGGTGGTCGGGCGGCGTGGTGCTCCTCTTCGGCGGTGCAAGCGCGGTGCTGGGCGTCCTGCATGCGCTGATGGAGCACGATCTCAAGCGCCTGCTCGCCTATCACACCGTCGAGAACATCGGCATCATCTTCATCGGTCTCGGCCTTGGCCTCGCCTTCGCCGCCAACGACATGCCGGGGCCGGCCGCATTGGCGACCACCGCCGCGCTGTTTCACGTCTTCAATCATTCGGTCTTCAAGAGCCTGCTCTTCTTCGGATCGGGCGCCGTGCAGACGGCAACGGGCGAGCGCGACATGGAACGGCTGGGGGGGCTCATCCACGGCATGCCCCATACCGCCTTCGCCTTCCTCGTCGGCTCGGCGGCAATTTCCGCCCTGCCGCCGTTCAACGGCTTCGTCTCGGAGTGGCTCACCTTCCAGGCGATTCTGTTGAGCCCGCAGCTGCCGCAATGGGTGCTGAAGTTCCTCGTGCCCGCCGTCGGCGGCCTGCTCGCGCTCTCGGCGGCGCTCGCCGCCGCGTGCTTCGTCAAGGCCTTCGGGATCACCTTCCTCGGCCGGGCGCGAACGGACGCCGCGCGCGGGGCCCGCGAAACCGACGCGTTTTCGCTGGTGACGATGTTCGTGCTGGTCGTGACATGCCTCGTCGCCGGCGTCCTGCCGGGCTATTTCATCGATGCCCTGGCTCCCGTCGTCCAGGGGCTGGTCGGCGCGCACATGCCGCAGCAGGCCGCGCTCCAATGGCTGACGATCGTGCCCGTCGCCGAAAGCCGCAGCTCGTACAACGGATTGTTGCTGTTCGCATTGATCGCCGTCGCGGCGAGCCTCACCGCGTATGTGATCCACCGCTGGGCCTCGCACGCGGTCCGGCGTGCCGCCGCCTGGGACTGCGGATTCCCGGACGCGACGCCGGCGACGCAATACACGGCGGGCAGCTTCGCGCAGCCGATTCGACGGGTGTTCGGGACCGCCGTATTTCGTGCGCGTGAGGATATCGACATGCCGCGGCCCGGAGATCCGCGCCCGGCGCAATTGCACGTGCATCTCCACGATCGCATCTGGGATGCCCTGTACGCGCCCACGGCCAAGGCCGTCGGCGTCACGGCCGACGTCCTCAACCGGGTGCAGTTCCTGACGATCCGCGGCTATCTGACGCTGGTATCGGGTGCGTTGGTCGCGCTCCTGATCATTCTGGCCATATGGCAGTGATTCTCGATGTGCTCGTACAGCTGGGCCAGCTGCTGCTGGTCCTGCTGCTGGCGCCGCTGCTCACCGGCTACGTGCGCAAGATCAAGGCGCGCCTGCTGCGCCGGCAGGGCCCGGATCTCGTCCAGCCCTATCGCGATCTGCACAAGCTGCTGCGCAAGGAGGTCGTCCTGGCGGACAACGCGTCGTGGGTCTTCCGCGTTGCCCCGTACCTCATCTTCGCCACGACCTGGGTGGCGGCGGCGCTGGTGCCGACCTTCGCCACGGGTCTCGCCTTCAGTCCTGCCGCGGACTTGATCGCGATCGTCGCGCTCCTGGGCAGCGCGCGCTT
Source organism: uncultured beta proteobacterium (assembly GCA_963734055.1). Classification (GTDB taxonomy): domain Bacteria; phylum Pseudomonadota; class Gammaproteobacteria; order Burkholderiales; family Casimicrobiaceae; genus CAIWHR01. The sequence continues at coordinate 466,315 of CAVTFQ010000002.1, forward strand.
CATGCTCGCGCTGGCCGGGCTCGATGTCGGCACGAGCTTCGGCGGGATCGGCTCGAGCCGCGAAATGATGATCGCCTCGCTGGCGGAGCCCGCGCTGCTGATGATCGCCTTTACGCTTTCGCTCCTTGCCGGGACCACTCAGCTGTCATCCGTGGCGACGTTCATGCAGGGGCCCGACGTCGGGTTGCGCGTGTCGCTGGCGCTGGCCCTCGTGGGCCTCGTGATGGTCGCGATCGCCGAGAACGCGCGCATTCCCGTCGACAACCCGGCTACGCATCTCGAGCTCACGATGGTGCACGAAGCGATGATTCTCGAATACTCCGGGCGTCATCTGGCGGTGATCGAAGCGGCCGCCTCGCTCAAGCTGCTGCTCTATCTCTCGGTCATCGGCTGCGTGTTCGCTCCCTGGGGTGTCGCCGTCGCGGGCCAGGGCTTCGGGGCCTACGCCGCCAGTCTGCCGATCTACGTGTTCAAGCTGGCCATCGGCGGGTTCGTGCTCGCCGTGTTCGAGACGGTGATCGCGAAGATGCGCGTATTCCGCGTCTCCGACTTCCTCGGTGCGGCGCTCATGCTCGCGCTGCTTGCCGCGTTGCTGCTGTTCGTTTCGCGAGGCATCTGATGGACCGCTTCGCGCTGGATATCGCTCACATGTTCGCCGGCGGCCTGGTGCTGGTGAGCTTCATGCTGCTCTATCAGGACCGGATGTTCAGCCTGCTCAACATCTTCGCCCTGCACGCGTTCGTCGTCTCGATGTCGGTGGCATGGCAGGCGCACATCCAGAACGCACCCCATCTGTACATCACCGCCGCGATCGCGCTGGTCGTCAAGGCGATCGTGATCCCCGTCGTGCTTCACCGGATCATCGTGCGGCTCGGCATTCATCGCAACATCGAGACCGTGGTCGGCATCGGCCAGACGATGCTGGCGGGTATCGGCCTCGTGGCGCTGTCGATCATGGTGATGCTGCCGATCACCGCCTCCGGGGGCACGCTCGTGCGCGAGGATCTGGCGTTCGCGCTGTCGGTCATTCTCCTCGGCCTGCTGATGATGGTGTCGCGGCGCAATGCGGTGGGCCAGGTGATCGGTTTCATGTCGATCGAGAACGGGCTCATTCTGGCCGCGACCGGCGCGAAGGGCATGCCGCTGGTCGTGGAGATCAGCGTCGCCTTCTCGATTCTCATTGCGCTGATCGTCATCGGCATCTTCCTGTTCCGGATCCGGGAACGCTTCGATTCCGTGGACATCCAGTCGCTCGAGCGCTTTCGTGGAGAGCGACCGTGACCGATCTTGGCGCTCTGGTCGTCTACGCGATCCTCGCCATTCCGGTCGTCGGCGCGGTCCTGTTCGCCTTCCTGCCCGACGACCGGACGACCGCCAGGCTCAACGTTCTCGGAACGCTGCTGACGCTGCTGTGCGCCGCCGCGCTGTTCTGGGTGCGCCCGGAGCCGGGGCTGTACCTGATCGTCGACGACGTCAACGTCGTCTTCATCGTGCTGAATACCTTCGTGGGTTTCACCACCAGCGCGTTCAGCGGAAGCTACATCGCGCACGAGCTCGAAACCGGGCGCCTGACTCACGACTACCTGCGGTTCTATCATGCGATGTACCAGACGCTCATGTTCGCGATGAACCTGGCGTTGCTCGCGAACAACGTGGGTCTGATGTGGGTGGCCGTCGAGCTGGCGACGCTGACGACGGTCCTGATGGTCGGTATCTATCGCACGCACGAGGCACTCGAGGCGGCCTGGAAATACTTCATCCTCGGCAGCGTCGGGATCGCGCTGGCGCTCTTCGGAACCATCCTGGTCTACCTCGCCTCGAGCTCCGTTCTCGGAGAGGGCATGGAAGCGATGGCCTGGAGCGTGCTGGTGAAGCGGGCCTCGGACTTCGACCCGGCACTGCTCAATCTGGCGTTCGTGTTCCTGCTGTTGGGGTACGGCACCAAGGTCGGCCTCGCCCCGCTGCACGCGTGGCTCCCGGACGCGCACGCCGAAGGTCCCACCCCGATCTCGGCGGTACTCTCGGGACTGCTGCTCAACGTCGCGCTCTTCGCGGTGCTGCGCTTCAAGATGGTGATGTCCGCCAACGCGGGCGCCCTCGCCCCCGGGCCGCTGATGGTCACGCTGGGGCTCGTCTCGGTCGTGTTCGCGGCCTTCATGCTGTACCGTCGCGACGATATCAAGCGGATGTTCGCCTACTCTTCGATCGAGCACATGGGCATCATCAGCTTCGCCTTCGGCATGGGCGGGCCGCTCGCGAACTTCGCGGGACTCCTGCACATGACCATGCACAGCCTGACCAAGTCTGCCATATTCTTCTCGGTCGGCCACATCGCCCAGGTCAAGGGTACGCAGAAGATGGACGACATCCGCGGCCTCACCGTGTCGCACCCCGTCCTCGGCTGGGGCCTGATTCTCGGCGTGATCACGATCGTGGGCCTGCCGCCGACCGGCATCTTCATGAGCGAATTCCTGATCCTCACGTCGACCTTCGCCCGTGAGCCGGCGCTCGCCGTGATCATGGGCTTCGGACTGCTGATCGCGCTGGGTGCGCTCCTCTATCGCCTGAACGGCCTCGCTTTCGGGGATCCCGTGGGAAGCAGTGCGCCCGCGCAAGCGTCGTACATTCCCATGTTCACGCATCTCGCGCTGGTGCTGGCCGCCGGCATCTTCCTTCCTCCGCTGCTGGTGTCCTGGTTTCAGCATGTCGCGGAGCTGCTCGGTTAAATGGTCGACGTCACTCAAGCGGTCGGGCTGCAGGACCTCATTCGATCGGGCCGGCCGGTCGACCACCATTCGCCGTGGCCGCGCGCGATCGTGAACCGCGAGACTTGGCAGCAGGCGGCCGGTCTGCTGGCGGCCGAGCAATGGACGCTGGTCGGCCTCTGGGCCGAGCGCAAGCAGGTCCACATGGCGGTGGACGCCCGGGGTGAACTCGGCGTGCTCAGCGTCGCCTGCGAGGGGGATCGCTTTCCGTCGGTCGGGCAGTCGCACCCACCGGCGATGCGCCTGGAACGCGCCATCCGCGACCTGTGGGGGCTCGTCCCCGAAGGTCTGGCCGACGTGCGCCCTTGGCTCGACCACGGACGACGCGCGCTACGAGACGGCGACGACGCGGCCGCAGCAGATCGTGGTGCCGGCGCCTACGCGTTCCTGCCCGCCGACGGCGAGAGCCTGCACCAGATACCGGTGGGCCCCGTACACGCGGGCATCATCGAACCCGGGCACTTCCGGTTCACCGCGAACGGCGAAGCCGTGGTGCGCCTCGAAGCCCGGCTCGGCTACGTGCACAAGGGCATCGAGCGGCTGATGGAGGGCGCGACCGTCCGACGGGCGGCGGCGCTCGCGGGGCGTGTGTCCGGGGATAGTACCGTCGCCTACGCCCTTGCGTTTGCGCGAGCGATCGAGGCGGCGCACGGCATCGACGTGCCGCGCCGCGCGGTGTGGCTGCGCGCGGTCATGGCCGAGCTGGAGCGGCTGGCCAACCATTTCGGCGATATCGGCGCCATCTGCAACGACGCGGCATTTGCGATGATGCACGCGCAGTGCGGGCACTTGCGCGAGCAGGTGCTTCGCGTCGCGGATCGATGCTTCGGCCACCGCCTGATGATGGACCGGATCGTGCCGGGCGGCGTGGAGCGCGATCTGCCCGGCGATGGGAACGCGATGATTCGATCGCTGCTCACGGACGTCCGCCGGCGCTTTCCGGAGCTGGTCGAGCTCTACGACAATACCGCGTCGCTGCAGGACCGCACGGTGGGCACGGGCATCCTGTCACCCGATCTCGCGCGGCAGTATGGCTGCGGCGGCTACGTCGGCCGGGCCTCGGGGCGCAACGTCGATGCGCGACGCGCTCCCGGCTACCCTCCCTACGACATGCTTCGATTCGAAGTGCCTTGCCGCGAAGACGGCGATGTGGACGCGCGCATCTGGATTCGCATCCACGAGGTGGAACAGAGCATGGCTTTGATCGATCAGATGCTCGAGCACATCCCCCTGGGTCCGATCGGTCAACCGCTCGGTGCGCCATCCGCGCCGGGTCCGCGCGAAGGGATGGCGCTGGTCGAGAGTTTTCGCGGCGATGTGCTCGTGTGGCTCAGGACTGGAACGGACGGCACCATCGAGCGGTGCCACCTGCGTGATCCTTCGTGGTTCCAGTGGCCCGTGCTGGAAGCCGCCATCGAGGGCAACATCGTCGCCGACTTCCCGCTATGCAACAAGTCCTTCAACTGCTCCTACTCGGGCCATGATCTCTAGGGGGAACCATGCGTAGGATGCTCTTCAAGAGCCTGGTCCACGGGCCGCTGACCGAGGCGCCGCCGGCCGCCGACGACGTTGCGCTGGCCGAACTATCGGCGCGGGTCGACGCGGCAGCCCGCTCGCATCTCGGCCGCACGCTTTCGATTCGCGAAGTGGACGCGGGATCGTGCAATGGCTGCGAGCTCGAGATTCATGCGCTCAACAACGTCGTCTACGATCTCGAGCGATTCGGCATGCGCTTCGTCGCATCGCCGCGCCACGCCGACGTGCTCCTCGTCACCGGCCCGGTCACGATCAACATGCGCGAAGCGCTCGAGCGTACCTATCAGGCTACTCCGGGTCCGAAATGGGTCGTCGCCGTGGGCGACTGCGCGCGCAATGGCGGCGTGTTTTCCGAGAGCGGCGCTTGCGTCGGCGGCGTTGCTGCCGTTCTCCCCGTCGACTTGCACGTCCCGGGGTGCCCTCCGTCGCCGCTTGCGCTTCTCAAAGGGCTCCTTGCGCTGCTCGAAACCGTCCAGCGCAGCGTGAATTCGACCGCGTAGGCTCATGCCCCGGACGGGCAGTCGCTTCGACGGCCGCGCCGGCGCCGTCGCGTGCGGCGAAACGCTCAGGAGTCGCCCTCTCGTTTCAGAACGTAGGCATCCTGGTGATTGTTGATGCCGCGCGGCAATTCGAAAATGACGCGAAAGCCGCGCTGCCAGCGCGCGCGGACGTACTCCGGGCGGTGATACGCGGTCTGGTAGAACTCGGGCAGGCCGGGCGTGCCGAAGCCCCTCGCGTAGAGGTAGCCGTCGCGCGCGAGCGCCTCGCGCGTCGCGTCGGGCGTCTCCGCCGGGAGCAGCGCTGCGCCGTGCACCGAGGCGAGGAGCAGGCCGCCCGGCCGAACGACGCGGGCCATCTCGTCGAGCCACGCGAACTGCAGCTCCTCGGGCAAGTGGCTGAATACCGAGATCGCGAGCGCGAGGTCGAAGCTCGCCGCGGCGAAGGAGAGCGGCGGCGCGGCTTCGTTGACGGCGAACGCGACGCCGTCGCGCGCGAGGTGATCACTGCACCACGCGATCGATTCCGGGTCGATGTCGCAACCCACGACGCGATGTCCGGGTGGCGGGACCAGAAAGCGCGTCAGGCGGCCGCAGCCGCACCCGAAGTCGAGCACCGACGCGAAATCCGGAAGCGCGCGCTCGACCGAGCGGAGCAGCCGCTTCACGTCCCAGAAGATCTTGCGGCCGACGCCGAGGAAGTGATCCGGATCGTCCCAGCCGCCCACCCGGACGCGCAGCGAGGTCGGCGGCACCGGGCGCAGGTCGTGGCGCGCGACGAGCTCCTCGAGCTCGGCGCAGCGCCGGCGCAGGGCATCGCGCTCCGCTTCCAGCTGGGCGATCCGCTGTTGCGAGTCCATGGGTTGCCAGCTGCCGCGGCGAGTCGGGACGTACGCGGCCGCGGCGCGGATCGAGCGCCTACGCGGGTTCGCGCTCGTCGACGAGGCCTCGGCTCGCGAGCATCGGCCCGACCACCGGGTCGCGGCCGCGGAACGCGCGGTACGCAACCGCGGGCTCGAGGGTGCCGCCCGTCGAATAGACGTAGCGGCGCAGCCGCTCGGCGATTTCGGCATCGAACGGATTGCCCGCCTCGACGAAGGCGTCGTAGCCGTCGCAGTCGAGGACCTCCGCCCACATGTAGACGTAGTAGCCCGCCGCATAGGCCCCCCCCTGGAACAGGTGGCCGAAATGCGGGAGCCGATGGCGCAGGACGATCTCGCGGGGCATGCCGATGCGCGCGAGCTCCGTCCGCTCGAACTCGCCGATGTCGACGCCGTCGGCGTCCGATCGCGCATGCAGCGCCATGTCGACCAGCGCGCACGCCGTGTATTCGACCGTCTCGAAGCCCTGGTTCCAGCGCTCTGCCTCCCTGAGCTTCGTGATCAGCTCGTCGGGAATGCGATCCCCGGTCGTGTAGTGGAGCGCGTGTCGCCTCAGCACTTCCGGCTCGAAGGCCCAGTGCTCGAAGATCTGCGAGGGCAACTCGACGAAGTCGCGCAGGACCTGCGTTCCCGAAAGCCGGTCGTAGGTCACTTGCGAGAGGAGCCCGTGCAGGCCGTGGCCGAACTCGTGGAAGAGCGTGCGCGCGTCGTCGGCGGACAGGAGCGTCGGCTCGCCGGGCGCGCCCTTGGCGAAGTTGTTGTTGTTGACGATGATCGGCAGCGTCTCGCCGTCGATGCGAGACTGGTTGCGGTAGGCGCTCATCCAGGCGCCGCCGCGCTTGGTCGGACGCGCGAAGTTGTCGGACAGGAAGAGGCCGACGGCCCGCTCGTCGCGATCGCGCACTTCGAAGACGCGAACGTCGGGATGGTAGGCCTGCAGGTCGGGCCGCTCCGTGAAGCGGATGCCGAACAGTCGGTGCGCCGTGTCGAAGGCGGCGCCGAGCATGCGATCGAGCGAGAAATACGGCTTCAGCGCGGCGCCGTCGAAGCCGTAGTGCGCCTTGCGCACCTTCTCGGCGTAATACCGCCAGTCCCACGGCTCGATCGCGTGCGTTTCGCCATGCGCCAGCGCGGTCGCCCGCAGCGCGTCGCATTCGTTGGCGGCGCGCGCCTTCGCCGGGTCCCAGACCTGCGCGAGCAGCTGCAGCGACGGCGGCCGGCGTGCCTGCCATGCGGTCGACGAGCGCGTAGTCGGCGTAATTGCGGTAGCCATGCAATTGTGCGAGCTCGGTGCGCAGCGCCAGCATCTCGCGCGCGATCGGGCGGTTGTCGTGCGCGCCGTCGTTCTCGCCGCGACGGATCCACGCCTTGAAGGCTGTCCTCGCGCAGGTCGCGGCGCTCGGAGAAGGTGAGAAACGGCACGATCAGCGAGCGCGACAGCGTGATGATGGCGCCCGCCTTGTCGCCGCGCTGCTGCGCTGCCGCTCGCGCCGCGGCACGCACGTCCTCGGGCAGGCCCGCGAGATCGCGCTCGCCTTCGAGCGGCAGTCGCCAGCTCGCCTCGTCGGCCAGCACGTTCTGGCCGAATCGCGTCGACAGCACGGCGAGACGCTCGACGATCGCCGCGCGGCGCGTCTTGGCCGCCTCGGACAGCCGCGCGCCGGCGCGCTCGAAATCGAAGTGCACGCGCTGCAAGAGCCGCAGTTGCTCGGCGGTCAGCTCGAGCTCCACCTGCCGACGATGCAGGTCGTCGATGCGGGCGAAGAGCGATCCGTTCAGGTAAATGGCACTGCGGTGCCCCGCGAGACGGGGCGACATCTCGCGCTCGACCGCCTGCAGCTCCGGCGAAGTCTCGGACGCAGCGAGGTTGTGGAACACCTTTTCGATGCGGTCGAGCTCGCGTCCGCTCCGGTCGAACGCGGCGAGCGTGTTGTCGAACGTCGGTGGCTGCCCGCCGGCGGCGATCGCGTCGATTTCGGCTAAGTGCGTGCGCAGCGCCCGATTGAAGGCCGGGACGAAATGCCCGGGCTTGATGGCCGCGAACGGCGGCAAGCCGTGAGGCGCGCTCCAAGGCTGCAGCAAGGGGTTGTCGGTCGTGGCGGTCATGTCGGATTCACGGCAAGGAGAGAGATGGAGTCGAGTCCAGGAGGCGGGACCTTCGGCGCACGCCCCGGCCGTCGACGCGTGGTAACAAAAAACCCGCTGCGGCATCAGCGGGTTAGGTGGTTTCTGGTGGAGACGAGGAGGATCGAACTCCCGACCTTCGCATTGCGAACGCGACGCTCTCCCAGCTGAGCTACGTCCCCGGAGGGGCGGAATTATAGCTGCCGAGGGGCCATCCCGTAAACTGCCGGCCTTGCGACGAACGGGGTGGCATTCCGGCGGAACGCCGCCATCTATTCGCTCCCGTACCCACACGTGACGCCATGACGCAGCTGATCGAACTCGTCCAGCATTACGGACTCGCGCTGGTGTTCGTGAACGTCCTGCTCCTGCAGGCCGGCCTGCCGGTGCCCGCGTATCCGACGCTGATCGTCACCGCCGCCCTCGCGGCCCGCAGCCCCTACACGCTCGCCGGGCTCCTCGGCACCGCAGTCGTCGCCTCGGCGATCGGCAATCTCGCCTGGTACCTGGCCGGCCGCCGGCTCGGGGGCGGCGTGCTGAAGACCCTCTGCCGCGTGTCGCTGTCGCCCGATTCGTGCGTGCGGCAGACGGAGTCGATCTTCGAGCGCTGGGGCGCGCCCTCGCTCATGTTCGCCAAGTTCGTTCCCGGATTCGCGTCCGTGGCGACGGCGATGGCGGGCGTCGTGCGTATCCCCCTCTGGCGCTTCGTGCTGTTCGACGCGATCGGCGCCGCGCTGTGGTCCGGCGTCGCGATCGCGCTCGGCTACGTGTTCCGCAATGCGGTCGGCGAAGTGATCGCCGTGTTCGAGCAATTGGGCCGGATCGGCATCGTGCTGCTCATCGCGGCGTTCGTCGCATTCGTCGTTATGAAATGGGTGCAGCGGCAGCGCTTCATCCGGCAGCTGCGGATGGACCGCCTCACTGTCGACGAACTCAAGACGCTGCTCGCCGCGGGCGAGCCGACGACGGTGATCGACGTCCGCTCGAAGCTCTCGCAATCGGTCACCGGCCGCATCCCCGGCGCGATCACGGTGGACGCAACGAACCTTCGGGTCGACCTTCTCGCGATCGAGCCCAGGCACGAGGTCGTCGTCTATTGCGCGTGCCCGAACGAGGCGACCGCCGTGAAGGTCGCGCAGGCGCTCGTCCAGCACGGGTTCCGGCGCGTGCGGCCGCTCCTGGGCGGCATCGACGCGTGGATCGCCGCCGGGCATGCGGTCGAGCACTGAGCGCGCGGCGCGGACTTGCTACACTCGCCCTTCGTGAACCGGAGGACGCGAGCATGGGCCTGACCGTCATCGAAACCGCGGGCGCGCCGAAGGCGATCGGACCGTATTCGCAAGCGGTCCGCGCCGGCGACACCGTCTACCTCTCCGGCCAGATCGGCCTCGATCCGGCGACCGGGCAGCTCGTCGACGGAACCGAAGCCCAGGCGAATCGCGTGTTCGCCAATCTGCGCGCCGTCGCGGATGCGGCCGGAGGCGGGCTCGACCGCGTCGTGAAGCTCTCGATCCTGCTCGTCGACCTCGCCGACTTCGCGCAGGTCAACGAGATCATGGCGCGCCACTTCACGCCGCCGTATCCCGCCCGCGCGACGTATCAGGTCGCGGGCCTCCCGCGCGGCGCCCGCATCGAGGTCGACGCCGTGCTCGTGCTGGGGGATGCCTAGCTCTTCGCGGTCGAGCGAGGAGCGCGCGAAGCCCGGCGCCGCGCTCGCCGACAAGCTCGCGCGCCTCGGCATCGCCCGCGAGGAGGACCTGGTCCTGCATCTGCCGCTGCGCTACGAAGACCATACGCGCCTCGTGCCGCTCGCCGCGCTCGCGCCCGGCTCCGAGCAGCAGGCCGAGGGCACGGTGGTTCGCACCGACGTCCAGTACCGGCCGCGGCGGCAGCTCGTCTCCGTACTCGAGAACGGCGGCGATGATTTCGGCGGGCGCGCGCAGCTCGTGCTGCGCTTCTTCCACTTCTACCCGAGCCAGCAGAAGGCGCTCGCGCCGGGGCGGCGCGTCCGGGTCTTCGGCGAGGTGCGGGTAGGGCATCTCGGCCGCGAGATCGTCCATCCGCAATTCACGATCGTCGCCACGGGAGCGCTGCTTCCCGATCGCCTCACGCCCGTCTATCCGACGACCGCAGGGCTGTCGCAGGACACGCTGCGCAAGGTCGTCGCGCGCGCGCTCGCGACCCACCCCGGCTCGCTCGCCGAGACGTTGCCCGAGAAGCTCGTCGCCCGCCGCCATCTCTGGAAGTTCGCCGACGCGATCCATTTCCTGCACACGCCGCCGCCGCGCCTCTCGCCGCTGACGCAGCGCGCGCTCGAGGCTCGCACGCATCCCGCGTGGACGCGGCTCAAGTACGACGAGCTCCTCGCCCAGCAGCTCTCGATGAAGGCGCACCGCAAGGCGCGGGCGGCCCGGCGCGCGCCGGTGCTCACGGGCACGCGCACGCTGACCGACGCCCTGCTCGCGCGCGTGCCCTTCAAGCTCACCCGTGCGCAGGAGCGCGTGTGGCGCGAGATCGCCCACGACTTGAAGCGCTCCTCGCCGATGCAACGGCTCCTGCAGGGCGACGTCGGCAGCGGCAAGACGATCGTCGCCGCGCTGGCCGCCCTGCAGGCGATCGAGAGCGGTCGCCAGGTCGCGCTGATGGCGCCGACCGAGATCCTCGCGGAGCAGCACTACCGCAAGCTCGCGCACTGGCTCGCGGGACTGCCGGTCGAGATCGCCTGGCTGACCGGAGGACTGCCCGCGAAGGCGCGGCGCAAGGCGCTGGAGGCGATCGGCAGCGGGCAGGCGATGCTCGCGATCGGCACGCATGCGCTGTTCGAGGAGGAGGTCGCGCTGCCGAAGCTCGGGCTCGCGATCGTCGACGAGCAGCACCGCTTCGGCGTCGCGCAGCGGTTGCGGCTGCGCGGCAAGGCGATGGGAGAATCGCACCAGCTGATGATGAGCGCGACGCCGATCCCGCGCACGCTGGCGATGACGTTCTACGCCGACCTCGACGTGTCACTCTTGGACGAGATGCCGCCCGGCCGGTCGCCCGTGACGACGCACCTCGTCAACAACAAGCGGCGACCGGAGATCGTCGAGCGGATCGGCGCCGCCTGCAGGAACGGTCGGCAGGCCTACTGGGTCTGCCCGCTGATCGAGGAATCGGAGAAGCTCGAGCTGCAGACGGCGGTCGCGCTGCACGCGGAGCTGACCGCCGCGCTGCCGGGGCTCGCGGTCGGGCTCCTGCACGGGCGGATGAAGGCCGACGAGAAGTCGGCGGTGATGGACCGCTTCGTCGCGGGCGAGATCGCCGTGCTCGTCGCGACGACGGTCATCGAGGTCGGCGTCGACGTGCCGAACGCGTCGCTGATGGCGATCGAACACGCGGAGCGCTTCGGCCTCGCGCAGCTCCATCAGCTGCGCGGACGCGTGGGCCGCGGCGCCGCCGAGAGCACGTGCTACCTGCTCTTCGAGGAGCCGCTGACCGACACTGCGAAAGCGCGGCTCAAGGTGATCTACGAGACCGGCGACGGCTTCGAGATCGCGCGGGCCGACCTCCTGATCCGCGGGCCCGGCGAGTTCCTGGGCGCTCGCCAGTCGGGCGTTCCGCTCTTGCGCTTCGCCGATCTCGAGCACGACGTCGCGCTGATCGAGCAGGCGCGCGACGACGCGGAGGCGCTGCTGGAGAAGGAGCCGGCGGCCGCGGCCGCGCATCTCGCTCGCTGGCTCGGCGGACGCGAGGAGTTCATCAAGGCTTAGCTTCGAAGGTCGTTGCCGACGCCGAACCGGCCGAACGCCGTGTCAGATCGCGAGCCGGCTCCACGCGTGCGCCTCGATCCGCCGGCAGACCGCGTGCCAGGCGACGGCGCCCAGGTTCTCGACGCTCAAGTGCGTCGACCGGAACGAGCGCGGGTGGTAGCGCTGCTCGGTCGCGAGGTTCGCGACTTCGGGCGCCTCGGTCCACAGCTCGTCGCAGCCGGTGACGAGGAGCAACGCTCCGCGCGCAGCGGCGGCACCCGCGAGCCCGAGCATCTCGCGCCGACTCGGCAGCCGCAGCCGGTCGTCGAACTCGTCGCACGCCCAGGGCGTGAGCGGGATGGCGGCGACGCTGTTCGCGACATGCTGCGCGCCGAACGCCTCGATCAGGCCCGCGAGGCGCGCGTGCCAGAGGCTGCGCAGCGCCGCGGGAGCCTCCGGGTGGAGGGTGCCGAGCGGCCAGCCGCGGCGCGCCGCACGCGCCGGCACGGCGGACATGTCGCAGGCGGGACTGCCGACCAGGAGCACGACCGGCGCACGCGCGACGTCGCCGTCGTACGGCATCGGGCCCAACTCGGTGCGGAGCCGGCGCGGCGCGGCGGCGCGCGCATTGTGGAGGGCGATGCCGTCGGCGTCGATGAGCGCGATCGTTTCGGCGAGCTCGCGTCGCCGGGCCAGCGTGGGCATAGGCAGAACGCCGCGCGCCGCCGGCCCTTGTGAGGCGGACGCCGCGTCGGACCAGGAGTGTCGGGTGATAAAGCGGTACAGCAATGGTAGTGACTGTAGTATACCGAATATCGAGGAAAGTGATCAAGGTATACTGATACCGCAACTCGACCTGGGGAAGCCGATGGGCGTCGTCGTGCGCGGCAAGCGGAGGCCGGTGCGGCCGGACTCGATCCACGTCCTGCGCGGGCAGGACACGCGCCGGCGGATTCTCGAGGCGGCCCGCGCCCGAATTCTCGCGGACGGCTTCGAGGCGTTGCACCTCGACGATCTCGCGCATGACGTCGGCGTCACCAAGGCGGCGATCGTCAAGAGTGTCGGCGGCAAGGCGTCGATCCTCCTTGCGTTGGGCGAGCAGGATCGCGAGTCGCGGTTGAGCGTGGTACGCGACGCGACCAAGCTGCGCTCGGGGCTGCGGCGCCGCCTTGCCGATATGGTCGACACCCTTTACGCGACCGACGTGACGCGCCTGAAGCTCGTCCAGGCCTATATCGGCTACCTCTGGTTCTGGGACGGCGCCGATCACGACCGCGCGCAGGGCCACGTCGACGGCACGCTCGACGAGCTTTGCCACCTCCTCCGCTCCGCCTCGGGGACGGCGGAGAGCGACGAGCGGATCAGGACCCGCGCGCTCAAGCTCATGGCCGGCTACGTGATCGGGTTGCGCGACCTGTACTACGGTCGCTCCGGGGTCGCCGAGGCCACGCGCCTCGTGGTTGATTTCACGGTGGATTAGGAGGCCGGGGGCCCCCGCCCGCGGGTCCTGCGGCGGCCTCGGGTGAGGCACGCAGTTTCCTGACCGAAATCAATGTCTTGTCCTGCCCTGCCGCGAGGGGTAGGCTAAAATGCCGCAGCCACCCTGCAATCCATGTCTCTCTACGCCCTCGGCCTGAACCACGCGACCGCGCCCCTCGACGTGCGGGAGCAGGTGGCGTTCGCCCCGGAGGCTCTCGGGCACGCGCTGCGCGACCTGCTCGGTCGGCCAAAGGTCAAGGAGGCGGCGATCCTCTCGACCTGCAACCGGACGGAGCTCTACGTCCACAGCCCCGAGCCGCGGCCGGTCGTGCAGTGGCTCGAGGACTTCCACCGGGTGCCGAAGGATGCTCTGGCGCCGTACCTCTACACGCTGCCCCGCGAGAAGGCGGTCACGCATGCGTTCCGCGTCGCCTCGGGCCTCGACTCGATGGTCCTGGGCGAGCCGCAGATCCTGGGCCAGATGAAGCAGGCGGTGCGCCACGCCGAATCCGCGGGCACGCTCGGGCTCGTCCTCAACCGGCTCTTCCAGCGCACGTTCGCGGTCGCCAAGGACGTGCGCAGCCAGACCGACATCGGCAGCGCGTCGATCTCGATGGCGGCGGCTTCCGTCAAGCTCGCCGAGCGCATCTTCCCGTCGATCGGCGAGCAGCGGCTCCTGCTGATCGGCGCGGGCGAGATGATCGACCTCACCGCGACGCACTTCGCCGCGCGCAAGCCGCGGTCGGTGACGATCGCGAACCGCACGATCGAGCGCGGCCGGGAGCTCGCGGCGCGCTTCGGCGCCGAGGCGATCACGCTGAACGAGATGCCCGACCGACTGTCCGAGTTCGACATCATCGTCACCTGCACGGCGAGCACGCTGCCGATCCTCGGCAAGGGGCTGCTCGAGCGCGTGGTGAAGGCGCGCCGCCACGCGCCGGTGTTCATCGTCGACCTCGGGGTGCCACGGGACGTCGAGCCCGAGGCGGCCGAGCTCGACGACGTGTTCCTCTACAGCGTCGACGACCTCTCGAACATCGTGAAGGGCAATCTGCAGATCCGCAAGGAAGCGGTGGCGCAGGCCGAAGCGATGATCGCGACGCAGGCCGAGAGCTTCCTGCGCTGGCTCGAGGGCCGCGCCGTGGTGCCGACGATCACCGCCCTCCACGGCCACCACGACCAGCTGCGCGCGGCCGAGCTCGAGCGCGCGCGGCGGCTGCTCCTGAACGGCACGCCACCGGAGCAGGTGCTGGAAGCGCTCGCCCGCGGCCTCACCAACAAGTTCCTGCACGGTCCCACGCAGGCGCTGAACCAGGCCGGCGACGCCGAGCGGGCGGAGCTGGTCGCGCTGTTCGAGCGGATCTACCGCCTGCCCGACTGGACGGGCATTAGCTGCGCGAACCGCCTGTGCGCCGTCATTCCCGCGAAGGCGGGAATCCAGTGACTTTCGTCGAACGACGCTGGGTCCCCGCCTCCGCGGGGACGACGGCATTCATGCGGTACGCGACCTCCCGATCATGAAGCCATCGCTGCACACCAAGCTCGACCAGCTCGCGCTGCGCCTTTCCGAGCTCGATGCGACGCTCGCCGCGGAGGACGCGGCGCGCGACCTCGACCGGTTCCGCGCGCTCGCGAAGGAGCACGCGGAAATCTCGCCGGTCGTCACGCGCTTTCGCGAGTACCTCGCCGCCGAGCACGACGCCGCCACCGCGGACGAGCTCGCGCAGGACCCGGCGATGCGCGCGTTTGCCGACGAGGAGCGGGCGGCAGCGCAGGAGAAGATGACCGCGCTCGCGGCCGAGCTGCAGCGGATGCTCCTGCCGAAGGACCCGAACGACGAGCGCAACGTCTTCCTCGAGATCCGCGCCGGCACGGGGGGCGACGAGTCGGCGCTCTTCGCGGGCGATCTCTTCCGGATGTACGCGCGCTACGCCGAGCGCAACCGCTGGCACGTCGAGATCGTGTCGGCGTCGCCCGCGGAGCTCGGCGGCTACAAGGAAGTCATCGCGCGCATCGTCGGGCAGGGTGCGTACTCCAGACTCAAGTTCGAGTCGGGCGGTCACCGGGTGCAGCGCGTCCCGGAAACCGAGGCGCAGGGTCGCATCCACACGTCGGCGTGCACGGTCGCCGTGCTGCCCGAGGCCGATCCGATCGCCGACATCACGATCAATCCGGCCGACGTTCGGATCGACACGTTCCGCTCTTCGGGCGCGGGCGGCCAGCACGTCAACAAGACCGATTCCGCGGTGCGGATCACGCACCTGCCGACCGGCATCGTCGTCGAATGCCAGGACGACCGCTCTCAGCATCGGAACCGCGCGCAGGCGATGGCGGTGCTCGCGTCACGGCTGCTCGACAAGGAGCGCGGCGAGCGCCAGGCGCAGGAGGCCGCGCATCGGAAGAGCCTCGTCGGCTCGGGCGACCGCAGCGAACGGATCCGCACCTACAACTTTCCGCAGGGACGCGTCACCGATCACCGGATCAACCTCACGCTCCACAAGATCGACGCGATCATGGACGGCGATCTCTCGGAGCTCGTCACCGCGCTCGCGCAGGAGCATCAGGCGGAGCAGCTCGCGGCATTGGCGCCGCAATGAAGAAGACCGTGCCCCCCGCGCCGTGGCTCCTGACCCTGCGCCTCGAGCTGCGCGAATTCGTCGCCGGCGATTTCGAGGAGATCTATCGCCTCGATCAGGATCCGCGGGTGACTCGCTTCATCGATGGCGGCAAGCGATCGACGCGTGCCTATGTCGCGACGGTGATGCGACGCATCCCGCGCAACTATCGCCGCTATCCCGGCCTCGGAACGTGGCGCGCGTCGCGCCGCGATACCGGTGCGTTCGTCGGCTGGTTCAGCTTGAAGTACATTCCCAGGACCGTGGAAGTCGAGGTCGGCTATCGGTTGTCGCACGACGCATGGGGCCAGGGCTTCGCGACGGAGGGCGCGACCGAGCTCGTCCGCTACGGCTTCGACGAACTCGGCCTCCACCGCATCATCGGCCTCACGCATCGCGACAACGTCGCCTCGCAGCGGGTGCTGCAGAAGGCGGGGCTGCGCCCGACCGGATGGGGCCGCTACTACGGCCAGCGGCTGCGCGTGTTCGAGGCGCGCAACCCGAATCCGTGATCGACGCGCCGACGGTCGCCCGTGCCCTCGCGGGCAGCGGCCTCGTTCCGCTCGACGCGCAGGTTCTGCTCGCGCACGTGCTGGGCCGCGATCGCGCCTGGCTCGCCGCGCATCCCGCCGACGCGCTCCCGCGCGAGGCCGCCGACGCCTTCTTCGCGCTCGCGAAGCGTCGTCGCGACGGCGAGCCCGTGGCCTATCTGACCGGCGCGCGCGAGTTCTGGGGACTGCCGCTCGCCGTGTCGCCCGCGGTGCTGATCCCGCGGCCCGAGACCGAGGCGCTGGTCGAGCTGGCGCTCGCCCGCCTTCCCGCGGACCGCGAGGTGTCCGTGCTCGACCTCGGCACCGGCAGCGGCGCGATCGCGCTTGCGCTCGCGCACGAGCGGCCGCGGGCACGCATCGTCGCGACGGACGCGTCGGCCGAAGCGCTGGCCGTCGCGCGCGCCAACGCCCAGCGCCTGGGCCTCGGCAACGTCGAGTTCGTGCAGACGCGCTGGTACGACGGCCTGCCCGCGGGACGCTTCGACCTGATCGCCGCCAATCCGCCGTACGTCGATCCGGCGGACTCGCACCTCGCAGAGGGCGACGTGCGGTTCGAGCCGCGAAGCGCGCTGGTGCCCGCGGGGGACGGCCTCGCCGCCTTGCGTTCGATCATCGCGGGAGCACCCGCGCATCTCGCGCCCGGCGGCACGCTCGTCGTCGAGCACGGCTACGATCAACAGGAGGCAGTGACGGCGCTGCTCAAGGGCGCCGGTCTCGTCGACGTCGTGACCGCACGCGATCTCGCGGGCATTCCGCGCGTCGCCGCGGGACGCTCGTAGATCAGCGCTGCGCGCGCTTCGGGAGCGGGGGCGCCGGGCGCCGGCCGTCGATCGTGTGACGGAGGGCGAGCACGGGATGTCGCCACAGCATCCGCGGCCCCGCATAGCGCATGATTGCGCGCACCTGCTCGCGCATGGCCGCGCTGTAGCAGTGCACCGTGCACTTTGCGCAGGTCGGCTTGGCGTCGCCGAACACGCAGCGGTCGAGCCGCCGTGTCGCGTAGGCGAGGAGCGCCGCGCAGCCTTCGCACAGGCCGTCGTCCTCGGCGTGCAGATCGTGGCAATGGATGCGGAACATCGCCGCCAGCGTCGCGAGCTCGCGCGCGAGGCGCGGATGACGGCGCGCGTCGTGGACCCGCCGCGTCGCGACGGTGATGGGTGCAACGGTGACGGGAGGAGCGTCCATCGCGACGCCCATTGTCCTTGGGCCGCTCGCCCCCGCCCATGACGTGCATCAAGGAAGCGGGGCCGGGGGCGCGACGCCGAGCTTGTCCGCCCACGGCGCGATCGCGGGCATGATCGTCGGGTAGAGCGCGACGCCGGCGGCGCGCTGCTCGCGCCGTCGCCGCAGACCGGCCTCGCCGGGCAGGCGGACGCGCTCGATGCCCGGGCGCGGTCGCGACGCGCGCGCCGCGCGCACGAGGTGGTCCATCTGCCGCCGGAACGCTTCGAGCCCGCCGAAGGCCTCGGGATCGAGGACCTGCACGAAGACGGTGCCGCCCCAGCCCTCGGTCGGATCGGCGCGGCCGAAACCCGCGAGCCCCGCCGTCAGCGCCTCGACCAGGAGGCCGAGGCCGAAGCCCTTGTGGCCCGCATCGAGACCGCCAAGCGGCAGGAGCGCTCCCTTCGGCTCGCGCACGAGCACGCCGGGATCGTCGGTCGCATGGCCGTCGCCGTCGACGAGCCACGGCCCCGGCAGCCGGCGGCCGGCGGCCCGCTCCTGGTTCGCGAAGCCCATGCTCGTGATCGACGTGGAGACGTCGATCAGGACGGGATCGCCCGACGTTGGAATCCCGGCGGCGATCGGGTTGGGCGTCATGATCGGCGTGATGCCGCCGTGGGGCACGACCGCGGCGAGCAGCGGGTCCGAGCTCTGCACGAGGGCGACCACGCCGCGCTCCGCGGCGCGGATCAGGTAGGCGGCGAGGCAGGCGATGTGGTGCGAGCGGCGGATGACGACGGTTCCCGTCCCGTGCGTCGTGGCCATTGTCGACGCC
Organism: uncultured beta proteobacterium; assembly: GCA_963734055.1. GTDB lineage: Bacteria > Pseudomonadota > Gammaproteobacteria > Burkholderiales > Casimicrobiaceae > CAIWHR01. Next base: position 484,484 of record CAVTFQ010000002.1, read on the forward strand.
GTGTCGAGCGCGCGGAGCGTGAGCCACGGGCCCGGCAGCCGGCGGCCGTCCCACGTCTGCGCCGCAGCCCGCTCGTTGACGATCTCGGGCGCACCCGCCTTCGCCATCGACCCTCGCTCGATCTCCGCGAGATAGGGCGCGAGCAGCGCGAGGCCGTGCGTCGTGTGGCCGAGCAGGTCGCCTTCGACGAGGATGTCCGCGACGTCGCGCGCCAGGTCGTCGCGCAGGCCCGCGCGGTCGAGGAGCGCGCGCGCGAAAGCGACGAGCGCGGCAGCGGCGTAGCGGGGCGCGGGGGTGGTCACGGCACGGCGGGCGAAGCGCGATCGGCGGCGGTTGACGCCGCCACGCGATTCTCCGACGATTCTACCCGACGCACCCCGCCGCTCCTTCGCGCCGACCCGCGGCCCGCGGCGTCCCATCCGCTCCCTCCCGTGCTTCCCTCCTCGCTGACCGTCAGCGTCGTCACTTTCCGCCCGGACACCATCCTGCTCGAGCGCTGCCTGCGCAAGCTCGCGCTGGCGATCGGCGCCGCGCGGGAGGACGGCTGCGTGAAGAGCGTCGCGGTCGCGCTGATCGACAACAGCGAGGACCGCGAGGTCGCGGCGGAAGTCATTCGGCTCGGCAAGGCGCGCTTCGCCGATTCCGGCATCCAGATGACGTACCTCCACGGGCACCTGAACATCGGGTACGGCATCGCGCACAACCTGATGCTGCACGGCACCGGCGCCGACTACCAGCTCGTGCTCAATCCCGACGTCGAGGTCGCGAGCGACTCGATCGCCAACGCCGTGCGCTGGCTCGACGCGCATCCGGACGTCGGCGTCGCGGCGCCCGCCGTCACGCGGGGCGACGACGGCACGCCGGACTTCCTGTGCAAGCGCTACCCCGCGGTGTTCGACCTCTTCCTGCGCGGGTTCGCGCCGTCGTTCGTGCAGCGCCTCTTCCGGAGGCGGCTCGAACGCTACGAGCTGCGCGACTACATCGATCCCGCGAGCGAGAAGCCGGTGCTCGGCGTCCCCGTGATGTCGGGCGCTTGCATGCTCGTCCGGCGCAAGGCGATCGACGCGACCGGCGGCTTCGACCCGAAGTACTTCCTCTACTTCGAGGATTTCGACTGGAGCGTGCGCCTGAACAAGGTCACGCAGACGGTCTACCTGCCTTCGTTCCGCGTCGTCCATCACGGCGGGCACGCGGCCCGGAAGGGTCTCCGGCACATCGTCTGGTTCGCGAAGAGCGGATTCCGCTTCTACCGGAAGCACGGCTGGCGATGGTTCTGATCCCATGAGCGCTGGAATCGTCGTTGTGACGGGGGCGAACGGCTTCATCGGGCGTGCGCTGATCGCGCACTTCCGCGAGACGGGGCGCTCGTTCCGCGCGACGGTGCGCGCCTGGGATCCCCAGACCGCTCAGCCGGCGAGCGTCGTCGTCATCCGCGACCTGGCCTCCGCCGCGGAGACCGACCTCGCCGCGCTCCTCCAGGACGCCAGCGCGATCGTCCATCTCGCCGCGCGCGTCCACGTGATGCGCGAAACTGCCGCCGATCCGGCGGCGCTCTACCGCGCCGCCAACGTCGTCGCGACCGCCCGTCTCGCGAGCGCTGCGGTGCGGGCCGGCGTCACGCGCTTCGTCTTCGCGAGCACGGTCAAGGTCAACGGGGAATTCACGATGTCGGGCCATCCGTTCCGCCCCGACGATCCGCCGGCGCCGCGGGACGCGTACGCGCGGAGCAAGCTCGACGCGGAGCGCGAGCTCGGCCGGTTGTGCGCCGGCACGTCGCTCGTCCCCGTGATCCTGCGGCTGCCGCTCGTCTACGGGCCGGGCGTCGCCGGCAACTTCCTCGCCTTGCAGGACGAGATCGCGCGCGGCCGCGCGCTGCCGCTGGGCGCCATCCGCAATCGGCGCTCCGTGCTCGGCACCGCCAACCTCGTCGGGGCGATCGACGCTGCGCTCGATGCGCCGGAACCGCCGCGCGGCGTCCATTTCGTCGCCGACGGCGAGAGCATCGGCGTGCCCGATCTCGTGCGCGCGATGGCGGCCGCACTCGGGGTCGAGGCGCGGCTGCGCGCGGTCCCGGTGTGGCTCCTGCGCCTCGCGGGTGCGCTGTCCGGCCGCCGCGCGACCGTCGAACGCCTGACGGAATCGCTCGAGGTCGATCCCGCGACGTTCACGACCGCCACCGGCTGGACGCCGCGGCACTCGCTCGCGCACGGCCTTGCGGCGACCGCGCGCTGGTGGCGGCTCCGCCACTCGATCTGAGGCTCGCTGCCGCGCCGCTATAATCGCGACGATGAGCGTACGCCCTTCCGGCCGCCGCGCCGACGAGCTGCGGCCGCTCCGGATCACCCGCCGCTACACCCGGCACGCCGAAGGCTCGGTGCTGATCGAGGCCGGCCACACGAAGGTCATCTGCACGGCCAGCGTCGAGGAGGGCGTGCCGTCGTTCCTGAAGGGGAAGGGGCAGGGCTGGCTCACCGCCGAATACGGCATGCTGCCGCGCGCGACGAATACGCGGACGCGGCGCGAGGCCGCCGAGGGACGGCAGTCGGGCCGCACGCAGGAAATCCAGCGACTGATCGGCCGGAGCCTCCGCGCGGTGACCGACCTCACCCGGCTCGGCGAGCGGACGATCAAGATCGACTGCGACGTGGTGCAGGCGGACGGCGGGACGCGCTGCGCGTCGATCACCGGCGCCTGCGTCGCGGTACACGACGCGGTCGCGTGGTGCAAGGCGAGGGGGCTCATCAACGGCGAACCGCTCACCGACTGCGTGGCGGCGGTGTCGGTCGGCATCGTCGGCGGCACGCCGCTGCTCGACCTCGATTACGCCGAGGATTCCGCGTGCGACACCGACATGAACGTCGTGATGACCGGTGCGGGCGGCTTCGTCGAGCTGCAGGGCACGGCGGAGGGCGCCCCCTTCGCGCGCGCGGAGATGGACGCGCTGGTCACGCTGGCCGAGCGCGGCATCCGCGAGCTGATCGCGGCGCAGCGCGCGGCGCTCGCGGCCTCCTGACGCGGCGGGTCGCTGCGATGGGGATCGCGCGCCTCGTGCTCGCGTCGGGCAACGAAGGGAAGCTCCGCGAGTTCCGCCGGCTGCTCTCCCCGCTCGGCATCGACGTCGTCGCGCAATCGGAGCTCGGAATTGCCGAGGCGGACGAGCCGCACGAAACCTTCGTCGAGAACGCGCTCGCGAAGGCTCGCCACGCGAGCGCCGCGGCGAAGCTGCCGGCGCTGGCCGACGATTCGGGGCTCTGCGTCGAGGCGCTCGGCGGCGCGCCCGGCGTGCAGAGCGCGCGCTATGCCGGCGAGCCCCGCTCCGACGCGCGCAACAACGCCAGGCTGATCGCCGCCCTCGCCGGGATTGCCGACCGCCGCGCGCACTACGCGTGCGTGCTCGTGCTGGTCCGTCACGCCGGCGATCCCGAGCCGATCATCGCTCAGGGCGACTGGCACGGGACGATCGTCGACGCGCCGCGCGGAACCGGCGGCTTCGGCTACGACCCGCACTTCCTCGATCCGGAGACGAGGCTCACGGGCGCGGAGCTGCCGCTCGAGACGAAGAACGCGCTGTCGCATCGGGGCAAGGCGATGCGCGCGCTGATCGCAAGGCTCGAGGCGGAGCGATGACCGACGTGGGCACGGCGCGGCTCGAAGCCGCCTCGCCGGCGCGGCCGCGCTTCGCCGCGCTGCCGCCGCTCGCGCTGTACGTGCACATTCCGTGGTGCATCCGCAAGTGTCCGTACTGCGACTTCAATTCGCACGAAGCGAAGGGCGAGCTTCCGGAGGGCGCGTACGTCGACGCGCTCCTGTCCGATCTCGAATTCGCGCTGCCGTTGGTCTGGGGCCGCCGCGTCGTCTCGGTGTTCATCGGCGGCGGCACGCCGAGTCTGTTCAGCGCACCCGCGATCGACCGGCTGCTGTCCGGAGTGCGGGCGCGGGTCCCGCTTGCGCCGGATGCCGAAATCACGCTGGAGGCGAATCCCGGGACCTTCGAGCGCGAGAAGTTCGCGGGCTTCCGAGCGGCGGGGGTCAACCGGCTGTCGCTCGGCATCCAGAGCTTCGATCCCGCGCACCTGCGCGCGCTCGGACGGGTCCACGACGAGCGCGAGGCGCGCGCCGCGGCCGAAGCCGCGCTCGCGATCTTCGGCAACGTCAACTTCGACCTCATGTACGCGCTGCCGCGGCAGACGCTCGAGGAAGCCCGCGCGGATGCCGCCGCGGCGCTCGCGTACGCGCCGCCGCACCTCTCGTTCTACCAGCTCACGCTCGAGCCCAACACGCTGTTCCACCGCCACCCGCCGCCGCTGCCCGACGAGGACGCGGCCGCAGACATCGAGGATGCGGTGCACGCGGTGCTCGGCGCGGCCGGTTACGTGCACTACGAGACCTCGGCCTTCGCGCGACCCGGGAGCGAGTGTCGCCACAACCTCAACTACTGGCGCTTCGGCGACTACCTCGGCATCGGCGCCGGCGCGCACTCGAAGCTTTCATTCCCGGATCGCATCGTGCGCCAGGTCCGATGGCGGCAGCCGAAGGAGTACCTGACGCGGGTCGCAACCGGCACGCCGTTGATGGACAATGCGGAAGTCTCCCGCGACGACATCGGTTTCGAGTTCATGCTGAACGCGTTGCGTCTCACTGAAGGTGTCCCGTCGGCACTCTTCGCCGAGCGTACGGGCTACCCGCTCGCGCTCGTCGCGCGCGGCCTCGAAGCGGCGGCCGAGCGCGGGCTCATCGATGCCGATCCCATGGTGATCCGGCCGACCGCGCTCGGCCGGCGCTTCCTGAACGACCTGCAGGCGCTGTTTCTCGTCGAGCCGCGCGAGGCTCGCGACGCCGCGACGACGGCGCCCGTGCGCGAACCCGTGCGCGACGGGCACTGAGACATGAACGAACGGCCGCGTCCCTCCGACTTGCGCCTGCCGGCCGCGGTGGCCGCGATGAAGGAGGGACGCATCACGTCGCGCGCGCTCGCCGAGACGCATCTCGCCCGCGTCGCGGCGACCGACGCCGCGATCGAGGCGTGGGCGCATCTCGATCCTGCCCACGTGCGCGCCGAGGCGGATCGCTGCGACGCCCGGCCGGCCGGTTCGCGCGGGCCGCTCGCCGGGATCGGCGTCGGCGTCAAGGACATCCTGGCCACGGCCGACCTGCCGACGGAGAACGGCTCGCCGATCTTCGCGGGGCACCGGCCCGCGCACGACGCGGAGGCCGTCGCGCGGCTGCGGCGCGCCGGCGCCTACGTGTTCGGCAAGACGGTCACGACCGAGTTCGCCTATTTCCAGCCGGGCAAGACGCGCAATCCGTGGAACCCGCGACACACGCCCGGCGGCTCGTCGTCGGGATCGGCGGCCGCGGTGGCGGCGGGTCAGGTGCTCGCGGCGATCGGAACGCAGACCAACGGCTCGATGATCCGGCCGGCGGCGTTCTGCGGCGTCGTCGGGTTCAAGCCGACGAAGGACGCGATTCCGTACACGGGCGTGTTCGCGTTCAGCCCGACGCTCGACCAGGTCGGAGCGTATGCGCGCGACGTCGCGGGCGCCGCGCTGCTCGCGAGCGTGCTCGCGGATCCGGGACTCATCTCGGCCGCGGCCTGCGTCCCTTGTGCGACCGCCGCGGCTCGCGTATCTCGCGGGCTTCCCGTGGACGACGATCGATCGCGACGCTGCCAGCGCGCTCGACGCCGCCGCGACGCGGCTGCGACAGGCAGGGGCCGAGGTCGTCGCGGCCGAATTTCCGCCGCCCTGGCGCGATGCGCATCTCGTGCTCAGGACGATCATGCTGCACGAGGCGGCGACGGGGCTCGGCGCGGTGCAGGCGCGCGAGCGCGCGCGGATGTCGCCGACGTTGAACGCGGCGCTCGACGAGGGTCGGGCGACTTCGCGCGCCGACTTCGAAGCGGCGCTGCGTCGGCGCGACGACGCGATCGCCGCGTTCACCGACTGGCTCGCGGGATTCGACGCGGTGCTCTCGCCGCCGGCGCGCGGCGCCGCTCCCGCCGATCTCACGTCGACCGGCGATCCGGCGTGCAATTCGCTCTGGTCGCTCACGGGCTTTCCGGCGATCTCGATTCCGATCGGCCGCGCGGCGAGCGGATTGCCGCTCGGGATGCAGATCGCGGCACCGCAGCGCGCCGACGATCGCCTGCTTGCCGTCGCAGCGTGGTGCGAAGCGCAGCTCCCGTTCACGGCGACGCCATGAAGCGCGCCAAGCGCCACCCGCCGCCGAAGCCGCGCAATCCGGTGGCGCGCTCACCGCTCCTGCGCAAGGGCGGCGCGCACGGCAAGACCACGGCCGCAAAGCGCCGGCAGGCGAGGGTCGAGCTGGCGCGGATCGCGCGCAACCCGGACGAAGCCGAATGAAGAACGGGGCGCGCGACGCCGACGTCCTGTGCCGCACCGACCTCGAGCAGGGCCGGATGCGCGCGATCTACCTGGCGGCGGTGGACTCGGGACGGGCGCTCGACGACGAGCAGCTGTCGGAGTCGCTCACGGCGACGCTCGCGCGCCGGCCCAAGGGCGCGGGCTGGTGGGTGTTCGCGTACGGCTCGCTCCTGTGGAATCCATTGTTCCCGGTCGCCGAGATGCGGCCCGCGACGCTGCGCGGGCTCCATCGCCGCTTCTGCCTGTGGTCGGTCGCCACGCGCGGGACGCCGCAGAACCCCGGGCTCGTGCTGGGACTCGATCGCGGCGGCGCGTGCCGCGGCGTCGCGCTCAGGCTGCCCGCGCCGCTCGCGATCGACGAATTGCACCTGCTCTGGCGCCGCGAGATGGTCGTCGGCGCCTATCGGCCGCGCTGGGTCCGCCTCGACGCCGACGGCCGCAAACTCGTCGCGCTCACGTTCGTCGTCCGGCGCGATCATCCGCAATACGCGGGCCGGCTCGCGGCGGCGAAGGAGGTCGCCGTGATCGCGGCGGCGCGCGGGGCCTTCGGGGCCTCGGCGGACTATCTCGAGCGCACGCGCGTGGCGCTCGTCTCGCACGGCATCGTCGATCCGTACCTCGAAACGCTCGCGCAGCGCGTGATCGCGACGGCGCCAACCGCAAGGAGCCTGACGTCATGACCGCTTCGATCGTGGTCACCGTGGTGGGCGCGGACCGGCCCGGCATCGTCAATCAGCTGTCGGACGTCGCGCGGCGCTTCGGCGCCAACTGGGCCGGCAGCCGCATGGCGAGCCTGGCCGGTCAGTTCGCAGGCATCGTGCATTTCGAGGTGGTGGAGGGCGAAGCCGACGCGCTCGAGGCCGCGGTGCGCGCGCTCGCAGCGTCCGGACTGCAGGTCGCCATCGCGCGCGGAGAGATTCGGGCGAATGGTGGAGCGCAGCGCCGGATGCGGCTGGCGCTCGTCGGGCACGACCGACCGGGCATTGTGCGCGAGGTCTCGGGGGCGCTCGCACGCCACGGCGTCAGCATCGACGAGCTCGACACCGCGATCGAGAGCGCGCCGATGTCGGCGGAACGGCTGTTCCGGTTCGAGGCCCAGCTTTCGGTCCCGGCATCTGTCGCCGACGAAGACCTCCGGCGCGAGCTCGAAGCGCTCGCGAACGAGCTCGTCGTCGATCTCGAAGTCGAGCAGGAGCCGAGGTAAGCTCGGCGCGGCGCGCAGGCCCGTCGCAGACCGCCGCGCCCGCGCGGTCCGGATCGCTACCCTGTCGCCGGTGTCGAGGCGGGTCGGCGCGCCAGGGTCAGGACGGCCTCGAGACCGCCTGCGGCGCGGTTGCGCAGGACGAGCTCGCCGCCGTGTGCGCGCGCGATGTTGCGCGCGATGCCGAGCCCGAGCCCCGTGCCGCCGGTGTCGCGGCTGCGCGAGGCTTCGCCGCGGAAGAAGGGCTCGAAGGCCTGCTCGAGCTGATCCTCGGGGATGCCGGGCCCCTCGTCCTGCACGCGCAGCGTGAGCGTCGCCGGGGCGTCCTCGATCGCGACGGTCGCGCGCCTGCCGTAGCGCAGCGCATTGTCGAGGAGGTTCGTGAGGCAGCGACGCAGGGCGAGCGGCCTTCCGTTGTACGGCGCGGGCGCGGAGCCGCGGATCTCGACGTCGCCGCCGGTCTCCTGGCAGTCGGTCTGCAGGCTTTCGAGCAGCGCGTTGATGTCGACCGGCTGGGGAGGCTCCCGGGCTGCCGCGTCGCGCATGTACTCGAGCGTCTGGGTGACCATCGCCTCCATTTCGTCGAGGTCCTTGGTGTACCGGGCGCGCAGCGGCTCGTCCTCGAGCAGCTCGGCGCGCAGGCGCAACCGCGTGATCGGCGTCTTCAGGTCGTGCGACATCGCGGTGAAGATTCGCGTCCGCTCGGCAATCGATCGCGCGAGTTGCCGCTGCATCGTGTTGAACGCCTTCGCTGCCTGGCGCACCTCGACGGGGCCGCTTTCGGGCAGCGGCGGATGGTCGAGGTCCCGTCCCAGGTGCTCGGCGGCGGTGGCGAGCGTGCGCAGCGGCACCGTGAGCCAGCGCACTGCGATCAGCGACACGACGAGCACCAGCAGCAGCGACGAGAGCAGCGTCAGGGCGAGGCGCAGCGGCACGGCGGCCACGTCCGGCGACAGGTACGAATCGAAAGTCACGAGGCTGCCGTCATGGAGCCTGACCTGTGCGACGAAGTTCACGCCGCCCGGCGGGAACTCCCCTGGACCACCCTCCATCATCGGGTGCCCCACCATCGGATACCCCATCATCGACGGCGGACCGCGCCCGAAGCGGCGCCGCGGTGCCGGCGCATCCCGGGCGCCGGGCGTCAACGCCACGGTGGCGGGCATGTCCTCGCCGAGGCCGCTGCGCAGCATGGCAGCAAACATCGCGAGCCGCAGGTCGCCTCCGGTTCCGGCCGCACCGGCGGCGAGCGGTGGCCGATCGAAGGAGATGGCCAGCGGCGGGCCGTCGAAGACCGCGGCCACCTTGCCGCGCTCCATCGGCGCCAGTGTGTCGAGCAGGTTGGCGAGGTCGGCGACCCGCTGGGCGGCGTGCATGCCGCCCGAGCGGTACAGCAGCTGGTCGCGCTCGCTCGCGTTGATGTAGAGCGTCACGAGTTGCGCGGCGAGGAGACCGGCGAGGATGACCGCAACGAGGCGGCCGAACAGGCTGCGCGGAAGCAGGCGCGTCATCTCTTCGCCGTCACCGGCACCGCGAAGACGTAGCCCTCGCCGCGCACGGTCTTGATGATCGTCGGGTCCGCCGGGTCGTCGTGGAGCCGATGCCGGAGCCGGCTCACCTGGATGTCGATGCTGCGATCGAGCGGGTCGGCCTCGCGCCCCTTGGCCAGCATCATCAGCTGATCGCGCGTGAGCACGCGGTTCGGATGACTCAGGAACACGCGCAGCAGCTGGAATTCGGCACCGCTCAGCGACGTGACGACCCCCTCGGGCGAGACGAGATGCCGGGCGACGGTATCGAAGCGCCAGCCCGCGAATTCGAGCTCCCGGGCGTCGTCGGCACGGAGGTTGAGCGGCAGGCTGCGATAGCGACGCAGCACGCTCTTGATCCGTGCGAGCAGCTCGCGGGGGGAAAACGGCTTGGCGACGTAGTCGTCGGCGCCCATCTCGAGTCCGACGATGCGGTCGGTTTCCTCGCCGCGCGCCGTCAGCATGATGACCGGCGTGTCCAACTCGGCGCGCAGCTTGCGACACAACGTCAGCCCGTCCTCGCCCGGCAGCATCAGGTCGAGCACGATCAGGTCGATCCCGCTGTGCTCGAGCGCCTTGCGCATGCCGTTGCCGTCGGCGACCGCGGTCACCCGATAGCCGTTCTTCTGCAAGTAGGTCCCGAGCAGCGCGCGGATCTCGGCATCGTCGTCGACGATGAGGATGTGTTCCGGGGACTCCATGAGACGCATTTTCGACGGAGCACGGCACCCGCAAGCCGCAGATTTGTAGCCTAGTGTAACAACCGGGGAGGACGTCACCGCGCGCTACGAAATGCCAACCGTCGCGATACGTGGCGATGGTGCAATGGAATCCGATGCGGCAGCCACACGCACCGACCGCCGCACGAATCACGAACCACACTGGAAGGAGCAAAGCATGAAGCGCATGACCAAGATCGCACTGGCCGTCGGTACCGCGCTCACCCTGGGGCTTGCCGGCGCGGCCGTCTACGCCGACCCGGAGGACGGAGGGGGACCGGGATACGGCTGCGGGTATGGTCCCGGTTACGGGATGGGCCCGGGCTTTGGGATGGGCTCCGGCTACCACATGGGCCCGGGCTACGGCATGGGTCCGGGCTACGGCCGTGGAGGCTATGGCATGGGTCCCGGCTACCACAGGGGCCCGGGCGGCGGCGGCCCCGGGTATGGCGGAGGCTGGGGCCACGGAATGGGAATTACGGGGCTTCTGCACGGCTATCCGGGTGCGGTGCAGGACCGCCTCGCGATGCTGAAGTCGACGCTGGCGATTACCGGAGACCAGCAGGCCGCGTGGCAATCGTTCGCCGACAGCGCGAAGAAGCAGGCGGAGAACCGCCTCGCATGGTTCGACAAGATGCAGGGTGAGCCGGCGGCGCGCACGACGCCCGAGTGGCTCGCGCAGCGCGATGCGACGATGAAGCAGCACCAGGCCGACATGGAAGCCGTCACCCAGGCGCTCACGAAGCTCTACGCGGTGCTGACGCCCGAACAGCGCGCGACGCTCGACCAGGGCCCGGTCGCGCTCGGCCCGCGCGGTGGGGGGCGCTCGCGCTGATGCGTGCGCGGTAGCCGGATTGCGGGCGGGCGGCGCGACCGGTCGGCCGGCGTCCGGCCCGGATCCGCCGTTGGCCGGGCCTGGCCGCGAAAGAACGCGCGATCCGCGCCGGCTACCGCGACTTCCGGTAGGTTCCGATCAGGACGGCCTGCGCGAGGATGTGCCCCTGCATCGCGCGTTCGAGCTCCGCCTTGCGCGGATGCGCGAGATCGGGAAGCGCCGTGTCGAGCGCGTAGAGCTTGTGAAAGTAGCGGTGCCGTCCGACCGGCGGGCACGGCCCGCCGTAGCCCGTGCGGCCCCAGTCGTTGGTGCCCTCGCGGGTGCCGGCGGGCAGCCCGGCCGCCTTCACGCCCTCCGGCAGGCCACGGCAATCCGGCGGAATGTCGCAGAGCACCCAGTGGACCCAGGTCGTCTTCGGGGCCGCGGGATCGGGAGCGTCGGGATCGTCGACCACGAGCGCGAAGCTCTTCGTCCCCGGCGGAATCCCTTGCCACGCGAGCGGCGGCGAGACGTCCTTGCCCTCGCACGTGTAGAGCGAAGGGATCGCGCCGTCGTGTTCGAACGCGGTCGAGCGGATCGTCAGGCTCATTGCCGCCTCCTCCGCCGGTTCACTTGCGCAGCAGCCACAGTATCAGGCTGATCACGGCCGACACGAGGAGCCCGGTCGTGATCGGGAAATAGAACGAGAAGCCTTCGCGCTCGATGTGGATGTCGCCGGGCAGCCGACCGAGGCCGAGCTTCGCGAGCAGCGGCCACGCGAGGCCCGCGGCGACGAGCACGATCCCGAGCGTGATCAGCAACCGCGACATCAGATCGCCACGTGACGCCCGCCGTCGACGCGGATCGTCTCGCCGGTGACGTAGGTCGCCTCGACGAGCAGGAACCGGACCGCCTTCGCGATGTCGTCGGGCGAGCCTTCGCGCTTGAGCAGCGTGTGCATGATGATGCGCTGTCGCGACACCTCGTCGAACGACTCGTCGTCGGGCCACAGGATCGGCCCGGGCGCGACGGCGTTCACGCGCACGTCGGGCGCGAGCTCGCGCGCGAGCGAGCGCGTGAGCGCGATCAGCCCCGCCTTCGCGACGGAGTAGACGACGTAGTTCTTGAGCGGCCGCTCGGCGTGGATGTCGGCGATGTTGACGATCGCGCCCTGCCCCTTGCGCAGCGCCGGCGCGGCGGCCTGGGCGAGGAACAGCGGCGCGCGGAGGTTGGTGCCGATCAGGTCGTCCCACGCCGCCGCCGTGATCTCGCCGACCGGCGACGCGTAGAACGAGGATGCGTTGTTGACGAGCGCATCGAGGCGGCCGAAGCGCTGCACCGTCTGCTCGACGAGCGAGGGCAGCGCCTTGAGCTCGAGCAGGTCGGCCTGGATCAGCGCGACCGAATCCGCGCGCGCGCGGTTGAGCTCCGCCTGCAGGAGCCGCGCCTCGCCCGCCGATGCGCGGTAGTGGAGCATCAGGCTCGCGCCGGAACCGTGGAGGCAGCGGCAGATCGCGGCTCCGACCCGCTTGGCGCCGCCGGTGATCAGCACGACCTTGCCTTGCACCCGAGACACTCCGCCTGGATTGCAGTGGCCTGCTAGACTCCGGACGAATCTAGCATATCGGACGACGCGCCGCACTCGGACGGCGGTCCGCGACGACGTGCCCGAACCGCCGCTTCCTGCTCCGGATGCCGCCGCGCACAGCGCGCGCGTCGCCGCGCGCCTCCGCGCCGAGATCGTGGCGCAGGGCGGCTTCCTTCCGTTCGATCGTTACATGGACCTCGCGTTGTACGCGCCGGGGCTCGGCTACTACGCCGCCGGCGCGGCCAAGCTCGGGACCGCGGGCGATTTCGTCACGGCGCCGGAGATGACGCCGCTCTACGCGACCGCGCTCGCGCGCCAGGTCGCCGAGATCCTGGCCGTGACGGCCGGTCGCGAGATCGTCGAGCTGGGCGGCGGAAGCGGGCGCCTCGCGGCGGACCTCCTGCGCGCGCTCGCCTCGCGCGACGCCCTTCCCTCGCGCTACGCGATGCTCGAGCCTTCGCCGGACCTTCGCCAACGGCAACGCGCGACGATCGCGCGCGATGCGGCGCCGCACGCGCCACGCGTCGCGTGGCTCGATGCGCTGCCGGCGACGATCGACGGTGCGGTCCTCGCAAACGAGGTGCTCGACGCGCTGCCGGTGCACCTCGTCGCGCGTCGCGACGGCGCGTGGCTCGAGCGCGGAGTCGCGTGGGATGGCGCGCGCGACGCCTTCACGTGGGCGGAGCGGCCGGCGGAGGCGCGCCTCGCCGCGCTTGCGACCGCGCGCTTTCCGGCGGACGGCGACTACTTGAGCGAGATCAATCCGGCGGCCGAAGCGCTGGTCGAGGATGTGGGGAGACGGATCGCGCACGGCGCGATGGTGATCGTCGACTACGGCTTTCCCGCGTCCGAGTACTACCATCCGCAGCGCGATCGGGGGACGCTGATGGGCCACTACCGCCACCGCGCGCACGACGATCCGTTCCTGTGGCCGGGGCTTTCCGACCTGACGGCGCATGTCGATTTCAGCGCGATCGCCGCGGCGGGCGGGCGTGCCGGCCTCGAAGTGGCCGGGTTCGCCGCGCAGGCGCCATTTCTGCTCGGCTGCGGCATTCTCGACGCGCTTGCCGCGACCGGGGCGCCCGATTCGGCCGCCTACGTGAAGGCCGCGGCGCCCGTGCAGAAGCTCCTGTCGCCCGCCGAGATGGGCGAGCTCTTCAAGGTGCTCGGGCTCGCGAAGTCCGCGGGCATCGCGTGGCCCGGGTTCTCGCTCGTCGACCGCCGGCATCGTCTCTGATACCCACGAAAGCGATCATGGAAACCCCCATTGCCTTCAACAGTCTCGTCATGGGTTCGCTGCCCGCGCGTCACGCGCGCTATCGTCCCCGGCACGCGGCCGTCGTCGTCGCTGCGCGCGGGAAGGACGAACACGACATTCGCCTCACCTGGCGCGAATTCGACGGCTACGTGAACCGCTTGGCGAACGCGCTCGCGGCGCTCGGCGTGGCGCGCGGCGACCGCGTCGCGACGGTGCTCACGAACTCGCTCGAGCTGCTCGCGAACTACTGGGCCTGTGCGAAGCTCGGCGCCGCCGCGGTGCCGCTGTCGCCGCTGCTGACGGCGACCGGTCTAGCATCTCTCCTTTCCGACGCGCCGCCGAAGGTCGTGCTCGCTTCCTCGGACCAGCGGCCGGTGCTGGACGACGTGCAGCGCAGGCTGCCGTTCACGCCCTCGTGGGTGCTGGTCGACGCGGCCGCCGACGACGAAGCGGCCGGCTACCGCGCGTACGGGCTGCTACTCGGGGAGGCGAGCGACGCGGCGCCGGTGGCGCACGTCGAGGCGGGCGATCTCCTTACGCTCATGTACACGTCGGGCACGACGGGCCTGCCGAAGGGCATCCAGCACACGCACTTCATCCGCGCGATGTACGCGACGACGATGGCAAACGCGTGGCGGATGGCGCCGGAGTCGGTCGTCCTGCACTCGGGCGCAATCGTCTTCAACGGCGCGATGGTGACGATGTTCCCGTCGTTCATGGTCGGCGCGACCTACGTGCTGCACCGCGCCTTCGACGCCGAGGCGTTCATCGCCACCGTCGAGCGCGAGCGCGTGACGCACACGATGCTCGTCCCCTCGCAGATCATCGCGATCCTGAACGCAAAGGGTTTCGACCCCTCGCGCCTCACGTCGCTCGAGATGGTGCTCTCGCTCGGCGCGCCGCTCATGAAGGAGCACAAGGACCGGCTGAATCAGCTCCTGCCGCGGCGGTTCTACGAGCTCTACGGGCTGACCGAAGGGTTCGTCACGATCCTCGACCGCGACGACGCCGAGCGGAAGGCGGGGAGCGTCGGGGTGCCACCGCCGTTTTTCGAGATGCGGATCATGGGCGAGGACGGTCGCGAGGCACCGCAGGGCACCGTCGGCGAGATCGTCGGCCGCGGCCCGATCACGATGCCGGGCTACTTCAACCGCCCCGAGCAGACCGCGCAGGCGCTGCGCGACGACTGGCTCTGGACGGGCGACCTGGGCTATGTCGACGACGATGGATTCCTCTACCTCGTCGATCGGAAGAAGGACATGATCGACACAGGCGGCGTCAAGGTCTACCCGAAGGACGTCGAGGAGATCGCCGCGCACCATCCGGCCGTGCTCGAGGTCGCGGTGTTCGGCATCCCGCACGACAAGTGGGGAGAGACGCCGGTCGCGGCGGTCGTGCTGCGCACGCCGGACAGCGTCGGCGCGGACGAGCTCAAGGAGTGGATCAACGCGCGCGTCGCCGCGAAATACCAGCGGCTCGACCGCGTGATCGTGATGGACGACTTCCCGCGCAACGCGGCCGGCAAGACGCTGAAGCGCGAGATGCGCGCGCCGTTCTGGGAAGGGCACGACCGGAAGATCTGAGCCTTCAGACGCCCGTCGCCTCGGCCATCAGCGCGCGCCAGCGGCGGTAGCGCGCCGCGAGCGCCGCATCGGCGACGGGGGCGAAGACCTGCTCGTCCCCACCGCGATTCCATTCGGAGGGCTGCCCGGCCGCGAGGTACCCGATGCCGCGGGCCGTCGCTTCGGGATCCTCGCGCCGATGCACCGGCAGCCCGCTCACCGCGGCGAGACGCCGGCAGAGGCCATCGAGCCGCGACACTCCGCCGCTGACCCGGATCCGTTTCGGCGGCGCGACGTAGCCCGCCATCTCGTCCAGGTTCGCCTGCAGCAGGAACGCGATGCTCTCGACGACGGCGACGGCCTGCTGCCACGGCTCGCCCGCGCCGACGTAGCGCGACTCGAAATCCGGCTTCCAGAACGGGCCGCCGAGCCCGGCGATGCCGTTCAGAAACAGCGGCGGCTCGCCGCGACGCTCGAGCCAGGGCTCCAGCAGCGGCACGATGTCCGGCACGGCCTGCTCGCGGGCGAGCCACTCGAGCGCGGTTCCCGCGCCGTTCACGTTTCCCTCGACCGTCCAGACCGTCGTGCGCCCGTCGTCGAGGATGATCCCGACGAGCTGGCGCGGCACGTAGCCGGGATCGCGCGTGAGGGCGCGCTGGACGAACGCGCTGGTGCCGATGTTGACGTACGCCGAATCCTCGTCGGGCCAGCCGAACGCGAACACCGCGGCCGACTGGTCCCCGTTCACGGCGACGAGCGGAATGCGGGCGTCGCCCGAGACGAGCGTCCCGTAGCGAGCGCAGGTCGGCACCGAGCGCGGCAGGAACCCCGGCGGCAGTCCGAACAGCGCGAGGAGCCCGGGATCCCAGTCGCGCGTGGAGAGATTCCACAGCTGCGTGCGCGCCGCGCATTGCGGATCGGCGACGAGCGGATGCTCGGCGAGCAGGCGGAAGGCGAGAAAGCTCGCCTGCGGCCCCCACGAGAGCGTGCCCGCGTCGCGCGCCTCGCGCACGGCCGGCAGGTGATCGAGCGCCCAGCGCAGCTTGGAGGCACCGTAGTGAGCGGACAGGAAGAGGCCGGTCCTGCGGTGGACATCGTCGCCGCGATCCTCGAACTGGCGCAGCCACGCGTGCGCGCGTCGATCCTGCCAGCTGAATACGGGCGCCAGCGGGCGGCCGTTGCGGCGGTCCCAGCACGCGCAGCTCGCGCGCTGGCTCGCGAGCCCGGCGGCGGCGACATCGCGGCGGCGGGAACCGATGGCCGCGAGCGCGGCGGCGACCGCCGTCTCGACCGAGGCGACCATCTCGTCGCCGTCCTGCTCGGCCCAGTCCGGCTGCGGATGGACGAGTGCGATCGTTTGCTCGGCAGTGGAGAGCACGCCGCCGCGCCGATCGAGCACCACCGCGCGGCTCGCGTGCGTCCCCTGGTCGATCGCGAGGACGAGCGCGTCGACCCCTGCCGGTGCGCTCACGGCCCGGTGCGCGCGACCATCAGGAAGATCGGGAACATCTGCGTGCCGCCGGCCGCCGTCTTCTCCATCTCGTAGGCCGTGCTGAACTCTACGCTCGCGAAGCCGGCCGCCCGCGTCAGCGCGCCAAGCGCGGCGCGATCGAAGCCCTGGTGACCGTCGAAGCCCTCGCCGTGGAAGCTCCCGTCCTCGGTGTCGAGATCGGCGATGCAGAGATAGCCGGGCATGCGCAGGATGGATCGGAAGGCGCGCAGGATGCCGGCGGTGTCGGGAACGTGGTGGAGCGTCATCGCCGAGAAGACGAGGTCGAAGCGCGCGTCCGGCAGCGGATCGGCGAGGAGATCGAGCTTCACCGCGCGCACGCGCGGGTCGCCCGCGGCGGCGATCTTGCGCGTCGCGACCTCGAGCATCCCGGCGGAGACGTCGGCGAGGGTGAGATCGCCGATCCGATCGCGCAGCATGAAGCCGAGCAGGCCGGTGCCCGCGCCGTATTCGAGCGCCGACATCGAGGGGGCGAGCGGGACCTCGCGCACGATGGCCGCGGCGATCGCGCGGGCCCGCTCGACCTTCGTCGGATCGTCGTCCCAGCTGGCCGCGCGCGCATCGAAGTCGCTGACCGTACGCGCGAACGGGATCGGCCGCTCGGCGCTCATGCGTCGGCCTGCGCGATGTCGGATCGCGCGGTGCGCACGGCGAAGAGCGGTCCGATCGCGGCCGTGTCGGTCAGCGCGTACACGCGCGCCGCGATCGCGCGCACTTCGGGCTCCGCCGCCGCGCCGCTCCATTGCGCGAGGCGCACCGCCTTGTCGACCACTTCCTCGCGCGAGAGCGTGTTGCCCGGATCGCCGCGCGGTTCGTCCACGCGCGCGGACAAGGTGCGGCCGTCCTTGGTGATGACGTCGACCTTGCCGATCCAGCGCTCGGGGTAGGCCGCCTCGACTTCGGCGTCGTGCACCATCTCCACGCGGTCCCGCAGCTCTACGATCGCCGGATCGCGGAAGTGCCGCTGGAATTCGACGAGCCCGGCGCGGCGATGGGTCGCGGCGATGGCGAGCACCGTGCCCATCGAGAACTTGGCTTGGTGGACCGTCATGGGATCGGTGACGGGGCCGAGCACGTCGATCGCCGCCCGGTGCACGCGCGCGATCACGCGCGCGATGTCGGCGGGCGCCAGGTCGTGCTCGGTCACGAGGGAGAGCAAGGCGTCCGCCGCGGGATGGGTGTGCCGGCAGGACGCGTGCCACTTGAACGACGTCTCGGCCAGCGCCCAGCGGGTCCCGAGGCGATCGACGAGCCGCGCGGGGTCGGCGTCCGTCGACATGGCCGCCGCCATTCCCTGCTGGCCTTCGAGGATCCGCTTCGCGCCGGTAAAGCCGTCGCGCGCGAGGTAGGCGGCGACGAGGCCGTCCGCCGCGGCCTTCGCCGTGTGCAGCTGTTTCGAGTCCGCCGCGTCGCGCAGGAATTCCCACAGCCCGGCGGCCTGGGTGCCGGCCGAGCCGAACGCGTGCTGCATTTGCATGGCGTCGAGACGCAGCAGGCGGCCGGCCGCGGCGGCGGCGGCGACGGTGCCAGCCGTGCCGGTCGTGTGGAACACCTTGTAGTGGGAGCGGCCGAGGAACTCGCCCACGCGGATGCCGACCTCGTACCCGGCGACGGCGGCGGTAAGGAGCTCGCGTCCGGAAGCGCCGGTTGCCTGCGCGATGGCGAGCACCGGCGGGAACACGACGGCGCCGGGATGGAACACGGAACCGTTGTGCACGTCGTCCTGCTCGGCGAAGTGCGACGCGGCACCGTTGACGAGCGCGGCGAAGAGCGGCGACGTCGAGCGGCGCGAGATCAGCACCTCGCACGGTCCGACGGCCGGGCCCATCTGACGCGCGAACCGCTCGATCGCCTCGACGGCGCGCGCGCCCTTGCCGGCGAGCGCGGAGCCGATCCAGTCGACGAAGAGGTCCTCGGCGCGCCGCACGACCGGTACGGGGACGTCGCCGAACGCGAGCCCGCTCGCGAAGCGTGCCAGCCGGGCCGTGGGATTCGTGTCGCGCATGGTCGTCATACTACCCGTTCCGCCGCGAGCCGCTCGATGGCCGCGTCGTCATAGCCCAGCTCGCGCAGGATCGCGTCCGTCTGGGCACCGAGGTCGGGTACCGGATCCATCCGCGGCGGAGGCACAGGCGGCAGCCCCGGCGGCACGAGCGCCGGCACCTTGCCCGCCGGGGTGTCGACGTCGACCCAGCGCCGCCGCGCGGCGAGCTGCGGATGCGCGCGCACTTCCCGCATGTCGTTCATCCGGGCATTCGCAATGCCCGCGGCGTCGAGCCGGTCGATGACCTGTGCGGAGGTGAGCGGCCGAAAGGCGTCGGCGATGATCGCGCCGAGCGCGTCGCGCGCGGCGCTCCGCTTCGAGTTGGTCGCGAAGCGCTCGTCGGTAACGAGCTCGGGGCACAGGAGCACGTCGCGGCAGAACACCGCCCACTCGCGCTCGTTCTGTAGGCCCAGCATGACGACCTTGCCGTCGCCCGCGGGAAACGGCCCGTAGGGGAAGATCGTCGCGTGCGCAGCGCCGGTCCGCGGCGGCGGCTCGGCACCGTCAAATGCGTAGTAGAGCGGGTAGCTCATCCACTCGACCATGCTCTCGAGCATCGACACGTCGATCGGAGAGCCGCGTCCGGTGCGCTGACGGTCGATCAAGGCGGCGAGGACGCTCGAGTACGCGTACATGCCGGCCGCGATGTCGGCGATCGAGCAGCCGGCCTTCGCCGGCGCGTCCGGCGTGCCGGTGATCGACAGGAAGCCGGATTCGCTCTGGATCAGGAGGTCGTAGGCCTTCTTGTCCCGGTACGGGCCGTCCGCGCCGTAGCCCGAGATGTCGCACACGATGAGGCGCGGGTGCGCCGCGGCGAGCGTCTCGTAGGAGAGGCCTAGCCGCGCCGCGGCGCCGGGCGCGAGGTTCTGCACGAGCACGTCGGCGCGCGCGACGAGCGCCGACAATATCGGTTTCGCCGCGGCATGCTTGACGTCGAGCGTGAGGCTTTCCTTCGAACGGTTCGTCCAGACGAAATGCGAGGCGAGCCCGCGAACGCGCTCGTCGTAGCCGCGCGCGAAGTCTCCCGTGCCGGGGCGCTCGATCTTGATCACGCGGGCGCCCAGGTCGGCGAGCTGGCGCGTGCAGAACGGCGCCGCAATCGCGTGCTCGAGCGTGACGACCGTGATGCCTTCGAGCGGGCGCATTAGGTGTCAATCGTCGACACGTTGCATCCATAACGAATGCACCGGTCGAATGCTTTCTGCGTCGCCCCCGCGAACGCGGGGACCCAGTGACGTTGGACCGTCGCCTGCAATGACCCAAGTCGCTGGATTCCGGCGTTCGCGGGAATGACGACTTCGTTGCCCTCCTTGCCAGGACGCCCCGGTCCCGGCATTGTCGCGCGCCTCGATTGGCGCGCCATGCCACCCGTTCGCGTTTGCGCCCATAGCCGTAGCAGGCCCTAAAATGATCGCGGGAGTCCGAGCACATGCTCGGCGACGTACGAGAGGATCAGGTTGGTGGAGATCGGCGCGACCTGGTAGAGCCGCGTCTCGCGGAACTTGCGCTCGACGTCGTACTCGACGGCGAAGCCGAAGCCACCGTGGAACTGGAGGCACGCGTTGGCTGCTTCCCACGACGCGTCCGCGGCGAGGAGCTTCGCCATGTTCGCTTCGGCGCCACACGGCTCGTGCGCGTCGAACAGCGCGCACGCCTTGTGGCGCATCAGGTTCGCCGCCTCGACGTTGACGTAGGCGCGCGCGATCGGAAAGGCGACGCCCTGGTTCTGCCCGATCGGCCGGCCGAACACGACGCGCTCCTTCGCGTACGCGGTCACCTTGTCGAGGAACCAGTAGCCGTCGCCGATGCACTCGGCGGCGATCAGCGTGCGCTCGGCGTTGAGCCCGTCGAGGATGTACCTGAAGCCCTTGCCTTCGTCGCCGATCAGGTTCTCGGCCGGGATCTCGAGGTTGTCGAAGAAGAGCTCATTGGTCTCGTGGTTGACCATGTTCGCGATCGGTTTCACGATGAGCCCATGCCCGATCGCCTCGCGGAGATCGACGACGAAGATCGACATGCCTTCAGACCGGCGCCTCACCTGATCGACCGGCGTCGTGCGCGCGAGCAGCACCATGAGATCCGAGTGCAGGACGCGCGAGATCCAGACCTTCTGGCCGTTGACCAGGTAGCGGTCGCCCTTGCGCACGGCGGTCGTGCGGATCTTCGTCGTGTCCGTGCCCGTCGTGGGCTCCGTAACGCCCATCGACTGCAGCCTGAGCTCGCCGCTGGCGATCTTCGGCAGGTATCGCCGCTTCTGCGCCTCCGAGCCGTGGCGGAGCAGCGTGCCCATGTTGTACATCTGCCCGTGACACGCACCGGAGTTGCCGCCGCTCCGGTTGATCTCCTCCATGATGATCGACGCTTCGGTGAGCCCGAGTCCCGAGCCGCCGTACTCCTGCGGGATCAGCGCGGCGAGCCAGCCCGCGCTCGTGAGCGCGGCAACGAATTCGTCCGGGTAGCCGCGCGCCTCGTCGACGCGGCGGAAGTACTCGCCCGGAAACTGCGCGCAGAGGTCGCGGATCGCGTCGCGCAGGTCCTGGTGCGATTGGGGGTGGGTCAACATGGTCGCGTGCCGGTAGACGCGGGGCTCAGCGCACCGTCGCGCTCGCCTCCATTGCAAGCTGCCCGTCGGCGCTCTGTGCCCAGAGGCGCACGCCGCCCTCGGCCTCGCGCTTGCCGCAGACGGCGAACGGCGCGACGTCGAACAACGGCGAGACCGCTCGGAACGAGAACGTCGCAAGTGCCGCCGGGGCAACGCGATCGCGCGCGAGGTCCGCGAGCAGGGTCGCGATCAAGGGGCCGTGGACGACGAGGCCGGGGTAGCCCTCCTCCGTCGTGACGTAACGCCGGTCGTAATGGATCCGGTGGCCGTTGAACGTGAGCGCCGAGTAGCGGAACAGGAGCACGTCGCTCGGCACGACGTCGCGCTTCCATTCCGGATCTGCGGGCGCAGTCTTCTTCGCGGGGGCGGGATCGCCGGGATGCGGCGCCTCGCGGTAGACGATGTCATGCTCCTCGACGATCGCGAGCTCGTCCGCGGCGACGATCTCGTGGCGCACGAGGACGAAGACGAGTGCACCGCTCTTCCCCTGCTTGGTCTCGACGCTCGCGATCCTCGACGTGCGCTCGATCATGTCGCCGACGCGCAGCGGCCGGCGAAACTCCAGGCGACCGCCGGCCCACATCCGCCGCGGCAGCGGCACCGGCGGAAGGAAGCCGCCGCGCCTCGGATGGCCGTCGGGGCCGAGCTCGCGCGTCGGCGCCAACGGCAGAAAGTAGAGCCAGTGGCGCAGCGGCCCGATCGCGCTTCCCTCGGTGGGTGGCGGCTCGTCGCGGTCGAGCGTCGCTGCGAGCGCCGCGAGCGGCACGGGCGTCACGCGATCCGCGTGTCGCTCGGTCCGGCCGACCCAGCGTGCAATGTCGGCGGCGGAGGGTTCGGCCAGGTTCGGCATGGCTTGCAGGGTCCAGGCTCGCGATCCGGGGGGGCCGGTCCATCCCACCGAGCCGTCGAAAGAATAGAGCATCATTTGCGCGTTCTTGCAACCTGACGCTCGCGGGGCCATTCGCCGCCGGTCCGCAATGCGACAATGCGCCTCGCGGGACCCCGTGGTCCCGCGGTCGACCGCGCGCTCATGCTTCCCAACGCCTTCCCTCATCCCGCCGCCGGAGCCACGCGAGCCGTCCAATGACCGCCGCCGCACCGCATCGGCTGTGTGTCGCGCCGATGATGGACTGGACCGACCGGCACTGCCGGTATTTCCTCCGTCTCATCTCGCGGCACGCGCGCCTCTACACCGAGATGATCACGAGCGCCGCGTTGACGCACGGCGACGTCCCGCATCATCTCGACTTCGATCCGGCCGAGCATCCGGTCGCGCTGCAGCTCGGCGGCAGCGATCGTGCCGTGCTCGCCCACGGTGCGAAGCTGGGCGCGCGCTGGGGCTACGACGAGATCAACCTCAATTGCGGCTGTCCGTCGGAGCGCGTGCAGAAAGGCAGCTACGGGGCATGCCTGATGGCGGAGCCCACGCTCGTCGCGGACTGCGTGAAGGCGATGCGCGACGCGGTCGCGCTGCCGGTCACCGTCAAGCACCGGATCGGGCTCGATGCCGGCGCCGACTACGGCTTCGTCCGCGAGTTCGTCGGCACGGTGGCCCGCGCCGGTTGCGAGGTCTTCATCGTCCACGCGCGGAACGCCGTGCTGAAGGGACTCTCGCCCAAGGAAAACCGCGAGGTCCCGCCGCTGCGCCATGACGTCGTGCACCGGCTGAAGCAGGACTTCCCCGCGCTGACGATCGTCAGCAACGGCGGGCTCGCCGATTGGGATGCGATCGACCGCGAGCTCGCGGCGGTCGACGGCGTCATGCTCGGACGCCTCGCCTATCACGACCCTTACTTCCTCGCGCAGGCTGACTGGAGACTCTGGGGCGACGAGGCACCGGCGCGATCGCGCGCCGACGTGATCCGCGAGCTCGTGCCGTATGCGGCGAAACAGGGTGCGCGCGGCGTGCCGCTTCGCGCGATCGCCCGCCACGTGCTGGGGCTCTATCACGGCCGCTCCGGCGGACGCCGATTCCGGCAGATCCTGTCCGACACCGCCAGGCTCCGGGAGGCGCGACCGGAGTTGTTCTTGGAGGCGCTGGCCGCGGTGGAGCCCGCGGCGTCGCTCGCGGACGTGGCGTAGCGGGCCGCTACGGGACCACCGTCCCGCTGCGGACGCCCGACAGGACATTCTCCCAGCTCTAAAAAGGCGAAAGGCCGGCGGACGCCGGCCTTTCGCACGTAACGGTGTTAAACGAGGCCTACTTCTTCACTTTCACCTCGATGAGTTGCGCTTCGTCCGCGCCGCTCTTGTTGTCGAAGGTCACGATCATCAGGCCCTTCGCCGGCGTCAGCGCCCACTCCGCCGAGTCGATGGCGATGACGTTGGACGTGTCGGTCCCGCCGGGCGCGACGTTCGCGAAGCCGCCCTGGCTGATCGCGCTCGCCCACACGTTGTACTTGGCCGTGTCGGCGACCTCGTCGACCCCGCCGTTCTGCAGATCGAAGCCGACTGCGCCATAAGTGATGCGCGGGTTCGACGCGTTGAGGCACGGCTCGCCCGTCCGGCACAGTTGCGACGAGAGCACCGGCAGCAATGCCGTCGAGCTGTCGGTCGGAGCCGTCGCGAAGAAGGCAATGCTCGCGCCGGCGGAGCGGGTGCTGAACACGAAGCTTCCCATCTGGCCATTGAAGGTGCCGGCCGTGACCGCCCCATAATCGACACCGACGACGATGTAGTCGACGCTGCCGTCGCCATCCACATCGACGGGGATGTCGAACTCGTTGGTCGACGCGTTGGACCACCGGTCGTAGGTGTTGACGGCGAAGACCGCCAGCCGGCGGGTCGCGTCCCACGGGAACGACTGCACGCCGACGGCGCGGATGTCGTTCGACACCTTGCCCTTGGTCTTCTTGTCCTCGAGACCCCACGCGTAGAAGTCGGCATCGCCGGAGATCACGCCGTGCTTGTTCGTCACCGTGGCGATCGTCGCCGGGTTGGTACCCTGCAGCTTACCGATCGACGTCGAGATGTCCGACTTCGCGCGGGGGACGAGGTAGTAAGGCACGCGCAAGGTCACATTGGCGTTGTCCGCCGCCGTGGCGGGCGTGAACTGGATAAGGCCTGCGACCTCCCTGAAGGCGGTGGAGTCACCGGCCGTTGCCGCGGGAACGTTGAGCGTCATGACGACCTCGGCATCGCCATGCGCCGGGACCTTGACCGACGACTTGTTCAGGCTCACCGAATGCGGCGAACCGGCCGGCAGCGCCTGGGCGACGTTGAAAGTCGCGGGCACCGAGCCGTTGTTGGTGAGCTTGATCGTCTCCTTCTTGCTGAAGTCCTTCTGCAGCTCCTCGAAACCGTAGTTGACACTGACGGCGAACCGGTTGCCGCCGTTAGCCCGGGCGACGACTTGCGATTGGGTCGACATCGCCGGCTGGACGAGGCCCGTGCCGCCGCGGCTCGTGCGGTAGTTGAGCACGCCTGAAGGCTGCCCGGTGTTGGTGATCGCGGCCTTGATGTCCTGGACCTTCCACGTCGGGTGGGCCTGGCGCGTCAACGCGGCGACGCCGGCGACAAGCGGGGAGGCCATCGACGTACCCGAGAGCAGGGCCGAGCCGGTGCCAAGACCGACGCCCGTCGACACGACGCTCACCCCAGGAGCCGTGATGTCCGGCTTGAGGGAACTGTCGCCGGTGCGCGGTCCGCCCGACGAGAACGAGGCGAAGCCCAGGAAGTTGGGGTTCGCGAAATCCTCCGCGGACAGTGTGGCCGTCGTTCCGGCGGGCGACATGATGAGCTTGTTCGAGTCGCTCCCTGCCGTCGCATAGTTGCCCGCGACGCCCACGAAGGGAATGGTCACGGTGTACGGTATGCCCGTGTCCGGGTTCACGCTGATCGGCCCTTCGAACGGCGGAAGTCCGGCACCGTTGTTGGCCATCACCACGACCGCAGCGCCGGCCTGTTGTCCGAAAATCGGCCTGGCGACGCGGGCGCACACGCCCCGCGTGGCGACCGCGATCTGGCCTCCGCCCGGCACGATGCCGTTGTAGGTGTACGCGCCGGGCGAGCAGCCGAGCGATTCGTCGGCCGAGCCGATGAAGCCCGGCTCTTCGGCTGTCGTCGCCGGGTTGTCCTTCAGCACGACCAGCGCCCCGCCGATCGGTGCGGCGATGGGATAACCGTTCGCGTCGATCCCCAGCAGCGAAAGCGGCGTCCCGCTAGGAGGGGCGGTCACGATGCGGACGCCCGGGATGGACGGGAACGCATCGTTCGCGGCGGTCGCGATCGAGCCGTCGGCCGTCCCCGGCGACCCGGTGATGTACTGGCTCGGCCCGCTGTTGCCCGCCGAGGTCACGACGACGACGCCGGCCTTTGCCGCGTTCGTCGACGCCTCCGCGGAAGGATCCTCGTTCGTTCCGAACGCCGATCCGAGCGACATGTTGATGACATCCATGTCGTTGTCGACCGCCCATTCGATCGCGTCGACGGTGACGTCCGTCGAACCGTTGCAGCCGAACACGCGAACCGCGTAGAGGTCAGCCTTCGGGGCGACGCCCGGCCCGATGATGAAGCCGCTGCCGTCGCCGATCGTGGTCGCGTTGTAGGGCCCGTAGAAGGTTGCGCCGGCCGCGGTCACGCCGGAGCCGGCGGCGGTGCCGGCAACGTGCGAACCGTGACCGTTGCAGTCGAGCGGATTCGGGTCCGGATGCGGAATAGGTTGGTAAGTGGGGGAATCCGGATCGGCATCGTAGCTGTCGCCGACGAGGTCGATGCCGCCCTTGACGCGCTGCGCGAGCGGACCGAAGAGCAACGGATCGGCTGGCGCGGTTTCGGCCGCGTGGGCCGTGTCGTACGCGGCCACGGTGCCGGGACCACCGAAGTTCGCGTGCGTGTAGTCGATGCCGGTGTCGATGATGGCGACCTTGATGTTCTCGCCCCGGAGCGCGAGGTTCTGCCAGACGCCGGGCGCGCCGATAAGGGGCACGCCGCGGACGTTGTCCGGTCGCATGATCTGCAGCGGGTGTACCGCCTTGACGCCGGGCAGCGTGGCGAGCTGCTCCGCCTTGTCGCGCGCGATCCTGACCTTGACGCCGTTATAGGCCGACTGATAGCCGGAGACCACAGTGCCGCCGAGCTTTTCGATGCTGCCGCGCAGCGCGTTCTGATCGCCCTTGAGCTTGGCTTTGGCCTGATCCCTTTCCGCCCGGCTCAGCTTGCGGCCGGCCGCCTCCTGCTGGACGGTGACGGGGTCGCCCGATAGCTGGACCATGACCGTAACCGCCTGCCGGTCTAGTCCGACCGGCTTCCAGACCGGCGTGACCAGCTTGTTGCCATCGGCGACGGCCTCGGGGCGCACGGCACCGGCGCTGACGGCGGCGAGCGCACCGAAAACCAGGGTTAGCGCCGCAAACGTGCGAGTGGGTCTGAATCGCATGGGGTCTCTCTCCATTGTGTCGACATTACTGACCGCCGCCTCGTGAGCGGCGTTTCTTAACGGGCTTGGCCTACAAGGGCGGGTGACGGAGGATCGAGACCGCGGCGACGCCCATCGCGATGCGCGCCCGATCATGTAACGCGACGCGCAACCGAAACGAACGTGCTCTGCTCATCGTTCCCCCAGGTCTTGCTCGAAGCCGATGCGCCTCGCTACCGCCGCCGTCGTGCGATCGGCGGTCGAATGACCGTCGGGTGAACGCGCTCGCCAACGAAACGATGCGCGTCGGGCGACGGGCTATTTTTTTGTAGATCTTGCCGGAGCTCCGGCGAGTGATCGCCGGCGCCGCTGCACTGAGCCGCAGCTGCTTGCCAAGAACGGGCTGCACGTCCCGGCGTCTTCGAACCACCGTCGCCGGTTGCGGCGCAGTCTACCGCAACAATTGTTCGTGTCAACATCGCTGGTCGGCGCACTCGAGGAATTTCGCAAGCTCGAGTGCGCGCCGGTGGTCGAGCTGCCGCGGTGGCATGTGTTCAGAATCAGCGCGGAATACCGTGTTCAAGGTACTGACCCAAAAGGAAACGCGGATGGATCGACCGAGCGCTGCGGCGGCCGCAAGCCCCTTCGGTACGCCGACCCCTACGGCATTTCGTCCGCAATGTACGCGCGGACGATGCCCTCGAAATCGGCGTCCGTGCGCATCCCGAGCGCGGGACCGAGCTTCGGCGCGAAGTTTGCGGGCCAGGTCGAGACGATGCGATCGACGACCGGATCGAATTGCCACTTCACACGCTCGGCCACCGCGTCGCCCGCGACGCGGCGCAATGCCGTCACCATCTCGCCGACGCCGACGAGGATGCCGGGGACATTGACCGAGCGCGACTGCGCGAAGGCGGATGCGGGGGCCTCGTGGCCGCAGATCAGATTGGCGACGACGGCGCGCGGCGAGGTCACCCACATCCGCGTCGTCGGCGCGACGGGGCAGGGCGCGTCGATGCCGGCGAGGGGCTCGCGGATGATGCCGCTCGCGAACGACGACGCCGCCTTGTTGGGCTTTCCGGGCCGCACGGTGACGGTCGGGAGGCGCAGGCTGCGGCCGTCGAGCATGCCCTTGCGCGTCATGTCGTAGACGAGATACTCGCCGATCGCTTTCTGCGTGCCGTACGACGTCTGCGGCATCAGCGGCGCATCGTCCGGCACCGGATCGGGCAGCGAGCCGCCGAACACCGCGAGCGAACTCGTGAAGACGAATTTCGGCGGCGCGGTCAGCGTGCGGCAACGCTCGAGCAGGAGACGCGTCGCGTCGACGTTGACGCGCATCCCGAGATCGAAGTCGGCCTCCGCCTGGCCGCTGACCACGGCCGCGAGGTGGAAGACGCTCGTCGTGTCCGGCGTGAGCGTGCGCTCGATGACGGCCGGATCGGTGAGATCGCCTGCGATCGATCGCACGCGCGTGTCGCCGGGATCCGGCGCGGCCACGAGGTCGAGGATGACGATCTCGCCGATCTCTTGCTCGTCGCCGCGGGCGTCGGTCAGCGCGCCGCGTGCGAGGAGCGCGCGGGCGAGGCGCGTGCCGAGGAAGCCAGCGCCGCCGGTGATCACGATGCGCATCGGATTTCGCTCCGGTGGAGGCGACCGCCGTATGATAGCCGCTTGGTGCTCGAGTCCCCGCTTGCCCCTCTCGGCATCGTCGCCGGCCTGGCCGGCGACGGCGTCGTCGTCGTGCCCCGCTTCCTTCCTGCGGCCGTGATCGCGGCCCTCCGTGGCGAAGCGCTTCGACGCGAGACCGCGGGCGTGCTCGCGCCGGCCGCCGTGGGTCATGGCGCCGACCGACGCGTGCGCGGCGACGTCCGTGGCGATCGCATCGGCTGGCTCGACGAGAGCGATGCGACGCCGGCGGAACGCACGCTCTTCGCCGCGTTCGAGGCGCTGCGCGTCGCCGTGAACTACGAGCTCACGCTCGGACTGTGGCGCTACGAGGGGCACTACGCCTTCTACCCGCCCGGCGCGCACTATTCGAGGCACCGCGATCGCTTCCGCGATGACGACACGCGCGTGCTGTCGCTCGTCCTCTATCTCAACGACGAGTGGCGGGCGAGCGACGGCGGCGCGCTCCGCATCCACCGCGCGGGCGGAATGCCGCGCGACGTGCTGCCGGAAGGCGGGACGCTCGTCGCGTTCCTTGCCGCGGACTTCGAGCACGAGGTGCTGCCGGCGACGAGGCCGCGCCTCGCCGTAACCGGATGGTTCCGGCGCCGCGAAAAGTAGGGTCAGACCCCAGACATCCGCGACGTTACAATGTCGGAAAGTCGAGTCTGACCCTACTTTTCGCATCGATGCCGCTTACCCCTGCCCCCAAGCGCCTCACGATCGCGACGCGCGAATCCGCGCTTGCGTTGTGGCAGGCCGAGCACGTCCGTGCGCGGCTCGCCGCGCTCCACTCGGGCTGCGATGTGAGCCTGCTCGGCATCACGACCCAAGGGGACAAGGTGCTCGACCAGCCGCTCGCCGACATCGGCGGCAAGGGGTTGTTCATCAAGGAGCTCGAGCTCGCGATGGCCGACGGCCGCGCGGACCTCGCCGTCCATTCGCTCAAGGACGTCCCGATGGACGTGCCGGAGGGATTCGCGCTCGCCGCGATCTGCGAGCGCGAGGATCCGCGCGACGCGTTCGTGTCCAACCGTTATCTCGACCTCGCGGGTCTTCCCGGCGGCGCGCGCGTCGGCACGTCCAGCCTGCGCCGCGAGGCGCAGCTCCGCGAGCGCGACGCGCTCCTTCAGGTGCTGCCGCTGCGCGGCAACGTCAACACCCGCCTGCGCAAGCTCGACGAGGGGCGCTACGACGCGATCGTGCTCGCGGCCGCGGGTTTGAAGAGGCTTGGGTTCGCGAGCCGCATCGCGTCGTTGCTCGATCCCGAGGAGAGCCTCCCCGCGGCCGGGCAGGGCGCCATCGCGATCGAGTGCCGGAGCGATCGACCCGACGTCATCGCCGCGCTCGCGCCGCTTGCGGACGCTGCCACCACGCTCGCGACGGCCGCCGAGCGCGCATTCTCGCGCGCGCTGTCCGGCAGTTGCCACACGCCGCTCGCCGCGCACGCGGTCCCGCGGCACGGCGAGCTGTGGCTGCGCGGGCTCGTCGCGAGCCGCGACGGCGCAACGGTGATGCGCGGCGAGCGGAGCGCCGTCGTCGCCGACGTGCCGGCGGCCGAGGCGCTCGGCGGCGCCCTCGCGCGCGATTTCCTCGCCCGCGGCGCAGCGCGGCTGGTCGGGTAGGCGTTTCGGTCTCCTCCGATCCGCGCGCGATGTCCGACCCGAACGCCGCATCTCCGCTTGCGGGTGTGGGCGTCCTCGTGACGCGCCCCGCGCGGCAGGCGGGCGCGTTCGCGCAGAAGCTTGCCGCGCTCGGCGCGGCGCCGGTCATCTTTCCCGCGATCGCGATCCTGCCGCCGGCCGATCCCGCGCCGCTCGCGCGGGCGCACGCGGCGCTCGGCGGCTACGATTTCGCGGTCTTCGTCTCGGCCAGCGCCGTCGAATACGGGGCGCCCGCAGCGACTCGCTGGCCGGCGAACGTCGTCGCCTTCGCGCCCGGCCCCGGCACCGCCGAGGCTCTCGCCGCGGTCGGCATCGCCGGTGCCCGCATCCCGGCGACGACGTTCGACAGCGATGGCCTGCTCGCGCTGCCGGAGTTCGCGTCGCCGCAGAGCAAGCGCGTCGTCGTGTTCCGCGGCGACGGCGGCCGCGATCAGCTGGGTGACGCGCTGCGGGCGCGCGGCGCGACGGTGGAGTACGTCCCCTGCTACCGTCGCGCGGCGCCCGCGACCGGCGCGGCGGGACTGGTCGAGGCATTCCGCGACGGCCGCGTCGATGCGGTGACCATCACGTCGAGCGAAGGCCTCGACAACCTGTGGGCACTCTGCGACGCGTGGACGCGAGAGCGATGGCACGCGCGCCCGACATTCGTCCCGCATCCGAGGATCGCGGCGCACGCGCGCGAGCTCGGCCTGCTCGTCGTCGAGACGGCCGGCGGCGACGCGGGCGTCATCGCCGGATTGCTAGAATGGGCCGCTGCCATGAACAGGGGCTGACATGCCGACTCCCGACATCATCGTCACGGCGCCATTGCCGCCGTTCCTCTACGATCCGCTGCGCGCCGACTATCGGTGCCACGACTACGCGAAGGCGGACGACAAGCCGGCGTTCCTCGCTGCGTCGGGCGGGATCGTCCGCGGCCTCGTGCAGGGCGGCGGCACGGTCACGCCGCCGCCGCTGCTCGATGCGCTGCCGAAGCTCGAGATCATCTCGGTGTTCGGCGTCGGCTACGACGGCGTCCCGGTCGACTATTGCCGCAAGCGGGGGATCAGGGTGACGAACACCCCCGACGTGCTGACCGACGACGTCGCCGATGTCGCCGTCGCGCT
Source organism: uncultured beta proteobacterium (assembly GCA_963734055.1). Taxonomy (GTDB): domain Bacteria; phylum Pseudomonadota; class Gammaproteobacteria; order Burkholderiales; family Casimicrobiaceae; genus CAIWHR01. Next base: position 515,488 of record CAVTFQ010000002.1, read on the forward strand.
CGTGCTGATGACGGGTCGCGGCTTCGTGCGCGCCAATCGCTTCGTCCACGCCGGCGAGTGGCTGAGGAAAGGGCCCGAGCTGACGACCAAGCTTGCCGGCAGGACGGCCGGAATTCTCGGCCTGGGCCGCATCGGCAAGGCGGTCGCGCAGCGGCTCGCGGCGATGGGCATGCAAATCGCCTACTGCGGCCGCAAGCCGCAGGACGTGCCCTATCGCTACGTCGCCGACCTGAAGGCGCTGGCCGCGGCGTCGGACTTCCTGATCGTTGCGTGCCCGGGGGGGGCCGCGACCCGCAACATCGTGAACGCGGAGGTGCTGGCCGCGCTCGGCAAGAAGGGCACGCTCGTCAACATCGCCCGCGGCTCGATCGTCGACGAGCCCGCGCTCGTGTCCGCGCTGCAGGGCGGCGTCATCAAGGCCGCTGGGCTCGACGTCTTCGCGGACGAACCGAACATTCCGGCGCCTCTCTTGACGATGGACAACGTCGTGCTGCTGCCGCATGTCGGCAGTGCGACGCAGGAGACGCGCAAGGCGATGGGCGACCTCTGCAAGGCCAACCTTGACGCGTGGTTCGCCGGCAAGCCGCTGCTGACGCTGATTCCCGAGCTCGGCTGAGCGCACCGCGGTCGTCGGGCATCGCGTCCGCTCAGGGCCTTTCGATCGGCTCCGATTTGCCCGGGCCGTCCGCCCTGGCGTTGCTGGGTGCCGTTGGCGCCGGCGGTGGAGTCATCGACTGATGAATTCCAGCGGCTCGCTGGACCCCGTCGGTCAATCACCCTGTCGAGGTTGGGTTTGACCCCTGCGTAGGACGGGCGTAGCGTCCCTTCGGCGATTCTCTGGCGGGGGGCTCAATGCGCTTTGCAGACTTGACACTTGGCCAAACCGCATCCGCGACGGTTCGGATGACACCGGAGATGATCGCGGCGTTCGCCTCGGTGACCGGTGACCACAACCCGATACACACGGACGCGGCGTACGCTCATCCCCGCTTCGGCGGCATCATTGCGCACGGCGTTCTCCTGGTGGGCTTCTTTTCGGCGTTGCTGGCCACCAGCCTGCCCGGCCCCGGGGCCCTGGCGCGCGAGCTGAAGGTTCGATTCAGAGCTCCGGTGCGGCCGGGCGATGACGTGGATATCGAGGTTACGGTTGTCGAACTCATTCCCAGAATTCGCAAGGCGGTACTCAAGGGCAGTGCCAAGGTCGGAGCGACCGTAGTGCTGAACATCACGGCCGAGACCCTGTTGGAAGCTTGATCGGTTCGCGAACGCCCGGCGCAAGGCGCAAAACGGGATCGGGCCGGCTACCCGGCGAGGCTTTGCAACGCAGCGATGGGCATTTTCGGCAGCAACCCGAAGGGAGCCCCGCTTTGGTGCGAAGTCAACAAACGATGCGCATCACGTGCGCGACCGCCTCGGCAAGCCCAGCCCCGGCACATCGCCGCGGCCGCGCCTCTCAGTGTTTGATGAAGGGCACAGCGTCACTCGAGTGCTTCTTCTGCTGCTTGATCGCTTTCTTTTCCTTTGGCGTGTGCTGCGGCTTCTTCTTGTTTTCCTTCGGGGGTTGATGAGACATCGTTCGCTCCTGTATCTCGCCGGGACCGTGGCGTTCCATCACTATAGGCCAACGCCCCGTGATTTGCTTGCCCGCGCCCGGGTGCGCGTGCGAAGGGGCCAGCCCTCAGGTGCGTCCCGCAGCTTGTCGGGGAGGCGGCGGCACGGACTGTCGGCAACGGGCCTTTCGATGACGTGACCTCTCCCTGCTGGCGCCGCTTCGCACCCACGTGATGCTCGTGCACGATCTCCTGACACGCCGATGATCGAATCCCTCTTGCTCGCCGCCACGCGAGTCTTCACCTTCGAACAGCGGCGGCCGTTGACCAATGCCAGCGGCTTCTTCTTCGAGCGCGATGGACGACTATTCCTGGTGACGAGCCGGCACGTGCTGGTCGACGAGCCGAGCAAGCACTTTCCAGACCGCATCGAGATCGAACTTCACATCGAAGCGGACAACATGGCGAGATCCACCGGGTTCTCGATCCCGCTGTACCGCGACGACAAGAGCATCTGGCGCCAGGGCCTCGACGCTGGCGGAGCCATCGATGTCGCGGTGATCGAGATCGAACGCGCTGCGCTGCCCGAGACGACGGTCTACCGCGCCTTCACGCCCCAACACCTGCACCGCCCGCTCGACCAAGTTGCAGTCGGCACATCGCTGCTGATGGTGGGCTTCCCGCTGGGCTTCCATGACACGCTGCACCATATGCCGGTCGTGCGTCATGCCGTAGTCGCCTCTTCGTTCGGGCTGCGTTTCCAGGGGCAGGGCTATTTCCTCACCGATGCGCGCACCCACCGCGGCACCAGTGGCGCGCCTGTCGTAATGCGCGCTGGAGAGCCGGAGCCGAGGTACGGCGACCTGCCTTGGATACTCCTTGGCGTGCACTCCGCGGTAATCGATGTAGGAACGCGCGACCTGAACGTCGACGAAGCGCTGGGGCTGAACTGTGCCTGGTACGCCGACATCCTGCTGACCCTGACTGAGGGCTGACCGTGCGGTTGCATTCGGCCCGAGCCCGACCTGTCGCCCACGCCTGCCTTTCGGCCCTGAGGAAGCCGGTTTCGCCGGCGTTGCAGCTCCGCGGCTCCGCACCGGGCGCCCGGAGACGCTATGAGGCGCGCTCTTGGCCCACTGCCTTGCGCGCCGCCAGCGCCGTCGGATTGGGCGTGGGCTCGGCAATCTTGCGGAGACGATTGCGATCGGTGTGGTGAAACGGCTCGGACTGGCCGGAGATCATCAGCAGAGTGTCTTGCTCGTACGACCACGTGCCGTCCGCGTGGATGTCGACCTTGATCGTGTAGCGATCCGTGCGGAATGCCTTCTCGAGAAAGGGATTGGAGACAATGCCGGCGGTGAACGAACCGCGCACTGCCTCGAGCGTGAATGATTTCGCATCGGGAGCTGCCCGGCCGACGGCCATTGCGGTCTGGCCCCGCGGGATCGACAGCGTCAGCAGTATCGCGTGAGTGGCGGGCTCCCAGAGCCAGTAGCCAACTTGGTCGTGAAAGGTTTCCGGGTCGTCCGGCTTCACAATTCGAGTGTGATAGCGGAGGCCGTAGAAGAGTTGCGGCCCGCTGGTCTGCGCGTCGATTGGCTGGAGCTCATAGCGCTCGATGAAGGGCTGATGCTCCGGACCGTTGGGCTTCGGATTGACATCCAGTCCGTCGGCGCCGGTCCAGATTCCGGCCATGCCGGTGAGTGGCCCGAGGTTGGTCAGCGTGTCGGTATCCGGTTCCGGTTCGGTGTAGATGTCGGCGGGGTAGCGATACATGAGGGCTCCAGGCGATACGCGGGTGTGGTCGGCGGCGCTCGTTGCCAGCGAAAGGTGGGAAATGGGGCCGCCCGTGGCCGATCCGTGATGGTCGAGCGGGGCCGCATCGATCTCGTTGGATTTTTGCACAGACGGCGGCTGGACGGTCACATGCCGGCCCAGGCGGTGCACCAGCCCTTTGCACTGACCAGGTTGCCCTGGAAGAGCGTGCAGGGACCGTCAGCGGCCCCCTCCCTGCCCGAATACAAATTGCAGTTGGCGCAGGACTCGGTCGCATCCTTGCGAGCCGTCGCCTTCGTTGCGTCGGTCTTGTAGCCCAGCGCGATGGCCCTCGGATCGGACTCCTGGACGGGAACCGGGGCGGCTTGCGCGCTCTGGCTCACCAATGCGCCGGCGAGCCGTGTGGCGGCAAGGCCGGTGACGACGAGTCTGATGATGCAGCGACGACTGCCGTTGGCAGCGTGTTCGGACATGGATTTCCTCGTGACGTTGAAGGGTGGCTGCAGGCTGCCGCTGCGCGAGCTGTCGCACGCACTGCCGGAACCCGACGAGTCCCGCATGAAGGCATGTCGAAATCGTATCCGCGGAACAATGGGTAGTCTATCGCGAGGGCATCTCGCCGCGGTTCTACACTCGCACACGCGAGCTCCGCCACGCGGCGCCCAACGTGACCCGGGGCAACCTAGCGCAGCGGCTCAGGCGCAGGCGATGATGCAATTCCGCCGCATCCGGTAATGGCGTCCGCCGGACGGGGGTAGAGCATCCGCATCGGTACGGCGTATGCTTGTTCGGGGACGCTTCAACGAGCGGCTTCGAGCGCCGCCCGAGTCGGAGGAAGAACGGGATCATGGAAGGTGCGAACGGCGACGGCGTCGAGCTCGCGTCGCCGCCACGACGCTCGACGGTGCTGCGCTTCCTGGGCCGGGTCATCCGTGGCCTCCTCGTCGTGCTCGGCGTGCTTGCGGCGCTGGCCGTCCTCGGCTACGTCGAGCTCGAATCGATCATCGAGACGATCGATTCCCGCTACTCGGACCGGATCGACGCCTACCTGGGCATCGACCGCAACACGATCGCGCGGCTGTACGACCGCACCTACTTCGCCGAGCAATCGACGCTGGTGACCGAGGACCTCAAGACCGTTGCCTGCATTTCCTCGCCCGAGCACCGCATCTTGATCGAAGATCCCGCGAGCATCCCGCCGCTGTTCGTCAGCGCCATTCTGGCCTCCGAGGACAAAAACTTCTTCCAGCACGAGGGTATCGACAAGGGCGCGATCGTGCGGGCGGCAGCCAAGCACGTCCTCCAGGAGAGCCGCTCGGGGGCGTCGACCATCACGATGCAGATCGCCAAGCACCTTCGCGGCGGCACCGGCCGGGCATCGACCGAGCTCGAAAAGGTCGGTGACATCGTCATGGCGCTGCGGATCGAGCGCCAGTTCTCGCGGCCGGAGCTGCTGCTGAAATACGTGAACATGCCGTATTTCGGGCGCGGGCAGTACGGCATCGAAGCGGCCAGCCGAGCCTATTTTGGGAAGCCGGCGAAGGAGTTGGCGCTTCCCGAGGTCGCCTTCATCGTCGCCCTGATCAACAAGCCGGCGCTGCCCGACCGCCCGTTTGCGACGGATCCCCTGCTGCGGACCCGCGAACAGATCCACGACGCGAACTGGGCCGAGGCCGCGCGCGGCACGACCCGCGTACTGGACCTGATGCTGGATCAGGGCGTGATAGACGAGGCCGAACATGCACGTGCGGTGGACGTGGTCGAGAAGTCGCTGCGCAAGGACATTCTGCCGCCGGGCTCGGGCTGCGGCACGCGCGACCACTTTCTCGAGCGGGTGCGCATTCTCTACAAGGATCGGTTCCCGATCAACACCGGCGGGCTCACGATCTCGATCACGCGCGACGACGCGCTGCAGGACGTCCTTGCCAAGGCAGTCGGCCTGACGGTGCACACCTATCTCGCCCGTCACCCGGACGACTCGGACAACGCGGAGCTGCGCGCGGGCGCGTTCGCGGTCGATTTCACCGGTGATGTACTGGCCGAAATCGGCAACGTCGATTTCAGGCAATGGAAGTACGACGTGATCGCGACCGGCTGGCGCCAGCCCGGATCGACCTTCAAGATCTTCACCTACGGGGGCCTGGTCGAGCGCCTCACGAACGAGGTGCTCGCGGCCAGTCGGCAGCCGGAGAGCATCGACGCGATCGCTGCGCAAGTCCTCGACCGCTGCACGGTGCTCGACGCGCCGTTCTTCGTCTCGCTCGGCCGCAAGCGCGGCGTCAAGAAGATCGAGAACTTCCACTCGCGCTCGGAGCCGGAGTACCGCGGCGACATCCCTTGCCGAATCGCGCTGGGCGAGTCGCGCAACGCGGCGGCGATGCGCGCCGGAGCGCGGGCCGGGATCAGGAAGGTGATCGACCTCGCCTATCGCCTCGGCATGCCGAGGGACGCCAAGCATCCGCTGCAGCCCTATCCGACAACGGCCATCGGCGCGTCGGAAGTGAATCCGCTGGCGATGGCGTCGACGGCGGCGTTTGTGAACGGCGGATTTCGCGTGACGCCGCGCTTCGCGAACGACGTCTGCCGCGATGGCAAGTCGCTCCTCTATGCGGACAAGGATGGGCACGCGAAGGACTGCGACATCAAGGGCGAGCACCATCCTGCACAAGAGCGGCTCATGCATCCGGCGGTGGCCGCGGCGATGACGGAGCTCCTGAGGAGCCCGGTTGACCTCGGTCCCACCGGCACCGCCGCTGCGGTAAGGACCGGGGTGATCCCGGGAATGGATCCGCTGGGTGCCGCCATCTGGAAGCTGAAGCCCGACGAGCGGAAAGAGCGCACGCTCGCGTTTCCCTCCGAGCAGGCGGGCGAGATCGCCGGCAAGACCGGCACTGCGACCAATGCCGATGGCAAGACCTCCGACGTGTGGCTTCTGTTGTTCGTCCCCGGCCCGCCGGACCATCCGGGTAGGGGGGTCGTGCTCGGCTTCTGGATGGGGAAGGACTCGAAGGACCATCCGCTCGGCAGTCGCGGCTCGACCGGCGGTCCCGGGTTCGCCGAGTCGGGCGCTCGCAACTGGGTGCATTCAGCGGCGACGGTGCTCGAATTCCTGCAGAAGGAGCGGGGGCTGCTGCAGCCGGGATACCGCTTCCGGCCGCTCGTGCCTGGCGAAGCCTTCGCGAACTACGGTCTCGGCGAGTCGACGGTCGCCGCTTCGGTTGCGCGCCGTGGCGACTCACATGTCCGGCCCGCCGCTGCTCCGTGAACCAAGGACGTGAATGGTGGGGAAGCGGTACAGCGGCTTCCCCCCGTCCACGAACTCGCCAGTGAACACTCCGACGTACGGCGGAGCCTCCAATGCGGAGTTGCGCGGCGTGGGGCCCAGTTCAGCGGCACAGGCAGCGAGTCCCAAAGCGAGAAGAGTCGCAACGGCACTCCAAACCCTGCCGTCGACCTGCGGCGATTGAGCGGTCTCCGTACAAGTCTCAACGATCCCAGTCAACGATGGGATGCAGTCTCGCGTAGTACAGGCGCAGGTTGTGGATGTCCTGCAGCACGTCACCGGGAAAGCCGCGGCGCCCCCCTCGTTGATCGACCAGGAGAGACGAAATGAACGCGCTGCAATCGATCGGGCTGCTCCAGTTGAGGGCGATGAGATTGGCCAGGCGCGGAAACTGCAGCGTCAACGCGCTCGGACGCGTTTCCTGGGGCAGCGAATCCAGCCAGCGCCGAGTAGCCGGCAGAAGCACCTCAGCCGGCTGCGCCTTGCGCCGCCCAGCCCAGATCGATTGGTCGTCGGCCGAGCCCTGCGGTGCGTGCGCGTCCGTGTCGACGTGCGCACTCTCGCAGACATCGGCTTCCGGCGCGATGACGGAGTGTTTCGGGCGATAGATCGAGGGCATCTTGTGCGGTGCTCGCGCGGCGTGCGCATCGCATCGTCGTGCCACGGGCATGAGCCGCGCCCAGGCCGAAGCCGACATGGCGCATTCCGAAACGCGCATGACAGTCTACGCCACGGCGGTGCCGAACATCAATGCTTGACGCGATTCGGAATCGCCCATCGATGTTCCGGCACGATGTTGACGACAGACTGTGCGGCAACGATTGGCACATCGGATGGCCGGCGCGCGCCGGACCTGGCGCACGTATCGCGCACTGCCTTGTCCTGGGGTGTGCGATGATGCTGCTCGGTACACCGGGCACATTCGCAGGATGGGTATCTCGGCCACGCGTCAATGAGGCAGGCACTTGCCGCGCTGGCGGCGCTCTGCTCGCTGCATCCGATCGTGTGCGGGGCCGCGGACCCGCCGGCAACCCAGCCGGTCGAACCTGCGAAACCGCGGGTGTACGCGCTCGCGGCCGCCGTCGGCAACGAATTCAGCGTGGTCGAGGACGGTCCGGTGACCGGCACGCACTTGTCTCCGTACCGGCGCAGCACGGTCGGCATGCCGGACGATGCTCTCAATCGCTTTGTCCTCCACAGCCTCGACGTGGCCGTGGCGAGGATCGATCCCCGGAGCCAGCGGATCTACTACTTCCGTCCGGCCGCACGGCTGGATGGGGTCGCGCCGTCACAGCGCGAGCGCGCGGCGGTCGGCCAGATCATCGAGGCGCTAAAGGGCGTGCCGCAGCGTTCGGAATGGGCAAGGATCGTCGTTGCGGTCCCGGCCTATCAGGCCCTGGCGCAGAACGGAATGGCGAGCAAGCTGCAAGGGTGCGGCCTGTTCTCGGAACCGATGTGTCAGGCGGGCTGCGCGCGCCTGAGCCCGGTGGACGCGCGCGCGCTCGACCCCGAGCCCCCGGATGGGGTCGATGCAGCCACCTCGGAGGACGAGGCGATCAAGGCCCGAACCTACCTCGCGCCGTTTTCCTACATCGCGGTGTGGATCCTGGACCCGAAATCGCTGGAAGTGCTGGACAAGCAGCAGGGATTCGACACCAGAAGTTGACCGAGCCGGCCTACCAGCAGTCGCTGGACCTCGATCGAGACGGCACGCGCGCTTATGTGTCGGCGCGGATTGCGACGTTGATCGAGCTTTCGGTCGGGGAGGCGGTCGCGCGCTCTGCCGTCAACGGGAAACTCGGCAACGTGCGTGTGGGCGACGTCAAGGACGTCACTCCGCCCCGTGACACCGGGAAGTGAGGTCGTTCAGCACCGCGGCGCGGTGCGGCGACTGACAGCTCTGGCTCCGCCGGCCCCGGGATTCGGGCAGAAGCAGCCGCCGGATTATCCGGAGGGTTATTGACCACGCGCTCATCGTGTCATCCAGGAGCGCGAGCGCACCGTCACGAGTGCCCAAGGAAAGATCCACCACAGCGCGAAGAAGGCGAAGTACGAGTAGAGGATCCCGTGGACGAAGCGCAGCGAGCGTTCGCGGTAGACGTAATAGAGCATCGAGAAGGCGGCGCCGATTCCGATGATGACAAGGATTCGCGCCAGCACCATCGGATCGGCGAGAGCGATCGTCGCGAGCATGGCGACCGCAGTCCAGCCGAGAGGGATGCCGAGGTTGGTCACCAACTTCTCCAGCACGGCAAGTGCCATCGGCGCAGGCGGGCGCCGCCACACGATGCGCAGGAAGCGCAACTCCTCACGTACGTGGCTGCGGTCCCATCGGAGGTACATCCGGCACAGGCGGCCGTAGGTATCGGGAACCAGCGTGTGGACGACGGCGCTGCCCTGGTACACGGTGTCGAAGCCACGCTCAAGGATGGCGTTGGTCAGCGCGCGGTCCTCACCGTAAGTGCAGGGCGCGCCCAGGAAGCGTTGATCCAGCCAGGCCTCCCGCACCTCGTGAACCACGCTGGCGCGATACCCGGCTAGCGCGCCCGGGCAGCAGTACACGGTGCGGTACATCGACTGCGCGCTCCGCTGGAAGTCGAATGAAAGCATGAAGCGCACGTGCAGCATCCGTGGAATCCATCCTCGGTCGCGGTTGTGGACAGCGACCTTGCCCGCGACGGCGCCCACGCGGGGATCCCGGAACGGGCCCGCCATCGCCAGCAGCGCGTCCCGCTCGATGACGCTGTCCGAGTCGATGGTAACCAGGATCGTCCCGCGTGCCGCGCGGAATCCGGCCGCCAGGGCGACTCGCTTGCCCTGGTTAGCCTCGAGCTTCAGCGCGGTCACCAGGCCCGGGTGGCGTTCCGCCGCGCGCCGGATGTACGTCCATGTGTCGTCGGTGCTGCCATCGTCCACGACCAGGATCTCGAGCCGGCCGCCCGGGTAGCGTGCGGCCGCGACCGATTCAATCGATTGCTCGACCATCGCGCCTTCGTTGTACGCCGGGATCACAACGGTCATGCTCGGCGCGGAGTCGTGCGCGGCGGCGGGGAATGGCCGGTAGAAGAGCCACAGCACCGTGCGTGTCAGCGTTAGCACCCATCCCATCGAAACCCAGACCAACCCCGGCGTCAGAACGGAGGCATTCAGCGTTCCAGCCTCGACTGCCTGCCGCACCGGGCGGAACAGCTCCCCGCTGAGCAGCCCGGCGAGAATCGCGGCGAGGCAGAAGACGATGGTCGAGCCGACGGCGATCCGGTAGGCCCGCCCCGGCGGCAGGCAGTCCTCCGCAGGCGCGGCGAAGGAGGGGAATACCGCCTGCAGGTCGGGCGACATGTTCGTCCCTATTCGGCCTTTTTCGCGCCTTCGGCCTTCTCGGGCTCCGTCGGCGCCGGCGCGACCGCGTCTTCCTTCTTCGCTTCCGGAGCCGCGGCGGCCTCCTTCTTTTCCTCCTCCGCGGGCGGGACGGCGGCCGCCTTGGCAGCCTGTGCCATCTGCTGGTCGTTGGCGAGGGGTGCGGGAGCACCGCTTGCCGTCGGGCTGGCGGGCGCGGCGCCGGTCTCGGGCGTGATGTCGGGGCTGCAAGCGGCCAGTCCCATGATGGCAATGGCAGCGGCAACGAGTCTGACGGTCATGGCATGCTCTCCTGTCGGTAGGGTGGTGGTTCGACCCGCGGCGCGGGCCGGCGAGCCGAGCACCATTAGAACCTCGCGGTGTAAGCGGGCGATGACCGATTGCCGCGACTTGGTATCGGGGAGCGCGGCAATGTTGCGTTGTGTTGCGGATGCGAGCCTGCGTTTACATTGCGATACAGAAATGATTGCCCGACATCGCCTCCCGACGTTAAATGGCGACTCGATGAAGAGCCAAGGACGCATACTTGTCGTCGACGACGATGCCGAGATCCGCAACCTCGTCGCCGAGTACCTGACGCAAAACGGGTACAAGGTGACCACGGCGCGAGACGGCGCGGCGATGCGCCGGGCGCTGGAGACCGACCCGCCCGACCTCGTGGTTCTCGACCTGATGCTTCCCGGCGAAGACGGGCTATCGCTGTGCCGCGACCTGCGCGCGAGGTCGGACCTGCCGGTGATCATGCTCACCGCGCGCCGCGAGGAGATCGACCGCATCATCGGCATCGAGATGGGCGCCGACGATTACCTCGGGAAGCCGTTCAATCCGCGCGAGTTGCTCGCCCGCATCAAGAGCGTGCTGCGGCGCGTGCGTGCGCCGCCGACTGCGGGGGGCGAGGCCAAGCGCCTGCGTTTCGCAGACTGGACGCTGGAATGCACCGCGCGGCACCTGATCGACCCGCAAGGCGTGATCGTGCCCTTGAGCGGCGCCCAATACCGGCTGCTGTTGGCGTTCGTTCGTAACCCCGAGCGCGTACTCGACCGCGACCGGCTGGTAGACCTGACGCTCGGGCGCGACGCGCCACCGTTCGACCGCAGCATCGACGTGCAGGTGAGCCGGCTGCGGCAACTGCTGGGCGACAATGGCCGCGAGCCGCGCATCATCAAGACGGTGCGCAACGGCGGCTACGTGCTCGCGGTGGCGGTCGAGCGGCTCGACGGATGAGGCTGCTGCCGCGCTCGCTGTACGGTCGAAGTTTGCTGGTGCTGGCGGCGGGTCTGCTGCTGGCCGAGGTCACCAGCCAGACACTGAACTTCTTCGATCGCGGCAGCGGTGTGTATCGCCTCGCCGCCCAGCAGACGGCGCGCCGGATCGCCGAGTCGGCGCGCATCCTTAACCGGCTTCCCGCGGCGCAGCGCGGTATGGTGATCGAGGAGATGAACGGACCGACGTTCAGCGTGGTGCTGAGCGCCAAGCCTGTCGAGCTGGGGGAGGGCTTCGCCGAGCACGACTCCTACGAGCGGGCATTGTCCGCGCTACTGAAACTCTACCTGCGCTCCGAGTGGAGCACGTCGGTTCAGATCTCGAGCCTCGGTCGGGAGCGACGCCCGCGGAATTACGAGGCGGTCGACACCACCCCGTTCGAGCAATGGCTGGCACGGCATTTCTACTTCGTCCTGCCCGGGACCTATTCAGTCGTGTCGCAGATCCGCCTCGAGGACGGCACCAACGCAGCGTTCTACGCCCGGATTCCACAGGAGCCGTTGAGCCGGCTCGAATCGCTGGTGCCGCGGCTCCTGCTCAATCTGGCCATCTTCATGCTGCTCGGCGCGGCTGCGGTCGCCACCGTCACGCGCTCGCTCAAGCGACTGGCGCTGGCCGCCGAGCAGACCGGCGCCGATCCGGAGGGTGCCCCGCTGCCTGAGACGGGGCCCAGCGAGGTGCGCACCGTCATCCGCGCGTTCAACGACATGCGCCTCCAGCTGCGCGGCTATCTGCTCGAGCGCTCGCGGATACTGGGCGCCATTTCGCACGACCTCCAGACGCCGATCACCCGGCTGCGGCTGCGGGCGGAAATGATCGGCGACGCCGGGACCCGGGCGAAGATCGTCCGCGATCTCGATGAAATGGACGCGATGACGGGCTCCGCGCTCGAATTCTTCAAGAGCCTCGGCAACGAGCCGCAGCGCCAGCCGCTCGACGTGGGCGCGCTGGTCGAAAGCATGCGCGAGGACTGGATGGAGGCCGGGCGCGACGTCACCGTGCGCGGGGCCCCGCGCGGACCGTACAGCTCGCACCCTCGGGCGCTGCGTCGCTGCCTTGATAACCTGGTCGAGAACGCGCTGCGCTACGGTGCGCGGGCGCAGATCACCCTCGAGGACGACGAGACCTCGCTGCGGATCGCGGTGCGCGATGAAGGGCCGGGCATCCCCGAGGCGGACCTTGAGCGAGTGTTCGAGCCTTTCTTCCGCCTGGAGCCGTCGCGCAACCGCGAAAGCGGTGGGACGGGCCTCGGCCTGGCCATCGCGCGAAACATTGCGCGCTGGCATGGCGGCGACATCCACCTTCGCAACGCCGCGGACGGAAAGGGACTCATCGCCGAGGTGGTGCTGCCGCGCTCGCCGATCGACTGAGTTTTGGGACGAAGATGGAGCGATCGCCATTACCCGCGCCGTCGGGTCCGATGGCCGCGGCTGTGCGGAGTTTGCTCGGCCTGCTCGGCGACTTCCGGTGCGTCGTATCGAGATCGATCCCAGCGCATCCGACGGCGCTGCCGGACGTGGCGATCACAATCTCTTGCTGGCGGCTAACCCGTCGTTGCCCGTTGAATGCTCGCCCTCGCCCCTGAGCCGCCCGATCAGGCCGTGGATGTCGCCAAGCACGAACAGGTCGCGCACCTTGGCGCCCTCGAAGGTGAAGATCGGCATGCCGGTCCACCAGACATGACGCCCGCTCGGCGGCACGCCGAACAGCTCCTTCCGATGAAAGCCGTGGAACCGCATCTTGCCGCTGACGCGGTTGCCTTCCTCGATCATCACGAGGATGTCGGTCGTGTAGCGGTCGAGCGCGCCGGTGACCCAGTCGACGTAACCCGCGAACTGATCGTGGCCGACGAGCGTGGGACCGAGCGATCCGCGGAACGTGAAGTCGGCGTGGAAGATTGTCGGTATCAGGCGCTTGTCGGCGTGGTCCCACAATTGCTTGTAGAACACCCGCACGGTTTCCTTCTGCGGCGATAGCGCGACACCCTCGAGGTCGAGCACCGGTTCATCCATGAAACCCCCGCGCGGTCCGACGTCGTGTCAGTCCTCGGGCGTCATCGGCACCGGCGGCGGCTTGGGCGACCACAGCACCAGCACCATGGCCGCGACGACGAGGGCGAGCGCCGCCCATTCGCTCGGCCCCGGACGCTCGCCGAGGAAGAGCATTCCGGAGAACACGCCCACGATGGGGACCGGCAGCGACGACATCGACGACACGGCCACCGGCAGCGTTCGCGCGAGCGTGAACCACGCCCAGTGCGCGAGCGTCCCCGCGAGGAACATGTTGTAGAGAAGCGCGAACCAGCCGCTCGCGGACGGCATCGCGAGCGGCGCGGGCGCGAACAGCGGCGCCAGGATCGCGATGGGAGTCCAGCCGAGGAGCATCATCCACCCCGCCAGCGTGCTCTGCGCGATCGGCACCTTCCACTTCCGCAGCAGCACCGTGCCGAGCGCCCAGCCGATCGCGGCGCCGAGGATCAGGAGCGCAGCGGTCGGCGTGTGCCGCAAATGACGGATGTCGTCGCCAAGCAGGAGCGCCATCCCGAGCATACCGAGGGCCATGCCGGCGAGCCGCCTCGCGCCGAGCGGCTCGGAGAGCAGCACGAGCGAGAAGAGCACGCTCCAGATCGGCATCGTGTATGCCAGGATCGCGCTGCGGCCGGCGGGCAGCTGCTGCACGCCGAACAGCACGAGTCCGTTCCAGCACGCGATGTTGAACAGCGCGAGGGTGGCCACCTTGCCCCAGAGCGGACGCGGGACGCGGATCGAGCCGCCCGACAGGTGCGCGACGGCGAGGAGCCCGAGCGCCGCGAACGGCAGCGTGATCGCGCGAAAGGTGAGCGGGGCCATTTCGGTCACGCCCATCTTGAGCACCGGCCAGTTGCAGCCCCAGATCAGCGTCAGCACGGCTACCGGGAGCAGCGAAGTCGCGTTGAGCGACGTCGCCCCGTGCGGCCCGCCCGCGCTCATCGTGCAGCTTCGGCGCGCGGCGGCAGCGCTTCGCCGTACTTGCTCTGGTGCAGAGCCCGCGCCTGCGTGACCCAGCCGTCACGGCGGATGCGACCGGGAAACTCGTGGAGCTTGGCGTCGAAGACGTCGATGTCGTGCGCGGACCAGTACGCGATCTGGCGGAATGTCGTCACGCCGAGCTGATGCAGCATCCGCTCGAGCACCGGTCCGACGCCGACGATCAGTTTGAGGTCGTCCGGGGCGCCGGGGCCCATGAGCGGCGATGGCGCATTGTTCTCGATGTCGATCACGAGCTGGCGGTAGCGCGCGGCGTCGGCGCGCGCGGCCGCAAGCTCGAGGGCCGCCTGCTGCCGATCCGCGCCGGCCTCGTCGCCAGTCGCGCCACCCGCGCCGAGGCGCTCGACTCCCACACGCAGCGCATGCGCCTCCGCCTCGTAGCTGCGGATGAGACGCGCACGCTCGGCGATTTCGCCGTCGAGCGGTGGAGTGGGGGCTGCGGGCGCGGCGATGCGCTCCGGCGGGGGAGCGGGGGCGGCTGCCGGCGGCCGCTCGTCGCCGCGCCGCGAGCGGCCGAGCGCGTAGCCGACGGCCAGTCCTGCGGCGAGGGCTACGAGGAAGATCAGCGTGGTCACGCGGGCCGGCGGCGAGAGGAGCAGCGGATGAAGGAGCCCGCGCGACGTGAGGTCTCGCGCCTGGCCATGCGCCTGCCGCAGCATTGTAGCCCGCAGCGTTGGCGCGGCCAATCCGGTTGGCGTCCCCCTCTCCCTGCTAGAATCGAAAGCCGTATTGCAGCCGCTCGCGATGTCCGAACCGATCGACTCCTTGCCACCGCCCGAGGCGTCCGCACCTGCGGCGCCCGCGGTGCCCCGCGCTCCCGTTCCGCCGTCGCGGTCGAGAGGATGGTGGCTGGTCGCGGTGGCGGTGGTCGCCGTGGGCGCGGCGGCTGCCGCCTGGGTCGACGGCCGGCGCGCGCAGCAGGAGCTGCGCACCGAGGTCGCGGAGCGGCTCGCCGGCATCGAGGGCGCGATCAAGACGATGGCCAAATCGCAAACCGAGCTCGCGACGTTGCTGCGGGACGCCCAGGGTCGCACGACGCTGCTCGAGGCGCGGATCGCGGAATCGCAGGCGCAGCAGGCCGCGCTCGAGGCGCTCTATCGCGACCTCGCCCCGTCGCGCGACGAAATCGCGCTGTCGGAGATCGAGCAGGTGCTGCTCGTGGCGAGCCAGCAGCTGCAGCTCGCCGCCAACGTTCCCTCCGCGCTGACCGCGCTGCAGCTCGCCGATGCGAAGCTGCAGCGTCTCGACCGGCCGCAGTTCGCCGCGTTGCGCCGCGCGCTCGTGCGCGACATGGACCAGTTGAAGGCGGTGCCGTATGTCGACGTGACGGGGCTCGGCGTGAAGCTCGACCAGGCGATATCGGCGGTGGGAACGCTGCCCCTTGCGATGGACGAGCGGCTTCCCGCCCCGGCCGCGCCCGAGCCGGTGCCCGCCGACGTGCCGGCATGGCAGCGGTTCCTCGTCGACCTGTGGGGCGACATGAAGCAGCTCGTGCGCATCGAATCCTCGGATCGTCCCGCGGCGCCGCTGCTCCTGCCGTCGCAGCAGTATTTCCTGCGCGAGAACCTGCGCCTCCGGCTCCTGTCCGCGCGGATCGCGCTCGTGAACCACGACGATGCGAGCTTCAAGGCCGACATCGCGGCATCGGCCGCGTGGGTAGGCCAGTACTTCGACACGCGGACGAAGCCGGTGCAGGCTTTGCAGGCGACGCTGAAGCAGATGGGAGCGACGCCGCTCGGCGGCGACATGCCGGATCTCTCCCGGAGCCTCGAGGCGCTGCGCGTGCTCCGTATCGCGCAGGATCGCACGCCCGGCCGCCCGGCCGGCACGGCGCCCGCGCGCTGACGGGCCCCCGCTGACGGGACCCCCAAGTGCGGATCCTCTTCTGGTTCCTGCTGCTCGCGGCCGCGGCGGTGGCGGTCGCGCTCGCCGCCAGGCTGGTCAGCGGGTATGTGCTCTTCGTCGCGCCTCCGTATCGCGTGGAGCTCTCGCTCAATCTCTTTCTCGTGCTCGCGGTCGCGGGCTTCATCGCGGGTTATGCGCTGATGCGCCTCGCGGCGCGCACGTCGCAGTTGCCCGCCGAGGTGCGCGCGATGCGTCGTCGCCAACGGGAGACGCGAGTGCGGACCAAGCTCGACTCCGCGGTCGTCGCGCTGCTCGAGGGCCGCTACGGCAAGGCGCGGCAGTTCGCGGAGGAAGCGCTCGAGATTCCGGACGCGCCCGGCATCGCGGCGCTGATCGCGGCTCGCGCCGCGCTCGACACGCGCGACTACGCGACGGCCGAGGCGCACCTGACCGGCCACGCGGCGCAGGCCGGAAGCCTCGCCGTGCCGCGAATGATGCTCGACGCCGAAATGAAGCTCGAGCAGGGGCGGCCGCTCGACGCCCTCGCGGTGCTGCAGGCCCTGCGCAAAGAGGCCGGCTCGCACACGGCGGCCCTTCGGCTCGAGCTTCGGGCGCTGCAGGGCGCGGGGCGCTACGCGGAGATCCCGCCGCTCGTCGACCAGCTCGTGAAGCGGAAGGTGTACGGGCCGCACGAAGGCGATCACCTGCGGGCAGCCGCGCACGCCGGCCTGCTCGCGTCGCGCGCGAACGATCCCGCGGGCCTGCGCTCGTACTGGAGCAAGCTCTCGGATGCCGAGCAGCGGCTGCCGCGGACCGCGCGCGCGGCGGCCAGGAGCTTTCTCGCGCTTGGCGGCGACCGCGAGGCCGCGGACATCCTCGCCCGAAGCCTCGAACGGCAGTGGGAGCCGGAGCTCGCGCTGCTCTACGCCGAGTGCCGCTCGCCCGAGCCTACCCGCCAGCTCGCCGAGGCCGAGCGCTGGCTCGTCGCGCACGACAACGACGCGCTCCTGCTGCGCGCGCTCGGAACGCTGTGCGCGCGGGCGCAGCTCTGGGGCAAGGCGCAGACGTATTTCGAGGCGAGCCTCGCGCTTGACGACGCCTACGAGACGCGCGTCGCGCTGGGCGAGCTCTTCGCCGGGCTCGGCCGCACCGACGAGGCGAACGCCCAGCTCGCGGCGGCGTTGAGGCTCGCGCTTGTCGAGCTGCGCGGCCGGAGCTGAGCCGCGGGTATCGGCTCAGGCCGGCTGCACGGCGTAGGTGAAGCTGTCGGCGAAGAACTCGTTGGCCGGCAGGCCGCGGGTCTCGGTGAACGACTTGCGCGCGACGTCGATCATCGCCGGGCCGCCGCACGCGTAGACCTGGTAGCCCGACAGATCGCCGAAGTCGTCGAGCACGGCCTGGTGGACGAAGCCCGTGCGTCCGGGCCAGTCGTCGCCCGGCGCGGGCTCCGAAAGCACCGGAATGAACGTGAAACCGCGACTCTGCTGCTGCCACCGTCCCGGCAGCTCCGGCAGGTAGAGGTCGCGCTTCGCGCGGACGCCCCAGTAGAGGACCATCGGCCGGCGCTCCTCGATCCGGTGATGGAGCGCGTGCTCGATGACCGCCTTGATCGGCGCGAAGCCCGTGCCGCCGGCGACGAGGATGATCGGCTTGTCGGATTCCTCGCGCAGGAAGAAGGTGCCGAGCGGGCCTTCGAAACGCAGGATCTCGCGACCCTTGAATTCGGTGAACAGCTGGTCCGAGAAATACCCGCCGGGCACGTGCCGGATGTGCAGCTCGAGCAGCGCGTCGTCGTGCGGCGGCGTGGCGAGCGAGAAGCTGCGGCGGCGGCCATCCTTGAGCAGGAGGTCGACGTACTGTCCGGCGAGATACTGCAGGCGCTCGCTCGCCGGCAGCTTGAGCCTGACGACCGCGACGTCCGCCGCGGGCTTGTCGATCGTCTCGACGCGGCACGGCAGCTTGCGGATCCGGATGTCGCCGGCGCGCCGCACCTCGCGGACCTCGATCACGAGATCGGTCTCGGGCTTCGCGCAGCAGAAGAGCGCGAGCCCGGCCTTCTTCTCGTCGTCGGTCAGCGTCGACGGCTGGTACGCGCCGTAGTCGACGCGGCCCTCGAGGATCTTCCCCTTGCACGTTCCGCACGCGCCGTTGCGGCAGCCGTAGGGCAGCATCAGGTCCGCTTCCATCGCCGCGGCGAGCACGGTGTCGCCGTCGGGGCACGCGAACGAGTGGTCGCTCGGCTTTATGGTAATCTGGTGCGGCATCTCGCAGTGTGATCGACAGGTCTTCCGCGCGGCGCGGGCCCGCGGAAACGAAAGGCGCGGTGGTGATCCGGGTATTGTTGATTGGCTGCGGCGACGTCGCGCTGCGCACCGCCGACCTGCTTCGTCCGAAAGTCCGCCTCTACGGACTCACGCGACGGTCGGAGGACATTCCCCGGCTGCGCGCACACGGCATCGTGCCCATCGTCGGCGACCTCGACCGGCGAGAGACGCTCGGGCGGCTTCGCACGGCGCCGTTCGCGGTGCTGCATTTCGCCCCGCCTCCTTCCGAGGGTCGCGACGACCCGCGGACCCGGAAGCTCATCGCGGCGCTGACGCGGGCGCGCAGCATACCACAGCGGTTCGTCTACGTTTCGACGTCCGGCGTCTACGGCGATTGCGCAGGGGCCCGGATCGGCGAGGAACGGCCGCGCCGGGCGCAGACGCCGCGCGCGCGCCGTCGCGTTGCGGCGGAGGACCGGTTGCGCAGCTGGTCCGTGCGCTACGGCGTCGGCCTCGCCATCCTGCGCGTGCCGGGCATCTACGCCGAGACGCGGCTGCCGCTCGAGCGAATCCGCCAGGGCACGCCGGTGCTCGCCCCCGACGACGACGTATTCACGAACCACGTTCACGCGGCCGACCTCGCGCGGGCGACGGTCGCGGCGCTCTTCCACGCGAAGCCCAACCGCGCCTACAACGTCAGCGACGACGCGGAAATGAAGATGGGCTCGTGGTTCGACGCCGTCGCCGACGCCTTCCACCTGCCTCGCCCGCCGCGCGTGTCGTGGGAGGAGGCGGAGCAGCGGATTGCGCCGATGCTGCTGTCGTTCATGAGCGAATCGCGGCGGCTCGCGAACGACCGGATGAAGCGGGAGCTCCGCGTCCGGCTCCGCTATCCCACGCCGCAGCACCTGCTGAGCGCGATCGCGCCGCGCGACCTCAAGAAGCAGATGGCGCTGCCGCTGTGAGCCCGGGAGTCGCGGCGCGAGCCCTGCGGAGGCCGACCCGGTGAACGACGGGCGCGACGGCGAAGGCGTGGCCGTTCCACGCTCGCGCGAGGACCGGCTCCGCTCGCGACTCGACAGCTACGAGCGCCTGGTCCGCCTCGACAAGCCGATCGGGACGCTGCTCCTGCTCTGGCCGACGCTTTCCGCCGTGTGGCTCGCGACGTGGGGCAAGCCGCCGCTCCACCTCGTGCTGATCTTCGCGATGGGCACGCTCCTCATGCGCTCGGCCGGCTGCGCCTTCAACGACTGGGCGGACCGCCATTTCGACCCGCACGTCGAGCGAACCGCGAAGCGTCCGCTCGCGGCCGGCGAGATTCCGTCGTGGGAAGCGCTCGCCGTCGCCGCCGTGCTCGCATTCTGCGCATTCCTGTTCGTGCTCGGCACGAACCGGGCGGCGATCCTGATGTCACTGCCTGCGATCGCGATCGCGATGGTCTACCCCTTCACGAAGCGCTTCTTCGCGTTGCCGCAGGCCTTCCTCGGGCTCGCGTTCTCGTTCGGCATCCCGATGGCGTACGCGGCGGTCTACGGTGACGTGCCGCTGCTCGGGTGGTGGCTGCTCGGGCTCAACGCGTTCTGGGTGATGGCGTACGACACCGAGTACGCGATGGTCGACCGCGAGGACGATCGCAGGCTCGGCCTGCGCACGTCCGCGATCCTCTTCGGCCGTTTCGACGTGGCGGCGGTCATGCTCTGCTACGTCGTCTACCTCGGAGGGATGGCCGCGATCGGCCACTACTGGCGGGCAGGGCCCCCCTATTACGCCGGGCTCGGTGTCGCCGCGCTCTGCGCGCTCTGGCACTTCTGGCTCATCCGGACCCGGAAGCGCGACCGCTGCTTCCGTGCGTTCCTGCACAACCACTGGCTCGGGCTCGCTGTGTTTGCCGGCATTGCGGCCGATTTCGTCGTGCGCGCCGGCGCGTGGCCGCAGACGCTGTGACCGCGGGCGCGGCGGCGCGCCGGAGTCGCGCGCCGGAGGCCCGGAAGCGAGGCCTCGCGCCCGTGCTCGCACGCCACACCCGCGTGCTGATCCTCGGGAGCTTTCCGGGCGAGGCGTCGCTCGCGGCGCAGCAGTATTACGCGCATCCGCGCAACGACTTCTGGCCGCTCGTCGGCGCCGTGCTCGGGGCGCCGCTCCCGGCGATGCCCTATCGGTCGCGGATCGCAACGCTGCGGGCCCGCGGCGTCGGGCTCTGGGACGTGATCGTCGCCTGCGAACGCCGCGGCAGCCTCGACGGCGCGATCCGCAACGCGGAACACGGCGAGATCGACCGCGCGCGCCGGGTCGCGAGGGCGCTCGCGCTCGTCTGCTTCAACGGCCGGACCGCAGCCCGCGCCGAGCCGGCGTGGCGCGCCGCCGGCTACCGGACGCTCGTGCTGCCCTCGTCGTCGCCGGCGTACACGCGCCCGCTCGCCGAAAAATTGGCCGCGTGGCGGGCGATCGCCGAGTACGTGACCGCGCCGTGACGCCGGGCGCGCTCGTGCGCTAGGATGCGAGCCTCGCCCTGGGGAGGAATCGGTGACGAATCCGCGTCTCGCTGTTGCGCTGGTGGCCGCCGCGGCGCTCGCCGTCGCCGGAGGTTTCGCGCGAGCGCAGTCGCTCGCGCCCGACATCGTCGTCACCGCCGTCGTCAACGCGCCGGTGGCCGAGGTGTGGAAGGCGTGGACGACGCCCGCGGGGATCGAGAGCTTCTTCGCGCCGAAGGCTGCGAAGGTCGAGCCGTGGCCGGGCGGGGCGTTCGAGCTCTGGTTCGGTGTCGACCTGCCGGAAGGATCGCGCGGCAGCGAAGGCTGCAAGGTCCACAGCGTGCGGCCGATGCGGCAGTTCGTGTTCGAGTGGAGCGCGCCGCCGACGATTCCCGTGATCCGGCCGCTGCGCACGCTCGTCTACCTCGATTTCAAGCCGTTGCCCGGCGACCGCACCGAAGTCACGCTGCGCAACTTCGGCTACGGCGATGGCGACGACTGGGCGAAGGCAAAGGCGTACTTCACGAGCGCGTGGACGGGCGTGATGGCCAGCCTCGAGAAGCGCTTCGCTTCGAAATAGACTCGATGGACCTCGGACTCTCGGATCGCGTCGCCGTCGTCACCGGCGCGAGCAAGGGCATAGGCTACGCGTGCGCGGAGGCATTCGCGCGCGAAGGCGCCCGCGTCGTGCTCGTCTCGCGCAGCGCGGAGAACCTCGGCGCGGCACTCGCCCGGTTTCCCGCGACGCGCCACGCGCCGACGGCGATCGCCGCCGATCTCGCGGGCGCCGACGAGGCCGAGCGGATGGTGGCGGAAGTCGAGCGCGATGTCGGACCGATCGACGTCCTCGTCAACTCGGCGGGTGCCGCGCGGCGCTACGCTCCGGCGGACCTCGGTCCCGCCGCGTGGCACGCCGCGATGGACGCCAAGTACTTCAGCTACATTCACCCGCTCGACGCGGTGCTGAAGCGCATGGCCGCGCGCGGCCGCGGCGCCGTCGTCAACATCGTCGGAATGGGCGGGAAGGTCGCGAACCCCGTGCATCTGCCGGGCGGCGCCGCCAACGCGGCGCTCATGCTCGCGACCGCAGGGCTTGCGGCCGCGTTCGGCCCGCGGGGCATTCGCATCAACGCGATCAATCCGGGAGGCACGCTGACCGGCCGCGTGCAGGAGGGGCTCGCGGTCGAGGCGAAGATGACGGGACTCGCCGCGGCCGAGCTGCTCAAGCGCCAGGAGGCGAAGATCCCGCTGGGCCGGCTCGGCACGCCGGAGGAAGTCGCGCGCGTCGCGCTGTTCCTCGCGTCGGAGCAGGCGAGCTACGTCACGGGGGCGATCGTGCCGATGGACGGCGGCGCGAATGCCGTGATCTGAGGAAGCGGAGTCCATGCCGACGGACATCGAGATCGCCCAGCAGGCGAAGCTTCGGCCGATCGGCGAGATCGCCGAGCGGCTCGGCATCCCGGACGAAGCGCTGGAACCGTACGGCCGCACAAAGGCGAAGATCTCGCTCGACTGGCTCGCGCGGCAGCCCGTGCGGCCCGACGCGAAGCTGATCCTGGTCTCGGCGATCAGCCCGACCCCCGCGGGCGAAGGCAAGACGACGACGACCGTGGGCCTGGGCGACGCGCTCAACCGGATCGGCAGGAACGCGGCGATCTGCCTGCGCGAGCCGTCGCTCGGGCCGGTGTTCGGAATGAAGGGCGGTGCGGCGGGCGGCGGCTACGCCCAGGTCGTGCCGATGGAGGACATCAACCTCCACTTCACCGGCGATTTCCACGCGATCGGCGTCGCGAACAACCTGCTGGCCGCGCTCGTCGACAATCACATCCACCACGGCAACGCGCTCGGCATCGACGTGCGCCGCATCACGTGGAAGCGCGTCGTCGACATGAACGACCGCGCGCTGCGCGATATCACGATCGCGCTGGGCGGCCCCGCCAACGGCTATCCGCGCGCAGGACGGCTTCGACATCGTCGTCGCGTCCGAGGTGATGGCGATCTTCTGCCTCGCCGAGTCGCTCGCGGACCTGAAGGCGCGGCTCGCGAAGATCGTCGTCGGCTACACGCGCGACCAGACGCCGGTGCATGCGGGCGACCTCGACGCGCAGGGCGCGATGACGGTGCTGCTCAAGGACGCGCTCAATCCGAACCTCGTGCAGACGCTGGAAAACAATCCCGCGTTCATCCATGGCGGCCCTTTCGGCAACATCGCGCACGGCTGCAACTCGGTGATCGCGACCAAGGCCGCGCTCAAGCTCGCCGACTACGTCGTCACCGAGGCCGGCTTCGGCGCCGACCTCGGCGCCGAGAAGTTCATCGACATCAAGTGCCGGAAGTCCGGCCTCCGGCCCGACGTCGTGCGTGCTCGTCGCGACGATCCGCGCGCTCAAGTATCACGGCGGCATGGACGTCAAGGAGCTGACGAAGGAGAACCTCGACGGCGCTCGAGAAGGGCATTCCCAATCTCGAGCGGCACATCGAACAACGTGCGCAACCACTACGGGCTGCCGTGCGTGGTCGCCGATCAACCGCTTTGCGTCGGATACCGACGCCGAGATCGCGCTGCTCGGGAAGAAGATCGCGCACCACGACGCGCCGGTCGTCGTCGCCACGCACTGGGCGGACGGCGGAGCGGGTGCAGAAGCGCTCGCGCGCACCGTCGTCGATGTCACCGAGCGACGCCCCGCCGATTTCCACTTCGTCTACGAGGACGACGATACGCTGTGGGAGAAGATGACGCGCATCGCCAGGATTATCTACGGCGCCTCGGAGGTGACCGCCGACAGCAGGATCCGCGCGCAGATCAGGAAGCTCGAGGCCGACGGCTACGGCCGCTACCCGGTGTGCGTCGCGAAGACGCAGTATTCGTTCTCGACCGATCCGCTCCTGCGCGGCGCGCCGTCCGGCCACGTCGTCAACATCCGCGAGGTGCGGTTGGCCTCGGGCGCCGAGTTCGTCGTGCTGGTCTGCGGCGGCGTGATGACGATGCCGGGGCTGCCGAAGGAGCCGTCGGCGGCGAAGATCGACTTGACCGACGACGGCAAGGTGGTCGGGTTGTTTTAGCCACGTTCGCCCGAATGGCGATGGTGCGTTTGGTACCATCGCTGCCATGAAATATGCGGATCTCCGCGACTTCCTGGCCCAGCTCGAGCAGCGCGGCGAACTGAAGCGCATCGCGGCCGAAGTCGACCCGCGGCTCGAGATGACGGAGATCTGCGACCGTGTGTTGCGCGCAGGTGGTCCGGCGCTCTTGTTCGAAAGGCCGAAGGGCCACCGCATCCCGGTGCTCGGCAATCTCTTCGGCACGCCGCGACGCGTCGCGCTCGGCATGGGCCAGGAGTCCGTCGACGCGCTGCGCGAGATCGGCAAGCTGCTCGCGTTCCTGAAGGAGCCCGAGCCGCCGAAGGGATTGAAGGACGCGTGGCAGAACACGCGGCCCGTGTTCATGCAGGTGCTGCACATGGCGCCGAAGGAGCGGTCGTCGGCGCCGTGCCAGGAGATCGTGTGGGAAGGCGCCGACGTCGACCTCTCGCGGCTGCCGGTGCAGACGTGCTGGCCGGGCGACGTCGCACCGCTCATCACGTGGGGCCTCACCGTGACCCGCGGTCCCGAGAAGACGCGACAGAACCTCGGCATCTATCGGCAGCAGGTGCTGGCGCCCGACAGGGTCATCATGCGCTGGTTGCACACGCGCGGCGGCGCGCTCGACTTCCGCGACCACGCGAAGGCGTCGCCCGGCACGCCGTTTCCGATCGCCGTCGCCATCGGCGCCGACCCGGCGACGATCCTGGGGGCGGTGACGCCGGTGCCGGACACGCTGTCCGAATACCAGTTCGCGGGGCTGCTCCGCGGCTCGCGCACCGAGATCGTCAAGTGCCTGACGCACGGGCTCCACGTGCCGGCATCGGCGGAGATCGTGCTGGAAGGCTCCATCCGCCCGGATCCGGGCGACCCGACGGGGTACGAGACCGCGGCCGAAGGACCCTACGGCGACCACACCGGCTATTACAACGACGTCGAGCGCTTTCCCGTGCTGACGATCGAGCGGATCACGATGCGGCGCGAGCCGATCTACCATTCGACCTACACCGGCAAGCCGCCGGACGAGCCCTCGATGCTGGGCGTCGCGCTGAACGAAGTGTTCGTGCCGCTCCTGCAGAAGCAGTATCCCGAGATCGCGGATTTCTACCTGCCGCCCGAGGGATGCAGCTACCGCGTCGCGGTCGTCGCGCTCCGGAAGCAGTACGCCGGGCACGCGAAGCGCGTGATGTTCGGCGTGTGGAGCTACCTGCGCCAGTTCATGTACACGAAGTTCATCGTCGTCACCGACGACGACATCGACGTCCGCGACTGGAAGGAGGTCGTCTGGGCGATCTCGACGCGCGTCGATCCGCAGCGCGACACGCTGATCGTGCCGCAGACGCCGATCGACTATCTCGATTTCGCCTCGCCGGTCGCGGGCGTCGGGAGCAAGATGGGGATCGACGCGACGAACAAGTGGCCCGGCGAGACCGAGCGCGCGTGGGGCCGGCCAGTCGCGATGGATGCGGCGGTGAAGGCGCGCGTCGACGCGCTCTGGAAGGAACTCGGGATCTAGGTGTCAGTGCATCCCGCGCCAGTTGCGCGCTATCCGCCACGCCGCGAGGCCATAGGAGGCGATGCGGAGCCAGCGGCCGAGTCTGGACGCTCCGACCAGCGGCGCCGCAAGCCCGACCAGCAGAGCGGCGCCGCCCCGCGCGAACGGCCCCCGCATGCCCGCGCCCGGCGGCGAGATCGCGGCGCGGACGTCGTGGATGGCGACCGTCATCTGTGCACGGTCGAACAACGCGCGAGCGCCGAGGAGCGCCTTGCGGTCGGCGATCTCCTGCAGGCGCGCCCGTCTCACTTCGGCGCTCCGCGCTCGCCCGCGAGCCACGCTCGGTCGCGCTCGAGCTCGGCGAGCGTCGCGGCGAACGGCTTGGGATCCGTCCGCCGCCGCACCGAGAACCGCCACAGCGCCCAGGCGCCGCCGAGCAGATAGGCCGCCGTCACGACGCCGAGCGCGGTCAGCCGGTAAGTATCCCAGAAATAGACGACGACGAACGCGGACGCGCCCAACGTGCCCGTTGCGAGGCAGACGAGCCCCACACCGAGCAGCACGAAGCGGTCCTTCGCAAGGTCGCGGGCCTCATCGAATTCGACCGCCGCCAGCTCCGCGCGCGTGCGGACGAGATCGACCGCCGACGCCGCGAGCCGGGACAGCGCGCCGGACAGTCCGCTCGGCGCGGCGCCGGGTTCGCTCATGCGGGGCGGGCGTTACCGCCGGCCGACGACCAGTCCGAGCAGGAATCCCACTGCGGCGGCGACGCCGATCGCCTGCCACGGGTTGTCGTGGACGTACGTGTCGGTGGCGCGCGCGGCCGCCTTGGCCTGGTCGAGCGCCTGGCCTTCGAGCTCCTGCAGCCTGAGCTTCGCGGTCAGCAACTTGGCCTCGACCTGCGAGCGGAGGTCACGGGCCTTCTCGCCCGTTTCCGTCGCGGCCTTCTTCAGCATGTCCTCGGCCTCGCCCAACACCGCCGAAAAATCGTCGACGAGCCTGGTGCGGGCACCTTCGTTTTCGCCTGCCATCGCTGCCTCCATCGTTGCGCCTCGCTTCGGCGCGGGTTCGGGCACTCCATTATAGGCGCGCGCGGACGGTGCCGGGCAACCGCCTCAAGCGCTGGCCAACGGCCCCGAAACGCGGCAAGCTCCCGGTTTCGTTACGTCCGGGAAGGGGGCCCCCGATGACTGCACCGCTGCGCCTGCCGGCACTCCATCCCGCCACCGTCGCCGAAGTGCGCGGCTCGGGCTATCCCGAACCCTATCGGTCCCGGATGGGCGATCGCAGCAAGCGCCGCCTGGGCGAGGCATGCGGGCTCACCAAGCTCGGCGTCAACCTGGTCACGCTGGGGCCGGGCGGCCAGTCGGCGCTACGGCACTGGCACACGCTCGACGACGAGTTCGTCTACGTGGTGGAGGGCGAGGTCGTGCTGGTCACGAATGCAGGGGAGCAGGTGTTGGGCGCTGGCATGTGCGCCGGCTATCCGGCCGGCAGCCGGGATGCGCACCACTTCGTGAATCGGAGCGCCGCACCCGCGCGCTATCTCGAGATGGGCGGGCGGACGGACGGCGACAATGCGTTCTATCCCGACGACGACCTGATGTGGGGCGTGGACGAGAACGGCGAATTCGCCGCCCACAAGGATGGCCGCCGCTATTGACCCTCGCGGCGACGCCCCCATCTTGACCCCCGCCGCGAGTTCGCGGCGCAAGCCAACCGAGGAGACTCGAGCCATGGCCGACCTGCCAGTCCAGGGCGCCGGAACCGCCGGCCATCCCCCCGTCAACGCCGCGACGCTCGTCTACGTGCTGTTCGCGATCGCCGTGATCGGCGCGCTCGCGGCCCACGGACTGATCGTTTTCGCGCCGCTCGTGGGAATTGCCGGCGTCGTGGGCGTGATCATCGCGTACGTGAAGCGCGACGAGGCGCGGGGCACGTGGGTGGCATCGCACCTCACCTGGCTCATCCGCACGTTCTGGTGGTCGTTTCTTTGGGACACGATCGCCGTCGTGCTGTTCATCACGCTGATCGGCATTCCGCTCGCGATCGCGATCCTCGTGGCGACGTCGATCTGGGGGATCTACCGGCTCGTGCGCGGCTTCCTCTCGTTCAAGGACAGCGAGGCGATTCCCGGCGTGTAGCGGTTCTCAGCGGCCGAGCCGCGCAAGGAGGAATGCGCGGTAGGCGCCCGCGCGCGGCAGGCTCCGGCCGCTCGCGGTTTCGAGCGTCGTCTCGAGCAAGGCGAGCCGCGCAGCGGCGCGCGACCGCTCGGCATCGTCCGTCGCCGCCGCGAGCAGTTGGCGCAGCATGGCCGCTTCCCGGCGCGCCTCGAGCTCGGCCGGAAGGAAGCCGGCGTTGCGCAGGATCCGGTACGCCATCCTCGATTCCTCGGGAATCATCCGGTCGTCGTCGAGCGCGAGCGGCCGGCCGGCGCCGGGCAGGTTGTCGAACGCGCCGGCGCGGGCGGCTTCGGCGATTCTTGCTTCCGCGATAAGTTCGAGACCCAGCATCGTCAGTGCTTCGTGAGCGCGTCCCACGCCGCCGCGTGATGATGGATCCACTCGACGAAGAAGTCGAGCGCGCCCTGCGCGTGATTCGCGTTGGGGTGATTGACGATCGCGGCGAGCGCAAACCTCCGGCCGTCGGGCGTGATCACGTAGCCCGCGATCGCGCGCGCGCCTTCGAGCGTGCCCGTCTTGAGCAGCCCCTGGCCCGCGACGTCGCCATTCTGGAAGCGTCGTTCGAGCGTGCCGTCCGTCGCTGCGACGGACAGCGAGCTTGCGAACTCGTCGCGCACCGGGCTCGCATCCGCGGCGATCAGCAGGCGCACGAGGCTCCCGGCGCTGATCCGTGCCTTGCGCGAGAGTCCCGAGCCGTTTTCGAGGACCAGCTCGGGCATCTTCAATCCGCGCGCGGCCAGCCAGCGCTTCACCGCGGCGATCGCGCCGGCCGGCGTCGCGGGCGGCTGCCCCCCTGCCGTGGCGAGGGTCAGGAACAGCTGGCGCGCCATCACGTTGTTCGAGAGCTTGTTCACGTCGCGGACGACGTCGTAGAGCGGCGGCGACTCGAGCACCGCGAACGCGGGCTCGCCGGCCGGTGCGCGCCCGTCCTTCCAGCCGCCGGAGAAGCGTCCCCCGGCCGCGCGGAAATAGGCCGTGAACATCGCGTGAACGTAGGACGGGTGGTCGAGCAGCGACACCCACCATTCGCGATCGCCGCAGGACGCCGCGTAGCGGCCCGGGAAGCGCGCGTGGGCGCTCGTTCCGCGGTCGACGAACGACGCGTCCAACGCGCTCCGCCAGTCGTTGCAGTCGCCGGTGTCGAGCCGTGGCAGGGGGTCGATCGTCACGTTGGGCAGCGACGGCTCGGCAGCGACCACGATTCCGTCGCCCGTGGCGTTCGGGGCGAAGGCGAATTTCACGGCCTTGAAATTGACGAGCAACGCGTCGGGTCCGACGTTGTAGGGCTTGAGCGGTTCCCCGTCGAACGCGGCCGGGTCGTAGGGGGCCGGCGCGAAGAACGAGCGGTCGAGGACGAGGTCGCCATCGATGGCAACGAGGCCCTGCGCCACGAGCTTGGCCATGAACGCCTGCCACTGCTCGACCGTGATCTTCGGATCGCCGTGACCCACGAGCACGAGATTGCCGTGCAGCACGCCGTGGTCGAGCGGCCCGTCGAGGAACGCCTGCGTCGTCCACCGGTAATCGGGAGTCAGAAGCTCGAGCGCGGCGAACGTCGTGACGAGCTTCATCGCCGAAGCCGGGTTCATCGGCTTCGTGGCCTCGTGCGCGAGCATCGGCCGCGGCCTCCCCGTCTCCTGCACGACGATCGCCACCGCATTCGGCGGGACGCCGGCCGCGCGAAATGCGCGCGCGACAGGCGGCGGCAGCACCGCCTGCGCGAGGCCCGACAGCGCCGCGACGGCAAGGGCGAGCAGGGCCGTCGCCTTCACGACTGTTCCAGGATGGCGCGCGTCGCGGCCGCCAGCGCCGCGAACTCGTCGTCGGTGACGACGTACGGCGGCATGAAGTAGACGGTCCGGCCGAGCGGGCGCAGCAGGATCCCGCGCGCGAGCCCCTGCGCGAAGCACCAGCGCGCGAAATCCGGCCGCTCGGTCTCGACGTCGAACGCGACGATCATCCCCGCCTGCCGGAAGTGCCGCACCGCGGGGTGCGCGGCGAGCGGCGCGGCGAGCTCGTTCCAGCGCAGCGCCTTGGCGCGGTTCGCGGCGATCACGTCGTCGTCGCGGAAGAGGTCGAGCACGGCGAGCGCCGCGCGGCAGGCGAGCGCGTTGCCCGTGTACGAGTGCGAGTGAAGGAACGCGCGCGCGAGGTCGTCGCCGTAGAAGGCGGCGTAGACCTCGTCCGTCGTGAGCACGCAGGAGAGCGGCAGGTAGCCGCCGGTCAGCCCTTTCGACAGGCAGAGGAAGTCCGGCGCCGATGCGCCGGAATGCTCCCATGCGAACAGCGTTCCGGTCCGGCCGAAGCCGGTCATGATCTCGTCCGCGATCAGCAGTACGTCGTGGCGCGAGCAGATCTCGCGGGCGCGCGCGAGGTAGTGCGCATCGTGCATCGCCATCCCGGAGGCGCCCTGCACGCGCGGCTCGACGATCAGCGCGGCGGTCGTCGCGTGATGGAGGGCGAGGTGCGCGTCGAGCGCGCGCGCCGCCCGCTCCGCGACGTCGCGCGCGGTTTCGCCGGGCCCCGCCTGCCTTGCGTCCGGGCTCGCGATCACGGTCCCGGGACGCAGCAGCGGCGTGTACGTGTCGCGGAAGATCGGCACGTCGGTGACCGCGAGCGCGCCGATCGTCTCGCCGTGATAGCCGGAAGCGAGGCTCACGAACTCCGTCTTCGCCGGCCGGCCGCGATTCTTCCAGTAGTGGAAGGCCATCTTGAGCGCGATCTCGATCGCGGAGGCTCCGTCGCTGCCGTAGAACGCGTGGCCGAGACCGGAGGGGGCGAGCGCCGCGAGCCGCTCGGAGAGCTCGACCACGGGCCGGTGCGTGAACCCGGCCAGGATCACGTGCTCGAGCTCGCCAAGCTGCTCCACCAGCGCGGCGTTGATCCGCGGATTCGCGTGGCCGAACAGGTTGACCCACCACGACGAGACCGCATCGAGGTAGCGGCGGCCGTCGAAGTCGTAGAGCCACGCGCCCTCGCCACGCGCGATCGGCACCAGCGGCAGCGTCTCGTGCACCTTCATCTGCGTGCACGGGTGCCACACGGCGCGGCGGCTTCGCGCGAGCCAGTCCGAGTTCCAGAGCAGGTCCTGGTTCAGGGTCGCCCCAGGAACAGGTAAAAGCTCGACGCGTTGCCGGTCGCGCGGCCGTACGCGAAGTAGAACGGTCCGATGAACGTGTTGGCGGCGAGGAACAGGCTGCCCGCTTTGACGAGATCGGACGCGGAGATGTCGCTGCGAACCTGCCACGTGTTGCCCGCCTCGATCGAGCCGCCGACGAAGACGTTGCCGCCCATCAGCGGGACGTACGCGAGCTTGTGGTAGTAGACGACCCGGCCGAAGGCGAGGTAGCTGCCCTCGAGCTGGGCGGTGCGCAAGCCGGAGAGATTGAGGAGGCCGCCCAGCAGAAACGGGTTGACGAGCGCGGGGTCGTTGCGCGAAAGCCCGCCGACGCGTCCGGCGACGTTGAGGAAGTCGTTGTCGGTGACGGGAATGCCGCCGTTGGCGTAGAAATCGATGCGCGCGAGCTTCTTGCTCACCTCGTCGGGATTCTCGCCCAGGCGCTGCGTGCGCTGGCCGTAGAATGCGTCGAGCGTCGCCCGCACGCCGCGATGCGGGAAGAACGAATTGTCGAGGTTGTCCCAGCGCGCAAGCGCACGGAGTCCCGCGTCGGTCTGGCGCGCGGTCTGGAAGCCGGGGACCGCGATCGTGGGGCTGGCCTTGTAGAACGTGTAGGTCGGTCCGACCCGGATCTCGCCCGAGCGGCCGATGGGCACGCCGAGATCGGCCGTCGCATTGTTCGCCTGGACGCGGTATTCGGCGACCCGCTGCGAACCGCTGAATATGTAGCGCGGGACGTTCTGCGCCGAGGCGTCGAGCGCGCCGAAGAGCGTCGTGCGCAGGTCGAACGGCTGGTAGAGCTCGGTCGCGAAACGCGTGACGCGACCGACCTCGATCTCGTTCAGCCATTGGGCGCCGAGGCTGTTGAGCCAGACGCGGCGATGGCCCATGAGGAGCGAGAAGTTGGTCTCGCCCTGGAAGTCGGTCGAGTAGTTGAGGCCGAAGCGCAGGTAGTTGGGCCCGATCGGCTTCTCGCGCACGTCGACTTCGAGCCCGGTGCGCTCGCCGTCGCGCGTGAGGTGATAGTCGATGCGCTCGTATTCGCCGGTGCCGTAGATCCGCGAGATCGCCGTGTCCAGCGCCTTCGCGTCGAGGGGTTCGCCGATGGGTACGGCGAGCTCCTGCGCCAGCACCTCGGGGTTCGCGTACTGCGTCCCCTCGATCCGGACGAACTCGACGTTGGGCGGCGGGGTGTCCCCGAGCGCCGGCCGCCCGGCCTTGTACGCGGCGTAAGCCTCGGGCGACAGCGCGAGCGAAGCGAGCTTCGGCGCCTCGTCGCGCGCGGCAGCCGCGCCCAGCCGGATGAATTCGGCGGTCTGCCGGAAATCGGCCGCCGTCAGCGCCCCGAGGTCGGGCGAGATGAGGACGTCGCCCTCCCGCATCGTCGCGAGCTGGAGGCGGACGTTCTGCTCGGTCAGGATGTTGATCATCTGACCCGTGAGCCCGATGATGGACTGGAGCTGCTCGCGCGGCGCGAGCGGCGTGCCGATGTTGACGGCGATGACGACTTCGGCGCCCATCTTGCGCACGACGTCGATCGGCAGGTTGTCGACGAGCCCGCCGTCCCCCAGCAGGTGCCCGCGCGCCTCGACCGGCGAGAAGATGCCGGGAATCGACATGCTCGCGCGCATCGCCTCGTAGAGCGGCCCTTCGGTGAAGACGTACGGCGTTCCGGCCACCATGTCGGTCGCGACGCACCGGAACGGGATCGGGAGGCGGTCGAGATCCTTGACGCCGTCGGCGGCCGCCGTCAGCTCGTGCAGGTAGAGCTCGAGGTTGGCGCCGGAGAGCGCTCCCTGGAAGCCGCGGACCTGCCAGTCGCGGATCCCGATCTCGAGCGGCAACGGGAACCGCGTGTCGATCTGCTTGTCGCGGAAGCCGAGCTCGCGCCGCGGCGGCGAGTCCGAGAACAGCGTCGTCCAGTCGATCGTCGCGAGGATCGACTCCATCTCCGCCGGCGTGCGCCCGGACGCGTACAGGCCGCCGACGATCGAGCCCATCGAGGTGGCCGCGACGTAATCGACCGGGATCCTCATTTCGTCGAGGACCTTGAGCACGCCGACGTGCGCGATGCCGCGGGCGCCGCCGCCGGAGAGGACGAGGCCGATCTTCGGGCGCTTCTTCTCCGCGGGCGTCGCCGCGGCCGGTTGCGCGAAGGCCACGTGCGTGCAGGCAAGGAGCGCGGCGAGCATCCACGCGGCCATCACGCGGATTCGGGGAACACCGCAGCGGCGGCGCATGTTCGCCACGCGGGAGGCGACGGCTGCTACGGTCGTGCCCATGGCGTCATCACTGCGATTATACGGCGACTGGAAGCGCCACCTTGCGATTTGACATTCGAGTGCCGCGCTCCTAGGGTCGACGCTCAGATGGACACTGCTCCCGGATATACGCGCACGGCGATCGCGCTGCACTGGCTGGCCGCGGCGCTGATCGTCGGCAACCTCACGCTGGGCGTCTCGATGGTCGGGCTCCCGCTCTCGCCACTCAAGCTGCGCCTCTTCGCCTGGCACAAGTGGATCGGCATCACCGTGTTCGTGGTCGCATCGGTGCGTCTTGGCTGGCGTCACGCGAATCCGCCGCCGCCTCCCGTCGCCATGCCCGAGTGGCAGCGCCGTGCCGCCGCGGCGACGCACGCGGCGCTCTACCTGCTCATGCTCGCGATTCCGCTCTCGGGCTGGATCTACAGCTCCTCCACCGGGGTATCCGTCGTCTATCTGGGCCTCGTTCCGCTGCCCGACCTGGTCCCCAAGGACAAGGCGCTCGCGGCGGTCCTGAAGGCCGTGCACGTCACGCTCAACGTCGGGCTCGTCGCGCTCGTCGTCGTGCACGTCGGCGCGGCGCTCAGGCACCATCTCGTCGACCGCGACGCCGTGCTGCCGCGGATGCTGCCCTTTTTGCGACGCGGGTAGCCGCGATACAAATGCAACGGAATGGCCCGGCGGGCGCGGCTGTTGGCGGGACATGGCCCGCCCGGTCGCTCCCCGCATGGCTCGCGCCGCGCTCCTCGTTGCCGCGCTGACCGCGCTCGTGCCGGCGGCGGCGCGCCCGGGCGACGTCTATCGCGTCGACCCCGAGCGCACGTCGGTTGCCTTCGAAGTGACGCAGCTCGGCGTGTTCCTGCAGAACGGACGCTTCGGCCGCGTGCACGGCCGAATCGCCTACGATGCGGAATCGGAGTCGGGCAGCGTCGATCTCACCGTCGATACCGGGTCGGTCGACACCGGATGGGATCTGCGCGACCGCTTCGTGCGCAGCGAGAACATGCTCGACACCGCGCATCATCCGCGCCTCGAGTTCCGCTCGACGGCGATGACCTTCGCCGCGCACAATCTCGTGGCCGTCGAGGGGAAGCTGACGCTGCGCGGCGTCACGCGGCCGGTGCGGCTCGAGGTCCGCAGCCTCCGCTGCGGACCCTTTGCGAGCGGGGGCGGCGAGCGCTGCGAGGCGGAGATCGTCGGCCGCATCTCGCGGCGAGAGTTCGGCATCGACTACGCGTACCCGCTCGTCGGCGACGACGTGCTGCTCACGTTCGCCGTGAGCGCCTTGCGACAGTCGCGGTAGAGAGCTTGTCGTCCCCGCGGAGGCGGGGATCCAGCGACGTTCGACGCTTCGTCGCGATCCGCACCCTGAAAGTCACTGGATTCCCGCGTCCGCGGGAACGACGATGTGAGCGTGCGGCGAGACGCGTCGCTAGCGGGCCCTCGCCTGCATCCGCTTCACCGCGGCCACGAGCTCGCGCGTGATCCCCGGCTCGCGCACCGAGTGGCCGGCATCGGGGACGACGATGTACTCGGCCTCGGGCCACGACCGCGCGAGCAGATCCGCCGTCACCGGCGGGCAGACGATGTCATAGCGTCCCTGCACGATCGTGCACGGCAGGTGGCGGATCCGGGGTAGCGATGCGAGCAGCGCGCCTTCGGGCAGGAATGCGTCGTGGACGAAGTAGTGCGCCTCGATCCGGGCGATCGCGAGGGCCGCGGCGTCGCTGTCGAACTTGGGTGCTGCATCGAAGCCGGGCAGGAGCGTCGAGCACGCGCCCTCGTAGCGGTCCCACGCGTGCGCCGCCGGCAGGTGCACGGCGGGATCGGGATCGATCAGCCGCCGGTAGTAGCTTCCGAGGAGATCGGCCCGCTCCGTTTCGGGCAGGAAGCCCGCGAACGCGCGCCATGCTTCGGGGAACACGTAGCGCATGCCTTGCATGAACCAGTCGATCTCCGTGCGCTGCGCGAGGAAGATTCCCCGGAGCACGAGCCCGAGGCAACGCTCCGGATGTGCCTCCGCGTAGGCGAGCGCGAGCGTCGACCCCCAAGAGCCGCCGAAGACGAGCCACTGGCCGATGCGGAGGTGGATGCGGACGCGCTCGAGGTCGGCGACGAGCGCCTGCGTCATGTTGCCCTCGACCTCGGCGACCGGCGTCGAGCGGCCGGCGCCGCGCTGGTCAAGGAGCACGATGCGCCAGAACGAGGGGTCGAAATAGCGGCGATGGTGCGGCAGGCACCCGCCGCCGGGCCCGCCGTGGAGGAACACGACCGGTACGCCGTCGGCGCGGCCGCAGGCCTCCCAATAGAGCGTGTGCGGCGGATCGACGGCGAGCCGCCCCGTGACGTACGGATCGATCTCGGGAAAGAGGACCGCGTCGCGGGCGGCGGGATTGTCGGGCATCGCGCTTGTCCAGTCGTGGATCAGGACACCGGCGCCTTGAACCGCTCGTCGACGTCGATCCGGTAGCCGTTCGCGAGCCGGTTCGTCTCGTTCGCTAGCGCGACGACCGCCATCAGCTCGTGATACATCGCGGGGGTCAGCCCCTTCGCGCGCGCGCCGGCGGTGTGCGACATGATGCAATATTCGCAATTGTTGGTGACGCTCACGGCCACGTAGACCATTTCCTTGGTCAACGCGTCGAGCGCGCCCGGCGCCATCACCTGCTTCACCGAGGCCCAGACGCGCTTCAACGTCGCAGGATCGTTCGCGAGCGCCTTCCAGAAGTTGTTGATCCAGTCGGTGCCGCGGGTGGCCATGATGTCGTCGTACACGGCGCGAACGTCCGCCTGTGCGGCTTCGTATTCGACGAGCGGGACCAGGGCCATCGTTCCTCCGACCGGCGGGCGGTCCGGGCGGTTCCCGGACGCCTGGGGCAGCGCGAAGTATGCAGGATAACCTGTGATGGATCGCCCGGTCTGTCAGCGAGTCGCCTCTATAATTTCGCGATGAGGAGGGCCCCAGCATGATCGACCTGCAGCAGCAGCTCACGGTTGCGGACAGCCTTCCCGCGGATCATGAGCGGGCAACGCTTGTCGGGCGCGCGTGGCTGCCCGAGGCCGAGGGCCCCACGGTGGTGCGCGTGACGGCCGATGGCGTCTTCGACCTGTCGGCGATCGCGCCGACGATGTCCGAGCTGCTCGAGTTCGCGGACCCGGTGGCGACGATCCGGGCGTCCGCCGCGCTGCCGCGCGTCGGGGACACCGCGGCGATGCTCGCGAACTCGGCGGTCGCCGGCCGCGACGCGGGCGCGCCGTGGTTCCTCGCGCCCTGCGACCTGGCGGCGATCAAGGCGGCCGGCGTCACCTTCGTCTCGAGCATGCTGGAGCGCGTGATCGAGGAACAGGCGCGCGGCGATCCCGCAAAAGCCGAGGCCGTGCGCAAGGCCGTCGTCGCGATCATCGGCGACGACCTCTCGCGGGTGCGCCCGGGCTCGCCGGAGGCGGCACGTCTCAAGGACGCGCTGATCGCGCAGCGCGTCTGGTCGCAGTACCTCGAGGTCGGCATCGGCCCCGACGCCGAGATCTTCACCAAGTCGCAGCCGATGTCGGCGGTGGGGACGGGCGCGGACATCGGCATCCATCCGAAGTCCGAGTGGAACAACCCGGAGCCGGAGATCGTGCTCGCGGTCGACAGCCGCGGCAGGATCGCCGGCGCGACGCTCGGCAACGACGTCAACCTCCGCGACTTCGAGGGCAGGAGCGCGCTGCTCCTCGGCAAGGCCAAGGACAACAACGCATCCTGCGCGATCGGCCCGTTCATCCGCCTGTTCGACGATCGCTTCGGGATCGACGACGTGCGCCGCGCGCAGCTCGCGATGCGCGTCGACGGTCCCGAGGGCTTCACGCTCGACGGCGAGAGCTCGATGGCGATGATCAGCCGGGATCCCGAGGACCTGGTGGCGCAGGCCATCGGGCCGAATCACCAGTATCCGGACGGCTTCGTGCTCTTCCTCGGCACGATGTTCGCGCCGACCAAGGACCGGCACGCTGCGGGCCAGGGCTTCACCCACGCCGTCGGCGACATCGTCACCGTGTCGACGCCTGCTCTCGGCGCGCTCGTCAACCGCGTCGAGCGCTCCGATCGCATCGAACCATGGACGATGGGTGCAGGCACGCTGATGCGCAACCTCGTGCGGCGCGGGTTGATTTGACATCTGATGCGTGATGCGCTAGCATCTGATGCATGCGGACCACCCTCGACATTGCGGACGACGTGCTCCAAGCGGCCAAGGACCGCGCGCGCCGCGAGAAGAAGACGGCGGGTGAGGTCATCTCCGAACTCGCGCGCAGCGCCTTGACCGGGGCGCTCGCAAGTCCAGGCGTCCGCGAACCGAAAGCGCATTACGGCGTACGGCCGTTTCCGAAGCGTGGCGGCATCGTCACGAACGAGCTCATCGACTCCTTGCGCGAGGACGACGCTTACTGATGCGGGCGCTGCTCGATGTCAACGTGCTGATCGCGTTGCTGGACGCCGATCACGCGCTGCATTCGACCGCGATCCACTGGTTTGCGAGTCATGCGCGGGCAGGCTGGGCCTCGTGCCCGATCACGCAGAACGGCTGCGTGCGCGTCATGTCGCACCCGAGCTATCCGAATGCGCTCCCGATATTGTCCATCATCGAACGCCTGCGGGAGGCATGCGCGAGCGCCGTTCACGAGTTCTGGCCCGACGCCGTGAGCGTGCTCGACGCGAAGGTCGCCAATGCGGCCCGCATTCACGGGCCACGTCAGCTCACCGACGTCTACCTACTCGCGCTTGCTGCTCACCGAGGCGGCCAGTTTGTCACGTTCGATGCGTCGGTCCCCCGGGAAGCCGTAAAGGGCGCCGAAAGGACTCATCTTGTGGTCCTTTGACCGGCCATGGCGCCCTAGCGCCCCATTTTGAACGGCACGACTTTCTGCCGCTGCTCGCCCAGGCCGTCGACGCCAAGGGTGATCACGTCGCCGGGCTGCAGCCACTGCGGGGGCTTCATCCCGAGCGCGACGCCGGGCGGCGTGCCGGTGGTGATCACGTCGCCGGGCAGGAGCGTCATGTACTTCGAGACGTCCGCGACGAGTTGGGCGACGGTGAAGATCATCGTCTTCGTGTTGCCGGTCTGCCGCCGCTCGCCGTTGACGTCGAGCCACATGCCGAGGTTCTGCGGGTCCTTGATCTCGTCGGTCGTGACGAGCCAGGGCCCAAGCGGGCCGAAGGTGTCGCAGCCCTTGCCCTTGTTCCACTGCGTCGCGCTCTTCTTCATCTGGAAGTCGCGCTCGCTCACATCGTTGACCACGCAGTAGCCGGCGACGTATTTGAGTCCGTTCTTGGGCTCGACGTAGCGCGCCGTGCGACCGATGACGACGCCGAGCTCGACCTCCCAGTCGAGCTGCGTCGAGTCGCGCGGCGCCATGATGTTGTCGTTGGGCCCGACGATGCAGGTCTGCGACTTGAAGAACACGACCGGGTGCTCCGGAATCGGATTGCCGGATTCCTTCGCGTGGTCGCTGTAGTTGAGGCCGATCGCGACGAACTTGGACGGCATCGCGACGCAGGCGCCGAGACGCGGGCGGCCTTTGACCAATGGCAGCTTTTTCGGATCGAGCTTCCGGAGCTTGGCGAGGTCGCCGGGCGCAAGTGCCTTGGCGTCGATGTCCTTCACCTTGCGCGAGAGGTCGCGCAGCTTGCCGTCGGCGTCGATGAGACCGGGCTTTTCCTTGCCGGCGGGGCCGTAGCGTACGAGTTTCATGTCAGTCTCCAGGGAGGTTTAGGGCGGCGAAAGCCGGGAAGAAAGCGAGGAGAATGGCCGCTGGCAAGGCGCCGCGGAGCTTTCGACCGGAGCGTACACGGAAGTACGTGAGGATCGAAAGCGAGCAGCAACGCGGCCGGCGGTCATTGTCCGAAGCTTTCCACCGGCTTCAAATCGTCATGCCGCCGTCACACGAGTAGACGTTGCCCGTCACGAACGTCGCCTCGTCCGAGGCAAGATAAACGACGAGCGGCGCGATCT
This sequence comes from uncultured beta proteobacterium, assembly GCA_963734055.1. Classification (GTDB taxonomy): domain Bacteria; phylum Pseudomonadota; class Gammaproteobacteria; order Burkholderiales; family Casimicrobiaceae; genus CAIWHR01. The sequence goes on from CAVTFQ010000002.1 coordinate 554,448, forward strand.
CCTCGGCCTTCGCGAGCCGCCCCATCGGCTGCCGCGCGATGAAGGCCTTGCGCGCCTCCTCGGGGTTCTCGAAGGCGGCGATCCGGTCGTGCAGCGACGGCGTGTCGACGGTGCCGGGCGCGATCGCGTTGCAGCGGATGCCCTTCGCCACGTAGTCCGCGGCGACGGCTTTGGTGAGCCCGATCACCGCGGCCTTCGACGCGCCGTAGGCGAAGCGGTTGGGCAGTCCCTTGATCGATCCGGCGATCGATGCCATGTTGATGATGCTGCCGGCCCCCATCTCGAGCATTCTCGGCAGCGCGCACCGGATCGTCACGTACATCGCGCGGACGTTGAGGTTGAACGAGAACTCCCAGTCCTTCGGCGTGCAGTCGAGGATCGTTCCGTGATGAACGTGGCCGGCACAGTTGAACAGCACGTCGAGCGGGGGCAATTCGCGAATCGTCCTCTCGATCGCCGCATCGTCCAGCACGTCGAGCACCCGCGCCGTCACGTTCGGCGTCTCGCCGTACGCGGCGACGAGCTTCGGGTTCACGTCGGTGGCGTAGACGTGCGCACCCTCGGCGGCCATCGCGAGCGCGGTTGCGCGCCCGATGCCCTGCCCGGCGGCGGTGATCAGAGCCTTCTTGCCGGTGAGCCGTCCCATGGGAAAACGTCTCCTTGTACCCGGGGCCTGCGGCTGTAAACGGCCGCGCCCCGTTTCTATTTCAAGTCAGGCCGTAGTGACGCGTTCGGATTTGCCCAATCGCTATTGGGAACCATGGGGTACCAGCCCGGCCGGCCGGGATCGCGATCGTAGGGGTAGCCGCCGAGCTCGCGGTAGCGCTCGTGGTATTGCTCGAGCTTTGCGCGGTCGAGCGCAATCCCGAGCCCGTTGCCGTCCGGCACGCGGATCGATCCGTTCGAATACGCCATCTTCCCGCCGGCGATCACGTCGTCGACGAGGTGATGATAGTGCGCGTCGGCCGCGTAGCCCAGGTTCGGCACGACCGCCCCCAGGTGCAGCATCGTCGCGAGCTGGATGCCGAGCTCGCCCGAGCTGTGGACGGCGACGCCGACACCCAGCGTCTCGCAGACGCCGGCCGCCTTGATGCACGGCCGGATGCCGCCCCAGAACGTCGTGTCGAGCAGCACGACGTCGACGGCGCGGAATCGCTCGTTGGCGGCCAGCTGCTCGAAGTTGACGACGACCGTGTTGGTCGCGATGGGCAGTCGGACGAATTCCTTGAGCCGCGCGAGCTGCGGCAGACCCCAGACCGGGTCCTCGTAGTAGTCGTTCCGCAGGTCCGCGATGCCGCGGCCGAAATCGATCGCGTCGGCGAGCGACAGCGCGCTGTTCGGATCGTAGCGGAAGCGGTCGCCGTCGAGCGCCGCGGCGAGCGCGCGATAGCAGGCGAGCTCGTGCGCGGGCGGGTAGACGCCGCCCTTGAGCTTGTGCACGCGGAAGCCGTGCTCGGCCTTGAGCGCGCGCGCATGCGCGACGAGCTGCTCGGCCGTGCGCACCTCGCCGCGGTTCGTGCCGGGGTCGTTGTAGCGGAAGAACAGGTAGCTCGCGAATTCGACCTCGTCGCGGACCTTGCCGCCGAGCAGCGCATGGACCGGGACGCCGAGCTTCTGGCCGATGATGTCGAGGCACGCAAACTCGATCGCCGCGTGGAGCTGCGTGCGGTTGTTGTACAGGCTCGCGGTCGGGTTGCAGATCGCGAAGCGCATGGCCTCGAGGCGGAACACGTCGTGGCCGCGCAGGTAGTCGGCAAGCGAAGCGAACGCGCGCGCGGCGTCCTCGCCGCCGCCGCCCATCTCGCCAAGGCCCACGTAGCCGTCGTTGGTTTCCACCTCCACGATCGTGCGGACGAAGCGGCCCCAGTGCGCGCCGTTGCTGTGCAAGAGCGGAGCTTCGAGCGGCACCGTCACGGGTGTCGCGCGGATCGTGGTGATGGTGGTTGCGTTCACGGGTGGATGCTGGCCGGTAGGCTTCGGGGGGTGTCCGGGAAGCGTCGGCGGCCTCGAAATTGTAACCGTTGCGCCCCGCGAACTGGTAATACCACTTGACCAATTGTGGGGGCGCGATTAGCCTTCGACCGACGGGTCCGGTTTGCACACCCGTTTCGCTCGGGCGCGCCGCGCCCCAGGATCCTCCTTCCAATGCCGTTCCAGAGCATCGAGCCACGCCGCCTGTACCGGCAGATCGCGGACCAGATCCGCGCGCTGATCGCCTCCGGCGAATTCTCCGCCGGCGCGCGGCTTCCTCCCGAGCGCGATCTCGCGAAGCAGCTCGGCGTGTCGCGCCCCTCGGTGCGCGAGGCGCTGATCGCGCTCGAGGTCGAGGGGCTGGTCGAAGTGCGCATCGGTTCCGGCATCTACGTGCTCGGCCCGAGAAGTCGAGACGATGAAGTCGCGACGGCCCGGGTCCAGGCCGAGGCGGGGCCGTTCGAGCTCCTGCGCGCGCGCTACTTCATCGAAAGCGAGTGCGCCGCGCAGGCGGCGAAGGCCGCGAAGAAGCCGCAGGTCGAAGGCATCTCGGACGCGCTCGAGCAGATGGCGCGCGAGCTCGGCGGCGATCGGCAGCCGCTCGACGGCGACCGGCTCTTCCATCTCCGCATCGCGGAGGCCACGGGCAACGGTGCCCTGGTCGCGGTCGTCAAGATGCTCTGGGAGGAACGCACCGGGGCGCTCTACGCGCAGCTCGAGCACCACTACGATTCACCGGCGCTGTGGACCGCGGCGATGGCCGAGCATCGCGCCGTGCTGAGGGCGATCGCCGCGCACGACGCCGCCGGCGCCCGCTCCGCGATGCGGCGGCACCTGAACCAGGCCTACAAGCGTTTCAGCACCGGCTGGGACGCGCTGCATTGACGAACGTTTGCGAGGAGACCGCCATGTCCATGCTCGCCTGCCGCATTCACGCCAAGGATGATCTCCGCATCGAACCCGCCGACGTTCCCGAGGCGGGGCCGGGGGAAGTGCTGCTGCGCCTCGGCGCCGGCGGCATCTGCGGGTCGGACCTGCACTACTACTTCGAGGGCCGCAACGGCAGCTTCATCGTCCGCGAGCCGCTGATTCCCGGCCACGAGGCGTCCGCCGTCGTCGCCGGCATCGGCACGGGTGTCACGCGGGTGAAGGTCGGCGACAAGGTCGCCGTATCGCCGTCGCACGCGTGCGGCCGCTGCGACTACTGCCGCGAGGGCCGCGAGCACCTCTGCACGCAGATGCGCTTCCTCGGCAGCGCGAGCCGCTTTCCGCACGTGCAGGGCATGTTCCAGGAGTACTTCGTGATGGGCGAACGCCAGTGCTACCCGGTGCAGGGCGACATCACGCTCGGCGAGCTTGCGTTCGCGGAGCCGCTGGCGGTGGGCCTCCACGGCGTCAATCGCGGCGGGGGACTCCTCGGCAAGTCGGTGCTGGTCACCGGCGCCGGCACGATCGGCTGCGTCACGGTCATGGCCGCCCGCATCGCGGGGGCCCGCAAGGTCACCGTCTCCGACGTGCTCGACCGTCCGCTCGAGCAGGCGAAGCTCGTCGGGGCGGACGTCGTGCTGCGCGCCGACCGCGACGGCGACGCGCTGCGCGAGCCGCAGTTCGACGTCTCCTACGAGGTGTCCGGCAACTTCAACGCGCTCAAGACCTGCGTCGCGGCGACGCGTCGCGGCGGCATCATCGTCCAGGTCGGCACGCTGCCGCACGAGCCCCTGCCGTTCGTCGTCAACGAGCTGATGGCGAAGGAGCTCGACCTGCGCGGCGCGTTCCGCTGGGGCATCGAGTTCGACTGGGCGGTCGACTACCTGTCGACGCGGCGCGTCGACGTGCGGCCGCTCCTGTCCGGCCAGTATCCGCTGCGCGACGCCGTGGCTGCCTTCCACGCCGCCGCCGACAAGAGCAAGACGACCAAGGTCCAGGTCGTCGCTGCGTAACCCAATTCGTGTTCGTTCACTCCGGAGGAGAAATCATGCGTTTGCTGTCGAAGTTCGTCGCCGTCGCCGCATTCGCGGCCGCCGCGTTGGTCGCGACCGGTCCCGCTGTCGCGCAGCAGAAGCTCAAGTGGGCGCACGTCTACGAGACGAGCGAGCCGTTCCACAAGTGGTCGGTGTGGGCGGCGCAGGAGATCGAGAAGCGCACGAACGACAAGTTTCACATCGACGTGTTCCCCGCCTCGAGTCTCGGCAAGGAGTCCGACATCAACCAGGGGCTGACGCTCGGCACCGTCGACATCATCATCTCGGGCCTCTCGTTCGCCGCCCGCACGATGCCGCGCATCGGCGTCGGCTACTACCCGTACACGTTCCGGGACGGCGACCACCTGATCGCGTGGTCGAAGAGCCCCGCCTTCGCCGAGATGACCGACGAATACCGCAGCAAGACGGGCATCCAGATCACCGCGATGACCTACTATGGCATCCGGCAGTCGACTTCGAACAAGGACTTCAACGACTGCGCCGGAATGAAGGGCCTCAAGATGCGGGTGCCCGACGTGCCCGCCTATCTCGCGCTGCCGAAGAGCTGCGGCGCGAACCCGACGCCGATCGCGTTCGCCGAGGTCTACCTCGCGCTGCAGAACGGCACGGTCGACGCGCAGGAGAACCCGCTGACGACGATCGAGGCGAAGAAGTTCTACGAGGTGCAGAAGAACATCATCCTGACCGGTCACATCGTCGACTCGCTCGCGACGCAGGTCGCGCCGCATGTCTGGAACAAGCTCTCGGAGGCCGAGAAGAAGATCTTCACTGATACGATGCGGGAGGCCGCCATCCATGCGACCGACGACATCAAGCGGCGGGAATCCGAGCTCGCCGACGAGTTCAGGAAGAAGGGCCTCAACGTCCATGCGGTCGACAAGAAGAGCTTCCAGGACGCGATCATGAAGACGGTGTCGCTCGAGTCGATGGGCTACAGCAAGGCCGACTGGGACAAGATCCAGGCGATCAAGTGACGCATCCGTCCAAGAGCCAGACGCGCAGCGTCGCAGCGATTGGAGACGGATGCGTCATCCCCGCGCAGGCGGGGATCCAGATTCACTCGTCCAAGAGCCAGACGCGCAGCGTCGCAGCGATTGGAGACGGATGCGTCATCCCCGCGCAGGCGGGAATCCCTATTCACGCGTCCGAGAGCCAGACGCGCAGCGTCGCAGCGATTGGGGACGGATGCGTCATCCCCGCGACTTTAAGCGGGGATCCAGTGTCGTTGATGGACGTTGCCAAGACGCTGGGTTCCCCGCTTTCGCGGAGACGACGGAGTGGCGTGGGGATCCAGCGTCGTTGACGAGGAGATGCGATGGCTGAGTTGCGCCGACCTCCCAATCCCGCGGACACGGTATACCCGGGAAGTCCCCCGTCGAGCGAAGCGGACGAGCACGTCCTCGACGCGTCCGGGCACTTCCACATCCACGACCAGCCGATCGACCTCGCGGCCTACCACTTCGAGGCCTGGATCGCGTTCGGCTTCTTCTGGCTGCTCGCGATCGACATCTTCTACCAGTTCTTCACCCGCTACGCGCTCAACGACTCGGCGGCGTGGACCGAGGAAATCGCGCGCTACCTCCTGATCTGCACGGTGTTCGTCGGCATCGCCGCCTCGGTGCGCACCAACCGCCACATCCACGTCGACCTCGTCTACCGGTACCTGCCGCCCCGGCTGTGCCGTGTGCTGTCGACGCTGGTCGACATGGCGCGCATCGCGTTCTTCGGCTGCACCGTCGTGCTCACCTGGCAGCTGATGCAGAAGATGGGGAACTACAAGATGACGATCGTCGACCTGCCGATGAACCTCGTCTACGGCGTGTGCGGGGTCGGGTTCGCGTTCTGTGCGATCCGGTCGGTGCAGGTGGCGATCGTGCACTGGCGGCGCGGCTACAGCGTGCTCGAGCGGCCGGAAACGGCGGTCGAGGAAGCGGTATGACGTGGACGCTGCTCGGATCGTTCCTCGCCGCGATGGCGACGGGGATCCCGGTCGCGATCGCGATGGCGGGATCGGCCCTCATCTACATCCTCGCGACGGGTGAGCTGCCGCCCACGGTCGTCGTCCACCGGATGATCAGCGGCATCGACAGCTTCCCGCTCCTCGCGGTGCCGTTCTTCATCCTCGCCGGCAACCTGATGAACAACGCCGGCATCACGAACCGGATCTACGACTTCGCGCTCGCGCTGGTCGGCTGGCTCAAAGGTGGGCTGGGCCACGTCAACATCATCGGCTCGGTGATCTTCGCCGGGATGTCGGGGACGGCCATCGCCGATGCCGCGGGCCTCGGCACCATCGAGATCAAGGCGATGCAGGACAAGGGCTACGACCTCGGCTTCTCGGTCGGCGTCACCGCGGCGTCGGCGACGCTCGGGCCGATCATTCCGCCGTCGCTGCCGTTCGTCATCTACGGAATGATGGCGAGCGTGTCGGTCGGCCAGCTCTTCGTCGCCGGCATCGTGCCGGGCGTCGTGCTGGCGATCCTGATGATGCTCACCGTCGGGTACTTCGCGCACAAGCACAATTGGGGCGGCGACATCGCGTTCGAGTGGCACCGGATCTCCAAGGCGTTCATCGAGCTCGCGGTGGTGATCGGCTGGCCGCTCGCGATGTGGGCCGCGACGAAGCTCGGCGTCCCCTTCAATGTCGCCGTCGGGGTCGGGATCGTCGCGCTGTTCGCCGCGGACTGGCTGTGGAAGTTCGACGCCGTGATGCCGATCATGACACCGGTGTTCCTGATCGGCGGCATGACGACCGGCGTGTTCACGCCGACCGAGGGGGCGATCGCGGCGTGCGTGTGGGCGCTGGTCCTGGGCCTCGTCTGGTACCGGACGCTGAGCTGGCGGATGCTGGTCAAGGTCTCGATGGACACGATCGAGACGACGACCACCGTCCTCTTCATCGTGGCGGCGGCGTCGATCTTCGGGTGGCTGCTGACCGCGACGCGCGTCACCGACATGGTCGCGGTCTGGGTGCTCGGGTTCACTCACAGCCCCTGGGTCTTCCTGCTGCTCGCGAACCTGCTGATGCTCTTCGTCGGCTGCTTCCTCGAGCCGACCGCCGCGATCCTGATCCTGGTGCCGGTGCTGATGCCCGTCGTCCAGCAGCTCGGCATCGACCCGGTGCACTTCGGGCTCGTCATGGTGCTGAACCTGATGATCGGCCTCCTGCATCCGCCGATGGGGATGGTGCTGTTCGTGCTCGCGCGCGTCTCGGGCCTGTCCGTCGAGAAGACGACGATGGCGATCGTGCCGTGGCTCGTCCCGCTCCTGCTCTCGCTCGTGCTCATCACCTACGTCCCGCAGATCTCGCTGTGGCTGCCCGGAATCCTCTACAGGTAGGGGCGATGCCTTCGATCCGTACCGTCGAGATCCTGCAGGTCGACTTGGCGCCGAAGGTTCCGCGCAGCGACGCGATCCAGTCGTTCGTGAGGCAGGAAACGCCGATCGTCCGCATCGAGTGCGACGACGGTGCGAGCGGCGTCGGCTACACGTACACGATCGGCACGGGGGGCTCGTCGGTGGTGGCTCTCCTGCGCGATCACCTCGCGCCGAGGCTCGTCGGCCGCGACCCGGAATGCGTCGAGGCCGTCTGGAAGGATCTCTTCTTCCACACGCACGCGACGGCAGTCGGCGCGATCACGAGCCTCGCGCTCGCCGCGATCGACACCGCGCTCTGGGACCTCCGCTGCCGGCGCCACGGGCTGCCGTTGTGGAAGGCTGCGGGCGGCGCCCAGGCGAAGGTCCCCGTGTACACGACCGAAGGCGGCTGGCTCCACCTCGCGGAGCGCGAGCTCGTCGAGCAGACGATCGCCGCAAAGGCGGACGGATTCCGCGGCGCCAAGATCAAGGTCGGGCGACCGCATGTGTCCGAGGACGTGGCGCGGCTCGCCGCCGTGCGAGAAGCGGTCGGCGACGCGTTCGAGCTCATGGTCGACGCGAACCAGTGCTTCACGGTCGCGGAAGCGATCCGCCGCGCGCGCGCGTTCGAGCCCTTCGGCCTGGCCTGGCTCGAGGAACCGCTGCCGGCGGAGGACCTGGGCGGGCACGCGGAGCTCGCGGCGCAGACGTCCATTCCGATCGCGGTGGGTGAATCGCTCTATCACCCCTCGCATTTCAGGGAATATCTCGAGCGAAACGCGTGCTCGATCGTGCAGGCCGACGTCGCCCGCGTGGGTGGCATCACGCCGTGGCTCAAGACGGCGCACCTCGCGGAGGCTTTCAACGCGCCGATCTGTCCCCATTTCCTGATGGAGCTGCACGTCTCGCTCACCGCGGCGGTGCCGAACGCGGCATGGGTGGAGTACATTCCCCAGCTCGACGAGCTCACGTCGTCACGCCTCGCGGTCGACGCGGGCTTCGCCAGCGCGCCGTCGACCCCGGGCCTCGGCATCGAGTGGGACTGGCCCGCGATCGAGCGCCGCGCAGTCGCGCGTGTGCGCGTGCCCTGAGGAGCCGAGATGCTTACTCCGACTTCGTTCACGATCAGGCTTCACCCCGAAGACGATGTGGTGATAGCGCGCTCCCAGCTCGTGGGTGGCACCCTTCTCGCGGAGGAACGGGTCACCGTGAGCGGGCTCGTCCCGCCGGGCCACAAGATTGCGACGCGCGCGATCCGCGCCGGCGAGCCGGTGCGCCGCTACAACCAGATCATCGGGTTCGCAAGCCGCGACATCGCGGCCGGCGAGCACGTCCACCTGCACAACCTTGAGATGGGCAGCTTCGACCGCGACTACGCGTTCGGCGCCGACGTGAAGCCGACCCGGCGCGTCGATCCGCCGGCGACGTTCGAGGGCCTCGTGCGCGCCGACGGCCGCGTCGCGACGCGGAACTACCTCGGCATCCTGTCGACGGTGAACTGCTCCGCGACCGTTGCCCGCGGCATCGCCCAGCACTTCACGCGCGAGCGGCTCGCGGCTTTCCCCAACGTGGACGGCGTGGTCGCGCTGACGCATGGCTCGGGCTGCGGGATGGACACGCGCGGCGAGGGGATGACGCTGCTGCGACGGACGCTCGGCGGCTATGCACGCCACGCGAACTTCGCCGGCGTGCTGATCGTCGGGCTCGGCTGCGAAGCCAACCAGATCAGCGCGCTGCTCGGCGCCGAAGCGCTGCAGGAGGGACCGCTCCTGCGCACGTTCAGCATTCAGGACACGGGCGGCACGTCGAAGACGATCGCGCACGGCGTGGCGATGATCGAGGAGATGCTTCCGCACGCGAACGAGGTGAAGCGGCGCCGCGTTCCGGCGTCCCACCTCACGGTGGGCCTCCAGTGCGGCGGTTCGGACGGCTACTCCGGGATCACCGCCAACCCTGCGCTCGGCGCGGCGGTCGACCTGCTCGTGCGCCACGGCGGGGCGGCGATTCTCTCCGAGACGCCCGAGATCTACGGCGCGGAGCATCTGCTCACGCGACGCGCCGTGTCGCGCGCGGTCGGCGAGAAGCTCGTCGCGCGGATCCGGTGGTGGGAGGACTACACGTCGCGCGAGCGCGGCGAGATGAACAACAACCCCTCGCCGGGCAACAAGGCCGGGGGCCTCACGACCATTCTCGAGAAATCGCTCGGCGCCGTCGCCAAGGGGGGCACCACCAACCTGATCGACGTCTACGAATACGCCGAGCCGGTGACGGCGAAGGGCTTCGTCTTCATGGACACGCCGGGATACGACCCCGTGTCCGCGACGGGGCAGGTGGCGGGCGGCGCGAACATGATCGTGTTCACGACCGGCCGCGGGTCGGCGTACGGCTGCGCGCCGGCACCTTCGCTCAAGCTCTCGACCAACACCCCGCTCTGGGTCAAGCAGGAAGAGGACATCGACCTCAACTGCGGCGAGATCGCCGACGGCACGGCGAGCGTCGACGAGATGGGCGAGCGCCTGTTCCGGATGCTGCTCGACACGGCATCGGGCGAGCGGACGAAGAGCGAACGTCACGGCTACGGACAGAACGAATTCGTGCCCTGGTATCTGGGCGCGGTGATGTAGGAGTCCGGGGTTTCTCGATTGACACTCCGGCGGGCAGACCGTACGCTGCCCGGCGGTCCGCACTGCCAGCGACGGACGCCGTTCATACCAGGACGGTGCCCGGTCTCACCGCCGGCGCCGTGAAGGCATGATGAGGTAGCCATGGCCACGGTCGCATTCCGCAATGTCGAGAAGTCGTTCGGCGCCACCAAGGTGATCCACGGGATCGGCTTCGACATTCACGACGGCGAATTCGTCGTGCTGGTCGGCCCCTCCGGTTGCGGCAAGTCGACCCTGCTGCGAATGCTCGCCGGGCTCGAGGAGATCAGCGGCGGCGAGATCGCGATCGACGGGCGCATCGTCAACGACGTGGAGTCGAAGGACCGCGACATCGCGATGGTGTTCCAGAGCTACGCGCTCTACCCGCACATGACCGTCCGCGACAACATGGCGTTCTCGCTCAAGCTCCGTCGCGAGCCGCGGGCTGCGATCGAGGAGCGCGTCGCGCGGGCGTCGAAGATCCTGAACCTCGATCCGTACCTCGCGCGCTACCCGCGGGAGCTGTCCGGCGGGCAGCGGCAACGGGTCGCGATGGGGCGCGCAATCGTCCGCGATCCCAAGGTCTTCCTGTTCGACGAGCCGCTGTCGAACCTCGATGCGAAGCTGCGCGTCGCGATGCGCGCCGAGATCAAGGCGCTGCACCAGCGGCTCAGGACGACGACCGTCTACGTGACGCACGACCAGGTCGAGGCGATGACGATGGCCGACCGGATCGTGGTGATGCACGACGGGCGGATCGAGCAGATCGGCACGCCCCTCGAGCTCTACGACCGGCCGGGCAATCTGTTCGTCGCGCAGTTCATCGGCTCGCCCGCGATGAACGTCGTCGACGGCACCGTGCGCCGGAGCAACGGGCGCGCGTTCGTCGAGGCGGCGGGGGGGACGAAGTGGCCGCTGTATAGCGGGGCCGGCGGCGACGGCCACGCCGTGACCTACGGCATCCGGCCCGAGCACCTGACGCTCGCCGGCGCGGACGAGAGCGCCGTGCCCGCCGAGATCGTCGTCGTCGAGCCGACGGGGGCCGAGACCGAGTTCGTGATCCGGGCGGGAGAAGCGCAGGTGATCCTGCGCACCCACGGCCGCCCCGCGGTGAACGCCGGCGACAAGGTCGCGCTCGGCGTCGACGCCGCGCACGTTCACCTGTTCGATCGCCAGACCGGCAGCCGGATTGCTGCCTGAGACGGAGCCACCATGAGCCGAAAGAAGCCAACGCCAGCCAGGAAGCTCCGCTCCGCCGCCTGGTTCGGCACGCGCGACCGCGACGCGCTGGTCCATCGGTCCTGGCTCAAGAATCAGGGCATTCCGCACGACCAGTTCGACGGCCGGCCGGTGATCGGCATCTGCAACACGTGGTCGCAGGCGACGCCCTGCAACGCGCACTTCCGCGAGCTCGCGCAGCACGTGCGCGACGGCGTGCTCGATGCCGGCGGCTTTCCGCTCGAATTTCCGGTGATGAGCCTGGGCGAGACCCTGATGCGGCCGACGACGATGCTCTTCCGCAACCAGGCGGCGATGGACGTCGAAGAGTCGATCCGGGCCAACCCGTTCGACGGCGTGGTGCTGCTGATGGGCTGCGACAAGACGACGCCGTCGCTGCTGATGGGCGCCGCGTCGTGCGACCTGCCGACGATCGGCGTCTCCGGCGGTCCGATGCTGAACGGCAAGTTCCGCGGCGAGGACATCGGCTCGGGCACGCACGTCTGGAAGTTCACGGAGATGCTCAAGACCGGCGAGATGAAGTTCGCCGACATCGTCGAGGCGGAATCGTGCATGTCGCGCTCGGCCGGCCACTGCATGACGATGGGCACCGCGTCGACGATGGCGTCGATGGTGGAGGCCCTCGGCATGGGACTCCCGACCAACGCCGCCATTCCCGCAGTCGACGCTCGGCGGCGCCTGCTCGCCCGGATCGCCGGTCGGCGGATCGTCGAGATGGTCCACGAGGATCTCCGGATGTCGAAGATCCTCACGCGCGACGCGTTCGAGAACGCCATCATGGTCAATGGCGCGATCGGCGGCTCGACCAACGCCGTCGTCCACCTGCTCGCGATCGCCGGCCGGATCGGGATCAAGCTCACGCTCGACGACTGGGACCGGCTCGGCCGCGACATGCCGTGCCTCGTCGACCTGATGCCGTCGGGTCGCTACCTGATGGAGGACTTCTATTACGCGGGCGGGCTCCCGGTCGTGATCCGCGAGATCGGCAAGTACCTGCACAAGGACGCGCTGACGGTCAACGGCCGCACGCTGTGGCAGAACAGCAAGGACGCGGTCAATTACAACCCGGAGGTCATCACGCCGCTCGCGAGACCGTTCAAGCCGCAGGGTGGCATCGCCGTGCTGCGCGGCAACCTCGCGCCCGACGGCTGCGTGCTGAAGCCCTCGGCGGCCACGCCGGAGCTCCTGCGGCACAAGGGGCGCGCCGTCGTGTTCGAGGACATCGACGATCTCCACGCGCGCATCGACGATCCGAAGCTCGAGGTCGATCCGACCTCGGTGCTCGTGCTCAAGAACTGCGGGCCGAAGGGCTATCCGGGCTTCCCCGAGGTCGGCAACTTCGCGCTGCCCGCGAAACTCCTGAAGCAGGGCGTCACCGACATGGTCCGCATTTCCGACGCGCGGATGTCGGGCACCGCGTACGGCACGGTCGTGCTGCACACGGCGCCGGAGGCGGCCGCCGGGGGGCCGCTCGCCCTCGTGCGGAACGGCGACGTGATCGAGCTCGACGTCGCGAAGCGGAAGCTCGAGCTCCGGGTATCCGCGGCGGAGCTCGCGCGGCGCCGGGCGAAGTGGACGCCGCCCAAGCCGCACGCGGACCGCGGGTGGGTCAAGCTCTACTGCGACACGGTGCAGCAGGCGGACAAGGGCGTCGATCTCGATTTCCTGGTCGGGCAATCGGGAGCCAAGGTCGGCCGCGAGAGCCACTAGCAGCCTGATGCAGAACCCCTCAACCTCAGTTGGAAAATGAGGCATCCCATCCCGCCACCCCGCTGCGCGGCCATGACGGGTTTTGCATCAGGCTGCTAGGCACGCGATCCGGAGGGACGATGAACACAAGATTCGTGGTGTCCGCCGCGCTGATGGCGGTGCTGTCGCTAGGGCTGGGGTTCGTCGTCCACGGGTGGCTGCTCGTGCCCGACTACGAAAGGCTTTCGGGCCTGTTCCGCGGCGAATCGGACGCGCAGGCGTTCTTTCCGTTCATGATCCTCGCGCACATCCTGATCGGCATCGGCTTCACCTGGATCTACCGCAAGGGGCGCGAGGCGAAGCCGTTCCTGCAGCAGGGCGTCCGCTTCGGGCTCGCCGTATCGGTGCTGAGCGTGATTCCGATGTACCTGATCTACTTCGCGGTCCAGCCGATGCCGGGCAACCTCGTCGCGAAGCAGATCGTGTTCGACACGATCGCCATGGTGATCATGGGAATCGCGTGCGCCTGGATCAACCAGGACCGCCGGGCCTAGCGCGCGCTCTGCGGCCGTCGAAAGGGCGGGCGATGACTCGGACCTGGGGAGCGCTGCTCGCGGTCGCGGCCGTCGCAGCGCATGCGCAATCGCGTCCGGCCGCGGGGCAGGGCGAGCTCCTCTACACGACGCATTGCCAGGCCTGCCATACGACGCAGGTCCACTGGCGCGAGCGGCGGCTCGCGACGGACTGGGCGAGCCTCGCGGCCCAGGTCGAGCGCTGGCAGACGAACGCAGGTCTCGGCTGGGGCCGCGAGGATGTCGATGCGGTGTCGCGCTATCTCAATGCGCGGTTCTACCACTTTCCCGAGGCCGAGCCGGTCGGCGCGGGTCCGGGCGCGCCCCGGAGCCGATCCGACAGGCCCGCGTTCGCGGACCATCTCACTCCCGGCCGCCCGGCGGCGAGGCTGGCACGACGGGGCACCTTCGTGCGCGAGTGGAAGGGCGATGTCCTCGAGCAGTCAGCCTTGGCGAATGACGCCCACGGACGAGGTCCTACCCGGGCGACGCGAGCGGCGCGCGGTAGTCGAGCTCGAAGTTGTGCGAGTGGATGAGCGCGCCCGGCGCGATCGGCTGCATCGCGATACCGATGGGGCAGTGGTACTTGAGGACCGGGTCGCCCGCGGCGATGGGCTCGGCGGCGACCTTCTGGCCCATGGGGACGTGCCGCTCGACGACGAGCGGCACGCCGTCGAGCAGCACGATCTCGCCGGCCTTGAGCGGGCGCAGCGCGACGGCAACGTTGTCGCGCGGCGAGAGGCGCATCACGGCCGGCGCGTCGGGATCGGCCAGCACGAGGCGCGCCGCTAGAACTTCCCGTAGCGGTGGTAGGCGGTCACGGGGTCCATGCCGCCGATCAGCGCGCGCCGCATTTCGCTCTCAGTGGCGACGACCTCCTCGGTCTTGGCGACGACTTCCTCGGCGACGGCGCGGGGAACGATCACGACCCCGTCCCGGTCGCCGAGCAGATAGTCGCCGGCCGCGATGGTGACGGCGCCGATCGTCACGGGCTCGCCGTAGCGGTCGGGGATCCAGCGCTCGACGACGTCGGACGGCGTGAGCAGTGCGCAGAACACCGGAAAGCCCTGCTCGAGCACGAGATCGGTGTCGCGCGAGCCGCCGTCGACGACGTAGCCCAGGACGCCGCGCGCCGCAAGCGTCTGCGCGGAGAGCTCGCCCATGAGCGCGATCTCGCGGGTGTTCGGCTGGCAGACGACCACGTGGCCGGCGGGCGCCTTCGCGAGCAGCGTGCACCATCCGAGCAGCGTCTCGTCGCGCGACTTCGTCGTGTCGATGTGGCCGGACACGGTCCAGACCGGACCCGCGAGTCGCGTGCCCGGCGCGATCGCCTTGATCGCGGGCGGCAGCACGACGTCGCGGTGCCCCATCATCCTGAGCACGTCGTGCACCGCCCCCGTGTAGCAGCGCGCGAGGCGCTCCGTCAGCGTCGCCATGGAGCGCGCATGGTGCCCGGGCGGGCGCCGGCAGACAAGGAGCGCCGCAACAATGCCGTGCGGGGTGTCCTCGGGCCAGGCTCGCGGCGGGACGCGTGCGGTCCCGGATCGGCTCGTGCCCCGGCTGCACGCCGTCCCGCGCGAGGGCGCACGAAGGCCCTCAGAAGAGATCGAGCTGACCTTCGCGCCGCGGGGGACGAAAGCGCGAGGTATCGAGCGGCACGTTGCGCTCCACGTTCAATCCGAGGCGCGCGCACGCGAGCCGGAAGCGCTTGCGGATCAGGTCCGCGTAGACGCCCTGGCCGTGCATCCGCGAGCCGAAGCGCGGATCGTTGTCGCGGCCGCCGCGGATGTCCTGCACGAGGCTCATCACGTGCGCCGCGCGCAGCGGCTGGTGGGCGTCGAGCCACGCGCGGAAGAGCGGCGCGACCTCGCGCGGCAGGCGGAGCAGGGTGTAGCCCGCGTGCGTCGCGCCGGCCGCAGCGGCGGCCTCGAGGATCGATTCGAGGTCCTTGTCCGTGAGCTGGGGGATGATCGGCGCGACATTGACGCCGACCGGAATGCCGGCGTCGTGCAGCGCGGTCACGATCTCGAGACGGCGGTGCGGCGCCGCGGCGCGCGGATCGAGCGTGCGGGCGAGCTCCTTGTCGAGCATGGCGATCGAGACGAACACGCGGACCAGGTGCTTCTCGGCCATCGCCGCGAGCAGATCGAGGTCGCGCACGATCAGCGCGCCCTTGGTGGTGATGGTCAGCGGATGGTCGCACGCGGCGAGCACCTCGATGACGCTCCGGGTCACCTGCCACTCGCGCTCGATCGGCTGGTACGGGTCCGTGTTGCTCCCGAGCGCGATCGGGTCGCAGACATACCCCGGCTTCGCGAGCTCGGCCCGAAGCAGCTCCGCGGCGTTGGGCTTCGCGAAGAGCTTCGTCTCGAAATCGATGCCGGGGGAAAGGTCGAGGTACGCGTGCGACGGCCGCGCGTAGCAGTAGATGCAGCCGTGCTCGCAGCCCTGATAGGGATTGATCGACTGGTTGAAGGGAATATCCGGCGACTCGTTGCGGGCGATGATCGTGCGCGCCTGCTGGATCCGGACGACCGTCCTCGGCGGCGGCGGCGCGTCGGGCTCGCCCGGATCCGCAGCCCAGCCGTCGTCGAAGGCCTCGCGCTCGTCGCGGCGGAACCGGTTCGGCGGGTTGAACGTCGCGCCTCGCCCCTTCGGCGGCGGCACGGGAGAACCGCGCATGATCAGGATGCGAGCGCGGCGTCCAGCGTGACGGTGATCGACGGGGCCAGCGCGCGCGAGACCACGCAGCCCGACTTCGCGGCGGACGCGAACTCGGCGAACTTCGCCGCGTCGATGCCGGGGACGCGCGCGCGCGTCGTGAGATGGACCGCGGTGATCGTCGGCTTGTCGTCGACCTGATCCATCGTGAGGACGGCTTCGCTGTCGATTATCTCGACGGTGAATCCGGCATTGTTGAGCGTGAAGGCAAGCGCCATCGTGTAGCAGCCCGCGTGCGCCGCCGCGATCAGCTCCTCGGGGTTCGTGCCCTTGCCGTCGCCGAAGCGCGCCTTGAACGAATACGGCGTGTCCTTCAGCGTGCCGCTCTGGGCCGAGAGCGTGCCGGAGCCTTCCTGCGTGCTGCCCTGCCAATGGGCCGCGGCCTTGCGCTGCATGTCCTTCTCCTGTGGGTTGCCGTCGTCAAAAGGGGCGGCGAGGGACGAAGTCTAATCCAGTCCGATCGCCGATTTCACATGAGGGTTATTTCACGCCGGAACACGGATCCCCGGCGCGGTGTCCTATCGCAGGACGGCAAGGAGGACACTCATGCGCCCGCACCTTTACACGATCGTGTCGGTTTTCTGCGTCTGTTACGCGGTTTCCGCGCAGGCCCTGACGGAGGGAGTCACGTTGCAAGGAGGCCACTACGTCACTGGCGGCATCACGACGGACGAGCGCGACGCGCTGACCGCGGCACGCCCTGATCGAGACGTGCGGATCGAGACCGTGACGCGCGAGGGCGGCAACTATCTCGCCGACGCCCGCGTCTCGATTGCCGACGAGAAGGGCCGGCTCGTCCTGGACACGCGGCTCGACGGCCCGTGGCTCGACGTCGAGCTCGCGCCGGGGCGATACGTGATCGACGCCGAATTCGAGCGGCAGTCGCAGTCGCGGCCGCTCACTGTCGCGCGCGACGGCCGGCGCGAACTCTACTTCAGGTTCGATGCCGAGGCCCAATCGACGTCGGGCGCGGCCGAGGCGCTCGCGCGCTAGATGCGAAGCTTCAATACGTTGTATCCACGACGAATTCGCCGGTCGCATGCATTCTTCGTCGTCCCCGCGGAGGTACGCAGCGACGTTGCACGGTCGCCTCGGCGGATTCCCGCGTTAATGACGACTTCGCAGGGATTCATGCATCGTACAAACAAGGTCCTGAATGTCCGCACCTAGCCGGGTCACTCACCGTGGAGGAACAGAAGGTAGGAATTGAACACGTAGACCGTCATCAGCGCGAGGCTTACCCAGCCGACGGTCCGGAAGAGACGTCTCGCCGGACGGTACAGCAGGCCGACGACGGCGATTCCGTTCATGATCATCGCCGACACGGCGGAGACGGCGTGTGCGGGGGAGACGTGCGACAAGAGCGGTCCCTTCAGGAAGAGGAGGTCGTCGATCGCGAGAATCAACATGTTGAACAGATTGCTGCCAAGGAGGCTGGCGATCGCCATGTCGAGCGCACCGATCCGCAGCGCGGCCAGCGTGACGGCGAGCTCCGGGAGCGATGTCACCCCCGCGACGAAGAGCGTGCCGACGAACGTCGTGTGCCATCCCATGTGCACGGCGAGCCGCGTGCCGAGGAACGGCAGCCAGGCGCCGGCCGCCACGACGACGGTCGCGGCGGCCGCGTAGCGCGTCACGGCCTTCCGCAGCGTCAGGTGCGGGTACCGCTCGGCCCGCGCTTCGGCAAAATCCTTCCGTCCGGCTCGCTCGTAGACGAAGACCGTGCGCACGGCGATGGCGTAGACGAGGACGATGAGCGGGGTATAGGCGCCGATGTGCCCGAACCGCAGGACGGCGGGCCGGTCGCCGAGCATCACGCCGAAGCCCGCAAAACCGATCAGCATGATGCCGAACCCTGCTGCCAGGATGTGCCCTTGGTGGGCGCGACGGTAGAGCGGCTCGCCGCGATGCAGGTAATCGAGCACGGCGAGGATCAGGAGATTGAACACGCAGCTGCCGAGAACGTCGCCGACGGCGATGTTCGGCGCTTCCGCGGCCGTGACCGAGCTCACGCCGGTGACGAGCTCCGGCAGCGACGTGACCGTCGCCAGCAGCACCAGCCCGATCCACGATCGGGACAGCCCGGTCTTGTCCGCGATGACGTCGCCGTAGCGCGAAAGCGCGGCGCCCGCGTAGCCGATCAGGGCGGCGCACGCGCCGAACTGCAGCCAGACGGGCGATAACGGAGTCAAGGGGCCGGCGCCTGTCGTTCCGCGATCGCCACGCGCCGCGCTCGACCGCACCTCCTGCCGCTCATTTGACCAGGGTCACCGGCACGTCCGCGATGTGGATGACTTTCGTGGCGACGGATCCAAGCACCAGGTTGGCGATGGCACCCATGCCTCGCGTCCCCATCACGATCGCGTCGCATTTCTTTTCGTCGGCGTAGGCCGCGATCGTCTCCGCGATTATCCCGATCCGGACGCAGCACTCGTAGGGCACGCTTTCGCCATCGAGCACGTCCCGCGCCGGCCTGAGTACGCGCTCGCCCGCGGAGTACTCGATTGCCTCGAGCTCCGGCTTCGACAGGTAGGCCCGGACCCTTCCTTCGATCGGCTCTTCGACGTGCAGGACGTGCAATTTGCACGCTCCGCCGCGGCGGCATCTTGTCGCGGCGAATCGGAGGGCCCGCAACGCGCTGCCGGAGCCGTCGAATGGAACCAGAATGGTTTCCATGCATCCTCCACCCGCGCTGCCCGTGCCATGCGGCTTCCGAAATCGATTCTGCTCGCGCGGGAACACGAGTGCCCTGATTTTCGTCAATGCCTGCAGGCACGCCGGCGCCGTTACCGGGGCTGCTCGGCATACAGCCAGCCGCGACGCACGAGCGATTTCTCCACCTCGACCGCGACGAAGGTGACGGCCGAGAGCGCGAGGCATCCGACGAGCTCCAGCGGGGCCAGCGGGTGCGTGCCGAGGGCCGCGTTGAAGAAGGGGAGGTAGATGGCGGCCATCTGGAGCGCCAGCGTGGCGACGACCGCGCCGAGCAGGGGAAGGTTCGAGGTCAGGCCCTGGCGGAAGAGCGACTCCCGCTCGGACCGGATCGCGAGCACGTGCGCGAGCTGGGCCAGCGCGAGCACCGTGAAGGCCATCGTCCCCCCGCGCTCCGATCCGGTGGCGATGCCCCAGGCCTGCGCGAACAAGGCCAGCGCGCCGATCAGCACGCCCACCCAGAGCGTGTGCTGCCACAGGCCGTGGGCGAAAACGCTTTCCCGCGGAGGACGGGGGGGCCGGCTCATGACATCTCTTTCCGCCGGTTCCGCCGCGAGCGCGAGTCCCGGAAGTCCATCGGTCAGGAGGTTCACCCACAGGATCTGGATCGGCAGGAGCGGAATCGGCAGCCCGAAGAACGGAGCGAGAAAGATGGTCAGGATTTCGCCCGAGTTCCCCGCCATCACGAAGCGGATGAACTTGCGGATGTTGTCGAAGATGCGGCGACCCTCGCCCACCGCCCCGACGATGGTCGCGAAGCTGTCGTCGAGCAGGACGAGACTCGACGCCTCGCGCGCCACGTCCGTGCCGCCCTTCCCCATCGCCACGCCGATGTCGGCTCGACGCAGCGCGGGCGCATCGTTGACGCCGTCGCCGGTCATCGCGACGAGCTCGCCCTGTCGCTGCAGCGCTTCGACGATGCGGATCTTCTGCGCAGGATCGACGCGGGCATAGACCCGGATCCCGGCGACGCGCGCCGCGAGCGTGGCGTCGTCGAGTCGCGCGAGCTCGTGTCCGGTCACCACGCCATCGGTCCCGGCGAGGATTCCGAGCTCGCGGGCGATCGCGCGCGCCGTCGCCGGATGGTCGCCGGTGACCATCACCGGCGTGATGCCTGCGGCGAGACAGACCGCGACAGCGTCCCTGGCCTCCGCGCGCGGCGGATCGATCAGGCCGACCAGAGCCAGGAACACGAGGTCGGATTCGACGGCGTCCGGCGTCGCCGCGGACGGGAGACTCGGCCACCGTCGCTGCGCGATCGCGAGCACGCGCAGGCCTTCGGCGGCCATCCGATCGGCCTCGGCGAGCATGTCGGCGGCGGACAGCGCTTCCTCGCCTGAAGCACCGAGCCTCCTTGCGCAGCGCGGCAGGATGGATTCCGGCGCGCCCTTGGTGTACGCATCGATGCCGGCGCCCTGCTCGTGGAACGTCGTCATGCGCTTGCGCTCCGAGTCGAACGGCAACTCCAGCACGCGCGGTGCGTGCGCCTCGAGCGCCCTTTTGTCGAAGCCGGCGTCGAGCGCGGCGCGGTAGAGAGCGACCTCGGTCGGGTCGCCTGCCGCGGCGCCGCGCGGTCCCCCCGCGGCATCGTTCGAGAGCGAGAGCGCCGTGAAGAGCGCGCGCCACGGGGATTCGCCCGCGGCGTGCGACCAGTCGCGTGTCGTGGTGCCCGCACAATGGATCTCGGCGACGCGCATCCGGTTCTGCGTCAGCGTGCCCGTCTTGTCGGAACACACGAACGTCACGGAGCCGAGCGTCTCCACCGCGGAGAGGCGGCGTACCAGCGCATGGTGCTTCGCGAGCTTCGTCGCGCCGAGTGCGAGTGAGACGGTCACCACGGCCGGCAAGGCCTCCGGGATCGCGGCAACCGCGAGGCTGATCGCGGTCAGGAAGAGCAGCAGCGGCGGCTCGCCGCGCATGAGGCCGACGGCGAAGATGAGCGCGCAGATGCCAATGACCGCGATACCGAGCCGCCGGCCGAACACCTCGAGCCGCTTCTGCAGAGGCGTTCTGGGTTCGCTGCCGGCATCGAGCAATGCGGCGATCCTGCCCAGCTCGGTTGCCATTCCGGTCGCGATCACGAGGCCGCGCCCGCGGCCCGCGGTCGCCGTGGTTCCTTTGTAGGCGACGTTGCGGCGGTCGCCGAGCGGCAGATCGGCGGCCGCGAGCGTGTCGCAGGTCTTGTCGATCGGGACGGATTCGCCGGTGAGCGCGGACTCGTCCACCCTGAATTGCGCCACCTCGACGAGCCGCAGGTCCGCCGGGACGATGTTGCCGGCTTCGAGCAGCACGAGGTCGCCGGGAACGAGCTCCGCGGCAGGCACTGTCAGGACCTCGCCGCCGCGGACCACCCGCGCCGTTGCCGCCGCCATCCGCTTCAGCGCGGCCATCGCGCGCTCGGCGCGGAATTCCTGCACGAAGCCGACCACCGCGTTGAGCACGACGATCACGACGATCGCCAGCGTGTCCTTCGCGTCGCCGATGATCGCCGAGATGACGGCGGCGACGAGGAGGACCAGGATCATGAAATCCTTGAACTGACCGAGCAGCATCGAGAGCGGGCTCCTCGAAGCTCGCTCGCGGATCAGGTTGGGACCCGACTGGGCGGCCCTCCGCGCGGCTTCATCGGGCGCAAGCCCGACCTCGGGCGCTACGCCGAGTCGCTCCTCCACCGTCGGAAGGCCCAGCGCATGCCACGCGGGGTCGCCGCCTCGCGCACTCGGCAGATGGGAGCTCTGTTGCACGGATGAAGAGGGCCGGACGGCGTGGTGAACAGGGTTGCGCGCCGGCGAGGTCGCGTCGCTCGTGTGCGTGCGCCGAGCCTCGCCGGCGCACCTGCCGAAAGTATGCGCTTCGCGCCGGTTTCGCGCCAATGAACGACGGCGCCTTCGTGATCGCCTGTTCGCGCGGCTGCCGCCGTTGTCCGCACACGCAGGGCCCCGTAGAATCGTCCGCGGGGCGCCTGGGCGCGTCCCCACGCACGGGGATCCGCGCATGGCGAAACCGCGAGGCACGCATCTCGACACCCTGTCGCTTCACGCCGGCGCGCGGCCCGATCCCGCCACCGGCGCGCGCGCGACGCCGATCTACCAGTCGACGTCGTTCGTGTTCGAAGACACCGATCACGCCGCGGCGCTCTTCGACATGGCGCGACCCGGCCACGTGTACTCGCGGCTCTCGAACCCGACGTGCGCGGTGCTCGAGGAGCGGATCGCGGCGCTCGAGGACGGCGTCGGAGCGATCGCCACGGCGAGCGGCCAGGCCGCGCTGCACCTCGCGCTGGTCACGCTTCTCTCCGCCGGCTCGCACGTCGTCGCCTCGCGTGCCCTTTACGGCGGATCGCACAACCTGCTCGACTATACGCTGCCGCGCTTCGGCATCGAGACGACCTTCGTCGACGGGCGCGACCTCGACCGCTGGCGCGCCGCGATCCGCCCGGAGACGCGCCTCCTCTTCGGCGAGACCCTCGGCAATCCGGGCCTCGACGTGCTCGACGTCCCGCGCGTCGCTGCGCTCGCGCACGACCACGGGCTGCCGCTACTCGTCGATTCGACGTTCACCACGCCGTACCTGATGCGGCCGTTCGCGCACGGCGCCGACCTGGTCTTCCACTCGGCGACCAAGTTCCTGTCCGGGCATGGCGTCGTCATCGGAGGCCTGCTCGTCGACTCCGGACGGTTCGACTGGAACGCAGCACGGGCGCGGGGCAAGTTTCCGACGCTGACGGACCCGTATCGGGGCTTCCACGACATGGTGTTCGCCGAGGAGTCGTCGACCGCGGCGTTCCTGCTGCGCGCGCGGCGAGAAGGCATCCGCGACTTCGGCGCGTGCATGGCCCCGTTTACCGCGTTCCAGATCCTGCAGGGCATCGAGACGCTGCCGCTCCGAATGGCGCGGCACGTGGAGAATGCGCGGCGCGTCGTCGCGTTCCTCGTCGCGCACCCGCTGGTCGCCGCGGTGGGTTATCCGGAGCTCGAGACGCATCCGGACCACGTGCTTGCGGAGCGGCTCCTGCCGAACGGCTGCGGGGCCGTCTTCAGCTTCGAATTGAAAGGCACCCGCGCGCAGGGACGGAAGTTCATCGAATCGCTGCGGCTCTTCTCGCATCTCGCCAACGTCGGGGACGCGAAGTCGCTGGTGATCCATCCGGCGTCGACGACGCACTTCCGGATGTCGGCGGACGAGCTCGCGAAGGCGGGCATCGCCGAGGGCACCATCCGGCTCTCGATCGGCCTCGAGCATCCGGACGACCTGATCGAGGACCTCGGCCGCGCGCTCTACGTCGCGGGCAAGGCCGCATAGGGTAGACGGGCCCTCCATGCTGCTTCGCGCCGGCGGCCGCGACGTGTACGCCTACACGGGCGTCCGGCCGCGCATTCCGTCGCAACCGACGATCGTGTTCCTGCACGGCGCCGCGCACGACCACGGCGTATGGGCGTGGCAGTCGCGCTACTTCGCGCACCACGGCCGCAACGTGCTCGCGGTCGACCTTCCCGGCCACGGCCGCTCGGGCGGCCCCGCGCTCGCGTCGGTGGAGGCGATCGCCGACTGGATGCCGACGCTGCTCGACGCGGCCGGCGCGTCGACGGCGACGCTGGTCGGACACTCGCTCGGCGCGCTCGCGGCGCTCCAATGCGCGGCGACGCATCCTTCGCGGGTCGAGCGGATCGTGCTTGTGGGTCCCGCGGCGCCGATGACGGTCAGCGACGAGCTCCTCGATGCCGCCCGTCGCGACGACCACGTCGCGTACGAAATGATCAACGGCTGGTCGTTCTCCGCTTCGCGGCAGCTCGGAGGCAACGCGGTGCCGGGCGTGTGGATGACCGGCAACGCGATGCGACTCATGGAGCGCAATGCGCCCGGCGTTCTGGCCGCCGACCTGACCGCCTGCCACGTCTATGCGAACGCGCTCGCGGCAGCGGCAACGGTGCGCTGCCCGGCGCTCGTCGTCATCGGGGCGCGCGACATCATGGCGCCGCCGATGAACGCGAGAGCGCTGGTCGCGGCGCTTGCCGACGCGCGCGTCGTCGAGCTGCCGGACAGCGGCCACTCGCTGATGACCGAGGAGCCCGACGCCGTGCTCGACGCGCTGCGGGCTTTCCTGCCATGACGGTCGACGACGATCCGCAGACCTCCGCGCTGCCCGGCGTCCGGACGGTTGCCGCGACGGCGCCGTTCCGGTGGCTCGCGCAAGGCGCGCGGGATTTCCGCGCGCACCCGCTGCCGAGCCTGTTCTACGGCGTCTGCTTCGCCGTCATGGGGTGGCTGATCGCCTTCACGTTCCGCCATGCCTCGGCGTACGTCTCGGCGCTCGTCACCGGGTTCTTCCTCGTCGGCCCCTTCCTCGCGATCGGCCTCTACGATCTGTCGCGGCGCGGCGAGCGCGGGCTGCCTCCGTGGCTCGCGCCGACCCTCGACGCCTGGGCCGGGAACGCGGGTGCGATCGGCGTGTTCGCGCTCGTGCTCGCCGTCATCCTGCTCGTCTGGGCGCGGGCGTCCCTCGTCGTGTTCGCGCTCTTCTACACGGGCGAGATGCCGACGGCGGCGGGCTTCATCGATCAGATGCTCGCGCTCTCCAACCTCGAATTCCTGCTCGCGTACCTGTGCATCGGCGGCTTCTTCGCCATCCTGACGTTCGCGATTGGCGTCGTGTCGGTACCGATGATGCTCGACCGCGGCACCGACGGCGTCGTCGCGGTCCTGACGAGCCTGAAGGCCTTCGCCGCCAACGTGCCGGCGATGGTCGTCTGGGGCCTGACGATCGTCGTGCTGGTGGCGTTGGGCTTCGCGCTCTTCTTCGTCGGGCTCGTCGTCGCAGTCCCTCTCATCGGGCACGCGACGTGGCACGCCTACCGGGCGCTGGTCGAAGAGGAAATCAAGCCTTCTTCCATTTGATGGAGCAGCCGACCGCCGGGTGCTGCACGGCGGGCGCGGCGCCGCCGCGCGCGACCGCGACGATCGCGTCGAACAGCTCGCGCGGCGCCGTGGGGTCCGGCGAACGCCCGGAGCTGTCGAGGCGGCCGCGGTAGACGAGCTTCAAGTCGCGGTCGTAGCCGAAGATGTCCGGCGTGCATACGGCGCCGTACGCGCGCGCCACGTCCTGCGTCTCGTCGATCACATAGGGGAAGGGGAAGCGGTGGCTGGCCGCGAATGCCTTCATGCGCTCGAACGAGTCCTCGGGGTAGTCGGCGGGATCGTTGCTCATGATCGCCACGCTGCCGACGCCGTGCTGCGCGAGCTCGCCCATGTCGCGCGTGAGCTTGTCGGCGACCGCCTTGACGTACGGGCAGTGGTTGCAGATGAACATCACGACCGTCCCGTTCCTACCGCGGACCGAGTCGAGCGAATGCCGCTTGCCGTCGGTGCCGCGGAGATCGAACGGCGGCGCCGTCGTGCCGAGCCCCTGCGCTGTCGATGTCGTGGCCATGCGTGCCTCGCGTGTATCGTTGATTGTGTCAAAATCGTAGCAGAACCCGAGGCGAAGCGCCTGATGCGCGTCACGCGTCATACCGATCCCGACGCCTTCATTGCCGCGGCCGCGCCGATGGCCGCCCGCGGCGAGGCGTCCGCGAGCTTCTTCAGCGGCTGGGCGCATGCGATGAAGCGCACGGCGCCCCCGGCCGACGAGCGCGTCTATCTCGCGACCTTCGGCGACCGTGGCGCGGCGATTCAGCGCGATGACGGGCCTGTCATCGTCGGCCAGAGCGATCCCGGCGCGGCGGCGGCGTTCGCCGATGACCTCGCCCTCGAGTGGCCCGCGCTGCAGGGCGTGATGGGTGCGCCCGCCGCGTGCGAGGCATTCGCCCGCGTGTGGCGAGCGGCGACCGGACGTGGCTACGCGCGGCGCGCGCACCTGCGCCAGCACATGCTGACGGCGGTCGCCGACGTCCCCACGGCGCCCGGCGCACCCTGTCGGTCCGCGGAGTCCGATATCGGATGGCTGGTCGAAGCGCAGATCGCCTTCGTCGCGGAAGCCGGAGTTCCCGATTCGCCGGAGCAGATCCGGGTGAGGGTGCCGAAGCGCGTCGCGCGGGGCGATTACAGGATCTGGAACGACGGCGAGCCGGTCGCGTACGCCGGGTTCAACGATGCCGCACCCGATTTCGCGCGGATCGCGCCCGTGTACACCTTCCCGGCGCATCGCGGCCGCGGCTATGCGACGGCGCTCGTCGCCGCGCTCGCGCGCGAGCTGCTCGCAGGCGGGAAGGCGCGCCTGTTCCTCACGACCGACGTCGCGAACCCGACGTCCAACGCGATCTACGCCCGGATCGGCTTCGTAGCGGAGACGGACGAGGTCCACCTCGACTTCATCGACGACGCCGGCTCGGGATGAACGCCCCGCGCTTCTTCGTGCCGCTTGCGCTCGCACCCGTGGCCACGGGTGCGACGGTCGAGCTGCCCCCCGCCGTCGCGCATCATGCCGTCCGCGTCGTGCGTCTCGCCGCGGGCGACGCGCTGACCCTGTTCGACGGTACCGACGGCGAATACGCGGCGACTCTCATGCGGGCGGACCGCGACGGCGCGACCGTGCGCATCGACGGCTACTCCGCGGTGGCGCGCGAGTCGCCGCTCGACGTCACGCTCGCGCAGGCGATCGCGGCCAACGACGCGATGGATTACGCGATCCGCAAGGCGGTCGAGCTCGGCGCCACCGCGATCCAGCCGCTCGTCACGATGCGCAGCGCGCCGTTACCCAAGGGCGAGCGCGGCGAGCGGCGCCTTGCGCACTGGCGTGGCGTCGTCGTGGCCGCGTGCGAGCAGTGCGGGCGCAACCGTGTGCCGCCCGTCGCCGCTCCGCTCGGATGGCAGGACTGGATCGCCGCATGGCCGGGGCGCGGCATCGTGCTCGAGCCGGAAGCGGCGCGTTCGCTCGCGTCGCTTTCGACGCCCGGCGCGACGACCGCGCTGGCCGTCGGGCCCGAAGGCGGCTTCACGGACCGCGAGGTGGACGCCGGGCGCGCGGCGGGATTCGAATGCGTCTCGCTCGGCCCACGCGTGCTGCGCACGGAAACCGCCGCCGTCGCCGCGCTGGCCGCGATCCAGGCGCTCTGGGGCGACCTCCGGTGACGGTGAACGGCCGGGCGCTGCGGGCCGTCGTGCCGCTCCTGCTGGTCGCGGGATGCGCGTCGCCGCCGGCGACGCCCGGGCCGCCGACCACGCTCTACACGTTCGTCGTCCTCGGCCCGGACGGTGCGGCCGTCGCACGCGCGATTACGTCCGCCGCGGAATGCCCGGCGATCGTGCTCGACGGCGACGCGCGGGCGATGGTTGTCCGCGCGCGCCCCGGGACCGTGCCGCAGCGCCCGACGGTGTCGGCGCCTGCAGCGTCGAAGCCATCGTCGTTCCCGGTGCTGACGTGCGAGGCGGCGATCCCCGCCGGCACCGAGCGCGCCGCGATCGCCGGACGCGCACTGCCGCTGCCGAAGGCGACGCCAAAACGGATCGTCGTGCTCGGCGATACGGGATGCAGGATCAAGCTCTCCGACAAGGCGTTCCAGGACTGCAACGAGCGCGCGGCCTGGCCGCTCGCCGCCGTCGCGGACGCGGCGGCATCGGTCGCGCCCGACCTCGTAATCCACGTCGGCGACTACCACTATCGCGAGAACGCCTGCCCGCCAGGCAAGACCGGCTGCGCCGGCAGTCCGTGGGGGTACGGTTGGGATGCGTGGCAAGCAGACCTCTTCGCACCGGCTGCGAAGCTGATGGCGGTCGCGCCGTGGATCGTCGTCCGCGGCAATCACGAGTCCTGCGCGCGCGCGGGGCAGGGCTGGTGGCGCTTCCTCGATCCGCGGCCGCTGGCCCCGCGACAGGACTGCAACGACCCGACCGACGACGCGATCGGCGATTACAGCGCGCCGTACGCCGTCCCGCTCGGGGCGGCCGCCGGGGCCGACACCCAATTCATCGTGTTCGACTCCTCGCTCGTCGGCGTCGCGCCCCTCGCGCCGTCGAGTGCGATGTTCAGGACCTATCGCGCGGAGCTCGAGCGGGCCTTCGCGCTGGCGGCGCGCCGGCCACAGACCTTCTTCATGAATCATCATCCGGTTCTCGCGTTCGCGCCGAAGCCGGCGGATCCGGCGTCGCCGTATCCGGGCAACGGCGCGCTGCAATCGGTGCTGGATACGCTCGCGCCGACCGTGCTGTTCCCGCCGAACGTCGCGGCGGTCCTGTCGGGCCACGTGCACCTGTTCGAGGTCGTGAGCTTCTCGACGCCGCAGCCTCCGCAGCTCGTCTCCGGCAACGGCGGCGACCTGGTCGACACCGCGCTCCCGTTGCCGCCGCCGGCGGGCGCGACGCCGTTCCCGGGCGCCGTCGCCGCCTCGATCGTTGCCGCGAATCGCTTCGGTTTCATGACGATGGAGCGCGCCGGCCGCGGCTGGACGATCACCGCGCGCGACCACGCCGGCGCGCCGATGACGAAATGCACCCTGATGGAGCGTCGCGTCGAGTGCTCGCCCGCGGGGTGGCTCGCAGGGTATTGACGAGCGCGGAGCGCGGCGCCACGATTCGCCGCTGCCCTTCCGGCTGCGCCCCTCATGTCCCAGTCCTCGAAGTCCGGTCTGCACCCCCTCGCATCGCCGGCGGACGCGCGGCACGCGATGATGCCCTTCGTGCGCGAGCTCGTGCGGCCGTACGGCGGCTGGCTCGTCATCGTGTTCGCGGCGATGATGGTCGAGACGCTGATGAGCCTCGCGGCGCCGTGGCCGCTCAAGCTCGTGCTGGACGACGCGCTCGGCCACCATCGACTGCCCGACTGGCTCGCGTGGGCCCACGACTACGGCTTCGGCCGGCACACGATCGGCGTCGCGCTCTTCGCCGGCGCGGCAACGATCCTCATCGCCGCGATCGGAGCGGTCGCGAGCTACATCGACAACTACTACACCGAGAGCGTCGGCCAGTGGGTCGCGAACGATCTGCGGATCAGGATCTACGGCCACCTGCACCGGCTTTCGCTCGCGTTCTACGATCGGACGCAGACCGGCACGCTGCTCTCCACGATCACCAACGACGTTTCGACCGTGCAGGGATTCGCGTCGGCGTCGACGCTCGGCATCGTCGTCGACCTGATGACGATCGTCGGGATGCTGGGGCTCATGTTCTGGCTCAACTGGGACTTCACGCTGATCGCGGTCGCCGTGACGCCGTTCCTGCTGCTCTTCGTGATGCGCTTCAAGAAGGCGGTCAAGGAGGTCCAGCGGGAGGTGCGCAAGCGGCAGAGCGACATCGTCGCAGTCGTCGAGCAGGGGCTGGGCTCGATCCGCGTCGTGGAAGCGTTCGGGCGGCAGGACCTCGAAGCGGGGCGGATGACCGCGGCGAGCCGGGCGACGGTGACGGCGGCGCTCCAGGCGCGCCGGATCAAGTCGCTGCTCTCGCCGGTCGTGACGATCGTCGTGGCGCTGTGCACGGGCTTCGTGCTGTGGCGCGGCACGACGCTCATCATCGCGGGTGCGCTCACCGCCGGTGCGCTGACCGTTTTCCTCGCCTACCTGTCGAAGTTCTTCAAGCCGGTGCAGGATCTGGCCAAGATGACGAACACGATCGCGCAGACGTCGGTTGCGCTCGAGCGCGTCCAGAAGATCCTCGCCGCGGACCAGATCATCCCGGAGCGCCCCGACGCCGTGGATCCGGGCACCGTGAAAGGCGAGATCACGTTCGAGCACGTTGCGTTCGGCTACGGCGACGTGGCACCGGTGCTGCGCGACGTCAATTTCACGATCAAGCCGGGACAGGTCGTGGGGATCGTCGGTCCGACCGGCGGCGGCAAGTCGACGGTCGTGAGCCTGATCCCGCGGTTCTACGATCCGACTGGCGGCCGCGTGCTGATCGATGGCAGCGACATCCGCACGTGGAAGCTCGTGTCGCTGCGCCGCGAAGTGGGCTTCGTGCTGCAGGAGACCGTGCTGTTCCACGGCACCATTCGCGAGAACATCGCGTACGGGCGCCCCGACGCCACCGAGCAGGACATCATCGCCGCGGCGAAGCTCGCCAACGCCGACGAGTTCATCGCGAAGATGCCGGAGGGCTACGACTCGATTGTCGGCGAGCGGGGCGAGACGCTCTCGGGGGGCCAGCGGCAGCGGATCGGCATCGCTCGCGCGCTGATCCGCCGCTCTCCGATCCTGATCCTGGACGAGCCGACCGCGGCGCTGGATACCGAATCCGAGCGGCTCGTGATCGAGGGCCTCGAACGGCTCATGAAGGGCCGCACCGTGATCATGATCGCGCACCGGCTCTCGACCATCCGCGATGCCGACCAGATCATCGTGCTCAAGGAGGGCGTCGTCGCCGAGCACGGCTCGCACGAGGAGCTCATGCGCAGGGGCGGCGTCTACGCGGAGCTCTATCACATCCAGTACGGAACGCCAGCCGCCCGGCCGGCACCGGCCGCCTCCGTGGCCTAGCCCCTCCCTTTTCGTGGACCGCACGACTTCCCTATGCACCATACACTGATCGTCCTGCCCGACGACTCGGCGAAGCCGATCGTCGATGCATTGGCGGGCGCGAAGCGCTCGCTCAACATCCGGATGTTCCTCTTCACCGACCCGACGCTGCAGGACGCCGTAGTCGCCGCGCACCGCCGCGGCGTCAAGGTGCGCGTGATGCTCAATCCCGCGCGCCGCAGCGGCGAGGAGGAGAACAAGGAGTCGCGCAAGGTGCTCGCGCGCGCCGGCATCGAGGTGCGGGACAGCAACCCGGAGTTCGACCTCACCCACCAGAAGTCGATGGTGATCGACGACGAGACCGGGTTCGTCGAGTCGCTCAACTGGGAGACGCGCGACCTGACCGAGACGCGCGACTACGCCGTCACGACGACGAACCGGCGCGAAGTGGACGAGATGGTCGCCTGCTTCGACGCCGACTGGGAGCGGACGGCGTTCGCGCCCGGATCGAAGTCGCGGCTCATCTGGTGCCCGAATCACGGCCGCGAGCGGATCGCCGAGTTCATCGACGCGGCCAAGCACACGCTGTACCTGCAGAACGAGCGCTACCAGGACACGGTGATCATCGAACGGCTCGTGCGCGCCGCCAATCGCGGCGTCAAGCTGCACGTGATGGCGCGGCCGCCGCACACGCTCAAGATGGCCAAGCTGGTCGAGGGCGTCGGGGGCCTGCGGATCATGCACGACGTCGGCGCCAAGATTCACAAGCTCAAGGGCCTGAAGCTGCACGCGAAGCTGGTCCTGGCCGACGAGGAACGAGCGATCGTCGGCTCGATCAACCTCGCGCCGGGCTCGTTCGACGCGCGGCGCGAGCTCGCCGTCGACGTCGACGCGCGCCACGTCGTCGAGCGGCTGGTCGAGGTCGCGCGCCGCGACTGGGAGCACTCGACCGAGATCGACCTCTCCGACGAGGGCCTGCGGCGGGATCTCGAGAAGCGGGAAGGGGCGAGCGCAGGCGCGGAAAAACTCGCTCTCGGGCGAGCCGGCAAGAGGCCCCCCGCGCAGTGACGGGCGGCTAGGCCGGGAGCGGCAGCGCCGGCCGGCCGGCCAGGGTGAGAGCGAGCGTCCGCAGCTCGTCCCACGCATTGCCCGCGCCCAGCCCCTTCGACAGTGCGTCGAGCCGCGCCAGCGCGCGCAGCATCGGCATGAGCGCGGGCGCGGGCACGCGCGCCGCAGCGCGTTCCATCGCCGCTGGGCGCTTGCCCCAGACCCGCGCGTTGCGGATCGCCACCGCCGCGGGGGTTCCCGCGGCCATCGCCTCCTGCACCGCCGCGAGCGCGTGCAGGTCCTCGCCGAGCTGCCACACGAGCAGCGGCAATCCTTCGCCTTCGGCCTCGAGCGTCGCGATCACGTGGAGCGTACGCGCGGGCTCGCCGCCGAGCCAGGCTTCCGAGAGCTCGGCCACGTCGAAGCGCGCGACGTCGGTGACGGCGCGCAGCACGTCCTCGCGCGCGATCTCGCCTGCGGGAAGGAGGAGGCCGAGCTTCTCGATCTCTTGCCGCGCCGCGAACAGGTTGCCCTCGCAGCGGTCGGCGAGGAGCGCGAGCGTCTCGTCGTCGGCCCGCTGATCCTGCCGGGCGAGACGCGACGCGACCCACCGGGGGAGTTCGTCGCGCTCCAGCGGATAGACGGCGATGGCGACGCCGACCTCCTCCAGCGCGGTGAACCACGCCGCTGCCTGCGCGGCGCGATCGAGGCGCGGCAGCGTGACGAGGAGCACGCTGTCGGGGTTTGGGTTGCGCGCGCAGCCTTCGAGCGATTTGGCGCCGTCGGCGCCGGGCTTGCCCGAGGGGATCCGCAGGTCGAGGAGCTTTCGGGTTCCGAAAAGGCCGAGGTTCGCGTTGGCCGCGACGAAGGCGCCCCAATCGAAGCCGCGCTCGACGACCAGCACCTCGCGGTCGGCGCAGCCGGCCTTGCGCGCGGCCTCGCGGATCGCGTCCCCCGCCTCGAGGGCGAGCAGCGGCTCGTCGCCGTGGACCACGTACACCGGCGCGAGCGTTCGCGCGAGATGCGCGGCGAGCTGCTGCGGTCGAAGGTTCATGGCACGGAAAGTCGGAACGAGCCGATCGCTACCGGGACCCGCCTTCGCGGGGACGACCGCGGTATGGCTATGCGGTCGGCTTCCGTGCCGCCTGCAGCCGTCGCATGATCTGCTGGACGGCGTCCGTCTGCATCTCCTTCAGCATCCGGATCTCCTCGGACTCGCGCGCCAGCACCTCGGACTCGTTGAACGTGAAGCTCCGGCGGATCACGATCTCGCCGGCCGGGATCCAGTCGTTGCCCTCCTTGTCGCGGAGGCTGAACGACACGCGCTTGGTCAGCGCGTATTCGCTCACGCGCCCGCCGGACGACAGCGACAGCACCGACTTGTCGTCGACGACACTCGCGATGTCGAGCGTGACCGTCGCGTCCTTCGGGTTGTCCACGACCTTGGTGTTCGCCGAGCTCTCGAGGTTGCGCCGGAGCTCGGTCACGATCGGGTGCGGCTGCGGCGACCGGATCTGGATCGTCGGAAACGCGTAGCTCACGTCGCCGCGCAGGTGGAAGCCGCACGCGGTCGCGGCGACCGTCGCGGCGAGCACGGCGGCGCGAGTCCTAGACGACAACATTGACGAGCCGGCCCGGGACGACCACGACCTTCTTGACCGGCGCGCCGGCCGCGTGCTTCGCCACCTCGGGGGCGGCCTTGGCGGCGCCCTCGATCGCCGCGCGATCGGCGCTCGCGGGCACGGTGATCTTCCCGCGAAGCTTGCCGTTGATCTGCAGCACGAGCTCGATTTCGTCCTGCGCGAGCGCGGCGGGATCGACCTCGGGCCACGGCGCGTCGAGCAGCGTGCCCGACTCGGCCGCGAGACCCAGGTCCTCCCAAAGCGCACAGCCGATGTGCGGCACGACGGGATAGAGCACGCGGAGCAGGATCGACAGCCCCTCGCGCAGGAACGCGTTCGCACCCGCCACGTCGGCCGGCATCGCCTCGAGCGCGTTCAGCATTTTCATCCCGGCCGAGACGACCGTGTTGTACTGGATCCGCTCGTAGTCGTAGGTCGCCTGCTTGAGCGTCCGGTGGACTTCGCGGCGCGCGGCCTGGACCGGCACCGCCGCTTCGCGCATGTCGAATTGGCCCGTCGCGGCCTTCACGGTGTCGGCGCGGGCCTGCGCGAACCCCCACAACCGGCGCAGGAAGCGGTGCGCGCCTTCGACGCCCGCGTCGGACCACAGAGCACTGTCCTCCGGCGAGCCCGCGAACATCACGAACAGCCGGGCGGTGTCGGCGCCGAACCGGTCGATCAGCTCCTGCGGATCGACGCCGTTGCGCTTGCTCTTCGACATCGTTCCGATGCCGCCGTACTCGACCCGCCGGCCGTCGGCTTTCGCCTTCGCCCCGACGATGCGGCCCTCGGCGTCGCTTTCGACGTCGACCTCGTCGGGCGCGAAGTAGTCGATGCCGCCCTTGCCGGTGCGGCGAAAGAAGATGTGATTGAGGAGCATCCCCTGCGTCATCAGCCGCGTGAACGGCTCGTCGAACCGCAGGAGCCCCATGTCGCGCATCACCTTGGTCCAGAACCGGGCATAGAGCAGGTGCAGGATCGCGTGCTCGATGCCGCCGATGTACTGGTCCATCGGGTTCCAGTAGTCGTTGCGCGCATCCACCATCGCGCTCGCGTCGGGGCAGGCGTAGCGCATGTAGTACCACGACGAATCGACGAAGGTGTCCATCGTGTCGGTCTCGCGCTTCGCCGGCTGGCCGCATGTCGGGCAGGACGTGTCGACGAAATCCCGGCGCTTGGCGAGCGGGTTCCCCGTGCCATCGGGCACGCAGTCCTCGGGCAGCACGACCGGCAGGTCCTTCTCCGGAACCGGCACGTCGCCGCAGCCGGGACAGTGGACGATCGGGATCGGCGTTCCCCAGTAGCGCTGGCGCGAGATGCCCCAGTCGCGCAGCCGATACGTGATCCGCTTCTCGCCCAACCTCTTCGCGGCGAGGTCGGCGGCGATCGCATCGACCGCGGACCCGTAGCCGAGGCCGTCGTACTTGCCGGAGTTCACGCACCGGCCGCGGGTCTTGTCCTCGTACCACGGCTGCCAGGCGTCGGTCGAGAAGACCTCGCCGTCGATAGCGATCACCTGGCTGATCGGAAGGCCGTACTTCTTCGCGAACGCAAAATCGCGCTCGTCGTGCGCGGGCACGCCCATCACCGCGCCGTCGCCGTAGGCCATCAGCACATAGTTGCCGACCCAGACCTCGATGCTCTCGCCCGTCAGCGGGTGCCTGACGAAGAGGCCCGTCGGCATTCCCTTCTTCTCCATCGTCGCGAGATCGGCCTCCGTCACCGTGCCGCGCTTGCACTCGTCGATGAACGCGGCCAGCGCGGGATTCTGTTGCGCCGCGTGCGCGGCGAGCGGATGCTCGGCGGCGACCGCGCAGAACGTGACGCCCATGATCGTGTCGGCGCGCGTCGTGAAGACATACATCCGACCGTCACCGATCGGCTTCCCGTCGGTGCCGCGGATGTCATGGGGAAAGGCGAACCGAACGCCGTGGCTCTTGCCGATCCAGTTGGCCTGCATCGCCCGCACGCGCTCGGGCCAGCCGGTCATCCGGGGAAGGTTGTCGAGCAGCTCGTCGGCGTAATCGGTGATCCGGAGGTAATACATCGGGATCTCGCGCTTCTCGACCGGAGCTCCCGAGCGCCAGCCCTTGCCGTCGATCACCTGCTCGTTCGCGAGCACCGTCTGGTCGACGGGGTCCCAGTTGACGACGCCGGTCTTCTTGTACGCGATGCCCTTCTCGAGCATCCGGAGGAAGAGCCACTGGTTCCACTTGTAGTACGCGGGGTCGCAGGTCGCGAGCTCGCGCGACCAGTCGATCGCGAGCCCGACCGCCCGCATCTGCCGCTTCATCGCGGCGATGTTGTCGTAGGTCCATTTGGCCGGAGGGACACCGCTCTTCATCGCGGCGTTC
Source organism: uncultured beta proteobacterium (assembly GCA_963734055.1). Lineage (GTDB taxonomy): Bacteria > Pseudomonadota > Gammaproteobacteria > Burkholderiales > Casimicrobiaceae > CAIWHR01. The sequence goes on from CAVTFQ010000002.1 coordinate 589,737, forward strand.
TCGGCCGGCAGCCCGAACGCGTCCCAACCCATCGGGGTCAGCACGTTGTACCCGCGCATCCGGAGGTGGCGGTACATCATGTCGCCGATCGTATAGTTGCGCACGTGCCCCATGTGCAGGATGCCGGAGGGGTAGGGCAGCATCGACACGCAGTAGAACTTCTTCCCGCCGGCGCGCTCGACGGCACGGTAGGCGTCGGCGGCCCTCCATTGCGCCTGGACGGCCGCTTCGATCTCGGCGGGGTTGTACGGTTTCATGGGGTTGGCGGGCCTGGGGTTCGCGGGCCGTGGACGAGCGGCCGATTATACCGGCGGCGGGGCGCTGCCCAGGAGCGTCAGCCGCCCGCCGCCTGCGGCGCGAAGAGCGCGTAGACGCCCAGCGCCGCGAAGATGAGCGCCGCGACGACGCGCACCGCCTTGAACGGGATCCTCGTCGCTGCAGCCTTGCCGATCAGCACCACCGGCACGTTCGCGAGCAGCATCCCGAGCGTCGTGCCAAGCACGACGGCGAGGAGTGCGTCGAATCGCGCGGCGAGCACGATCGTCGCGACCTGCGTCTTGTCGCCGATCTCGGCCAGGAAGAACGCGACCACGGTGACGCCGAACACGCCCCAGCGCGAAGCCGGCGGCGGCTCCTTGTCGTCGAGCGTGTCGGGCTTCAACGCCCACACGGCGACGGCGAAGAACGACAGCGCGACGACCCAGCGCAGCAAGTCCGCGGGCAGCGCCGCTCGCGCGAGGTTGCCGAGCCAGCCCGCGAGCGCGTGGTTTGCGAGCGTCGCCACGAGGATGCCCGCGACGATCGGCAGCGGCTTCCGGAACCGCGCCGACAGGAGGAGTGCCAAGAGCTGGGTCTTGTCGCCGATCTCGCCCAGGGCGACGACGCCGGCTGACACGAGGAAGGCTTCCACGGAATCGGACGACGGGCGCAGATGTTCGCGGGAGGACTGGAGCGTGGCGACCGTCGGTCGGACGGCGCGGCGCGGCGGGCTGGGGCGGCGATCCGCAGGCCGGGCATCCACCCGGCGGAGCGTAGAATTATAAGTCGCCGCAACCCGCCCGGGAACTGTCGCGCTGTCGCGCGACCCAATTGCGTGGGGGCGTCTTCGCCTATGGGACATTTCGGATGGAGCTCGACCCGGTTCGCGCTGCGCGTGATCGGCGCGGTGGCCCTGCTCGCGTTCGCCGCGTCGACGGGGGCCGCGCCGGTGCGGACCGAGCACGTCGAGGCCGAGCTGGTGGCCGCGAAGACGGCGCTCGTCCCGGGCGAGCCGTTGACGGTCGCGCTGCGGCTTGCGATCGACAAGGGCTGGCACACGTACTGGCAAAACCCGGGCGACTCCGGGCTGCCGACGACGCTCGAGTGGAAGCTTCCCGCGGGGATCACGGCCGGTCCGATCGAGTGGCCGGCGCCACGCGCGCTGCCGGCCGGACCGCTTCTCAATTACGGCTACGAGGGCGAGGTGCTGCACCTCGTCGAGCTGAAACCGGCGCCGACGCTCGCGGCGGGAACGACCGCGACGATCGCGGCGCGCGCCGACTGGCTCGTCTGCCGCGAAACGTGCATTCCCGAAGGCGCCGATCTGACGCTCGCGCTGCCGGTCGCCGCCACTGCCGGACCCGATCCACGGTGGGGCGCGCCGATCGCCGCCGCAGAGGCCTCGCTGCCGCGTCCGCTCGCGGGCTGGCAGGCAAGCGCCGAAGGGCGCGGCGCGACGATCGCGTTGAAGCTCGTGCCGCCAGCGGGCGCGGCCGATCCCGGCGCGATCCGCTTCTTCGCCAACGCGATCGACCGCGTCGAGCCGTCGAAGCCGCAGCCGCTCGCGCGCGAAGGCGCGAGCTACGTGCTGACGCTGCCCGTCGCGAGCACGCTCGCGGGACCCTTCGGCAATCTCGCGGGGGTCGTCACCGCGACGAACGGGTTCGCGCCCGATGGCCGCGCGGCGACGATCGACGTCGCGGTGAACGGCGCGGTTGTCGCAGGCCCGAAGGCCGCGCCCGCGCCAGCGCCGGCGCTCGACCTGTCGCCGCCGCCCTCGACCGGCAGTGGCATGAGCCTCACGCTCGCGCTCGGCCTCGCGCTCGTCGGCGGTCTCCTCCTGAACCTGATGCCGTGCGTGTTCCCGGTGCTGTCGCTCAAGGTGCTGGGCTTCGCCACGCACCACGATGCGCGTTCGACGCTGAAGGGCGAGGCGATCGCGTTCGCCGGCGGGGTCGTGCTGACGTTCGTTGCGCTCGGCCTCCTCCTCTCGGCGCTGCGCGCGGCCGGCGAGCAGCTCGGCTGGGGCTTCCAGCTACAGTCGCCGGCGGTCGTCGCCGCGCTCGCGATCCTTTTCTTCGTGCTGGCGCTGAATCTGTCCGGCGTCTTCGAATTCGGCATGGTCGTGCCTTCGGGCGTCGCCGAGTGGTCGTCGAAGAACCGCGCCGTCGATGCGTTCGGCTCGGGCGTGCTCGCCGTCGTGATCGCTTCGCCGTGCACCGCGCCGTTCATGGGGGCGGCGCTCGGCTTCGCCCTCGCCGGCGGCATTGCGCTGATGCTGACGGTGTTCGTCGCGCTCGGCGTCGGCATGGCGTTGCCCTATGTGCTGCTCGCGTGGTTCCCGGGATGGCGCGCGCGGCTGCCGCGCCCGGGCCCGTGGCTCGCGCGGCTCAAGGAGCTGCTCGCGTTTCCGCTGTACGGAACGGTGATCTGGCTCGCGTGGGTGCTCGGCGCACAGCGTGACAACGACGCGGTCTTGCGGCTGTTCGTCGCGCTCCTCGGCATCGGCTTCGCGCTGTGGGCGTGGCGCGTCGTCCGTGGCGGCGGCGCGCGGCCGTGGGGCATCGCGGGCGTGGCGGTGCTCGCCGGCACAGCAGTCGTCGCTTGGCCGCTCTTCGCCGGCGACCCGGAATCGCCGCCGCGTGCGGCCGCCGCCGCGAGCGACGGCGAGTGGACCGCGTTCACGCCGGCGCGCGTCGCCGAGTTGACGGCGGCCGGGCGCCCCGTATTCGTCGATTTCACCGCGGCCTGGTGCGTGACGTGTCAGGTCAACAAGCGGCTTGTTCTCAACACGGATACGGTACGCAGCGCGTTCGCGAAGCGCAATGTCGCGCTCCTGCGCGCCGACTGGACGCGCCGCGACCCGGCAATCACCCGGGCGCTGACGGCGCTCGGTAGGAGCGGCGTTCCGGTCTACGTGTTGCACCGGCCGGGAAAGAGCCCCCTGCTGCTGCCGGAGGTGCTGCAGCCACAGGTCGTGCTCGACGCGCTCGCCACGCTGTGACCCGCGGCGGGTCGTCGGGCCGGAGCTCGCCGGACGGGCGCCCGATGACGATAGCGACTGCCTCGCCCGAGAGCTGCGGCGTCAAGTACGGATCGGGGCTGCGACGCTAGCGCGCTTCCTCGGCGCGCCGGATGCGAACGGCGTTCGCCGGGTGGCTGCGGAGGTAGCGGCTGACGCCGCCTTCGTCGTGGAACGCCGGCTGTTCCTGCTCGAGCCGGTGCATCAGGTCCGCGAACACCTGCGGCGAAATCCCGTGGCTCTTGAGCTGCGCGAACGCTTCGGCGTCCGCTTCCGCCTCGAACTCGCGCGAGTAGCCCGACTGCAGCAGCATCGACGGCAGCACGGCCGCGAGATAGGTGACGCCGACGGCGTCGCCGGCGAGCGCCGCCAGCAGCACGGCGACTCCCGAGCGCTGCAGCACGAGCCTGAGCGCGTGGCGGCCGCGGATGTGGCCGATCTCGTGGGCGAAGACGGCGAGCAGCTCGTCGTCGCTGCCGACGGCGCGGACCATCTCGTCGGTGACGACGATCGTCCCGTCGGGGAGCGCAAAGGCATTTGGCGCGCCGGCGTGGCGGAACACGACCGAGTAGCGCGCCGCATCCGGCTCGTCGGCGACGAATGCGGCGAACTTCCGCTCCAGGGCCTCGTGCTCCTCGGGCGTGAGCTCCGTCGGAGCGAGGATTCGATGGTCGAGCGTCGCGAGCACCTGCTTGCCGAGAAACGCGTCGACCCTGGGGCTCACGTGCCGCGCCACCGGTTCGGCGGCCAGCGGCAGCACGACCGCGATCAGCAGCCAGACGCACGCCACAGCCGCCAGGAGGCTCGCGATCACCGCCGGCCAGCGCGATTCGAGCGCGTACGCAAGGCGCGCGACCCGCGCGCGCTCGGGCCACAGTGCCGCCACTGCCGCGTGATCGGCCGTCGCGAGACTCGTGCCGTCGGGCAGGCGCAAGATTCGCGTAACGCCCGGCACCGGCGCGTCCGCGGCGATGCCGGCCCGGCTCATGCGCCCCGTCACCGTGCCATCCGAAAGCGTGAGCCCGTCGCCGTCGACCTCGACGCGAACCGGCAATGCGGTCGCCCTCCGGCCCTCGTGCAGCACCGCGTCGAACGCGATCACAGCGAGACGTCCACATCGAAGAGATCACCGACCTCCGAACCCGTCGCCGCGCCGGGGACGGCACCCGTGGCGGCCTCGAACGACGACAGGCTTGCGGTGCCGGCGAGGGCGAGCTTGGCCGCGCGGTAGCGGGCCATCCGTACCGTCACCCACGGCACCGCGAGCCCGACGGTCGCGAGCACGGCGACGATGTTGCCGAGATAGAGCCACGCCAGGTCGCGTGCGCGCAGCGTGCTGCGGCCGCGCAGCCCGCCGACGATCGTGCCGTCGAGCGTCAGGTTGTCGACGCGCGCACGCACGTACGCGAACGCGACCAGGTACGCGGTGTAGATTGCGATCACGGGTGTGAAGACGACGAACGCCGACGGCTCCTTGGGGAGCCCGGTACCGGCCGTCGTGACGATCGAGACGAGGCCGATGCCGATCATCGCGAGCACGACGGTGCCGACGAGCACGAGGCCCGCGAGCAGATAGGCGACGACGAAGCCTCCCGCGACGAGTTCCGCTCGGAACGGCGTCGCGCCGAAGCGGTGGCGCTCGACGATGAAGCGCGCGCGCCGCATCCGGAACCAGGGCCACGCCAGCCCGGCCGTGACGATCGCGATCGCGCCGAAGCCCAGCAGCACCTTCGCGGCCTCGACGACCTTTCCATCGAAAGCGAAGGTGACGTTGCGGAACGTCGTGTTGCGCGCGTTGAAGCGCGACGACGCGACGACGATCCAGGGAGCGAGGAGCACGAGCAGCGCGAAGAGCACCGCCTGCGCGAGGGGAACGAAGTGGCCCGCGAGCGCGAATCCGCCGAAGAGCGTGATCGCCGCGGCACGGCCCTTGAGGATCGCGAGCGGCGACGCGCGGTAGTCGAAGCCGGAGCCATCGAGCCGCGTGTGGGCATACAGGTAGCGGCGCTTGCGCACCTTGCCCCATGCCGAGTAGATGCCGAGCGTTGCGAGCGACAGGCAGAGGCTGACCGCCCAGATCCGGAAGTATTCCGCAGTCCGGCCCGTGAACTCGAAGCGGTATTCCGCGGGCCCGGCGGCTGCCGTCTCCCCCATCTTGCGCGCTCTCCCTGCGCCGATTGTACCGGCCTGGGATGACCCGGTCGGGTGGCAATTTCGAACACGAGTGGGTAAGCTTCATCGCGCCATGCCCAAAGGCGGACGCGTTCGGAATCCGGGCCCGTGCGCCGCGGCAGGCCTCGCGGGGGTCGCGGCACTTCTGCTCGCCTCGTGCAGCGGAAACGGCGAGGCGCCGCTCACCGGCTACATCGAGGGCGAATACCTTCGCGTCGCGGCGCCGTTCGCGGGAACGCTGCAGCAGCTTGCGGTGCAGCTTGGCGCGCAAGTCGTCGCCGGCGCGGCGCCGGCCGACAAGGCGATGTCACGCGAAAAGCCAGCGGTCCGGAGGCCGCGCGTCGCCGAACGATGGAGGTCGGCCGTTGGTCCGGCGCTGAGAACGTCGCCTGCGGCGGTAGAGGCCCACGACTGAGTGAGGCGGGCGAGCGCAGCGAGCCGAAGCCCGAGGACGCCCGCGCGCGAGTGCTATCATCGGCCACCTTTCGCAGGCCCAACAATGCCGCTCGACACCTGGCTCGCGTTCTTCGTCGCGTCGTGGCTCATCTCGCTGTCGCCGGGGGCGGGCGCCATCTCGTGCATGACGGCCGGGATGCGCTTCGGCTACCGCCGCGGCCTCTGGAACATCTTCGGGCTGCAGCTCGGCATCATGTTCATCCTGGTCGTCGTTGCCGCGGGGCTGGGCGCCGTGCTCGCGGCGTCCGCGACGGCGTTCGCGACCGTCAAGTGGCTGGGCGCCGCCTACCTCGTCTGGCTCGGCATCCAGCAGTGGCGCGCGCCGGCGGTGCCGCTCGCCGTGGACAGGCGCGGCATTCCATCCGAAGGCACGCGCAAGGCGCTCGTCCTCCGTGGCTTCCTCGTCAACGCGACGAACCCCAAGGGCCTGCTGTTCATGCTCGCGGTGCTGCCGCAGTTCATCGATCCCGTGCGACCGCAGCTGCCGCAATACGCGATCTGCGCGGGCACGCTGCTCTTCACCGATCTCGTCGTGATGAGCGGATACACGGGACTCGCGGCGCGCGTGCTGCGGCTGCTCCGCGCCCCGCATCACCTGCGCGCGATGAACCGGACCTTCGGCGGCCTCTTCGTCGCGGCGGGCGCGTTGCTCGCGACCTTCCGCCGCGCCGCCTGATTCCTCCGGGCCGCCGATGGGGACGCCGGCCGATTTCCTGAAACGAGTGGCCCGCCGCGCGCGCCGCGGCTTCCGTCGCGCCGGCCAGCAGGTGCGGAAGGTGCCCGGCCTGCCGCCGCAGAAGCCCGAGGACATCAGCGCGCGGCACTGGGACGCGTACGCGGCCGCCGGAGAATATCCGCAGTGGACGCAGCATCCGCTGATCGAGGCTGCCGTCTACCGGCGGATCACCGGCGGCGACAACAAGTACTGGCTCAACTGGCTGCTCGAGGACGTGCTCGACGGTCCGTTCGAGCGTGCGCTCTCGCTCGCCTGCGGCACCGGCGGCCACGAGCTCATCGTCGCGCACTCGGGCAAGGTCCGGCACATCGACGCGTTCGACCTCTCGCCCAAGTCCGTCGAGATCGCGCGGAAGAACGCGAAGGACGCGGGCGTCGACAACATCCGCTTCTTCGAGGCCGGATTCGACGACTTTGATTCGAAACTCGGCGATGCCAGGTTCGACCTCGTCTGCTTCTTCGGCTCGCTCCACCACGTGCGCGAGATCGATACCGTGCTGGGGGCGGTCCATCGCCGGATGCGGCACGGCGGACGTCTCGTCTTCAACGAGTACACGGGCGACTGCTACACGATCCTCGACGACCGCAAGGTCGCGACGATCAACCGGCTCCTCGAGACGCTCGACCCGGTCTTCCTGAACCCCGACCGGCCGCGCTACGTGAACCCGACGCTCGATGCGATGCTCTCGGGCGATCCGTCCGAGGGTGTTCGCGCCGCGCTGATCCTTCCGTTCCTGCGCCATCGCTTCGAGATCGAGCACCTGCGGCCGTTCGGGGGAGCGATCCTGCACATGCTCTACCGCAGCCTCGACGCGAAGAAGGTGTCCGACGGCTCGCCGGAATCGGAGTCGATCGTCCGGCTCCTGATCGAGGTCGACCGGCTGCTCTACGAGGACGCGCACTACCTGCCGTCGGATTTCCACGTCGGTGTCTGCCGGAAGCGGTAGAGCCGATCGTGCGCGGTCTCGCCGCCCTCGCCCTCGCCGCGGCGGTCGCGCTCGCGGCGGCGTGCTCGCGGGAGCCCGAGGCCCAGTCCTTCGGAAGCGCGCTGCCGGAGCCCGCGCGCGGCCTCTCGTTTTCGCCCGGCGGCCGCTGTCATGTCGACATCGCCAGCGGGACGCCGATCGACCGTGGCTGGCGCACCGACACCTCCAAGGCGATCTGGATTTCCGGCTGGGCACTCGAGGACCCGGCGAAGCCCGCCTCCGACTGGGTCGTGGTCGAGCTCGCGGCGCCCGGCGACCGCGCCCGCTTCTTCGCGGTCTCGACGATCCGCAAGCGGCATGCCGAGCTGGCAGCGCGGTTGGGTGACGGTCCCGGCGTGAGAAACGCGGCGTTCGAGCTCGTCGCCCGCGCGGACGCGCTGCCCCGCGGCCGCTACTCGGTGCGCATCCTGATGCGCGGCGGGAACGGCGGGCTGATCTGCGAGACCGGACGCGTGCTGGACCTGATCTGAGCGGTGAAAGCCCCCGCCGCGAGCGTCACCCACGCCGCAGCACCGAGATCATCTCGGGGCCGCAGAGCTCGTAGTGGCGGATCTCGAAGGCGCCCTGGAGGTAGTCGCGCGCGCGGCAGAGAAAGTCGAGCCACGTGTTGCCGTCCCACACGTGGTAGTGGATGCTGAAGCCGCTCTCGATGTTGAGCCGCGCGTTCTCGAGCGCGGCCGCCGGGTCGTCGATCCCGTTGATCAGCTTCGCCCACTCGAGGAAATGCCCCTCGCGCGATCCCCGGCCGCCGTCCGCGTCGTCGGCGACGAGGTGATCGAAGGTCGTCAGCGGTCGCACGCTGTCGAAGCAGCAGCGCATGTCGGGCATCGCGTAGAACAACCAGCCGCCGGGCGCGATCTTGCGCAGGTGGTTGCGCAGCGTGCCGAGGGGATTCTCGCAGTGCTCGAGCATGTGGTTTGCGACCAGGAAGCCCTGCGATGCGTCGCCGATCGTGTCGAGGCGCTCGCCGTCGTCCACGAGGTCCACGGTCACGAAGGTCGACGCGTCCATCGTCGGGTACTGCTGGTGGAGCTCCGCGACCGTGCGGAAGTCGACGTACCGGACGCGGCTGCCGGCGGGCAGCGGCGTCGGCGAGTCCAGCGCGCCGATCTCGATGCCGCTGCCGGCGAGGTAGCGGGCGGCGATTCGCCGTCGCTCGGCGATGATCTCTTCGGGCAACGGCATCGTGCTACGCGGGCGGAGAAGCCACGGGCGAAGGTCGTGATTCCCGTTGCCAGGGCACGCGCGGGAAGCGCGCCTTGAGCCAGCCGTAGACGCGGTGCTCGAGCATGCCGTAGAGCAGGCCCGAGCCCATCCCGACCGCGAACAGTCCGACGATGCCCGCGAGCCAGTGGACCTGCCGCACGCCAATCAGCGCGTTGAACAGGAGCGCGATCACGGCGTTGTGGATCAGGTAGAGGCCGTAGGACCCGTCGCCCCACTGCGTCAGCACGCCGTCCCTCGAGGCGTCGCGGACGAGCGCCATGCGCGCGGTTGCGGCGACGAGGCAGGTGGTCGCGAGGCTGACCGAGAGCAGCCGCCATTCCGTCTGCGCGAAGAACTCGCCGCCGATCGCAAGTCCCGGCACGAGCGCGAAGAGCGTCTTCGCGAGAGCGGGGTCGAGGCGGCGGTGGAAATAGTACGCGAGCACGCCGCCGATGAACGCGTAGTTGTAGGCCGACAGCGCGATCCGCGGGAACGTCGGCGTGAAGCTCGTGCAGCACGACGGTGCGATGACCGCGACGCCGGTGATCGCGCCGGCCCAGGCGATGCAGAACGCCGCGAGGATCCGGTTCGAGCGCGCGGTCCACAGAAGGGCGACGAGCGCGTAGAAGAAGACCTCGTAGACGAGCGTCCACTCGATGCTGCCGAGCGGGCGCGGCACGTCGCCCAGAGGCAGCAGCGTGAGGCCCAGGATCGTCCCGCGGTTCCACGCGAAGCCGCCGAAGACCAGCGTGTTCAGCACGACGACGATCGCGACGGCGAGCCAGAACCCCGGGTAGATGCGGAGGAAGCGGAGCCACAGGAACGCGCTGCTCGACCGCCGCTGGACGGAGCTCGTGATGACGAAGCCCGAGATCGTGAAGAACGTGAGGATGCCGAACTGCGAGAGCTCGCCGAAATAGTAGGCGGCGTCGCGCGGCAGCTGGCCGCCATGCGTGCTGACGTAGAATACGGAGTGGAAGAGGACGACGAACGAGGCCGCGAACAGGCGCAGGCACTGGATCAGGTAATAGCGCCCGCCCGACGCCCCGCGCGCGCGCTCACCCATCTCCAGCTCCATGACGATCTTCCGCTCCCCCCGCAAGGCGCGCCGGCACGCGACGCTGGTGGCGCTCGCTCTCGCGCTCACGGCGTGTGCAGAATACCTTGGCACGAGCTTCTCGCAAATAGCGCCGCCCGAATTGGCGGGAGGCGAGCCGCAGGCGGGCGGCAAATGCTGGCTCGAGGCCGTCAACGGCGCGGAGCCCGGCGCGCCCTGGCAGGTGTCGCGTCAGCACCGCGTCCACTTCCAGGGATGGGCGGTCGACGGCGCGACGCTCTCGACCTCGGGCTGGCTCGTCGTCCGCCTGTCGAACGCCGGCGGCCGCTATTACGCACTCACCTGGGCGCGCGCCAACCGCGAGGACGTCGGACGCGCGCTCGGTGCGGGACCGGGCATCGCGCAGGCGGGATTCGACCTCATGGGCACGCTGCAGCAGGTGCCGCCGGGAACGTACGACATCGACCTCGTCGTCGGCGCGCCGACAGGCCCGGTGTCCTGCGCGACGGGCCGACAGCTGGTCGCCGTCTGACGCTAGGTTCGCTGCCACACGACGACGATCGTCTTGCCGACCCGGTAGCCGAAGAGCGGGTCGACGAGCCGCGATAGCGGCACCATTCCCCGGTCCCACACGCGGATCTGCGCCGCCGTCGGCAGGGGGCTCCGCAGGAGCACGCGGTTCGCGAGCGACGCGAAGAGCCCGACCGCGTCGAGGTGACGCAGGCGAACCACGCGAGCACCCGCGGGACCGAGCGCGAGCAGCGAGGCTCGCGTATAGCGGCGGCAGTGCCCGACTGCGGCGTCGAACGGGCTCCAGAGCCACGCGTGCGCAGGCGCGAGCACGATCAGGTGTCCGCCCGGATTCAGGCGCAGGAGCGCCCGCGCCAGCTCGTCCTGATCACGCTCGATGTGCTCGAGCACGTCGATATAGAGCACGGTGTCGAAGCGCTCGTCTTCCCGAATCGACGACAGCGTGCCGACCCTGCACTCGCAGAACGGGGGCAATGCTCCCGCGCGGATCCGCGCCTCGAGCTGGGCGGCGAGAGCGGCATCCGGCTCGACGCATACCCAGCGCAGGTGCGGGCCCGGGCAGAGGATTTCCGTCGTGCCCCCGATGCCCGCCCCGACCTCGAGCACGGCCGGGCCGAGAAAGGGCGAGAGCGACCGCGCGTAGTACCGCTTCCAGCGAACGGCATCGGCGAAGAGGGCGAGCTCCGAGCCTTCGTAGCTGAAGCCGGCGGTCGCAGGATCCCGCGGGCCTTGGCTTCGCCCTGCTCGCCCAGGCGTTCGGGACGGCCCGCCGGCGCTCATCCCGCACGCAGCGTCGTCGTCGCCGTCAGGTACTCCGCCGCCATCCGGCGCGGAATCAGCGAAGGCATCGATCGGTTGTTGAGCAGCAGGAAGATGGCGCCGAGCGAGAGCATCAGCGTCTGCAGCAGCACGATGACCAGCGCCGCGACCGTATACGTCGCCCAGCCCGGGATCGCGAGATCGGTGAAGAGACGGATTCCCACGACGACGCCGATTCCCCCGACGGTGCCGATGGCCAGCCCGAACGAAAAGAGCAGGATCCGCGTGAACGCGACATCGCTGTAGACGGAGACGGCGGAAAGGCCGTGGACCAGCAGGCCGACCAGGTTCATCTTGCTGCGCCCCGCATAGCGGACGCCGCGATCGGTCGGACACGCGTGGATCTGCATCCGCGAACGCGTGATCGCGGCCGCGAGATTGTTCCAGATCTCCGGCATCGCGACGAGCCGGCTCACCCACGGTGCCGGCAGCACGCAGAAGTTCCCGAAGGCAATGGCCTTGCCGGTCAGCAGCCGGAAGAGGAGCTTGTATAACGCGTAGAAGACGCGGAACAGCGGGCCTTCGGAGCGCCGCGCGCGCCGCGCGACGACGATCCGGCGCGGATCCTCGTGGAGTGCGGCGAGCAGCATGGGAACGTCCTCGGGGCGATCCTCGCCGTCGGAATCCATGATAATCGCTGCGCCGTAGCGCGCGCGCGCGTCGACCTCGGTGAGCCCGACGGCGATCGCGCGCTGGTGCCCAAGGTTGCTCGCGAGATGCAGCACGTCGACGCGGCCCAGGTGCGCGAGGCCGGCGCCGGCGAGGAACGCGTCGGGCAGTGGCTCGGTCGAGCCGTCGTCGACGGCGATAACGTCGAGGGTGACCCCCCGCAGCCCGGCGGCCATCGCGTCGAGCCGCAGCGCGAGCTCGTGGAAGGACTCCCAGTCGTTGTAGACCGGCGTGACGATCGCGACTCGCTCGTCGGGCGGCATCGGTCAGGGCCTGTTCACGCTATGGGTGCAAACGCGAACGGGTGGCGTAGGACGCCGATCGAGGAGGTGTCCATGGTGTGGGGTGTGTGGACGGGCCCTAGCCGTGCATCGCGGATCGGAAGTGCTCGATCGTCTGCGCGAGCCCCTGATCGAGCGGCGTCACCGGTTCCCAGCCCAAAGTCCTTCGCGCCAAACCGATGTCGGGCTGACGCTGCCGCGGATCGTCCTCGGGCAGCGGCAGGAAGCGAAGCTCCGACTTCGAGCCCGTGAGCGCGACGATGCGCCGCGCGATGTCCGCGATCGTGAGCTCGTGCGGGTTGCCGAGGTTCATCGGGCCCGTCACATCGTCCGGGGTCTCCATCAGCCGCACGAGCGCGTCGACCATGTCGTCGACGTAGCAGAGCGACCGCGTCTGCCCACCGTCGCCGAAGATCGTGAGCGGCTCGTCGCGCAGTGCCTGGACGATGAACGTCGAGATCACGCGGCCGTCGGCCGGATGCATGTTGGGGCCGTACGTGTTGAAGATGCGCGCGACCTTGATCCGGAGCCGGTGCTGGCGGTGATAGTCGAAGAAGAGCGTCTCCGCGCAGCGCTTGCCCTCGTCGTAGCACGAGCGCTTGCCGATCGGGTTGACGCGCCCCCAGTAGTCCTCGGTCTGCGGATGCACCTCGGGGTCGCCGTACACTTCGCTGGTCGACGCCTGCAGGATCGGCACGCGGAGGCGCTTCGCGAGTCCCAGCATGTTGATCGCGCCGTGGACGGAGGTCTTCGTCGTCTGCACCGGGTCGTGCTGGTAGTGGATCGGCGATGCGGGGCAGGCGAGGTTGTAGATCCGGTCGACCTCGACGTGGAGCGGGAACGTGACGTCGTGCCGCAGGAGCTCGAACTCGGGATCGTCGAGCAGGGCGATGACGTTGTCGCGGGTGCCGGTGAAGAAGTTGTCGGCACAGATGACCTGGCAGCCGTCCTTCAGCAGACGCGCGCACAGGTGCGAACCCAGGAACCCGGCGCCGCCGGTCACGAGCACGCGCAACCTGCCGTATCTAGGCATGTCCTCCCCCAAGACGTCCGCGTGATTCTACGTCAGCTTCGCGTCGCGGAATGCCGCCGAGCGGCGAGCCGCCGGTGTGGCATACTCGGTTGGCCCTCCGACACGCGTACGTTCGCGCTCCGCTTCGCACCGAATGAATCCACGAGCCTGGCGGATCGCGACGGGATCGTTCCTGGTCCTGGCGACGCTGTTCGCGCTCGCGTCGCTGTACGTGATCGTCCGGCAGGCCGTCTACATCCCGTACTGGGACCAGTGGGGCTGGGTCGACCGCTACGTCTCGCGGAGCGAGACGCTGCTCTCGCTCATCGGCACGCCGATCAACGGCCACGTCGTCGCGGTGCCGGGGCTGCTCTACTGGGCCGACATCGCGCTCGCGAAGGCGTCGAACCGCGTGAATCTCGGCGCGATGATGGCGTGCATCCTGGGAACCTGCCTGCTCCTGCGCGGCCGGTTCGCGGGCCTGGCCGACGCGTTTCGCGGCCGCACGACCGACGTGTACTTCGCCGCCACCGTCGTGCTCATGCTGTGGTTCCATCACTGGGAGAACCTGTTCTGGCCGTTCCAGGTTCACCTCTACCTGTCGATCTTCTTCTCCATCGCGTCCCTCTTCATGCTGTCGGCCGCCGCGGCGGAGGCGCGAGGACGGACCGGCACCCTCGTCGCCGCGTTGGTGCTCGGTCTCCTCGCGGGCGCATCGTTCGGTCCCGGGCTCGGCGTGTGGGCCCCGGCGCTGATCGTCATCCTGCTCGGCCGGAGAGCCGCCGGGTGGAAGTGGGGGACGGCCGCCGTCGCAGCGGGCATCGCGGCGCTGCTCGCGTGGTATCTCTCGTCGTGGGTCGTCTACGAGTCGCACCCGATCGGTCTCGTGCCGTCGATCAACTTCCTCGCGTTGTTCCTGGGCTCGCCCTTCTTCCACGGCTACAACGAGCGGGTGCTGACGACGGATTTCGCGCGGCTGGCCGTGCCGATCGCGGCCGGTTACGCGGGGCTGCTCCTCGCCTGCGCGGTCGCCTTCCGCGTGCTGCGCGTGCGGGCGCGCCGCCCCCTCGTTTCCGCGGAGCTCTTCTTCGTCGGCGTGATGGCGTTCGCGCTGGTGGCCGGGGCGATGACGGCGGTCGTGCGCGGCGGCGGCGGCGCGCCCACGCCGGCGCTGGCGTCGCGCTACGGCGTGCTCTGCCTGCTGTTCTGGATGGCCGCCGTGCCGCTCGCCGTCGCGTGGCTTCGTCCCCGGCGCATCCGACTGGTCGCGGCCGTGCTGCCGATCGGCCTCCTCGCGCTCCTCGTGCGAAGCCAGGTCGACTATCTCGGGTGGTGGCTCAACTGGCGCAGCATGATCGCGGGGGCGTCGGCCTCGCTGGTCTCCGGCGTGCCGGACCCCGTGTTCCTGGGCTACGTGTTGCACCGTCCGGACATGGTCGAGCGCGTGACCCACGAGCTCGTGCGGCAGCGGCTCTCGCCGCTCTACGAGGAGCGATCGCGTTGGATCGGACAGGCGCTGCCGGAGTCGGCGGGCGCGGTCGAGCGCTGCGACGCCGCCGTCGTCGCTCCCGTGAAGCTGCCCGCGGGTTTCCGGCTCGCGGGGACGGTGCGGAGCGTGGGACTGCCTTTCGCGGAGCGGCCGGTCTTCGTCACCGACGCGGGCGGACGGATCATCGGGATCGGCAATGTCGACCGCGGCTGGTACGGAAGCTGGGGCAGTTTCGCTGCGCCGCGGATGCGATCCTGGCGCGCGTACGCGCCGGTCGACGAGGCGGGGCTCGGGTCCGTGCGCGTCTTCGTGACGACCGGCACCGGCTT
The DNA here is from genome assembly GCA_963734055.1 of uncultured beta proteobacterium. Taxonomy (GTDB): domain Bacteria; phylum Pseudomonadota; class Gammaproteobacteria; order Burkholderiales; family Casimicrobiaceae; genus CAIWHR01. The sequence goes on from CAVTFQ010000002.1 coordinate 604,759, forward strand.
GTGCGAGGTGATGCGGGCGTCCGGCCCTTGACGAATGGCCCTACGGCGTGGACACGCAAGCCGTGTTGCACGCCGGCTGCTCGACATCGTCGCCCGAGTGGTCGAAGACATTGGCGCCGAGCGGGCACTTGAAGTTCGTCGTCACGTTGTAGCAGCCGATGGCGTGGAACTTCGGCGGCGCGTAGTTCTTGAAGACATTCTTCTGGCCTGCGCCCGTGCCGCCCACCGTCGCGAACACGTCGCGCAGCGTCGATCCGGGATTCCGCTCCGGGAAGATGCCGACGCGCGCGTTGGCGTCGTACGTGTTGCCGTAGAGCGTGACCACCGGGCTCGTGAAGCTCCGCTCCTCGCCGGCGAAGCCATCGGTCGCGTAGAGCGTGAGCCCGATCGTGTTCGCCTGGAACGTGTTGTTGGTGATGTTCGCCGTGCCCGAGGCGACGAAGAGGCCGTTGAGCGCATTGCCGACGAACACGTTGCCGGAGATCGTCTGCGTTCCGGAGCATGTGAGGAAGACCTCCATGCCGCTGCCTTGCCCGCCCGGCCAGTTGAAGCCGTTGGCCGCAACCCAGTTGTTCGTCATGTGGATGACGCTCGTGTCGGGCGTGATGCCCGACGCGCAGACGTTGACCCCGTTGACCCCCGCGCCGTCGATCGTGTCGAGGTTGAGCCGGACGACCGAGCGGCCGACATCGACGATCGCGTACGTGAGATTGTCGTGAAACGTGCTGCGGCGCGCCTCGCCTTCGGAGTCGTCGCGGATGTCGAGGCCCTTGCCGGCGTCCGGCGGCGCCACGGCGGGCGCGACCGTGTAGCCATTGCTGCTGATGTCGCTCGAGACGACGCGGACGTACGTGTACCCCCACCCCGAGAGGCCGTGGCCGACGCGGCTGCGGTTGATCCGCGCGTAACGGAACCAGGCGTTCGACGTTCCCGTCAGGAGCGCATTGGTCTGCGGGTTCTCCATGATGTCGGTCACGGAGACATTCACCTGGGGTCCCGGGAAGGAAGGCAACACCGAGCCGATCCCGCCCGCGAGCACGATCCCGCGCGCGCCGGCAGCTTGCGCAGAGAGCCTGAGCCCGCGCAGGATGTAGCCCGACGCGCCGCGCAGGTAGAGCGCGTCACCCGAAGGCGGCGAGACGATCGTCGTGTACTTGGAAACGCCGACGACCTTGATGTTGTTCTTGCCGAACTTGCCGGGCATGTACTGGTTGCCCGGGTAGCTGAAGTCGAGCGGCTCGGGGTACGTTCCCTTGGCGACGCGAATGATGTCGCCGTCGACCGAGTCCTGCCACGCCGCGGTGATCGTGGCGTAAGGATTGGCCGCGGTGCAGCCGGCGAGGCAGCTCGCGCCGGCCTTCACGAACCGCGTCTTCGCGCGGTTCCAGAACCCCGCGAGCGGACGGTCGCCGGCGGCGCCGAACGGAACCACCGCCGTCAATGCGCCGTCCTGTGTCGTGTTGACGTACCAGAGGCCGTTGCGGAACACCGCGATGTCGGCGCGGCCGTCGCCGTCGTAGTCGAGGACGACCGGGATGTCGTTCGCCGCGCCGCCGAACGGGATGACGAGGTCGGGCGTGCCGTCGCGGTTGGTGTCGATGTACCAGACGCCGCTCCGGAACACCGCGAGGTCCGCGATGCCGTCGGCGTCGAAGTCGCCGACGAGTGCAGTGTCGCCCGCGAGCCCGAAGTGATACGTCCGGTCGGCGACGCCGTTGCGGAGTGTGCTCACGTACCACGTTCCGCTGCGGAAGACGATCAGGTCGGCCGTGCCGTCGCCGTCGATGTCGCCCAGCAGCGGCTGGTCGCTCGGGGCGCCGAAATAGTAGGTCGCGTCGACGACGCCATCCTGGTGCGTGCTCGCATACCAGACGCCGCTGCGGAAGAGAACGAGATCGGTGATGCCGTCGCCGTTGACGTCGCCCGCGAGCGCGACGTCGCTCGCGACGCCGAACGGCACCGTCGCGTCGGGCACGCTGTCATTGTTGTAGTCGAGGTAGGTGACCGCGCCCGACGTGCGCCGCAGCGCGAGCTCGGCGCGAAGGCCGGTCATCGGCGCGGCAACGAAGTTGACGCCGGACTGGTTGGCGCCGAGGGTGGTGAAGCTCGCCGCCGCCGGCTTCTGCGCATCACCGGCCAGGATGAACGTCCAGCCGGTCAAATACGGCGCCAGCGTGCCGCTCCAGCCGCTCGCCACCTGGCACGAATAGCTGCCAGCCGCATCGGTCATCGTGCAGGTCGCCTTGGGCGCCGTCATCTGCACGCCGGCAAGGCCGGTGCCGGACGCCGTCACCGTGCCCGAGATCGTCAACGCGTACGGCGCCGTCGCCCATCCGAAGGCTCCCGCCGACAACAATGGAATCAGCCACTTGCGCATGAATCGTATCCTTGCGTGCATCGCCGCGCGCATCCTTCGAGTATCCGGGAATTTTATGCAAATGTCATGCCCCCGACGACGCCCGCGCGACGGACGGCGTGCGCTCGAGTGAGTGCGTCGCCAGGACGCTCAGGTTCGAAATGCCGATTCCATCGCGTCGCGGAAGAGAACCGCCTCGCCGGCAGGATCGAGCGCGACATCGTCGCGACGAACGATCGCGTGCGCCGCGACGGGGCGCACGAGCTTCGCGCCGTGCGCGAGTCCGAGCGGAAGCGCGCCGAGCTCGAGCGAGCGCCGCGCCGGCAGGAGCTTGCCGTAGACCGTGTAGCCGCCCTCGCCGTCGAGCGTCTCGCCGGCGGCGAGATCGCGTTTGGCCGTCGCCGCGACGTCGCCGTGCCATCCGATCGCGGCGCCGGTCGGCTCGCCGCGCAAGCCGGCCGAGGCAACGCTGATGCCGAGCTCGAGGCCGATCGCGTGATACGGCTTGTACATCGCCGCGTACCGGCCCGACGGATCGGTCGAGAATCCATATTCGCCGAAACACTGGCGCACGTAGTCTTCACCGGACGGGTCACCGGCGCAGAACGTCACGTACACGCCCCAGCGCAGGTCGCGAAACACTGGCCGCCCGTCGCGTTCGACGCTCGAGATCACCTCGACCTGCCCGGCGTGGTGAAGCGAGCCACCCTCGTCGCGCGGGCGCAGCACCCGCGGCAGGTCGTCGACGCCGCATGGAGGAAACGCGAGGCCGTCCGGCGCGGGACGGAGCCCAGTGGCATTGGCGACGGCCGCCATCTCGATCGCGCTCTTCGTGCCGTCGAGGAACGAGTTGAACATCCGCGCGTTGAAGTCGCCGGCCGCGACCCTCTCGGGCGTGAACCCGTAGTACGGCCACACGGTGTCCGGCGTCGACGCGTGGTACTCGGGCAGGTATTTCGTCCCTTTGCCGGCAGCGACGACCTCGAACCCGGCAGCGCGGCACCAGTCGACCATTTCGCAGACGAGCGCCGGCTGGTCGCCGTAGGCGAGCGAGTAGACGATGCCGGCCTCGCGCGCGCGTCGCGCGAGGAGCGGTCCCGCGAGCGCGTCGGCCTCGACGTTGACCATCACGACGTGCTTGCCCTGCGCGCAGCAGGCGAGCGCGTGCCGGATGCCGGCCGCCGGATCGCCGGTCGCGTCGATGACGATCTCGACCTCCGGCGCCGCGACGAGCGCGAGCGCGTCGTCGGCCACGAACGTGGCGCCGGACTTGCCGGCGGCGGCGAACGACTGCGCGGCGAAGCGCTCGCGGGCCCATCCCGCGCGCGCGAGCGAGGCCTGGGCGCGCTCGGGGGCGAGATCCGCGATCGCGACGACGTGGACGCCGGGCGTGTGCTTCGCCTGCGCGAGGTACATCGTGCCGAACTTGCCGGCGCCGATCAGGCCGACGCGCAGCGGGCGCCCTTCTTGCGCGCGCGCGAGCAGATGTCGATACAGGTTCATCGCAGCGCGAGCGCGAGTCCGAGCGGCAGGATCGCGACCGCCAGGAAATTGCCGATCAGCACGATCGAGGCGACCTTGCCGGGTTCCTGGTGAAATTGCTCGGCAAGCATGAAATTCAGCACGGCCGGCGGCAGGCAGCCGAAGAGCAGCAGCAAGCCCTGCTGCATCCGATCGAGCGGCAGCACGAACAGCAGCACCGCGGCGGTCGCGAGGCCGGTCAGCGGACGCACGAGCCCGCCGACGACGCCGATCCGCCAGCTCGAGCGCGGCACGTCCGACAGCCGCACGCCGAGCGAGATCAGCATGAGCGGGATCATCGCGTCGCCCGTGAGCTTCAAGGCCGTCATCAGCCATTCGGGCAGCGGTGGGTGGAACGCGGCGAAGGCGAAGCCAACGACGGTCGCGACGACCATCGGATTCCGCAGCAGCCGGCCGAACCGCGCGTGGTGGTCGATGATCCACACGCCGAGCGTGAAGTGCAGCAGGTTGGAGATCGTGAACAGAGCGACCATCGCGGAGAATCCCGGCTGCCCGAACGCGAGCACGGCAAGCGGCAGCCCCATGTTGCCGCAGTTGTTGAACATCATCGGCGGCACGAACGTCCGCGCGTCCTCCCGCACGAGCCGCGCGAGCGGCCACGCGAGGAGGCCCGACCCGACGACGACGCCTATGCTGCCGAGGATCAGCATCCGGTTCGCCGCGAGATCGAAGTCCTTCCCGGCGAGCGCGGTGAAGATCAGCGCAGGCGCGAGCACCGTCATGTTGAGGCGGTTGACCCACACCATGTCGGGCTTCGTGCGGCGCGCCCACGCCCAGCCGAGCGCGACCACCAGGAACACGGGCACGATGATGCCGAGGACGCGCGCGAGCACGCTTACCGCCGACTGTCAGAGGATGTAGCGCGCGAGGTTGTCGTCGCCGGCGATCCCGGCCAGCCGGGCGTCCACGTACGCGGCGTCGATCGCGAGCGTCTCGCCGGTGTGCCGGCTCGCCTCGTAGGAGATCTCGTCGAGCAGGCGCTCCATCACCGTGTACAGGCGGCGCGCGCCGATGTTCTCCTGCTTCTCGTTGACCGCGAACGCGATCTCCGCGAGCCGCCGGATCCCGTCGGGGCGGAATTCGAGATGGACGTTCTCGGTGCCGAGCAGCGCCTGGTATTGCCGGACGAGCGAGGCTTCGGTGTTCACGAGGATCTGCTCGAAATCCGCAACCGACAGCGAGGCGAGCTCGACGCGGATCGGGAAGCGTCCCTGCAGCTCGGGGATCAGGTCGGACGGCTTCGACAGGTGGAATGCTCCGGAGGCGATGAACAGGATGTGGTCGGTGCGCACCACCCCGTACTTCGTCGTGACGGTGGTGCCTTCGACCAGCGGCAGCAGGTCCCGCTGCACGCCCTGCCGCGAGACGTCCGCGCCGTGCATTTCCTGGCGGCTCGCGATCTTGTCGATCTCGTCCAGGAACACGATGCCGTTCTGCTCGACCGCGGCGAGCGCGCGCGCCTTGATCTCGTCGTCGTTCAGGAGCTTCGCCGCCTCCTCGTCGGTGAGCGCCTTCATGGCCTCGGCGACCGTCATCTTGCGGAGCCTGCGGCGCGCGCCGCCCATCTGCTGGAACATCCCCTGCAGCTGGCTCGTGAGCTCCTCCATGCCGGGCGGCGCCATGATCTCCATCTGCGGGGCGAGCAGCGACACCTCGACCTCGACTTCCTTGTCGTCGAGGTTGCCCTCGCGCAGCATCTTGCGGAATTTCTGCCGGGTCGCCGAATCGGTCGGCTTCATGTCGTGGAAGCTGACCTCGCGCGCGGGCGGCAGGAGGACATCGAGCACCCGCTCCTCGGCCGCATCGGCGGCGCGATCGCGCACCTTGCGGGTCTCGGCCTCGCGCGTCTGCTTGATCGCCGCCTCGGCGAGATCGCGCACGATCGTGTCGACGTCGCGTCCGACGTAGCCCACCTCGGTGAACTTGGTCGCCTCGACCTTGATGAACGGCGCGTCGGCGAGCCGGGCCAGGCGCCGCGCGATCTCGGTCTTGCCGACGCCGGTCGGCCCGATCATCAGGATGTTCTTCGGCGTGATCTCCTGCCGGAGCGGCTCGGGCACCTGCTGCCGGCGCCAGCGATTGCGCAGGGCGATCGCCACGGCGCGTTTCGCATCGTCCTGCCCGACGATGTGCTTGTCGAGCTCGGAAACGATTTCCTTGGGGGTCATTTGCGACATCGCGAGGGCTCGCGAAAAGAAAGCGGCCGCCCGGGGAGGCGGCCGCTCGATTGTACCGCGAACGGCGGGAACCTTCGGGCCGCCGCCCGCGTTCGGTCGCACAGGGTGCGGGCTACGGCTCGTACAGGTTCGCGCAGTGCCCCGGCTGCAGCGGGTTGGCGGCGATCTCACCGCCCTTGGGAATGCACTGGCTCGGCGGCAGCGGCGCCCTGTTCTCCACGTGCTCGACCAGCAGGTCGAAGGCCTTCTGCGCGTGCGGCTGGATCACCTGCAGCTGCGGGAAGAACGCCACGTAGCTTTCGATGTGATTGCCGTTCTGCACTTCGTAGAGCCGGTACTGCGAGCTCCGCCGGTCGTTGTTCCCCTTGCGCGATGCGTTCACCCTCGCCTCGTAGGCACGCGCCTGCCGCTCGATCGGCAGGAGCGCGTCCATCGTTCCCGCGACGGTGATCAGCGGCTTCTTGATCTTCCCGGTCGTCTCGACGGCGGCGACGCTGTCGAACACGCCGGGGACGCCCAATCGCGTCAGGTAGTCGTAGTTGCCGAGCCCCGACGTGTAGGTCGCGTAGGTGGGATCGAAGCGCTCCTGCCACTGACAAGCCGTCACCTCCCAGAACTGCGCCGAATACCGTGCCCACAACGAATCCGTGCCGATCACGATATCGGGCGGATAGCCCGCCGCGAGGATGTTCTGCGCGGCGGGGCTGTTCGGGTCGAAGCCGGATGCCGCGTAGTCCGGGAAGTTCCGGATCGCGGGCGGCAGGTCGATCAGGATGTTCGGACCGTCGGGATCGACGAACGTGCCTTCCCAGTCGACGCCGCCGTCGAACAGATCGGGCGCCTCTTCCATCGCGCGCCGCACCTGATAGCCGCCGTTGGATGTGCCGACCGCGTACGTGCGCCGCGGAAAGTGATCGTAGTTCGCCTTCACCGCGCCCTGCGCCAGGGCGGCCGTCTGCAGCATGTACTGCGTCCATTCGGTGAAGGGCTTCTGCGGATCGTTGTCGTAGAAGTGGACCCAGACCTGCGAGGCGGGATTGAGCCGGCACGCGAGGGGATCGCCCGCCGGTTGCGTCGTTGACGCGAGCGACACGAGATAGAAGTTGAGCATGCCCTTGTTCTGCGAGGCGTAGGCGTAGCCCTGCGGCACGACGTAGTCGCTCCACGCCCAGTCGCCGTTGTACTCGCTCCGCGTCCCGGACGATCCCGCGACCACCAGTTTGCCATTCCAGTCGTCGGGAAAGCGAAGCACGAAGCGCGCTTCGTTCGCGGGATCGGAGGCGAACCACCCTTCGACCTGAATGCCGGGGACGGGCCCGGCTGTCGGCGTCGGCCCGTTGGAGATCACGCCGCGGTCGGTGATCGGCGTGAACGAGAAGGCGCCGGCCGAAAGCCCTGGAAGCGGCGTGCCGTCCGCGAACGTCGTGATCGAGTTGTTCGCAGGCGTCGTGAGCGCATTGTTGGTGCGCAGGTCATCGCTGTGGAAGCAGAGGACCCCCGTGGCCTTTCCGGCCAGGTACTGCTCGATCACCGGGCATCCTGGCGCGGCGAACACCGGGGACATCCATGGCACGAGCAAAATCAGCGCAAACGAGTAACGGGCAAGACTCCAGGGCATGTCGGCCTCCGAATGACTCGTGCCGGCGCTGCCGTCGGACCCGACGGTCGGCGCGCCCTCCGGCGCGATGCATGACTCGAATCTCCATGGGGCATGACATGGATAGGCATTCGCCACGACACGGAGGGCGCCGTCTGCGCCCGTTCCGAGATTGGATTGACCTCGACGTCCGGGTTCGGTTCGAGCGGCCCACGGCTCGCCGGGCTCACCCCTGCTTCGCGGCGCTTCTTTGGCAAGCAAACCTGGTTCGCTTATCATGCAGCTGCTGTCATCCGCGATCGATCGGAGATCCATGAAGCGTCTGCCTTTTCCCGCGGTGCTGGCCGTGGGGCCCGCATTCTGCGCGGCAGCGCCGGCGGGTTCTTCAGCCCCGGCGGCAGCCACGAGGATCGCCACGATTGCACGACCCGGCCGACCGGCAACCCGGAAGCACGCGTCGCGTGCAGGGTGATCGGGAAGTCGTGGGGATCGCTCACCGCGTCCTCGTGGGCGGCGTAATCGCGATCGCAGCGTTGCTGACCGCCGGCTGCGAATCGAAGGGCGGCGAGGCGAAGGACGCGCCGCCGACGATGGCGGAGGCGCGGTTCAAGCCGATCGGCGGCTCGTCGCTCACCGGCGCCGCCATCCTGAGCCCATACGACGGCGGCGTGCGGATGCAGGTGAACTTCAATGGTCGCGCGCCCGGCGAGTACCGCGTCATGATCCACGCGACGGGGAACTGCAGCTCGCCGAACGGCTTTTCCGCGGGGCCGCCGTGGGCGCCCCCGGGCGTTCCGCTCAAGGAGCAGGGTTTTCCCATTCTCAAGAACGACGACTCGGCATCGCTCGTCGTGCGGTTGCCGGGGTATCGCCTCGATGGACCTGACGGCGTCCTGGGACGGTCGGTCGTCGTGCACGACGGCGCGCTGGGATCGCTCGCGGCAGAGCCGGGCGTCCCGAACAATCGCATTGCCTGCGGCGTCATCGGTCCACCTTCGCACACGCTGATCGACCTGCTGAAGTGATCGTCGCCGGATGGCATCGCGGCGCCCCCTTGGAGAGACGATGGGCTTTCTCGCCGACAAGAAGATCCTGATCACGGGCATCCTCTCCAGCCGTTCGATCGCCTACGGCGTCGCGCGAGCGTGCGCGCGCGAGGGCGCGTCCCTTGCGTTCACCTACGTCAACGACGAACTCAAGGACCGCGTCGTCAAGGTCGCCGCCGAGTTCGGCAGCGCTCCCGTTCTCCCGTGCGACGTGACGAAAGACGAGGACATCGACGCGTTGTTCGCCTCGCTGCGGACGGAGTGGGGCGGCCTCGACGGGCTCCTGCATTCGATCGCCTTCGCGCCTCGCGAGGCTCTCGCCGGCGACTTCCTCGAAAGCCTCTCGCGCGGCGCGTTCGCAACCGCGCAGGACGTCTCGAGCTACAGCTTCGCCGCGCTCGCGAAAGGCGCGCGGCCGCTGATGCGCGGGCGTCCCGGCTCGCTCCTGACGCTCACCTATCTGGGGGCGGTGCGCTCGGTGCCGAGCTACAACGTGATGGGTCTCGCGAAGGCGAGCCTCGAAGCGAACGTCCGCTACATGGCCGCCGCGCTCGGCCCCGAAGGCATCCGCGTGAACGCGCTGTCGGCGGGCCCGATCAAGACGCTCGCCGCGGCCGGGATCGGCGGCTTCTCGAAGCTCATGAGCCGGTTCGAACGCGCGGCGCCGCTCCGGCGCAACGTGACGATCGACGAGGTCGGCAACGTCGCCGCGTTCTACTTCTCCGAGCTCTCGAGCGCGATCACCGGCGAGATCACCTACGTCGACTGCGGCTACAACACCGTCGCCATCACCGTCGACGAAGACTCGGTGTGAACGTTCAGGACGTTGTTTCCACGATGCATGACTGCCGTGCATTCGTCATTCCCGCGAACGCGGGGTTCCAGCGACTTGGGTCATTGCGGGCGACACTCCGACGTCACTGGACCCCCGCCTTCGCGGCGGACGACAGAATGCATGCGATCGGCGCATCCGTCCTCGACACAACGCGTTGACGATCGGCAATTCGGGTATGACCGAGTCCCGCCGCTTCGACGCCGTCGTCATCGGCGGCGGGCACAACGGCCTCGTGTGCGCCGCGTATCTCGCGGAGCGCGGGCTCAAGGTCTCGGTGCTCGAGCGGCGCGGCGTCCTGGGCGGGGCGGCGGTCACCGAGGAATTCCACCCGGGCTTCCGCAACTCGACGGCGAGCTACACGGTAAGCCTGCTCCACCCGAAGGTGATCCGCGACCTCCGGCTCGCCGAGCACGGGCTCAGGATCGTGCTCCGTCCGGTGTCGAACTTCCTGCCGCTGCCGGACGGCCGCTCCCTCGTCGTCGGCGGCGGGCTTGCGGCCACGCAGGCCGAGGTCGCGAAATTCTCCCGCCGCGACGCGGACGCGCTGCCGGCGTACTACGCGATGCTCGATCGTGTCGCCGGCGTGCTGCGCGACCTGCTGCTCGCGACGCCCCCCAACGTCGGCGGCGGGATCCACGCGATGCTCGACGGGTGGAAGGTCGCGAGCCGATTCCGGACGCTCGATCTTGGCGGGCAGCGCGACGTGCTCGACCTCTTCACGAAGAGCGCGGGCGACGTGCTCGACCGCTGGTTCGAGTCGGATCCGATCAAGGCGGCATTCGGCTTCGACGCGGTCGTCGGCAATTTCGCGAGCCCGTACACCCCGGGTTCCGCCTACGTCCTCCTGCACCACGTCTTCGGCGAGGTGAACGGCCAGCGGGGCCAGTGGGGCCACGCAATCGGCGGCATGGGCGCGATCACGCAGGCGATGGCGAAGGAATGCGCGGCGCGCGGCGTCGTCCTGCGCACCGGCGCGCCGGTCGCGCGCGTGATGGTCAAGGCCGGGTATGCGATCGGCGTCGAGCTCGAGGGCGGCGAGGTCGTGGCTGCGAACCGCGTCGTCGCCAACGTCACGCCGAAGGTCCTGTTCGAGCGCCTCGTCGCGGCGGAGCATCTGCCGCCCGACTTTCGCACCCGCATCGCCGGCTACCGCTCGGGATCGGGCACCTTCCGGATGAACGTCGCGCTGGCGGAGCTGCCCGATTTCACCGCGCTGCCCGGTAGAAGCGCCCGCCCGCATCACGCGAGCGGCATCGTGATCGCGCCGTCGCTCGCCTACATGGAGCGGGCGTATTTCGACGCGAAGACGCGCGGCTGGGCGAGGGAGCCGATCGTCGAGCTCCTGATCCCGTCGGTCGTCGACGATTCGCTCGCGCCGCCCGGCGCGCACGTCGCAAGTCTCTTCTGCCAGCACGTGCATCCGGAGCTGCCCGCCGTCGCGGCCGGCCGCACGTGGGACGACGCGCGCGACGAGGTGGCCGACCTGATGATCGACACGGTCGACCGAGCGGCGCCGAACTTCCGTGCGAGCGTGCTCGCGCGGCGTGCGCTCTCGCCGCTCGATCTCGAGCGCGAGTTCGGATTGACGAGCGGGGACATCTTCCACGGCCGGCTCACGCTCGACCAGCTCTTCGCGGCGCGGCCCGTACTGGGCCACGCGAACTACCGGATGCCGGTGCGGGGGCTCTATTTGTGCGGCTCGGGCGCCCATCCGGGAGGCGGCGTCACGGGCGTTCCCGGCCACAACGCGGCGCGCGAGATCCTGCGCGACGCGAGGCGGCGGCGTGGACGCTGACGGCGCGCGCGAGCCGGCGCCCCACCTCGGCGCGCGCATCGCCGCGCTCGGCATCGCGCAGATCGTCTCTTGGGGGACCCTCTTCTACGCCATCGCGGTGCTCGGCGCCGCGATGCGTGCGGAGCTCGGCGTGAGCGATGCGCTCCTCTTCGGCGCATATTCCGCCGGGCTGTTTCTCTCCGGCGCGGCGTCGCCGGCGGTCGGCCGCTGGATCGACGCCGGTCACGCGCGCCTCGCGCTCGCGGCCGGCTCGTGCCTCGGCGCGGTGGCGCTGGCGCTCCTGGCCGCCGCGCAGGGACCGGCGATGCTGATCGCCGGTTTTCTGGTCGCGGGCGTCGCCATGGCGCTCACTCTTTACGATCCCGCGTTCGCGACGCTCCATGTGATGAGCGGGTCGCTCTATCGGCGCGCGGTGACGGCGCTCACGCTCTTCGGCGGGTTCGCGAGCACGGTGTTCTGGCCCCTCGCCCTCGCGCTGCAGAAGGGCTGGGGATGGCGTGCGGCCTTCGGCACGTTCGCGGCGCTCCATCTCGTCGTCTGCCTGCCGGTGCACGTGGCGGCGATTCCGCGCGGAACGCCGCTCGACGTGGATCGCCCCGTGACGCCTGTCGCCTCGCAAGACGCGGCCGACACGGCTGCGCGCGCGACGTTCGCGTGGCTTGCGGCAGCGCTCGCCGCGACGGCATTCATCGCCGCAGCCTTGTCCGTGCACGCGATCGGTCTGCTCACCGCGGCTGGGCTCACGGCCGGCGAAGCGGTGCTCGCGGGCTCGCTGTTCGGGCCGATGCAGGTCGCAGGACGGATCGTCGAGTTCACCGCCGGCCGGCGCCTGCGCGCACGGACCGTCGGTACCCTCGCCTTTGCGCTGATGGTGGCAGCGCTGCTCCTGCTCGCCGTCGCGCACGGCGTTCCCGCGGCGGCGTTCGCGTTCGCGCTCGTCTACGGCGTGAGCAACGGCGTGATGACGATCGTGCGGGGGACGGTCCCCGCCGAGCTGTTCGGCCGCGGCGGCTTCGGTGCGCTCCTCGGCCGGCTCGCGCTGCCGCAGCTCGTCGCCCGCGCCCTCGCGCCGGTAGCACTCGCGCTTTGTTTTCCGTTCGATCCCGCGCGGACGCTCACGCCGTGGCTCCTGGTTGCGCTCGGAGTGTTCGCGGTGATCGCATATCGGCAGGCGCTGCGCCGCCATGACCGGCCCGGCACCGAGGAAAGCGTCGCCCCGCGGGAGCGCCGCGGGGCGAGGGGAAAAGGCGAAGTCAGCCGATAAGCCGGGTTCTGTTACGGCGCGCGGAAACCGCGCGCTATGGCCGTCATTCCTCTAGGCCCGCCGTTGCCGGCGGGCTCGAGCCACCTACCCGCGGACTCGGCGAGCAGCGTCGGCGTCCGCCTACTTGGTGTTGCTCCGGATGGAGGTTGCCGCGTTTCACCCGCCGGCGTTTGACCGCCGGCGACTCGTCTCTGTGGCCCTGTTCCTCGCCTTCGTCGGCCGCGCGAGCGGCGACTTATTGCGGCCGGGCGTTACCCGGCATCCTGCTCTGCGGAGCCCGGACTTTCCTCTGCCCGACTAGGTCGGACAGCGACGGTCTGGCTGGCTTCGGACGCCTAGGATAGCACTGGCAGGAGCCAGGAACCTTCGCGCCCGTGGATGATTGCGAGACAGGTCCTAGTTCTCGGGGATGACGCGCCAGCGCACGGGCTGCCCCGCGCGGAGCGGCACGAGCGCGTCGTCACCGAAAGGATATTCGCCCGGCACCGTCCACGACTCGCGCACGAGCGTGACCGTATCGGAATGACGCGGCAATTTGTAGAAGTCGGCACCGTAATGACTGGCAAAGCCCTCGAGCTTGTCGAGGGAGCCGGCCTCCTCGAACGCTTCCGCGTAGAGCGGCAGCGCGAGCGGCGCCGAGTAGCAGCCCGCGCCGCAGCAGGCGCTCTCCTTCGTCGCGCGCGAGTGCGGCGCCGAATCGCTGCCGAGGAAGAATTTCGGGCTGCCCGAGACCGCCGCCCGCACGAGCGCGGCGCGGTGCGACTCGCGCTTCAGCACCGGCAGGCAGTAGAGGTGGGGGCGCAGGCCGCCGGCGAAAAGAGCGTTGCGCGACCAGAGAAGATGCTGCGGCGTGAACGTGGCGGCGATATTCGGCGATGCCGCGGCGACGAACTCCACCGCCTCGCGCGTCGTCGCGTGCTCGACGACGATGCGCAGCGCCGGGAAGTCGCGCACGATGCGCGCGAGGTGGCGCTCGACGAACACGCGCTCGCGGTCGTAGACATCGACGTCCGGATCGACCACTTCGCCGTGCACCGAGAGCACGACGCCGTGCTTTTCCATCGCCTCGAGCGCGGGGTAGGCGCGATCGAGCGCGGTCACCCCGGCATCGGAGTGGGTGGTCGCGCCGGCCGGGTAGTACTTGACGGCGTGGATGATGCCGGAACTGCGCGCCGCGGCGATCTCGGACGCGCTCGTGTTGTCGGTGAGGTACAGCGTCATCAGCGGTTCGAAGCGAGACCCCGCCGGCAGCGCGCCGACGATCCGCTCGCGGTAGGCGCGCGCCAGCGCGGTCGTGATGACCGGCGGCTGCAGGTTCGGCATGACGATTGCTCTCCCGAACACGTCTGCGGTCGCGCCGACGACGGCCGCCATCGCCGCGCCGTCGCGGAGGTGGACGTGCCAGTCGTCCGGGCGGGCGAGGGTGAGGGTGGACGGCGAGTTGGAGTTGGCGGCGGTCATGCGAAGCCCTTGTTTTTGCGTGATTATACGGGCCTCGTCCCGGCCGGCTCCGACCGCAGGGCCGCCGCAAGAGGATAGTGGGCGCGAGTGACGCTGGCGGGATATAATCGCCGATTTGTTGCGGGGACCTGTCGGTCGCGGATACAGCCCGGAGCCGAGGAACGCACGGGCGGGCACGGCAAGGCAAGGCTCATCGACGCAGGGGTCAGCATGGCAGCGAAGCAAGCCACGGTAAACGCGGTGGTCGCACGGAAGCCCAAGGTCCTCTCCGAGGAGGATCTCCTCAAGGCTCCGGAGAAGGACTACATGAACGAGGCGCAGCTCGCCTTCTTCCGGCAGCGGCTCACCGAGCTGCGCGACCAGCTCTTGCAGAACGCCGATGACACGGGCGAGCATCTGCGCGAGAACGAGATCACGACCGATCCTTCGGACCGTGCGACGCTCGAGGAGGAGTACACGCTCGAGCTCCGCACGCGCGACCGCGAGCGGAAGCTTCTCAAGAAGGTCGAGAAGTCGATCAAGATGATCGACGACGGCAGCTACGGCTACTGCGAGGAAACGGGGGAGCCGATCGGCATTCCCCGCCTCCTTGCGCGCCCGACGGCGACGCTGTCGCTCGAGGCGCAGGAGCGTCGCGAGCGGGTGCAGAAGCTCTACGGGGACTGATCGAAGGTTTCGGCAGTTTCGGGGCGCACTGCTCCCTGACACGCCGGAGCTGAGGGGATGGACCACGCCATCCCCTCTTTGCCCGCCGCCCGGCTCAGAACGGGTGGTGCCAGCCCGTCGCCATGAAGAACAGCAGCGGGATCGAGAGCATCGTGTTCGTGCGCGAGGCAAGGAACGCGACGCGCCGGGCCTTGGCCTTCTCCTCGTCGGTCGCGGGCTTCATGCCGAGGATCTTCTGCTGGTTGGGCCAGATCAGGACCCACACGTTGAAGAGCATGATCGTGCCGAGCCACGCGCCGACACCGATCCCGGCCACGCCCGGCGACAGCGTGAACGCCGGAATGAACTGGTTGCCGAGGAGCGCCGCCCCCGCGAGCCACGTCACGACCGCGGACCAGCGGAAGTACAGGAGCGCACGCGGTGCGACGTGCTTCGTGATGCCGGCGGCCGTGTTGTCGGCGCTCGCGGCCTTCAGCGCGGCAACCTGTACGAAGTTGAAGTAGTAGAGCAGGCCGATCCACATGATGCCGGCCATGAAGTGGATCCACCTTGCGATCGCGGGATAGAGATCCATGGCGTGCGCCTCCGTCAGGTGAGAAGGCCGCGGACGACGAAAACCAGGATCGCCGTCAGCACCAGGCCGGAGATGATCGTGCCCCAGAGTGAATCGAGCGGGTTCTTCATCGTCATCCTCCATTGTCGACGGTCGGTCGACCGCCTCGAGTCCGCGGATTCTAGCAAGTGCGCGAGTGGCCGACCAACGCTGGCGGCGTGCGGCGACGGTGCATCGCGTCCCCGGTCCGCGGCATGCGCCCGGGCGGCCTCGGCTTGTGGGATGTCTATGCCGGGAACATAATCACCATCCTGCTCTCAAATGCCTGCTTCCGCCCGTGGAGGCGAAAGCCCCGCGCGGCGAGGAGGTCCAGCCGACACCGATGGCGCTGTTTTCGAAGCCGCCGAGCAAGAAGCCGACTCCTGGCGCCAGCCGGCCCAAGATCGTGTCTTCGCAGCCGACCGCAAGGTCGCCCTCGGCGCGCGAGGTCGCGAGCCACGCGACCAACAAGGTCGCATCGGCCGGCGACAAACGCCCGGCGGAGCCGGCCGGCGAGATCACGGTGTCGGGCGCGAGCCTGATCGAGTGGGCACCGCCCGGCCAGCCGAGCTTCGAAGTGGCGCAGGCGAACCCGGGGCTCTGCGCGGTGCTCGAGGATGCCGCGCTACGCTACGCGAGCGGCCACGCCGCGAAGGCGCGCGAGCTGCTCGAGCAGGGCGTGCAGACGGATCACGACACGAAAATTTCGCCACTCGCGTGGCTGGCGCTGTTCGATCTGCAGCAGCGTTCCGGCGACAAGGCCGCGTTCGACCAGTTCGCGCTCAAGTACGTCGTGCAGTTCGAGCGGTCGGCGCCTGCGTGGGAGGCGACCGAGAAACCGAAGGGGGGACCTCGCCTCGCCGGGGCCTACATCGGACTCACGGGCAAGCTCACTGCCGCGGTCGCCACGCAGCTCGAAGGCCTGCAGCGCGCGATGGCGAAGCAGCTTCCGGAGGTCCGCCTCGATTTCATGTCGGTGACGGGCTTAGACGACGAGGGTGCGCGACTCCTCGCTGCGGCGCTCGGCGAGGCTCGTCGCCGGAAGTTCGCGGTGCAGCTGCAGCGCGTCGAGAAGCTCAAGCCGCCACTCGATGCGGCGATCAAAGGGGGGCGCGACGGCGGCGAGGGCGCATGGCTCCTGTCGCTCGAGCTGCTGCAGTGGTCGAACGCGCACGCGGCGTTCGAGGACCGTGCGGTCGAGTATGCCGTGACCTTCGAGCTGTCGCCGCCTTCGTGGGAGCCTCCCGTCAACGCGAAGCCCGCGACCGAGGCGCTGCCGGCGGAATCCGCCGACGCGGCGGATGCGGACAGCGACGCGCTGCGGTGGTCGGGCGTCATGGCGGGCTCGGCCGTGCCGCAACTCGGAAGGCTTTCGGAGTTCGCGCCCGGCCGGACCGTGATTCCGGTCGACATGAGCGAGGTCGAGCGGATCGATTTCGTCTGCGCGGGCGCCCTGCTCAACACGATCAACCGGATCGAATCGCAGCGAAAGTCGGTGCAGATCATCGGCGCGACGCCGATTGTCAGGGTGCTGCTGCTGCTCATCGGCATTTCTCCGCGGCACTTCGTCAAGAAGGCATAGTGGCGACCCGCCCGCCCGCGGGGTGGGCCGGCCTCTCCGAGGAAGGGCCGCCCTCGCGGCTTTCGGAGACCAACGCCGCGGGGCCGTCCCGCAACCACATGGAAACGTTCCACGGAACCACGATCCTCTGCGTACGCCGCGACGGCGCCGTCGCGCTCGGCGGCGACGGACAGGTGACGCTCGGCAGCGTCGTCGTGAAGGCGACCGCGCGCAAGGTGCGCCGCCTCTACAACGACCGCGTCCTCGCGGGCTTCGCCGGGGCGACGGCCGACGCGTTCACGCTGTTCGAGCGCTTCGAGGGAAAGCTCGAGAAGCATCAGGGTCACCTGACTCGGGCCGCGGTCGAGCTTGCAAAGGACTGGCGCTCGGATCGCATCCTGCGGCGTCTCGAAGCGATGCTCGCGATCGCGGACCAGAGCGCGTCGCTCGTCATCACGGGGACCGGCGACGTCCTCGAGCCGGAGCACGGGATCGTGGCGATCGGTTCGGGCGGCCCCTACGCGCAGGCCGCCGCGCGCGCGCTGCTCGAGCACACGGCGCTTTCCGCGGCCGACATCGTCAAGCAGAGCCTCGCGATCGCCGGCGACCTCTGCATCTATACGAACCAGAACCACGTGATCGAGGTGCTCGAGAGAGGAAACGCGTGAGCGAGCGCGACGCGATCCCGGCCGTCAACGCCGACTGCGACGTGCTGATCGCGGGGGCGGGACTCGTCGGCCTCGCCCTCGCTCCCGCGCTCGCGGCGTCCGGTCTCGCGGTCGCGGTGTGCGATCGTGAGCCGGTCGCGGCGCCGGGCGAGCCCGCCGCCGGCGCCGAGTGGGACACGCGCGTCTACGCGATCAGCCCCCGCAGCGCCGCGCTCCTGCGCGCGCTCGGGGCCTGGCAGGCGCTGCCCGCCGATCGACTGACCGCGATCGAATCGATGCGCGTGTTCGGCGATGACGGCGGCGTCCTCGATTTCGACGCGTACGACGTGGGCGAGCGGGCGCTCGCGTGGATCGTCGAGGAACGTGCGCTCCGCGCGGCGCTCGTGCCGCTCGTGCGCGCCGCGGGCGTCGCAACCCACGCGCCGCGTGCGATCGAGGCGATCCGCTGGACCCCGGACGGGGGCGAGGTGCGCTTCGACGATGGCGGCGTCGTCACCGCGCGGCTCGTCGTCGGCGCCGACGGGATCCGCTCGCGAGTGCGCGAGGCGGCTGGCATCGCCGCAACGCCGGAGCCGTACGGACAGGTGGGGGTCGTCGCCAATTTTGCGTGCGAACGTGCGCACCACGGGCGCGCGCACCAGTGGTTCCGCGACGACGGCGGCATCCTCGCGTGGCTGCCATTGCCGGGACGTCGCATCTCGATGGTGTGGTCGGCCCCGGACGCGCTGGCGCAGGAGCTGCTCGCGCTCGACCGGGCGGCGCTCGCTGGGCGCGCTGCGAGCGCTGGCGGGAGCGTGCTCGGCGCGTTCGAAAGCATCACGCCCGCGGCGGGCTTTCCGCTGCAGTTCCTGAAGCTGCCGACGGTCGTTGCGCACCGGCTCGCGCTCGTCGGCGACGCCGCGCACGGCGTCCATCCGCTCGCGGGCCAGGGGGTCAACCTGGGCTTCGGCGACGTGGAGGCGCTGGCCGCGGTGCTGCGCGAGCGCGGTCCCGTGACCGACCCCGGAGCGCCGCTCCTGCTCGAGCGTTACGCGCGCCGGCGCGCCGAACCGGTCGGCGCGATGCAGGCCGTGACCGACGCACTCGCCCGGCTCTTTCGCATTCGCGCGCCGGTCGTCCGGTCGGCGCGCAACCTTGGACTCGCCACGATCGGCCGCATGCCGCCGGCACGGCGGCTGTTGGCCCATGCTGCGCTGCGGTAGAATCGCGGCAACTCTTTGGAGAATGTGATGACCCCCTCGAATCGACGAACCTCGCTCCGGCTTGCGGCCGCCGGAGCGCTCACGGCCTGCGCGCTGCTGATCCCGTGCGCGCCATTCGCGCAGACATCCTCGCCCCCGCTGACGGGCGAAGCGGCGGCGGTGAAGAAGGCGCTCGAGCAGAAGCTTCCGGGCGCGACGGTGAAGGGCGTGACGAAGACGCCGTATTTCGGCCTCTACGAGGTGCAGCTCGAGGACCAGCTCATCTACACCGATGCCAAGGCCAACTACGTCGTCCTGGGCTCGATCTACGACACGAACAGCAAGAAGAACCTGACCGAGCAGAGGCAGCGCGAGCTGACCCGAGTCGCGTTCGACAGCCTGCCGCTCGACCTGGCGTTCAAGCGCGTCAAGGGGACGGGAGAGCGCAAGCTCGCGATCTTCTCGGATGCCGACTGCCCGTTCTGCGCGCGGCTCGAGCACGAGCTGAAGAACATCGACAACGTGACGATCTACACGTTCCTCT
Source organism: uncultured beta proteobacterium (assembly GCA_963734055.1). Lineage (GTDB taxonomy): Bacteria > Pseudomonadota > Gammaproteobacteria > Burkholderiales > Casimicrobiaceae > CAIWHR01. Next base: position 624,044 of record CAVTFQ010000002.1, read on the forward strand.
ACCCGATCGACCAGCTCCACCCGGATGCTGCCCGCAAATCGCGGATGATCTGGTGCTCGGAGGACAAGGCGAAGGCGTGGGACGCGTTCTTCTCGACCGGCGCCCTGCCCGACAATACCGGCGACTGCGACAACCCGGTCGTCGCGACGAACGCGCTCGGGCAGAAGCTCAAGGTTTCCGCGACGCCGACGCTCGTGTTCGCCGACGGGTCCGTGATTCCAGGCGCGCTGCCCGCGTCGCAGATCGAGTCGGAAATGGCGCAGGCCGCGACCCTCCTCGCGAAGGCTCCCGCCGCGAAGAAGTGACCGCCCACGCCTGATCCGTGAGCGGCCGCCGCGCCCGACGCGCGGCGGCCGCGTCGTCCTGCCCGGAGCGACCGATGGCCATCATCGATTTCCTGAAGAAGCAGTTCATCGACGTCATCGAGTGGACCGACGACTCGCGCGACACGCTGTCCTACCGGTTCCCCGACGAGGACAAGGAGATCAAGAACGGCGCGCAGCTGATCGTGCGCGAGTCGCAGGTCGCGCAGTTCGTCTACCTGGGCGAGTTCGGCGACGCGTTCGGCCCCGGCAAGCACACGCTCACGACCGACAACATCCCGGTCCTCACGAACCTCAAGAGCTGGAAGTACGCGTTCGAGAGCCCGTTCAAGGCGGACGTCTACTACGTCCTCACCCGGGTGTTCACCGGCAACAAGTGGGGCACCGCGAACCCGGTGATGATGCGCGACGCCGACTTCGGCATCGTGCGGCTCCGCGCGTACGGCATCTACGACTTCCGGATCGTCGACGTGAAGAAGTTCCTGAAGGAGGTCGCCGGCACCGACGATCACTTCCGGCTCGACGAGTTCAGCGACACGATGCGCTCACGGATCGTGAGCGTGTTCTCGGACGCGCTCGCAGGCGCGAAGATCCCGGCGCTCGACGTCGCGTCGCGCTACGGCGAGCTCGGCGGCGCGCTTCTGCCGCTGATCAACCCGGCGCTCGCCCAGAAGTACGGCCTCGAGATGACGAGCTTCGTCGTCGAGAACGTCTCGGTCCCGCCCGAGGTCGAGCAGGCGATCGACAAGCGCTCGTCGATGGCAGCCGTCGGCAACCTGAACGACTACGTCAAGTTCCAGATGGCGCAGGGGATGGAGAAGGGAGGCGGCGCCGGCGTCGGCGGCGTCGGCGCCGAGATGGCCGTCGGAATGGCCATGGCGCAGCAGATGATCAGCCAGACCGGCGGGATCATGGCGCAGTCGACGCCGGGCATCCCCGCACCCGCCGCGGCGGCTGGCCCGGCACCCGAGCTCCTCACGCCCGCGCAGGTCGCACAGACGCTCGGTGTCGGCGAAGCCGACGTGATGGCGAGCCTCGAGGCGGGCGACCTCAAGGGCAAGAAGATCGGCACGCAATGGCGGATCGCCCGCGCGGCCGTCGACGCTTTCCTGAAATCATGAGCGCGCTTCCCGCGGCCGTCCGTCGTGCCGCGCTCGGCGTGCTCGGCCTGCTCGCGCTCGCTCTCGCAGGCGCGGCGCTCGGCCAGGATCCCCGCGCGGCGCAGGTCCAGGCGGCGGCGAGGGACTGGCTCAGCCTCACGGACAAGCTCGACGCCACCGCGAGCTTCAGTGCGGCCGGCGCGCGCTTCCGCGAACCCATCGACCTCAAGCAGTGGACCGAAGCGCTGGCCAAGGCGCGCGCGCCGCTCGGCGCGGTCGAGCAGCGAACCGTCGCCGAAACCGCGTTCGACAAGGCGGCGGGGGAGGGCGGGACCGAATTCGAGATCGCGATGGTCCGCTTCCGGACCGCATTCGCGAAAAAGATCGAGAGCTCGGAGACGGTGACCCTCGAGCACGAGGCCGACGGCAGCTGGCGCGTGATCGGATATTTCATCCGGTGACCGGACGCGCCGATCCGGGCGCGGCCGAGACCGTCGCCCTCGCGAAGTTCGCCTGTCCCTCCTGCGGCGGCGAGGCCGTCTGGAATCCGGGCAAGCAGAAGCTGGTCTGTCCTTTCTGCGGCACCGAATCGCCGGCGAAGCTGGACGCCCGCGGCGCGATCGTCGAGCACGATCTCGTCGTTGCGCTCCGCGGTGTCGGCGACGCGGCGCGCGGCTGGCAGGCGGAGCGCCGCCAGGTGAAGTGCCAGAGCTGCAATGCGATCTCCGTCCTCGATCCCGCGCGGCAGGCGCAGCACTGCGAGTTCTGCGGCTCGGCCCAGCTCGTACCCTACGAAGAGGCGAAGCCGGCGTTCCGCCCGGAAAGCGTCCTGCCGTTCCGCGTGGCGGAATCCGCCGCGCGCGACGCGATCCGCGCGTGGTACGGCAAGCTGTGGCTCGCGCCCTCCGCGCTCAAGCGCCGTGCGCTCACCGACACCGTCCGCGGCGTCTATCTTCCTTACTGGACGTTCGACGCCCGCGTCGATGCCGAGTGGACGGCCGAGGCCGGCCACTACTACTACACGACGGAGACCTACGTCGAGAACGGTCAGACGCGAACGCGGCAGGTGCAGCACGTGCGCTGGGAGCCCGCGGCCGGACGACTCTCGCATCTCTTCGACGACGATCTCGTCTGCGCTTCGATCGGCGTCCACCCGGAGCTCCTGCGCGGCATCGAGCCTTTCCCGACGCAGGACCTGAAGCCGTACGATGCGGGTTACGTCGCAGGCTGGGTCGTCGAGCGCTACCAGATCGATCTCGTGGCCGCGGCGCAGCGGGCGCGCGACGCGATGGAGGCGAAGGTGCAGGGGCTCTGCGCGCAGCAGGTGCCGGGTGACACGTTCCGGAACCTCCAGGTGCGATCGGAGTATTCGGCGCAGACCTTCAAGCACATCCTCGCGCCGGTGTGGCTGCTGACGTACACTTTCGGAGCGCGCGCGTTCCAGTGTGCGATGAACGGCTGCACGGGCGCGGTGCGCGGCGAATATCCGAAGAGCCCGTGGAAGGTCGCCCTGCTCGTGCTCGCGATCCTGATCGTCGTCGTGATCGCGCTCGCCATCGCGGGCAAGAGCTGAGCGCGGTGTTCAACCACGGCCGGCGGGCCGGCGCGGCGGCGTGCTAACCTCATGGCGTCGGATCGAAATCGCGACGGAGGATCGATGCCCGCGGCAATCGTGACCGGTGTCTCGCGCGGCCTCGGCGAGGCGCTTGCCGCCGAGTTGCTCGCCCGCGGGTTCACGGTCGTCGGGATCGGCCGGACGGCCAGTGCGCGACATCGCGGCGCGCGGTTCCGGCACGTCGCCTGCGATCTCGCGCGCCCCGGCCTGGCGGCAGCGGCCGTCCTGCCCGCATTCCGCGATCTCGCCGCCGAGAAACCTTCGGCGGTGACGCTGATCAACAACGCGGCCGTCGCCGCGCCGGTGGGGCTCGTCGGACGCCTCGACGCGGCCGAGGTCGAGGCGTCGCTCTCGACGAACATCGCGGCGCCGCTCGTGCTGACCGACCTGTTCCTGCGCGCGTTCGTCGAACCGCAGCCGCGGCGGATCATCAACGTCTCGTCGGGCGCCGCGCAGACCGCGATCGCCGGCAGCGCCGCGTACTGCATGTCGAAGGCCGCGCTCGAGATGCTGACTCGCGCGGTCGTCGCCGACGGCGCCAACGGTTCGGTCGAGTGCATCTCGCTCCGGCCGGGGATCTTCGAGACGGGCATGCAGCAGTTCATGCGCAGCCACGATCCGGCGGAGTTTCCGAGTGTCGCGCTGTTCCGCGGATTCAAGGAGCAGGGCATGCTCAAGGATCCCGCGGACGTCGCGCGCGCGATTGTCGCGAAGCTCGTGCTCGGCCCCGTCGAGAATGGCCGGCTCTACCTGCACACGGACCTCGAGGGGTGATTCGATGACGCGGACCTTGACCTTCGTGCTCGCGCTGCTCGTGGTCCTCGCGGGGCCGGCGCGGGCGGAATATCCCGACCGGCCGATCCGCCTCGTCGTGCCGTTTCCGCCCGGCGGCGGCGCCGACCACCTCGCGCGAATGATCATGCCGCACGTGTCGACGATCCTCGGCGTCCCGATCGTCATCGACAACAAGCCCGGCGCGGGCGGCAACATCGGCGCGGAGCTCGTCGCGCATTCGCCCCCCGACGGCTACACGCTGCTCTACGGGACGAACGGCACGCAGGCGATCAACCCGGCGCTCTACGGCAACCTGCGCTTCGATCCGGTCGCCGATTTCGCGCCGGTGTCGCGGATGACGGTGATCGCCGCGATGCTGATCGTCAACAACGACGTGCCGGCGAAGTCGGTCGCCGAGCTGATCGCCTACGCGCGGGCCAACCCCGGCAAGGTCAATTTCGCTTCGGCCGGGAACGGGACCACGTCGCACCTCGCCGGCGAGATGTTCCGCGGGAGGGCGGGGATCGACATCGTGCACGTGCCGTATCGCGGCGGTGGTGCCGCGGCGCTCGGGCTCATGGGCGGCCAGGTGCAGATGATGATCGACGTGATGCCGAGCGCGTATCCGCTCGCGAAGGGGGGCAAGGTGCGCGGCCTGGCCGTGACGACGGCGCACCGCTTTCCCGGTGCGCCGGAGCTTCCCACGATCGCGGAGTCCGGCCTCCCGGGGTTCGACGTGAGCGCGTGGGACGCGATCTTCGCGCCTGCGGGAACGCCGCCGCAGGCGATCCAGAAGCTCGGCGCGGCCCTCCATGAGGCGCTCGACGAGCCTGCGCTGCGCGAGCAGCTCCTGGCCTCCGGCGCGGTCGCCGCCGCGGACGGTCCCGAAGATCTCGCGCGTTTCGTCGGAACGGAACGCGAGAAGTGGGCGAAGGCCGTCCGCTCGTCGGGGGCCAAGGTTGACTAGCGGGAGTTTGTCATGAACGCACCGATCCCACCGCCCATCCCCGAGTGGACGCTCGTTCCCGGCCACCGCGACATCCTCTATTCGAAGGCGGCGGAAGGGATCGCCAAGATCGCGATCAACCGGCCGGAGGTGCGGAATGCCTTCCGGCCCGAGACGGTGCAGGAGCTGCAGGCGGCGTTCGCCGACGCGCGCGACGATCCGGCCATCGGCGTCGTGATCCTGACCGGGCAGGGTCGCGAGGCCTTCTGCTCGGGTGGGGACCAGCGCGTGCGCGGCGAGGGCGGCTACGTCGGCGCCGACGGCGTCCCGCGGCTCAACGTGCTCGACCTGCAGCGCCAGATCCGGACGCTGCCGAAGCCGGTGGTCGCGATGGTCGCGGGCTATGCCATCGGCGGCGGCCACGTGCTGCACGTGATGTGCGACCTGACGATCGCCGCCGACAACGCGCGCTTCGGGCAGACGGGGCCCAAGGTCGGCAGCTTCGACGGCGGCTACGGCGCCGCCTATCTCGCGCGCATGGTCGGGCAGAAGCGGGCGCGCGAGATCTGGTTTCTCTGCCGGCAGTACGACGCGCAGCAGGCGCTCGCGATGGGCCTCGTCAACTGCGTCGTGCCCTACGAGCGCCTGGAGGCCGAGACCGTGCAGTGGTGCCGCGAGATGCTCGCGATGAGCCCGATCGCGCTGCGCTGCCTCAAGGCGGCGCTCAACGCCGACTGCGACGGCCAGGCCGGCCTGCAGGAGCTCGCCGGCAACGCGACGCTGCTCTACTACCTGTCCGCGGAAGGTCAGGAAGGCAAGAACGCGTACCTCGAGAAGCGCAAGCCCGACTTCCGCAAGTTCAGGCGCCTCCCCTGATCCTTGGCCGGCGAGCTCTCGGTCCTCGCGGCCGCCGCCGAGGCCGGATCGGCGCCGGCGCTCGACGTCGACGGACGCACGCTCACGTTCGACGAGCTCGCGACGCTCGTCCGCGCGCGGATGCGTTTGCTCGCGGCCTTGCGGGCGGGCGTGCCCTGCCCGCTCGTCGGCACGCCCGATCTCGATGCGCTCGTGCTCTTCTACGCGCTGCTCGAGATGCGCGTTCCGGCGCTGCTCGTCCATCCGCGCCTCACTCCGCACGAGCGCGCGGAGCAGGCCGCCGCGGCCGAACGCGCGGGACCGCTGCGCGTGCGCGACGCTGTCGCGATCGCCTTCACGTCCGGCACGACCGGCGCGGCGCGCGGCGCGATCCTGACCCGCGAGGCGCTCCTCGCGTCCGCGGCGGCGAGCGAGGCGAACCTCGGCTGGCTCGATGACGATCGGTGGCTGCTGTGCATGCCCCTCGCGCACGTCGGCGGGCTGTCGATCGTCACGCGGTGCCTCGCCGCGCGCCGGTGCGTCGTCGTCGCGTCCCGGTTCGACGCGGCGGTCTTTCCGCGGTGGGTCGACGAGCGGCGAGCCACGCTCGCGTCGCTCGTCCCGACGATGCTCGCGCGCATCCTGGATGCGAGCCCGGGCTGGCGCCCGCCGCCGCATTTCCGCGCGATCCTCTGCGGCGGCGCCGAGGTTCCACCCGGGCTGCTCCGTGCCGCGAGGGCGCGCGGCGTGCCGATGCTCCCCTCCTACGGGCTCACCGAGAGCTCCGCGGCGATCGTCGTGGTGCCTTATGCCGAGCGCCGCGATCCTGCGACCTGGGGCTCGGGGCGACCGCTGCCGGGCGTCGAGTTGCGCGTCGTCGACGGCAGGATCGAAGTCCGCGGACCGATGCTGATGGCGGGCTACTGGGGCGAGCAATCGCTCGCGCCTGGTGCGTGGTTCGACACCGGGGACCTGGGCGAGATCGACGGGCGGGGCTGCCTGCACGTCCGCGCGCGGCGCACCGACCTGATCGTCAGCGGCGGCGAGAACGTCTATCCGGCGGAGGTCGAGCGCGCGCTCGAGGCAATACCGGGCATCGCCGCGGCGGGCGTGTTCGGCATCCCGAGCGCGGCGTGGGGCGAGGAGGTCGTGGCGGTGCTGGTTTCGTCCGCGCCGCCGCGGGATTCCGTGCTGCTCGACCATTTCGCTGCCCGCCTCGCCCCGCACAAGCGGCCGCGCCGCGTGTGCTACGCGTCATCGCTGCCGCAGACGCCGGGCGGCAAGCTCGACCGCGAGGCGCTCCGGGCGTTTGCAACCTCGCTGCGCGCACTGGCGTGAGCGCGGCGGTCGCGCGCCATCACGGTCGCGCGAGCGTGGCGAGCGTCCGCGGCAACGCCGCCGGCGTGGGCGCGAGCGCATCGGCCCCGGCGCGCACGAGCTCGTCGCGCGAGCCGTAGCCCCAGAGCACGCCGACCGCCCGGACGCCGTTCGCGTGCGCCGCGCGGACGTCGTGCTCGCGGTCGCCGATCAGCGCGCACCTGCGGGCCTCGAGCTTCTCGCGCTCGAGCAGCCTCGCGACGAGCGTCGCCTTGTCGTCGAGCGTGCCCGCGAGGTCCGCGCCGTGGACGGCGACGAAATGCGAGGCGAGTCCGAAGTGCGCGACGATCCGCTCGGCAAACGGCTGCGGCTTCGACGTGCACAGCACGAGCGTCGCTCCCGTTTGGGCGAGCTCCGCGACCACCGTCAGGATGCCGTCGTAGAGGACGTTCTCGCGCCACCCCGTCTGTGCGTAGCGGTCGCGATAGTAGCCGATCGCGAGCTCGATCCGCGCCGGGTCGTCCGTTGCCAAGAGGCGCGCGAACGACGAGCGAAGCGGCGGCCCGACGCAGCTCCGGAGCGCGCCCGCGGCGGGCGCCTGCGCACCGAGGCGGTCGAGCGCGTGCAGGATCGAGCGCGAGATGCCCTCGAAGTTGTCGGTCAGCGTGCCGTCGAGGTCGACGAGCAGGGCGTCCGTTTCGCGCGCGCGTGGTGCGTTCATCGCGCGGCGGGCCGCCGCCGCAGCCGATAGTCGAGGAGCGCGCCGGCGACTCCCGCTTCCCAGACGAGGCAGTAGTCGCGCGGGAGCAGCGCGAGGAACACCGCGGCGTCGCTTCGCGTCGGGTCGCGGACGAGCGGCGCGATCACCGCCGCGCCCTCGCGATACCGGATCTCGAAGGCCACCGGCTCGGTCGACTCGAACGTGTAGTCGAGACGGTCGCCCTCGGCCAGGCGGACGCAGACGTCGCGCGATTCATAGGGCGGAAGCGGCAGCGCGCTCGCGACGGCGGGCTCGTCGAGCGACAGCGGCGCCGTTGCGCACCCCGACACGGCGATGACGAGCGCGGTGCAGCGCCATCGTGCCGCGATCATCGTGCCTTCCGGCGGTGGGCCCGCCAATCCTCGACCAGGAGCGCATATCGCACGTGGTCGCGCCACCGCCCGCCGATGCGCAGGTAGCGGCGCGAATAGCCTTCGCGCACGAAGCCGGCCGCCTCGACCAGGTCCCGCGACCGCGTGTTGCCTGGCTGGACGTTGACCTCGACGCGATGGAGCCGAAGCGTGCGAAATGCGAACTCCAGCGCGAGCGCGAGCCCTTCCGCCATGTAGCCTGCCCCGGCATGCGGCGCGAACGCGTAATACCCGAGGTACGACGAATGGAACGAGCCGCGGACGATTTCGCTGAAGTTGAAGACGCCCGCGATCGCCTCATCCTCCGCCCGCCGGACGAGGACGGCTGCATGGGTGACCGACAGCGGGTCGCGCTCTACGCGCGCGCCGAACCGCGCGACGTATTCCCGGTACCGCGGCAGGGTCTGCGGCGCCCGCACCCATCGGCCGTGCAGCCGCAGGCTTGCGCGCGCGGCCGCGAGGAATGCCGCGGCGTCGCGGAGGCGCGGAACGGCGAGATACACCCGCGGAGCGCCGGAACGAAGTGGCCGCGCGGGGCGCCGCGCCGGGCTTGGCATAATGCCAATTCTAACGTCCGCCGGATCTTTAGCGATGAGCAAGTGGGTGCAGGGCCGCGTCGCGGGAACGAAGCACTGGAACGATCGCCTGGTGTCGCTCGAGGTCGAAGCGCCCGACGTGACCTTTGTCGCGGGCCAGTTCGGCCGGCTCGCACTGCCGGCGCCCTCGGCCGCGAAGGAGGACATGGTCGGGCGGCCGTACTCGTTCGTGAATCCGCCGGGGGCGCCGCGCCACGAATTCTTCTTCAACGTGGTGCCCGAGGGCCCGCTGTCGCCGCGCCTCGCGGTGCTGGCGCCGGGCGACCTGCTGTGGCTCCTGCCGAACGCGAATGGCTTCTTCACGATCGCGGAGGTCGCGGAGGCGCCCACGCTGTGGTGCCTGTCGACGGGCACGGGCATCGGGCCGTTCCTGTCGATCCTCCGGACGCCGGATCCCTGGGAGAAGTTCGAGCGGGTCGTGCTCGTGCAGGCGGTGCGCGTCAGCGCGGATCTCGCCTATGGCGACGTGATCGGCGGGATCCTGCGCGCCCATCCGGGCACGTTCGCGCACGTGCCGGTGGTGAGCCGCGAGGCGCACGCCGGTGCGCTGCCCGGCCGGATCCCCGCGCTGATCGCCGACGGCCGCCTCGAGGCGCGCGCCGGGCTCGCGCTGACCGCGGACAACGCGCACGCGATGCTCTGCGGCAATCCCGCGATGGTCGACGATGTGCAGGCGGTGCTCGCCGGGCGGGGCATGAAGCGGCACCGGCGGCGCGAGCCGGGGCACATCACCCTCGAGACCTATTGGTAGTTGGCCCGTTGCGGGGCGTGTGCGAAGTTCCCCGCGCGCCCGCAGCGGGCCAACTAGCGCGATGACGCGGCGCGCCGGAGCGCGCGCCGCTTATCGCGGGCCCGGCACCCGCAGCGTCAATCCGCCAGATTGCGCTCGACGATTTCCGCGACGTCCGGCGAGAGCTCCGACGCGCGTGCGATCGCCTCGAGCGCGGCCCGCTGGAGCGAACGGCGCGGTTCCGCGAACCGACGCCACAGGTTGAAGGCACCCGCGAGCGCGGCGGCGAGCTGCGGATTGCGCCGATCGAAAGCGAGCACCTGCTCGCCGACGAAGGCATAGCCCGAGCCGTCGGTGCGGTGGAACGCCCTCCAGTTGCGGCGCGCGAAGGTCGCGACCAGCGCGCGGACGCGGTTGGGATTGCGCGCGTCGAACCTCGGGTGCGCGAGGAGCGACCGGACCCGCGCGAGCGTGTCCGGGCGGTGCGACGAAGCCTGCAGCGCGAACCACTTGTCGAGCACCAGCGGCTCGTCGTGCCACCTGGCCTCGAACCGCGCGAACAGCGCCTCGCGCTCGGCTGCGGCGCTGTGGTTGAGGGCGGCGAGCGCGGCGATGGCGTCGGTCATGTTGTCGCTCGCGTCGTACTGGGCGACGGCAAGCGCGCGCGCGGGTGCATCGTCGATCGCCCCGAGATAGCGAAGGCACACGTTGCGCAGCATGCGGGCGCCGATCTGGTCCTGCGTCGGCGCATAGGTCGTGTGCGGCCCGTGCAGCGCGTGGGCCGCCTCCAGCATCGGCCGCAGCGCGTTCGCCAGCGCGCGGACGACGAATTCGCGTGCCGCCACGAGCGCGTCGACGTCGATCGTGTCGACGAGTCCGGCAAGATAGGCGGTCTCGGGCGGCGTCAGCGCGAGCGCGAGGAGCGCCGGGTCGGCGCGGTCGTCGGCGACGGTCCTGGCGGCGAGTCCCGCGAGCGGCGACGGCAGCGTCGGCGGCTCGCCGCGGGCATGCGCGGCCGCGAGCGCGAGGATCGCGCGGCAGAAGCTGCGCTGCGCGGAGTCCCAGCGGTTGAACGGGTCGCTGTCGTGCGCGGCGAGGAAGGCGAGCTCCGCGTCCGTGTGGTCGAATTCGAGTCGCACCGGTGCGGAAAACCCCCGAAGGAGCGACGGCACCGGTTCCGCCGGCACGTCGACGAACACGAACGCCTGCCGCTCCGCCGTGAGCGACAGCACGCGCGTCGTGCCCTCCGCGGAGGCGTCTCGGTCGAGGCGCAGCGGGAGATCGGTCCCGTCCGGCCCGATGAGGCCGACGGCGACCGGAATGTGGAGCGGTGCCTTGTCGGGCTGCCCGGCCGTCGGTGCCGTCCGCTGCGCAAGCTCGAGCGTGTAGGTGGCGCGCGCGGCGTCGTAGCACCCCGCTGCACGGACGACGGGCGTTCCCGCCTGGCTGTACCAGCGCCGAAACTGCCTGAGGTCGGGCCCGCCCGAACCGACGCTCGCATCCTCCATTGCCTGGACGAAATCGTCGCAGGTCACCGCCTGCCCGTCGTGGCGCTCGAAATAGAGGTCCATTCCGCGTCGGAACCGCTCCGGGCCGAGCAGCGTCTGCTGCATCCGGATCACCTCGGCGCCCTTCTCGTAGACGGTGGCCGTGTAGAAGTTGTTGATCTCGACGTACTCGTCGGGACGGACCGGATGCGCGAGCGGGCTCGCGTCCTCCGCGAATTGCGCGCTCCGCAGGTAGTCGACGGCGGCGATGCGCTCGACCGCCCGCGAGCCCATGTCGGCCGAGAACTCCTGGTCCCGGAACACGGTGAGACCCTCCTTCAGCGACAGCTGGAACCAGTCGCGGCAGGTGACGCGGTTGCCGGTCCAGTTGTGGAAGTACTCGTGGCCGATCACGCCCTCGATGGCCTGGTAGTCGCCGTCGGTCGCCGTCGCGGGGTCGGCGAGCACCAGGCGGCTGTTGAAGATGTTGAGGCCCTTGTTCTCCATCGCGCCCAGGTTGAAATCGTCGGCGCAGAAGATCATGAAGCGGTCGAGGTCGTACTCGCGGCCGTAGCGCTCCTCGTCCCAGCGCATGGCGCGCTTCAGCGCGGCCATCGCATGCGTGCAGCGCCGCAGGTTGCGCGGCGTCGACCAGATCTCGAGCGAGACCTCGCGTCCGCGCATCGTCGTGAACGTGTCCTCGAGCGCGGCCAGGTCCCCCGCGACCAGCGCGAACAGGTACGTGGGCTTCGGAAACGGATCGTGCCAGCGGGCGAAATGACGGCCGCGATCCAGCGGACCCGCGGCAATGCGATTGCCGTTCGAGAGGAGGACCGGGCAGCGCTCGCGGTCGGCGACGATCGTCACCGTGTACGTCGCCAGCACGTCGGGCCGGTCCGGGAAATACGCGATTCGCCGGAATCCCTCGGCCTCGCACTGCGTGCAAAAGACGCCCGAGGATACGTACAGGCCCTCGAGCGCGACGTTGGCGGCGGGATTGATCGTCGCGTGCACGGCGAGCCGGCCCTTGGCCGGCGGCGCGTGGATCGCGAGCGTGTGCGCGTCACGCGTCCAGGCGCTCGGGGGCAGCGCTTCGCCGTCGAGCAGCACGACGACATCGCGCTGGCCCTCGCCGTCGAGCACGAGCTCCGCGGCCCCGGGCCCGGCGGGGTTGCGCCGGAACTCGAACGACGAGGTGACCCGCGTCGCTTCGCGATCGAGCTCGAACTCGAATTCGACCGCGGGAATCAGGAAGGCCGGCGGGCGGTAATCGAGCCGCCGGACCGCGGGTTGCCTGCGCTCGCGCGCCACCGGCAGGACCCGTACCGTCAGCGGTTCAGCCGCACGGACGAGGGGCTAGCTTTTGACTTCGAGCAGCTCGACGTCGAAGATCAGCGTCGAGTTCGGCGGAATCACGCCGCCGGCGCCCCGTTCGCCGTAAGCCATCTGCGGAGGGATGACGAGCGTGCGCACGCCGCCTACCTTCATCCCTGCGACGCCCTGGTCCCAGCCCTTGATCACCTTGCCCGCGCCGAGAATGAAGCCGAAAGGCACCTTGCGGTCGAGCGAGCTGTCGAACTTCGCGCCGTGGCCGTCCGGCGCGGCCGGGTCATAGAGCCACCCGGTGTAGTGCACGATGACCGCCTTGCCGGCGACGGCTTCTGCACCATCTCCCTGTTTTACATCTATCTTCTTGAGCTCAGTCACTTGGGCACCGATCTTGCTTGACATGGGGGGAGGCGAGGCTTGCGCCCCTGCCGACGAAGGCTGCTGGGCCGACGAGGTGCCGACCGCGACAACGAGACCGGCGATGACGACAGCGCTCGCCCGCGCGATGCGCGGCGACACTGCGTCAGGCGCCCGGGAACACAAGAACGACATGGTGCATCTCCTCAAGACCGACATTGGATCGATGTGCGTGGCCGCGCGATCGAAGTTGCGGGACGTTGCGCGCGCGCAAACAGCAAACGCGCCGATTGTAGCCGACACGACTCTGTTTTTGCGCCGCTCGGGGAATTGGGCTATAAATGAACACTCCGTGCGGAGTTCGTCGATCGGCATCGCGGCGCCGTTGCCGCGGCCTTGCGGTCATCGTGTTGCGCGATCCGCACAGCGCATAGAACCATGTTCGGATTCCTGACCCAGCAGGCACGGGATCATCCCGATCCCTTACTGACGCCGAAGACGGCGTCCGGCTGGCTGCGCCAGTTGCCCACGCTCGACGTGATCGGGCGGCAGCAGCACGTCATGCGCGCCTTCGACGGAATGCGCCAGGCGCGCAAGGGCGTCGACCTGAACCGCGTCGCCGCGCTCGAGTTCCTCGATTCCGCGCTGGGCGCGGACCGCCGGCAGCTGATCAAGCAGTACGTCGAGAACGTCGACACCTCGGCCAAGCTCGCGGAGCGCCTGTGGCAGGCGCTGCAGGAGATGACGCAGGGGTTCATCGTCTCCTACCAGAGCGCGCTCGAGGAAGCGCTGGCGCAGCCCGACAACCCGCGGTGGAAACCGGCGATTCCGCGGCTGTTCTCGCGGCTCGTCCATTATTACGGGACCGATGCCAAGCTGCGCGTATTCCGCTACGAGCGCTGGATCCCGGGCAAGTGGATGGATCTGCACAAGCTCTACATGCGCGCGTCGGAGCTCGGCGTCGAGCGCGTGCCGGTCGCGCTTGGCACGAGCGGCGCCAGCAACGCGACGCACTGGACGATCGAGCAGGAGTACCTGTTCGTGCTGCTCGTCCACCAGCTCAACACCGGCAATCTTTCGCCGGCCGAGCTCGACTGGGGGACCGCGCAGCTCCGCGCGTGGAGCCGCAAGCTCCAGCTCGACGCGGTGCCGCGTTCGCCGGAAGGATTCTTTGTCGACCTCGCCGGCAAGGGCGGACTTGTCCGCCGCACCGGCAACGACTCGGGATCGATGCTCCGCTATCTCGACACGACGCCGGTCGCCGACCAGCTCGAACGCGCGATCCACGCGCTGCGCCAGGCCGAAGCGACCGACCAGGGGCCCGCGGCGCCGATCAACCAGCAGCGGGTCGCCATCCTTGAGAAGGTCCGGCCGGCGGTCTCGCCGAACCTGAACGCGGACTTGCGGCGCGACCCCCGCGTTGCCGTCGCGGTCGCCGCCAGGGTCCGCGTGGGTCTCGGGCGCATCTGCCGCGACCTGGCCGCGCGGGATGCGAACGATTCGGCCAATGACTCGAGCGCCGGCGCCGAGCAGATCGAGGTCTATGCCGTCGACGGCCCGCGCGCGAAGCGCCCGATGGCGAGCGAGCACGATTCGCTGGCCGCGTCGATCTCGTCGTTCAGCGATCCGATGTGGCAGGTCAAGGACCGCAGCGTCGCGGGCCTGCGCATCGCCGCTTCGGGCGGGATCGGACAAAGCCTCGCGCTTGGCGCGCTGGTCGCCGTGCGCCAGTCGGACATCAGCGACTGGGTGCTCGGGGTCGTGCGGCGCCTCAACAAGGTGTCGAACGAAGAGGTCGAGGCGGGCGTCTCGATCATCGCCGAGCGGCTCGTTGCGGTCGTGCTCCACGCGAAGCGCGAGGCAAAGGAAGACCTCGGGATCATCGTCAACGGCATCGACGTCTCGACGATGGGCGCGCGCTTCGACGGCCTCTATCTCCCGCCGCCGTCGCGCCCCGACAAGCCGCTCGCGGTGAAGACGCTGATCGTGCCGACCTCGGAGTACGTCGAAGGCCGCAACGTCATCCTGACGACCGGCCGCTCGGTGTACACCGTCGCGCTGCGCCAGCTCGTCGAGCAGCGCGCCGAGTGGAGCTGGGCGGCGATCCAGATCGTCGAGAAGAAGCCGAAGGAAGCCTGAGCGGCGCGGCGTCGCGAGGCGTGCGGGCCGTGCGCGCGCAGCGCTCCGACCTGGCGGTGCGTGCTTGATCGTGCCGCGCCCTTGCGGCGTTCCCCTGGAGTCCGGCGCGCCCGTCAGTCCTGCGGGCGGAACTTGAGCGTGAGCGTCCGCTGGAACAGCTCGGGCCGGTCGGGGCGGGGCAGCGGCGAGGACTTCTGGATCGCGCGCTGCACCGCCTCGTCGTAGGCGCGAACGCCGCTCGATTTCCTGAGTACGGTGTTGATGATCTCGCCGGTCGGCAGCTGGACGACCTCGAAGATCGCCTCCGGGTTGCCGGCGAGGTCGGGCGGCAGCGTGACGTTGCCCTTCACTTTCGACTGGATGCGGCGGATGTAGTCCGCCTCCGCGCGCGACAGCGCGGCCGCCTCCGCGGCGTTCGCCTTCTGCTGGACGTCGCGCGCCGCCCTCTCGCGCTCCGCCTGCGCCTTGAGTTCCGCCGCCGCCCGGGCCTGGCGGTCGCGCGCTTCGGCGAGCTTCTTCTGCTCTTCCTGCTTCTTCTGCTCGGCTTCCGCTTCCTTCCTCTCGCGCTCCTTGCGCTCGCGCTCGGCGGTCTCTTTCGCCTTGCGCTCTTCCTCGGCCTTGGCTTTGCGCGCGATCTCCGCGGCGCGCTCGTCGGGCTGCTCCGCCTTGGGGGCCGCTTTCGGGGGCGGCGGCGCGGGCTCCGGCTTCGGGGCCGGTGGTGGCGGCGGTTCCGGTTCGCGGACCGGCACGGGCGGAGGCGGCGCAGGTGCGGGCGGGGCGGCGGTTGGGGCCACCGTCGTCTTCGGCGGGCCATAGAGTTCGGCCGTGACCGGCGCCGCCTGGCGGCTCTGCCAGCGGACGGAGAAGAAGAGCACCCCGATGAACGCGAGGTTGACGGCGATCGCGAGCAGGAGCGCGGGCAAGCGGCCGGAGAGCCGTGCCGGCGCGCGGGGGCGGTCCGTCGTCGCCATGCTCAGCGCCCGTTCACGCGAACGGAGGGCATGCGGCGCCGAAAAAGCCTCGCCGGGCGACCGCCCCGGCTTCGGTTTTCGCCTCGCTCAGGGCCATTTTGCCTGTGCAACACGGCCCTAACCCGATGGCGGTCGCGCGAGCAGGCCGACCTTGCGCACGCCGTTCCGCTGGAGGAGATCGAGCACGCCCAGCACGTCCTCGTAGCGGGCGGCGCGATCGGCGGCGATGACGACCGGCTGGTCGGGCAGCTTCGCCTGCTTCGCGCGGATTCGCGCCACGAGCTCGTCGCGCGACATCGCCGTCGCGGGGCCGCCCGCCTGCTGGTCGCGGAGCGTGATGGTGCCGTCGGTGCGCAGCGTAACCTCCAGCGGCTGCGCCGGGGCGACGAGCCGCGAGCCGACGGACGGGAGCTCGATCTCGCCGGGGTTCACGAGCGGCGCCGTGACCATGAAGATCACGAGCAGCACCAGCATCACGTCGATGTACGGGACGACGTTGATCTGGTTCATCGACTTGCGCGTGCGCCGCATCGGGGCCTCCGGATCTCGCTATCCCTGCCGCTGCAGGATGTTCGAGAATTCCTCGATGAACGTCTCGTAGCGCACCGCCAGGCGATCGACGTCGTGCGTGTAGCGGTTGTACGCGACGACCGCCGGAATGGCGGCGAAGAGGCCGATCGCCGTCGCGATCAGCGCCTCGGCGATGCCCGGCGCCACGTTGGCGAGCGTCGCCTGGCTCACGTTGGCGAGGCCGCGGAACGCGTTCATGATCCCCCACACCGTGCCGAAGAGGCCGACGTACGGCGAGACCGAGCCTACCGTCGCGAGGCCGGCGAGGTGCTCGTCGAGCGCGTCGACCTCGCGCTGGTACGCCGCGCGCATCGCGCGGCGCGCACTGTCCAGCGTGACCGCGGCGTTGCTGCCCTGCCGCCGGTGCTTCGAGTATTCGCGGAAGCCGGCAGTGAAGATGTGCTCGAGTCCGCTGCCCGTCAGCGCCTGGCTCGCGCTCTGATACAGCGCGTTCAGGTCGCCGCCTTTCCAGAACTGGTCCTCGAACGCGTCGGTGTCGCGGAGCGTCCGCCTCAACTGGAACAGCTTGAGAAAGATCCGCCACCACGACCACAGCGACGCGGCGAGAAGCAGCACGAGCACCGCCTGCACCACGACCGAGGCGTGCAGCACCATTGCGACGAACGAGAGATCGGGATGCACGTTCAAAGGAGCGCCTCCATCCGTTCCTGCACCGGCGCGGGGATCCGCGCCGGACGCCATGTCGCCGGGGTGAGGCAGGCAAGGGTCACCCGCGCATCGGTCAGCGTCTTCCCCCCGCGCAGCACCGCCTGGTCGGCAACGAGCCGCGCACGGCCGAGCTCGCGCAGCGTGAGTGTGACGTCGAGCCGGTCGGAAAGTTGCGCCGGCGCCCTGAAGTCGATCTCGACGCGGTGGACGACGAACACCACGCCGTGATCGTGTTCGACCGCAGCGAGGTCGAAGCCCAGCGCCGACAGCCACTCGGTGCGCGCGCGCTCCATGTACTTGAGGTAGTTCGCGTAGTAGACGACGCCGGCGGCGTCGGTGTCCTCGTAGTAAACGCGGACGGAGAAGCGGAAGGTCTCGCGTGTCCGCGTCATTCCAGGGGCGAGAGCAGGTCCGGTCCCGCGCCGGGCCCCGCCGCCGGCGGCGTCAGGCCGAAGTGCCGATACGAGAGCGCCGTCGCGACGCGGCCGCGGGAGGTCCGCTGCAGGAAGCCCTGCTGGATCAGGAACGGCTCGAGCACGTCCTCGATCGTATCGCGTTCCTCGCCGATCGCCGCGGCGAGATTGTCGATGCCCACCGGGCCGCCGGCGAACTTGTCGAGCACCGTGGAGAGGAGCTTCCGGTCCATGACGTCGAGGCCGGCGAGATCGACGTCGAGCATCGCGAGCGCGTCCGCGGCGACCGTCCGCGTGATCTCGCCGGCGGCGCGCACCTGGGCGAAGTCGCGGACGCGGCGCAGGAGGCGGTTGACGATTCGCGGCGTCCCGCGCGAGCGCCGCGCGATCTCGATCGCGCCGGTGGGCTCGATCGTGATCTTGAGCAGCGCCGCGGAACGCGCGACGATCTGCGTCAGCTCCTCGGGCGTGTAGAACTCGAGCCGCGCCACGATTCCGAAGCGGTCGCGCAGCGGATTCGTGAGCATGCCCGCGCGGGTCGTCGCGCCGACGAGCGTGAACGGCGGCAGGTCGAGCTTGACGCTGCGCGCGGCGGGACCCTCGCCGATCATGATGTCGATCTGGAAGTCCTCGAGGGCCGGGTAGAGGATCTCCTCCACGACGGGCGAGAGCCGGTGGATCTCGTCGATGAACAGCACGTCGTGCGGTTCGAGATTGGTGAGCAGCGCGGCCAGGTCGCCGGCCCGCTCCAGCACCGGTCCCGACGTCTGCCGCAGGTTGACGCCTAGCTCGTGCGCGATGATGTGCGAGAGCGTCGTCTTGCCGAGCCCGGGCGGCCCGAAGAGAAGCACGTGGTCGAGCGACTCCTTGCGCTGGCGCGCGGCCTCGATGAAGATCGACAGCTGGCCGCGGATCTTTTCCTGGCCGACGTATTCGGCGAGCGCGCGCGGGCGCAGCGCGCGCTCGACGACCGCCTCCTCGCCGGGGGCGACCTTGCCGGCCACGAGCCGGTCGAGTTCGTCGCTCTCGATCGCCATGGCGGGATTATGCGCGCGCCCGCGCAGTCGCTTCGGAGCGGCGCCGGATGGAGAGCGTCTTCTCGACCTCGGCGATGGTCGCGTCGTCACGGTCGATGATCGTCACCCGGAACGTGGGCTCGTGCCTCGAGCCCCGGGCGGTCGCGCGACGGGCGCGCGCCACGGCGGCGGCGGCGAGGCGGAACCGCGCGTGGACGTCGCCGCGTCCGGGCCGGCGATAGCGGATCGTGGCCGCCTTGTCCCACACCACGTAATCCGGTCCCAGGTTGTAGAGCATCATCAGTGCGAAGAAAGGGTCCGTCATCGCGAACAGCGAGCCGCCGAACTGAGTGCCGAAGTAGTTGCGGTTGGCGAGGCCGAGCTTGAGCGTCACGTCGATCTCGCGATAGTCCGCGGAGACGCGCGTCACCCTGATGCCCGCGCCGAGGAAC
The DNA here is from genome assembly GCA_963734055.1 of uncultured beta proteobacterium. Classification (GTDB taxonomy): domain Bacteria; phylum Pseudomonadota; class Gammaproteobacteria; order Burkholderiales; family Casimicrobiaceae; genus CAIWHR01. Next base: position 642,834 of record CAVTFQ010000002.1, read on the forward strand.
GGCGGCCACAGGTTGATCGCGCGGCGGAACAATGCCGGCGGCACCTTGAGCTTCGGCAGAATCCCCTGCTGCGCGACCGCCATGCGGGTCACGCCTTCGCGAGCAGCTTCAGCGCCTGGCGGATCGCGTCGCCGACGACGAGTCCGTCGGGCAGCTTCTTCACGACGGCCAGCGCCTCCTTGTCGGAGTAGCCGAGCGCGGCGAGCGCGTGCAGCACGTCCGACGACACGGGCGGCGGCCGGTGGACGCCGACGGCGGCCGTGACGTCGGCGCCGAGCTTGTCCTTGAGCTCGAGCAACAGGCGCTCCGCGGTCTTCTTGCCGATCCCGGGTATCTTGGTCAGGCGTCCCGTGTCCTGCATCGTGACCGCCTGCGCGAGCTCCGCGACCGAGAGCCCCGACAGCACGGACAGCGCCGTGCGGGCTCCGACCCCGCTGATCTTGAGCAGCTGGCGAAACGCGCGACGCTCGCCGTCGCTGCCGAATCCGAACAGCAGGTGCGCGTCCTCCCGCACGACGAGGTGGGTGAACAGCACGACGCGCTCGCCCGTGGCGGGCAGGTTGTAGAACGTGCTCATCGGCACGTCGACTTCGTAGGCGACGCCGCCGACGTCGAGGAGGATCTGCGGCGGGCTCTTCTCGATGAGGATTCCGGTAAGGCGGCCGATCATGGTAGGAGCCTGTCGGACTTGCTTTCGCACATGCGACGGTGGCGAGTTGGGCGCAGTTCAAGGCATGAGCTCGAAGGCATACCGGGAGTATGCCAAGAGCGAGTAACGCGGAATTGCGCCCAACTCGCCCCGTCCCTCCGGGTTGCCGCCCAAAAGGCGCGTCTGCTTCGTTGCTTGGCTCGCAAAGGTTCTCGACATTTGCTGCGCCCTGCGCCTCGCATCCCTCGCCTTCTGGCCCAGCAACGCATGCGTGAAAGCAAGCCCGACAGGCTCCTGATTATGGCACGCCGGATCGCGTCAGGCCGGCAGCGCGGCCAGGTGCGCGCGCACCGCGTGCAGATCGTCGAACACGAGCGGCACGAGCGCCGCGAGCGTGGCGGACGGCGCGACGGCGTCGGGGACGAGCAGCGGCGTCATGCCGGCCGCGATCGCACCGCGGATGCCCGGCTCCGAATCCTCGAGCACGATGCAGTCGGCCGCGGCGACGTCGAGCCGCTGCGCGGCGAGCACGAAGATGTCCGGGGCCGGCTTGCCGCGCGCCGGCTCGTCGCCGCCGACGAGCGCCTCGAACCGGTCCGCGAGCGCGGTTCGCGCGAGCTTCGCCCGTGCCCGCGACCGGCGGGTCGACGTCGCCACCGCCTTGCGCAGGCCGGTCCGGTCGAGCCAGGCGAGGAGCTCGACCAACCCCGGCTTGAGCGCAATTCCCTCGCGCGCGACGATCGCGTCGTACGCGACGTGCCACGCCTGCATCAGCCGGTCGACCGGATAGTCCGCGCCGTGATGCGCGAGGATCAGCGCGCGACAGTCCGGATAATTGCGGCCGACGAGCGACGCCGTCACCGTGTGGTCGAAGGCAACGCCGAGCACCCGAGCGGCATCGGTCCATGCGCGCGCGGCGAGGGGCTCGGTGTCGAGCATGAGCCCGTCCATGTCGAAGATCGCCGCGGCCGGCCGCCGCGGAGACGAGGCCGCCATCAGACGAGACGGCCGGCGCGGACGCGATAGCCGGTCGTGCGCAGGCCGGCGAGTCCCTGCACCGCATGCGCATGCGCGATCGCGCAGGCGAGCGCGTCGGCCGCATCGGGCGACGGCGCGCCAGGCAGCGCGAGCAGCCGGCGGACCATGTCCTGCACTTGCTCCTTCGCCGCCTTGCCGTGGCCGACGACGGCCTGCTTCACCTGGAGCGCCGTGTATTCCGCGACTGGAAGCCGCGCCTGGACCGCAGCGGAGATCGCGGCGCCGCGCGCCTGACCGAGGAGCAGCGTCGAATGCGGGTTCACGTTCACGAAGACCTGCTCGACCGCGACCTCGGTCGGGCCGTGCTCGGCGATGACGGCGGCCAGGTCGCGCAGGATCACGCCCAGGCGTTGGGGCAGCGCGCCCTCGCCGGCCCGGATGCACCCGCACGCGACCCACGCGAGCCGGCTGCCCGAGACGTCGATCACCCCGTATCCCGTGATCCGCAGCCCGGGGTCGATGCCCAGGATGCGGCGGGCGGACGGGGCTGCGGGACGGACCACCGCGCGGCTACTCGACGATGACCGCGGTCGTGTAGACGTCCTGGACGTCGTCCAACGATTCGATCGCATCCAGGAGCTTCTGCATCCGCAGCGCGTCCTCGCCTGCCATCTCGACCTCGGTGGAAGGCTTCATCGTCACTTCGGCGAACGCGGGCGCGAACCCCTCCTTCACGAGGGCGTCCTTGACGGCAACGAAGTCGTGCGGGCCGGTGATGACCTCGAGGCTGCCGTCGTCGTTCGTGATCACATCGTCGGCGCCGGCCTCGAGCGCGGCCTCCATCAGCTTGTCCTCGTCGGTGCCGGGCGCGAACACGAGCTGGCCGCAGTGCTTGAATAGAAACGCGACCGAACCGTCGGTGCCGAGGTTGCCGCCGTACTTCGAGAACGCATGCCGGATGTCGGCGACGGTGCGCGTGCGGTTGTCGGTCATGCAGTCGACCATCACCGCGGCACCGTTGATTCCATAGCCCTCGTAGCGGATCTCCTCGTAGTTCACGCCCTCGAGCGCGCCGGCGCCGCGCTTCGCGGCGCGCTCGATCGTGTCCTTCGGCATGTTCTGCGCGGTCGCCTTGTCGATCGCGAGCCGCAGCCTGGGATTCATCGCGGGGTCGGCCCCGCCCATCTTCGCGGCGACGGTGACTTCGCGTATCAGGCGGGTGAAGATCTTGCCGCGCTTGGCATCGCTGGCCGCCTTCCGATGCTTGATGTTCGCCCACTTGCTGTGGCCCGCCATGATCGCTCCGCCCGCCGTGCCCTCCAGAACCGAAATTATACCGGGCCGTCGTGGTTGCCGTGGCGTGCGCAGGAGTCAGACGACGCCCTGCTGCTGCAGGAACTTCTGCAAGAGCGCGAGGCGCATGTCGCTGTCGTTGATCTCGAGCATGCCCTGCTTGATCGAAAGCGGCAGCGGCAGCACCTCGGCCAGGCGGTAGCCGACCCACGACGCGTCGTCGAAGGCGCGCGCTTCCGGAAATTGGTGCGGGCCGACGCGCGCGGCGACGAGCTCGAGGATCTTCGCGAGCGGCTCGAATCGCGTCGGGAGGGTGACCGCCGGCTCGGCGGGAATGCGCGCGGCCAGCGCCATGACGAGACCGTCGCGTTCGACCCGATGCGAGCGCACCTGGAAGCGCTCGCCGCCGACGACCCGGACATGCAGGATGCCGAGCTCCGGCATGTCCCACGACGTGATGGTCGCCTCCGTGCCCACTTTCGAGAACTCGGGCGGCGCGGCGGGCTCGCGCGCCACTTCGTCGCCGCGTGTGATCAGGCAGACCCCGAACGGCCGTCCGTCCTGGAGGCAGGCCTTCGCCATCGCGACGTAGCGCTGCTCGAAGATCCGCAGCGGCAGGAGTCCGCCCGGGTACAGCACCGTCTTGAGCGGAAACAGCGGCAGCTCGGTCTCGCCGCGCCCGGGCGCGCCCGCTCGGCGCGAGGCCATCAGACGGACCGGCCGCCGGGAACGCCGGCGCCGCCGCGACCGTCGCCCCAGCGCGGCCCCAGCCGATGCGCAACGCCCAGTTGATCGAGCACGCGCGCGACGACGAAATCGACAAGGTCGGCCACGGTCGCTGGCTGGTCGTAGAAGCCCGGCGCCGGGGGCACGATGGCCGCGCCGGCGCGTGCGAGCTTCAGCATGTTCTCGAGGTGGATCGCCGAGAGCGGCGTCTCGCGCGGAACGAGCACGAGCGGCCGCCGCTCCTTCAGCATCACGTCGGCGGCACGCTCGATCAGGTTGTCGGCGAGGCCGCCGGCGATCGCGCCCAGCGTGCCCATCGTGCAGGGGCAGACCACCATCGCGTCGGCGCAGTTGGAGCCCGATGCCAAGGGCGCCATCCAGTCCTCGTGGCCGTAGACCGTGAGCGCGCCGTCGCGCGCGCCGAGGCGATCGGAGAGCCCTCGCGCAGCCTCGCGCGGCTGTGGCGGAAGCACGACGCCGCACTCCTGCTTCGCGACGATCTGTGCGGCCGGGGAGTAGACGAGCCACACGCGGCAGTCGGCCGCGAGCAGCGCTTCGAGCAGCCGCATTCCATACGGCATCCCGGAGGCGCCGGTGAAGGCGAGCGTGATCGTCCGCGGCATCGGTCAGGGGAGCTCGCGGTGCCGGGTGAGCACCTGATAGCGCGGCGAGAACGCACGCGCGAGCCGCTCGGCGAAGTAGACCGAGCGATGCCGTCCGCCCGTGCAACCGATCGCGACCGTGAGGTAGTTCCGGTTGTCGCGCGCATAGTCGGGCAGCCAGCTGCCGACGAAGTGATAGATGTCGTTGTACATGCGCTCGACCTCGGGCACGCGCTCGAGGAACGCGATGACCTCCGGGTCGCGGCCGGTCAGCGCCTGCAGCGCGGGCTCGTAGTGCGGGTTCGGCAGGCAGCGCACGTCGAACACGAGGTCGGCGTCGAGCGGAATGCCGTGCTTGTAGCCGAACGACTCGAAGAGCAGCGTGAGGCGCGACGCGTCGACGCTGATGAAATCCTTGATCCACGCGCGGAGCGCCGCAGCCGGGAGCTCGGTCGTGTCGAACGCGAAGCCGAGCGGGCGGACGTCCTCGAGCAGGACGCGCTCGTGTTCGATCGCCTCGGTCAGCGTGCGATCGTCGCTCGAGAACGGATGCCGTCGGCGCGTCTCCGAGAAGCGCTTGACGAGCTCGGGCGTCGTCGCGTCGAGGTAGAGGAACCGCACCTTCCAGCCTGCCGCCTTGAGCTTCGCGATCGTCTCCGGGAGGCCGCCGAGCCCGGGGCCGGTCTTGACGTCGAGCGCGATCGCAACACGGTCGCGGTTCGCCTGCGCGAGATGGCCGGCCATCGCGGCGACCAGCGGCAGCGGCAGGTTGTTGACGGTGTAGTAGCCGGAATCCTCGAGCGCGCCGAGCGCGACGTTCTTGCCGGAACCCGAAAGGCCGCCGATCAAGAGAAGATCCATGGGAGGTTCGGTTTGTCGCCTCGAATGAGCGGCCACGGCCTGGTTGTGAAAATTCAAGACGTTGTTTCTACGATGAATGAATCCCGTGCAGTCGTCATTCCGGGAATCCAGTGACTTCGGGCTTCGAGCGCGACTACAACAACGTCACCGGGTCCCCGCGTTGGCGGGGACGACGGAGAGTGCATGCGGCCGGCGCATTCGTGGTGGATGCGACGCGCCTGGCGACTGACATCTAGTCCCCTTCGTCCATCAGCTTCTGCTGCCGTTCGATGAACTCCTTCGTGCTATCGATGCCCCGCTGGTTCAGAACGAAGTTTCGCACCGCCGCCTCCACCAGCACCGCGAGGTTGCGGCCGGCCGCCACCGGAATCGTGACTTTGCGCACCGGGACGTCGAGGATCTCCTGGTAGGTCGCGTTGACCTGCAGCCGGTCGAGTTCGGAAAACGCCTCGTGACTGTGATCCTCGAGGTGCACCATGAGCTTGAGCAGCTTCCGCGGGCGCACTGCGGTCTCGCCGAATATCGTGCGGATGTTGAGGATCCCGATCCCGCGCACCTCGAGGAAGTCGCGCAGCACGCCCGGGCAGCGGCCCTCGAGCGTGTCCGGCGAGATCCGGTAGATCTCGACGATGTCATCGGCGACGAGGCCGTTGCCGCGCGAGATGAGCTCGAGCGCGAGCTCGCTCTTGCCGATCGCCGACGCGCCGGTGATGAGCACGCCCATCTCGAGCACGTCAAGGAAGACGCCGTGGAGCGTCGTCGATTCCGCGAGGACCCGCGAGAGGTAGAGCCGGACCACCTCGACCACGTGCGGGGACGGCTGCGCCGACGAGAACAGGGCGATGTGCTGCGACTCGCACTTCGCGCTCAACTCCGGGAGCACTTCCTCCCGGTTGGCGACAACGATCGCCACGAGCTCGGTCGCGAACAGACGCTCGATCGTCTCGGTGCGCGCGGCCCCGGACAGTCCTCGCAGCCACGCCATCTCCGCGGCGCCCAGGATCTGGATCCGGAACGGGTGGATGAAATTCATGTGGCCGACCTGCCCGATCGTCGGCTTGAGCGCCGCATCCCCGGTCAGCACACGGCTCCCCCCGTGCCTCCCGGCCAGCCACGCGAGCCCAAGGCGTCCCTCGTTGTCGGCGAAGAACCGCTCGATGCTGACCTGCCGCACCATGCCCGCCGGGCCGGTCATCGCTCAGGCCTTCCAGGTCCGGAACACGTCGTGCAGCGCAGTCGCGTCGGGCGCCGCCGCGAGAGCCTCGCGGAACTTCTTCTCGGAAAACATCTGCGCGAGCTCGGAGAGAAGCTGCAGGTGCTGTTCGGTCGCGTGCTCCGGGACGAGGAGCACGAAGACGTTGCCGACGGGGCGGCCGTCGGGCGCATCGAAGGCGATCGGCGTCTTGAGCCGCGCGAAGGCGGCGCGCGCCTCGACGAGACCCCTGATCCGGCCGTGCGGGATCGCTATCCCTTGGCCGAGTCCCGTGGAACCGAGCTTCTCGCGCGCCTGCAGGCTGCCGACGACCTGCGCGCCGTCGAGGCCGTTGCCGGCTGCGAACAGGCGGCCGAACGCGGCGAACAGATCGCCCTTCGATCGTGCGTCGAGGTCGGCCAGCACGTTCGCCGCAGGCAGGAGATCTGCGATCGGGTTCATCGGGCGGAGCACGGCGTCGCCCGCGCCGGAGGGCGCGGGCAGTCGGGCGGACCGAGGGCGGGCGGGTCCGCCTGCGCGATCATACGCCGCGCGGCCGGCCGACTAGCCGTTGGCCGCCGGGCCGGCCGCGCCGGCCGAGGGCACGCTCGAGGCTTCGTCGGTCGCGACGTCGCGCTTGATCGCGCTGCCCTCACGGACATGCTCGGCCTGCTTTTCCTTGTGCTTCACGACCTGACGGTCGAGCTTGTCGATCAGGACGTCGATCGCCGCGTACATGTCCGCCTCGATGGCCTCGACGTGGATGTCCTTGCCGCGCGTGTGCAGATTCACCTCGACCTTGTGCTGCAACTTGTCCACCGCGAGCACCACGTTCACGTCGATCACGTGATCGAAGTGGCGCGTGACCCGGTCGAGCTTCGCGACGACGTAGTCGCGCAGTGCGGGCGTGATGTCGAGGTGGTGGCCGGTGAGATTGAGATTCATCCTGCTCTCCCGAGGTGGCGGGGTATTCGCGGCGAGGCCCGGCTCAGGGCGACCGCCGCAGGTTGACGGGAGGAATCGACAGCGCCTCCCGGTACTTCGCGATCGTGCGCCGCGCGACGAGAATGCCCTGATCGCCCAGGAGGTCGGCGATCCGGCTGTCGGTCAGCGGGGCCCTCGGGTCTTCCGCGCCGATCAGCTGCTTGATCAGCGCGCGGATCGCGGTGGCGGACGCGGCGCCGCCCGTGTCCGTCGCGACGTGGCTCCCGAAGAAGTACTTGAGCTCGTAGGTCCCGCGCGGAGTCAGCATGAACTTCTGCGTCGTCACGCGCGAGATCGTGGATTCGTGGAGGTCGAGCATGTCGGCGATCTCGCGCAGCACCATCGGCCGCATCGCGACCTCTCCGTGCTCGAAGAAACGCCGCTGCCGCTCGACGATGGCCTGCGCGACGCGCAGGATCGTCTCGAAGCGCTGCTGGACGTTGCGAATCAGCCACTTCGCTTCCTGCAGCTGCGCGGCGAGCTGCTGGTTCGACGTGTCGCGGTTGCGCGTCAGGATGTCTGCATAGATGCGGTTCAGGCGCAGTTTCGGCATTGCCGCCTCGTTGAGCGAGGCAGTCCACTTGCCGCGTACCTTACGTACGACCACGTCCGGGATCACGTAGTTCGCCTCCGACTTGGCGAATGAGGCGCCGGGGCGCGGATTCAGGCTCGTGATGAGCGCGCGCACCGCCCGAACGCCCGCGTCGTCGACGTGGAGCAACCGCTTGAGCTTCGTGAAGTCGCGCGCGGCGAGCAGCGGCAGATGCTCGGCGACGACCTTGAGCGCCTCGGCACGGAACGGCGTCGTCGCCGGCAGCGACTTCAGCTGCAGCGTGAGGCACTCGGAGGGGTCGCGCGCGCCGATCCCGGCGGGCTCGAAGCTCTGCACGTAGCGCAGCGCGATGGAGAGCTCGTCGGGGTCGAGTTCGAGCTCCTCGGGAAACAGCTCGGCGATCTCCTCGAGCGACGTGTGCAGGTAGCCGTCGTCGTCGACCGCGTCGATCAGCGCCGCGACGATCTGCCGGTCGCGCAGGCAGAGGCTGAGCTCGGCCAGCTGGCGCAGCAGGTGGTCGCGCAGCGAGCTCGCGGCGACCTGCTGCGGAAAGAAGCCGTCGTCGTCGTCCGACCCGCTGCTGCTGCCCCAGTCCGAATCGCGGGAGGAATAGTCCTCGAAGTCGGCGCGATCGACGCCGTCCCCGGTGTCGCCTTCGTCGCCCGTCGCCGTGCGCTCGGACGCCGCGCGCGGCTCGTCGTGCTCGACGCGCGGCTCCGTTCCCGGCGTGGCGGTGCTCGCGTGCATCGGCCCGGACGCCTGCGTCTCGTCGTCGGTCTCGGCCTTCTCGAGCAGCGGATTCTCCTGCAGCATCCGCTCGACCTCGGCGTTGAGCTCGACCGTCGAAAGCTGCAGCAGGCGGATCGACTGCTGCAGCTGCGGCGTCAGCGTGAGGTGCTGCGAGAGCTTGAGCTGGAGGGTTTGCTTCATGCGTGGCGAGCGCGTTGCTCAGAGCCGGAAGTGCTCTCCGAGATAGACCTTGCGCACGGCCTCATTATAGACAATCTCGCCGGGCGCTCCCGAGGCCAGCACGCGGCCCTCGTTGATAATATACGCCCGGTCGCAGATGCCGAGCGTCTCGCGCACGTTATGGTCGGTGATGAGCACGCCGATGCCGCGGGCTTTCAGGAACCCGATGATCTTCTGGATGTCGAGCACCGCGATCGGGTCGACGCCGGCGAACGGCTCGTCGAGCAGGATGAAGCGCGGGCGCGTCGCCAGCGCGCGCGCGATCTCGACCCGGCGGCGCTCCCCGCCCGACAGCGACAGCGCCGGCGCCTCGGCGAGGTGCGAAATCGACAGGTCCTCGAGCAGCGCGTCGAGCCGGTTCGAAAGCGCATCGGGATCGAGGTCCTGCAGCTCGAGGATCGCGCGCACGTTCTGCGCGACGGTGAGCTTGCGGAAGATCGACGCTTCCTGCGGCAGATAGGAGAGCCCGAGCCGCGCGCGCGTGTGGATCGGCAGGCGCGACAGCTCGCGACCGTCGAGCTCGATGCGGCCGCCGTCGGCGGCGACGAGCCCCACGATCATGTAGAAGCACGTGGTCTTGCCGGCGCCGTTCGGACCGAGCAGCCCGACGACCTCGCCGCTACCGACATCGAGTGACACATCGTGGACTACAGTTCGAGCCTTGTAGCGCTTCTCGAGCTGTGCTACGGCGAGCCTGCTGCCCGGCCGCCGCTCCGCCGCAACCGCGTCGACGATCATTTCGGCGGCGCGAGCTCGCCCGCGGGCTTGAGCGCGGCTGGCGGTGCCGCGGCCGCCGCGTCCGCATCGACGCCCTTGGCTGCGCCCTTCGCCGGCTCCTTGCCCTTTCCGGGAACGAGCTGCGAGTCGGACTTCGGCTGGAAGACGCCGCGCACGCGAGTGCCCGGCCCGGCGTCGGCCGCGGCCGGCGTATCGGCGCGACCCTCTGCCTTGAACACTTCGGTCGCCGCGTTGTAGGAGATGTAGTTGCTGCGGATCTCGTCCTGGCCGCGGCGGAGGAGCGCGCGGTCGAAGAGCTCGACGAACTCCTTTGCGCCGTCGTATTCGACGCGTTGCGCGTAGGCCTCGTAGTACTCGTCGGACCCGTCGCGCTTCTGCCGCACGCTGACGGGATTGCCGTAGGCGGTCGCGGAGACCGAGTTGTCGGCGTTCTGCCGGAAATCGATGCGGTCGGCGCGGATCGACAGCGTGCCCTGCGTGATGATGACGTTGCCGGAGAGCGTGCCCTTCTTGGTCTGGTAGTTGACGTCGCCGGTGTCGGCCGAATAGTTGATCGGCTTCTCGCGGTCGGCCTTCTCGGCCCGCGCGGCGTGCGACGCCTGAAGCGCCGCGCCGGCGAGCAGGAGCGCGAGCACAACGGCGCGGAGCGGGCGGGGTTTCACTTGGGCGCGATCTCCGGCGACAGCGTACCGCGGACGCCGGACTTCATCTTGATCGTCCGCGCCTCGTTGTCGAGCACCATCCCGTTGGCGTGAATTATTCCACGCGGCTCTTCGATCGTCACCGGGCCGTCGGTCTCGGCGCGGCCCTTCTTCGGAACGACGGTGAGCTTCTCGGCGGTGAGCGTGACCGGTCCCCTGAGCCCGTCGGCCGCCGGCGTCCCCTCGGGAATCGCGTCGCGCGTCGCGCGCACGTTGCCGCGGAACGTGACGGTTTCGCGATCGCCCGACAGCGTGCCTGCGTCGGCGGTCACCGCCATGCGCGGGCGGCCCGGATCGGTGAGCGCCAGCTCGGGTTTCGTGAAATCGACGCTCTCGTCGTCCGGATGGTGCTCGGCGCGCTCGGCCGCGAGCGACTGCCGGACCCGGCCGTCGGCGTCGAAGCTCACGCCGCGGAAGTGCTCGATGTACATGTCCGCGTCGTGGCGCGTGCTGCCGTCGCGGCGCGCGGTGTCGGCCTGGATCTGCGCATTGAGCCAGTAGGTGAGGGCCGCGAGACCCCCGAGCAGCAACACGGGGGACCACGACACCAGCCGGTCGATCAGCGTGCTCTTGCGTAACATCGGCCGTCCCGGTCAGCCGCCGAACGCGGCGATCCGCGGCGCGAGCGCATCCTGCGCCGCGAGGATCAGGTCGCATACTTCGCGCACGGCGCCGGCGCCGCCATCGCGCCGTGTGACGTAATGCGCGCGCTCGCGCACCGCGGCGGGCGCATGCGGGACCGAGATGCCGAGTCCGCAGCGCGCGATCACGGCGAGGTCCGGGAGGTCGTCGCCGATGTGCGCGCAGGCGTCGGGGGCGAGTCCGAGCTCGCGCCGCAGCGCCTCCCAGGGACCGAGCTTGTCCTCCGTGCCCTGCACGAGATGCACGACGCCGAGCGCGCGCGCGCGGTGCGCGACCGCGGGCGCGCGGCTGCCGGTGATCCAGGCCACTCCGATGCCGGCGCTCGCGAGCATCTTGAGCCCCACGCCGTCGAGCGAGTGGAACGCCTTCATCTCGCTGCCGTCGTCGCCGTAATAGAGGCGGCCATCGGTGAGCACGCCGTCGACGTCGACGGTGAGCAGCCGGATCGCGCGGGCGCGGAGCGCGATCTCGTTGTCGGAGGCCGCGTACATCAGACCACCCGCGCGCGGAAGAGATCGTGCAGGTGCAGCGCGCCCTCGAGCCGGCCGTCGTCGCCGACGACGAGGAGCGCCATCACCTTGGGCGGCGTCTCCATCAGGTCGACGCAGTCGATCGCGAGGCGGTCCGGCCCGATCGTGCGCGGCGTTCGGGTCATCACATCAGCGACACGCACGGCCTTCAGGTCGTCGGCGCGGTCGAGGCAGCGCCGCAGGTCGCCGTCGGTGAAGATGCCGGCGATGCGGCCGTTGCGCTCGACGATCGCCGTCATGCCCATGCCCTTGCCGCTCATCTCGAAGACGGCTTCGCCGAGCGTCGCGTCGATGCCGACGGTCGGCAGCTCGCGGCCGGTACGCATCACGTCGCGCACGCGGGTCAGGAGGCGCCGTCCGAGCGCGCCGCCCGGGTGCGCGCGCGCGAAGTCCTCGACCGAGAAGCCGCGCGCGTCGAGCAGCGCGAGCGCGAGCGCGTCGCCCAACGCGAGCGCGGCGGTCGTACTGGCCGTCGGCGCGAGACCGAGCGGACATGCCTCGGCGTCGACCGCCGCGTCGAGGTGCACGTCGGCCGATTGCGCGAGCGACGAGGCCTCGCTGCCCGTCAGTGCGACGACGGCCGCCCCCTGCCGCTTGAGATGCGGCATCAGCAGCACGAGCTCGTCGGTCTCTCCCGAATTGGAGATCATCAGCACGACGTCGTCGGGCGTGATCATGCCGAGGTCGCCGTGCGACGCCTCGGCCGGATGCACGAAGAACGCGGGGGTCCCGGTGGAGGCGAGCGTCGCCGCGAGCTTGCGCGCGACGTGCCCGGACTTGCCGATGCCGGAAACGACGACGCGCCCGCGGCAGTTCATGATGAGCGCGACCGCCTGCACGAACGGCTCGCCGATCCGGCCCGCGAGCCCGGCGATCGCCGCGGCCTCGATCGCGAGCACCTTGCGCGCGAGGGCGAGCGCGCGCGGTGCATCGACGCGGCCGCGTAGGTCCGGCGCGGCGTCGGCGCTGGCGTGTGGAGCGGGGGCGCCCATCCCGCGAAGTATAACCGAGCGCGTGCGCGTTTCCCGCGGGAATCGACGCCGAAAGAACGCGGTGTCGCTGTGCTACATTCGACCGCGTAATCACACGCAGCCGGAAGCGATGCCGCAGACCCTTGAGCTCATCCTGATCCTGCTCGGCGCGGCAGTGATCGCAGTCGTCGCCTGCCGTGTCTTCCGGCTGCCGCCGATCCTGGGCTACCTGATGGTCGGCCTCGTCGTGGGCCCGCATGCGCTCGCATGGGTACCCAATTCGGAGGACGTGCGCGACCTGGCCGAGTTCGGCATCGTGTTTCTCATGTTCTCGATCGGTCTCGAGTTCAGCCTGCCGCAACTGAAGGCGATGCGCCGCGCGGTGTTCGGGCTCGGGCTCGCGCAGGTCGGCATCACGACGCTCGCGGCGATGGTCGCGATGCATTTCGTGGGCTACGGCTGGCCGGCCGGGTTCGCGCTCGGCGGCATGCTCGCGATGAGCTCGACGGCGATCGTCTCGAAGATGCTCGCCGAGCGGATGGAGCTCGCCACGCCGCACGGGCGCGATGTGATGGGCATCCTGCTGTTTCAGGACCTCGCGGTGGTCGCGTTCTTGATCGTGATCCCCTCGCTCGGCAAGGGCGGCGGCGAGCTCATGGGCGAGGTCGGTATCGCGGCCCTCAAGGCGGCGGCCGTGCTGGCGGTCATCCTTTTCGCCGGCCAGGCCCCGATGCGCGCGTGGTTCCACATCGTCGCGCGGCAGAAGAGCTCCGAGCTCTTCATGCTGAACCTCCTGCTCGTCACGCTCGGGCTCGCCGCCCTGACCGAGCTCGCGGGGCTCTCGCTCGCGCTGGGCGCCTTCCTCGCGGGGATGCTCATCGCGGAGACCGAGTATCGCTACCAGGTCGAGGAGGACATCAAGCCGTTCCGCGACGTGCTCCTCGGCCTCTTCTTCGTCACCGTGGGCATGTTCCTCGACCTGCGCGAGGTCGTGGCGCACTGGTCGCTCGTGCTCGTGCTCCTGGTCGTGCCCGTCCTCGCGAAGCTCGTGCTCGTGGTCGCGCTCTCGCGCCTCTTCCGCGCGCCGCTCGGCACCGCGCTTCGCACCGGCTTCTATCTTGCGCAGGCGGGCGAGTTCGCGCTGGTGATGCTTGCGCTCGTGGCCGAGAACAGGCTCCTCGCGCGGCCGCTCGTCCAGGCCGTGCTCGCGGCCATAGTGCTGTCGATGCTGGCGGCGCCGCTCGTCATCCACTTTGTCGAGCCCGTCGTGCGAAAGCTGACCGCCAACGACTGGCTCGCGCGCGCGGCGCAGATCACGCGGATCGCGGCGACCACGATGGCGCGGCAGGATCACGTGATCATCTGCGGCTACGGACGGAGCGGACAGAACCTCTCGCGTCTGCTCGAGGCCGAGGACATTCCGTTCATCGCCCTCGACTCGGACCCGGAACGGGTGCGCGAGGCGACCGGCGAGGGCAACAGCGTGGTCTACGGCGACGCCGGCCGCAAGGACACGTTGTCCGCCGCGGGACTCTCGAAGGCGCGCGCCATCGTCATCACGTTCGCCGACACGGCCGTCGCGCTCAAGATCCTCCATCACGCGCATCAGTCGCGGCCGGAGCTGCCGGTCGTCGTGCGCACGCTCGACGATGCCGAGCTCGACCGGCTCCTCACCGCCGGCGCGGCGGAGGTCGTGCCCGAGGTGCTCGAAGGAAGCCTCATGCTCGCGACGCATTCGCTGCTCCTGCTCGGCGTTCCGCTGAATCGGGTGCTGAGGCGGATCCGCGCGATCCGCGAGGAGCGCTACAGCCTGTTCCGCGGCTTCTTCCACGGCGCGTCCGACGCCGCCGACGCCGCCGACAACCTGCAGCCGCGACTGCACTCGGTGCTCCTGCCCGGCCGGGCCCGCGCCGTCGGCCGCGCGCTCGCGGACGTCGAGCTCGACGGACTGGTCGAGGTGACGGGCGTCCGCCGCAAGGGCGCGCGCTCGCAGCGGCCGGAGCCGGACTGGGTGTTCGAGGAAGGTGACATCGTCGTGCTGCTCGGGCGGCCCGAGGCGCTCGCGCTCGCGGAACAGAAGCTCCTCAAACGCTGAGCGCTCCGCTCCTGCCGTCGAGTGCGGCGTTGTGACGGATGGGGTGACAGGCTACAATCGCGCTCCTTCCTTCGCCCCCTAACTCCGTGCCGCATTCCGCCGGCGCGGCCGTCGCTGTGCCCTCGGCCACGCCTTCCGATATCGCTGTCGAGCTCGACGCCGTCACGTTCGGCTACGACCCCACGCACACGGTGCTCGACGGCATCTCGATGTCCATCCCCGAGGGGAAGGTCGTCGCGATCATGGGCGGCTCGGGTTGTGGCAAGACGACGATCTTCCGGCTGATCGGCGGGCAGCTGAAGCCCCGCTCGGGGCGCGTGATCGTCGGCGGGCTGTCGGTCCCGGACCTCGACCGCGACGCGCTGCTCGCGCTGCGGCGCCGATTCGGCGTGCTGTTCCAGTTCGGCGCGCTGTTCACCGACATGACGGTGTTCGAGAACGTTGCGTTCGCGCTGCGCGAGCACACGCACCTGCCGGAAGAGCTCGTGCGCGACCTCGTGCTGATGAAACTCCACTCGGTGGGCCTGCGCGGCGCCGCGCAGCTCATGCCCTCCGAACTGTCGGGCGGCATGGCGCGCCGCGTTGCGCTCGCGCGCGCGATCGCGCTCGACCCGATGCTCGTGCTCTACGACGAGCCGTTCGCCGGCCTCGATCCGATCTCGCTCGGCGTCGTCGGGCAGCTGATCCGGAAGCTCAACGATGCGCTCGGCATCACCTCGGTGGTCGTCACGCACGACGTCTACGAGTCGATGAAGATCGTCGACTACATGTATTTCGTCTCGGCCGGCCGCATCGTCGCGCAGGGGACGCCGGACGAGATGCGGACCACCGCCGACGCCTTCGTGCGCCAGTTCATCGACGGCGAGGCCGACGGCCCGGTGCCCTTCCACTACCCCGCGCCGCCGTTCCGCGACGAGGTGTTCGCCCGTGTCTAGCGCCGCACAGGAAAGCCTGGCGGGAGCGCTGCGGCGCCTGGGCGCGTTCGCGACCGGCGGGCTGGCCCGGCTCGGCTACGCCGCGCGCTTCTTCGTGGCCGTCGCGGTCAACACGCCGGCCGCGTTCCGCCGCCTGCACCTCACGCTGCGCGAGATCTACTTCTCGGGCGTGCTCTCGCTCATCATCATCCTCGTGTCCGGCCTCTTCGTCGGCATGGTGCTCGCGCTTCAGGGTTACGACGTTCTGCAGCGCTACGGCGCCGACGAGTCGCTCGGCGTCCTGGTCGCGCTGTCGCTCGTGCGGGAACTCGGTCCCGTCGTCGCCGGTCTCCTGTTCGCGAGCCGCGCCGGGAGCGCGGTCACGGCGGAGATCGGTCTCATGAAGGCGACCGAGCAGCTGGCGGCGATGGAAATGATGGCGGTCGATCCGCTCGCGCGGGTGGTCGCGCCGCGATTCTGGGGCGGCGTGATCTCGATGCCCCTGCTGGCAGCGCTGTTCTCGACGCTGGGCGTGTTCGGCGCGTACATCGTCGGCGTCCGCCTGATCGGCATCGACGCCGGCGCATTCTGGGGCAACATGCAGGCCGCCGTCGACTTCCGCAACGACGTCGTCAACGGCGTGATCAAGAGCGTGGTCTTCGGCGCGGCCGTGAGCCTGATCGCCGTGTTCGAGGGCTACGACGCGAAGCCGACCGCGGAAGGCGTGTCGAGCGCCACGACGCGGACCGTCGTCGAGAGCGCGCTCGCGATCCTGGCGCTCGACTTCGTGCTGACGGTGTTCATGTTCCACGGCGCGAGGACGTGAGCGCATGAACCGCACGACGCTCGATCTCTGGGTCGGACTGTTCGTCGCGCTCGGGATCGGCGCGATCCTGTTCCTCGCGCTGCGTGTCGGCAATCTCGTCACGTTCGGCGGCACGCCCGGCTATCAGCTCGAGGCGCAGTTCGACAACATCGGCGGCCTCAAGCTGCGCGCGCCCGTGAAGGCGGCCGGCGTCGTCGTCGGGCGGGTCGAGCGGATCCACCTCGATCCGAAGTCGTACCGCGCGGTTGTCACGATGAAGATCGACGACGGCTACGAGTTCACGGCCGACACGATCGCCTCGATCCTCACGTCGGGCCTGCTCGGCGAGGTGTACATCGGGCTCGACGCTGGCGGCGACCCGAAGATGCTCGCGAACGGATCGACGATCAAGAAGACGCAGTCCGCAGTCGTGCTCGAAAAGCTGATCGGCCAGTTCCTGTTCGACAAGGCCGCGAACGGAGACGGCAAGTGACGGCCGTCGCGCGCGCCGCGGCGGCCGCCGCACTCGGCGCCTTGCTCGCGGGGTGCGCGGCGACGCCCTCCAAGGTCGATCCGCTCGAGCCCATGAACCGCGCGCTCTACCGTGTCCACGACGCGCTCGACTCCGCGTTCGTTAAGCCGGTGGCGGAAGGCTACGAAGCGATACTGCCGCGGTTCATGCGCACCGCCTTCGGCAACGTGTTCAACAACATCGACGACCTGTTCTCGGCGGTCAATGGCCTCCTCCAGGGCAAGCCGGACAAGGCCGGCAACGACCTCGGACGCGTGATGCTCAACACGCTGGCCGGATTCGGCGGGCTGATCGACGTCGCGTCCGACGCCGGGATCGAGCGGGGCAACGAGGACTTCGGCCAGACGTTCGCGGTCTGGGGATTCCCGCAAGGGCCCTACCTCTTCATCCCGCTGTTCGGTCCGACGACGGTCCGCGACGGCACCGGCGTGCTCGTGCGCATCGCGGTCGGCCCCGTCGGCTACATTCCAGACGTGCCGCTGCGCAATTCGCTCTATGGGGTCGGCTACGTCGACCTGCGCGCGCAGGCGCTCGACGCCGGCGAAATCGTCGAGAAGGCCGCGCTCGACCGCTACACGTTCATCCGCAACGCCTACCTGCAGCGGCGCCGTTACCTGATCTACGACGGGAAGCCCCCGCCCGAAGAGGACGAGCCATGAAGACGTTCTTCTCCCTGCTTTGCGCCGGCCGAGCGGCATGGCTTCTCGCCGCGCTCGTCGCCGTGGCGCTGCCGCTGCGGGCGCAGGAGGCCCCCGACGCGATGGTGAAGCGGGTGTCGAGCGACGTGCTCGCGACGATCAAGGGCGATCCGCGGATCCAGGCAGGCGACCAGGCACGCATCCGCGAGATGATCGAGGTCAAGCTCGCGCCGCATTTCGATTTCATGCGGATGACGGCGCTCGCGATGGGCAAGAACTGGCGCGCCGCGACCCCCGAGCAGCAGAAGCGTCTCGCCGACGAGTTCAAGACGCTCCTCGTGCGGACCTATTCCACGGCGCTCAACAAGTATCGCGACGAGACGATCGAGTTGAAGCCGCTGCGGATGAACCCCGGCGATACCGACGTGACCGTCCGCACCCAGGTCGTGCGGCAGGGAGGCCAGCCGGTCCAGATCGACTACAGCCTCGAGAAGGCGGCCGGCGGCTGGAAGGCCTACGACGTCGTGATCGGCGGCGTGTCGCTCGTCACGAACTATCGCGACGAGTTCAACCAGCAGGTGCAAAGCGGCGGCGTCGACGGCCTGATCAAGACGCTTTCCGAGCGCAACCAGGGTGGCGCCGCCAAATGATGGCGGAGCGCAGCGCCGGCGCGGAGCGCGCGCGCGGTTTCGAGCCCGCGGCCGACGGCTCGCGCTGGTCGTACGAAGGGCCGCTCACGCTCGGCGAGGCGGGGCGGGTCCTGGCGGCCGCGCAAGCGCTGCCGCTGCCGCGCGACGGCCGCGTCGACCTCGATCGGCTCGGCGCCTTCGATTCGACGGCGGTCGCGGTGCTCGTGGCGCTCGCGCGCCGAGCGTCCGGGGAAGGACGCACGCTCCGCTTCGAAGGGTTGCCGCGCGGCCTGCGCGCGCTCGCGGCCCTCTACGGTGTCGACGAGATCCTCGCCGGCTGAACGCACGCGCGCGGACGGCGAGGGACCGGACGCGCCCCGAGTTGCCGGGTCCTTCCGAATGACCGCCGCCGTCGAATTCGTCGAGGTCGCCCGCCGCTTCGGCCGGGTGCAGGCGCTCTCGGGCGTGAGCTTCGCCGTCGAGCGCGGCGAGTTCTTCGGTCTCCTCGGGCCGAACGGAGCGGGCAAGACCACGCTGATCTCGATCGCGGCGGGCCTCACGCGGGCGGACGCGGGCGCGACGCGCATCCTGGGCCACGACGTTACCCGCGACTACCGTGCCGCCCGCCGCGCGCTGGGCGTCGTGCCGCAGGAGCTCGTTTTCGATCCGTTCTTCACCGTGCGCGAGACGCTCGAGCTCCAGTCCGGCTACTTCGGCATTCGCCACAACGGCGACTGGATCGACGAGATCCTGCACCACCTCGACCTCACCGCGAAGGCGGACGCCAACATGCGTTCGCTCTCGGGGGGCATGAAGCGGCGGGTGCTGGTCGGCCAGGCGCTCGTGCATAAGCCGCCCGTCATCGTGCTCGACGAGCCCACCGCCGGCGTCGACGTCGAGCTCAGGCAGAGCCTCTGGGCCTTCATCCGCAAGCTCAACGCCGATGGGCACACGATCATCCTGACGACGCATTATCTCGAGGAGGCCGAGGCGCTGTGCGGCCGCATCGCGATGCTGAAGGCGGGTCGCGTCGTTGCGCTCGACACGAAGCACGCGCTGCTGTCGCGCTTCGCGGGGATCACCGTCCGGCTCGTCGCCGACCGCGTGCCGGCGGCGTGGCAGGCCCGCGTGCTGCGCGAGCAGTCGGGGATTCGCTACATCGCCCTCGAGCGCTACGCGGACCTCGAGGGCCTGCTCTGCGCGCTGCGTGACGACGGCATCGCGATCCGCGAGCTCGCGCTCGAGGAGGCCGACCTCGAGGACGTGTTCCTGAAGATCATGGCGACCGAGACGCGCGCCGAGCGGAGCGGGGTGGAGGCGTGATCCGCATCGCCGGAGCCGGGTGGCCCACGCTGCTCTACAAGGAGCTCCTCCGCTTCTGGAAGGTCTCGTTCCAGACGATCGCGGCGCCGGTGCTGACGGCGCTCCTCTACCTGCTCATCTTCTCGCACGTGCTCGAGTCGCATGTCACGGTGTACGGAGGCGAGGTGCGCTACACGGCGTTCCTCGTGCCGGGTCTCGTCATGATGTCCGTCCTGCAGAACGCGTTCGCCAACTCGAGCTCGTCGCTCATCCAGTCGAAGATCACCGGCAACCTGATCTTCATGCTGCTGCCGCCGCTGTCGCCGTCGGACCTCTTCGCCGCCTACGTGCTGGGCGCGATGGTGCGCGGCCTCGTCGTGGGGCTGGGGGTGTTCGCGGTCACGCTGCTCTTCGTCCCCTCGCTCCTCTCCATGCCGCATCCCTTCTGGGCGCTTGCGTTCGCGTTCCTTGGCAGCGCCATCCTCGGCACGCTCGGCCTCATCGCCGGGATCTGGGCCGACAAGTTCGACCAGCTCGCCGGCTTCCAGAACTTCATCATCGTGCCCCTCACCTTCCTGTCGGGCGTCTTCTACTCGATCCACTCGCTGCCGCCATTCTGGCAGGCGCTGTCACGCTGGAATCCGTTCTTCTATATGATCGACGGCTTCCGCTACGGGTTCTTCGGCAAGTCCGACGTGCCAGCCTCCCTCTCCCTTGCCCTAGTCGCCGGCTGCGCCGTCCTGCTGGCGGCGCTCACGCTCGCGCTCCTGCGCAGCGGCTGGAAGCTCCGCCATTAGGGCCCAAAATGGCCACCGCCGAATCGATCGAGCGCGCGATCGCCGACCACCTCGACTGCGAGCACGTCGCCGTCCGCGGCGACGGCGTTCACTGGGAGGCGGTCGTCGTCAGCGCGCGATTCGAGGGCATGCCGAAGGTGCGCCAGCACCAGCTCGTCTACGCGGCGCTCGGCGAGGCGATGCGCGAGGAGATCCACGCGCTGTCGATGACGACGCTCACGCCGGCGCAGTGGGCGGCGCAGGACCGGGGCTGAATGGACCGGCTCGTCATCGAGGGCGGCGCGCCGCTGTCCGGCGAAGTGCGGGTGTCGGGCGCGAAGAATGCCGCGTTGCCGCTCCTGTGCGCGTCGCTGCTCACGACCGAGCCGCTGGTCCTGTCGAACGTGCCGCGCCTGAACGACGTGCGGACGATGCAGACGCTGCTCGCGCAGATGGGCGTCCGCCTGGACACGCGCGAGGCGGGCACCGTCGCGCTCGACGCGTCGTCGATCGACTGGCCGCTCGCGCCCTACGAGCTCGTGAAGACGATGCGGGCATCCATCCTGGCGCTGGGTCCGCTCGTCGCTCGCTGCGGCGAGGCGCGGGTCTCGCTCCCCGGCGGCTGCGCGATCGGGCTCCGGCCGGTCGACCAGCACGTCAAGGCGCTCGAGGCGATGGGCGCCGAGATCGACCTCGAGCACGGCTACATCAGCGCGCGCGCGAAGCGGCTCAGGGGAGCGCGCTTCGTGTTCGATCTCGTGACCGTCACCGGCACCGAGAACCTGATGATGGCGGCGACGCTGGCCGATGGCACGACATCGATCGAGAACGCCGCGCGCGAGCCCGAGATCGTCGACCTCGCGCGCTGTCTCTCGTCGATGGGGGCGCGGATCTCGGGGGCGGGCACCGACCGCATCACGATCGAGGGCGTTTCGCGACTCTCGGGTGCGACGCACGCGATCATGCCCGACCGGATCGAGACGGGCACCTTCCTGGCGGCCGTCACGGCTGCGGGCGGCGAAGCGACGCTCGTCGGCGCAGAGGCCGACACGCTCGACGCGGTCGTGACCAAGCTGGCCGAGGCCGGCGCCGGGATCACGGCGACGCCGGGCGCGATCCGCGTCGAGCGTCGCCGGCCGCTCGCCGCGTTCACGGTCCGTACCGCGCCGTATCCGGCGTTCCCGACCGACATGCAGGCGCAGATGATGGCGGTCGCCGCGTGCGCCGCGGGCACGTCGACGATCACCGAGACGATCTTCGAGAACCGGATGATGCACGTGCAGGAGCTGACCCGGCTCGGCGCCGACATCGACGTCGAGGGCAGCACGGCGATCGTGCGCGGCGTGCCAGAGCTTACCGGTGCCACCGTGATGGCGACCGACCTCCGCGCTTCCGCGTGTCTCGTGATCGCAGGGCTCGTCGCCGCGGGCCCGACGACGATCGACCGCATCTACCACCTCGATCGCGGCTACGAGCGGATCGAGGACAAGCTGTCGGCGCTCGGCGCGCGCATCCGCCGCGAACGCGCGGCGTCATGACCGATCTCGGCGCGTCGCCGCTCGGCCACGCCACGGCGTGGTCCGACGGGCACGATCCGAACCTCCTGTTCCCCGTCGAGCGGGCTCCGCTGCGGGCCGAGCTCGGATTCGCCGGGACGGTGCCCTTCCGCGGCGTCGATCTCTGGAACGCGTACGAGCTGTCGTGGCTCGACGCGCGCGGGAAGCCGGACGTCGCGATCGCCACGTTCACGGTGCCATCCGATTCGCCACGGATTGTCGAGTCGAAGTCGGTCAAGCTCTATCTCGCGGCGCTGAATCTCGTGCGGTTCGCCTCACGCGACGAGGTCGGGGCCGTGGTCGCCCGCGATCTCGCGGCCGCGACGGGGGCGCGCGTCGACGTCGCCCTGACGCCGCCCGGCGCATTTGCCCGGTTGCCGCGCGCGGAGCTCGACGGCGACTGCCTCGACGGACTCGAGCCGGACGGCGTCGCCGACCGCCCGACGTCCGAAACGCTCGAGGCGGGCGGCGAGCGCGCGACGGAGACGGTCTTCACCCGCCTCTTCCGCTCGGTCTGCCCGGTGACGGGCCAACCCGACTACGCGAGCCTCCAGGTCCGCTACCGCGGTGCGCGGATCGACCGCGAGCGCCTGCTGGGCTACCTCCTTTCCTACCGCCGGCAGCCGGGATTCCACGAGCACTGCGTCGAGAGGATCTTCGCCGACGTCTCCCGGCGCTGCCGGCCCGAGACCCTCGCCGTCTACGCCCGGTTCACGCGTCGCGGCGGCATCGACATCAACCCCTTTCGCACCAGCGGCGACGAGCCCGCCCCGTCGAACGCGCGTACGGCACGCCAGTGAAGGGCCGCGACCCGGTGAGCCGCCGGGCGATTACCTGAGCCCGATAGTCGGTCTTGTGCCGCGATGCAACATCCGGTGCGCCAAAGCAGGGCGCACCGATCCGATTCCCGTGACGTCGACCTCGAAAAACGATATGATGTTGCGGCGCAACAAAACCACGGACAGCGGAGAAACTTCATGGAATTTCCCGGCAAGGTCGCAGTCATCACGGGCGCCGCGAGCGGCATTGGCCGGGCGGTCGCCATCGAAATGGCGCGCCGCGACGTGCGCGCGATGGCGCTCGTCGACATGGGTGAGACGGTCGAGCAGGTCGCCTCCGAAATCAATGCGAAGGCGGGTCGCAAGGTCGGCTGGCCGTATCGCGGCGACGTGACCGACGAGGCGTTCCGCGCGTCCGTCTACGACGACATCAGCCGCGAGGTCGACACCGTCACCATCTGCGTGCCGGCGGCGGGCATCACCCGCGACGATCTCGCCGTCCGCGTCGATCGCGAGACGGGCAAGGCCCGCATCTATCCGGCCGAGAAGTTCCGGCAAGTCCTCGACGTGAACCTGATGGCGCCGGTCTACTGGTCGCTCGAGATGATCGGCCGGATCGCCGAGAACCGTGCGGCGGGCGGCCTGCGACGCTGGCAGCCATCCGAGGGGATGCAGGGCGCGATCGTCTTCATCGGCTCGGTGTCGTCGCAGGGGAACAAGGGTCAGATCTCGTACGCGAGCGCCAAGGCCGGCCTCGAAGGCGCGGCGGCGACGATCATGAAGGAAGCCGTCTTCCACGGCGTGCGGTGCAGCGTGATCCACCCGGGATTCACCGACACGCCGATGGTGCGCGCGATGGGCGACGACTACATCAGCAAGAACATCCTGCCGTTCACCCAGCTCTCCCGCCTCATCCGCCCGGAAGAGATCGCCGACGCGATCTGCTTCATGCTCGCCAATTCGGCCGTGAGCGGCCAGCTCTGGGCCGATGCCGGGTGGCACGCCCCGGCCTAGCGGTCAGATCGTCGTTGGCGACGCCGGATACCGGCCGTCGAAGTACTCGCGCAGCGACAATAGCTCTTGGTGGACGTCGCCGGGGAAGCCCCGCCGCCCGCCGCGACGGTCGACGAGGAGCGAGTCCAGGTACGCGGTGAGCGCAGGCACGTCGTTCCAGGCGCGCGCCAGCGCGTTGGCGATGCGCGGGTAGTCCCGCACGACGGCCGTCGGCTGGATCTCCGGCGGCAGCGCGTCGAACCACTTGAGCGTCGCCGGGAGCGCCTGGTTGATCGGCCGAGCGCGCCGCTGCGCGCGGGAGCTCGGGAACGGTGCGTCGTCGTTCATCGATTCAGCTGGCGTCGAGGGCGGGTTCGGTACCCGACGCCATTATGACAGTCTCTCGCGCCTGCGGGTTCGGGCCGCTCGCGCGGCGGGCCTCCGCACAGCCTCGTCTTACGTTGCTTGGAGCGGTCGGCCCGCCTTTCGCCCCGGCCTCCGTACGGCCGAGTTGGGTCAAATCGGCAGGAAGATCGCGGTCGCCAGGGACTGCACCACCTTCCGGATCGTCCGGTTGGTGCGCTGCGCCGCGATCTGCGCCATCGCGTCCTGGTAGGCGATCATCTTGCCGAACTCGCGCTCGAACGAGAGATTGGCGACGTCGCCGTGGATCTCATTCGACAGGAGCAGCGGGAAGCCTTGCGCGTCGCGGGCGGCGCCGAGCTTCCACGCGGCGATCTCGATGTTGCGGCCGGCGTTGTAGAGCTTCTGCGCGTCGAGGACGTCGGTCAGGTAGAGCTCGGTCCTGCCGCTGTAGGAAAGGAAGACCATGCTCGCGAGGCCGACGCCGAACGCGAAGACGCGATCGCCCGTGTACTCGGGCTTGAGCGCGAGAAGCACCGCATCCGCGCCGCGGACGTTGCCGAGCTCGGTGAAGCGGAACTCCGCCTGCGGGTCGAACGCGCGCGCGACGGCAGCGTCCATGCTCGCGTTGCCGCCCTTCCGCCATTCGCGCGGGTTCCGGCGGTAGAGCTTCTCCATCAGGAGCCGCGCGGAGGCGAGGCACTCGCGCAGGTGCACCTCCGCGGCGACGTCGATGTCGGATTTGGCGAGATCGGAAGCGCGGAATTC
This sequence comes from uncultured beta proteobacterium, assembly GCA_963734055.1. GTDB lineage: Bacteria > Pseudomonadota > Gammaproteobacteria > Burkholderiales > Casimicrobiaceae > CAIWHR01. Next base: position 667,373 of record CAVTFQ010000002.1, read on the forward strand.
GCGCTCCGCTGGCGGCGGCCGGTGGCCGGTGGTCGGCGCCGCGGGCGGGAAGCTCGGCGTCGAGGAACAGGCGCCGACGAGCGCGCAGAGCGCGACCGCGCCATGCCGCATGCCCGCACGTCGCGGAGTTCCGGTCACGGGGTGAGCGCTCTTCCCGGCGACGGGCAAGCGAGCGGCGCTGCCCGTCAGGCCGGCAGGCCCGCCTTGAGCAGGCCTTCGCGCAGGTGCTCGCGATCGCCCTCGAGGCGGTAGTGCAGCGTCAGCAGGTGCCGCCGGGTCGAAAACGCGGGGGCTTGCTTCAGCACCTCCTGCGCGTGGGCGCCCGCCGCGATGCTGTCGCCGAGCTGCGCAAGCGACGCGGCGAGGAGCGCGTGCTGCCCGTGGTCGGGCCGCGCGATCCGGCTCAACGCCTCGAGGGCTTCCGGGTACTTGCGCGCCGTGTAGTAGGCGCGGCCGAGGTGGTTCGAGAATCGCTCCGGGTGATAGGGATTCACCCGCATCGCCTTCTGGATCCACTCGATGCCGTCCAGCGGGCGGCCGAGCCATGTGAGGAGCTCGCCGTTCTGGACCAGGATCAGGTCGTTGTTCGGATTGAGGCCGAGCGCGCGCGCCTGGTGGAACTGCGCCTTCTCGTGATCGTCGCACGCGAGGTTCACCGCGGCGAGGATGCGGTGGACGTCGCTGTCGTTGTCGTCGAGTCCGAGCGCGATCCCGACCTGGTCGATCACCTGCTGCCAGGTCCGCTTGCGATCCTCGCACCACCCGTTGACCCAGGTCTGCGCGAGCACACAGGCCTTCCACGCATGGGCGTGTGCGTACTTCGGATCGAGGGCGATCGCGCGATCGAGCATCCGCTGCGCTTCCGCGTTGTCCTCGGGCGTCGAGCGGTGGTGGAGGATCTTGCCCGTGAGGACGCACTCGTACGCCGCCATGTTCTCCGTCGGCTTGCGCTTCGCGCGGTCCTGGCCGGCGGCCTCGATCCGGCCGGGCAGCGTTCCCGCGATGGCGCTCGTCACCTCGTCCTGGATCGCGAAGATGTCCTCGATCTTGCGATCGTATCGCTCGGCCCAGACGTGCCGATCGGTCTCCGCGTCGATGAGCTGCACGGTGACGCGCACTCGGTCTCCGGCCTTCCGCACGCTCCCCTCGACCACGTAGTGGACCTTGAACTCGCGGGCGATGTCCTGGACCTTGACCGCCTTCCCCTTGTGCACGAACGCCGAGTTGCGCGAGATCACGAGGAGGTCGTGGAAGCGGGACAGCTCCGTCGTGATGTCCTCGCTCAGCCCGTCGACGAAGAATTCCTGCTCGGGATCCCCGCTCATGTTGACGAAGGGAAGGACCACGAGCGAGGGCTTGCTCGCCGTGGCGGCGTCCTCCGCTGCGCTCCCGGAGGCCTGCGGACGCTTCCCGAGGAGTACGCGGAAGGCCCGGATCGGCCGGGCGATGTTCTTCAGGGCCTGCTCGCCCAGGTCCTCGAACGCAACGCCGGCGCGCTCGCCGACCTGGTCGCGAACCGCCGCCGAGACGCAGATGCCGCCCGGTTCGGCGAGCTCCTGCAGCCGCGCGGCCACGTTGACGCCGTCGCCGAAGATGTCGTCGTCCTCGACGATGATGTCGCCCAGGTTGATGCCGATCCGGAACTGGATCCAGCGCGCGGGCGACACGTCCGTGTTCCGTCGCGACATCCGCTGCTGGATCTCGACCGCGCACTGCACCGCATCCACGACGCTCTGGAATTCGACCAGCAGGCCGTCGCCCATCGTCTTGATGATCCGGCCCTGGTTCCTCGCGATCGCGGGATCGACGAGCTCGAGCCGGTGCGTCTTGAGGCGCGCGAGCGTACCCCTCTCGTCGGTCTCCATGAGCCGGCTGTAGCCGACCATGTCCGCCGCGAGGATCGCCGCCAGCCTGCGCGCGCCGCCCGTCGCTTCCAATGCGTCGTCCCGTTCGAAGGACGTCCAGTGTAGCAAGAACACCGTCTGCGCCCGGGGGCTGCAGGAAGCCCGGGCCCCTGGGAGTTGCAGCGGAAACGCAATCGTGCACACTTGCCGTCGGACGAGCTTCGGGAGAGGTGCGATGACGACGACAGGCGACGCGTTGCGTGCGCTGCAGGCGCCGATGAAGGAGCGGTACAGGACGGAACCGGGCGCGGCGATGGTCACGCTGCGGGCGCAGGGAAGGCTCGGCGAGGACGTGACGTGTTCGGTCGAGACGGGCCGGGCGCTCGTGGCCGCCGGGCTCCATCCGGCGACAGGAGGCAATGGCCTCTTCGCGTGCTCGGGCGACATGCTGCTCGAGGCGCTCGTCGCGTGCGCGGGCGTCACGCTCAATGCAGTCGCGACGGCGATGGGCGTCGAGCTCCGCGATGCAGCGATCCACGCCGAGGGGGATCTCGATTTCCGCGGCACGCTCGGCGTCGACAAGGGCGTGCCGGTCGGGTTCCAGCGCATCCGCCTGCGCTTCGAGCTCGACACCGACGCCGCGGAGGAGCAGCTCGGCACGCTGTTGCGCCTGACGGAGCGCTATTGCGTCGTCTACCAGACGTTGCGGGAGCCGCCGGAGATCACGGTTTCGCACCGCGCCGCGCGCTAGAAGCCCACGTTCCCAGCGCGAATGCGCCTGACGCGGGGGGCGCGTGCGGCGTCCGGTAGAATGGCTTCTCGCCGGCCGCACGGTTCCCCTCTTGATTCCGCTGACGCTCGCCCTGTCGAAAGGGCGGATCTACGACGAGACGCTGCCGCTGCTCGCGGCCGCGGGCATCGTGCCGGCCGACGATCCGGAGACCTCGCGCAAGCTCATCCTGTCGACGAACCGCCCGGGCGTGTCGGTGATCATCGTCCGCGCGTCGGACGTGCCGACCTACGTGCAGCACGGCGCCGCGGACGCCGGCGTGGCCGGACGCGACGTGCTCCTCGAGCACGGCGGCGAGGGTCTCTACCAGCCGGTCGATCTCGAGATCGCACGCTGCCGGATGGTCGTCGCGACCCGACGCGGATTCGCCTGGGATGCGGCCGTGCAGCGCGGCGCGCGGATCCGCGTGGCGACGAAGTACGTGCAGACCGCGCGCGAGCATTTCGCCGCCAAGGGCATGCACGTCGACCTGATCAAGCTCTACGGCTCGATGGAGCTCGCGCCGCTCGTCGGCCTCGCCGACGTCATCGTCGACCTCGTGTCGAGCGGCAACACGCTCAAGGCCAACGACCTCGTCGCGGTCGAAGAGATCATGCCGATCAGCTCGCGCCTCGTCGTCAACCCGGCGTCGCTCAAGCTCAAGCGCGACGTCGTGCAACCGCTGCTCGAGGCGATGTCGGCGGCCGTCGCCGGACGGCGGGGGAACGCATGAGCGCGCCACTCGCGCTGCGGCGCCTCGACGCGGGGGCTGCGGACTTCGAGCGCGAGTTCACGGCGCTGACCGCGTTCGAGGCCGCGCAGGACCCGGCGGTCGACGCTGCGGTGGCGGCGATCGTCGCCGACGTTCGCGCGCGCGGCGATGCGGCGCTCGTCGAATGCACGGCGCGGTTCGATCGCGTGCGCGTGGCGGCGGCGGCCGAGCTCGAGATACGCCCCGCGGAGATGCGCGCCGCATTCGAGGCGCTGCCTTCCGAGCAGCGAAGCGCACTCGAGACGGCGGCCGGGCGCATCCGCGCGTACCACGAGCGGCAGAAGATGGCGTCGTGGAGCTATCGCGAGGCCGACGGCAGCGAGCTCGGCGCGCAGGTGACGCCGCTCGATCGCGTCGGCGTCTACGTGCCCGGCGGCAAGGCCGCGTACCCCTCGTCGGTGCTGATGAACGTCGTTCCCGCGCACGTGGCCGGGGTTGCCGAGATCGTGATGGTCGTGCCGACGCCTGCAGGCGCGCGCAACCCGCTGGTCCTCGCCGCCGCGCATCTCGCGGGCGTCACGCGCGCGTTCTCAATCGGCGGCGCGCAGGCGATCGCGGCGCTCGCCTACGGAACGGCAACGGTGCCGGCGGTCGACAAGATCTGCGGACCGGGCAACGCTTACGTCGCGGCGGCGAAGCGACGCGTGTTCGGCACGGTCGGCATCGACATGGTCGCGGGCGCCTCGGAGATCCTCGTGATCGCCGACGCGAGCGCGAATCCCGACTGGGTCGCGATGGATCTCTTCTCGCAGGCCGAGCACGACGAGCTCGCGCAGGCGCTGCTAGTCTCCCCGGATCAGGCCATGGTCGACGCGGTGGCCGCGAGCGCGGGGCGGCTCATAGAGACGATGCCGCGCCGCGCGATCATCGCTGCGTCGCTCGCGAACCGCGGAGCGCTGATCGCCGTCCGTGATCTCGACCATGCGTGCGCGATCGCGAACCGCGTCGCGCCCGAGCATCTCGAGCTCGCGGTCGCCGATCCCGCCGCGCTCCTGCCCAAGATCCGGCACGCAGGCGCGATCTTCATGGGGCACTACGCGTCGGAGTCCCTCGGCGATTACTGCGCGGGTCCCAACCACGTCCTGCCGACCGGCCGCACCGCGCGCTTCTCCTCGCCGCTCGGCGTCTACGATTTCCAGAAGCGCTCGTCGCTGCTCGGCCTCACGGCCGCGGCGGCGCAGACGCTCGGGCCCGTCGCGGCGACGCTCGCGCGCGGCGAGGGACTCGTCGCGCACGCGCGGAGCGCCGAGCTCCGCTGCGAAGGCGAGCGCTGACGTGAACAAGCGGTTCGACGGATCGGCCCCTGCGGCGACGGCCCGTGCGCTCGTCGCCGCGACCGTTCGTCCGGAGGTCCGGACGCTAACGAAATACGCGGTCGCGACAGCGTCCGGCATGATCAAGCTCGACGCGATGGAGTCGCCGTTCGAGCTGCCCCCGGCGGTGCGCGAAAAGGTCGCGGCGGCGGCGGCGGCGGTCCCGCTCAATCGGTATCCGGACGGCGGGGCCGTCGCGCTGAAGACGGCGATCGTCGAGACGTTCGGCCTCCCGGGCCCGGAGCGCGTGCTCCTCGGCAACGGCTCGGACGAGCTGATCCAGATCGTCACGACGGCGCTCGCGCGTCCGGGCGCGGCCGTCGTCGCGCCCGAGCCGTCGTTCGAGATGTACCGGATCGACGCGCTCTTCGCGGGCATGCGCTACGTCGGCGTGCCGCTCCGCGCCGATTTCGGGCTCGACGCGGACGCAATGGAGGAGGCGATCCGGCGCGAGCGTCCCGCCCTCGTCTGGCTCGCGTACCCGAACAACCCGACGGGCAACCTGTTCGACCCCGCGGCCGTCGAGCGCGTGCTCCGCGCTGCGCCCGGTCTCGTCGTCGTCGACGAGGCGTATCACGCGTTCGCCGGCGCGAGCTTCCTTCCGCGTCTCGACGAGTTTCCGAACCTGCTCGTGCTCCGCACCGTATCCAAGATCGGGATGGCCGGGCTGCGGCTCGGTTACGCCGCGGCGGCACAGGAGTGGATCGCCGAGCTCGACAAGGTGCGGCCGCCGTATAATCTCAACGCGCTCACGCAGGCGGTGGCGCCGGTGCTCCTGGCCGAGCGCGGATTGCTCGACGGGTGGGCGGCGACGCTCAGGGAAGAGCGTGCGCGGCTCGAGGCTGCGCTCGCGCGGCTGCCGGGCATGACGGTGTTCCCGTCGCGGACGAACTTCGTGCTGGTGCGGGTGCCGGACGCGCCGCGTCGCTTCGAGGCGCTGCGGGCCGCAGGAATCCTCGTCAAGAGCCGGCACGGCGTGCATCCGCTGCTCGAGCACTGCCTGCGCATCACCGTGGGCACGCCCGCCGAGAACGACGCGCTGCTCGCGGCATTCGCCGCCGATGGAACGACATGACACGCCCCCGCACCGCGAAGGTCCGGCGCCGCACCCGAGAAACCGAGATCGCCGTCGCCGTCGATCTCGACGGCAGCGGCCGCGCCGAGGTGGCGACCGGAGTGCCGTTCCTCGACCACATGCTCGACCAGCTCGCGCGGCACGGCCTCCTCGACATCACGGTCGAGGCGAAGGGCGACCTCCACATCGACGCGCATCACACGGTCGAGGACATCGGGATCACGCTCGGGCAGGCGGTGCGAGAGGCGCTCGGCGACAAGGCGGGGCTCGCGCGCTTCGGCCACGCCTACGCGCCGCTCGACGAGGCGCTCTCGCGCGTGGTCGTCGACCTGTCGGGTCGCCCCGGCCTCGAATTCCACGTGCCGTTCGCGCGCGCGATGATCGGCGCGTTCGACGTCGACCTCACGCACGAGTTCTTCCAGGGCTTCGTCAACCACGCGCAGGTGACGCTGCACGTCGACAATCTGCGCGGCCAGAATGCGCATCACCAGGCCGAAACGGTGTTCAAGGCGTTTGCCCGTGCGCTGCGCATGGCCATTGCGCCCGATCCGCGTGTGGGCGGCACGATCCCCTCGACCAAGGGCACGTTGTAGGAAATTCAAGGAACCGACCCCGTCTCGCGTGCCGGTCGCCGCGAACGGCGTCGCGCACCAGGAAGCCGCCTTACCGATGGACATCGCCGTCGTCGATTACGGGATGGGCAACCTGCGCTCGGTCGCAAAGGCGCTCGTCCACGTGGCGCCCGATCTCGACATCGGCGTCACCTCCGAACCCGACGAGATCGCCCGGGCGGAGCGGGTCGTGCTCCCCGGCCAGAGCGCGATGCCCGACTGCATCCGCTGCCTCGACGCGAGCGGACTCCGCGCCGCCGTGCTCGACGCCGCGGGCACGCGCCCGTTCCTCGGCATCTGCCTCGGGCTGCAGATGCTGTTCGAGACGAGCGAAGAGGGGCCCACCCCGGGCCTTGCCGTCCTGCGCGGGCGCGTCGCGCGCTTTCGTGACGAAGCGATGACCTTGCCGTCGGGCGATCGCCTCAAGGTGCCGCACATGGGGTGGAGCCCGGTACGCCAGGCGCGCGCGCATCCGCTGTGGGCGGGAATCGCGGACGGGACCCGCTTCTATTTCGCGCACAGCTACCATCCGGTGCCGGCCGACCCCTCGTTGACCGCGGGAACGACGGACTATCCGACGCCGTTTACTTGTGCCATCGCCCGGGCTAATATCTTCGCGACGCAATTCCATCCGGAAAAAAGCCACCGCGCCGGATTGCAGCTGCTCGCCAACTTTGTCGCCTGGGACGGGCGCAGCTGACGGCTGACCGCGTCCGACATCCAGCGTCACTTCCTCCGCCCGCCGCGCGCCGCCGCGACCCGCCGCTCCTGCCGTCACCCCCGACGCCATGCAGATCATCCCCGCGATCGACATCAAGGACGGACACTGCGTGCGTCTCAAGCAGGGCGAGATGCACTCGGCGACCGTCTTCTCCGAGGACCCCGCCGCGATGGCGCAGCACTGGCTCGAGCAAGGCGCGAAGCGGCTGCACCTGGTCGACCTGAACGGCGCGATCGCCGGCGTGCCGAAGAACGAGCTCGCGATCCGCGAGATCGTGAGCGTGATCGGCGAGGAGATTCCGGTGCAGCTGGGCGGCGGGATCCGCGACCTCGACACGATCGAGCGCTACCTCGACGACGGCATCACCTACGTGATCATCGGCACGGCCGCGGTCAAGAACCCCGGGTTCCTGCACGACGCCTGCTACGCGTTTCCCGGCCACATCATCGTGGGGCTCGACGCGCGCGACGGGAAGGTCGCGACCGACGGCTGGTCGAAGATGACCGGCCACGACGTGATCGATCTCGCGAAGAAGTTCGAGGACTATGGCGTCGAGGCGGTCATCTACACCGACATCGGCCGCGACGGCATGCTGACCGGCGTCAACGTCGAGGCCACCGTGCGGCTCGCCCGCGAGCTCAAGGTTCCGGTGATCGCGTCGGGCGGCATCGCGTCCCTCGCGGACATCGAGCAGCTCCTGCCCTACGAGAAGGAAGGGATCATCGGCGCGATCGCCGGGCGGGCCCTCTACGAGGGCAGGCTCGAGTTCAAGGCGGCGCTCAAGGCCGCCAAGGGCTGACCGCCGTTGCTCCGGGCGCCGTCCGGGGGCGGGCCGGACGCTTGCGCGATAATGGCGCATGGGCCTCGCCAAGCGCATCATCCCCTGCCTCGACGTCGCGGAGGGCCGCGTCGTCAAGGGCATCAACTTCGTCAATCTGCGCGATGCCGGCGATCCGGTCGAGGTCGCGCGCCGCTACGACGAGCAGGGCGCCGACGAGCTCGCCTTCCTCGACATCCGCGCGAGCGTCGAGACGCGTGGGCTCCTCTACCACATGATCGAGGCGGTGGCCGATGAAGTGTTCATTCCGCTGACCGTGGGCGGCGGTGTCAACTCGGTCGACGACATCCGTGCGCTGCTCAACGCGGGGGCCGACAAGGTCAGCATCAACACCGCCGCGGTGCGCAATCCCGGACTGGTCGGAGAGGCGTCGGCGCGCTTCGGCGCGCAGTGCATCGTCGCGGCGATCGATGCGAAGCAGCTCGCGCCGGAGGCCTGGCAGGTCTACACGCACGGCGGCCGCACACCCGCCGGCATGGACGCCGTGGAGTGGGCGCGCGAGCTCGTCGGCCGCGGCGCCGGAGAAATCCTGCTCACGAGCATGGATCGGGACGGGGCGCGGACCGGCTTCGACCTCGCCCTCACGCGGGCCGTCGTCGACGCGGTCGACGTGCCGGTGATCGCGTCGGGCGGCGTCGGCTCGCTCGAGGACCTGGTCGCCGGCGTGCTCGAAGGCGGCGCGGACGCGGTACTCGCCGCGTCGATCTTCCATTATGGCGAGTTCACGATCGCGCAGGCGAAGGCGGCGATGGCGGCGGCAGGCATCGAAGTGCGGTGACCGGCACGAGGTGATCCGATCATGGACTGGCTCGACGAAGTGAAGTGGCAGCCCGACGGCCTCGTGCCGGCGATCGCGCAGGACGTCGCGACCGGCAAGGTGCTGACGCTCGCGTGGATGAACCGCGAGGCGCTCGCGCTGACCGAATCGACGCGCGAAGTGTATTACTGGTCGCGCTCGCGCGCGAAGCTCTGGCGGAAGGGCGAGCAGTCAGGCCACGTTCAGCGCGTCCGCGAGATCCGGCTCGACTGCGACGACGACGCCATCCTCGTTGTCGTCGAGCAGGCGGGCGGGATCGCGTGCCACACCGGACGCGAGACCTGCTTCTTCCGGCGGCTCGCCGGGGCGCGCTGGGATGCGGTGGAACCCGTCCGCAAGGATCCCGAGGCGATCTATGGCGTCCGCTGACCCGCCCGCCGCGGACGCCGACGTCCTCGACCGGATCGCGGCGACGATCGCGACGCGACGCGGCGCCGACCCGGCGTCTTCGTACGTCGCGGCACTCCTCGCGAAGGGCGACGACGCCGTGCTGAAGAAGATCGGCGAGGAGGCCACCGAAGCGGTCATCGCCGCGAAGGACGGTGATAAAATGCGCATCGTCGCGGAGGTCGCGGACCTCTGGTTCCACTGCCTCGTGCTGCTCGCGTCCCGCGGCCTCGGCCCCGCGGACGTGCGCGCGGAGCTCGCGCGGCGCGAGGGCGTGTCGGGCATCGCCGAGAAGGGCGCGCGCCGCCCGTGAGCGACATCGGCGGAGAGTCGAGCGTGGAGGACTGCATCTTCTGCAAGATCGTGCGGGGCGAGATTCCCTCGAAGAAGGTGTTCGAGGACGACCTCGTGCTCGCGTTCCACGACATCCGGCCGCAGGCGCCCGTGCACTTCATGCTGGTGCCGAAGCGGCACATCGCATCCCTCGCCGAGACCACGCCGGAGGACGCGCCGGTGCTCGGACGGATGCTGACGCTCGCCGCCCGGCTCGCGCGCGAGTCGGGCTCGCCCGACGGCTTCCGCACGATCGTCAACACCGGCCGTATCGGACGCCAGGACGTGATGCACCTTCATGTCCACGTCGTCGGCGGTCCGGACCCGCTCGGACCGATGCTCCCACGGGGCGCGGGCTGAACGATTCGAGGAGAACACCATGGGTGGTTTGAGCATCTGGCACTGGCTGATCGTCCTCCTGGTTGTCGTGCTGATCTTCGGCACGAAGAAGCTGCGCAACATCGGGCAGGACCTGGGCGGGGCGGTCAAGGGATTCAAGGAAGGCATGAAGGGCGCCGAGGAAGAGGCGGACGCCGCGAAGACGCCGCCCGCGCAGCAGATCGCGGGCACGACGATCGAGGGTGAGGTGAAGAAGGAGAAGACCAGTTGAGCTTCGGCTTTGGGGCGTCACGGGCGAAGAGGGCGGGCGCCCGGGCCCGAAGCTGAGATCGAATGTTCGACATCGGCTTTTCCGAGATCGTCGTCATTGCCGTGGTGGCGCTGATCGTCATCGGCCCCGAGCGGCTGCCGAAGACGGCGCGCACGCTCGGCCACCTGTTCGGACGCCTGCAGCGCTACGTCGCCGACGTCAAGGCCGACATCAATCGCGAGATGCAGCTCGAGGACCTGCGGAAGCTGCAGCAGCAGGTGCAGACCGCGGCCACCGAGTTCGAGACGTCGATGTCGACCGCCGCGCGCGAAGTCGAGAGCGGCGTCCGCAGCGTCGAGTCGGACCTCAACGCCGCGGGCCGGGCGACGGCGGCCGAGGGTGCCGGCGCGAGCGAATCGGGGCCGCTGTCCAAGCCCGCGGAGCGTGCTCCCGCCGCGGCCGCGGATGCGACGTCCCCGCACCAGGGCTCCCTGCCGGGCTTCGACCGCGGCTGAACCTTTAGGCGCCCGACCGCGATGAACGAGACCTTGCCGCCGCCCGAGGGCGTGCAGGAAACCTTCCTGTCGCACCTGATCGAGCTCCGGACCCGGCTGGTCCGCTCGATCGTCGCGGTCGTGATCGTGCTGCTCGCACTGTTCCCGTGGGCGAAGGACGTCTACGCGCTGCTCGCCGCGCCACTCCTGCACGCTCTGCCCAAGGGCGCGACGATGATCGCGACCGACGTGACCGGCACGTTCTTCGTCCCGCTCAAGGTCACGCTGATGGTGGCGTTCCTGGTCGCGCTGCCGTACGTGCTGTGGCAGGCGTGGGCATTCGTCGCGCCGGGCCTCTACCAGCACGAGCGGCGACTCGCGCTCCCCGTGCTCGTGTCGAGCTTCCTCTGCTTCCTCGGGGGGATGGCCTTTGCGTACTTCGCCGTCTTCCCGATCGCGTTCAAGTTCTTCGCGGGCTATACCCCGGAAGGCGTGACGATGATGACCGACATCGACAAGTACCTGTCGTTCGTGCTGACGATGTTCATCGCGTTCGGCGTCACCTTCGAGACGCCCGTGGTCGTCATCGTCCTCGTCCGCTTCGGCGTCGTGCCGCTTGCGAAGCTGCGCGCCGTTCGCCCCTACGTGATCGTCGGCGCCTTCGTCGTCGGCGCCGTGTTCACGCCGCCCGACGTCGTCTCGCAGCTCCTGCTCGCCGTTCCGCTGTGGCTGCTCTACGAGCTCGGGCTCCTGCTTGCGCGGTTCGTCGAGCGTCCGGCGGACGAGGCGGCCGCCGGCGACGCTCCGGCGCCCTGACGCCCCGCCTACGACCTCGGCGGGCGCTTGCCGACGGTCACGTCGACGTCCTGCGCTGCGCTGTTGCGCACGATCCGGACCTTGACGACGCTCCCCGGCGGAAGCTCCGCGATGCGGGCGAGGAGCGCCGGCGTGTCGCGGGTCGGCTTGCCGTCGATGTCGACGATGACGTCGCGGACCTGGAGCCCGGCCTTGTCGGCGGGCCCGCCGCGCACGAGGTCGCGGACGACGACGCCGCCCTCGATCGCGATCGAATGCGCAAGCTCCGTCGGGAGGTCCTGCGGACCGATCCCGAGCCACCCGCGGGTCACCTCGCCGTCCCGGATGATCTGCTCGAGCACGTTCCGCGCGATCGACACCGGGATCGCGAAGCCGATCCCCATCGATCCTCCCGATTGCGAGTAGATCATGCTGTTGATGCCGATCAGGTTTCCGGCCGCGTCGATCAGCGCGCCGCCGGAGTTGCCGAGGTTGATCGCCGCGTCGGTCTGGATGAAGTCCTCGAAGGAATTGATGCCGAGGTGATTGCGCCCGAGCGCGCTCACGATCCCCGAGGTCACCGTGTTGCCGAGGCCGAACGGGTTGCCGATCGCGAGGACGGTGTCCCCCACCTGCACCCGGTCGATCGCTCCGAACGTGATCGCCGGCAGGCCTTCCTGCTCCGCCTTCAGCACCGCGAGGTCGGAATCGGGATCGACGCCACGCACGCGCGCCGCGATGCGCCGCCCGTCGTTCAGCACGAGCTGAATGTCATCGGCGCCCTGGATCACGTGGTAGTTCGTGAGCACGAATCCCTCCGGCGCCACGATGACGCCCGACCCGAGGCTCGTCACGCGCTGGAGCGGCATGCGCTCCGTGAGATCGGGAAAGTAGCGGCGCATCATCGCGTCGTCGGCGAGGGGGTTCCGCGGCCGGACTTCCTTGCTGGTGTAGATGTTGACCACCGCGGGCATCGCCTTCCGCGCGGCGTCCGCGTGGCTCGCGACGGTAGGCGTCACGACCGGCGTCGACGTCTCCTGCCGCAGCACGACGCCGGTCTCGCGCGCGCCGCCGTCGCGACCGAGCAGGTCGGGGCGCAGCGTCGCGACGACGAACAATGCCGCCAGGCACAGCGTGCATGCCTGCGCGAACAGGAGCCACAGCTTCCGCAGCATCAAGGGATCGTCCGTCGAGCGGGTTCAGCGCAGGATTATAGTCGCATGCTGCGGCGCGTCAGAGCAGGGGATTGACGTCGCGGTCGGCCCGAGGCCGCCCTTGGCGCGCGGTCGGAGTATGCGCCGCAACAGCCTGATTCGGGAGGGCTTTTGGCGCTCGAACGAGGTCCGGGCTTCCGGCCGGGGCCCCCGATCCCTTATAATCGACAGGTTTGCGAAGCGACGCCCGGGTGCGGCGCGGACGCGCGAGCGGCATGGGAGGACGGGGCGTCATGGCGGATGTCGGCAACGGGGAACGCGAGATCGACGCTGGGAAGCGGCGCTTTCTCGTCGGGGCGACGAGCGTCGTGGGCGGGGTCGGCGGGATCGCGGCGGCGGCGCCGTTCGTGCTGTCGCTCTTTCCGAGCGAGCGGGCGAAGGCGGCCGGCGCTCCCGTCGAGCAGGACATCGGCAAGATCGAACCCGGCCAGCAGATCACGCTCGAGTGGCGCGGCCGCGTCGTGTGGGTGATCAACCGCACGAAGCCGATGCTCGAGACGCTCCCGAAGATGGACAAGCGGCTGGCCGACCCGAACTCCGAAGTCCCGCAGCAACCCCCGTACTGCAAGAACGAGTATCGCTCGATCAGACCCGAGAATTTCATCGCGATCGGGATCTGCACGCATCTCGGCTGTTCGCCGACGTACCGGCCCGAGGTCGCGCCCCCGGACCTGGGCCCGGACTGGCTCGGCGGCTTCTTCTGTCCTTGCCACCAGTCGAAGTTCGACCTCGCCGGGCGTGTCTTCAAGGGCGTGCCCGCGCCGACCAACCTCGTCATCCCGCCGCACAAGTACCTGTCCGACACGCGGATCGTCATCGGCATCGGCGAAGACGACAAGTCGGCGTAGTAGGGCCTGCTAACGCTATGGACACGAACGCGTTGCAGAGCCAAAACGCCCAGCGCAAGGCGCAAGGGCGAAGGCGGGTCGGCTACCCGGCGAGCCTTTGCAACGCAGCGATGGGCGTTTTCGGCAGCAACCCGAAGGGAACGGGTGTCCTGGGGCGCCACTCTTTGTTGCTCTCCTCGCCAAGACCTCTCGTCTTGGCTTCGGGGTCGGCAAATGAGCTGCCGCGATTGGCGCCCCAGGCCACTCGTTCGCGTTTGCGCTCATAGCGTTAACAGGCCCTAGCCCATGGAAAAGCTCCTGCACTGGATCGACGACCGCTTCCCGCTGACTGCGCTGTGGGAGTCGCAGTGGGGCAAGTACGTCGCGCCGAAGAACTTCAACTTCTGGTACTACTTCGGGTCGCTCGCGGCGTTCGTGCTGGTGATGCAGATCGTCACCGGCATCTTCCTCACGATGAGCTACAAGCCCGACGCGGCGAAGGCCTTCGAGTCGGTCGAATACATCATGCGGGACGTCTCGTGGGGATGGTTCATCCGCTACCTCCACTCGACCGGCGCGTCGCTGTTCTTTGTGGTCGTCTACCTGCACATGTTCCGCGGGCTCATGTACGGCAGCTACCGCAAGCCGCGCGAGCTCACCTGGATCTTCGGCTGCCTCATCTATCTCTGCCTCATGGGCGAGGCGTTCTTCGGCTACCTGCTCCCGTGGGGCCAGATGTCGTACTGGGGCGCGCAGGTGATCGTGAACCTGTTCTCGACGGTGCCGCTGATCGGCGAGGACCTGGGCGTCTGGATCCGCGGCGACTACACGATCTCCGACATCACGCTCAACCGCTTCTTCGCGTTCCACGTGGTCGCGATGCCGCTCGTGCTGCTCGGTCTCGTCGCCGCGCACCTGATGGCGCTCCACGAGACGGGCTCGAACAACCCGGACGGCGTCGAGATCAAGCAGCAACCCAAGGATCCAAGGACCGGTCTGCCGCAGGACGGGATCTACTCGCACCCGTACTACACCGTGAAGGACATCGTCGGCGTCGTCGTCTTCCTGGCCGTGTTCTCGGTGATCGTGTTCTTCGTGCCGGACATGGGCGGCTACTTCCTCGAGGCCAACAACTTCATCCCGGCGGATCCGCTGAAGACGCCGGAGCACATCGCGCCCGTCTGGTACTTCACGCCGTACTACGCGATGCTGCGCGCCGTTCCGTCGTTCCTGAACAGCCAGTTCTGGGGCGTGATCGTGATGGGGGTCGCCGTGCTGATCTTCTTCGCGCTGCCGTGGCTCGACCGGAGCCCCGTCAAGTCGATCCGCTACCGGGGGGCGCTGTACAAGGCATGGCTCGCGGCGTTCGTCGTGAGCTTCCTGATCCTCGGCTACCTCGGCGTCGTGGCGGTCACGGTCTGGGGCCAGTTCCCGGATCGCTGGCCGATCCTGGGCGGCGCCGACCGCGCGACCGTCATCGCGCGGCTGCTCACGGTCGTCTACTTCCTCTTCTTCGTGCTCATGCCCTGGTACACGGTCCGGGACAAGACGAAGCCCGTGCCGGAAAGGGTGACCGGATGATGTACAGGATCCAGGCCGCGCTGGCCGCCCTGCTGCTCGTTGTCGCGCTGCCGGCGGCGGCGTCGACGGGCGCCGACCTGCGCCTCGAGCCGGCGCCGGTGAACCGGCTCGACATGGAATCGCTGCAACGTGGCGCGCGCACGTTCGTCAACTATTGCCTCAACTGCCACAGCGCGAAGTACATGCGCTACAACCGGCTCACCGACCTCGGCATCGACGAGGCGATGATCCGCGACAACCTGATGTTCGCCACGGACAAGATCGGCGACACGATGACGGTCGCGCTCTCGCCGCGGGACGCGAAGGCGTGGTTCGGCACGCCGCCCCCCGACCTGACCGTGATCGCGCGCGTGCGCGGTGCCGACTGGCTCTACAACTACTTCCTCGGCTTCTATCGGGACGACGCCGCGTCGAGCGGGTGGAACAACCTCGTGTTCAGGAACGTCGGCATGCCGCACGTGCTGTGGCGCTATTCGGGCACGAACCGCCTCGTCTCCACCGAATACGACGATCACGAGAAGGCGCAGGCCGCGGCCATCGCCGTCAAGGGGCTGGTGCTGCTCGAGCCCGCGCGCGACCACAAGTTCGTGGTCGAGACCGTGGCCCTGGACACGCCCGGCACGATGAGCCCGAGCGAGTACAAGGCGATGGTCGCCGATCTCGTCAACTACCTCGACTACATGGGCGAGCCGGCCCGGAACAAGCGGATCAGCGTGGGCCTGCTCGTGCTTCTCTACCTCGGCGTGCTGTTCGTCTTCGCCTACTGGATGAAGCGAGAATATTGGAAGGACGTCCACTGACGCGGCGATCGTAAAGCTGCTGCGGGGCCGGTCTGCGTCGTTGCACGCCCGCTCGGAATCCTCAGGTACTCCCTTGTACACTCCGGTTCCTCGCGGCCGCGCGCCTAGCATCCCGGCCTACTCGCGACGCTTTTCGATTCGCCGCGGGTCCACCAGCGAGCGCGGCGGGCGACCGCGCCACATGACCCACCTTTGATCGACCCCCGCCGCCGCGCGAGGAGAACAACACCATGATGACTCTCTATTCCGGGACCACCGACCCCTTCAGCCAGCGCTGCCGGATCGTGCTGCACGAGAAGGGGATGGACTTCCAGATCATCGACGTCGACCTCGACAACAAGCCCGAGGATCTGGCGGTGATGAATCCCTACAACCAGGTACCGGTGCTGGTCGAGCGCGACCTCGTGCTCCACGAGTCGAACATCATCAACGAGTACATCGACGAGCGCTTCCCGCATCCGCAGCTGATGCCCGCGGACCCGGTGATGCGGGCGCGGGCGCGGCTCTTCCTGCACCGTTTCGAAAAGGAGCTGTTCATCCACATCGACGCGCTCGAGGGGAACAACCAGAAGCAGATCGAACGCGCGCGCAACCTCGTCCGCGACAGCCTCATGCAGATCGCGCCGGTGTTCGCCAAGCACAAGCACATGCTGGGCGAGGAATACTCGATGCTCGACGTCGCGATCACGCCGCTCCTGTGGCGCCTCGACTACTACGGGATCACGATGCCCAAGCCGGCCGCGCCGCTCATGAAGTACGCCGAGCGGTTGTTCGCCCGGCCGGCGTTCTCGGAGGCGCTCACGTCCGCCGAGCGGGGGATGCGGAAGTAGTACACCTGCGCGAGCGACGGTGACCGGCCCGAGCGCGGGAGGCAACGTGCCCGGCGACGCGCGGACCGCCGCCGGTCGGATCGAGGGGTGCCTTCCTCGGCCCGCGGCTTGACCCGATGCCGCCGGGGCGTAATATCTCCGCATTGTGTCCGAGCAATCCGCGAAACCGTATCTCGTCCGCGCCATCTGCGAATGGTGCGCGGACAATGGCCTGACGCCCTATCTCGCCGTCAAGGTCAACGCGCAGACACGCGTGCCGGCGGCGTTCGTCAAGAACGGCGAGATCGTGCTCAACATCAGCAACTCGGCGACCCGGCGACTCACGATCGACAACGACTGGGTCCAGTTCTCGGCGCGCTTCTCCGGAACCTCGCAGGAGGTCGCGGTGCCGATGAGCGCCGTTTCCGGCATCTTCGCGAAGGAGACGGGCTACGGCTTCGCCTTCACGATTCCGCAGGACCCCGCCGCGGCGCTGGCCGCGACGCTGCCGCAGGACCAGGACATCGACGCGGCCCTCGACCGCGACCTCCAGGACGAGCGCGACGCGAAGGACGGCGGCAAGGCCAAGCCGCGGCCGTCGCACCTCCAGGTCATCAAGTAGCAGATCGGCGGGCGGCGCGCTGCCGGCGCCTCCGGCCGTTTCAGTACGGCTCGATCCGACCGTTCGCGTAGACGCGCACCCGGTCGCCGGGTTGCATCGTGAAGCTCACGTTCGCTCCGGCGAAGCGCACGTCGACGCGGTGCGGCCCCGGGTACGGCGTCGGGATCGTCAGCGGATAGGGCGTCTGCGCGAGCATCGCCGAGCCTCCGTCCACGACGCGCGAGAGCGTCACTCCGGGGACGCGATCGGGCCGGACCCGCACCACCCGCCCGAACTGGTTGCGCCGCCCCGCCGCGTCGACGACCTCGATCGTCAGCGCCTGCCGATTGATGTCCGGTGAGATGTTGCGGGCGACGACCGTGTTCCGGATCCCGCGCGAGAGCACGAGGTCCATCGCGCCGTCGCCATCGTAGTCGAACGCCGCGACGGGCCCGTACGACAGGTCGTCGAGGAGCGAGATCGGATCGCGCTCGAAGCGCTCGCCCGTGTTGAGCAGGATGAACGGCGCCGCCGCCGAGCCGCCGGCCACGACCACATCCTCGCGGCCGTCGCCGTTGAAATCGCCGACGTTGACCCCGTAGACGTCGGAGTTCAGGTATTGCGGCATGACGTCCTTCCGCGTGAACCGCGTTCCGTCGTACTCCCAGAGTGCCGGACCGAAGATCGGATGGTGAATGATCAGGTCGAGGTAGCCGTCGTTGTTCCAGTCGATGAACTTGACACCCTCGTCGAAGCTGCCCGGCAGGCCGACCGCAGTCGTCACGTCGGAGAAGGTCAGGTTGTGGTTGTTGCGGAAGAGGCGCCCGGCCACGTAGAAATCGATCCAGCCGTCGCCGTCGTAATCGACCGCCTGGGCGCCCTCGACGCGGTGCTCGGAAGGCACCGAGCGCAGCGCGACGCCCGCGCGGTCCGCGACGTCGGTGAAGCGCCCGAGGCCGTTGTTGATGAGCAGGTAGGAGTGCTCGGTGGGATCATTCTGGCTGTAGAAGGGAATGAACAGGTCGACCGCGCCGTCGTTGTTGAAGTCGGCGGCGAGGATGGTTTCGCCGTAGCCGCGGAGGCCCATCGCCGCGAACGTCGGGTCCTCGGCGAACCGGCCGGTGCCATCGCCCACGAACAATCGCGCGAACGACGCCGTATTGTGGATGTCCGAATAGGTGTTGCAGACGAGGTCGGCGATGCCGTCGCCATTCAGGTCGGCCGTGCGGCAGTCGCGGTTGACGCGCCCCGGCGAGAACAGGTTCGCGAGCCCCGCCGCGGCGAGATCGACGGCCTGGATCAGTCCGCCCGCGTTGTGCGCGCCCAACGGCTCGAAACGTCCGTCACGGTCGAAGTCGCCGATCGTCGGCGTCACGAGGCCGTCGCCGAGCGGGTAGATCGGCCGGGCCTGTGTCGCGAAGAGGACGGGCGTCGCCGCGGTCTCCACCGCGAAGCGGCCGCTGACCGGAAGATCGGTCGCCGCGCCGAACGACGCGTGGAGCGAGGGCGTGCCGGACGCGGGATCGGTGCTGACGAACCACTGGCCGTCACGGTATACGATGAGGTCCGCCCTGCCATCCCCGTTCCAGTCGGCGACGAGCGGCACGTCGCCGGGCGCGCCGCCGAGCACGTAGCCCGCGCCCGCAGTCCCGTCGCGCTTTGTGTCGAAATACCAGATGCCGTTGCGATAGACGCCGAAGTCGGCCCGGCCGTCGCCGTCGACGTCGCCCAGCACCGGGATGTCGCTCGGGTCGCCGCCGAAGTGATGCTCGAGCGCCACCACCGGATCCCGCGCCGTGCTCACGTACCACGCGCCCGCGCGATAGACGACGAGGTCGGCCCGACCGTCGCCGTCGACGTCGCCGATCAGCGGTACGTCGTCGGGCATGCCGCCGAACGAATACATGTCGTCAATCGTGCCGTCGATGCCGCGATCGACGAGCCAGACGCCGCCGTTGTAGAGGATCAGGCTGCTCTTGCCGTCGCCGTCGAGATCGGCCGCCATCACGTGGCTTGCGTCCACGTTGGGATAGGGCGCGAGATCCGGCCGGGTGCCGGGCAAGGTCTGGAAATAGAAGGCGCGATCGGCCGGCCGGTAGATTGCGAAGCTCGACGATCGCCGGCGATACTTGGGTGCGGTCAGGCTGCGATCGAGGCGCGCCGCCAGTGGCCGGTCGCCGGCGGCGCCGTAGAAGGTTGCCAGGAAGGCAGGACTCTCGGTCGGGTCAGTCACCACGAGCCAGAGGCCGTCGCGGAAGACCCCGACGTCGGCGTTGCAGTCGCTGTCCCAGTCGGCGGTGAACGGTTGGTCGCGCGGGTCCCCGCCGAGTGCGGCGAACGGAAAGGTCGAGGCGCCGGGAAGATCCCCATACCAGAGTCCCGAGCGGTAGATGATCCGGGTGGCGATGCCGCGGCAGTTGATGTCGCCGAGCAGCGGAATGTCACCCGGTTGGCCGCCGAACGTATCGACGCGGTCGGCGACTCCGTCGCGGCGGGTGCTCGTGTACCACGTCCCGTTACGATAGACGACGAGATCGACGCGCCCGTCGCCGTCGACATCGCCCAAGAGCGGGACATCGCCGGGCATCCCGCCGAAGGTGTACTCGAGGTCGGGTACGCCGTCCCCGTCGAGATCGATCTGCCAGAGCCCGCTCACGTAGCTGACGATGTCGGCGATGCCATCCCCGTTCATGTCGGCGACGAGTACGTGCTCCGGCGGCGGCGCGTAGCCGATCGTGCGGTCAGGGATCGCATCGCGATCGAAATCGAGGTAGACGAGCCCCTGTTGGGGCCGATAGAGGCCGAGGTCGAGAGGGAGCCCGGCGCGCGCGGAACCGCTGGCGAGCATCGCCGCCAAGAGGCCGATCCGGGCGAGGGTGCTGGCGATCTTGAACGTCAACGCGGCGGTTTGGGGATGGAGGACGGTCCTGCCGATCCCGCGCCGGTCATATCGCACGTCGGAGGCGCGCCATTATGCCATCTGCGCGGCGGTTTGGCGCGTGAGGCGCACCGGCTTGCCCTCAGGCAGACGGTGTCGCGGCGGCGCCAAAGGCGCGGGTAGAATTCCTCGCAGGGCCGGCATAGCTCAGTTGGTAGAGCAGCGGTTTTGTAAACCGTTGGTCGTGGGTTCGATTCCTACTGCCGGCACCGAACTTCCCAATGATGGCCCCTTCGTGCGGCCGTTCTTCATTGCAGGGTCAAGGCGCGACGCAGACCATGCCGAGGCGGTGAGGCGGTATCGCAAAGGCTTCGCGCCAGCTCAATGCAACTTCGGAAATAGGCAAGTCAAGGGCGAGCGGGTAGCACAGGACTACCTTGAGGCGGCGCAATGGCTCCGCCCTGGGTGCGGCGGTTTGTCGCGACCCTGTCGCATCCGACGCTCCCGGTACCGGACGGCGCGTTGACCTGTATCAATCGCGACGATCCTGACGCGGGCAAACAGCGCATCATAATGTGGCTCAAGTGCGGCGGATTCGCGCGCGGACCGGCTGAAGAATCTCATGACGAAGACCTTTGCGACGCTGATCGCAGCGTTTGCGTTGAGCTCCTCTACGGAGGCGTTGGCGACCTACTGTGCAGCCACCGCGCCCAGCTTTGCATACTTGAACAACTCCCCGACGTATCCTCTCAGCACCCAGGTCATCACGATAACGGTCGGGCGCCAAGCGTTTGTCTTGCGCGGTCAGTCGCTGCAAATCGAAGGCAACACGATCAACGTGACGCAGATCGGTGGAATAAGTGGATTCTTGCCTAAGCCAACGCCCTGCACGGAGGTCTATGTCGGCCCGCTTCCGGCGGGCGCATACACGATCAACTATTTCCTCTGGGACGATAGCATTCCGGCCAATTCGCCAGTCCTCGCCGCAAGTACTGCGATGACCGTTTCCGCGGCGCCGGGAGCGGGATGCGCGTTTCCATTTTCTCCAACGGCGCGCGATAGCGTTGCCGTCATTCCTCCCGCGCCCAACAGCGGGCAGATCATAACGATCAAGGGGCTTTCGGGCGACGTGGTGTTTCCCGAGGCAACTGCCAAGCTGCACGACAACGTGATCGACGTAACGGTGAAAGGCGCATTCAACGGCTTCGGAGCGCCGACCGGATGCGCCGCAGTCGATGTCGGCCCGCTCGCGCCGGGCGTGTACACGCTGAACTACTCCGTCACTTTCATCGATGGACCGCCTACCGACCTTCGACTCACAAGGCAAATCACGGTGGCTGACCGCACCCCACAGCCCAACTATCAAGGGCTCTGGTGGGCTCCCGGCGGAGTCGAGTAAGGTTGGGGAATCAATCTCGCTCACGAAGGCGATACGATTGTCGCTACATGGTTCACGTACAACGGCGAAGGCAAAGGTACGTGGGCGGTCCTGACGGCCCCGAAGACCGCGCCGAACGTCTACAGCGGGACGCTCTACTCTACGAGAGCATCGATACCGATCGGAAGTCCGCTGCATGCGACACCGTATGAGCTGGGCCAAGGTACCTTAGCCTTCGAGGCCGATGGAAGCGGAACGTTTTCCTATGTGATTCCTGGTGGTCCTGCTTTCGACCCGCCGATACCAGTGCCCATCGCGCAAGCGCACAAGATCACGCGCCAGGTTTTCGGTCCCCTGCCGACGTGCTCCTTCGGAGTACTGCCGAACATTGCCCTCGCCTCCAACTTCACCGATTTGTGGTGGGCGGCGCCGGCCGGCTCTGACCCGGGGTGGGGCATCAATTTCGCGCATCAGGGCGACACGATATTCGCGACGTGGTTCACGTACGAGCGGAGTGGCGCGCCCATGTGGCTCGTCGTGACAGCACGGCAGACCGCTCCGGGCGCCTTCGCCGGAAATCTCTATCGGACGGGCGGCCCTCCGTTCTTCGCCGATCCATTCGACCCGGCAAAGGTCGTCGCAACGCTGGTTGGAACGGCAACGTTCTGGTTCGTCGACGGGAACAACGGGACCTTGACCTACTCGGTCCTAGATCGGGGATACCCCGTCGCGGGTAGCAGCAAGATCACGCGCGAGATCTTTGCCGCACCCGGCACCGTCTGCCAATAGGTCTGCCGGCGCCGCGCGTCATCCGCGCTACCCAGAGTTCGAGTGATCGTCACCGGACCCTAACCGGCCGACTCGAGCACGACGATCTGGCCGCCGGAACCGTTTCTGTGACGGCGGCGGCAAACGCGCGGCACGGAAACACGAGCAAGCATGAGCTGGCATCGTTGCCGGTCGAGGCCACGAACGTTCGTTGGGCCGTTGCCGAAGCATCCGCTGCGGCTAGGCAGATCGGAGTCAGTGCGAGAGTTGCCAGCGCGCAGGAACGACGCAGCCTAGGGTGTCTACCATTGGCGCCGTTTCGATGGCGGCGATGAGGAATCACAGCCGGCCGCGAGCGATCGCGTCGCGGTGTCCTGTAGACGACAGCAGCCGCCGCTTGTCGTCGCTCGCGCTCATTGCGGGATTGCGAGAGCTACAATCCAAACGCCGGATGGCCAGTTGTCATGCACGCAAGGGAACACTTGCGGCACGCCGACACCCCCGGTGGCAAGGCTGGGGGCCAGGGAAAGATCGCTCACATTCGGACTCGCCTTTCACAGGGGAATCCGACCGGGTTCGATTCCTGCCGCCGGCCCTGCGCAGGGCCCGTCGATGCAGGTCGCCGTGTGACGTCGCGGCAAGAAACCGGCACGACACCCGCGCCGCGACGTTTCGGGGATTCCATGCCGCTCGTGAGTTTCAGGCCGACGAAGGCGAGGCTCGTCATCGAGGACGGCAAGGACAGCGTGCTCGTGATGAAGGTCGCTGTCGCCAAGGGCGAGACCGTCGAGCTCGCGGGCGGCGGCCGGCTCGAGACGCTCGGGGGCGTCCTGCGCATTCGCGAGCGCAAGGCGAATCCATCGCGCGGCCACGGCGCCATCGGCTCGCTCATCTTCATCGACGAGAGCGGCCGCGGTGCGAATTACGCGCCGGCCAAGTTCCAGATCAACCTCGCCATGGCGGCGGAGAAGTTCGAGCCGCTCCTGCGCGTCGCGCTGTCCGGCAGGCTGCCGAACAAATTCTTCGTCGACGCCGGCGAGCGGGTGTCGGCGCGCGAGACGCGGGGGCTGTCCTATAGCCCTCGGCGCGACGGGCGGACGAAGGTATGGGATACCACCGCCTTCCGTTCGCTGCCCGTCACGAACTTCGCGATGATCCTGCCGATCGAGATGTCGGAGCCGCGCGAGAACGGCAACGGCGGTGGCGGCGGGCCCGCCGCAGAGCACTTTCCGGTCGAGTCGATGGCGACCAATGCGCAAGTCGCCGAGCTGGTGGACGACCTCCTCGTGTTCCAGAGCGAGACGCGCAACACCCTCTACGCGATGGTTGCGGTCGTCGGCGTCGTCGTCGTGCTGACACTCGTCTTCGGGCTGGTGCTCTTGTTCCGCTGACGCCCGGGATCGACGAGGCTGACGCGGGGAAGCGGCGGCGCGACCGATCTGGGTCGAACGGTTTCGCGCGCCATCGCGCGCTGCTATGCTGCCGGCTCCCGATCGGCGGGAGGGAACCTTCGGCATGAACCAGCTCGACTTCGCGCAGCGCAAGGCCGTCGTCACCGGCGGTGGCGCCGGCATCGGCTTCGCGATCGCGCAGCGACTCGCCGCGAGCGGTGCGACGATCGCGCTGTGGGACCGGGATCCGACGGCGCTCGCGCGCGCGGAGAAGGCGCTGGGCCGCGGCACGTTGACGCAGACGGTCGACGTCGCGAACGCCGATGCGGTCCTGCGCGCCGCGCAGGATGCCGAGCGCGCACTCGGCCGGGTCGACGTGCTGGTCTGCTCGGCCGGCATCACGGGCCCGAACACGACCACCTGGGAATATCCAGTCGATGCGTGGCGGCAGGTGATCGACGTCAACCTGAATGGTCTCTTCTACTGCAACCGCGCCATCGTCCCGATCATGCTGAAGCGCGAATACGGCCGCATCGTGAACATTGCATCGGTCGCGGGCAAGGAGGGGAACCCCAACGCGCCCGCGTACAGCGCATCGAAGGCGGGCGTCATCGGCCTCACCAAATCGCTCGGCAAGGAGCTCGCGAAGACCGGGATTCGCGTCAACTGCGTGACGCCGGCGGCGGTGCGGACGGCGATCTTCGACCAGATGACGCAGCAGCACATCGACTTCATGCTGTCGAAGATCCCGATGGGCCGCTTCGGTAGCGTCGACGAGATTGCCGCGCTCGTCTGCTGGCTCGCGAGCGAGGAGTGCAGCTTCTCGACCGGCGCGGTGTTCGACCTCTCCGGCGGTCGCGCGACTTACTGACGCCTCACTTCCAGCACGATCTTGCCGACGAGCGTGCCCGATTCCATGAGCGCGTGGGCCGCGGCGGCTTCCGCCAGCGGGAACACGCGGTGGACGACGGTCTTGACCTCGCGGCTGTCGAGCAGCGGCCATACGTTCTGCCGGAGCGACTGCGCGAGCTCCAGCTTGCGCTCGAGCGGGCTCGCCCGGAGCGTCGAGCCGGTGACGGTGAGGCGCCGCAGCATGATGTGGCGCCAGTCGATCTCGACCTTGCTGCCGCGCAGGAAGGCGATGATGACGAGCCGGCCTTCGAGCGCGAGGCAACGGAGATTCTTCTCGATGTAGTCGCCGCCCACCATATCGAGGATGACGTCGACCCCGCGCTTGCCGGTGATGCGCGCGACCTCGGCGACGAAGTCCTGCGTCCGGTAGTTGATCGCGTGATCGGCGCCCATCGTCCGGCAGAACTCCGCCTTTTCGTCGCTGCCGGCCGTCGCAATCACGGTGGTGTCGATCTGTTTCGCGAGCTGGATCGCGGTCAGGCCGATGCCGCTCGTGCCGCCGTGGATCAGCACGGTTTCGCCGCAGCGCAGGCGGCCGCGGTCGAACAGGTTGTTCCAGACGGTGAAGAACGTCTCGGGGAGGCTCGCCGCCTCGACATCCGACATGCCCGTCGGCACCGGCAGGCACCATCCCGCCGGCGTCGTGCAGTATTCCGCATAGCCGCCCCCCGGCGTCAGCGCGCAGACGCGGTCGCCGACGGAGACGCCATGCGCGCCCTCGCCGTGCGCGACAACGGTGCCGGCGACCTCGAGGCCGATGATCGGCGACGCATCGGGCGGCGGCGGATACGCGCCTGCGCGCTGCAGGCAGTCGGGCCGGTTGACGCCCGCGGCAGTGACCTCGATCAGCACTTCGCCGGCCTCGGGCTCGGGCCGCGGCCCCACCGCAAGCGCGAGGACGTCGGGCGGGCCGGGCTCGCGTGCGGCGATGTAGCGCATCGTGGCGGGCAGGGGCATCGGTAATCTCGCTCGGGCGGGGTACCCATTGTAGCGAGGTCCGCCCGCGCCGCACGCGGAGGCTTTTCGCTACACTCATCGAATGAGTTCGGGAGCCCCGCGGCACAGCGCGACGGCCCGCAACGTCGCCGCGCTCCTCGTGCGGACCGCGCGCTGCTGGCCACGCCTCCCCGCGATCGCGCTCGGCGATCGCGTCGTCTGCGATTATGCCGCGCTCGCGGACCGCGCGGGACGTATCGCCGGCGCCCTCGGCGCTGCGGGCATGCAGCGCGGCGAGCGCATCGCGCTCGTGTCGCGCAACGTGCCCGACTACGTCGAGGCGCTGTTCGGGATCTGGTGGGCCGGGCTCGTCGCCGTGCCGGTGAACGCGAAGCTCCATCCGCAGGAGCTCGCGTACATCCTCGAGCATAGCGGTGCCCGTCACGCGTTCGTCGATGCCGAGTGGCAGACGGCGCTTGGCGCGGGCGCGACCACGGCGCCGGCGCTCGAGCGGGTCGTGCCGCTCGGCGGCGCGGCGTTCGCGGAGCTGCGCGCTGCGCTGCCGTACGGCGCGCCCGCACCCTGCGCCGACGACGATCCGGCGTGGCTCTTCTACACCAGCGGGACGACCGGCCGGCCGAAGGGCGTGGCGATCACGCACGGCAACCTCCGGGCGATGAGCCAGGGCTTCCTCACCGACGTCGAGGCGGTCGCGCCGGGCGACGCGATCCTGCATCCGGCACCGCTGTCGCACGGCTCCGGCCTCTACGTGCTGCCGCACGTTCTCGGGGGCGCGGTCAACGTCATCCCCGAATCGGGCGGCTTCGATCCCGACGAGATCGTCGCGCTGCTCGCGGCGTGGGACCGCGCGTCGTTCTTTGCCGCGCCGACGATGGTGAAGCGGCTCGTCCGCGCCCCCGCGCTCGGCAGCGCGCGGCTCGACCGGCTCAAGAGCATCGTGTTCGGCGGTGGCCCGATGTACGTCGCGGACTGCAAGGAAGCCTATCGCGCGCTGGGGCCGCGGCTCGCGCAGATCTACGGGCAGGGGGAGTCACCGATGACGATCACCGCGATGAACCGGGCGCTGCTCGCGGACGCGCTCGCGCGCCACGACGACGCGCGCATCGGCTCGGTCGGCGTCGCGCAGACCGGCATCGACGTCGTCGTCGCCGGCGACGAGGGCGTGCCGCTTACGACCGGCGGGACCGGCGAGGTGCTCGTCCGTGGGCCGACGGTGATGGCGGGCTACTGGATGAATCCCGAGGCGAGCGCAGCGGCGCTCGCCGACGGCTGGCTGCACACCGGGGATGTCGGCGCGCTCGACGCGGGAGGCTTTCTCACGCTCAAGGACCGCTCGAAGGACCTGATCATCAGCGGCGGCTCGAACGTCTACCCGCGCGAGGTCGAGGAGGTGCTGCAGCAGCATCCGGACGTCGCGGAGGTCGCCGTCGTCGGCCGCCCGCATCCGGAATGGGGCGAGGAGGTCGTCGCGTGCGTCGTTGCACGCGGCGCGCCGGACCCCGCGGCGCGCGCCGCGGTCGAGCGCGCTCTCGACGCGCTCTGCCTCGATCGTATCGCGCGGTTCAAGCGGCCGAAGGCATACGTGTTCCTGGACGAGCTGCCGAAGAACAACGCGGGCAAGGTGTTGAAGACGGCGCTCCGCGAGGCGCTTGACCGCTAGGACGCGGTCGCGGGCAGCGGCAGCGTGAAGGCGAACGTCGAGCCCACGCCGGGCTCGCTCGTCACCCAGATCCGGCCGCCGTGGAGCTCGATGAACTTGCGTGAGATCGCGAGGCCGAGGCCGGTGCCCTCGACCTTCTTCGACATCGTTCCGACCTGGCGAAACTCCTCGAACACGGCGGCCTGGTCTTCCGTCGCGATGCCGACGCCCGTGTCGGCGACCGAGATCTCCGCGGCGTGGTCGAGGCGGCGAGCGCGCACCAGGACGCGCCCGCCCGCCGGCGTGAACTTGAGCGCGTTGGTCAGGAGATTGAGGAGCACCTGCTTGACCTTGCGCTCGTCGGCGCGGATCGCGCCCAGGTCCGGGTCGAGTTCGCGCTCGAGCTCGATGCCATGCCGGTTCGCACGCTCGCGCACGAGGATCAACACGTGCTCGACGGCGCCGCTCAGGTCGAATTCGGAGAGCTCGAGCTCCATCCTTCCGGCCTCGATCTTGGACAGGTCGAGGATGTCGTTGATGAGCGAGAGCAGGTGCCTCGCGGAATCCAGGATGTCGCGGAGGTACTCGGCCTGCTTCTCGTTGATCTCGCCGAACATCCGCTCCGCAAGCACCTCCGAGAAGCCGATGATCGCGTTCAGCGGCGTGCGCAGTTCGTGCGACATGTTGGCGAGAAATTCGCTCTTGTGCCGGCTCGCTGCCTCGAGCTCGCGGCTCTTCTGCTCGATCTCGCGGAACAGCCGCGCGTTCTGGATGGCGAGCGCGGACTGCGTCGCGAACGTCTTCATGAGCTCGATCACTTCGGCGCCAAAGCCGCCCGGGACCGCTGCGGTTGACGGCGAGCGCACCCAGCAGCTGATCCTCGCGGAGAAGCGGCACGCTCAGGACCGACCTATAGCCGCAACGAACGAGGACTTCGCGCAGCCGACTCGGGTAGCTCCGCTCCTCCGCGATGTCGGGGATCTCGACCGGCTCGCGGGTGACCGCGAGCCGCCCGAGCACTCCCTGACCCTTGCGGATGGGGGTGGCCCGGAGCACGTCGACCAGCTCGTCGGGCAACCGGTTCGTCGCGTGCAGCTGGAATTCCTCGCGCGCGTCGTCGTACTCCCAGATCGATCCGCCGTCCAGTCCCGCGAGCTCGGTCGCGCGCGAGACGATCGTCGCCAGCACGGTCTCCAGATTCAGCGTGGAACTGACAGCTTGCCCGACGTCTCCCAGCGCTTTCAACTCTCCGACCGACCTCGTGAGCTCGTGGGTCCGCGCTTCCAATTCGGTAAACAGCCGGACGTTCTCGATCGCGATGGCCGCTTGATCGGCGAAGGTCTGCAACAGCGCGATTTGCTTGTCGGAGAACGGCCGCACCTCCATGCGACGAATCAGAATGACACCGATAGCCGCATCCTTCCGGACCAGTGGAGCGGCAAGCATGGTTCGGTAGCCGATGGGCTCCTGAAGAACACGTCCGTCCAAGTAGTTGCCTTTGCGGAACTCTTCGACCACGTCGTCGACATGAATCGTCCGGCGCTCCAGGAAAGCGCGACTTCCGACGCTGCCCGAATCGATTGGGTGGATATCGGATCCCGCCGGCTCCGGAAGCGGACCGAAATGGGCGACCCGCCGTAAGCCGCCGCCGTCAACGCGCCTCAAGACCGCATCGTAGGCTCCGCACAGCCGTGCCGCGCTCTCCACGACTGCGTCGAGCACGGGTTGGAGGTCGGTCGGCGAGCGGCTGATCACCTGCAGAATTTCGCTGGTCGCCGCCTGCTGTTCAAGCGCTTCCGTGAGATCGCGGTTGCGCGCCTCGAGCGCGGTGAACAGCCGGACGTTCTCGATCGCGATGACCGCCTGCTCGGCGAAGGTCTTGAGCAGCGCGACATGCCTTTCCGGAAATGAGCCGGCGTGGGGACGGCCGACGGCGATGGCGCCGATCGGGGTCCCCTCGTGCATGAGCGGCACGGCAAGGATGCTGCGGAAGTTTCCGGTGACAGCCGTGGTGGCCGTCGGCACGAAATCGGCGTCCTCGATCACGTCGGGAATCTCGATTACGCGGTGCGTCAGGATCGCACGTCCGGCCGCCAGTTCGCGGCTCGGCGGTCGCGGCCACAGGCTGCGGACGGCGTCGGCGCCTTCCGGGCTCAGGTTCACCAGTGCGGCCAGGTGCACGAGGCTCCCGTCGTAGGTGAAGACGTTCGCGGAGCTGGCGCTGCAGAGCTTCAGCGCCGATGCCGCGATCGTGTCGAACACCGGCTGCACGTCGGACTCCGAAAGGCTGATCACCCGCAGGATCTCGGCCGTCGCGGCCTGCTGCTCCCGCGCTTCGGCAAGCTGCTCCTCGAGCGCGCGAATCCCCGAGCTCTCTTTCGTCGTTGCCTTGTCGCTTCGGGATCGTCCGCGTGCGACGGCGGCGGCGCGCGCAGGGTTCCTCGTGGTCATTCTCGCCTCGTCGCCTCGGGAGGTCCGCCGGAAAACGGCCACGGCGACGCTACCCTGTTGCCTCCGATGGGTCAAGGACGGCCGGCGGCGACGCACAGTCGGGCAACGCCTTCCGCGCCGCGACGAGCGACAGGAACGCAAGCCCGTATCCGATCGCGAGCAGCCACAACGTCGGCCGGATGCCGATGCCCTCGGCGAGCGCGCCACCCATCAGCGCGCCGATCGGCGTCAGCGTGCCGTTGGCGACATGGAACGTCGCGGCGGCGCGGCCGAGCGCAGCCGCCGGGAGCAGGCGCTGCCGCAGGGTCGTCTCGGTGACGAGGTAGACGGTGAGCACGCCGTCCCCGATGACCTGCGTCGCGATCAGGAAGGCGATCGCGATCAGCGGCACGGGCGGCGCGAGGGGTATCAGCACCTGCATCGCCGCTCCAAGCCCGAGCGTCCAGAGCAGGGTCCGGCGCGGACCGTAGCGAACCGCCACGCGGCCGGACAACGCGGCGCCGGCGAGCGCGCCGATCCCGCCGCAGCCGATCGTGATCCCGAGCGCGGCGGGCGTGAGGCCGAGCGTCTCGAGCGCGAAGAGCGTGTACAGCGCGGCCATGAAGCTGCCGAAGAGCGTCATCGTCGCCGCGGAGATGAACAGTGCGCGGATCGCGCGATCGCGCCACACGACGTGGATCCCGGTGCGCACGTCACCGAGCAGCGATGCGGCGGCCGGCGGGGCGGAAATCGTCTCTCGCTTGCGGATGCGCGCGATCAGCCCGGCCGACGCGACGAACGTGGCGGCGTCGACGGCGATCGCGATCGGTGCGGTGAGCCAGGCGACCAGCGCGCCGCCCAGTGCGGGACCGGTGATCTCGGCCACGGCGTCGGCCGCCTCGCGCTTGCCGTTCGCCTCGAGCAGGTGTTCGCGACCGACGAGGTCCGTGATGAACACGTGGTCGGCGAGCTCGAACAACACCGTCGCGATGCCGGTGACCGCCGCGACGGCGTAGAGCAGCGGCAGCGAGACGACGTGCCACCACGCGGCGGCGGGGATCGTCGCCAGCGCGACGCAGCGGACCACGTCCGCGCTGATGAGGACCGGACGCCGGCGATGACGATCGACGAACCCGCCCCCCACCCATGCGAGCAGCGCGCGGGGGAGCGTGAGCGCGACCGCGAGCAGCCCGAGATCCAGCGCGCCGGCACCCGCGACCAGGATCGCGGCCATCGGCAGCGCGGTCCGCGTGACGCGCGAGCCGACCGCGGAAATGCCCTGCGCGCTCCAGAGGAGCAGGAAATCCCGATGGCGCCACAGGCCTTCGCGCGGGATCCACGCGCGGGCGCCGCTCAATAGACGACCTGCACGTTCTCCGGCGCGAGCCACTCGCGCAGCTGCGCGATCAGCATCTCGTCGGGATTCACGCGCCACGACTCGGGCAGCTCGATCTCACCGCCGACGCCCCGGTTGCGGTACTCGACGACGATGGGGCATGCCCCCGGTCGGTACGGCGAGATCAGCTCGGCGAGCCGCTGCGCGTCGGCGCCGCCGTTGCACGCGAGGCGCAGCGCCTTCGCGTACCGCTTGCGCACCGCGGCCAGGTCGTAGACGCCCTCGGCGACGATCCGGAGGCCCTGCATCTGACCGTCGTCGGCGACGCGCTGCTGGATCTTGGCCTCGACGACGACGAGCTGGTCCTCGCGCAGCAGGCCCCGCGCGGCGTCGAACGTCTCGTTAAAGACGACGACTTCCGCGGAGCCGCCGCCGTCGTCGAGCGTCACGAAGGCCATCTTGCCGCGGCGGCTCGCCTGCACGCGCAGGCCCGTCACGATGCCGGCGACGAGGACGGCGTCGCGCCGCGGCTGCAATGCCGACAGCGGCGTGCGCACGAGGGGCGCGAGCTCGGCCGCGTAGCCGTGATAGGGATGGCCGGACAGGTAGTATCCGATCGCGGCTTTCTCGTGGACGAGCCGCTCGGCGTCGGTCCAGTCGCGAACGGCCGCGAGCGGAAGCGCCGCAGCGGGCTCCTCGCCGAACAGCGACACCTGCGCGGCGGTCGCCTCGCGCCGCTCGGCGTCGCCCAGCGCGGCGCCGACCGAGGCGAACAACGTTGCCCGCCGCGGATCGATTGCGTCGAAGGCGCCGGCCTTGATCAGCGCCTCGACGACGCGCCGGTTCACGAGCCGCTTGTCGACGCGACGGCAGAAATCGAAGAGGTCGCGGAACGGCCCGTGCGCTTCGCGCGCCGTGACGATCGATGCGATCGCCTGCTCGCCGGTTCCCTTGATGCCGCCGAGCCCGTAGCGGATGCGCTTCGCATCGACTGGCTCGAAGCGGTAGTTCGACGCGTTGACGTCGGGCGGCAGGACGAGGAGCCCCTGGGCGAGCGCGTCGTCGCGGAGCTGCCGGACCTTGTCCGTGTCGTCCATGACGAGCGCGAGGTTCGCGGCCATGAACGCGCTCGGGTAGTGCGCCTTGAAGTAGGCGGTCTGATAGGCGACGAGGGCGTAGGCTGCGGCGTGCGACTTGTTGAAGCCGTAGCCCGCGAACTTCTCCATCAGGTCGAACAGGTGCGAGGCCTTCGACCGCGTGAGGCCGTTCGCCTCGGCGCCGGCGGTGAAGACGTCGCGGTGCTTCGCCATCTCCTGCACGTTCTTCTTCCCCATCGCGCGGCGGAGGAGGTCGGCGCTGCCCAGCGTGTAGCCGCCGATCGCCTGCGCGATCTGCATCACCTGCTCCTGGTAGATCATCACGCCGTACGTGGGGGCGAGGATCGGCTCCAGGCGCGGATCGGGATAGTCGACGCGCTCGCGGCCGCTCTTGCGCGCGATGTAGTCGGGGATGAGCTCCATCGGTCCGGGCCGGTAGAGCGCGACCAGCGCGATGACGTCCTCGAACCGGGTCGGCGGCGCCTGCTTCACGAGGTCGCGCATTCCGCGCGATTCGAACTGGAACACGGCGGCGGTATTGCCGGTGCGGAAGATGTCGTAGGCCGGCTTGTCGTCGAGCGGCAGCGTCTCGAGGGTGAGCGTGAACGACGGGTCGAGCCGGCGGACGTAGCGCAGCGTCCAGTCGAGGATCGTGAGCGTCGTCAGGCCCAGGAAGTCGAACTTGACGAGACCGATGGCCTCGACGTCGTCCTTGTCGAACTGCGAGACCATCCCGTCGGCGCCCGCCTGCGTGTACAGCGGGCAGAAGTCGGTAAGGCGGCCGGGCGCGATCAACACGCCGCCCGCGTGCATCCCGACGTTGCGGGTCAGCCCTTCGAGCGCTTCGGCGAGCTCGAGCAGCCCGCGCACTTCCTCCTCGGTCTTCTCGCGCTCGGCGAGCAGCGGTTCCATCTCGCGCGCCATCCGGAGCGTGATGAGCTTGCCGGGCTGGAACGGGATCAGCTTCGCGATGCCGTCGCAGAACGTGTAGGGCAAATCCAGCACGCGGCCGACGTCGCGCACCACCGCCTTCGCGGCCATCGTGCCGAACGTCGCGATCTGCGATACCGACTCGGCGCCGTACTTGTGCTTCACGTAGTCGATGACGCGGTCGCGCCCGTCCTGGCAGAAGTCGATGTCGAAGTCCGGCATCGACACCCGTTCCGGATTCAGGAAGCGCTCGAACAGGAGCCCGTAGCGCAACGGGTCGAGGTCGGTGATGCCGAGCGCGTAGGCGACGAGCGAGCCCGCACCGGAGCCGCGGCCAGGCCCCACGGGGACGTCGTGGCCCTTCGCCCAGTTGATGAAATCGGCGACGATCAGGAAGTAGCCGGAGAAGCCCATCTGCACGATGGTCTTCGTCTCGAACTCGAGCCGCTCCTCGTAGGCGGCACGCTTCGCCGCGCGGGCGTCGGGATCCGGGTAGAGCGCTTCGAGGCGGCGCGCGAGTCCCGTCGCTGCTTCGCCCCGCAGGTGATCGTCGAGCGTGACACCTGCGGGTGTCGGAAATTCCGGCAGGTAGTTGCGGTCGAGCGGCAGCGCAAGATTGCAGCGCTGCGCGATCGCCACCGAGTTCGCGAGCGCCTCCGGGACGTCGGCGAACGCGGCCGCCATCGCCGCCTGCGTGCGGAAGTGCTGCTCCGGGGTGAACCGTTTCGGGCGGCGCGGATCCGCGAGCGCGTGACCCTCGGAGATGCAGACGCGCGCCTCGTGCGCTCTGAAATCGCCCGGATGGAGAAACTGCACGGGATGGGTCGCCACCACGGGCAGTCCGAGGTCGCGGGCCAGATCGACCGTCGCGGCGACAAGCGGATCGTCGTCGGGGCGCCCGGCACGCTGCACCTCGAGGTAGTAGCGGGCCGGGAAATGTGCCTCCCATTCACGCGCGGCCTTGATCGCGCCGGCGCGGTGGCCCTGCAGGAGCGCCTGGCCGGTGTCGCCGTCGCGCGCACCCGAGAGCGCGATCAGGCCGTCGGTGCCCTCGGCGAACCATTCGCGGCGGAGCTCGGCGCGCCCCCGGTGGACGTTGCTCCGGTAGGCGCGCGTCAGCCACTCCGCCAGGCGCAGATAGCCAGCGCGCGTCTGCGCGAGCAACAGCGCGCGGAACGGCGCGTCGCGCTCCGCGTCGTGCGTGATCCAGACGTCGCAACCCCAGAGCGGCTTGACTCCGGCGGCCCGCGCCGCCTTGTAGAACTTGACCAGGCCGAACGCGTTCGCGAGGTCGGTGAGCGCGAGCGCCGGCATCGAATCGGCCACGGCGGCGGCGATCGCGTCGTCGATGCGCACGGTGCCGTCGACGATCGAGTACTCGCTGTGCAGACGCAGGTGGACGAACGCGGGCGCGGCCATGGCGAACTTCGTGAGATACTCGAATTCTAACGCCTGGCTTCGAACGCTTCGCGCCACCTCGTGTCGCCGCTCGCACTGCCGTCCGCCTTGAACGCGCGTTCGCTCCTCGCGGCGAGCGCGCTGGCGCTGATCGCGGGCTGCGCGACGACTGCGCCGGCGCCGCTCCCGGCGCCGGCCCCGTCCTCCCCGCCTCCCGCCGCGGCACCGACACCGGCCAACGTCGAGCCGCCGCCTCCCAACGTCAACCTGTCCGGATTCCCGCTGCCGTACCGGCAGGGCTACGCCGACGGTTGCGCAAGCGCAGCGGGCACCGAGCGCAAGGATGCGATGCGCTTCGCCAACGACGGCAACTATCGCACCGGTTGGCAGGACGGCCTCGCGCTCTGCCGCAAGAAATGACGCGCGCCGGTGTGTTCCCCCACGCTTGCGGCTGACGCCGCTGCGCAGCCCCCCAGGGCAGACTGCAATTGCGCGGTCCTGCGCGGCCCGGCGGTGCTCATGGGCGCCGCGTGAAACGCGCGACGTCGCACCGCGTCCCGTTGCGCGGCCTCTTGCACCACGTGCTGACGTGGGGCGATCGCGGCGGCGCCGAAGCTCTTTCTGCTCCACGGCTGGATGGACGTCGCCGCCTCGTTCCAGTTCCTGGTCGATGCGTTCGCGCGCGACTGGTACGCCATCGCGCCCGACCTGCGCGGCTTCGGCCGCAGCGAATGGCAGCCGCAGGGCTACTGGTTTCCGGACTACGTGGCCGATCTCGAGGCGCTCGTCGATACCTTCGCGCCGGGCGAGACCGTCGATCTCGTCGGCCACAGCCTCGGCGGCAACGTCGTCATGCTCTACGCGGGCGCGCGACCGGCGCGCGTGCGGCGCGTCGTGTCGCTCGAAGGCTTCGGGATCCCGAGGGAGGAGGCCGACCGCGCGCCGAAGAAGATCGCCGCCTGGCTCGACGCGCTCGCCGCGCCGCCCGGGTTCGCGCCGTATGCGAATCTCGATGCCGTGGCCGACCGGCTGCAGAAGAACAATTCGCGCCTGCCGCGCGACAAGGCGCTCTTCCTCGCGGGCCATTGGGCGGAGACGACGGCCGACGGCCGCGCGCGGCTCGTCTCCGACCCGCGGCACAAGCTGCCGTTCCCCACGACCTATCGGGTCGAGGAAGCGTTCGCGGTGTGGCGCAACGTCGCCGCGCCGACGCTGTGGGTCGCGGCCGCCGACTCGTCCATTCCGAAGTGGCTGAACGACCATCCGGAAGGCGAGGCGGGCGCCGACGGCCTCGACGGCGTCCGGCGCCGGATGGCGCAACTTGGTGACGCGCGGCTCGTCGTCGTGCCCGACGCGTCGCACATGCTGCATCACGACCAGCCGGCGGCCGTCGCCGCGGCGATCGAGGCGTTTCTCCCGCCGGCGGTCCGCGCATGACCGCGTGGCGGCCCGGTGTCCGGACTCGCCGCGCCGCGTACGTCGCGCTCATCGCGTTGACGTTGATCTGGGGCTTCAACTGGATCGTGATGAAGCAGGCGCTCGTCCACGCCGATCCGCTGGTGTTCAACGTGGAGCGCACGTGGGTCGCGGTCGCCGTGCTGTTCGGCGCGCTCGTCGTCCGGCGCGGTCGGCTCCTGCCCGAGGACTGGGTGGCCGCCGTCGTCACCGGCTTCTTCCAGACGACGATCAACTTCCTCTCGACCACGATGGCGCTCGCCGGCGGCGGCGCCGGCCGCACGTCCGTCCTCGTGTTCACGATGCCGTTCTGGACACTCGTGATCGCATGGCCGGTGCTCCACGAGCGCGTGCGGGGACTCCAGTGGGTCGCGATCGGCGCGGCCTTCGCGGGGCTCGTGCTGGTCGTCGACCCGTGGAGCTGGCGCGACGCGCTCGCGCCGCGGCTGTGGGCGGTCCTGTCGGGGTTCGGCTGGGCGGCGGGCACCGTCGCGACCAAGTACTTTCAGAAGCGGCGACAGCTCGACATGCTCAACTTCACCGCGTGGCAGATGCTGCTCGGCGTGCTGCCGCTCACGCTGCTTGCGTTTGGCGTCGATTTTCCGCCGACGCAATGGACGCTCGCGCAGGCCGCGTTGACCGCCTACGTCGGCGCCGTGTCGACCGCGTTCGGCTTCCTCCTCTGGATCGCGATCCTGCGCTTCCTCCCGGCCGGCACCGCGTCGCTCAACATGTTCGCGATCCCGGTCATCGCGCTCGTCTCGTCGGCCATCGTGTTCGGCGAGCGCCTCTCCACCGGGGAGTGGGCGGGCATCGCGCTGATCGGCGCCGCGCTCGCTCTCGTGACCGCCATTGCGCTCAGGTCGTCGCGGCGCGACGCGACAGCGCTCGCGGCATCGGCGGCGTGCGAGGGAGGCTAGAACTTGATTGGTTCTGGCTCCGCCGGTCGTGGTCAGGAAGGCGCCTTCATCTGCGACTGCAGATAGTTCTGGGCGCCGACCTGGTCGTAGAGCGAGAGCTGCGTCTCGAGGAAGTCGATGTGCTCCTCCTCCGACTCGAGGATGTCCGCGAACAGCTCGCGCGACACGTAGTCTCCCGTCTTCTCGCAGTGGGCGATCGCCTCCTTGAGCATCGGGTGGGCGCGGCGCTCGAGCGCGAGGTCGCCCTCGAGCGCCTCGCGGACGTTCTCGCCGATCAGAAGCTTGTCCATGTCCTGCATCTTGGGCAGCCCCTCGAGGAAGAGGATCCGCTCGATCAGCGCATCCGCGTGCTTCATCTCGTCGACCGCCTCGGCGTACTCCTTGTCGCCCAGGCGGTGATAGCCCCAGTTCCTGAACATCCTCGCGTGAAGGAAGTACTGATTGATCGCGGTCAGTTCGTTGCGGAGCGCGCGGTTGAGATGCGCAATGACGTCGTGGTCGCCCTTCATCATGGTCCCCGGGGTCGTTGTTGGAGCGGATCGGAGCGGAGCGCGGCCGCGAATCGGGCGTGGATCAGTCGTCGCCGCCCCGGCACGCCGCGTCGGCGGGTGCCGTTTCGCCGACGAGGCGCTGCGCACACTCTTCGCAGCGACCGCAGCAGGTGCCGACGCCGAGCGATTGGCGGAGGTCGGCGAGGGTGCGGGCGCCCTGTGCGACGGCGTTGCGGATCTCGCGGTCGGTGACGGCGTTGCAGACGCAGACATACATGATGTGCGAATATCGGAATGAGAATTGTTCGCATCATGACGGCAATCGCTCCGTGGCTCAAGAGGCCGGGTTGATCCCGGTCAAGAATCGCTGCGCTGACGTCGAGCGAACGGTCGTTGCGATGCCGAAAGCCTTGCGGAACACGGAGTTGGCGGGGCGGGCCGACGCTGCGACACCGCTCGAGCGGTGGCGCCAGCGGGCTCGCGGCTCCGGCGGGCGCCATTCCGCCCCGCGGTAGAATGGCGGGGCGCCGGCCGTCCCGCCGGCGCGCTTTTTTCTCCGGCTTGCGATGAATTCGCCCGTACCCGACGTCTCCCGGCTCCGGATCGACCGCGGCCCGCCGACCGTCCGCGGCCGGCGTCGGGGCCGCTGGACCGGCCTCGCCGTGGTTGCCGTGGCCATCGGCGCCGGAGGGTCGTGGTATCTCGCGCAGCCGCGAGCGGTCGGCGTTGAGACGACGCCGATTGTCACGGTCTATCCGTCGCAGCAATACGTCGTGCTGAACTCGAGCGGATACGTGGTTGCGCAGCGGAAGGCGGCCATTGCGTCCAAGGCCACCGGGCGCCTCGAATGGCTCGGGGTCGCCGAAGGCTCGCGCGTCAAGGCGGGCGAGGTGATTGCCCGGCTCGACAATCGCGACGTGGTCGCGCAGGCGGAGAGCGCCCGTGCTGCCGTGGCGGCCGCGCGCGCGGCGCTCGACCAGGCGGAAGCCGAGCATCGTGACGCGGCGACGTCGCTCAAGCGCGACCAGGAGCTGCAGTCGAAGGGCTTCATTTCCGAGGCGGCCGTCGACACCGCGACGATGCGCGCCGACCGGGCGGTCGCCGGCGTCGCCAGCGCGAAGGCGGCGATCGCCGTGGCGGAAGCGAACGCGCGCAACGCGCAGGTTGGCGTCGACTACACGCTGATCCGCGCGCCGTTCGACGGCGTCATCCTGTCGAAGAGCGCGAACGTCGGCGACATGGTCACGCCGTTTTCGTCGGCGGCGGATTCGAAAGGCGCGGTCGTCACGATGGCCGACATGAGCACGCTCGAAGTCGAGGCCGACGTCTCCGAGTCGAGCCTCGGCAAGATCGAGGCGGGCCAGCCGGTCGAGATCACGCTCGACGCGCTGCCCGAGGCGCGCTTCATAGGGCGGATCAGCCGGATCGTGCCGACGGTCGACCGCGCGAAGGCGACGGTGATGACGAAAGTCCGCTTCGACGCGATCGATCCGCGCGTGCTGCCGGAGATGAGCGCCAAGGTCTCCTTCCTTTCGCGCGAGGTGACCGCAGCCGACCAGAAGCCGCAGGTCGCCGTGAACCCTGACGCGCTCGTGACCCGCGACGGGATGACCATCGTGTTCGTCGTTCGCAACGATCGCGCGGCGGCGGTTCCGGTGACGCCCGGGATCAAGGTCGGCGAGCTGACCGCCATCGCCGGCGCCGTGAAGACGGGCGAGAAGGCGGTGCTGAAGCCGCCCCCCGACCTCGTGCCGGACGCCCTCGTCAAGGTCGCCGCGAAGTGACCCTTAAGTAGGGTCAGACCCCACTTTTTCTACGCCGTGACGGCCGGCCCCGAAATTTCCGCTGCAAAAGTAGGGTCTGACCCTACTTCTGGCGACGAGGCTGCGCTCGTCTCGTTGCGCGACGTCTCGAAGCACTACATCCGCGGCGACCAGGTGATTCCGGTGCTCGTCCACATCGACCTCGACATCGGCGCGGGCGACTACGTCGCGCTGATGGGTCCTTCGGGCTCGGGCAAGTCGACGCTCCTGAACCTGATCGCCGGAATCGACAAGCCCACCGGCGGCGAGATCCGCGTGGGTGGCGTCGACATCGCGCAGCTCACGGAGTCGGAGCTCGCGGCGTGGCGCGCGTCGCACGTCGGCTTCATCTTCCAGTTCTACAACCTGATGCCGGTCCTGTCGGCGTTCGACAACGTCGAGCTGCCGCTGCTCCTCACCGGACTCTCGCGGCGCGAGCGGCGCGAGCGCGTTGCGGTGGCGCTTGCGCTCGTGGGGCTCGAGGACCGCGCGAGTCACTACCCGAACGAACTGTCGGGCGGCCAGCAGCAGCGGGTCGCGATCGCCCGCGCGCTGATCGCGGACCCGACGATCGTCGTCGCCGACGAGCCGACCGGCGACCTCGACCGCGCGACGGCCGAGGAGATCCTCGTTCTCCTCGATCAGCTGAATCGCGAGCTCGGCAAGACGATCGTCATGGTGACGCACGATCCCAAGTGCGCCGAGAAGGCGCACCGACTGATCCACCTGGAAAAGGGCGTCCTCGCGGCCTGACGCGGCTGCGAGCGCCCTCCGCCGATGTTCGTCCCGCTGCTCGTCGTCCGCAACGCGCTGCGGCACAAGCTGCGCACGGCGCTGACGGTCGTCGGCATCGTCGTCGCGATCACCGCGTTCGGCCTCCTGCGCACCGTCGTCGACGCGTGGTACGCGGGCGCGAACGCGAGCTCGAGTGCCCGGCTCGTCACCCGGAGCTCGGTGTCGCTCGTGTTCCCGCTGCCGCTCACGTACGTGCCGAAAATCCGCCAGGTCGAGGGCGTGCGGGGAGTGTCGTGGGCCAACTGGTTCGGCGGCATCTACATCTCGGAGCGCAACTTCTTCCCGCAGTTCGCGATCGACGTCGCGACGTACCTCGACATGTACCCGGAGTTCATCCTGTCGCCGGCCGAGCGCAAGGCGTTCCTCATCGACCGCAAGGGGGCGATCGTCGGGCGCAAGCTCGCCCTGCAGTACGGCTGGAAGGTGGGCGACCAGATCCCGCTCCGCGGGACGATCTACCCCGGCACCTGGACCTTCAACCTGCGCGGCATCTACGACGGCGCCGACAAGGGGACCGACCAGTCGACGATGTACTTCCATTTCGATCTCCTGAACGAGACGATCAAGAAGCTCTACCCGCGCCGCGGCGACCAGGCCGGCGTCTTCATCGTGCAGCTCAAGGATCCCGCGCACGCGGCCGAGGTGTCGGCCGCGATCGACGCCACGTTCAGGAACTCGCTGGCCGAGACGCTGACCGAGACGGAGAAGGCGTTCCAGCTGTCGTTCGTCGCGATGACCGAGGCGATCCTGCTCGCGATCGAGGCGGTGTCCTACGTCGTCATCCTGATCATCATGGCGGTCATGGCGAACACGATGGCGATGACGGCACGCGAGCGCCGCGCCGAGTACGCGACGATGAAAGCGCTCGGCTTCCGGAGCGGCTTCGTCGCGCTCCTGATCCTGGCCGAGTCGCTCGGGATTGCCCTCGCGGGCGGCGCGATCGGAGTCGCGCTGACGTTTCCTGCGGCCGCCGCTTTCGCCGAAAAGATGGGCACGCTGTTCCCGATCTTCTTCGTGTCCGAGACGACGGTGCTGATGCAGGTCGGGGCGGCGGTCATGATCGGCGTCGTCGCCGCGGCGGTGCCGGCGTGGCACGTCGCGCGCGTTCGCGTCGTCGACGGGCTCCGGGCCGTCGCGTAGCGGGACCGGGGATGGCGATTCCCTTCAGCTACGTCGTCCGCAACGTCGCCGCGCGCAAGCTGACGACGGCGCTGACGGCCGGCGGGATGGCGCTCGTCGTGTACGTGTTTGCGACGGTCCTGATGCTCGCCGCGGGGCTCGAGCAGACGCTGGTCGCGACGGGCCGGGACGACAACGTGATCGTGATCCGGCGCTCGGCGCAGACCGAGATCCAGTCGGGCGTCGACCGGACGCAGGCCGGGATCGTCGAGAGCCTGTCCGACATCGCCATCGGCGAGGGCGGCGAGCGACTCATCTCGAAGGAGCCGGTCGTCCTCATCAACCTGCCGAAACGCGGGTCGAACAAGCCGTCGAACGTCGTGATCCGCGGGGTCACGCCGCCGGGGCTCGTGCTGCGACCGCAGGCGAAGCTGGTCGAGGGGCGGATGTTCCGTCCCGGCACGTCCGAGGTGATCGCGGGCCGGGCGATCGCCCGCGGCTTCCAGGGCGCGGGCGTGGGCGAGACGCTCAGGTTCGCGTCGCGCGATTGGACCGTCGTCGGCGTGTTCGACGCGGGCCGGACAGGCTTCGATTCCGAGATCTGGGGCGATGCCGAGCAGATGCTGCAGGCGTTTCGGCGGCTCGCCTTCTCGGCGTTGATCTTCAGGCTCTCGGACCCCGACCGCTTCGAGGCGGTGAAGCACAAGATCGAATCGGATC
Organism: uncultured beta proteobacterium; assembly: GCA_963734055.1. Taxonomy (GTDB): domain Bacteria; phylum Pseudomonadota; class Gammaproteobacteria; order Burkholderiales; family Casimicrobiaceae; genus CAIWHR01. The sequence continues at coordinate 708,979 of CAVTFQ010000002.1, forward strand.
CGCGGCTCACGCTCGAGGCGAAGCGCGAGACCCGCTTCTACGCCGACCAGTCGGAAGCGCTGTCGAAGTTCATCAGCTACCTGGGCACGACGATCTCGGTGATCTTCTCGATCGGCGCGATCATCGGCGCGATGATCACGATGTACGCGTCGGTGGCCTCGCGCACGGGCGAGATCGGCACACTGCGCGCACTCGGCTTCTCGCGCACGTCGATCCTGGCCGCGTTCCTGGTCGAGGCGCTTCTGCTCGGGCTCATCGGCGGCGTCGTCGGCCTCGTCGCGGCGTCGGCCATGCAGGCGGTCTCGATCTCGACGATGAACTTCCAGACGTTCGCCGAGCTCGCGTTCTCGTTCACGCTGACGCCGCGCATCATCGTTGCCTCGCTCGCCTTCGCGCTGGCGATGGGCTTCGTCGGCGGCTTCCTGCCCGCCGCGCGCGCGGCGCGGCTTCGGATCGTCGACGCGCTCCGCGCCGCATGAACGACGAGCTCTGCCCCGAGACCGTTTCCGGGCCGGCGACCACGGCGGTCGCCGAGGCCCGCCCCGCGTCGATCGCAGCCCTGTTCGTCGTGCCCACGCTGCTGTGGGGCTCGACGTGGTTCGCGATCACGTTCCAGCTGGGCGTCGTCGCACCCGCGGTGTCGGTCGTCTATCGTTTCGCGCTCGCGGCCGTGCTGCTCGGGGCGTGGTGCGTCGCGACGGGGCGCTCGCTCGCGTTCGCGGCGCGCGACCACCTGTGGATCGCGGCGCAGGGCGCCCCCATGTTCGGCCTCGGCTACGTCTTGATCTACCAGTCGGAGCAGTACCTCGCTTCGGGGCCGCTCGCGGTGCTGTTCGCGACGATCGTGTTCGCCAACCTCGCCGGCGCGCGGATCTTCTTCGGCGACGAGGTGACTCCGCGCGCGGTCGTCGGCGCGGTGCTCGGCGTGGGCGGGGTCGCCCTCCTGTTCCTCCCCCAGTTCGCGTCGATGCAGGCGGACGCCCGGACTGCGCGTGGTGTCGCGTACGGCCTCGCGTCGGTGCTTCTCGCCTCGGCCGGCAACCTGGTCGCCGTGCGCAACAACAAGGCGGGCCTGCCGCTCCTGCCGGTCGTCGCCTGGGGGATGGGCTACGGCGCGCTGGTCGCCGGGGCGGCGGCCGTGCTGGGCGGCGCCGCGTGGACGTTCGATCCGCGCCCCGGCTACCTGCTGTCGCTCGCGTACCTCGCGGTCTTCGGCAGCATCGTCGCGTTCGGCACCTACCTGACGCTCGTCGCGCGGATCGGCGCCGGTCCCGCGTCGTACGTCGGCGTGGCGATCCCGGTCATCGCGATGACCGTGTCGACGCTGTTCGAGAGCTACCGCTGGACGCTGCCCGCGGTGGCCGGCATCGTGCTCGTCGTCGCGGGGAACCTGCTCGTGTTGTGGAAGCCGCGCGGACGGCGCCGACCGTAGCCGGTCATTCCAGCGCCAGGGGGGATGTCATCGAAGCAATCAATCTTCTCCATCCTTCTTGATCACGTCGACGTTGTCGATGAGGCGGGTCGTGCCGAGCGCCGCCGCCGCGAGCACGATCAGCAGGTTCGGGTGATCGTAGCCCTCCGGATGCGGGATGCGCAGGGCGAGGCCGTGGCGCACCGCGACGTAATCGACCTTCCAGCCGCGATGCGCGAGCTCCATCCGACCCTGGACCTCGAGGTTCGCGTAGTCGGTCCGGCCCGCGGCGATCGCGTCGGCGATCTCGCGCAGCACCCGGTAGAGCGTCGGCGCCTCCGCCCGCTCCGCAGGCGTGAGATACGTGTTGCGCGACGACAGCGCGAGGCCGTCCGGCGCCCGCACCGTCTCGGCGGGCACGATCTGGATCGGCATGTTGAAGCTCTGCACCATCCCGCGGACGATCTTGAGCTGCTGGCGGTCCTTCTTGCCGAATACCGCGACGTCGGGCTGGACGAGATTGAAGAGCTTCAGCACGACCGTGCACACGCCGTGGAAGAAGCCCGGGCGCGACGCACCCTCGAGCTCGTCCGCGAGCGGCGGCGGCTGCACGCGATAGACCTGCGGCGTCGGATACATCTCCTGCTCGTTGGGCGCGAAGAGCACGTCGACGCCCTCGCGTTCGAGTCCGGCGCGATCCGCGCCGAGCGTCCGCGGATACCGGTCGAAGTCCTCGTTCGGTCCGAACTGGAGCCGGTTCACGAAGATGCTGGTCACGACGGCGTCGCCGTGCTGCCGCGCGATCCGACACAGCGACAGGTGACCGTCGTGCAGGTTGCCCATCGTGGGCACGAACGCGACGCGGCCGGCGCCCTTGAGGCGCTGCGCGAGCTCGGCCGCGGTGGTGACGATGTCCACGCAGGCGTTTACGCGGGTCAGAAGCAGTGCTCGGGCGCCGGGAACGAGCCCTCGCGCACCGCGGCGACGTACGCCGCGAGGGCGGCCTCGATGCTGTCGTGGCCGGTCATGAAATTGCGGACGAAGCGCGCGGGACGTCCCGGCTGGATGCCGAGCGCGTCGTAGATTACCAGCACCTGCCCCGAGCAGGATGGCCCCGCTCCGATGCCGATCACCGGCACGCCGGCGGCGCGGGTGAGCGCGGCGCCGACGGCGCTCGGCACGCATTCGACGACGAGCATTCCGGCTCCGGCCTCGACCAGCGCGCGCGCGTCGGCCTCGAGCGCGGCCGCCCCGTCGGGCGTCTTCCCCTGGACGCGGTAGCCGCCGAGCGCGTGGACGGATTGCGGCAAGAGTCCGACGTGGGCGCACACGGGCACGCCGCGCAGTACGAGGAAGGAGACGGTCGGCGCGAGCCAGGCGCCGCCTTCGAGCTTCACCATCTGCGCGCCGGCCTGCATGGCCGCGGCCGCCGCGGCGTAGGCGATCTCGGGACCCGCCTGATAGCTGCCGAACGGGAGGTCGGCGATGACGAGCGGGCGCGCGCAGCCGGCCGCGACGCAGCGCGTGTGATAGATGACGTCGGCGAGGGACACCGGCAACGTCGACTCGCGGCCCTGAATCACCATCCCGAGCGAGTCGCCGACGAGCACGACATCGACCCCGGCGCGATCGCAGAGCGCGGCGAAGCTCGCGTCGTACGCCGTCAGCATCGCGATCGGCGTCCCTTCGCGCGCCATCGCGGCGAGCGCCGGAACGGTGACCCGGGCCGGACGACCGGACGCGTCCGCGGGCTTGGCGTAGGGCGGGCTCATGTGCCTCCTCAGGCGGCTTGACCGAGGTTGAAGAACTCGCGCTGCCCGCGCATCGCGGCAATCCGCGCGCGCAGGAGGTCGAAGTGGTCGGGATCGTCGACGAAGTTGAGACGTTCGCTGTTGACGATCAGGAGCGGCGCGGACTCGTAGGCGTAGAAGTAGCGGCTGTACGCGTCGGCAAGCCGGGCAAGGTAGTGCGCGGTGATCGTCCGCTCGAAATGGAGGCCGCGCCGGTGCACCCGCTCGATCAGCGTGTCGACCGGCGCCTGCAGGTAGATGACGAGGTCGGGGACCGGGGCCTCGAGGCGGAGCTGCGACCACACCTTCTCGTAGAGGCGGAACTCGGCATCGCCGAGATTGAGCCGCGCGAACAGCGGGTCCTTGTCGAGGAGGAAGTCGGAAACGACGGCACGGCGGAACAGGTCGAGCTGGGGGACGCCGCGCAGCTGGTCGATGCGCTGGAAGAGGAACGTGAGCTGCGTCGGCAAGGCGAAGCGCGGCATGTCCTCGTAGAAGCGCGAGAGGAACGGATTGTCCTCGGGCCGCTCGAGCAGCGTCTCGCCGCCCACGTAATGTGCGAGCTGCCGCGCGAGGCTCGTCTTGCCGGCGCCGATCGGCCCTTCGACGACGATATAGCGGAGCTTGTCGAGATCCATGGCGTGAGGACGCGCTACCGGCCGATCTTGCCGCGGACACTTTCCCGCAGGCGCGTCGGATCGTACGCGATGCCGTCGCGGAAGACGAGGGCGATCCGGCCCGACTGCGTGCGCTGCGCATTCGGCGCCGCGGGCGCGAGCGCGACCGGCAGGACGGGAGCGAGCGCGATGCCGCCATCCATGCTCAATGCGGACCCGTCAATGGAGGACGTGAGTCCGCGTGAGCGCGAGCCGCTGTCCGCGCACCGCGGGCAGGAGCGTGCGGGCGAGGCCGCGGCCGGGGATCGTCACGCTCGGCGCGAGCTCGGTCAGCGGCCGCAGCACGAAAGCGCGGTCGCCCATCCGCGGATGCGGCACGGTGAGGCGAGGATGCGCGATGCGCGCGCGAGCGTACAGCAGGAGATCGAGGTCGAGCGTGCGCGGCGCATTGCGCTCGCGTGTCGCGACGCGCTTCCGCCGCCGCTCGATGGCGCGAAGGCTTTGCAGCAGGCCGAGCGGCGGCAGCGCCGTCTCGAGCGCGCATACCGCATTCACGTAATCGGGCTGCGCGCCGGAAACGCCTTGCGGCGCACTTGTGTAGTTCGACGACACGCCGACGACGCGGGTGCGCGGCAGGCGGGAGAGCGCGCGGAGGGCGTGCGCGAGTTGCCGCCGCGGGTGGCCGAGGTTGCTGCCGAGGCCCACGTAGGCGCGCACCGTCAGTGGTCGTCCGGCACCGCGGGCGGGACGGCCGCGTCCGTGGCGACCGCCTCGGTGCGCTTGCGCCCGCGACCGCGCGGGCGGCGCTTGCGCTTCGGGCCCTCGTCCGGACGCAGCATCGCGACGCGCTCGTCGTGCCCGGCACGCGCGAAGCGATCCCACCAGCCGGAGAGATCCGCGCGCTCGCCGTCGAGCTCGCCGCTCCGGCAGCGGAGGTCGAGGAAGTCCCAGCCCGCCCGGTAGCGCGGATGCTCGAGCAGCCGGAACGGCCGCTGCCCCGAGCGCTGCTCGAAGCGGGGCTGCAGCGACCAGATCTCCTTGATCGTGCCTTCGAACCGGCGCGGAATCGCGAGCTTGTCCGCCTGCCGCTCGAGCACGGCGTCCATCGCGGTGAACAGCGCCGGGATCGGCGGACTCCCGCGCGCCTTCGCCGCGTTCCACGTCGCGAGCACCTCGTGCCAGAGGAGCGTCGCGAACAGGAAGCCCGGCGAGACGCCGCGGTCGTCGCGCACCCGCGCATCCGTGTCGGCGAGCGCGAGCTCGATGAAGCGCTGGCCGAGCGGCTGCTCGACGATCACGTCGAGGAGCGGCAAGAGGCCGTGGGCGAGGCCGTGCGCGCGCAGGCTCCGGACGGTCTCGGCCGCGTGGCCGGAGAGCAGAAGCTTCTGAATCTCGTCGAACAGGCGCGCCGGCGGCACGTTGCCGATCAGCGACGCGAGCTTCTGGATCGGCGCCGCGGTCCTGGGCTCGATCGCGATCCCGAGCTTCGCCGCGAGACGCACGGCGCGCAGCATCCGCACCGGGTCCTCGCGGTAGCGGGTCACCGGCGGCCCAATCAGCTTCAGGCGCCGCGCGCGGAGATCGGCGACACCGCCCACGTGGTCCCACACTTCCTCCGTCGCGGGATCGAAGTAGAGCGCGTTGATCGTGAAATCGCGGCGAACCGCGTCCTCCGCGTGCGACCCGTAGACGTTGTCCGACAGGAGCCGCCCGTGCTCGTCGGCCGCATCGTCGCCCTGGGCTGCCCGGAACGTCGAGACCTCGATCGTCTCCGGGCCGGCGTGAACGTGCACGAGGCGGAACCGGCGGCCGATGATGAACGCGCGGCGGAAGAGCGGCTTGACCTGCTCCGGCCTTGCGTCGGTCGCGATGTCGAAGTCCTTGGGCTCGATCCCGAAGAGCAGATCGCGCACCGCGCCGCCCACGATGTAGGCCTTGAAGCCCGCGTCCTGCAGCTTGCGCGTCACCTCGAGCGCGCCGCGCGAGAGCTGGCCGCGGCGGAGCGGGTGGTCCGGTGGCCCGTAGACCCGCGCCTTGCGCGGCCGGCCCTGGCTGGGCATGAAGCGGGCGAGCAGGCGGCGGATCATCGCGCGGGGGGCGCCCCAACAGCGGCCGGGGAGGCGCGAACCGTCGGCGGAATCGGCGGGCGACGTCGCGAGTCGACGCTGCAGCCGACCCCTTGCTGCACCGAATCAAGCAGGCCGAGCGGAGGCCGCGACGCGCCGTTTGGGGAAAGGCTCATCGAAAGGGGCGCGATGATAGCACGTCCGGCCCGACCCGCCCTCGGGGCGGCATAGATCGCCTTTCGTTCCCCAAACGATCCCGCCGAACCTTTGACCTGGATCGATTCGGGCGAGCGGCGCGCATGGCAGTATTGCCCGAATTCGAGGATAATTAAGGGCTTGCGTCGGCCTCCCTGCCGCGCTCCCGTTCCGGTCGCCCCCAGGACGATTCCCGCCGGCGGCATCCTCCCCAAGGAGTGTCCATGTCCTATCAGCACGTCAAGGTTCCGGCCGGCGGCCAGAAGATCACCGTCAACAAGGACTACAGCCTCAACGTCACCGATCAGCCGATCATTCCGTACATCGAGGGGGACGGCACCGGATACGACATCACGCCGGTCATGATCAAGGTCGTCGACGCCGCGGTCGCGAAGGCCTACGGCGGCAAGCGCAAGATCCACTGGATGGAGATCTACGCCGGCGAGAAGTCGACGAAGGTCTACGGACCCGACGTGTGGATGCCGGCGGAGACGCTCGCGATCCTCAAGGACTACGTCGTGTCGATCAAGGGTCCGCTCACGACGCCGGTCGGGGGCGGCATCCGCTCGCTCAACGTCGCGCTCCGGCAGGAGCTCGACCTCTACGTCTGCCTGCGACCCGTGCGCTGGTTCAAGGGCGTGCCCTCGCCGGTCAAGGAGCCGGGCAAGGTCGACATGGTGATCTTCCGCGAGAACTCGGAGGACATCTACGCCGGCATCGAGTGGGCGGCGGACTCGCCCGAGGCGAAGAAGGTGATCGACTTCCTCGTGAAGGAGCTCGGCGTCAAGAAGATCCGCTTCCCCGCGACGTCGGGGATCGGCATCAAGCCGGTGTCGAGCGAAGGCACCGACCGCCTCGTGCGCAAGGCGATCCAGTACACGATCGACAATGACAAGCCGTCCGTCACGCTCGTGCACAAGGGCAACATCATGAAATACACCGAAGGCGCCTTCCGCGACTGGGGCTACGCGCTCGCCGCGCGCGAGTTCGGCGCGAAGCTGCTCGACGGCGGGCCCTGGATGTCGTTCAAGAATCCGAAGACCGGCAAGGACATTGTGGTCAAGGACGTGATTGCCGACGCCTTCCTGCAGCAGATCCTGCTCCGCCCGGCCGAGTACAGCGTGATCGCGACGCTCAACCTCAACGGCGACTACATCAGCGATGCGCTCGCGGCCGAGGTCGGCGGCATCGGCATCGCGCCCGGCGCGAACCTGTCCGACTCCGTCGCGATGTTCGAGGCGACGCACGGGACGGCGCCCAAGTACGCGGGCAAGGACTACGTGAATCCGGGCAGCGAGATCCTGTCGGCCGAGATGATGCTGGTCCACATGGGCTGGAAGGAAGCCGCCGCGCTGATCGTGTCGAGCCTCGAGCGCGCGATCGACGACAAGCAGGTGACCTACGACTTCGCGCGGCTCATGCCGGGCGCGACGCAGGTGTCGTGCTCTGGCTTCGGCAAGGCGATGATCGAGAGGATGTAGCGGACAAGTTGACGATGGCCAAAGGCCTGCGGCCGCGCGAGCCATTGGCATCCCCACGAAACCGCGCAGAAAAAAGCCCGCCTTCGCGGGCGGGCTTTTCCGGTCGAGCGCGCCGCAGGGGCACGCGACGAAAGTGGAGTGCGCTCAGGCCGCCTGGATGTTCGAGGCCTGCTTCCCCTTGGGCCCCTGGGTCACCTCGAAGCTGACCTTCTGGCCCTCCTTGAGCGTCTTGAAGCCCTGCATGTTGATCGCCGAAAAGTGCGCGAACAGGTCCTCGCCGCCGTCGTCCGGAGTGATGAACCCATAACCCTTCGCGTCGTTGAACCACTTGACGGTGCCTGTTGCCATAATGCTACGTCCTTCCTGAATGAACGAGGGGGTTGTTTGGGCAGCAAGTACCACATTCGGCGGGCGCAGCGTCGACGCGCAGACGAACCGGAACGGCAGCCACTTAGGAGCCAAACAGCGCTTTTTTAAGCGCAGATTCCGGCCGCCGTCAAGGCGCAGGGCCGCAAATCGGCTTCCCCTTGAAAAATCTGTTGCAATCATCAAACATAGGGCTATCCGCTCCCTTCAGGAGCCCCTGGACGATGGCCCACCGGCAGCAGGACGGCGGCCTGCTCGAGGCCGAGAAGACCCGCCTCAAGCCGCCGCCGCTCTTCAAGGTGCTGTTGCTGAACGACGACTACACGCCGATGGACTTTGTCGTCGTGGTGTTGCAGACTGTTTTCGCGATGAGCCGCGAGAAGGCCACGCAAGTGATGCTGCAGGTGCATCGCGAGGGGATGGGGGTGTGCGGGACGTACGTCCGCGAAGTCGCCGCTGCGAAGGTTGATCAGGTGATCGACATCGCTCGTCGGCATCAGCACCCGCTGCAGTGCACGATGGAGGAGACTTGAGCGTTAAGGTCGTGAACCGCCGCTGCCGCCGCAGCCCGTGGCGCCTTGGCACCGACCGCGAAAGGCAACCGAGATGATCGCGCAGGAACTGGAAGTCTCCCTCCACATGGCTTTTGTCGAGGCCCGGCAGAAGCAGCACGAGTTCATCACCGTCGAGCACCTGCTGCTCGCGATGCTGGACAACCCGTCCGCCGCGGAGGTGCTGAAGGCGTGCGGCGTCGACCTCGACGAGCTGCGCGGCGTCCTGACCGACTTCATCGGCGAGCACACGCCGCGGCTCTCGCCGCACTCGGATGCCGACACGCAGCCGACGCAGGGCTTCCAGCGCGTGATCCAGCGCGCGATCCTCCACGTCCAGTCCTCCGGCAAGAAGGAGGTCACCGGCGCCAACGTGCTGGTCGCGATCTTCGGCGAGAAGGAATCGCACGCGGTCTACTTCCTGAACCAGCGCGGCGTCACGCGGCTCGACGTCGTCAACTACATCGCGCACGGCATCACCAAGAATCCGCAGCAGAAGCCCGACAAGGGCGACAGCAAGGACGACGGCGACGGCGGCAGCGAGAGCCAGGGCGCGCTCGAGTCGTACACGCTCAACCTCAACACGCTCGCGAAGCAGGGCAAGACCGATCCGCTGATCGGCCGCGCGCACGAGCTCGAGCGCGTGATCCAGGTGCTCTGCCGGCGGCGCAAGAACAACCCGCTCCTGGTCGGCGAGGCCGGCGTCGGCAAGACGGCGATCGCCGAGGGCCTCGCGCGGCGGATCAACGAGCGCGAGGTGCCCGAGCTCCTGAAGGAGTACCAGGTCTATTCGCTCGACATGGGCGCGCTCCTCGCCGGCACCAAATACCGCGGCGACTTCGAGCAGCGGTTGAAGGCCGTGCTGAAGCAGCTCGCCGAGAACCCGAAGTCGATCCTGTTCATCGACGAGATCCACACGATCATCGGCGCGGGCGCCGCGTCGGGCGGCACCCTCGATGCGTCGAACCTCTTGAAGCCGGCACTCAACACCGGCGCGATGAAGTGCATCGGCGCGACCACCTACAACGAGTACCGGCAAATCTTCGAGAAGGACCACGCGCTGTCGCGGCGGTTCCAGAAGGTCGACGTGCCCGAGCCCTCGATCGCCGAGACGATCGAGATCCTGAAGGGGTTGAAGTCGCGCTTCGAGCAGCACCACGGCGTCAAGTACGCGCCGGCGGCGCTCACGACCGCCGCCGAGCTCTCGGCCCGCTTCATCAACGACCGCCACCTGCCGGACAAGGCGATCGACGTGATCGACGAGGCGGGGGCGGCGCAGAAGATCCTGCCGAAATCGAGGCAGAAGAAGGTGATCAGCAAGACCGAGATCGAGGAGATCGTCGCGAAGATCGCGCGGATCCCGGCGAAAAACGTCACCTCGGACGACCGGAACGCGCTCAGGACCCTCGACCGCGACCTCAAGAACGTCGTGTTCGGCCAGGACCGCGCGATCGACGCCCTCGTCGCGGCGATCCGCATGGCGCGCTCGGGGCTCGGCAACCCGGTCAAGCCGATCGGCAACTTCCTGTTCAGCGGACCGACCGGCGTCGGCAAGACCGAGGTTGCGCGCCAGCTCGCGTACTGCCTCGGGGTCGAGCTGATCCGCTTCGACATGTCGGAGTACATGGAGCGGCACGCGGTGTCGCGTCTCATCGGCGCGCCGCCAGGCTACATCGGCTTCGACCAGGGCGGTCAGTTGACGGAGGCCGTCACCAAGCATCCGTACAGCGTTCTTCTGCTGGACGAGATCGAGAAGGCGCACCCCGATATCTTCAACATCCTGCTCCAGGTGATGGACCACGGCACGCTGACCGACAACAACGGGCGCAAGGCCGACTTCCGCAACGTCACGATCATCATGACGACCAACGCGGGGGCGGGGGAGCTCGCCAAGGGCACGATGGGCTTCACGACGACCCGCGAGGCCGGCGACGAGATGGCGGAGATCAAGCGGCTCTTCACGCCGGAGTTCCGCAATCGGCTCGACGCGACGATCAGCTTCTCGCAGCTCGACCACGCGGTCGTGCTCAAGGTCGTCGACAAGTTCCTGCTCGAGCTCGAGGGCCAGCTGCACGAGAAGAAGGTCGAGCCGGAGTTCACGCCGCGGTTGAAGGAGTTTCTCGCGCAGAAGGGCTTCGATCCGCAGATGGGCGCGCGGCCGATGGCGCGGCTCATCCAGGACACGATCCGCAAGGCGCTGGCCGACGAGCTTCTGTTCGGGCGGCTCGTCAACGGTGGGGCTGTGACGATCGACGTCGGCGACGACGACACGGTCACGCTCGTGTTCGCCGAATCGAAGGAGCCCGCGGCGGTCGAGTAGGGCACACGGCTTTCCTTCGCACAGGCGGCGCAAGTCCCGCGCCGCCCTTGCTTTGTCTACAGGTTCGCAGCACGTCCTACGGCTCGGCCAGGGCCGGCGAGGGTCCGTTCGACTACATTTCCGCGGCACGGGAGTGCCGAGATCCCTCGGAAACAAGGTTGCCTGACGACGGCCGCGCAACTTTGGAAACTCCGGTCTGCGCGACATCGCGCGCCATTGGACCGGACAACAATCGGCGTGGCGCGGCGGATCAGCGAATCCAAGGGAGTTAACTGATCATGGCGAGTCAATCCGTCGCGCGGACGTGCGTCCCGCGCGTCACGTTGCCGGGGCTGCCGCCGCTCGGCGGCAGAGCAACGGCGCAGGTTCCCAAAAGAACCAGCCGACGGCGGTTCACCGACTGGAACGCCGGTGGCGGGCTCCGTGCTCCTGGTGACGCGCCACTGCGGCGGCGTCATTGGCGACCACTCTTGCCGCATCGCACGCGTTCGATGCTGCTGCTGGGCGCCAGTTCATCGGCAAGACGGGCGCCGAACTCTTAGTCCGGTGTCGCAGTCGCGACCGATCGCCCGCGAGATCTTCACGGCACCCGGCACGACCTGTCGGTAGGCCATCCCCGGGGCGCGTCAGGCCAGCGTGTCGGCCCAGATGTTCCTCGCCCAGGCGAACGCGTAGGAGCCCTCGATCGGGCTCATCGCAGCCGACACGCCTCCGGCGCCGTGCACCGGCAGCACCGTCTTCTTGTCCTTGTCCCACTGGTGCACCGAGCACACGTGCACGGAATCCTTGTCGGTGATCATGCTGTAGCACGTGTTGGTCAGCACCGGGGTCGGATTCGGCGGCTGGCCGGCGAGCAACGCGATGACCGCGGCCGCGCAGACTTTCGCTTGCTGGTTCGCCATGTGCCCCGACTTGGGCATGGCAGGGGCGATCTGGATCGCGTCGCCCAGCACATGGACGTTCTTCACCTTCACCGACTCGAACGTCATGAAATCGACATCGCACCAGCGGTCGTTCGCCGTGACGACCCCGGCCGCGCGCGCGATGGCACCGGCGCGCTGCGGCGGGACGACGTTCAGGACGCTCGCCTTGACCGGATCCTGGACCTCGAACTTGGCGGTGAGCGTTGCGACGTCGACATCGGTGAGCACGTGGTCCGGCCGATACTCGACGATTCCCTTGTACTCCTCGGCCCATGCCTTCTTGAACAGCGGCCCCTTCGACGTGACGTCGCCGTTGCCATCGAGGATCAGCACCTTCGACTTCGGCTTCGCTCGCCTGAAATACCACGCCACCTGGCACGCGCGCTCGTACGGTCCCGGCGGGCAGCGATACGGCGCGACCGGGATCGACAGCACATAGACGCCGCCGTCGGGCATCGCCTCCAGCTGCCGTCGCAGCGCGACCGTCTGCGGCCCGGCCTTCCAGGCGTGCATGATCCGGCCTTGCGCGTCGGCGTTGTTGAGTCCGGGCACCTTGTCCCACATGAAATCGATTCCCGGCGAAAGAATCAGCCGGTCGTACGGCAGTTCGCTGCCGTTCGCGAGCTTGACGACCCGCTTGTCGGTGTCGACGGCGGTCGCCGTGTCGCGGACGACCTTTACGCCGTGGCGAGCAGTCAGGTTCGAATAGGGCGTCGTGAGGAACGCCAGGTCCCTGCTGCCGCCCAACACCAAATTGGACATCGGACACGAGATGAACTCCGGGTCGGGCTCGACCAGCGTCACGTCGACGCTGCCGTTGCTCCACATCCGGAGGTACTTCGCCGCCGTCGCGCCGCCGTAGCCGCCGCCGACGACGACCACCTTGCCGGACGAGCCGCCGGCCATGGTGGCGCAGCCAGGCAGCGCGAGCGCCGCGGTGCCCGCGGCGGCCGTCTTGAGGAAATCGCGTCGTTGGATGAACATCGTCGTCTTCCGAGGCTGGCGGCTCATTTGCCGGGCTTTTGCGCGGCGAACCAGCCGGCGATCAGCTCGATCTGCTCGTCGGTGTAGCCCTTGGCGAGCTCGGGCATGATCGTCCCGGGCTTCGCGCCCGACTTGAATTCCTGCAGCTTGCGGACGAGGCTGTCCTTGCCCACGCCGGCGAGGCTCTCCGTGCCCCCGGCGCTCACGCCGTCCGTGCCGTGACAGCTCGCGCAGGTCGCGGCGAGATTGCGGGCAAGATTCGGATTGGAACCCTGTGCCAGCGCCGGGCCCGCTGCGGCGAGCACGGTCGCGGCGACGAGCGTGGGAATGAAGCGCACGATATCCTCCTGGCGTCGATCGCGCCGTTGCCCGTCATCTGACGGTGATGCCGCCGGAACAGCGGTGCGTGAAGAGCGGTCGGCGCGCAATGCCGTGAACGCGGAGCGGCCGACACGGGGCGTGACGTTTGCACCGTATCAGTTGTCTGTCAAGGAACGCCGATTCCGTGAAGGGCCGAGGATCGCTGGCGACGCCGAAATGCGCACCCTTCCCTTCAATGAGAATCGATTCACGATCGCGGCGCGCCGCCGCATCTCGCCATGATGCCGAACGGATGCCTTGAGCTCGCGTTCCTCGGCGCGGCGGGCGAAGTGACCGGTTCCTGCTTCCACGTCATCGCGGGCGACGTCCGCTTCCTCGTCGACTGCGGCATGTTCCAGGGCAGGGACGCGGAGGCGAAGAATGCCGCGGCACTCCGCTTCGGTGCGGACCTTCCCGATTTCGTCGTCGTCACCCACGCCCACATCGACCACTCGGGCCTGCTGCCGCTGCTCGCCGCACGTGGCTTTCGCGGGCCGATCTATGCGACGCCGCCGACGATCGATCTTCTCGGCGTGATGCTGCCGGACAGCGCCTACCTCCAGGAGAAGGAGGCCGAATGGGCTCTGCGCGAGCACCGGGCGCGGGGGGATGCGCAACCGTCCGGGCCTCTCTATACGGTCGACGATGCGGCACGGGCGCTGCGGTTGCTCGTGGCGCAGCCATACGGCCGCGAGTTCACGCCGGCGCGCGGCGTCGGGCTCACCTTCCGCAACGCCGGGCACATCCTCGGGTCCGCGATCGTCGAGGCGACCCTCGCGCGCGATGATGGAACGTTCCGGCTCGTGTTTTCCGGCGACCTGGGCCAGCCCGGTCGGCCCGTGATGGACGATCCGGCGCCTGTCACCTTCGCCGACGCACTGGTGGTCGAGTCGACCTACGGCGACCGGCTGCACAAATCGCTCGCAACCACGATGGAAGAGTTCGTGCGCGTGCTGGCGGCGACGCTGCCGCGCGGCAACGTCGTGATCCCGGCGTTCGCGGTCGGCCGCACTCAGGAGGTCCTCCACATCCTCGCCGACCTTGTCCGTCGCGGTCGCACTCCCGACCTCACGATCTTCGTCGATTCGCCGCTCGCGCAACGGGCGACCGAGATCACGGCGAAGTACGCGGCGACGCTCGACCGCGAGAGCCGCGATCTCGCCCAGTGGCTCGCGCAGCACCCCGACCGGGTCCGGATGCGGTTCACCGAGACGCCCGCGGACTCGATGGCGATCAACAGCATCCGGAGCGGCGCCGTGATCATCGCGGCGAGCGGCATGTGCGAGGGTGGGCGGATCCGCCACCACCTGCGCCACAACCTGCCGCGCGCCGAGTGCGCGGTCGTGTTCACGGGATTCCAGGCCGCGGGCACGCTCGGCCGGCAGATCGTCGACGGCGCGCCTGCCGTTCGGCTGTTCCGCGACGACGTCCAAGTGCGCGCGTCGGTGCACACGATCGGCGGGCTGTCCGCGCACGCCGATCAGGCGGCGCTGCTCGGGTGGCTGTCGGGATTCCGCTCGCCGCCGCAACGTGTGTTCGTCGTCCACGGCGAGGACGCGACGGCCGCGAAGTTCGCGGCGCTCGTCCGCTCGAGGCTCGCCTGGCCGGCGGTCGCGGTGCCCGGGCGGGGCGACCGCGTCCGTCTTGCCTGAACGATGAACGCACGATCGTGCCGCAAGCCGGAAGCCGATTCTGATGGTCGGGTGGTGTGCAAGTCCTTACACCGGTGACAACAAATAATTTAATCTAATAACATTCAATAAGTTACGAAACAAGGCGGCGTCGCCTCGGGGCGCCACCTGCCTTTATGCCCCGCGATGCAGCACATTACGCAACGGCAGCGGCGATTGGCGTTCCGCCATCCGGAAATGAATTTTAAACGCATGATTTACATGAGCTTTAATCTTATTGCATTGCGGAAAAACTGCTTGCGACCGCGCGCTAACTTTGTTAACGTCGAAATGTCACGAGCGGCGCCCGCGCGCAAGCCGGCCGCGCCGCAAGCAGGGCTTGGGTCCCACCCCCATCCATGCCCGCCCGTCCGGAGAGCGATCCTCGCCGGGCCGTGCAGCGGCGCCTCGCCGGCTGGGTCCGGCGGCTCGCGTCGCGTTGCGGCATTCGTGCGCGGGTCTTCCCGCGTGGCGGGTTCCGCTGACCAAGGTTCTGGCGTTCGCGCGCGCGGACGGCGGATTGGCCATGACGCAGGAGATGGGAGCAGCGAATGAACTACGATCTCGAAGCAGCACGGCTCAAGAAAGAGTGGGCGGAGAACCCTCGCTGGAAGGGCATCAAGCGCGGCTACACGGCGGAAGACGTCGTGCGCCTGCGCGGCTCGGTGCACATCGAGCACACGCTTGCGCGCCGCGGCGCGGAAAAGCTCTGGAAGCTCGTCAACGAGGAGCCCTTCGTCAACTCGCTCGGCGCAATGAGCGGCAACCAGGCGATGCAGCAGGTGAAGGCCGGGCTCAAGGCGATCTACCTGTCCGGCTGGCAGGTCGCCGCGGACGCGAACGTCGCCGGCGAGATGTATCCCGACCAGTCGCTCTACCCGATCAACTCGGTGCCGAACGTCGTCAAGCGGATCAACAACACGTTCGCCCGCGCCGACCAGATCCAGCACATGGAAGGCAGCGGAACGATCGACTTCTTCGCGCCGATCGTCGCCGACGCCGAGGCCGGCTTCGGGGGCGTGCTGAATGCGTTCGAGCTCATGAAGGCGATGATCGAGGCGGGCGCCGCGGGCGTCCACTTCGAGGATCAGCTCGCCTC
This sequence comes from uncultured beta proteobacterium, assembly GCA_963734055.1. Classification (GTDB taxonomy): domain Bacteria; phylum Pseudomonadota; class Gammaproteobacteria; order Burkholderiales; family Casimicrobiaceae; genus CAIWHR01. Next base: position 724,812 of record CAVTFQ010000002.1, read on the forward strand.
CGTCAAGAAGTGCGGCCACATGGGCGGCAAGGTGCTCGTGCCGACGCGCGAGGCGGTCGACAAGCTCATCGCCGCGCGGCTCGCAGCCGACATCATGGGCGTTCCCACGGTGCTGCTCGCGCGGACCGACGCCGAGGCGGCCGACCTCGTGACCTCGGACATCGACGCCAACGACCAGCCGTTCCTGACCGGCGAGCGCACGATCGAGGGCTTCTACAAGTCGCGGAACGGCCTCGAGCAGGCGGTCTCGCGCGGACTGGCGTACGCACCGCACTGCGACATGCTGTGGTGCGAGACAGGCAAGCCGGACCTGGCGTTCGCGAAGGCGTTCGCCGAAGCGATCCACGCGAAGTTCCCGGGCAAGCTGCTCGCGTACAACTGCTCGCCGTCGTTCAACTGGAAGAAGAACCTCGATGACGCGACCGTCATGCGGTTCCAGACCGAGCTCGGCAAGATGGGCTACAAGTTCCAGTTCATCACGCTCGCGGGCTTCCACAGCCTCAACTACTCGATGTTCAACCTCGCGCACGGCTACGCGCACGAGCACATGACAGCGTTCGTCGAGCTGCAGGAAGCGGAGTTCAAGGCGATGGAGAAGGGATTCACCGCCATCAAGCACCAGCGCGAGGTGGGGACGAGCTACTTCGATGCGGTGACGACGACGATCCAGGGCAGCCAGGCGTCGACCACGGCGCTCAAGAACTCGACCGAGGACGAGCAGTTCTTCGAGAAGCCGAAGGACGAGCTGCAGGTCGCGAACGGCTGACGACCCGCGGAGTCCCGCCAAGGCCGCGCTCCCCGCAGGGTGGCGCGGCCTTTTTGCGCGGGCTTACACTCGCGGCATGCCCGCGACGGTGCGCCTGTTCTACGCGCTCTCGCCCGACGCCGCCGCGCGCGACGCCATCGCCGTGCTCGCGCGGGACGTCGCGCGGCGCAGCGGCGGCCGGGCGCCGCGTCCCGAGAACGCGCACCTCACGCTCGCATTCCTGGGGGACGTCGCGCCCGATCGCGTCGACGCGCTCGCGGTCATCGGCGCAGCGGCCGCGCGCGCGGTGGCGCCGTTCGCGCTCACGCTCGATCGACTCGGGGGCTTCCGCGACGGCGGGATCGCGTGGCTCGGCGCGGAGCGCGCGCCGGCGCCGCTCGCCGAGCTGGCGCGACGACTGGGCGAGGGGCTCGCCGCGGACGGGTTTCGCGTCGAGCGGCGGCCGTTCGCCGCGCACGTCACGCTCGCGCGCAAGTGCCGCGCGCCACCCAAGCGCGAGCGCGTCGCCGCGGTGACCTGGCACGTCGACGCGCTGTCGCTCGTCGCCTCGCAGCCCGCAGCGGGTGGCTCGCGCTATCACACGCTGACGGAATGGACGCTCGGCCCGGCGCCCTGACGCGCGGTCAGGCCCCCGTGGCCACGGGCCGCGATGGGTCGGCGACCCACTCGCTCCACGAGCCCGGGTAGAGGACGGTACCGCCGATTCCCGCAATCTCCAACGCGAGGAGGTTGTGGCAGGCGCTCACGCCGGAGCCGCAAGTGTTGACGATCTTCGACGGCGGAGTTTCGCCGACGAGGGCGGCGAACTCCGCGCGCAGCGCTTCCGGCGTTCGGAACGTGCCGTCGGCCTCGACGTTCTGCGTGTAGGGGCGGTTGACCGAACCGGGAATGTGTCCGGCGACGGGATCGAGCGGTTCGACTTCGCCGCGAAAGCGCTCCGCGCCGCGCGCGTCGACGATCCGCAGCGAACGATCGCGCAGGCTCGCGAGGACCTCGGCCGCCGACAGCGCCGGACCGACGTGGCGGATCGGAAACGTGACCGGGCGCACCTCCGGAATCTCGGCCGTCACGGGTCTCCCCTCGCGCACCCATTTGCCGATCCCGCCGTCGAGCACGGCGACCGCGTCGTGGCCCAGCCAACGCAGCATCCACCACAGCCGTGGCCCGTACATCCCCCCGCCCGAATCGTACGCGACCACCTGCTTCGAGGCGTCGATCCCGAGGCGGCCGAACAGCGCCGCGCAGACTTCGGGCGAGGGGAGCGGATGGCGGCCGTTCTTTCCCGTCTTCGGCGCGGAGAGGTCGCGATCCATGTGCGCGAAGCGTGCGCCGGGGATGTGCACGGCGAGGTATTGGGATTCGCCCCACGATGCCGGCTGGGCGAGATCGTGGCGCACGTCGACGATCACGAACGATGGATCGTCGAGGTGCGCGGCCAGTTCGGTGGTGGAGATCAGCGTTGTGTGCATGTTCGGCATTGATTCGGTCGGTCTCCTGGATGCTGGGGCCGCACGACCGCGGCCGAAGGGAGCGCCACGAGTCGCGATGGTACCCGAGTCGGAGGAACGCCGATTCGAGGCTCGTCCGACGGTTCATCCATCGAGCTCGTCAGGTGCCGGATGTCGCCCGGCAGCGCCCGCTCGCCGGCCCGGCGATTGCCCCCTGCGGCGAATCGGCTATTATTCGCCGGCGTTTCGCGGTAGGACGCCGGGCCCCCACGAAGTCAGTGTGCGCTCGCATTCGGGAACGGATGCAGGTCCGCACGAGCGAACCAGCTTCACCCGCGCGCGTTGCGCCGTGAAACGAGTGGGCGTCCGGTCATCCGACGGTGACCGGTGTCGTTTCCCTATCACCGAAACCGAGGTCCCCATGAACAAAGCCGTCCCACGCATCATGACTCGCACGGCCGTTGCCCTTCTGGCTGCCGCATCGCTGCCGGCGCTCGCCGGAGTGCAACGGACGTTCGTCGCCCACGACGGCAACGACGCGAATCCCTGCTCGATCACGCTGCCATGCCGCGCATTCGCAGCGGCATTGCTGCAGACCAATCCCGGCGGTGAGATCATCGTTCTCGACTCGGCCGGCTACGGCCCGGTCACGATCGACAAGGCGGTCTCGATCATCGCGCCGGCCGGCATCTACGCCGGCGTCACCGCGACGTCCGGCAACGGTATCGTCGTCAACGCGCCGGGCGCCGCCGTCGTGCTGCGCGGGCTCGAGATCAACGGGACCGGGACGAGCGCGGGGTCCGGCATCGTGAATCAGGCGGCCGCAAGCCTGCTGATCGATCGGTGCACGGTGAGCGGATTCGCCAACACCGGCGCGGCACTCGGTGACGCGCAGGCATCCGGATCGACGCCGGCCCCGTCACGATCGCCGACACGGTCGTCAGGAACAACTTCCATGGTGGAATCGTGGTCCGCGGCAGCGATGCCGCAAACTTCGTGCGCGTGACGATCGTCGGCTCGCGCGTGGAGGGCAATGGCAGCGGCGTTGGCTTCGCGAGCGACGCCGGGCGTGGCGGTGCTCGGGGGCGCGCTCGTGACGGTCAAGGACAGCGTAGCGGCGGGCAACTTCCGCGGCTTCTCGACGCGGAAGCGGACCGCTGGCAGGCGAGCCGCTGGGAGCGTCGCTGGCGATCGACCATTCGCTCGCCGACCGCAACGTCGTCGGCGTGTTCGTGGCGTCGAACGATGTCGCGACCGCGGTGCGCGTATCGAACAGCACGATCACCGACAACAGCCTGTTCGGCATCGAGCAGCAGGGCGGCAGCGTCGTCACGAGCCTCGGCAACAACTTCGTCTACGCGAATGCCGGCGGCGAGACGTTCGGGCTGACGACGACGCCGAAGTGACGCCCCGGCCCGTCACCGCGGGCCGCAAACGTTTCGGGGGCGCGCCGTTGTCCGCGCGCCCCCGACCGATCCGACACCCGCCGCGCTACCGCGGCGCGATGTGCTGGTCGAGCTCGCGGCGCAGGAACTCGTGGAAGTGCTGCATGCCGTCCTCCATCGGCGACTGGTACGGCCCTTCCTCGCTCCGGCCCTGCCGGTAGAGCGCGCGGCGGCCCGCGTCCATCCGCTCGGCGATCTCGTCGTCCTCCTTCGCCGTCTCCAGGTAGGCCGCCTGCTCGGCCTCGACGAACTCGCGCTCGAAGAGCGCAATGTCCTCGGGATAGTAGAACTCGATGACGTTGGTCGTCCGGTCGACGCCGCGCGGGTAGAGCGTGCTGATCACGAGCACGTGCGGATACCACTCGAGCATCACGTTCGGGTAGTAGGTGAGCCAGATCGCGCCGTGCCGGGGCTTCTCGCCGCGGTAGTAATCGAGCACCGCCCTCTGCCAGCGCTCGTAGGTCTTCGTGCCCGCCTTCCCGAGGCTCGAGATGCCGACCGTCTGCAGCGACGCCCACGGCGCGAACTCCCACCGCAGGTCGTCGCAGGCGACGAAATTGCCGAGGCCCGGATGGAACGGCACCACGTGGTAGTCCTCGAGGTAGACCTCGATGAACGACTTCCAGTTGTATCCGCACTCGTGCACTTCGACGCGGTCGAGCACGTGGTTCGAGAAGTCGAAGTCGCGCACGCCAAGGCCCGCGAGGTCCGCGCGCACGTCGCGGTGACCGTCGAACAGCAGGCCGTTCCAGTTCTGGAGCGGCGAGCGGCCGAGGTTCAGGCAGGGCTTGTCCGGGAAGTGCGGTGCGCCCAGGAGCTGGCCCTTGAGGTCGTAGGTCCAGCGGTGGACGGGGCACACGATGTTCTGCGCGTTGCCGCGCCCCTTGAGCATGACCGCCTGCCGGTGCCGGCAGACGTTCGAGATCAGCTCGATCCCTTCGGCGTTGCGCACCAGCGCCTGCGCGTTGTCCCGCGCCTCGAGCGCGAAATAGTCACCCGGTTCGGGCACCATGAGCTCGTGCCCGACGTAGCCGGGAGCGCGCGCGAACAGCAGGCGCTGCTCGGCCTCGTAGACCGCGGGATCGCAATACCAGGAGACGGGGAGCTGCGACGTGGCGCGCCGCAAATGCTCCGCCGTGGCGAGATTCGACATCGGCCTGTCCTTTCGTCCGGTTTCCGCTGAAAACAACCAACCCAACCCAACAACCCGGGACGATTACGGCGTTATCGGCCGCCCCGGACCGCTTTGCTAAGTCGGCCGCACGAAAAGCTCGTGAAAGGCCGCGTCGCCAAAAGCTGTTATTATAGACCGTTGATTTCCAAGGGGTCAACCTTCGCCGCTTTTTCCGTGATTGCACGGCGCATCGCGTTGACCCGGCTCAACCCCGTTCGCAAACGCCTCGGGCCAAGTTCCCACGGGATACCGGCCGGGGCCAAAATGGTGGCCCGGCGCCCATGGTCAAGACCCCGGACACGCCCGCAAGTTTCGAGGCCGCGCTCGCCGAGCTCGAAGGCATCGTCGCGACGATGGAAGGCGGCAAGTTGCCGCTCGCCGAATCGCTTGCCGCCTATCGCCGCGGCGTCGCCCTGCTCGAGTTCTGCCAGGCCACCCTCAAGGACGCGCAGCAGCAGGTGCAAGTGCTGGAGAAGGGCGTGCTCAGGGGGTTCGTGCCGACCGACCCGGAAGGTGCCGGCAGCGATGAATCCTGATCTGCCCTTCGAGATCTGGGCGGGCGAGCGGCAACAGCGCATCGAGCACGTCCTCGACCGGATCCTGCCGCCGGCAGAAGGCGCGACCTCGACGCTCGCGGCGGCGATGCGCTACGCGACGCTGGGCGGCGGCAAGCGGATCCGCCCGCTGCTCGCGTACGCCGCGGGCGAAGCTGCCGGCGCCGACCCCGGCGTCGTCGATGGCGCAGCGGCGGCGGTCGAGCTGATCCACGCGTATTCGCTCGTTCACGACGACCTGCCGTGCATGGACGACGATTCGCTCCGCCGCGGCAGGCCCACCTCTCACGTCGCGTTCGGCGAGGCGACGGCGCTTCTTGCCGGCGACGCGCTGCAGGCGCTCGCCTTCGACACGCTGGCACGCGCGGGGCTCCCCGATGCCGGCGGCGCCTGCGCCGAGCTCGCGGCAGCGGCCGGTGTCCTCGGCATGGCCGGCGGACAGGCCATCGACCTTGCCGCCGTCGGCACGACGCTGCCGCTCTCCGACCTCGAACGAATGCATCGAATGAAGACGGGCGCGCTGATCCGGGCGGCGGTGCGCCTGGGCGCGATGGCGGGGCCCGAGATTCCGCCTGCCGCCTCGAAGGCGCTCGACGCCTACGCCGCCGCCGCGGGGCTCGCGTTCCAGGTGGTCGACGACGTGCTCGACGTCCTGGGCTTGGCCGCGTCGCTCGGCAAGACGGCCGGCAAGGACGCCGCGCAGGGCAAGCCGACGTTCGTCGCGCTCCTGGGCGTCGCGGGGGCGCGGGAACGAGCGGCGTCGCTTCGCGTCGAAGCTCATGCGGCGCTCGCGCCGCTCGGTCCGGCGGGGCGACGGCTCGCCGAGCTCGCTGACTGGATCGTGCTCCGCGACCGCTGATGGTCCCCTATCCCCTCCTGGAATCGATCGACGACCCCGCCGCGCTGCGCCGGCTCGACCGCGATCGCCTGCCTGAGCTTGCCGGCGAGCTCCGGGCGTTCCTGCTGTCGAGCGTGGCGCGGACCGGCGGGCACCTGTCGTCGAACCTCGGCACCGTCGAGCTCGCGATCGCTCTCCACTACGTCTACGACACCCCGCGCGACCGGATCGTCTGGGATGTCGGCCACCAGACGTACGCCCACAAGGTCCTGACGGGCCGGCGCGCGCAGATGGCGAGGCTCAGGATGGCGGGCGGCCCCTCCGGGTTCCCGCGCCGGAGCGAGAGCGAGTACGACCCGTTCGGCACCGCGCATTCGTCGACGTCGATCTCGGCGGCGCTCGGCATGGCGATCGCCGCGCAGCGCCGCGGCGAGGACCGGCGTGTCGTCGCGGTGATCGGCGACGGCGCAATGAGCGCAGGGATGGCATTCGAGGCGCTCAACAACGCCGGCACCGCGCACGCGGACCTTCTCGTCGTGCTGAACGACAACGAGATGTCGATCTCGGAGCCGGTCGGCGCGCTCAACGGCTACCTCGCGAGCCTGCTCTCGTCGCGCTTCTACAACACGATGCGTCGCGGCAGCAAGGAAATGCTGTCGAAGGTCCCGCCGATGAAGGAGCTCGCGAAGCGCTGGGAAGAGCACATGAAGGGGATGGTGCTGCCGGGCACGCTGTTCGAGGAATTCGGCTTCAACTACATCGGCCCGATCGACGGCCACGACGTCGACGTGCTCGTGCGCACGCTCGCGAACGTGCGTGCGCTGCACGGCCCGCAGCTCCTGCACGTGATCACGAAGAAGGGTTACGGCTACGCCCGGGCCGAGGACGACCCGATCCTCTACCACGGCGTGACGCCGTTCGACCCGGCCGCGGGCGTCGTCGCCAAGGCGCCCGCCAAGCTCTCGTACACGCAGGTGTTCGGCGACTGGCTCACCGACATGGCGGCGCGCGACGAGCGCCTCGTCGCCATCACACCGGCGATGCGCGAGGGCTCGGGCCTCGTCCGGTTCTCGCAGGCGTTCCCGGATCGGTATTTCGACGTGGGCATCGCCGAGCAGCACGCCGTCACGTTCGCGGCCGGCCTCGCCTGCGCCGGGATGCGGCCCGTGGTCGCGATCTACTCGACGTTCCTCCAGCGCGCCTACGACCAGCTGATCCACGACGTCGCGCTGCAGAACCTGCCCGTCGTGTTCGCGATCGACCGCGCGGGCATCGTCGGCGCCGACGGCGCGACGCACATCGGCGCCTACGACCTTTCGTACCTGCGCTGCATCCCGAACCTCACCGTCATGGCGCCCGCCGACGAGAACGAGTGCCGGCAGATGCTGTACACCGCGTTCATGCTCGGCACTCCCGCGGCGGTCCGCTATCCGCGCGGGGCGGGTCCCGGCGTCGCGGTCGCGGCGGAGATGACGGCGATTCCGGTCGGCAAGGGCGAGCTTCGGCGCACGTCGGCGCGGCGCACGGGACGCATCGCGATCCTGGCGTTCGGCGCGGTGCTGCGGCACGCGCTCGCGGCGGCGGAGGAGCTCGACGCCACGGTCGCCAGCATGCGTTTCGTCAAGCCGCTCGACGTCGCGCTCGTCACGGCGCTCGCCCGCGACCACGACGCGCTCGTCACCGTCGAGGAGAACGTCGTCATGGGGGGCGCGGGAAGCGCGGTCGGCGAAGCGCTCGCGGCCGCCGGCATCAACGTGCCCCTTCTGCACCTCGGGCTGCCGGACGCGATCATCGACCATGGCGATCCCGCGCAGCTCCTGGCCGAATGCGGCCTCGACGGCGCGGGCATCGCGAAGTCGATCCAGGCCCGTTTCGGCGCGCCGCGGCCGGAGGCTGTCCGGAAGCCCGCCGCCTGAAGGCGGGCCGCCGCGCGGTTCGCCCACTCGTCTACAATTCCGCCTCATGAACCGGCCCGAGCGCCCGCAGGCCATGTTCCCGATGCCCGATCTGATGGCCGGGTCGGACGAGCGCAACATCGCGATCGACCAGGTCGGCATCCGCGGCCTCAAGTACCCGCTCACGTTCGCCGACGCGGACGGCGTCGCGCAGCCGACGATCGCCGTGGCCAACGTCTACGTCGCGCTGCCCGAGGACCGCAAGGGCACGCACATGTCGCGTCTCGTCGCGCTGCTCGAATCGGTGAGCGCGCCAGGCGAGCCGCCGCTGTCCGTGCAGTCGCTGCGCGGAACTGCTCGACACGCTCGTGGTGCTGCTCGAAGCGCCGGGCGGGCGGATCGAGCTCGCGTTCCCGTATTTCATCCGCAAGTCGGCGCCGGTCTCGGGCGTCGCGAGCCGGCTCGACTACGAGGTGAAGCTCGCGGGCGAGCTCGACCGTGGCGCGTACCGGCAGACGCAGACGGTCGCGGTGCCGGTGACCTCGCTCTGCCCGTGCTCGAAGGAGATCTCGGAGTACGGCGCGCACAACCAGCGCTCGACGGTGACCTTGACCGTGGTGCCCGCCGCGCCGCTGTGGCTGACCGAGATGATCCGGATCGCCGAGGAGGAGGCCTCGTGCGAGCTCTACGGGCTCCTCAAGCGCGCCGACGAGAAGTACGTGACCGAGCACGCCTACAACAACCCGAAGTTCGTCGAGGACCTGGTGCGCGGCGTCGCGGCGCGCCTCGCGTCCGATCCCCGCGTCGACGGTTACGCCGTCGAGGCGGAGAACTTCGAGTCGATCCACAACCACTCGGCTTTTGCCCGGATCGTCCGCGGACTGTAGCCCGAGGAACGCCCGCGACGGGAAGATTCCGCCTGACGGATCGCTCGGAAACTGTGAGCGGGCGCGGGAGCCGGCCGACTGGCCAGCGTGCTTTCCGCATGGCAACATGACTGTTCGCCGCGGTCTGACCGTGGCCAGAGCAGTAGGTAGGGGCGGCGAAGGGGGGCCGAGCGTCTTGAGCGCATCCCATCGTGCCGTGATGTTCCATGCGGGCCGGATCCGCGTCGACGCGCACGCACGTGTCGTGCTCGTCGACGGGCGCCCAGCGAAGCTCGGCGGCCGCGCGTTCGACTTGCTCGAGGCGCTGATGCAACGGCGCGATCGGGTCGTGCCGAAGCAGGAGCTGCTCGACGTCGTCTGGCCGGGCCTGATCGTCGAGGAGAACAATCTGCAGGTTCACGTGATGAACCTGCGCAAGCTGCTCGGGCCGGGGTCGATCGTGACCGTCTCCGGACGCGGGTACCAGTTCGCGCTGGCCGAGGATGCAACCCCGGGCGAGCAGCGCAATGGTGGCGCCAGTCACCCCATCGTCGAACCCGGTCCCGCGTTGGAGACTCCGCGGGACCCCCGCACTTCGCTCATCGGCCGCGATGAGCTGGTCGCATCGGCGTGCGCGCTCCTGCGCCGCGACGACATCCGGCTCGTCACGCTGAGCGGACCGGGCGGTTCGGGCAAGACGCGCGTTGGCCTGCGCGTGACTGCCGAGCTCGCCCACGACTTCGCCGACGGCAGCTACATCGTCTTGCTCGCGCCGGTGCGCGATGCGGCACGCGTGGCCTCGACGATCGCCGTCGTGCTGAACGTCCAGGAAGCGGGGAGCCGGCCGATCGAGGACCTCCTCATCGCCTATCTCGGCGAGCGTTCGGTGCTGCTGACGCTCGACAACTTCGAGCACGTGCTGGCGGCGGCACCGCTCGTGACGAGGCTGCTCGAGAGCTGTTCGCGGCTCAAGATCCTCGTCACCAGTCGGAAGGTGCTGCGCGTCCCTGCGGAGCACGACGTCCTCGTGCCGCCGCTTCCGCTCCCCGCCGCGCAGGCGAGCACGACCCAAGCGCTCAGGACACCGGCTGTTCGTCTCTTCGTCGAGCGCGCCCGCGCGACGGGGCGCGCGGTGGACGAGCAACCGACCGATGTCGCCGCGGCCGTCGACATCTGCCGGCGGCTGGACGGACTTCCGCTCGCCATCGAGCTCGCAGCGGCGAGGCTGCGCGTGCTGACGCCGGTCGCGCTCGCGCAGCGTCTCGGCAGCCGTCTGACGATGCTCAAGGGAGGCACGAGCGACCTGCCGCAACGGCAGAAGACGCTGCGCGACGCGATCGCCTGGAGCTACGAGCTTCTCGAGCCCGACGAGCAGAGGCTGTTCCGCCGCCTCGCGGTGTTCGTCGGCGGCTGGACGCTCGAAGCGGCCGAAGCGATCGCCGGCGGGGACGGACTCGCGCAGAGCGTGCTCGACTTGTTGTCGTCGCTGATTGACCACAATCTCGTGCAGCGGACCGAGGACGTCGTCGACGAGCCGCGCTTTGCGATGCTCGAGACGGTGCGCGAATTCTCGACGGAGCTGTTCGAGTCGAGTGGCGAGGCGGACGCGCTGCGCACGCGCCATGCGACCACTTCATCGCGTTCGCCGAGCGAATCGACCCGCGACTGCGAACCGGCGGACGCGCGCCGTGGCTCGCGCGGATGAAGGCCGAGTACAACAACCTGCGCGCCGCACTGGCCTGGGTCGTGATCGAAAGACAGGATACCGTCGCGGCATTGCGTCTGACGGGCGCACTGCCTTGGTACTGGTACTTCGCCGGACAGTACAGCGAGGGACGCGGCTGGATCAACCTTGCGCTCGCATTGCCCGGCGCCGACGCGCCCACCTCCGCCCGCGCGAAGGTGCTGTCGGGGGCAGCGCGTCTGGCGACCTACGCGGGAGCAGCCAACGAAGCCATTGCGTTGGCAACCGAGAGCGTGGCCCTGTTTCGTGCCGCAGGCGATCGTGCCGGACTGGCCGTCGCGCTGCTCCATCTCGCGCTGCCCAAGATACAAGTGCAAGACCGCGAGAGCGCTTGCTCATGCCTCGAGGAGGCCGCCGAATGCTTCCGCGAGCTTGGCGACGAGTGGGGAACCGCGCTTGCCGTGACCTACCGTGGAGTGGCGCTCGCTTTTCAGTCCGGCTTCGAGAACGAGGCGCGCATGCTGTTGAGCGAAGGTAGCTCGCGCTGTCGGGCGCTCGGAGACGACTGGGCAGTCACGACGTCGTCGCACTACCTCGGTAGCATCGCATTGCGTCAGCGAGATTACGCAGCGGCGCGCAAGCTTACCGAGGAGATGCTCGTCATCGCGCGCGAGCTCGGCGATGGCTACCGGATTTCGCGCAATTTGCACCAGCTTGCGGAGATCGCCCTGGCGCAACAACAGACCGACGAGGCGCTCCGCCATCTACGGAGCAGCATCGCTATCAATCGCGAGCAGGGGCGAACGGGAGACATCGCGTTGCAACTGCGTCTCCTCGCCAGCATCGAGGCGGAGCAGTCGCGGCCCGAGCAAGCCGTTCGCCTCTATGCCGCAGCATCGCGCCTCGAAGGCCATGCGACGACGATGCCGCCCGACGATCCGGACACTCATGAACGCCTGCGCCAGACGTTGCGGGCAACGCTCGGCGATCGCCGCTACGAAGCCGAGTGGGCGCTCGGCGCATCGATGTCGCTCGGACAGGTCGTAACCTCGGCTCTCTCGTCACCTCACCTCTAGCGCGGTGCGGTGCTCGCGTACGCGTTCGCGCACGAATTCTTCCATTGTTGTCGGGCCGACCACGTGTTCGCCTGCTGAATCGCCCGCGTCGAAGGTCTCGGAAAAGGCGTCATTGGGCAGGCTCGACAGTCGCATGACGCGCGCGATTCCGGGATGGAGCGGGCGCGCGATAAGGCCGATCGCGCCGAGCGCGGCGCGCGGAACGTGAACGATGCGTGCGGGCACGCTGGCGATCCGGGCATACAGCCGCGCCACGTCGTCGTTCGTGAAGTTGCCCGGGCCCCCGATCGCGATCACGTGCTCATGCAGTATTTCGTCGGTCAGTGTCCTCGCCGCGATTGCGGCGACGTCGCGCGCCGCGACGAAGTTCCGTCGTTTCGTTCCGGTGCCGAGGATCACGGTGCGGCCGGTATCGAGAATGCCCTTGCCGTTGAACGTGTGAGCGTGCCATTCCATGAGCGCCGACGGGCGGAGCACGACATACGCCAGACCGCTCGCCGCGAGGTACTGCTCGATCGACCATTTCGTGCGGAAGAAGTCGACGGGATGGTCCGGCGCTGCTCCGAGTGCTGACGTGTGGACGAAGCGCGTAACACCGGCTTCGCGTGCGACGTCGACCAGCGCGCGATGACCGGCATCGTCGACGGCTTCGGATCGGTTCCGTCCGCGGCTCAAGAGCCCATGGGCAGCCGCGAACACACCATCGACGCCCGCGCAAGCCCGCACGACCGACGCACGGTCGGTGAGATCGCCGATTACCGGCTCGGCGCCCAGCGCCTCGAGATCGCGCACGCGCCGCTCGTGGCGGGTCATGCCGCGCACCCGGTGGCCGGCCGCGCGCAGGCAGCGCACCGTCTCACGGCCGAGCACTCCGGTTGCGCCCACGACGAGTACCAGCATGGCAGTCCCGTCCGCATCGATTTCGTTGTTACGGCGAATTATGTGACCCGATCGCGGTCCGTGCCAAGGCAGCCAATGCGAATTCAGAATTCTTCAGGATTGGGCCAAAGACACGTCGCGAACCGACGGGCACAGTGGCGTCATGTCAGGCGCGGTGCAAACCGATCCATCACGAGGGAGTCAAAAATGAGGAAGGCCCTCCTGTCCGCCTCTTCGCCGTCGTCCCGTCCGTCGTCGTCACGCTGGTTCTGTTCGATCAAGTGGCCATGATGGGCCTCTACGCGGAGCCGCAGACCGCGGCGCCCGCGATCCTGCGATCTGCTTACCCCGTTGCCGTGGCCGACCGCTGATCGCTGTCTCATCCATCGAAAGGAGAATGCCATGAAGTGCCAAGCTTGCCTTGCCGCCGTCCTTTCACTGCTCATGTCGCCCGCGTTCGCCGGGTCGTCGTGCGATCAGCGGACCACGACCGGCAGCTGGATGTTCCGGTGCGAAGGCGAATTGTCGGTGCCGGATCCCACTGCTGCTCGCTCGCTCGGGACCTGCACCGCCACGCGAGATGCATTCTGGAACTGTGCCGGCGACGTCAACCTGGGCGGCGCGATCATCGCGCAGACGTTCCTAGGTCAGGCGCACAACAACGCGGACTGCACCGGGACGATTCACTACGAGACAACGCTCGGCGGGCAGCCCGCTCCCCCGCTCGACATCAAATATCTGATCCTCGACGGCGGTGACACGATCTGGGGCTTGCCGCTGAACTCGGGCGGCGTGCTGACCTGCACGCTGCGCCGGTTGTCCGCCAACAAGCCACGTTTTGACTCGATGGAATCGCTCACCGACCGGCAATAACGATGGACGCCCTGGCCGACGCCGTCGCGGCGATACCGGCCGCGGCGGCGCGGCCGACCTGGTCGGCTTGCCCCTGCTCGCGGGCAAGCGCAAGCGGGCTCGGACTACTTCAGGCGCAGCGTCGTCTCGAGGAAGCTGACCATTGCGTAGAACTGGAAGTCGGCGTTCGCCTTCTTCGCGAAGCCGTGACCCTCGTTGTCCGCCAGGAGGTACCAGACGGGCACGCCGTTCTTCTTGGCGATCGTGACGATCTGCTCGGCCTCGGTGTAGGGGACGCGCGGGTCGTTCCTGCCATGCACGACGAGGAGCGGCTTTGCGATTCGCTCGGCGTTGTTCACCGGCGAGATGCGCGTGAGGAGCTCGCGCATCGCCGGCTCCCGCTCGTCGCCGTATTCGACGCGGCGCAGGTCGCGCCGGTAGCTCTCGGTCCGCTCGAGGAAAGTGACAAAGTTGGCGATGCCGACGATGTCGATCGAGCTCGCGATCCGATCGGCATAGTGCGTGGCGACCGCGAGACTCATGTAGCCACCATAGCTCCCGCCTTCGACGGCGACCCGCTCCGGATCGAGGTCCGGCTGCGTCGCGATCCAGTCGAGCAGCGCGCCGATGTCCTTCACCGTGTCCTCGCGCTTCATTCCATCGTCGAGGGCGATGAAGGTCTTGCCGAATCCGCGCGAGCCCCGCACGTTGGGCTCGATGAGGGCAATCCCGAGCTCGTTCACGAAATAGTTCCAGCGGCCGATGAAGCCGGGGCGCGCCTGGGCTTCGGGACCGCCGTGGATGGTGATCAGCACGGGGCGCTTGCCCGTGAACGTCGGTGGCGGCCGCCTGACGAAGCCCGAGATCGCAAGGCCGTCGAAGCTCTTCCACGTGATGAGCTGCGGGCTCGGGAACGTCGCCGCATCGAGGCCTTCGACCCGGCTCTCGGTCCAGCGCGCCACCGTGTTCGTCCCAACATCGATCGCGTAAACATCACTGGGACCTTGTGCCGAGTTGATACTGACTGCGAGGTTTCTCGAATTCTCGTGCCAGACGGGGTGGCTCGTGGTCCCGATCGGCAACGCGGGCTGCGGCAGCGGCTTCCTCGTCGCGGTGTCATAGAGGCGCAAGGCGCCGACGCCCGCTTCATTGGTGATGACCGCGAGCGTGCGACCGTTGGGCGACAGCGCGACGTCCTCGACATCGGCGGGCGGGCCGACGCCGAAATAATCGAGCGCGCCCGTCGCGAGGTCGAGGTATGCAAGCCGCCGGAACTCGCCGTCGCGGTTCGTCGCAAGGAACAGCCCGCGACCGTTACGTGCGAATGCAAGATCGCCGGAAGAATACGGGGCACCGGGTGTCTCGCCTTCGGCAGGGAGCACCCGCTTGCGCTGCCCGGTCGCGACGTCCATCACCCAGATCTCGCTCTCGTTCGCCGACTTGTACTCCTGCATCGCGAGCCGCTTGTCGTCGAACGAAAAGGAGAAATCGCCCCAACCGGCCCCGGGGAGCGTCGCGATCTTGCGCGCTTTAGCCGGCAGGAGGGGATCGAGCAGTGTCAGGTCCATCTGCGGGTTTTCGCGCCGACCGGTCTTGTCGAGATCGACGGATTCGACGAGCACCTGGGTGCGCGCGTGATTGAAGCCTGCTGACGCGTGCCGGCGCTGGGGGTCGGTCAGCAGCACGGGTTCGTGGGTGCCAGGGTCGACACGGTAGAGCTGCGTTTGCTCGTCGCCGCCGGTGTCCTTGGCGAAGAGCAGCGTGTCCGGCCGCCTGGGCGCATAGGTGCCGGCGCGAACCGGATCGGGGAAATCCGTGAGCTGAACGAGCGGCCCGAGCGGCTGCTTCACGACGTGCAATTGCGTCGTGTTGACGGCGCGGGTGGCGACGACGATCTCGCGTCGTTGCGGATGCCACGAAACCGCGGTCCTCGGCTTGAATTCGGTGTACGGGGCGATCTTCGCGGCGAGAGCGGCCGGAATCGGCGGTACACCTTCGACGTGAAGCGCGGCATTCGGGGCGACGGCATCGGCCGGTGCATCGGCGTGGGCCAAGCCAACGACGGCAACGAGCGTTGCCAGCGCGGCGGCGCGGAAGGTGCGCAGATCGGGCATCGGTAGTTCTCGCAGGGCGCAACGGCACACGCGTGCGCGACGGGGACGGCTGATAAAATCCATTCTAACCGCTATGCCCTTCGCCAGCGGACGCCATGCTCCCTGTCGCCATCTTCCGCTTTTCGCCGACCGAAGGGCCGGCGTACTTCGCCGAGTGGCTGACGCGCCGCGGTCTCGCATCGACGATCGTTGCATTGGACGAGGGCGCGAGCGTGCCGACGGATCCTCGCGCGCACGCCGGCATCGCGCTGATGGGCGGGCCGATGGGCGTGAACGATGCGCTGCCCTGGATCGAGCCGCTCTGCGCGTTCCTCCGCGCGGCGGTCGCAGAGCGCGTGCCGGTGCTCGGCCACTGTCTCGGCGGGCAGCTGCTCGCCAAGGCGCTGGGCGCGCGCGTGGCGCGCGCGCCGCGACACGAAATCGGCTGGATCGACGTCGAGACGACGGACGAAGGCGCGCGCGACGATTGGTTCGGCGGCCGGCCGCGATTCACGACTTTCCAGTGGCACTATGATGCGTTCGCGGTGCCCGAAGGCGCGACCCGCGTGCTCGGGAATGCGTTCAATGCCAACCAGGCGTATGTCGTCGACAACCGGCACGTCGGCCTCCAGTGTCACGTCGAGATGACGCGGGACCTGGTCGAAACCTGGCTGTCAACCGGCGCGTCGGAGCTGCCGGCGGATTCGAGCGAGTCGGCGCAATCCGCGACCGAGATTCATCGAGACCTCGATCGACGCCTTGCGGAGCTGCACGCGGTCGCCGACGACGTGTACGCGCGCTGGGCGACGGGGTTGGTCAGGTAGGGCCCATCCATGCCGATCCGCGCGCTCTCCGATCAGCTCATCAACCAGATCGCCGCCGGCGAGGTCGTCGAGCGGCCGGCGGCGGCGCTGAAGGAGCTTCTCGAGAACGCGCTCGATTCGGGCGCGACCCAGATCGACGTCGATCTCGCGGGTGGCGGCATCGAGCGGATCCGGGTCGCCGACAACGGCGCCGGCATCGAGCGCGAGGAGCTGTCGCTCGCCGTCGCGCGCCACGCGACCTCCAAGCTCGCGACGGCCGACGACCTGGCCGCGATCGCGACGCTGGGCTTCCGCGGCGAGGCGCTGGCGTCGATCGGCGCCGTCTCGCGGCTTGCGCTGGCTTCGCGTGCGGCGGGGCGGCCGCACGCGTGGCGGATCGAGGTCGACGGCGGTATTGCCGGCGTGACCGCTCCCGCGGCCCTTGCGACGGGGACGACGGTCACCGTGCGCGAGCTCTACTTCAACACGCCCGCGCGGCGAAAGTTCCTGCGCACCGAGGCGACCGAATGGGGCCACTGCGACGAGGCGTTCCGCCGCGTCGCTCTTGCGCATCCCGACGTGGGTTTCACGCTGCAGCACAACGGGCGCGTCGTGCACCGGCTTCTGGCGCAGGGTCGGCGCGCGCGGGTCGAAGCGCTCCTGGGCGACGGATTCGTCGCGGGCGCGGCGCAGGTCGACGCGCGAGCGGGGCCCCTCGCCCTCGCGGGCTATGCGGTCCGCCCGGCGTACGCGACGCAATCCGCCGGACAGTACACGTTCGTCAACGGGCGCTTCGTGCGCGACCGCGTGCTCGCGCACGCGTTGCGCGAGGCCTACCGCGACGTGCTCCACCACGAGCGCCAGCCGGCGTACGCGCTCTGGCTCACGCTCGAGCCGCGCCAGGTCGACGTCAACGTGCACCCGCAGAAGATCGAGGTGCGCTTCCGCGATTCGGGCGCCGTGCACGAGTTCGTCCGCCGCGCGATCGAGCGGGCGCTCGCGCTGACCGGCGCGGAGCAGCCGGCGGTGTCGGCCGCCGACCGCCTCGGGCTCGCCGCGGCGCACGTGCCGCCGCTCGCGCCGCCGCACGAATGGGGTGGCGTACCGACGCGACCCGCGGCGTGGCTGCCCGCGCAGAGCGCCATGGCGCTCCCCGCCGGCGAGCCTGCCGCGTTCTACGCGCGGCTGTTCGGCGCGCGGTCGCCGCCGACCGGGGACCTGCCGGACCTTCCGCCGACCGGCGAGGAACAGCCGCTCGGCTTCGCGCTCGCGCAGCTCCACGGGATCTACGTGCTCGCGCAGAATCGCGACGGTCTCGTGCTGGTCGACATGCACGCGGCGCACGAGCGGATCGTCTACGAGCGGCTCAAGGCCGCGGCGAACCTGCGCGTGCCGGTGCAGCCGTTGCTCGTTCCGGCGACGTTCTCGGCGTCGCCGCTCGAGGTCGCCGCCGCGGAAGAACACGCGGAATCGCTCGACCGGCTCGGCTTCGCGATCGCCGCGCTCGGCCCCGCGACGCTCGCCGTGCGCGGCATCCCGGCGCCGCTGGCCGATGCCGACGCCGCGACGCTCGCGCACGCGGTCCTGTCCGAGCTGCGCGAGTTCGGCGGCAGCGAGGTGCTCGATGCGCATCGCGACGAGCTCCTGTCGACGATGGCCTGTCACGCCGCCGTGCGGGCGAACCGGAGCCTCACGGTCCCCGAGATGAACGCGCTCCTGCGCGAGATGGAAGCGACCGAGCGCGCAGGGCAGTGCAATCACGGCCGGCCGACCTGGTACCAGCTGACCCTCTCGGATCTCGATCGCCTGTTCATGAGGGGGCGCTAGCCCCCGCTCACGGGCATGACCCCGGCGGTTCTCCTGATGGGCCCGACCGCGGTCGGAAAGAGCGCGCTTGCGCTGGCACTGGCCGTGCGGCTCGGCGGCGAGATCGTCAGCGTCGACTCCGCGCAGATCTACCGTGGGATGGACGTCGGCACGGCGAAGCCGGACGTGACGACGCGGGCGAGCGTGCCCCACCACCTGATCGACATCGTCGATCCGACGGAGTCGTACTCCGCGGCGCGGTTCCGCGACGATGCCCTCGCGGCGATCGCCGCGATTCGCGCCCGCGGCCGGGTCCCGATCGTGGCCGGCGGCACGATGCTCTACTTCAAGGCGCTGACCGAGGGCCTGAGCGCGCTGCCCCGGGCCGATCCCGGGATTCGCGCACGCCTCGACGCGCGGGCCGCCCGCGAGGGCTGGCCCGCGCTGCACGCGGAGCTCGCCGGCGTGGATCCCCCGACCGCGGCGCGCCTCGCGCCGACCGACGCGCAGCGCATCCAGCGCGCGCTCGAGGTCCAAGAGCTATCTGGCTCGCCGCTCTCTGCGCTGCAGGGCGCGCGTGACCAGGGGATCTCGCTGGGCGCCGTCGTTCGTATCGCCCTCGTTCCGACCGATCGGGCTTGCCTGCACGCGGCCATCGCCCTGCGTTTCGATGCCATGCTCGCTGCGGGTCTCGTCGACGAGCTCCGGCAGCTGCGAACCCGCTACGCGCTCGAGCCGTCGCTGCCGTCGATGCGGTGTGTCGGCTACCGTCAGGCCTGGGAATATCTCGAAGGGCGGATCGATGCACCCGCCCTCCGTGCGAAGGGGATCGCCGCGACGCGCCAGCTGGCGAAGCGGCAGCTCACCTGGCTCAGGGCCACAACGGCGCATGTCTTCGCGGTGCCGGGGGATGCGCTCGTCGACAGGGCCGCGCGGCTTTTCGCTGCTGCGGGCCGGGAACCCGGGCCCGGCTAGGCGGGTCGGACGAAGGCGGCGGCCGGGGGCACGCCGCGAATGGAGGTTGCCGATGTGGAAGCTCGAAGTGCAGGACGATCGAGGCATCTGGTCGGACGTGCGCGGCGCCGACGGCGCCGTGCTGACGTTCGACAACGAGGGCACCGCGCGCGCGAAGCTCTCCGAGCTCTATCCGGTCCTGGTCAGGATGGAGAAGTACGGGGACCCGAAACGCACGCGCGTCGTCCGCGTGTTCCGCAGCGACGAGGAGTGGGAGGAAGGCACGCCGCCGAAGTGAGGCGGCTGCTGCGGGTAGACGTGCGAGCCGTGCGATAATTCTCGTTTCGCGCGCCGGACTGCCGCGCGCATTTCCGAACGAACCGATGCTCGCGCGCACGCTCTACGACAAGCTCTGGGACAGCCACGTCGTGCGCACCGAGGCGGACGGCACGGCGCTCCTCTACGTCGACCGGCATCTCGTCCACGAGGTGACGAGTCCCCAGGCCTACGAGGGGCTCAAGATCGCCGGCCGGACACCGTGGCGCACGAGCTCGATCGTAGCGACCGCCGACCACAACACGCCGACGCAGCACTGGGACCGCGGCATCGACGATCCGGTCTCCCGCGTCCAGGTCGAGACGCTCGACGCGAACATCCGCGCGACCGGCGCGAAGGCGTACTTCCCTTTCCGCGACGAGCGGCAGGGCATCGTCCACGTGATCGGGCCCGAGCAGGGCGCGACGCTCCCGGGCATGACGGTCGTCTGCGGCGACTCGCACACGAGCACGCACGGCGCGTTCGCGGCGCTCGCGTTCGGCATCGGCACCTCCGAAGTCGAGCACGTGCTGGCGACGCAGTGCCTGCTCGTCAAGCAGTCGAAGGCGATGTGCGTCGTCGTCGAAGGCCGGCTGTCCCCCGGCTGCACGGCGAAGGATATCGCGCTCGCGATCATCGGCCGGATCGGCACCGCGGGCGGCACGGGCTACGCGATCGAATTCGCCGGCAGCGCGATCCGCGCGCTGTCGATGGAAGGGCGGATGACCGTCTGCAACATGGCGATCGAGGCGGGCGCGCGCGCCGGGATGATCGCCGCCGACGACACGACGATCGACTACCTCAAGGGCCGGCCGTTCGCGCCGACGGGCGAGCTCTGGGACCGCGCGGTCGCCTACTGGCGGACGCTCAGGTCGGACGACGGCGTCCGCTTCGACCGCGTCGTGACGCTCGACGCGGCGATGATCGCGCCGCACGTCACGTGGGGAACCTCGCCCGAGATGGTGACGACGATCGAGGGCCGCGTCCCCGATCCCGACGCCGAGCGTGATCCGGTGCTGCGCGAAGGCATCGAGCGCGCGCTCGTGTACATGGGACTCGAGCCGGGCACGCCGATCGGCGACATCGCGATCGACAAGGTGTTCATCGGCTCGTGCACGAATTCGCGGATCGAGGATCTTCGCGCTGCGGCGGCGATCGCGCGCGGACGGCGCGTCGCGCGCAACGTGAAGCTCGCGATGGTCGTACCGGGCTCCGGGCTCGTGAAGGCGCAGGCGGAGCGCGAGGGGCTCGACCAGGTGTTCCGCGACGCCGGCTTCGAGTGGCGCGAGCCGGGCTGCTCGATGTGCCTCGGCATGAACGACGACCGGCTCGAGCCGGGCGAGCGCTGCGCGTCGACGTCGAACCGCAACTTCGAGGGCCGGCAAGGGGCCGGCGGCCGCACGCATCTCGTGAGCCCGGTGATGGCGGCCGCAGCGGCCATCGCCGGCCATTTCGTCGACGTGCGTCGACTGACGTGAATGGGGGGTTGCCGATGAAACAGCTGATCGCATGGCTCGCGCTCGCGGGCGCGGTGGCATGGTTTTGCGGCTGCAATACGGTCGAGGGGTTCGGCAAGGACGTCAAGGCGGCCGGCGGTGGCCTCGAGAAGGCGGCGGAGAAGACGAAGCCCTACTGATGCCGACGCTGCGGATCCCGGCCCTGTTGATGACCATGCTCGCGCTCGCGATCCTGACGCTGGCCGGCTGCCGCGCGCTCGACTCCGACAGGGAACGGGACAAGGACAAGAACGCCGGCGGCAACGGCTCGATGTACCGCGAGTCGGTCGCGCCGAGGGGGGGGTGATGCAGCCGTTTCGCACGCTCACCGGAGTCGTGGCGCCGCTCGACCGCGCGAACGTCGACACCGACGCGATCATCCCGAAGCAGTTTCTGAAGTCAATCAAGCGCTCGGGTTTCGGTCCGAACCTGTTCGACGCATGGCGCTACCTCGACCGGGGCGAGCCGGGGATGGACGCGTCACGGCGCCGCCCGAACCCCGACTTCGTGCTGAACGAGCCGCGCTATCGCGGTGCGCAGATCCTGCTCGCGCGACGGAACTTCGGCTGCGGCAGCTCGCGCGAGCACGCGCCGTGGGCGCTCCTCGACTACGGGTTCCGTGCGGTCGTCGCGCCGTCGTACGGCGACATCTTCTACAACAACTGCTTCAAGAACGGCCTCCTGCCGGTCGTGCTGTCGCCGCACGAGGTCGACCGGGTGTTCGCGGACGTCGCGGCGTTGCCGGGGTTCCGCCTCGCGATCGATCTCGAGCGGCAGACGGTCGCCACGACCGACGGCTCGGTGGTCTTCGGCTTCGAGGTGGACCCGTTTCGCAAGCGTTGCCTGCTCGACGGGCTCGACGACATCGGCTTGACGCTCGCGCACGCGGACGAGATCCGCGCGTTCGAGGCGAAGCGGCTCGCCGAGCAGCCGTGGCTCGTCTGACGCCCGGCCCGCCCGCTTGAAGATCGCGATCCTTCCCGGCGACGGGATCGGCCCCGAGATCGTCGGCGAAGCGGTCCACGTGCTCGAGGTCCTGCGGCGCGAGGGCCTCCCGGTCGAGACCGAGACGGCGCCGATCGGGGGCGCGGGCCACGACGCGGCCGGGCACCCGCTGCCCGAATCGACGCTCGCCCTCGCCCGCGCCGCGGATGCCGTGCTCCTGGGCGCGGTCGGCGGTCCGCGCTACGACACGCTGCCCCGGCCGCTGCGGCCCGAGCAGGGCATTCTCGGCATCCGCAAGGCGCTCGCGCTGTTCGCCAATCTTCGTCCGGCGCTGCTCTATCCGGAGCTCGCCGCGGCGTCGACGCTCAAATCGGAGGTCGTCGCGGGCCTGGACCTGATGATCGTCCGCGAACTCACGGGCGACATCTACTTCGGCGAGCCCCGCGGCCAGCGCACCAACGCCGGGGGCGAGCGCGAGGGCTTCGACACGATGCGCTACAGCGTGCCCGAGATCGAGCGCATCGCGCGCGTGGGCTTCGCGACGGCCCGCAAGCGCGCGCGGAGGCTCTGCTCGGTCGACAAGGCGAACGTGCTCGACACGTCGATCCTGTGGCGCGAAGTCGTGACGGCGATGGCGAAGGACTATCCGGACGTTGCGCTCACGCACATGTACGTCGACAACGCCGCGATGCAGCTCGTGCGCGCCCCGAAGACTTTCGACGTCATCGTCACCGGCAATCTCTTCGGCGATATCCTGTCCGACGA
Organism: uncultured beta proteobacterium; assembly: GCA_963734055.1. GTDB lineage: Bacteria > Pseudomonadota > Gammaproteobacteria > Burkholderiales > Casimicrobiaceae > CAIWHR01. Next base: position 747,466 of record CAVTFQ010000002.1, read on the forward strand.
GGCGTCGATGCTCGCGGGCTCGATCGGCATGCTGCCGTCCGCCTCGCTCGACGCGAACGGCAAGGGTCTCTACGAACCGATCCACGGCTCCGCGCCGGACATCGCAGGGCAGGACAAGGCGAATCCGCTGGCGACGATCCTGTCGGTCGCGATGATGTTCCGCTACACGTTCGCGCGGGCGGACCTGGCGGATCGCATCGAGGCGGCGGTGCGTGCCGTCCTCGCGGCGGGGCATCGCACCGCCGACATCGCGAGTGGCGGCGAAACGACAATCGGCACTCGGGCGATGGGGGCCGCCGTCGTTGCTGCATTGCAGCAAAACGCCTGAACGTGTAGCATTCCCTTCATGCACGCTTCTCCGGTCGGCAGAGCAGCATCCACCGCATGGCGCGCCCGCGCCGCGCATGCCGGCCCGCGCGCGGCGGCCGGGCTCGCCGGCGCGATCAAGATCACGACGCTCGAGAAGACGGCCTGACCGGTCGCCTCGGCCCGCGCCACGCCTCCGCGAGCGGCCGCCGGGGGCGGGTCGGGACGCGGGGGTGCGGATAATCAGGGTGGTCGTCATGCGAGTCGGATTCGTCGGTTGGCGCGGGATGGTCGGTTCGGTGCTCATGCAGCGGATGCTCGCGGAGCGCGACTTCGATCACATCGAACCGGTGTTCTTCTCGACGTCGAGCGCGGGCGGCAAGGGGCCCGCCATCGGCCGCGACACGCCGCCGCTCAAGAGCGCGACGGACCTCGCAGCGCTCGGCGCCCTCGATGCGATCGTCACCTGCCAGGGCGGCGACTACACGAACGACGTCTTTCCGAAGCTGCGCGCGTCGGGCTGGACCGGCTACTGGATCGACGCCGCGTCGGCGCTCCGGATGAAGGACGACGCCGTCATCATTCTCGACCCGGTCAACCGCGAGGTGATCGACGCGGCGCTCGCGACGGGCATGAAGAACTACATCGGGGGCAACTGCACGGTGAGCCTGATGATGATGGGCCTGGCCGGCCTGTTCCGGCACGACCTCATCGAGTGGATGACGTGCATGACCTACCAGGCGGCCTCGGGGGCGGGTGCGCAGAACATGCGCGAGCTCCTCCAGCAGATGGGCGAGGCGCACCTCGCGGCCAAGGACCTGCTCGACGATCCCGGTTCGGCGATCCTCGACATCGACCGCGAGGTCGCGGGCATCCTCCGCGACGAGCGGTTTCCGACCGAGCACTTCGGCGTGCCGCTCGCGGGGAGTCTCATTCCGTGGATCGACAAGGACCTCGGCAACGGCGTGAGCCGAGAGGAATGGAAGGGCGGCGCCGAGACGAACAAGATCCTCGGCCGATCCGAGCGGCCGATCCCCGTCGACTCGATCTGCGTGCGCATCGGCGCGATGCGCTGCCACTCGCAGGCGCTGACGATCAAGCTCCGGCGCGACGTTCCGCTCGCGGAGATCGAGCACATGCTCGCGGCGGCCAACGAATGGGTGCGCATCGTGCCCAACACGCGCGAGGAGAGCATCGCGAGGCTCACGCCTGCCGCCGCCACCGGCAGCCTCGAGGTTCCGGTGGGTCGGCTCCGCAAGCTCGCGATGGGCGGCGAGTATCTCGGCGCGTTCACCGTGGGCGACCAGTTGCTTTGGGGGGCCGCGGAACCGCTGCGCCGGATGGTCCGCATCCTGCTCAGGCGCTGATCGCCGCCTCGCGCGTGCGCTTTTGCAGCGGTTACGCGCTGGCCGCCCGTCGCGTCGCGTTTGCGCACGTTTTATGCTGCGCGCGTGGGCTGCCGACCTGTCGGGCGTTGGCGACGTGCGGCGCGATTGCAACACGGCGCCGAAGCGAGCGCCCGCGCGGCCGGCATCGGCGCCGGCTACAATATCTGGTAGCTGAAGGCGGTGCCGATGCCATCCCTTGCGCTTGCGCCTACGATCTCGGCATGAAGCTGGCTCGCGCATTCCCCTGGACGCATCAAAAAAGGCAAGCTAATACCGGGGTTTAGCTTGCGAAGCTAAACCCATGATGTTATGTTTGGTTGCAGAATCCGAAATCTCGGAAAGGGTCGGTATGCGCGCTAAGCCTATCCTCACGCTCAGCCTCTTGGCCACGGCCATGGCCGTCCCGGGCGCGAGCGCCGCACTCGGCCTCGGCACCCTGACGGTCAACTCGTCGCTGGGGCAGCCGCTCTCCGCGCGGATCGAGCTTACGTCGGCGGCCAAGGAAGAACTCGACTCGCTCGCCGCGCGGGTCGCCGATCCCGCGCTGTATCGCCAGAACAGTCTCGCGTATCCAGGTGCGCTCGCTGCGGCGCGCGTGACGCTCGAACGCGATGCGAACGGCCAGCCGTATCTGCGCATCCGCACGCAGTCGCCCGTGAGCGAGCCTTTCCTCGACCTGCTGGTCGAGATCAACTGGGCTTCGGGGCGTCTTGTTCGCGACTACACGTTCCTGCTCGATCCGCCCGGCTCCACGATGATCGCGGCGCCCGCGGAACCGGTCGCGCCCGCGCGCGCCAGCGCGGCCCCGGCGCGCACGGCTGCGGCCCCGGCAGGAGGCGCGGGCGACACGTACACGGTCAAGCGCGGCGACACGCTGTCGAAGATCGCGAACGAATACAAGGCGCCCAGCGCGACGCTGGACCAGATGCTGGTCGCGCTGTTCCGCACCAACGCCGACGCCTTCGACGGCAAGAACATGAACCGCCTGCGGAGCGGCGCGATCATCACGATCCCGGGCGCCGACGAAGTGACGGGCACAGAGTCGGCCGAGGCGACGAAGGTCGTGCGCGTTCAGGCATCCGACTGGCGCGCGTATCGTGATCGCGTAGCCGCCGCCGCGCCCGCCGCCGAGGGCACGGGTAGCCGTGCCGCCGGCGGGCGGATCGGAACGGCGGTCGAAGAGAAGACGCCGGCGGCGCCGGCCGGCCGCGACCAGCTTCGCGTCTCGCGCGAAGCCGGTGCAGGCAAGGGCGCGGGCGCGTCCGAGGAGGCCGTCGCGCGCGACCAGGCGCTCAAGGAAGCGCAATCGCGGATCTCGGACCTCGAGAAGACGATCAAGGACCTGCAGCGCGCGATCGAGCTCAAGAGCCCGACTGGCGCGCAGCTGCAGGCGCAGGCCGACGCCACGAAGGGCAAGGCCGCACCACCGCCACCACCCGCGCCGATCACGAAGGCGCCCGAGCCCGCCGCGACGGTCGCCAAGGCGCCGGAGCCGCCGAAGGCCGCGGAGCCCGCGAAGGCGGAGCCGCCGGCGGCGGCGGAACCGGCCAAGGCCGAACCGCCCAAGGGCGTCGAACCGGCGCCGGCCGAACCGCCGAAGGCGGCGGAACCGCCCAAGGCCGAGCCGCCGAAGGCGGTCCCGAAGGCTGTGCCGAAGGCCGCGAAGGCCCCGCCCAGGGAAGCGCCCGGATTCTTCGACGACCTCCTGTCCGGCACGCCGAGCTGGACGCTCGGCGGCGCGGCGCTCGTCGTGCTGGGCGGCATCGCCGCGCTGGTCGCCGCGCGCCGGCGCAAGACGACGAAGTTCGAGGACAGCATCATCTCGGGCACCGACATCAAGACGAACACCGTGTTCGGCTCGACCGGCGGGGGGGTCGTCAACACCGGCGACAATTCGCTCGCGAGCGACTTCAGCCGCGAGGGCCTCGGCAACATCGACACGGACGAGGTCGATCCGATCGCCGAGGCCGAGGTGTATCTCGCCTACGGCCGCGATGCGCAGGCCGAGGAGATCCTCAAGGACGCGCTCAAGAAGGATCCGCAGCGGCAGGAGATCTACCTCAAGCTGCTCGAGATCCACGCGCAGCACAACAAGCCGTCCGCATTCGAGACCGTCGCCGCCGAGCTCTACTCGGTCTCCCAGGGCCAGGGCGAGGTGTGGCAGAAGGCGGTGGGCCTGGGCCGGCAGCTCGACCCGAACAACCCGATGTTCACGGAGAGCGGCACCGGCGCGGCCGCGGCTGCGGCGGCGGTCGCCGCTTCGAGTGGCGTGAAGGCGGCCGCCGAGGAGCCGCCGGTATTGTCCGAGCCGCAGATTCGCGTCGAGCCCGCGCGCGCCCAAGGCTCCGGCATCTCTCCCGACGTTGCGGCCGACATGGGCGACACGGGCGGCGGGCTCGATTTCAAGCTCGACGAGGAGATTTCGATTTCGCCGTCCTCCGGCGCCAAGGCCAAGCCGAAGTCGCCGATCGACATCCTGGCCGGCGCCGAGAGCGCGCTCGAGAAGTCGGCGAAGAGCGCGACGCACGGGGTCGAAAGTGCGGCCGCGCTGGGCCGGGTCGGCGAAGGTCACGTCGACACGTCGCGTCCGCCGCCCGTCGTGCACGACATGGACTTCACGCTCGACGCGTCCGAGAAGCCCGCGCCGCAGAAACCCGCCCCGCGGCCCGAGCCGGCCCTCGCTGCGGCCACGGCGACCGCCGCGCCCACGCTGGCCCGCCCGCAGGCGGCGATCGATCTCGACAAGCTCGACCTGTCGTTCGATCCGGACAAGGCGACCTTCGAGGATCCCACGCCCTCGGTGCTCGACGGCCAGTGGCACGACGCGGCGACGAAGCTCGACCTCGCGAAGGCGTACCAGGAGATGGGCGACGTCGAGGGCGCGCGAGAAATCCTGCAGGAAGTGCTGCACGAGGGCGACGACCAGCAGAAATCGGAGGCGCAGTCGCTGCTCGCGAAGCTCGGCTGATTGCGAGAGAGGTCGTAAACGCGGGCGGCGGAGCGGATCCGCCGCCTGTTTTTTTCCATGCGCATCGCTCTCGGACTCGAGTACGCGGGCGCGCCGTTCGACGGCTGGCAGTCGCAGCCCTCGGGTCGCGGCGTGCAGGATGCGCTCGAGCGCGCGCTCGCCGAGATCGCCGGCGCGCCGGCGCGGACGACCGCCGCAGGGCGCACCGACGCGGGTGTGCACGCGACGTCGCAGGTGGCGCACTTCGACACCGAGGCCGTGCGTCCGGACACCGCGTGGGTACGCGGCGTCAACGCGCTGCTCCCGCCGGAGGTAGCCGTTCTGTGGGCGCGCCCGGTGCCTGCGGACTTCCATGCGCGATACAAGGCGACCGCGCGTCACTACACCTATGTCCTGATGCCTCGCCCGGTGCGGGCGGCGCTGCTCGCCGGGCGCGTGGGCTGGTACCATCGTTCGCTCGACGTGGCCGCGATGCGCGAAGCGGCGCGCCCGCTCCTCGGGACCCACGACTTTTCGGCGTTCCGCGCCGCCGAATGCCAGGCCCGGTCTCCGGTCAAGACACTCTCGGCAGTGGCGGTCGACACCGACGGCGATCTCGTGCGATTCGATTTCTCGGCCGATGCCTTCCTCCATCACATGATCCGCAACGTCGTCGGGACGCTGGTGCACGTCGGCGCAGGCAAGGCGCCGCCGGGTTGGGTCGCCGAGCTCATGGCCGCGCGCGATCGCACGCGCGCCGCACCGACCTTTGCCGCCGACGGCCTCTATCTGACGGGGGCCGAGTACGATGCGGCGTGGGGGCTGCCCGCGACGCGGCGGCCGGTTCGCCTGCCGTTCCCATGAGACCGCCGGGCGGCCCCGAGGGCGGATAACGCGACGCGAAGGGACGGCCATGAACGCGAGGCGCCGATGCGCACGCGCGTGAAGATCTGCGGGATCACCCGCGTCGAGGACGGCGTCGCGGCGGCGCGTGCCGGATGCGACGCGATCGGGCTCGTCTTCTGGCCCGGGACGCCGCGTGTCGTCGGCGTGGGGCGGGCGCGCGAGATTGTCGCCGCGCTGCCCCCGTTCGTTTCGGTCGTCGGCCTGTTCGTCGATCCGGAACCCGGCCACGTGCGGGCGACGCTCGCCGCGGTGCCTCTCGATGCGCTCCAGTTCCACGGCAGCGAGGCCCCCGATCTCTGTCGGGCGTTCGGGCGCCCGTATCTCAAGGCCGTGCCCGTGACGGCCGGTGCCGCAGCGACCGGTTTGCTAGAATTCGCAAGACGTTATGCCGATGCGGCGGGCATCCTGTTCGACGCGCCGCCGGCCGCCGGGTTGCCGGGAGGGACGGGTCGCACGTTCGACTGGGATGCGCTGCCGTCCGACGTTCGCCGGCCCGTCGTGCTGTCGGGCGGACTCACCGCGGTGAACGTCGCGGAGGCGATTCGCCGGGTGCGGCCGTGGGGCGTCGACGTGTCGACCGGCGTCGAGGCCGACGGCGGCGACGGGCGGCCGAAAAAGGGGATCAAGGATCCCGCGCGCATCGCCGCGTTCATCGAGGAAGTGCGCCATGCAGATGGCTGATGTCCCCTACGACCTGCCGGACGCGCGCGGCCACTTCGGGCCCTACGGCGGCGTGTTCGTCGCGGAAACGCTGATCCGCGCGCTCGACGAGCTGCGCGCGCGCTACGAAGAGGCGAGGCGCGACCCCGCTTTCCTCGCGGAGCTCGATGACGAGCTCGCGCACTACGTCGGGCGCCCCTCCCCCGTCTATCACGCGAAGCGCTGGTCCGAAAGGGTTGGCGGCGCGCAGCTCTGGCTGAAGCGCGAGGACCTGAACCACACGGGCGCGCACAAGATCAACAACTGCATCGGCCAGGCGCTGCTCGCGAAGCGCATGAGCAAGCTGCGCGTCATCGCCGAGACCGGGGCCGGCCAGCACGGGGTGGCCACTGCGACCGTCGCCGCGCGCTTCGGCATGGAATGCGTCGTCTACATGGGCACCGAGGACGTGCGCCGCCAGGCGCAGAACGTGTTCCGGATGAAGCTTCTCGGCGCGTCGGTCGTACCCGTCGATTCCGGGTCGAGGACACTCAAGGACGCGCTGAACGAAGCGATGCGCGACTGGGTGACGAACGTCGAGACCACGTTCTACATCATCGGCACGGTCGCCGGACCGCATCCCTACCCGATGATGGTGCGCGACTTCCAGAGCGTGATCGGCCGCGAATGCCTGACGCAGATGCCGGAAGCGGCGGGGCGGCAGCCGGACGCGATCGTCGCGTGCGTCGGCGGTGGTTCGAACGCGATGGGCATCTTCCATCCGTACCTCGCGCAGGCGGGGGTGAGGCTGATCGGCGTCGAGGCCGCGGGCGAGGGCATCGCGACCGGGCACCACGCGGCGTCGCTCGTCGCGGGTCGTCCCGGCGTGCTGCACGGCAATCGCACGTACCTGCTGCAGGACGACGACGGGCAGATCGTCGAGACGCATTCGGTGTCCGCGGGGCTCGACTACCCGGGCGTCGGGCCCGAGCACGCATGGCTCAAGGACACCGGGCGCGCCGAGTACGTCTCGATCACCGACGACGAGGCGCTCGCCGCGTTCCACGAGTGCTGCCGCATCGAGGGCATCATCCCCGCGCTCGAATCGGCGCACGCGCTCGCGTATGCGACGAAGCTCGCGGCGACGATGGGCCGCGACGGGATCGTGCTCGTCAATCTCTCGGGCCGCGGCGACAAGGACATGAACACCGTCGCCGAGCGCTCGGGGCTCAGGTTCTACTGCCGGCCGGAGTGCGATCCGGCGCATCGGGGCGGGACATCCTGAACCGCATCGACGCCACGTTCGCGAAGCTTCGCGGCTCGGGCCGCACGGCGCTGATCCCATACGTCACCGTCGGCGACCCGACGCTCGCGCTCGCGGTGCCGATCATGCACGCGCTCGTCGCCGCGGGCGCCGACGTGATCGAGCTCGGCGTGCCGTTCTCGGACCCGATGGCCGACGGGCCCGTCATCCAGCGCGCGTCGGAGCGCGCGCTCGCGCAGCGCGTCGGCTTGAAGGACGTGCTCGCGACCGTCGCCACGTTCCGCCGCACCGACACGGTGACCCCCGTCGTGCTGATGGGCTACGCGAATCCGATCGAAGCGATGGGTACGACGGTCTTCGCCGATCGCGCGCAGACGGCCGGGGTCGACGGCGTTCTCGTGGTCGACTATCCGCCCGAGGAGGCGGGCGAGTTCGCGGCGCTGCTCGGCGCGCGCGACATGGCGCCGATCTTCCTTGTCGCGCCAACCACGCCGGATGCGCGCATCGCGGCGGTCGCGAAGGTCGCGCGCGGCTACGTGTACTACGTCTCGCTCAAGGGCGTGACCGGGGCGGGCCACCTCGACACCGCGGAGGTCGCGCGCCGCCTGGCCGAGATCCGGCGCCACGTGACGCTGCCGGTGGGCGTGGGCTTCGGGATCCGCGATGCCGCCAGCGCGCGGGCGATCGCTGCCGATGCGGACGCGGTCGTCATCGGCAGCCGCATCATCCAGGAAATCGAATCCGGACCCGCGGCCACGGCGCCCGAGCGGGCCGCTGCTTGGCTCGCGGGTATCCGCAGCGCGCTCGACTCGATGCGCAAGCGCGCAGCCTAGCCGACGGAGAGCCGAATGAGCGAGCGGCGCGAAGCGAAGGCCCGGAGGGCGCGTCCGCGAGCGATTGAGCGCGGCCGACGCAGCGGAGCAACGGGAAGCACGGAACGTTTGGAGGCCGCCCGATGAGCTGGCTCCAGAAACTGCTGCCGCCGCGGATCAAGAGCACGCCGGGCGCCAAGAAGACGGCGGTGCCCGAGGGGCTCTGGATCAAGTGCCCCGCCTGCGAGGCCGTGCTCTACCGCACCGACCTCGAGAAGAATCTTTTCGTGTGCCCGAAGTGCGCGCACCACTCGCGCGTCCCGGCCCGCGAGCGCATCGACCAGCTGCTCGATCCCGAAGGACGCTTCGAGATCGGATCCGAGGTCGTGCCGATCGACAGCCTCAAGTTCAAGGACCAGAAGAAGTATCCCGAGCGGCTCGCGGCGGCGCTCGAGGAGACGGGCGAGACCGACGCGCTCGTCGTGATGCAGGGAAGCATCAAGGGTCTGCCGCTGGTCCTCGCCTGCTTCGAATTCGACTTCATGGGCGGCTCGATGGGCTCGGTCGTGGGCGAGCGCTTCGTCCGCGGCGTGCGCGTCGCCTACGAGGCCCGCATCCCCTTCGTCTGCATCTCGTCGTCGGGCGGCGCGCGGATGCAGGAGGGCGTCAATTCGCTGTTCCAGATGGCGAAGACCACCGCGGTCCTGCAGGAGCTCTCGAAGGCGCGGCTGCCGTTCGTGTCGGTGCTGACCGATCCGACGATGGGCGGCGTGTCGGCGTCGTTCGCGTTCGTCGCCGACGTCGTGATGGCGGAGCCGGGCGCGCTCATCGGGTTCGCGGGGCCGCGCGTGATCGAGCAGACGGTCCGCGAGAAGCTGCCGGAAGGCTTCCAGCGCGCCGAGTTCCTGGTCGACAAGGGCGCGCTCGACATGATCGTCGATCGCCGCCAGCTGCGCGACGAGCTGCCGCGGCTCCTGGCGATGCTCTCGCGGCAGCCCGCGCCCGCGGGCTGAGGGCCAGACTCTGAAAGTAGGGTCAGACCCGACTTTCGTCGACGACCACGGAATCCTCCCGCCCCGGCCCGAAAGTCGAGTCCGACCCTGATTTCTTCCAGCCGGCCGGCCACGCTCGCCGCGTGGCTCGCGTATCTCGAAACGCTGCATCCGAAGGCGATCGCGCTCGGTCTCGAGCGCGTCGCCGATGTGCGCGCGCGGATGGACGCGGAGCTTGCCTGTCCCGTCATCACGGTCACCGGCACGAACGGCAAGGGCTCGACCTCCGCGCTCATCGCGTCGATCCTCGCCGCCGCCGGGCACCGCACCGGTCTCTACACGTCGCCGCACCTCGTCGCCTACAACGAGCGCGTGCGGATCGACGGCGTGGCTGCGACCGACGACGCGCTCGTCGCGAGCTTCAACGCGGTCGAGGACGCGCGCGCGGGCGTGCCGCTCACGTATTTCGAGTACGGCACGCTGGCTGCGCTCTGGCTCTTCGCGCGCGCGAATCTCGCCGCAGCCGTGCTCGAAGTGGGCTTGGGCGGGCGGCTCGACGCGGTGAACGTGATCGACGCCGATGTCGCCGTCGTCACGAGCATCGACCTCGACCACCAGGACTACCTCGGGCCGACGCGGGAGGACGTCGCGCGCGAGAAGGCCGGCATCTTCCGGGCCGGGCGTCCGGCCGTCTGCGGAGAGCCGAATCCGCCGGCGACGCTGGTCGCGCATGCTCGCGTGCTGGGCGCGCCGCTGCTGCTGATCGGCCGCGACTACGGCTTTACCGCGGGCGAGGGTCAGTGGGATTATCGCGGACCCGGCAGCGACCGGCACGGGCTCCCGCCTCCGGCGCTGCGCGGCGCCGTCCAGCTCGCCAACGCGGCGACCGCCATCACGGCCCTCGATTGCTTGCGCGGCCGCCTGCACGTGAGCGCGGGCGCGCTGCGCACCGGCCTCGTCTCGGTCGAGCTCGCGGGACGCCTGCAGGTGCTGCCCGGGCGCCCCACTGTCGTACTCGATGTCGCGCACAACCCGCAGGCGGCGCGGGTGCTCGCGACCGCGCTCGGCGCGATGGGCTTCGCGCCGCGCACATTCGCCGTGTGCGGCATGCTCGCGGACAAGGACATCGCGGGCGTCGTCGCAGCGACGCGCGCTCGGGTCGACGTCTGGCACGTGGCGACGCTGCCCGGCCCACGCGGCGCCGGCGCCGCGACCTTGCGGGCTGCGCTCGAGCGCGCTGGCGTCGCCGACACCGCAATCCGGTCGTTCGACGAAGTCGCGTCGGCGTACGCGGCGGCGCGAAGCGAGGCCCTCGAAACTGATAGAATCATCGTTTTTGGATCGTTTCTCACGGTCGCCGCGGTGCTCGCCGCGCAGGGCGGCGGCTGCGGGGACGGACGCAGGCATGGCTGAGCGCATCGCCGACGAAGCCGACCTCGCGGTCGACGAACTCAAACGCAAGGCGCGCCGCAGGCTCATCGGGGCGATCGTCCTCGCACTCGCGGCGGCGGTGATCCTGCCGCTCCTGCTCGAAAAGGAGCCGCAGCCGCTCGGCGAGGACGTCTCCGTGCAGATCCCGCCGATCGACGAAGGTCGTTTCGTCAACCGGCTCACGGGGCGCTCGAGCGACGCGAAGGCCGCACGTCCGCTGCCGAAAGCGGCGGCTCCCAAGACGGAAGCGCCCGCGGAGCAGGCCGCGGCCGCGCCGGCGGCGCCCGCAGAACAGCAGGCAACGGCTCCGGCTGCGCCGGCGAACGTTCCGCCGCCGCGGAAGTCGGTCGCCGAGGCGGAGCAGAAGGTTCTCGCCGGTACCGGGAAGCCTGCGACCGTCGCGAAGGCCGACATGCCACCGCCCCTGGCGACGGCACCGCCGCCGGCTGCGCCCGCCACGCCGCCACCTGCCGCGGCAACGCCTCCGGCACCGGCGGCGAGCGGCGCCGCCTTCGCCGTGCAGATTGCGGCGTTCACCGACGACAAGGGCGCGAACGCGCTCGCGGCGAAGTTGAAGAAGGCCGGTTACGCCTCCACCTACACCGAGTCGGTCGAGACGAGTCGCGGAACGCTGTGGCGCGTGCGGGTAGGCGGCTTCGCGACGCGCCCCGATGCGGACGCCGCGCGCGCGAAGCTCAAGTCCGACGGTTGGAACGGCCTCGTCGTTTCCGCGAAATAGCGGCGCCCACCGTCGGCGGCCCGCTTCCCGTCCGCCCACTGCAAGCTCGCCGCCGAATGACCGCCTTCGACCTCCTCGTGATCGCCATGGTCGCGCTGTCCGTGCTGTTCGCGTATTTCCGCGGCATGGTGCGCGAAGTCGTCGCGCTCGCCGCATGGATTGCCGGCATCGTCGCCGCCTTTCGCTACATGGAGCCCGTCGCGACGATCTTCTCGGGACTCGACGTCGCTCCGGCCGTACGCCACGTGCTGGCGTTCGCGCTGATCCTCGTCTCCTTCATGATCGCCGGCGCTCTTGTCGCATGGCTGCTGCGGAGCGTCGTGCACGCGGTCGGGCTGGGCTTCGTCGACCGCCTGCTGGGTGCGGTCTTCGGCGTCGCGCGGGGCGCACTCTTCGCGGTGCTGTTCGCCCTCGTCGCGGGGCTCACGGCGCTGCCGCAGCGCGATTGGTGGCAGAATTCGCTTCTCGGGCCCGTGCTGGCGGATTCGGCGCTCGCCCTCAGGCCGTACCTGCCCGACGACTGGGCGGCCCGGCTCGATTTTTCGGCGACCGGAAGGAAGCGCAGTCCGGGGACGGGCGCGACGGCGCGCGCCCCGGGCGGAGAGGCGGACCCATGTGCGGAATCGTAGGCGTCGTCGCGCACACGCCGGTGAACCAGCTGCTCTACGACGGGCTCTTGCTCCTGCAGCACCGCGGGCAGGACGCGGCCGGCATCGTGACCGGCGAAGGCGCGATGTTCCACATGCACAAGGGCAGCGGCTACGTGCGCGACGTCTTCCGCACGCGCAACATGCGCGACCTCGTCGGCAACCTCGGCATCGGCCACTGCCGCTACCCGACCGCCGGCTCGGCCGCGTCCGAGCTCGAGTCGCAGCCGTTCTACGTGAACTCGCCATTCGGGATCACGCTCGCGCACAACGGCAACCTCACGAACAGCGAGGCGCTGAAGAAGGAGCTCTTCCAGCTCGACTTCCGCCACGTCAACACCAACTCCGACTCCGAGGTGCTCCTGAACGTGCTCGCGCTCGAGCTCGAGCGCGCGGCGCACCATGCGCGTCTCGATGCGGAAGCGATCTTCGCCGCGGTCGCCGGCGTCCACCGCCGGTGCCGCGGCGCGTACGCGATCGTCGCGATGATCGCGGGCTACGGCCTCCTCGCATTCCGCGACCCGTTCGGCATCCGGCCGCTCATCGTCGGCGTCAACGAGTCGATGGGCGGGACCGAGTACCTGGTGGCGAGCGAGTCGGTGGCGCTCGAGGCGTTGGGCTTCTCGGTCCTGCGCGACGTTGCGCCGGGCGAGGCGATCTTCGTCGACCAGACGGGCGCCTTCCACGCCCGCCAGTGCGCAGTGCATCCGGTGCTCGCGCCCTGCATCTTCGAGTTCGTCTACCTCGCGCGTCCGGATTCGGTGATCGACGGGACGTCGGTCTACGAGTCGCGGCTCCGCATGGGCGAGCAGCTCGCGCGGAAGATCCGCGGCATGCCCGAGGCGAAGGACATCGACGTCGTGATCCCGATCCCCGATTCGAGCCGGCCCTCCGCGCTGCAGCTCGCGAACTCCCTCGGGCTCACCTATCGCGAAGGCTTCGTCAAGAACCGCTACGTCGGTCGCACGTTCATCATGCCGGGGCAGGCGATGCGCCGGAAAAGCGTGCGCCAGAAGCTGAACCCGATCGGCATGGAGTTCAAGGACAAGGTCGTGCTGCTCGTCGACGACTCGATCGTGCGCGGGACGACGTCGCACGAGATCGTGCAGATGGCGCGCGACGCGGGGGCACGCAAGGTCTATTTCGCCTCGGCGAGTCCGCCGGTTCGCTACCCGAACGTCTATGGCATCGACATGCCGAACCAGAACGAGCTCGTCGCGACCGGCCGCACCGAAGCCGAGGTCGCGCAGACGATCGGCGCCGACCTCCTGATCTACCAGGACCTCGACGCGCTCAAGACCGCGGTTCGCGCGGCCAACCCGCGGCTTGCGCAGTTCGAGGCGTCGTGCTTCGACGGCCACTACATCACGGGCGACGTCACCGCCGACTATCTCACGCAGCTCGCATTCGAGCGCGATGCGTTGCGTGGCGAGGAGGCCGACTCGCCCGACGCGACCGAATCGGCGACGGCGGGCGGATAGATCCGGGAAAAGGAAAGCGCGGCTCGCGGGCCGCGTTCCCGGGCCGTGGCGAGCCGCTCGCGCCGCTACTTCGCCGCGGCGGCCATGTACTCGACGGCGGCCCTGACCTCGGCGTCGGACAGCGCGGTGTTGCCGCCCCTCGCGGGCATCGCGCCCTTGCCGGCGAGCGCCGTCTTCACGAGCGTGTCGATGCCGGTCGCGAGCCGCGGCGCCCACGCCGCTTTGTCGCCGAACTTCGGCGCGCCGGCGACGCCGGTGCCGTGACAGACCACGCAGGTTGTGTCGAAGATCTTCTTCCCGTCGGGCTTGGCTGCCGTCGCCGCGCCGGTCGGCGGTACCGGGGCCGTGGCCGGCGCCGCCGCAGGCACGGCTGCCGCGACGGGCAGCGCGGCTCCGGAATTCATCATGAACTCCACTGCGCTGCCGACCTCCGCGTCGGAGAGCTCGGCCATGCCACCGCGCGCGGGCATGCCGGCGTGGCCCTTGAGCGCCGACTGCAGCACCGACTTGTAGCCGCGCTTCGCGCGCTCGCGCCATGCCGTCCGGTCGCCGATCTTCGGTGCGCCGCCTTCGCCGGTCGCGTGGCATTTGCTGCAGAGGATCCTGACCACTTCCTCGCCCGTCCGTTCACCCGTCGCCGTCACTGTGACAGGGCGCGCGACCGGAGGCTCCTTCCAACCTGCTCCCGCGTTGCTCGCCATGAACGCCACGGCGCGTCCGACTTCGTCGTCGTCGAGATCCGGATTGCCGCCCTTCGGCGGCATCGCGCGAATGCCCTTGATGGCGTGTTCCGTCGCGACGGCCTGGCCCTGGGCGATGACCTTCGCCCACGCAGCCTGGTCGCGAAACTTGGGCGCGTTCATGAGACCCGCCTCGTGGCACGTCTTGCACACCTGGCCGTAGACCTGCTCTCCCGTGAGCTGTCCCCTGGGTCCGGCGGAGGCGAGGAGCTGCACCTGGCCCACGGGCTGGATCCGCGCGAGGATAGCGCTGTCGTCCTCGTGCATGCCGCGGCTGCCGCTCGTCACCCATTGCGAGATCAGGATCGCGAGCGAGATCGGCACGATGAACGCCAGCACCACGACGACGACGAGCTGCTTCCAGTTCTTGATCGGGGAGGCGTGCTGGTCGGGTTCGTGCATGAGCGTTCCTGATCCGGGGGCGTGTCCCGCAGGGCCGTCCTGCGGGCGAGTGACGGTGGCGGGGCCGTCTCGCGCGGCCCTGGCTTCTCGCGACCGAAAAACATCACATTATACCGTTCGGCGTGCGCCCGGCATCGCTCGGTGGACGTTCGTTCGACCGGCACGGTAGAATGCACGACCGCGCGCCCGTAGCTCAGTTGGATAGAGTGTTGGTTTCCGAAGCCAAAGGTCACAGGTTCGACTCCTGTCGGGCGCGCCACTCCTTCCCACGCGACCCGGTCCCGCGCGATCGCTGAGCGCGCCCGACCGCCGCCGTGCCGGACCCCGCCAGCAAGGCTCCCGCAAGTCCGGCATCGCGATGACGAACCCGGCTCGCCCCTGGCTCCGCTTCTACGGCAGCGTGCCCGCGAGCATCGACTACCCGCGGGTCACGCTGTACGAGGCGGTGGCGGCCACGGCGGCGCGGGTGCCCGAAGCCGTCGCCTACGATTTCCTGGGCACCCGGGCGACGTACCGCCAGCTCAAGGCCTCGATCGACCGCGCCGCGGCAGCGCTCGCCGCGCTCGGAGTCCGCCCCGGCGATCGCCTGTTGATCTCGATGCCGACCGCGCCGGCCGGCGTCATCGCGTTCTACGCGGCGAACCGCCTCGGCGCCTTGCCCGCGCTGATCCATCCGTTGTCGGCGCCGCCCGAGATCCTCCACTACCTCGACGCGACGGGCGCGCGCGTCGTGCTCACGCTCGACGCGTTCTACGCGTCGTTCGCGAAACTCGCGCCGAAGCGCCCGCTCGATGCGATCCTTCTTTCGCGGATCGGCGACGATCTCTCGCCGCTCAAGCGCGCGGGTTTCTGGGCGACCCGGGGCCGCAGGATTCCGCGGGTTCCGGCCGACTCGCGAGTGCGCTGGTGGAAGAGCCTCGTCCGCGCCGCGACGGCGGACGCGCCGCGCGCGAATGCTTCGACCGACGATCCGGCGGCGATTCTCTTCTCGGGCGGGACGACCGGCACGCCGAAGGGCGTCGTGCTGTCGAACCGCAACTTCATCGCGCAGGGGATGGCCGCCGCGTCGTGGGTCGGCATGAGCGGCGCCGACTCGATCCTCGCCGTCCTGCCGATCTTCCACGGCTTCGGGCTCGGCGTCTGCGTCAACGCCGCGTTCATGGCCGGCGGCACGTCGATCCTCGTGCCGCAGTTCTCTGCGGCGATCGTGGCGAAGCTCATGCGCACGGCGAAGCCGACGCTCGTCGTCGGCGTGCCCACGCTGTTCGATGCGCTCTCGAAGGATCCGTCGCTCGCGAAGGCGGATCTCTCGTTCCTTCACGCGTGCTTCTCCGGAGCGGACACGCTGCCGCGGCCGGTGAAGGAGCGGTTCGAGGCGCTCGTCGCCCGGGGCGGCGGCACGATGCGCCTGCTCGAAGGCTACGGACTGACCGAAGCGGTCACGGGCATCATGGCGACGCCGCTGACCGAGTACCGCGAGGGCAGCATCGGCATCCCGTTTCCCGACGTCGATGCCAGGATCTGCCGTCCCGGCACGACCGACGAACTGCCGCCGGGCGAGGAAGGCGAGATCTGCATCGCGGGCCCGGCGGTCATGCTCGGCTATCTCGACGATCCGGCGGCGACGGCGGAAGCGCTCAGGACGCACGCCGACGGCCGTCTCTGGCTGCACACCGGCGATCTCGGGCGCCGCGATGCGGACGGCTTTTTCTACTTCGTCGTCCGCGCGAAGCGGATGATCAAGACATCGGGATTCAACGTGTATCCGGCCCAAGTCGAAGCGGTCCTCTATGCGCATCCGCAGGTCGCCGAGGCGTGCGTGATCGGCGTTCCCGACGAGGCCCAGATCGAGCGGGTGAAAGCGGTCGTCGTGATCCGGGATCCGGCGCAGGAGGGCGACGCGACGGCGGCGGCGATCCTCGCGTTCTGCCGCGAGCGATTGATCAAGTGGTCGTGCCCGCGCGAGATCGAGTTCCGGCGCGAGCTGCCGAAGACGCGCATCGGCAAGGTCGATTTCAAGTCGCTCCTCGCCGAGCATAACGAACGTGGCGAAAGGACCGTGCAATGAACGGCGGCGAGCGCATCGCGGACGCGCTCGTCGCGCACGGCATCCCGGTCATCTTCACGCTGTGCGGCGGGCACATCTCGCCGATCCTGGCCGCGGCGAAGGCGCGAGGACTGCGCATCGTCGACACCCGGCACGAAGCGACGGCCGTCTTCGCCGCCGATGCGCACGCGCGGCTGACCGGCACGCCGGGGGTCGCGGCGGTCACCGCGGGACCGGGCGTCACGAACACGATCACTGCGCTCAAGAACGCGCGGCTCGCGCAGAGCCCGATCGTGCTCCTGGGCGGCGCCGCGCCAACGGCACTGCAGGGCCGCGGCGCGCTGCAGGACATCGACCAGCGCGCGCTCGTGTCACCGCACGTCAAAGAGACGACGCGCGTGCGCCGCGTCGCCGACCTGGGCCCTGCCGTTGCCGATGCGCTGCGCGTCGCCGCGAGCGGCGTGCCGGGACCGGTCTTCGTCGAGGCGCCGGTCGATCTCCTCTACGACGAGGCGCTGATCCGGCAATGGTATGCCGACGCCGCGGGGAAGGGCACGGCGATTGCCGACCGCGCGTTGCGCTGGTACCTGAATCGTCACGTGCGCCGGATGCTTGCCGGCAGCGGCGAGCCGTCGGCCGTCACGGCTGCGCCGATCGCCGCGCCGCTCGCCGCGGACTCCGCCATCGACCGGGGTGCCGCCGCGCTCGCTGCGTCCGCGCGGCCGCTGGCGGTGATCGGCAGCCAGGCGCTCGTCCGCGCGCGCGACGCGGCGGCGATCGCCGACGCCGTCACGCGGCTCGGCATCCCGGTCTATCTTTCGGGAATGGCGCGCGGCCTGCTCGGACCGTCGCACGCGCTCCAGATGCGCCACGCTCGCCGCGACGCGCTGCGGGCGTCCGATTGCGTGCTGCTCGCTGGCGTGCCCTGCGACTTCCGGCTCGACTACGGACGCCACGTGCGGCGCAGCGCGACGCTGATCGCGGCGAACCGCAGCGTGCAGGACGCGCGGCTCAACCGCCGGCCGACGGTCGCCGCGATCGGCGACGCCGGCGCGACGCTGCAGGCGCTGGCGCAGCGGGCCGGCGGCGCCGCGCGGCCCGACTGGATCCGCGAGCTCCGCGAGCGCGATGCCGCGCGCGAAGCCGAGATCGACCGGCAGGCGGAAGCTGCAGGCGAGCACGTCAACCCGATCGCGTTCTTCCGGCAGCTCGACCGGGCGATGGGCGACGACGCGGTCGTCGTGGCCGACGGCGGGGACTTCGTCGCCACCGCGTCGTACATCCTGCGACCGCGCGGTCCGCTCCGCTGGCTCGATCCAGGAGCGTTCGGCACGCTCGGCGTGGGTGCGGGCTTCGCGCTCGCCGCAGGCCTCGCGCGCCCGGAGGCGGAGACGTGGCTCGTGTGGGGCGATGGCGCGTGCGGCTACGGGCTCATCGAATTTGACAGCTTCGTGCGGCACGGCGTGCCGGTGATCGCGGTGGTCGGCAACGATGCGGGCTGGACGCAGATCGCGCGCGAGCAGGTCAAGTTGCTCGGGGACGACGTCGCGACCGTCCTCGCGCGCACCGACTATCACCGCGTCGCGGAGGGTCTCGGTGCCGCGGGACTGGTCGTGCGGCGGACCACGGACGTTCCGGACGTCCTGCAGGAGGCGCGCGGCATCGCGCGCGCGGGCCGGCCGGTGCTCGTCAACGTGTGGCTCGACAAGACCGACTTCCGCGAGGGGGCGATCTCGATGTAGCGCGCGTCAGCGGCCCGCTGCGGGCGGCTGCCACGCCGGCGCGGTGATGCCGGGCGCGCGCAAGACGCGCAGCATCCGCACCGCCGTCTCGCGGCCGCGGTAGTAGCGCGGCACCCGGAACGTCTCCGCGAAGCCTGCGGATTCGTACATGGCGTACGCCGCCGCATTGTCGGCGCGGAGCTCGACGTGGATCGACGCCATGCCCGCCGTCGTCGCGGAATCGACGAGCCAGCGGAGCATCTGCCGCGCGATCCCGCGCCGCCGGCGCGACGGATGCACGGCGAGCAATACGAGGTGCGCGCGCTCGTCGCCGAAGCTCATGATCGCGAAGCCGGCCGTGCGCGGACCGTCGCGCGCGACCAGCGCGGTCACCTCCGGATCGCCGATCAGCTCGGACATCCGGCGCGGCTGGTAGGACCAGCCGAGTCCCGTTTCGACGAAATCGCGCGCCATCAGCGCGAGCGTCCGCGCATCGGAAGGACTGGCGAGGCCCAGGGTGATCTGCTCGGCGGCCATGGCGCGGATTGTGCCACCGGGCGCGGAGGCGCGGGAGCCCGCCGCCCGAAGGTCGCCCTGCGACAGGCTGCCGCAGTTGCGAGCGGAAGGACAGTTCGGGTTGACCTTTCGCAACGCGCGCGACCGGGCGCGCGCGACAATGGTGATCGGAGGGCGAATCGGGTCCGCAGGAGTCGTCACGATGAGGAACGTCGTCATTCTCGGTGCCGGCACCGGCGGCGCCCTTGTCGCCAACCTGCTTTCCCACCGGCTCGACCTCAAGCAGTGGACGATCACCGTGATCGACCGCGGCAGCGTCCACGTCTACCAGCCGGGACTCCTGTTTCTGCCCTTCGCCATGTATGGTTATCGCACCGAAGAGGACGTCGTTCGGCCGATCTCCGCCCCGCTGCCGCGCAACGTCGATCTGGTCCGGTCCGACATCCGCTTGATCGATCACGCCAAGCGGGAAGTGCAGACCGACCGCGGCGCGTATCCCTACGATTTCCTGATCTCGGCGCTCGGATGCCGGGCCGCACCCGAGGAAGTCGAGGGCATGGCGGAAGCAATGGGGCGTGGCGCACACACGTTCTACACGCTCGAAGGGGCGCTGGCGATGCAGAGGCCGCTCGCCGAGATGACCGAAGGCCGGCTCGTGATCGACATCGCCGAGATGCCGATCAAGTGTCCGGTCGCGCCGCTCGAATTTGCCTTCCTCGCCGACTATTTCTTCCGGCAGAAGGGCATTCGCGACCGGATCGAGATCTCGCTGGTCACGCCGTACACCGGCGCCTTCACCAAGCCCAACGCGAATCGCATCCTGTCCAAGGTCGCCGACGCGAAGGGCATCCGCGTGGTGCCGAACTTCGCCGTGTCCGCGGTCGACGGCGCGAAGAAGCAGATCCGCACGTTCGACGGCCGCACCGTCGACTACGACCTGCTGTGCGCGATTCCGCCCAACCTCGGACCGGCGGTCATCGACGATTCCGGACTGGGCGACGGCGCGGGCTACGCGATCACCGATCCGCGGACGCTCAGGAGCCGCAAGGCGGACTGCATCTACCTCCTCGGCGACAACACGAATGTCGCGACGTCGAAGGCAGGCTCGGTCGCCCACTTCGAGGCGGAGACGGTCGTCGAGAACGTGCTGCGGGAGATGGAGGGCAAACGTCCGCTCTCGACGTTCGACGGTCACGCCAACTGCTTCGTCGAGACGGGCGACCACAAGGCGATGCTGCTCGACTTCAACTACGACATCGAGCCGCTCGAAGGGTCTTTCCCGCTCCCGTACGCCGGCCCGTTCTCGCTGCTCGAGGAGAGCTACCTGAACCACATGGGCAAGCTCGCGTTCAAGTGGGTGTACTGGAACCTGCTGCTGCCGGGGCATCTGCCCAACGTGCCGCTCCTGCCCGCGCACATGAGCTTTCTCGGCAAGGATCTGAACACGGCGCCGCAGATCCGCGTCGCGCGTGCGATGCGGGTCAAGGACGTGATGACGAAGGACGTCGTCACGGTCCGGCAGGGGACTTCGCTGCCCGCCGCGGCCGAGCTGATCGTCGCGAAGAAGGTCAGCGGCGTGCCCGTCGTCGACGCCGAGGACCGGCTCGTCGGCATCCTGACCGAAGGGGACTTCATGTCGGCGATGAATATCGAGGGGGGCCTCGTCGGCAACACCCTCGAGACGATCGTTCGCAAGCGCCGGGCGCGGAAGGGGATGGGCACGATCGTCGACGACATCATGACGAGGGCGCCGATCACGATCCGGACGATCGATTCGCTCGAGGCCGCGGTCGCGCGGATGGACAGGAACAAGGTCAAGCGGCTCGTCGTGACGGGCGACGACCGACGGGTCCACGGGATCGTCTCGCGGGCCGACCTCGTCAAGCTCTTCGCCGCGAAGGGCTAGAATCCCGGCGCTGGCCGCCATTCCCGCGGGTCGCTGCCGCTATGCGATCGGGAGGTGACCTGCGTCGGCGGCCCGCCCGCTCCGAGCCCGGGCAGAGCGGCAGGTATTTCCGCGACATCGTCGAGGCGGCTTACACGGCGGAGGAGCGAAGGAGGCTGCCTCGAGGGCCACCTGATCGAGCCCGTCAAGCTGCAGCAAATTGCCGCCAAGAAGTGAGACGTGGGGCGCAAGCCCGCCGCCGGGGACCCGCCGGAACCCGTGGCTTTTCCGCTGGTCGAATTTGATCGCAGCAGCGACCAACGGGAGGTTCCATGCGCAACCCTGTCGAGTCCGCCATTCTGGCGATGGCGGCGCTGTTGGCGCCTGGAGCTGCGGGTGCGGCGGGCTACCCATGGCGGGATCACGCTGCCCCGTACGACTACCGGTTCGGCAACGAGATCGATACGCATCAGCAGGCAATGCGGAGCGTCGATGGCGCGCTCAGTGGGTTTCTCTACGTCCATTACACGGGTGAGACGACCTCCGACGGACTTCCGGTCGCGGGTCACGAGGACTGCGCGACGGTGACCTGCGACGTCGGATGGACGATCGACGGCGTAGCCGCGCCGGCCGTATTTCTGTACCACGTCGAGGACGATCATCCCGTGTGGCTCGTCGATCGTGCCGACATTCCGCAGCCGGGGGCTTATGGCCACTTTCACTGGCTCGGGCCCGGGCCGGCGGACGGCCCCGGATATCTGCTCCAGCTGCGAGCCATCAGCCGGTTCTGCTTCGTGCATCACCCGCAGGCTGACTCCGGCACCTGCCGCGACCGCGGCGGCGTCGCCGTGACTCCGGGAATCGATCTCGCCACCCATGTGAACATCGTCGCGAGCTTCCCGGCGCCGTAGAAGCCAACCTCGCCCGGCGGGCGGTGCGCCGCGAAGGGCCCGAAGCGCGCTAGGATACGGTCCGGATCAGCAGACGAAAGGCGGGCGACCGTGGAAAGAGCCGTCTACAAGCCGTTGCCCCTGGCACGGATGCACGAGGGCGTGGTCGTGCAGCCGCTGCTGACGGGGCCCAAGCCGATCCGGCTCGATTCGCCGGCGATCGAGGCGATGACCGACCTCCGCCAGGTCAACGCGGCGACGACCCGCGCCAGCGCGACCATTTCGGAGGCCAACCGGGCGATGATCGCGCGGGGCGTGCGGCTGCTCTTCGTCGTCGCCGTCACCGGCGACGTCGAGGGCCTCGTCACGGCGCGCGACATCGTCGGCGAGAGGGCCGTCAACCTGCTCCACGAGCGGGGCGGCCGGCACCAGGAGCTTACGGTCGCCGACATCATGACGTCACGCGGCGCGATCGAGGTGCTCGACATCGACCAGGTGCTGCGCGCGGAGGTCGGCCATATCATCGCGACGCTGAAGGAGGCGGGGCGCCAGCACGCGCTCGTCGTCGACCGCGACCGTCTCACCCGCGAGGAATACGTGCGCGGAATCTTCTCGGCCACGCAGATCGGCCGGCAGCTCGGCATGCCGATCGCTACCTTCGACGTCGCGCACACGTTCGCCGAGATCGAGGCCGAGCTTGCCCGCTGAAGGAAGCTCCGAAGCGGCGCGCTTCGAGCGGGCGATCGCGGCATTCGACGCCGCGAACGCGGCGGACCCGAATCGCGAGGCCGACGGAGGCCTCGAGCGGCCGAAGGAACTCGTCTACGCGGAACGGATGACGGCGATGCTCGAGCGGTTCGCGCCAAGCGTGCCCGAAGTCGTTCGCCTCGCTGCGCGCTGCCAGCACATCGAGCGCTGGAAGATTCCGCGCGCCGACTATCCGATGGACCGGATCGGCTACCTCCAGTGGCGCAAGCGCCTCAACAAATTCCACGGCGAGGTCGCCGGCGGAGTCCTGCGCGCGGCGGGCTACGACGAGCCGACGGTCGCCCGCGTCGCCCGGCTGCTCATGAAGGAAGGATTGAAGAGCGACGCCGAGGCGCAGACGCTGGAAGACGTCGTCGACCTCGTTTTCCTCGAGCACTATCTCGCCGACTTCGTCGCGAAGCACGGCCAGTACGACATCGCCAAATTCACCGACATCCTCGCGAAGACCGCGAAGAAGATGTCGCCGCGCGGGCGCGCGGCGGCCGTGACGCTCATCCATGCTCCGCCGGCGCTCGCGCCGCTGATCGAGCACGTGATGGCGTCGGCGGCCCCGGCGCCGCCCGAGCCTGGCTAGCGCCGCCCGAGCGTCAGGACCCGTCGGCGGGGGCCGTCCGGGGGCGGAGCGCCTTCGCCCTGCCGTAGGCGTGACCGTACGCGAGGATTGGCTGTTCGAAGAAGTGCCACGACGCCGCGGCGGCCAGCACCGTCATGCCGAGCGTCGCGACGAGGAACTGCGGCGGCGTCAGGACGGCGATCTTGACGCAGACCTCGACGGCGAACAGGTGCCAGAGGTAGATGCCGTAACTCACCTCGCCAAGATACCGGATGGGTCGCGCCGGCCACGCGTGGGCGAAGGTCGGCACATAGACGGCCGCGGCGACCACGCACAGGAAGAAGGCGCCGAGCGCCGTGCGCCAGAAGACGATCATGCCCGGCGTGTCCCAATAATCGTACGACCAGAAGATCTTCATCGCGAGGGTTCCCGTCGCGATCGCGCCGAGCACCCACAGACTGCCGTCCGCAGACCGGGGCGCGGTGCGACGCTCGAGCAGCTTCGCGAGGAAGATCCCGGCGCCGAATTCGTCGAGCATGCCGGGGAGCTGCATGACCCGCATGAACAGACGCACGGGCTCGTAGTGGCCGAAGAAGTAAACCATCGTCCCGCGCCACGCCCAGGCGACAAGGATGCCGCCCAGCCAGATCTTCCATCCCGGCGTCCGCGCGATCCAGGGCACGGCGAGCGCGACCGCAAGATAGAACTGCATCTCCAGCGCGAGCGTCCAGTTGACGCCGTCGAGCGAGCTGTAGGTGACCGGCCAGAACGTGTGCGTGAACGTGAGGTGCGCGCCGATCTGCCAGAGGAGGTGGGTCGGTCGCGCAAACCAGTCGGTCTTGAACAGCACGAGCCACAGTGCGCACGTTGCGACGTACAAGGGGACGATCCGTGCCAGCCGCCTCGCCCAGTACCGCCGCGCGAACGCCGCCGGGTCCTGCCGCCAGAGCGCGAGCGCGCTGCGCGTGATGACGAAGCCGCTGATCACGAAGAAGAGATCGACACCGATCCAGCCGATCCGGAACGTGAGCAGCGGGCCGACGGTGGGAAATTCCGTCCACTTCGCGTACTCGATGACGTGATAGACGACGACCGCCGTCGCCGCGAACGCGCGCAGCAGATCGATGTTGTCGAAGCGATGCTTCACGGACGCGGGCAGCGCGCGTTCGGCACGTCGGCTGCAGAGCGCGAGTCTACACCGGCCGAGCGGCGAGGCCCGTGATGCTGCCGGTCGACGCGATCGACCAGCGGACGGCGGTCAGGAGGCGCAGGCCGCCGCTACCTCGAAATCTTCCGGCGCCCGGTCGAGCTCGAAGTCGAGCCCCGTCAGTCGATGATGTGGTAGACCGGCGCCTTCTCCATCGTCCACTTGTCGGTCTCCCGGTCGTAGCGGGACAGGGTGAAGCAATGCCAGTTCTCGTCATCCAGCTTCATGTGATCGCCCCGGTAGTAATACCCTGGCCACCGCGTTTCCTGGCGGAACAGCGTGTGATGGGTCACGGACTCCGAGGCCAACAGACGGTGGTGCAGCTCCCACGTGCGCTGAAGCTGGTGCAGGTCCTCGGCGCCCATGCTCTTCATGTCTTCCTTCAGCATTCCCAGCAACTCGAGTCCGCGGTCGAGCAGCTGGCCGTTGGTCATGTAGTTGGTGCTGATGCCGCCGACGTATTCGTCCATGATCTTCTCGAGACGCTGAAGACCCTGGATCGGCAGAAGGTAGCTCGGCGATACGGTTCCGGCGACGATCTCGTTGCGGCCGACCCGATAGTTCTCCAGCGGCTGGTAGATCTCCTTCTCGAGGTCGCGATACTCCTTTTCGCTGACCTGCGGCTGCGCGTTCTTCAGGTCCATCACGTACCTGACTGCCGCCTTGGCGGCGATCCGACCCTCGGTGAAGGATCCTGACGAGAACTTGTGAGCGGTGCCGCCGATGGTGTCGCCGGCGCCGAAGAGGCCGTCGACCGTCATCATGCGGTTATATCCCCACTGGTATTCCGCGGGAGCGTAGTCTTCCGGTCCGCTCGCCCACGCGCCGGAGCAGGTGGCGTGAGAGCCCATGACATAAGGCTCGGAGGTGGTCAGCTCGGGGTTGATGTGCTTGGGGTCGATGTTCTGCGACGCCCAGACGACCGCCTGCCCGATCGTCATGCCGAGGAAGTTCTCCCAGCCGACGGTCTCCTTGTGGGGGTCCTGGAACGCTTCCTTGGTCACCATGCGGATGGGGCCGCGACCGGCCGCGAGTTCTTTCAGGAGGGCGTGGTTGCGCAGGCAGGTCGGCACCGGGTGATGGTCGACGTAGTCACCCACCAGAGCCTTGGTGTCCTCGTACCACCTCTTCTCGTACTCCTCGCCGTTGCCGTTCTGCGTATACGTCTTGAGATGCAGGAAGTAGGCGCCGACGGGACCGTAGCCGTCCTTGAAACGCGTCAGGACGATGCGGTTTTCCATCTGCGTCATCTTGGCGCCGACCTGGATCGGAAGCGCGTAGCACGATCCGCTGCTCCAGGGCGCATACCAGGTCCGCCCCATGCCCTCGCCTACGGCGCGTGGCTTGAAGATGTGCGACGCACCACCGGCGCCGACGATGACCGCCTTCGCACGAAACACGTAGAAATCGCCCGTCCGCACGTTGAAGCCGACGGCGCCGGCGACCCGGTTGGCTTTGCTCTTATCCATCAGCAAGTGAGTGACCATGATCCGGTTGTAGATCTCGGTCGCGGCCTTGCGCGCCGCCTCGGCGACGATCGGCTTGTAGCTCTCGCCGTGAATCATGATCTGCCACTTGCCTTCGCGCTGGTACCGTCCGGTCTTGGGGTCCTTCATCATCGGCAGGCCCCATTCCTCGAACTGGTGCACCGTGGCGTCCACATGCCGGGCGATGTCGTAGCCCAGGTCCTCGCGCACGAGGCCCATGAGGTCGTTGCGCGCGTAGCGGACATGATCCTCGGGCTGGTTCTCGCCCCATTGCATGCCCATGTAGCAGTTGATGGCGTAGAGCCCCTGCGCCACGGCGCCGCTGCGCTCGATGTTCGCTTTCTCGACGCAGACGATCTTGAGGTCGCGTCCCCAGTACCGGGCCTCGTAGGTGGCCCCGCAGCCGGCCATGCCGCCGCCGATGACGAGGATGTCAGCGTCGACGAATACCGTCTTCCTGCCTCCGAACAGTCCCATCACACAACTCCTTGTTTGAGCTGATCCGGGCGCAACGCGGGCAACCCGCCGTCGATCTTGAGCGCTTCGGGTTCGTGTGCGAGTTCCTGCCTCGCGAAATCCTCGGGGCGAGGCGCCGCGTACTCGGCCGGCCCCTTGATCGATCCCCAGAGCGTCGTGCGGATCGGCGAGACGAAGTTCTTCTCGCGGCCGTCACGGAACTTGAGCTTCCACGAAATCGTTCCCTTCTTCTCCTCCCGAAGCGCTCGGACGCTGTGCCCCAGCGGGGCGAAGTCCGCATAGCCGCGGACGTCGATCGCGTGCTGCGGACAGGCCTTCACGCAGGAGTAGCACTCCCAGCACATGTTCGGCTCGAGGTTGTACGCACGCCGATAGGTCTTGTCGATGTGCATGATGTCGGATGGACAGATGTCGACACAATGTCCGCATCCGTCGCACCGGGTCATGTAGACGAAGGTTGGCATGGGTTTCGTTGTTTCCCTTAGTGAAGACCGATGATCGGCGGGTCAGTAGTGCCGGGGTTGTTCGCGCGCGCTGCCGAACGTCTCGGGCTTGTCGGCGGGCCGCGGCAGGTTGCTTCTGGAACCGTTAGCGGTGGAAATCCTCTTTTCGAACGCCGCCGCGGGCTTGAAGAACATGTGAGCGAGCTTGGACCACGGCACCGATCCGAACAGCACGGTCGTGGCGATGACGTACAGGCCGAAGAACACGCCGATCCCCGAGCTGCCCTTCGCTTGCAGCAGGGCCCAGATCAAGCCCGACGTCGCGCTGCCGAGAAGCGAGAGGATGAACAGATCCGCGCGCATGATGCGAAACGGCGATTGGCCCTCGGCGGCGACATCGACGCGAATGAAGAACCAGAACCAGTATCCGCCGAGGCAGATCATCAACCCACCGATCCACCAGAGGACGGGGAGAAAGTCGGGCGCTGGCGTCGCTGGCGTCGGGTAGCCGAACACCATGACCACGGTGGTGACGAAGTAGAGCAGGAATCCGTACATGGTCAGCAGGTGGGCGAGCCGGCGGCGGGGGTTGCAGAATTCCCCGGAGGCCAGCACGTCGACAAGGCCGGCCTGGACGGCGAGCGACACCCATTCGCCACTGCCGATGGTCTTCGACCCCCTGCTCTTCGATTTCCGCCAATTGGCGAAGAAGTACCTGGCGCTTCCCTTGTGGACGATGTCGAACAGCGTTCCTGCCACAACCAGGACGATCATGATGACGACATAGGTCTGCATGACGGCAGGCGGTATGGACGCCGAAAGCTCGGCAAACGGATTGACGGTCAACATCATCGATCTCCCTGTGCGCGTTTTGTCTCGGAAAGAGCGGGGCCTATGAATTGAGCGTATGCAGGTCGAAGTGCATCGCGTCGAGGTCGCCGAGCACCCAAGTTGCCGGCGCGGAGAGGCCGGCGATGGTCCCCGGATTGACCAGCCAGGTTTCGCCGCCCTTGACGTTCGCGACGCGGCGCGTCTCCGCCTGATGCGAATGTCCGCAGCAAACGAGGTCCCAGTCGCCGGTGCAGGCCATCGCGCGACCGTAGTCGGGGTAGTGCACCAGGAAGATCCTGCGCCCGCCGATCTCCAGGCGAGCGTCCGGGCCGTGATGTTGGAACTGGCCGCCCCTTTCGCGCACCCAGCGCGCGAGCGAGACCGGATCGCCGAGGTTGTTCCCGTCGACGAGATGCAGCGGCAGTCCCACGGCCAGCGCCGCGCGCAGGGTCTGCGTGCCGATGAGGTCGCCGCAGTGGAACACCGCCTGCGCGCCCTGATCCGCCGCAGCGCGCACCGCAGCGGCGAGCGGATCGGCCCGGTCGTGGCTATCGGAAACGATGCAGATCTTCACAGGTGCAGCCTGGATTTCGACAATCGACGGGGTCCACGTAGCGCGGGGGTGGGCCCATCTCCGCGGGGTCTGTGCTCAAAATTGGTCCTTTCACCGCGCCGAGTGACCGGCGAGTTTCACTTCGACTCTCTGCGAAGCATCGAGCCCGGCGTAGTACTCGCGCAGGATCGCCAGCACCTCGGGCCGGCTGAACTCGGGCGGTACCTCCGTGCCCTCGGACAGCCACTTGCGCAGCTTGGTCCCGGACACGAGCAGGCGGTCGGCGTCGTCGTGGGGGCACGTCCGACCCGAGGCCATGCCGCCGCAGCGGTAGCACCAGAACGTCCAGTCGATCTTGAGCGGCTGCGTCTCGAGCGCACCCTTCGGGATCTGGTCGAAGACATGGTGCGCGTCGAACGGGCCGTAATAGCTGCCGACCCCGGCGTGGTCGCGGCCGACGATCTGGTGCGAGCAGCCGTAGTTCTGCCGGAAGAGCGCATGCAGCAACGCCTCGCGCGGGCCCGCGTAGCGCATGTCGAGGGGGTAGCCTGCCTGCACGACCGTCTTCGCGACAAAGTATTTCTCGGTGAGGACCGCGATCGCCCGCGTGCGGACCTCGGCCGGGATGTCGCCGGGCTTGAGCGCGCCCAGGAGCGAGTGGACGAGCACGCCGTCGCAGACCTCGATTGCGACCTTCGCGAGGTACTCGTGCGAGCGGTGCATCGGATTGCGTGTCTGGAACGCCGCGATCTTGGACCAGCCGAGCTTGGTGAACAGCGCGCGCGTCTCGGCGGGGCTCATGAACAGTGCGCCGTACTTGGCCGCGAAATCGCCGGTGGAGAGCACTTTGAGCGGCCCCGCGAGGTTGACCTCGCCCTGGGCCATGACGAGGGCCACGCCCGGATGCTCGAGGTCCGTCGTCCGGAACACGGTCGCGCACTCGTGCGCCTTGTCGATCGCGTATTTCTCGGTGACGCTCATCGTCGCCAGCACGGTTCCGTCGTCTTGATCGACGAGTGCGATCTCCTGGCCGGTGCGAATCGAGTCGGCGAACGTCCGGTCGGCCGACAGCGTGATCGGGATCGGCCAGAAGAGCCCGCTCGCGGTCTTCATCCCGTCGCACACGCCTTCCCAGTCGGCGCGAGTCATGAACCCGGAAAGCGGCGTGAAGCCGCCGATCCCGAGCATGATGACGTCGCCCTTTTCGCGCGAGGTGACGCGCAGCTTCGGCAGGGCCAGCGCGCGGCGCCGTTCGGCGACCAGCGCGTCGCCGGTCAGCAACAGCGGCCGCAGGTCGCCGCCACCGTGGGGACTAACGAGCGGCATCGGAACATACTCCGGCAGGACGGGCAGAACATGCGCGGCCGCGCATATCGTCTGTCCGCGGGCTACTTATGCCCATGGGCATCAACCTAATAACCATAGTCCTTCCAGACAAAAAAAACTTGATCCACGTTAACGTCACGCGAGCGCCCGGTAGTAGAGATTCTGCGGGTGATTCGCCTGGGCGAAGAACAGCCAGCGCTCGGCGAGGAGCCCGACGTATTGCACGACGAACGCGAGCGCGAGCGCGCCCGGCCCGCCGCCCGACCACGCCGTCGAGAGCAACGCGATCGGGATTGCGAAAGCCGCAACCGGGAATGCCCACTCGACGGTGCGCAGCACCGACGGCGGGCGGCCATGGAAGAACTCGCGGGTGTTGAACGAGCCGCCCATGAAGCCCATCGAGGTCTGCACGATCCGGGGGTGCTTGATGCCGAGCGCCGTCTGCGGCGTCGATTTCGGCTTCAGGCGGTGGTTGCGGACGAGCGACGCGACGCGGCTCGCGAATCCGAGCAGCGTGATGACGATCGCCCAGCCGGCCAGGAAGCGGGTGAGCGCCGGTGCCTGATACGCCGCGAAGGCGGCGCCCAGCGTGAATCCCGACGCACCGCCCAGGAGGGTGTAGTTGAGGACGGTGAGGGGGGTGGCCCACTCGCGCAGGAACGGCAGGCAGGCATAGATCATCGCCGTGCAGAGATAGAGCGCGAAGGCGAGCACCGTCCCCGCGAGTCCGAGCACGACCGTCGCATCGAGGGGAACGCCCGAGGGCAGCGTCGCCAGCACCGGCCGCCAGCCGGCCAGATGGGCGACTCCGAACGCGAACACGGCCGCCATCAGCGCCGGCAGCACGATCACTTCGCGCGACAGCCACGACGTGCGCCATTTCGTCGCGGTGCGAAACGCGCGCTCGGGACGGCCCAGGTGGAAGAACGATGCGATCAGGCCACCGACCAGGAGCACGAGCGCGAGCAGGCTGCCGTGAGCGTAGAAGAAGTGCCCGTCGGGCGGCGGGAGCAGGCCGGCGAGCGCGTAGAGCTCGACGGTGAAGAGCGCGAGGAACAGTCCCTGGCCCGCGCCGATGAGCGTGGTCAGGAGGAGCACCGAAGGATCCGGGCGCATTACGCCTTGCTCCGGCTCACCAGGACATCACGTCGTCGAGCGACGGCTCCGACTTCGCCGGCTTCGGCAGGAGGCCGTCGACCTTGAGCGGATTGTCGGCGCGCTGCAGCTCGTCGTCGTGGATGTGCCGCGGGGTCTTGCGCCGCGGCAGGTAGTGGTTCGCCGGGTGCGTGCCCCACTCGGGCATCAGCGGGTAGCCGGCGCTCTCGCGGATCGCCCGGGAAACGACCGATTCCGGATCGTGGATGTCGCCGAAGAGGCGTGCCGAGGTCGGGCATGCGAGCACGCAGGCCGGCTTGCGCTCGGCCTCGGGCAGCGCCTTGTCGTAGATGCGGTCGACGCACAGCGTGCACTTGGTCATCACCTTGCGCACGGGGTCGACCTCGCGGGCGCCGTAGGGGCACGCCCAGGAGCAGTACTTGCAGCCGATGCACTTGTCGTAGTCGACGAGCACGATGCCGTCGCTCTCGCGCTTGTAGGAAGCCCCGGTCGGGCAGACCGGAACGCACGGCGGGTCCTCGCAGTGCAGGCACGACTTCGGGAAGTGCACGGTCTGCGTGTTGGGATACTCGCCGACCTCGAAAGTCTGCACGCGATTGAAGAAGGCGCCGGTCGGATCCTTGCCGTAGGGCTCGAGGTCGGCGAGCGGCCCCGCCGACCCCGACGTGTTCCACTCCTTGCACGACGTCACGCACGCGTGGCAGCCGACGCACACGTTGAGGTCGATGACGAGGGCGAGCTGGGTCACCCGCGGCCTCCGCGCCGCCGCGCCTTGTCGATGCCGCGCAGGGGACGGCCGCTCACTTGCGTCCCGCAAAGAACGCCTGCCGGCGCGGCGTCGCCGCGGCGGTTCCCGGCGCGGCCGGCACGGCGGCGAATTGCGGCCACGTCGACGGCGGCTCGCCCGGATCGGCGGGGTAGATGCGCACGCGGACGTCGTACCACGCGGCCTGCCCCGTGACGGGGTCGGAGTTGGAGATCGGCGCGCCGCCAACGCCGTCCGGCAGCTCGTCCGAGATCAGGTGGTTCAGCAGGAACCCGCGCTGCGATTCGTTGGCGTCCGGCGCGAGGCGCCACGCGCCCTGCGCCTTGCCGATCGCGTTCCAGGTCCAGACCGTACCCGGCTCGACCGCCTCGGAATGGCTGCAGCGGCAGCGGACCTTGCCCCACGGCGACTCGACCCACATCCAGGCGCCGTCCTCGATGCCGGCGGCGAGCGCGACCTTCGGATTCACGTAGAGCGCGTTGTGCGCGTGGATCTGCCGCAGCCAGGCGTTCTGCGAATCCCACGAGTGGTACATCGCCATCGGCCGCTGCGTGACGGCATTGAGCGGAAACTTCGCGAGATCCGAGCGTTGCGCCTCCAGCGGCTCGTAGTAGAACGGCAGCGGGTCGAAGAAGGTCTCGATCCGCTTGCGCAGGTGGTCGGGCGGCTGCCGCGAGATCCCCTTCCCCTGCGCCGCGAGGCGGAACTTCTGGAGCACTTCAGAGTAGAGGTGGATCAGAATCGGCTCGGCGTAGCGCTGGATCCGCGTGCGCTGCGACCACTCGAGGTAGCCCTTGTTCCAGTTGCGCATGTACTGGTAGGACAGCGGCAGCTTGTACTGGAACACGCAGTTGTTCCGCGCGTACATCTCCCACTGCCGGGGGTTGGGCTCGCCGCGCATGAACTTCTCGCCGCCCTTGCCGCGCCAGCCGGCGAGGAAGCCGATGCCCGATCCCGGCTCCGTCTCGTAGTTGACGACGAAATCCGGGTAGTCGCGGTAGCGGCGCGACCCATCGGGCCGGACGAACGCGGGCAGGCCGAGCCGGCCGCCGAGCTCGATCAGCACTTCCTGGAAGGGCTTGCACTGCCCCGTCGGCGGGACGACCGGAACGCGCACGGAATCGACGGGGCCTTCGAACTCGGAGATCGGCCGGTCGAGCATCGACATCACGTCGTGCCGCTCGAGATAGGTCGTGTCGGGCAGCACGAGGTCCGCGAACGCGGTCATCTCCGACTGGAAGGCATCGCACACGACGACGAACGGGATCTTGTACTCGCCGTCCTCGCGCTTGTCGTTCAGCATGACGCGAACGTCCGCCGTGCGCATCGTCGAGTTCCAGGCCATGTTGGCCATGAAGATCATCAGCGTGTCGATCGGGTAGGGATCGCCGCGCCACGCGTTGGTGATGACGTTGTGCATCATCCCGTGCACGGCGAGCGGGTATTCCCACGAGAACGCCTTGTCGATGCGCACCGGCGTTCCGTCGTCGTTGACGAAGAGATCGTCGGGCTCGGCGGGCCAGCCGAGCGCAAGGCCGTCGAGCGGATGGTTCGGCTTGATCGCGAGCGGCGTCGACGGCGTCTTCGCGCATGGCGGGATGGGGCGCGGGAACGGCGCCTTGTGGCGGAAGCCGCCCGGCCGGTCGATCGTGCCCAGGAGCGTCATCAGGATCGCGAGCGCGCGGATCGTGTGGAACCCGTTCGAATGCGCGGCGAGACCGCGCATCGCGTGGAACGCGACCGGGTTGCCGGTGACGGTGTCGTGCTCCTTCCCCCAGATGTCGGTCCAGGGAATGGGCAGCTCGATCTTCGCGTCGCGCGCGGTGATCCCCATCTCGTGCGCGAGGCGGCGGATCGCCTCGGCGGGAATGCCGGTGATCCCGGCCGCCCACTCGGGGGTGTAGTCGTCGACGCGCTCCTTCAGCAACTGGAACGCGGGCTTCACCGCGGTGCCGTCGGACAGCCTGAACTCGCCCAGCAGGAACGGGTCCGCGCCGTCCGCGTGCGTGACGACGGGCCGGTTCGTCGTCCGGTCCCACCACAGCTTGTTCTGCGGGTCGAAGCACCCTTCCTCTCGCGGCACCTCGGTGCGGACGAACATGCCGAGCTCGTCGTTGGCCGCGTCCATGTTCACGAGCTGGCCCGCGTTGGTGTAACGGACGAGGAATTCGCGGTCGTAGAGCCCGAGCGCGATCAGCTCGTGGCAGAGCGCGAGCAGGAGCGCCCCGTCCGTGCCCGGCTTGATCGGCAGCCAGTCGTCGGCGATCGCCGAGTAGCCGGTGCGGATGGGATTGATCGAGACGAAGCGGCCGCCGTCGCGCTTGAACTTCGAGATCGCGATCTTGAGCGGATTCGAGTGATGATCCTCGGCGGTGCCGAGCATCACGAAGAGCTTCGCGCGCTCGAGGTCGGGCCCGCCGAACTCCCAGAATGAGCCGCCGATCGTGTAGATCATGCCGGCGGCCATGTTGACCGAGCAGAAGCCGCCGTGCGCCGCGTAGTTCGGCGTCCCGAACTGTCGCGCGAAGAGGCCGGTCAGCGCCTGCATCTGGTCGCGCCCGGTGAAGAGCGCGAACTGCTTCGGATCGGTGGCGCGGATCTTCCGGAGTCGTTCCTCGAGCAGCGCGAACGCCTCGTCCCACGACACGGGGACGAATTCACCGGCGCCGCGCTCGCTGCCGGGCTTGCGCACGAGGGGCTCGGTCAGTCGCGCCGGCGAGTATTGCTTCATGATCCCCGAGCTGCCCTTGGCGCAGATCACGCCGTGGTTCAGCGGATGCTCCGGGTTGCCGTCGATGTAGCGGACCTGACCGTTGCGAAGGTGCACGCGGATGCCGCAGCGGCACGCGCACATGTAACAGGTCGTATTGCGCGTCTCCGTCGTGGCGCCGGCTACCGGCGGGGCGAGGGGGTCGTGGAGGGGGGCGGACATGAGGGAATCGCAGGCACCGGTGAAAGGGCGGCGGGGCGATACCTGCCCTCCTCGCGTCCCGGCGAACGCCATTAGCGCAAAGCGGTCGGGTGGTGTCTATAGCCTCCTCGGGGGGAGGAGAATACCCCCATCGGGTGATCGCGGCGCCGGGATTCGCAGCGCGTTTGACCCCGGTCATCTTTGCGTAGGGACGGGCAGGGACCATAATTGGATCGCGGGGCGACAATGGTCGTTGCGCCCACGCACATATTCGGACGACACGACACCATGACGCGGCAATGTGGGCGGCCATCGGCGGCCGCTCGCGCACCGGAAGCTCCGTCCCAGCGTCTCGCCGGCGCGGCGGGAGAACAGCGCTCGACGGTGGCCGCCCCCGCGCCGGAGCTCGAGGCGGCGCTTGCGCCGATGCTCGAGGCCGTGGTCGGTATGGCCGGCGCCAATGCGGGTGCGCTGCGCGTCGTCGGCGAAGACGGCATCGGCCTCGAGCCGGGCATCGCGGTCGGGCTGCCGGAGCAATTGGGCCGCACGGGCGCGGGGGCGATCACCTTCTGGTGCGGTCGCTGCAGCGAGGCGAAGGATCCGCACAGCGAGTGCGTTCGATCGCGGCTGTGCGGCGCCGAAGAGCGCTTTTCGGTCGACCTCTCGGGACGCGCCTGCCGGCACGTCGTTGCCGTGCCGATGCGCTTTCGCGGCGCCGCAGTGGGCACCCTCGACCTGTTCTTCGACGCCGAGTGCGCATTGCCGCCGCAGGCGATGCCGCTCCTGGCCGCGACCGGCGAGCTCCTGGGCGTAGCGCTCGAGAACGTGCGGCTCACGCGCGAGAATCTCCGCGCGAGCCTGGTCGCGGAGCGCCAGACGATGGCGAACGAAGTCCACGACTCGCTCGCGCAGGGTCTCACGTACATGCGCATGCGGATGAGCCTGCTGAGCGATGCGATCAAGCGCGGCGACGAGCTGCGTGCGTTCAAGTACTGGAGCGACGTCGACGACTCGCTCACCCACGCGCACCGCCGGCTGCGCGAGCTCATCACCTACTTCCGCAGCCGCATGGACCCGCAGGGCCTGGGGCACGCGCTGGCGGAGATCGCCGCGACGTTTCAGGACCGCACGGGCGTCCGCCTCGACTACGACAACGCGATACCGGAGCTGCAGCTCCCGGTCGGCCGCGAGGTCGAGGTGTTCTACATCGTCCAGGAGGCGCTCGCCAACGTCGTTCGCCACGCCAACGCGCGGCGGGTGCGGCTCGGGCTCGTCCGGGCAGGCGAGGACTTCGAGATCGTCGTCGAGGACGACGGCGTCGGCCTGTCCCCCGACGCCGCCGGCGGCGATGTCGGCGATACGGGTCACTATGGCATCGCGATCATGCGCGAGCGCGCTCGCCGGCTGGGCGGGAACCTCGTGCTCGAGCGGGTCGCAGGCGGTGGCACGCGCGTCCGGCTACAATTCCCGGCGGGGGCTCCGGAAGCCGGAACGAGGCCATGAGCGGCGCCGGGCCGCCCCCCATGGGGGAAACACGAATGACCGAAGCGGTCCACGTGGTCCTGATCGACGACCACGGTCTTTGTCGCCGCGGGCTCGCGGAGCTCCTCGAGCAGCGCGCCGGCATCAAGGTCAACGGCACGACCGGGAATCCCGACGAGGCGGTGCGGCTCCTGCGCGAGACGCGACCCGATCTCGCGATCATGGATCTGCGGATGGCGCCGACCGACGGCTTCACGCTGCTCACGCGGATCCGCGCCGAAGGGATCGACACGCCGGTGGCCGTGCTCACGATGAGCGATTCACAGGAGGATCTCGCGCGCGCGTTCCGTGCCGGCGTCCGCGGCTACCTGCTGAAGGACATGGATCCCGACGAGGTCATCGACGCGGTGCGTCGCATCGCGCGCGGGGAGGTCGTCGTCGCGCCGATGATGGCGCTCAAGCTCGTCGACATGCTGATGCCGGGCGAGCAGAAGACCACCCGCGAGAGCTACATGAAGCAGCTCACCGGGCGCGAGCGCGAGATCCTGCAGCACCTGTCGGCCGGCAAGAGCAACAAGGCGATCGCGCTCGCGCTGTCGATCAGCCACGACACGGTGAAGCTGCACGTGCGGCACATCCTGTCGAAGCTCGGGCTCACCTCGCGCGTCGAAGCCGCGGTGTTCGCGGTCGAGCATCGCGTCGCCGCGGGGAGCGACCCGCGGCGAGCCTCCGGCACCTGACGACGCTCCCGCGACGCGTCAGTCGACGCCGACGGACCAGTAACCCGTGGTCGCCGCGTCCGGGCGGTCGGGATAGCGTTCCCTGAGCTGCAACCGCAGGCGCCGCGCGTACGCGATGTCGTCCAGCGAAGCCGCCGGTGCCGGGGGAGGGTCGCCGATGGGGATGGCGCGGACTTCCGGGCCGCATTCCGTGATCCATTCCGTCATGTTCGCTCCTTGAGCCATCCCTGCCATGCGCTGCACGTCGTGCGGAAGAGACATTGCATCCGGTGTGGGTGCTTCGTCGTCGCGCATGAGACATACGCTACCGGCGCACGCACCGCGCGCATTGACGCGCATCAATCGCCGGAGCGGGTACGCGGCCATCCGCCGCAACGAATTGACACGCGTCAAATTTCCGACTGGGCTGCTCGACTCCGCACCTGCGCCGTGGCGTCATGCCCCGGCGCCCGACAGGGTCTCCTCGCGCGTATCACTTGCGACGTGGCGTTCGGGGATGCGCGCCGGCAGATGAACGGGCGCGCGCGGGATGCGGCGCGAACCAGTTGAGGCGCTTGCGGAGCCGGACAACGTCGCCAACGATCGTCAGCGTCGGCCCGTGGAGCTCCGCCGCGGCGGCGCGACGCGGCAACGTCTTCAACGTGCCGGTGATCACACGCTGCGTGTCGGCCGTCCCCTGTTGCACCACGGCGGCCGGCGTCGCGGCCTTCATCCCATGGGCGACTAGCCTCGTGCACAGCACCGGCAGCCCGAGCAGTCCCATGTAGACGACGAGCGTCTGCCGCGGCCGCGCGAGCGCCGGCCAGTCGAGATCCATGGTGCCATCCTTGAGGTGACCGGTGACGAACAGGCACGACTGCGCATGATCGCGATGCGTGAGCGGAATGCCCGCGTAGGCGGCGACGCCGAGCGCCGCTGTGATGCCCGGCACCACTTCGAACGCGATTCCGTTCGTCGACAGCGTGTCGATCTCCTCGCCGCCGCGGCCGAAGATGAACGGATCGCCCCCTTTGAGCCGCAGCACGCGCCGGCCCGCCTTCGCGTGGCGGACCAGGAGCGCGTTGATCTCCTCCTGCCGCATCGTGTGCTTCGCGCGGCGCTTGCCGACGTACACCCGTTCGGTCGACGGCGGGAGGAGATCGAGCACTTCGGGCGAGATCAGGTTGTCGTAGAGCGCGACGTCGGCGCATTGCATCAGCTTCAGCGCGCGCAGCGTGAGGAGCTCCGGGTCGCCGGGGCCCGCGCCCACGAGGTACACCTCGCCGCGACCCTTCGGATGGCCCCCGCTGTGCGCGCGCGCCGCGACCGCGAATTCGGTCGCCGTCGGCCGGTCGCCGCGCTTCGCCATCCGTCGAACGCTGGGTCAGGACTTGCCGCAGCCGCAACCGCCGCTGCCGCACCCGGCCGCCGGCGCGGTCGGCCCCGCGCCCGTCTCGTTGGGATTGATGAAGATGAATCGGAAGTCGCCGGCCTCGAATTCGACGTAGTCGAGCGTCATCCCTTCAAGCAGCTCGCGTTCGCTCGGCGAGACGACGAGCGCGATGCCCTCGGAAGTGAGGACGAGGTCGTCGCCGCGCGGCTCGTCGAAGCCCATCGCGTAGTCGAGGGTGCCGTCCGCGGCACGCCGCGCCGCGATGCGCAGGCCCATCTCGTCGCTGTCGGACTCTGTGGCGGCGACGCGAATCTGCTGCGCCGCGCTGGGAGTGACGGTGATCATGTTCGCTGGTCTCAGTGTTCGCCTTTGGTGCGCAACAGGCCCGCGAGGCGGTTGCCCTGCTTCTGCGGGCCGCCCCGGGGGAACATCTCGTGCAGGTGGTGGTTCGATCCGCGCTTCGGATCCCAGGCCTCCGTGAAGTGGCGGATCATGACCCGGACCTGCGCCTGCACCCCGTGCCTGAAATAGTAGTCGCGCAGGAACCGGATCACTTCCCAGTGCGCGGGCGTGAGCTCGAGGCCCTCTTCGCGCGCGAGCGCGCGGGCGAATTCCTCGGACCACTGGCCGCGATCGACGAGATAGCCTTCGCTGTCGGTGACGATCGCACGGCCGCCGACGTCGAGCGTGCGCGTGAGGGGGGCGGCAATGGTCATCGCAAATCTCGTGCGCGGTCAGAGGATCGCCGCCTCGCGCCCGCGCATCGCGTCGAGGTAGACGATGTTGCCGTCGCGCCGCCGCCGGTAGTCGCTCTGGCGGACGAACTCGACGAACCGCGCCGCCCAGTCGTGATCCGCAGTCGAGCGCAGGTGCGCAAAGGACGCGAGCACGTTGCCGACGACGATTCCGTCACGCCGGCCGTCCACGCCATGACCCCGCCGCACGTCGTACGCGAAGCGCGTTTCGGGGGGAAGGTTGTCGAGCGCCGCGTAGTGGAACTCGTGCGCGCGGACGCTTGTCGCAGCCCCCGACGGCGCGGGCCAGGGGAAGAGGGCGGTCTCCTCGAGGTTCACGTAGCCGCGGCCGACCGGCCGCTCGTGCATCGTCACGTCGCCGGGAATCGCGCCGACCATCCGGTACGTGCGACCGTCCCGGGTCAGCGTGCGCGCGAGGTACATGAGTCCGCCGCACTCGGCATACACGGGCAGCCCCGCGTCGATCGCGTCACGGATGCGTCCGCGCAGCGCGGCGTTCGCCTCGAGTTGGGCGGCGTAGAGCTCGGGGAAGCCGCCGCCGATGAACAGCGCGTCGACGCTCGGCAGGTGCGCATCGGCGAGCGTATCGAAGCGCACGAGCGTCGCGCCTGCCGCGCGCAGCGCATCGAAGTCGTCGGCATAGTAGAAGCCGAACGCGCGGTCCTGCGCGATGCCGATCCGCACGTCCGAATCGGACGGGGCGGTCGGCGCGCTCGCGGCCGAGCCGGAGGACATCGGCGCGGCGCCGGCCGCGACGCGCAGCACGCGGTCGAGGTCGACCTGGCGCGCGACGGCCGCGGCGATCTCGGCGATCCGGCGCCCGGCGTCGTCCGCCTCGTTGCTTGGCATGAGCCCGAGATGCCGCTCGGCGATCGAGAGCTGCGGGTCGCAGTGGAGCGCGCCCAGCACCGGCACGTCGGTGTAGTGCTCGATCACGAGACGCAGCTTCGCCTCGTGCCGGCTGCCGCCGAGATTGTTGAGGATGACGCCGGCAATGCGGATCTCGCGGTCGAACGCCTGGTAGCCCAGGATCAGCGGGGCGACGCCGCGGGTCATGCCGCGCGCGTCGATCACGAGGACCACCGGCAACCCGAGCATGCGCGCAACCGCCGCGTTGCTGTTGCTGCCGTCGAGTGCGAGCCCGTCGTAGAGGCCCTTGTTGCCTTCGACGAGCGCGAGGTCCGCGCCCGCGGCGTGCCGGCGGAACGCGGCGACGATCTCCGGCTCGCCGCACAGGTACGGGTCGAGGTTGCGGCAGCGGCGGCCCGCCGCCGCGGTGAGCCACATCGGATCGATGAAATCGGGTCCCTTCTTGTACGGCTGCACGGCGAGTCCGCGCGCGGCGAACGCGGCGCACAGCCCGACCGCGACCGTCGTCTTCCCCGACGACTTGTGGGCAGCCGATACGAGCAGGCGGGGCAGCCGGGACGTCATTGCTGCGCTCCCGCCGGCGCGGGTCCCGCGTCGTCGTCGGCAGCGGGCAGGAACGGCAGCGCGCCGACGCCGGCGACCGCGATCAGGACGGCGAGCCCGACCCCTCCGAGGCCGAGCACGATCTCCGGCAGGCTCGGCGCGTACGCCTGGATCCGGCCGTCCCCGAAGCTGCTCGAGACCGCGTAACCGGGGAAGATGTCGAGCGGGAACGCCTGCCCGCCCAGGATGAAGACGTAGAGCCACGCGAAGGCGCCGGCCGTCACGAGCAGCGATGCGGCGAGCGTGGCTCGCCTGTCGCCGCAGCGCGGGTGCCAGAGCAGGCCGAGCGGGATCACGCTGCCGATCCCGACGAAGCCGATCCAGAACAGCAAGGGATAGACGCCGCCGTCGACGAGGAGGAAGCGCTCGAACGCCCACTGCTTCGCGAAGTACGCGTTGACGAGGTGGTAGATCGCGACGAAGTAGAGCGTCGCGACGACGAAGATCGCGAGCAGCCGGCGCATTCGCGCGAGGGCCTCGGCCGGCAGCGGCCGCGCGGTCCATGCGGAGAACCCGGCTTGGGCGAGGACGAACACGGCGAGTCCCCAGGCGAAGGACAACGTGATGAACAGGGGCGGGAGCAGCGCGCTCCCGTAGGCCTGCCGCGCAACGAGGAACGCGAAGATGGCGCCCGTGCCGGTCGTGAGGACGATCCGCCACGCGAGCGCCGCGATGCCCGCTGCCTTCGTGTAGACGCCCATCCGCCGCTCGAGCAGCGTCCACAGATACACGGCGACGACCGCGGCCATCCCCGAGTACAGGAACACGTTCCACGCGAACACGGACGTGAAGTTGTAGTGCGTCGCGGCGACGACCAGCCGCTCCGGACGGCCCAGGTCCAGCATCAGCACGAACAGGCCGCCCGCGAGGAGCGCGAGACAGAGCAGGCCCGAGAGCGGCGCGTGCGGCTTGTACGCCGCGCGGCCGAAGACGGACCCGATCGACGCGACGTTCAGCACCCCCGACGCCGCGACGATCATGTAGATCGCGAACACGTGCGGCATGCCCCAGACGATCTGGTTGTTCATGCCGGTGACGATGTGGCCGCGCTCCTCCATCACGTGCGCGGCGACGAGCCCGGCAAGCGTCACCAGCGCTGCGACGGCGGCCGGCGCCCAGAACGAGCGGCTCGCGGGACGGACAGCGTTCGAGGCATTCATCGCGCTAGAGCCCCTGGTAGCGCACGGCGGTGCCGAGCTTCAGGTCGGCCCGGACGTGCGTCGTCGCCACCGCCGCGATCCGCTGCGAGATCTCGGAGCGCGGATCGTTGAGATCTCCGAACAGGATCGCCTTGTGGCCGGTCGCGGCGCAGGCCTCGACGCAGGCCGGGATCCGGTCGCGGTCGATCCGGTGGACGCACAGCGTGCACGACTCGACGCAGCCCTTGCCGCGCGGCACGTCGGGCTTCTGGCCGGTGATGGGCTCGTGCACGAACGAGCGTGCCTTGTACGGGCACGCCATCATGCAGTAGCGGCAGCCGATGCACGTATGGCGGTCGACGAGCACGATCCCGTCGGCGCGCTTGAACGACGCCCCCGTCGGACAGACATCGACGCACGGCGGGTCCGCGCAGTGCTGGCACATCATTGGCAGCGACCGCGTTTCGCCGCGCGCGTCCTTCAGTTCGATCTTGCGGATCCACTGCGAGGCCGTCGCGCTCTTGGCGCCGGACAGGCCGTTCTCGGTGTCGCAGGCGACTACGCAGGCATCGCAGTCGGAGGCGCAGGCGTTGACGTCGACCAGCATGCCCCAGCGGACCTTCGGCGACGCGCCTTCGGCGGGCGGTCGGCCGTGCGCGAGGTCGAACAGCGTGATCCCGGGCGCGAGCGTGACGCCGGCCATCGCGGCGCCCCACGCGAGCACCTGCCGGCGGCCGCGGTCGATGGAATGTCGCCCCCCGCTTGCGGCTGTCGCCGCTGCGCTGCCCCCCGAGGGGGAGCCCTTCGCGCCTTGGGGCGGCCCGGCGGCGCTCGGATGATGTGCCCCCACGCTTGCGGCTGTCGCCGCTGCGCTGCCCCCCGAGGGGGAGCCCTTCGCGCCTTGGGGCGGCCCGGCGGCGCTCATTTCGGCGCGGCCTCCGCCACCTTCCGCGCGCGGTCCGAATGACACTCGAAGCAGTCGAGCTTGACCGCGGCGAACGCGTGGCAGCCCTCGCAGAACGCGTCGCGGCTGCCGGTCACGCGTCCCGTCTCGCGACTCGCGTGGCAATCGACGCAGTTCGCGAGGCTGTGCTGCGTCGTGCGGATGCCCTCGTGGACCGTGCGATCGCGGTGATGCTTGAGGAATTCCATGTGGCTGCGGCGCATCGTC
The DNA here is from genome assembly GCA_963734055.1 of uncultured beta proteobacterium. Taxonomy (GTDB): domain Bacteria; phylum Pseudomonadota; class Gammaproteobacteria; order Burkholderiales; family Casimicrobiaceae; genus CAIWHR01. Next base: position 789,789 of record CAVTFQ010000002.1, read on the forward strand.
GGCGTGTCCTCGACGCATTTCGCGCCGGCTTCGGCGGGGATCGCGCGCGCGGGACCCGGGACGCGCGACGCGTCGCCGCCCGCGGCGGCCACGGCAAACGTCATGCCGGCGAGCGCCACGAGCGCGATCGCGCGCATCGTGCGCTGCTGCCCGCCGCTTCGCTCGCCTGCGCCGCGCATGCCGCTACTCGCCCAACCCCATCTGGATGTACCCGGTCGGGCACACGTCCTTGCAGATGTGGCAGCCGATGCACTTGTCGTAGTCGGTGTAGACGTAGCGACCCATCGTCGCCTCCTTCTTCGGTACGCGCGCCACCGCCGTCTGCGGGCAGTAGACGACGCAGTTGTCGCACTCGAAGCACTGGCCGCAGCTCATGCAGCGCTTCGCCTCGGCGACGGCCTCCGCCTCGCCCAACGGCGCGAGCCGTTCCTCGAAATTGCCGAGCGCGGACTCGCGGGTCAGCGTCGTCACGGCGCGCCGGTGCCGCGGCGTGTAGCCGAAGTGGCCGAGGAAGAGCTCCTCGTGCGGAATCACGTAGCGGTCGGAGCGGTTGTCGTAATTGTGAATGCCGACGTTCGCCCCGTCGGTGCCGCGGATCGGCTCGTGCGTCTCCTTGAACGCGAGTCCCTTCTCGACCATCTTGCGGTGGAGATCGAACGCATGGACATCGACCTTGGGCCGCTTCTCCTGGTCCTCGCCGCGAAGGAAGCGGTCGATCCCTTCGGCGGCGATCGCGCCGTGGCCGATCGCGGTGGTGAGCAGGTGCGGCCGTATGACGTCGCCGCCGGCGAAGGTGCCCGGCTTGCCGGGAATCTGGTAGTTCTTGTCGGTGGCGACCGCGCCCTTGCCGCTGTCGAATTCCTCGAGGCCGGTGAAATCGACCGCCTGGCCGATCGCCGAGACGACCAAGTCCGCAGGAATGTCTTCCTCGGTGCCCTCGATCACCTTGATCTCGAGCTTCGGGCCGATGAATTTCGCCTCGCAGCGGGCGACGGTCAGCGCGATCGCGCGGCCGTCCGCGTCTTTCACGACCTTGACCGGCGCGAGCCCGCCGCGGATCGCGATGCCCTCGGCTTGCGCCTGCTCGATCTCGTGCTTGTTCGCCTGCATCTTGTCGACGTTGAACACCGAGGTCAGCACGACCTCGGCGCCCTGCTTGACCGAGACCTCGGCCACGTCGTGCGCCAGGTGGCCGGCGATCGCGATCTCGGGGAAGTCGGTCGGCTTCGCGTGCCCGATGTGACCGAGCCGCCGGGCGACGGTCGCGACGTCGATCGACGTGTCGCCGCCGCCGATGACGACGACGCGCTTGCCGACATGTCGCAGCCGTCCGTCGTTGAACGCCTTCAGGAACGCGGTCGCAGTGACGACGTTCGGCGCGTCGCCGCCCGGCGCCGGCAGCGGCCGTCCCGATTGCGCGCCCATGCCGAGGAACACCGCGTCGAAATCGCTGCGCAGCGACTCGAGCGTGACGTCGGTGCCGACCCGGCATTTCGTGTGCACCGTGACGCCGAGGTCGACGATCCGCTGGATCTCGGCGTCCAGCACCTCGCGCGGCGTGCGGAAGCCCGGAATCCCGTAGCGCATCATGCCGCCCAGGTGCTCGTGCTCGTCGAAGATCGCGACTTCGTGGCCCTTCTTCACGAGCTGGTAGGCGCACGAGAGCCCGGCCGGTCCGCCGCCGATCACGGCGACCTTCCTGCCGGTCTTCGCCGGCGGCGCAGCGTACGCGAGCTTGTTCGCGATCGCGTATTCGCCGAGGAAGTGCTCGACGGAATTGATGCCGACGTGGTCCTCGACCTCGTTCCGGTTGCAGCCGGTCTCGCACGGCGCGGGGCAGACGCGTCCCATGACCGAGGGGAACGGGTTCGCCTCGGTCAGTCGCCGCCACGCGTACTCCTGCCACGACACGCCCGCCGGCGGCTTCTCGATGCCGCGGACGATGTTGAGGTAGCCGCGAATGTCCTCGCCCGACGGGCAGCTGCCCTGGCACGGAGGCGTCGACTGGATGTAGGTCGGGCACTTGTGCGTCCAGCTCGCCTGGAAGATCTGGTCGCGCCACGAGTCCCACTTCGCGTCGCCCTCCTTGTAACGGCGGAAGGTGAGTTTTTCAGCGGTCGGGCCGGGAGGCGTGGACATCGTTGGGTCTCCGGTTGATCGTCGGCAATTACTGTTTGGCGCCGAGACGGATGGCGGTGCTTACGAGTTGATGCACGCCGCCGACCATCCCCATCTTGAATCCGTAGTACGGCAGGACTTTCGTGAACTGGGCCTTGCAGATCGCGCAGATCGTCGCCATGAAATTGACGCCGCGGCGGTCGGCGACTTCATGGAGTGCCTCCATCCGCGGCAGCGCGCCTTTGACCCGCAGGTCGAGGATCTCGTCGGTCAGGAGGCCGCCGCCGCCCCCGCAGCAGAACGTCGCGTCGTGCGTCGTCCCGGGCCGCATTTCCACGTAGTGATTCGCGACGGCGCGAATGATGTTGCGCGGGATCTCGAACTGGCCGCCGGGCGCATCGCCCATCCGTGACGCGCGGGCGACGTTGCACGAGTCGTGGAACGTGACGACGCGATGGTCGTTCGCCTCCTTGTCGAGCGTCAGGGCCCCGCGCTCGATCAGGTCCCACGTGACCTCGCAGATGTGCATCGGCTGCCGGTAATTCGGATCGAGCTGGCTTTGCAGCTGGCGCGCGAAGTCGTCGGTGCCGCCGGCGCCGATGCCGGCCAGCGTGTTCCACATGCTGTACGCGATGCGCCAGGCGTGCCCGCACTCGCCGACGACGATGCGCTTGACGCCGAGATCGAGCGCCGCCTCGCGGATGCGCAGCGCGATCTTCCGCAGCTGTTCGTAGTTGCCGATGAAGAGTCCGAAGTTGCCGGCCTCGGACGCGTGCGACGAGAGCGTCCAGCGGATGCCGGCCGCGTGGAACACCTTCGCGTAGCCGATCAGGCTGTCGACGTGCGGCTCGGCGAAGAAATCGGCCGACGGCGTGACGAGCAGCACCTCGGCGCCCTTTTCGTCGAGCGGAAAGCGGACGTCCGCGCCGGTCTCTTCCTTCACGTCCTCCTCGAGGCCTTCGAGCGTGTCGGCCAGCGCGGGGCCCGGAAGGCCGAGGTTGTTGCCTATCCGGTGGACCTTGCCGATGATCTCGTTCACGTACTTCTGGCCGAGGCCGACGGCGTCCATGATCTCCTTGCCGGCCATCGTGATCTCGGCGGTGTCGATGCCGTACGGGCAGAACACCGAGCAGCGGCGGCATTCGGAGCACTGGTTGTAGTACGTGTACCACTGGTCCAGCACGTCCTTCGTCAGCTCGCGCGCACCGACGAGCTTCGGGAACAGCTTCCCCGGCAGCGTGAAATGCCGGCGGTAGACGCTGCGCATCAGGTCCTGCCGGGCGACCGGCATGTTGAGCGGGTCGCCGGTGCCGAGGAAGTAGTGGCACTTGTCGGTGCAGGCCCCGCAGTGAACGCACGCGTCGAGATACACCTTGAGCGAGCGGTACTTGCCGAGGAGCTCGCCCATCTTCGCGAGCGCCTTGCCCTGCCAGTCGGCGGGAAGCTCGCCGGGGAAGCCCAGCGCCTGCTGCATCTTGTCGGTCGCGACATACGGCTTCGAGGCTGCCATCGCCCCGGGGGCGAGCGAGGGCGCGGTGGCGAATTCGCGCAGCGGCGGAGCCTTGACGTCGACGGCCATCAGGCCTCCCGCCGGGCCGCCCCAAGGGAGGCCTGCATCCCCCTCGGGGGAAGGCGAACACCAGGCCGAAGGCCGCAGGACAGCCGAAGGCTGGTCCCGCGAAGCGGGATGCGGCTCTGCCGCACAAAGTGAGCTTGGGGGCTGTTCATCCTATGCCTTCGGATCGAGGCCGGCCGCCCACGGCGCCAGGTGGCGTCGGTCGCGCGGGTTGTCGACCTGGTTGCGCGAGGGCGAGAAGAACACGCCCGGCGCGTGCAAGAGCTTCGAGAACGGAAAGACCAGCAGCAGGAGCGCGACGAAGCCGAGATGCACGAGCAGTACCGGATCGGCTGGGAGCGGCTGCCAGTCGAGGCGCAGGAGCCCGAGGCAGAACCGCTTGACGGCGACGATGTCGGTGTGGACGGCAAAGGTCATCGCGAGGCCGGTCGCGGCGATGGCGAGGAGCAGCGCGAGCATCAGGTGGTCCGAGGGCGTCGAGATGAACCGGACGCGCGCGACGAAGAACCGCCTGATCCAGAGCCCGGCGAGCCCGGCGGCCATCGCGACGCCGCCCCACACGCCGAACGGCTGCACGAACGCGACGACGCCCCACACGGGCTCGACGAAATAGCGGAGATGGCGCAGGAGAACGAGCGCGAGACCGGCGTGGAACAGCCAGCCGCACGCCCACGTCCACAGGTTGCTCCGGAAGAGGCTCTCGAACAGCACGACTTCGCGGACGAGGCGCAGCGCGACCCCGCCGCGCGTCACCGGCGCGGGAGTCGTCGGGATCTTGAGCGGCGCCGGCGTGCGCGCGTAGTCGTAGATGCGATACGCGACGCCACCCGCGAACACGACGGTCGCGAGGCTGAGCAGCACGCCGAAGAGGAGGGTCGCCGCCGACATCGCAGTCTCTCTAGTGTGCGGCCGCCGTCTTGTTCGTCATTCCCGCGAAGGCGGGAATCCAGCGACCTTCGTTGGAAGTCACTGGGTCCCCGCCTGCGCGGGGACGACGACCATCGGTCACACGCAGCCGGTAGGCTTCGGCAGGCCGGCGATCTTGCACGCCTGCTTCGCCGGGCCGTAGGGGAACAGCTCGTACAGGTACTGGCTATTGCCCTTTTCGGGGCCGAGCTGCTTGCCGATCGCCTTCGTCAGCACGCGGACGGCCGGCGCGATCTGGTACTCCTCGTAGTACTTGCGCAGGAAGTTGACGACTTCCCAATGGTTGGGCGACATCTCGACGTTCTCGGTCTTCGCGATGTGGTTCGCGACGTCCTCGGTCCAGTCCGACAGGTTGACGAGATAGCCTTCCTCGTCGGTTTCGTAGGGCTTGCCGCTGACTTCGATGGTGGGCATGGTGGGCTCCTCGGGGAATGAATGGACGGGCTCGCGGATCAGAGCCAGGACTGGCAGTTCCGGTGTTCGGCGACCAGGTCGACGAAGCCGCCGTAGTCGACGGTCGTGACACCGTCGATGACGCGGTCGGCGACGGCGCGCGCCTCGAGATCGGGCAGGAGCGCGCAAACCCTGTGCCGACCCAGGGCTTCGCGGACGCGCGCCTCGATGGCGGTTCCGCGCGTCGCCCCGTAGACGGCGTCCTCGATCAGCAGGATGCAGCCGGGCTGCGCGATGCGCAGGCAGGCTTCGAGCCCGTGGCGCTCGAGCGGCGACTTGTTGACGATGTGCAGCATCATTGGGGGCGATCCTCAGAACGACAGGACGACGTCCTGCTCGTCCATCAGCCGACCGAGTTCGGCTGACGAGAGCACGGTCACGTCGACGACGAGATCGTCCTCGGCCAGGCCGCGCGCGGCGAGCGACTCGCGCTCGACGTAGAGCTTCTCGACGTCGTAGCCTTCGAGCGCGCGATAGGTCGGCGAAAAGTTCTTGGTCTCGATCGCCTTCGTCTGCTGGCCCTTCTTCAGCTGGAAGACGCCGTCCTCGACGAACACGAGCGAGACGTCCTGGTCGAACGCGGCGGAGATCAGCACGACCTCGAGCGATTCGAGCGCGTAGACCGTGCCGTAGGGTGCCGTCCGGTTGACGAACATGAACTTCTTCGGGGTGCCGTTTTCCGACATTGCGGTCTCAGCGCCCGCACGGCCGCCCGAGGGGCGCTCCGTGCCCCCTCGGCGGGTGGCAAATGAAGTGAGCTTCGGGGACCATGTCAATCGCCGAACACGACGAGACGATCGGACTGGATGCCCGTCTCGACCAGCTGGCCCAGTCCCGAGATCCGGAAGCCTGGCGCAAGGTTCTCTTCCTTGATGCCCCGGCGCAGCGCCGCCGCGACGCAGACGACGAGGTCGACGCCATGGTCCGCGGCGAGCTTCGACCAGCGCGCGACGATGTTGCGGTCGTCCTGCGGCGGCTCGGTGAGCCGTGTCGAGTTGTTGACGCCGTCGTGGTAGAAGAAGACCCGGTGGATATCGTGGCCCTTCGCGAGCGCGGCCCTGCAGAACAGGTACGCCGTATCGGCCGCCTGATGCTGGTAGGGCCCTTCGTTGACGAGAATGCCGAACTTCATGGACGTCGGATCGCGGTAGCGCGTCAGAAGCGGATATGGGTCGACGCGTTCAGGTTCGCGCGCGCGCCGCGCCAGTCGTCGATCAGGTACTTGGTGAACGGCAGCTCGGTCTTCTCGAAGAAGCGCGGCCAGCCGATCCGCTCGACCCAGTCGGACAGCCGCTCCCACGGGCGCGCGTCCTCCTTGTACGTCGCGAGGATCTTCTTGACGATGGCGGACACCTCGGGCCAGCGCGGCGGATTGTTCGGAATGCCGGCGGCGACCATCTTCATGAACGTCGGCTTCGCGCGCGCATTCGAGTTCTTGCCGCCGACCCAGATCGCGAACTTCGAGTATTCGGGATCGTTGATCTGCATCGGCGGGCACGGCGGGTAGCACGCGCCGCAGCAGATGCACTTCTTCTCGTCGACCTCGAGCGAGGGCTTGCCGTTGACGAGCGCCGGCCGGATCGCCGCAACCGGGCAGCGCGCGACGACGGCAGGGCGCTCGCAGACGTTGGCGACGAGGTCGTGATTGATCACCGGCGGCTTCGTGTGCTGGATGATGATCGCGATGTCGGCCTGGCCGCCGCAGTTGATTTCGCAGCACGACGTCGACAGATGCACGCGGTTGGGCATCTGCTCGCTGCGGAACTCGTCGATCAGCTCGTCCATCAGCGCCTTGACCGCCCCCGACGCGTCGGTGCCGGGGATGTCGCAATGGAGCCAGCCCTGCGTATGCGCGATCATCGACACCGAGTTGCCGGTGCCGCCGACCGGAAAGCCGTGCTGCTCGAGTGCAGTGACGAGCGGGGCGACCTTGTCGGCGGAAGACACCATGAACTCGATGTTCGAGCGGATCGTGAACCGAACATGGCTCTCGGCGTAGCGGTCGGCGATGTCGCAGAGCGTGCGGATCGTTCCCACGTCCATCTGTCGCTGCGTGCCGGCCCGCACGGTCCACACCTCGTCGCCGGAGTGCGAGACGTGATGGAGTACGCCGGGGCGGGGCCGGTCGTGGTACCTCCAGTTGCCGTAGTTCGCCTTGAACTTCGGGTGCAGGAACGGCGTGTTGTCGGGGACGCCCGATTCGATCGCCCGGCGCATCTGCGGCTGAGTCATGCTGGTCCTCCTCAGGCGACTTTCTTTGCGGCGTTGATCTTCGCGACTTCCTCGTCCCAGCCGTCCGTCCGGACGTAGGGGTTGGTCCGCGGTGACGCCACCATGTTCGGATCGATCGGGATCTCGAGCGCCTCGAGGAAGTTGACAATGCCGATCCGCTCGATCATCTCGCCGGTGCGCTCGTGCTCGAGCGCGTTCTCGGCGAAGAAGTCGATGACCTTCTGGCCGAGCTCGACCAGCTTCGCGCGGTCCTCGTCGGTCTCGAGCTTCATGAACGGCACGACGACGGTGCCCATCAAGTCGCCGATCTTGAGCGTCCGCTTGCCGCCGACCAGCACCGTCGCGCCCTTGTCCTTGCCCGGCGCGAGGGCGCCGGTCATCACGTTGATGCAGTGCATGCAGCGTACGCAGTCGCGGTTCTCGATTTCGATCCCGTGCGTGTCGCTGACCGCGACCGCCGACACCGAGCCGCCGCCCTTCAGATCCTTGATCTCCTTCAGCCGGATCGCCTTGGTCGGGCAGCGCGCGACGACGTCGTTGACGAGCTCGTTCATCCCGTGCTTGACGAACCACTTCCGCGCGAGCGCCTCGTCGGTACGGATGTTGTCGCGCCAGGTGCCGATCACCGCCATGTCCGCGCGCTGGATCGAGTTCATGCAGTCGTTGGGGCAGCCGCTGAACTTGAACTTGAACTTGTACGGCAGCGAAGGGCGGTGGATGTCGTCGAGGAAGCTGTTGATCACGGTGCGGTGCGCCGTGGCCTCGTCGTAGCACGACTGCTCGCAGCGCGCGGCGCCGACGCACGACATCGACGTGCGCACCGCGGGGCCCGCGCCGCCGAGGTCGAACCCGAGCTCGTTGATCGCGTCGAACGCCGGCTGCACGTTCGCGCTGGTGACACCCTGGAACATGATGTCGCCGGACTGTCCGTGGAATGCGATCAGCCCCGATCCATGCTTCTCCCAGATGTCGCACATCTTGCGCAGGACATCGGTGTTGTAGTGCATGCCGGCAGGCGGCATCACGCGCAGCGTGTGGAACTCCGCGGCGTCGGGGAACACCGGCTTGCCGGTGTCGTCCTTGAGCTCGGTAAAGCGCGGGATCACGCCGCCGCCGTACCCGAACACGCCGACGGTGCCGCCCTTCCAGTAGCCCTTGCGCGTCCGGTAGGACGTCTCGAGCTGACCCATCAGGTCGACGACGTAATCCTTCTCCTTCGCGAGGCGCTTGAGCCCGGTGATGAAGCTCGGCCACGGGCCGCTCTCGAGCTGGTCGAGCATCGGCGTCGGGTGCATTGGTTTGGCCATCGGATCCTCCTCTTCGCAGGCGCGCTGGAAGCAGTTCGTTCCAGCACGAAACGGCCGCGGCGGCGCACGATCCGTCTTTCAGTATCACCGCATCGCACGGGCCGCGCCTTGACGCCGGACAAGGACGCCATGCTAAATCGCTGCCGCACGGCGCCGCCATCCCTCTGCCCGGCTACCCTGAATAAGCCCGATGGCGGGGGATGGAAACTACCCGGATGGGGTATGACGCGCTATCTCGGCGAGGCTATGGACGAAGGACCCCGGAAACACGCTCAATAGCGCATCCGGAACGGCGATGTTCGAAGCGCGAGCCGTGGCGCACAATGGGCCGGTGCCGCGCCGCTACGGGCCGCGGCCTGCGCGCCGGCGCGACCCGGCGGCGGTCCCCCGGTTCCATGCGCCATGCCCACGCTTTCGAGCCTCGCCCATTTCACGGTTCCTCTGGGTCGCCAGGAGATCGAGCTCGCCGAGCTCATTCACGATGCGGGCGGGATGCCGCTCCTGCGCGTTCGCATCCGCGAGAAGAGCCGCTTCACGATCTTCGACATCGATCCCGTGACGGCGCGGGCGTGGGGCGAAGCGATGCGGCGTTGGGGCGAGACACGGCAGCGCGAGTTCGATGACGCCGGTGCGCCCGAGTGAAAGTAGCGACCTCGTGTCGCGGGGAGAGGTGCATTTGGAAGACGGCACTGCGCCGGCGGTGGACGCCGTGTTCGACCTCGAGGGGACGAGCCTTCCGGCCGACCACGCGCTCGAGCTGTGGCGCGCGGTGCAGGCGTGTCTCCCCTGGCTCGCCGACGAGCCGTTTGCCGGCATTCACCCGCTGCGGACGTCGCCGTCGCCGGGGGGCCTTGCGCTGCTCGCGCGCCGGGGGAAGCTCGTCCTGCGCGTGCCGGCCGTCCGGGGCGCGGCGGCGCTCGGCCTCTCGGGCCGGACGCTGGCCGTCGCGGACCGCCGCCTGAACGTCGGTGCGGGAGCGTTGCGCCCGCTTCGCGCCTGGGCCACGCTCCACGCGGAGCGCGTGACCTTCGAGGCAGCCGATGACGCCGAATTCGGCGGCGCGCTCGCACGCTCGCTCGCATCCCTCGGCGTCGATTGCGAATTCATCACCGGCCGCCGCCGGTCCCAGACCGTCGGGGCGCGCGAGATCGCCGGGTACAGCGTCGCGCTGGTCGGCGTGGCGGCGGCGGATTCCGTGCGCGTCCAGGGCGCGGGTCTGGGTGGCGAGCGGGGGCTCGGGTGGGGCATCTTCGTGCCCCACAAGGCGATCGCTGCGACGGAATGACGCGGCGCCGGGTGCGCAGCCTGCATGCGGAAGGAGACGACGAATGGCGTACACCGTGAATGGGATCGAGCGGACGACGGATGGCGATGGTTATCTGGTCGAACCCGATTTTGGCGACGAGGTCGTGCCATTGATCGCGCAGGCCGAAGGAATCGAGCTTACCGACGCGCACTGGGAGGTGATCCGGTATCTGCGCGACGAATACCAGACCCACGGCCACACGCCCAATTTCCGGAATATGCTTAAGGGTTTCCAGGCGGTGCGGCCCGAGGCGGACAGCAAGTACCTCTACGATCTGTTCCCGCTCGGGCCGGCCAAGCAGGGCGCGAAGGTCGCCGGCCTGCCGCAGCCTTACGGCAAGGGCGGCTACTGAGCCCCCGGACGACGACGATGACCGAAACGAAAGCGGCGCGGCCGAACGTCACGCTCGACATGCGCGGCACGAGCTGTCCCGCGCCGCTCCTGGGCGCGAAGAAGCTGGTCGACGATCTCAGGCCCGGCGAAGTGCTCGTGCTGCTGTCCGACTGTCCCGGCACGTCGGACGACCTCTTCGCGTGGGCGAAGTACACCGGGAACCACATCGCGCGGACCGAGCGCCTTCCGGACGGCAGCCATGCCTTCCACATCGAGCGCGGCCACGCGCGCCATCCGACCGCCAACGCCGTGCTCGACCTGCGCGGCGCCACATGCCCCGGGCCGATCGTCGAGGCGAGGAAGCTCCTGAACGGCATGCGAAGCGGGGAGACGCTGAAGCTCGTGAGCAACTGTCCCGGCATCGGTGCCGACGTGACCGACTGGGTGAAGGCAACCGGACTCAAGCTCATCGCCGCCGAGGAGATCGCGGCGGGCGAGTTCGAGTTCTACATCGGAAAGTAGGGTCAGACCCGACTTTTGGGGACGTTCGAAAAATGGCGACGGAGCTCGAGTCCGACTCTGCTTTCCCGAAAGTAGGGTCTGACCCTACTTTCTTGACCCTACTTTCTCTGGCGTGAGCGGACGTTAGCATGCGCGTCAAGAGCCACTGGTTCCGGGCCGGCGAGGCCAAGGGCGCGACCGAGATCGCCGGCGCCGTGGCGTTCATCGTCTTCCGGATCGCGCAGAACGCCTTGAAGGGAATGCGGAACGCCCGTTTCGAGCTGCCCCCGGGCGAGCGCTACTTCGCGTTCCTCGCCGAATTTCTCGTGTTCCTGGTCCTCGCCGCCGACCGGATCGCCTACGGCCGCGGCGACCCCGCGTGGCGGACCGAGTTCACGACCGCACTCGCGAATCGCGTCGGCGCGATCCTGGCCGAGAACGAGTCGGAGTTGCTGGCCGCGGAGGAGGCGGCGGCGATCAAGCGTCGCTTCGTCGAGCTCGTCAACCTGCGCTCGCCCGACTACGCCGAGTGCGGCTTCGGCGATGCCGGCCCGGACTACTCGTTCCTGCGCTGTCTCGGTCACCGCGTCGCCGAGGTGATGGAGCCGCAGGACCAGACCTGGGCGGTGTCGCAGGTGGTGGACCGCGAGGCGCCGGAGGCGGCCGAGACGCTGACCCGCGCGATGGCGGGGCTCACCGACACGACGCCGCGGGCGCGTCGCGCAGCGTCCGCGACCCGCGGCGAGTGAGACCGGACATGATCATGAGCGCGGCGATGACGGTGCCCCGGGCAACAAGCCCTTTCGATCCGGACGACGAGCCGCGCTACCGGGCCTGGCGCGCGGCGAAGCTCGAGCGCGCGCCAGCGGACGCGATCGCGCTGGTGGTCGAGGTCGCGGATCCCGGCGCGCTGACGCCAGCCGAGCACGCCGCGATCCTCGCCCGTTGCGCCGCGACGAACATGGCGGTGTACGCGAGTCCGCCGCGGGCCCCCGACAAGGACCTGCCCCGGCGGCTGGGGGCGCAATTCGGGCTTTCGAGCCTCGATGCGAACTGGCTCGCCGACGAGGACGGCGTAAGCCAGGTGACGGTCAGGGGCGAGGCCGGCCGTGGCGAGTACATCCCCTACACGAACCGGCCGATCCGGTGGCACACCGACGGCTATTACAACCCGCCCGAGCGCACGATCCGGGCCATGGTGCTGCACTGCGTGTCGCGCGCGGCCGAGGGTGGCGCCAACGCGCTCTTCGACCACGAGCTCGCCTACCTGCTGCTTCGCGACGAGGATCCCGCGCACGTGCGAGCGCTCATGCGGCGCGACGCGATGACGATTCCCGCCCGCATCGACGAAGGCGGCGTTGCCCGACCGGCGCGGTCGGGGCCGGTGTTCTCGGTCGACGCGCGCAGCGGCAGCCTGCACATGCGCTACACCGCGCGCACGCGCAGCATCGAATGGCATGCCGATCCCGCCGTTCGCGCGGCGGTCGCCGCCCTCGAGCGGCTCCTGGCCGCGGCCTCGCCGCACGTGCACCGCCTCACGCTGGAGCCGGGGATGGGCATCCTGTGCAACAATGTGCTGCACGACCGTGCCGGGTTCGTCGACGATCCGCGGCAGCCGCGCCTCCTTTATCGCGCCCGCTATCACGAGCGCCTCGCGGGAACATGATGCCGCGCCGCGCCGCGCTGCCGTCCGCGCCGGGAGGGACCGATGACGCAATGGCTCACGCTCTCCCGCGCCGCGCGCCTCATCGGCGTTTCCCGCGGCGTGCTGCAACAGCGGGTGCGCGACGGTGAGTTGCCCACGAACGACGGTCTCGTCTCGACCGAGGGGCTCCTGCGGCTCTACCCGCAATGGAGCATCGAGGATTCGGGCGCCTTCGAGCGCGTCGCGAAGCTCAAGGACGAGGCGTTCGGCCGACGCGTTCAGGAGCACGTGCTGCCGCCGCAGGAAGTGCTCGCGCAGCGCCTGTTCGCGCAGAGCCGGGAATTGGCCGACCTCCGGCAGCACCTCTCGCGCTACCACACGCTGGTCGTCGATCTCGGCGCACGGCTCGACACGCTCGCGCGCGACCGCCCGGAGCCGTGGCTCGCCGCGTTGCGAGCGTCGCTCGACGCCGGTCTCGCCGGCGTGCTCGCCACCGAAGCGGCCGACGCGCTGACGGTCATGGACGACGTGCTGAAGGTGGTCTCCGCGCACGTGACCGTGCGGCCGTCCGGGCACGAGTTCTTCGTCGACGGCCGCGACACGCTCCTGCAGGCGGGACTCAAGGCCGGGCTCGGCCTCAACTACGGCTGCGGCAACGGCACCTGCGGTCTCTGCAAGGCGCGCGTGATCGAGGGGGAGGTCGTCAAGGCGATGCCGTTCGACTACCCGCTCTCGGAGGCGGAGCGGCTCGCGGGATACACGCTCCTCTGCGCGCATTCGGCCGCGTCGTCCGCGATCGTCATCGAGACGCTCGAGGCGCGCGGTCCCGGCGACATCCCCGAGCAGGAGATCGCGGTCAAGGTCCGCGCGATCCAGCCCCTCGCGCCCCACACCCGCCTCCTGCACCTGCAGACGCCGCGCACGACCCGCCTCCGGTTCCTGGCGGGACAGAGCGTCACGCTGTACGCGAGCGGCAACGGCATCGACGCGCAGGCCGAGTATCCCGTCGCGAGCTGCCCCTGCGACGACCGGAACCTGCACTTCCACGTCGCGCGCAATCCGCACGACGGCTTCGCGGCGCTCGTCTTCGACGATGCCCTCAAGCCCGGCGACACCGTCAATCTCTGGGGGCCGACCGGCGACTTCGTGCTGGCCGACACCGGCCGGCCGCTCGCCTTCGTCGCCTGCGACACCGCTTTCGCGCCGGTCAAGAGCCTGATCGAGCACGCGATGGCCGTCGACGCCGCGCCCTCGCTGTCGCTCGACTGGCTCGCGACCCGGGACGACGGTCACTACCTCGCGAACCAATGCCGGGCGTGGGCCGCGGCGTTCGACAATTTCCGCTATGCGCCGCACACGGCGGGCGACGCCGCTGACGGTGCGCGCGCGCTGGTGGCGACGCTCGTCGCCGAATTGCCCGTTGCGACGCACGACGTCTACGTGACGGGCCCGGGGCCGTTCGTCGGCGCGGCCGTGGAGGCGCTCGCCGCGGCGGGCGTTCCGGACGGGCAACGCTTCGCACGGGTCGCCTGATGGGCGGCGAGCGGACGATCCCGATCGCCGCCGCGGACGCCGCGCTGTCCGCGTGCAGCGGCGCCGAGCCGTTTGCGCTCGTCGTGCTCGGCGACAGCATGGCCCCGGAGTTTGCCGACGGCGACGTGATCGTCGTCGAGCCGGAAGGCCTCGCGACGGACGGCGCGTTCGTCGTCGCGCAGGTCGACGGCGACTGGACGATGCGGCAGCTCGTGCGCGACGGCGAGGCGTGGAGCCTGCGTCCGCTCAATCCCGCCTACGCGACAGCGGCGATCGCCGATCTGTCGCCGGTCCGCGGCGTCGTGATCCAGAAGAGCAGGCCCGGCCGCCGCCGCGCGGCGAAGCGTTACGTGGAGTGACAGGAGTCCGCCATGCCCTATTACGTCTATCGCGTCTTTCCGTTCCGGCGGCTCGAGCAGATCGTTTCGCTCCCCTCGTTCGGTGAAGCCTCCGCGCGCGCGAAGGCGCTCCGCGCGAGCCCGGACCTGTCCGCGGACTGCGCCATCAAGGTGATCTTTGCCGCGGACGAGCAGGCGGCCGAGGACCTGCTCTCGCAGGTGCGCGAACCGGCGCCCGGCGTCGTCGGCGACGAGTGAGCGCGCGGGCGGCGCGGAGGGCGGCGTGGACGAGGCGGCATTCCGGTCGGCGGCGCGGTCGGCGAACCCGCAGTGCTGCATCTTCGAAAAGGCCCTGCTTGCGGGCTCCGCCGCCTGCGAGGTCTCGGCGCGCGTCGCGCTCGCCGAGCGCGAGGGGCTCGCGTGCACCTCGCCCCCGGCACGCACCAACTGCGGAACGCTGCTCGCGCTGCTCCGCGAGCGCTGCGCGTTCGCGCTCAGGCTCGCTCCCGACGCGCCGCTGCCGCACGCGCTGGCCATGAAGGTGCAGTGCGGCGGAATTGCGGGACTCCGGGGCGTCCTCGATTCGGGCGATGCCGACGTCCATCGGCTCGTCGCCGCGGCGCGCGAGCGTCACGGCAGCCTCGCCCTGCTCCCTTGGCCGCGCGTCGTCGCAACGGTGCAGGCGTGGGAGGGTCGGCGCCGGCACGCGGGTCCGCGGCCGTGAATCCGTCGCTCGATTCCCTCGTGACCGCGGTGCAGGCGAACTGCAACGTGAGCGATGCCCGGCACGCGCGCAGCATGACGCTGTGCACGTACCTGCTCGAAATGCGCGAGATGTATCGCTGGGAGCGGGGCGTCGCGCTGACCGCCACGCTGCCGCGGGCCGAGGTCGGCGCCTGGCTGTCGGAGCGGGAGGCGCTCTGGGACGCCCTCGCGAACGAGGTATACCGGCCGCTGCCGGTCGGAGGCGGTGGGGTCGATCCGTTCGATGCGGATGCGGTCAACGATGCGCTCGTCCCGCGGGGGCTCGTGTACGGCGCCGGCATCGGCCGCTTCGGCAAGCCGCAATTCTTCCTGGGCGAGATCGCCCGCGAGGAATGGCGCGAGGGTGCCCATGTCCTCGTCGCCCGCCGCGAGTTCGCGCGCGATCTCTCGCCCGCGGCGGCGGCGTATCGCGACAACACGATCTACGTGCGGCTCGACGCGCTCGCCCGCACGCTCGGCGAAAAGGCCGAAGCGTGGTCGCGACGACGGACGCAGGGAGCGCTCGAGTCGTTGCTCGACGCTCACGGCTTCGCCGACGATCCCGAGCGAGCGCTCAAGGGGATGGCGGAGGCCGAGGCCGAGACGCTGATCCTGCACGAGCTCGGGGAGCGGGCGCTGGGGAGCGAACTCGGGCCCGCCTGGGAGCGGATGCTCGAGGGCTTCGTGCGAAGGCCGGCGGAGGTGTTCGCGCGCATGGCGCGCGACCACCTGGCCGACTGCGCGACCACGCTGCCGGCGCTCCTCGAGCGCGAGGCAGCCGCTTCCATCCACTTCTGGTTCGCCGGGTTCGACGGCCTGCGGCGCGAGCTCGCGCCGCGGCTCGCTCTGGCCTACGAACGCTGGCGCTCCGGCGGTGGGGCCACGCATCTCCGCGCGGCGGTCGCCGCCGGCGCGACGCACTGGCGCGCCGTGTGCGCGCGCATTCTGGCGCTGCACGAGTGCGACGGCATCACGGCCGAGCGCGCGATCGAGGCGCTCGCCGCGGCACCCGAAACCCGCTTCTGACGCTCGAGCGGCTACCGCTCGCCTGCGGCGCCGGCGGACCGGGCGGGGTATCCCCCGCCACCTTGGTCGAGCGTCGGATCCGGCGGAGAGAGGTCCGTGTCGATTCTCGGCCGCCTAATCCAGGGAAACCCTACTGTTAGGGGATAGGCGCACCCGAGGAACGCCGTCGCGGTTTCCGAGTCTCACGAAACGCGCGCGTTGGGGGTAGCATACAAGCCGTACAACGCATTGTAGGCGACAGAGCGGATAGGGCGATGACAGAATCCTCGGGCACCGGCCTGCCTGCGATGTTTCTGCGCTGGGCCATGCTGATCGTCGTCGCGGCGAGCATCGGTTTCATCGTCGACTACAGCCAGCTGAGCGCGTCCGCGACGCTCGCCGAGGTGGCGGCCGAGTACGGCGGCTCGCTGGTGCCGGCGGCATTCGTCAAGGCGATCGGCGCGGCTCTCCTCGTCTCGCTCCTGGGCTTCTTCGTCGCCGCCCTGCGGCCGCGCCGACGGCGGATGCGTGTCTATGACCGCCTGGTCATTCCCGTCGCGCTCGCGAGTGTGCTGGCCGTGGGCTGGTTCGTCGCCTTCCGCCACCGGGAAATCGGACTGTCCGTCGTGCTCGTCGCGGCCAGCGGCATCGTCGGCGCCCTCATGTTCATCCGTGTTGCGCCGGTGGCTCCGGGCAGGCATTCCGGCTGGCTGCGCGTCCCTTTCAGCCTCTATTTCGGCGCGATGTGCATCGCGCTGCCGGTCGCCTTGTCGCTGGGATCGCATGCCGGCGGCCTGCTGCCGGTGACCGGGATCGGGCGGGAAGAGCTGGCCACGGCGCTGCTGGCCATCACCGCCGTCGCGGGCGGCATCGTTGCCCTTCGCTACCGCGACTTCGTGTATCCGGTGGTCATCGCATCGGCCGCGGGCTCGATGTTCCTGGCCCAGGGCGAGTACGATCCCATCGCCCTTCCGGCGCTCATCGATTGCATCGGCATGCTCGTCGTCGCGGTCTTGGCAGCCGTGGCACTGGCTCGGCAGACGCAGTCCGATCGCGCCGATGGGGCATCGCACCGTCGTGCCCGGACCGTGCGGCGAGCGGAGGCCGATAGGTGGTATTTGATCGGCGGAGGCTCGTCGATCATGCGGGTCTGAGGCGATACCCGCGGTTGGGCGCCGGCGTCGCGTCCGTTCGTGACGCCCGAAAATGAAAAGTGGCGAGCGCGCCGCGCCCGCCACTTCGTGGGTCCCGTTACCGATTTCGCTCAGAACTTCCGGTTGTAGGCGATCCCGAGCTGGTATTCCTTCATCTGGATCGTCTCGGAGGTGGTCGGCGGCAGGCCGAACGGGACGAAAAGGCTCGTACCCGTGACCGAATTGTTCGCCGCGTACATGAACGCGCCGGTGATCTCGGAGACGTTGTCGAGCTTCCAGGTGGCGCCGGCCGTGTACTGGTTCTGGACGACGCCCGGCGCGAGGATGTTGAACGTGACATCCTGCGGGCCGATCGGATTGTCGGTGTGGTTGTAGCCGAGACGGAACGTCCACTGGTCGTTCATCGCCCACTGGAGGCCGATCTTCCAGACGTCGACGTTCTGCCAGCCGAACCCGGCGCCGTTGTCGCCACCGAGACAGTAGCTGCGCAGGCCGGCACCGCCGAACGATGGCGGGACGCAATAGCCGATGTACGAGCTCGGATTGTTCACGGAGGGGGCGTCGTCGTAGAAGATCCGCTCGTAGTCGACGGCGAAGAGCCACCCGGGCGACGGCTTGAGCGCGATGCCGACGGTGAAGTTCGACGGGATGTCGAAGCCGCCCTGCTGCGCGAAGAGCCCCTTGTATTTGTCGAAGTTGCCCATGCTGGTCTTGCTCTGCCAGGCGGCGCCGACGGCGAACTGGTCGGTGAACTGGCCCATGTAGCCGACGCGCACGCCGAAGCCCCAGTTGTCGTCGTAGCCGTTGTTCGTGACGTTGCCCGGCGAGGTCGAGAAGATCGGGTTGTCGAACGCCTGCAGGCCCTCGGCCTTGAAGCGCTGGTAGGCGATGACCGGCGCGACGCCGACCGATTGCCCCTTCGTGAACTGCCACGAGGCATAGGGCGCGATCATCAGCTGCATCAGGTCGACGCCGAGGCTGTCGCTGCCGCACAGCAGGTTGTACGGCCCGGACGGAACACCGCCGCGGAAGTTCGTGCAGGCGCTCAGGTTCGAGATCTGCCCACCCGGGTAGTCGGTGTTCATCCCGCCGTTGCCGTAGACGGTGACGCCGAGCGCGAGGTCCGGGCTGTACTTCCAGTTGACGCCGAACTCGGGAATGAAGAAGTTGGTGCTGTCGCTGTCGACGGAGGCGTCGATGTTGGCCAGGCCCGATCCCGTGCGCGAGGCGCTGCGGTGCGGGCTGAACCACGACACGCCGAGTTGCCACTCGTTGCCGAGGAAGCTCATCGCGCCCGGGTTGACCGCGCCGCCGAAAGGCTCCTGCGCGACGGCGGCGGCGGCACCGCCCATTCCGATCGCTTTCATGCCGTAGCCGTTCGCGAAATAGCCGTCGGTCGCGTGCGCGAGCGTCGGCATCATGCCGGCCGCGGCCAGCGCGGCACAAAGCGGCAATAGTTTAGACAATCGCATGGGTTTTCTCCTTCGGGGATTGAACGGGGGACATGAATTTCGATAAGGGGCAACGATCCGCCGGCGCGCGAGGCGCGCCGGGCAGATCGCGATCAAATGAAGAGGCTGACGTCGGCGTCCTTCGCCATCGGCAGGAATGAGGCAGCGCCGACGAAGTCCTTGACCTCGGGGATGAAGTCCGAGCGCTTGTAGCCGAAGAGGTCGACCGTCATCTGGCAGCCGATCAGGTTCACGCCCGCCTCGATGCAGAGGCTGCGCAGCTCGCCGATCTCGCTCACGCCCTTCTTCCTGATCGTCTGCTTCATCATCTTCGTCGCGAACGCCTCGTAGGCCGGGATGAGCGACTGAACGGCGTTGGGGATGTTCCAGCGGATCGATTTGAACCACGTTGGCCCCATCGGCATCTTCATCGGCATCGCCGGGTTGCCGAGAGGGCTCACCTTGAGCTTGCGCAGGTCCTTCTTCAGGAGCTCGAGCCCGTAGAACGTGAAGAAGATCGACACGTCCCAGCCGAGCGCGGCCGCGGTCGACGACAGGATGAACGGAGGGTACGCCCAGTCGAGCGTGCCCTTGGTGGCGATGATCGTCATCGACGGCGTCTTTGCCGCCTTGAGCTCGGCGAGCTTGGCGGCCAGCCGCTCGTCGAGCAGGGCATCGACGCGCTCGCGGATCAAGCGATCGATCGCGGCACGGTCATCGACGACGGGCCTGGTCTGGGTTTCCATGACGTCTCCTCTGCGGCCGGTGGGAAGCGCGGCGTCGTTGCGGGCTACTTCTTCTTCAGATAGAACACGTACGTCTTGTCGGCCTCCTCGGACGACAGGAGCGCGTTGCCCGTCTGGTTCGCGAACGCCTGCATGTCCTTGATCGAGCCGGGGTCGGTCGCGACCACCTTCAATACCTGTCCGGACGCCAGGTCGTTCAGCGACTTCTTGGTCTTGAGGATGGGCAGCGGGCAGGAGAGCCCGCGGGCGTCGAGTTCCTTGTCGAAATTCATCGTCGCATCTCCTAGGTACGGGCGCACGCGCCGGCCGCGCTGGACGCGCGACCGCTGACGATCATTCTGCGCGCCCGACGCCCGGCCGCCTTGTCGGGCGTCAATGGGAAGTCCCTCTTTCCTGTGACAATTCGCCGCGGCGGTGCAATCCGGCATTAGGCGAAATTCGCCCTCGGCCGTCTATAGCCGCTTCGGGGGATGACCCTGCTAGCCAAATGGGGGACCCGGGCGGCCCGTGCTGCCCACGGCCGGATGCCTTGCGAGCGCCCGCGCCGCGCTTACCGCGAGGCGGTCGCGGGCGAGCGGGCGCGGCGGCTTCGGGCCCCGGGGCCGGGCAGCATCCGGCGCACCGCCGCGACCACGCGGTCGCTGGTGATGCCGAGCTCGCGGTAGACCGCATCGGCGGGCGCCGACTCGCCGAAGCGCTCGAGGCCGATCACGATTCCGCCGCGCCCGGTGTACTTGTACCAGCCGTCGGGCACGCCTGCTTCGACGGCCGCGCATGGCAGGTGCGGCGGCAGCACGGCGGTTCGGTAGACGTCGCTCTGGCGGTCGAACACCGCCGGCGCCGGCATCGACACGACGCGAATCGCGATGCCTTCGGCGGCGAGCGTGGCCTGCGCCGCGCGCGCGAGCGGAACCTCCGAGCCGGTCGCGATCACGACCGCGCGGGGCGGGGTCTCCGAATCCGAGTGCACGTAGCCGCCGCGCGCGATGTCGGAGAGCGCCGCCGGCGAATGGTGCTTCGCCTCGAGGTTCTGGCGCGACAGGAGGAGTGCGGTCGGCCCGCCGGCGCGCTCGATCGCCGCAGTCCAGGCGACGGCAGTCTCGGTCGCGTCGCACGGGCGCCAGACGTCGAGGTTCGGGATCAGGCGCAGGCTCGCCGCGTGCTCGATCGGCTGGTGCGTCGGCCCGTCCTCGCCCAGTCCGATCGAGTCGTGCGTGAGCACGTAGATCGAGCGCAGCTTCATCAGCGCCGCCATCCGCAGGGCGTTGCGCGCGTAGTCGGAGAACACGAGGAACGTCCCGCCGTACGGGATGTGGCCGCCGTGGAGCGCCACGCCGTTCATGATCGCGGCCATTCCGAACTCGCGCACGCCGTAGTGGAGGTAACGGCCCCCGCCCGCGCGCGCAATCGGGGCCATGCCCTGCACGTGCGTCAGGTTCGACCCGGTCAGATCCGCCGAGCCGCCGACGAGCTCGGGCACTTCCGCGGTGAGCGTCTCGAGCACGGTCTGCGATGCCTTCCGCGTGGCAACGTTCGCCGGCTTCGCGTTCTGGCGCTCGATCAGCGCCGCCGCCGCGGCGCGGAAGCCCGCCGGCAGCTCGCCCGCGGTCCGGCGCCGAAACTCGGCTGCCTCGGCGGGGTACGCTTCCGCATACGCGGCGAAGCGCTCGTCCCAGGCGCGCTCGCGCATGGCGCCCGCTGCCCGCGCGTCCCAGCCGTCGTAGACGTGGGCGGGAATCTCGAACGCCTCGTAGCGCCAGCCGAGCGCCTCCCGCGTCGCCGCGACTTCGGCGGCACCCAGGGCCGCGCCGTGCACGGCTTCGGTTCCCGCCTTGTTCGGCGAGCCCCTGCCGATGACGGTCCTGCAGCAGATCAACGTCGGCCGCTCGGCGCTCGCGCGAGCGGCGGCGAGAGCGCCGTCGACCGCCTCCACGTCGTGGCCGTCGACGTCGCGGATCACGTTCCAGCCGTACGCCTCGAAGCGGGCCGGCGTGTCGTCGGTGAACCAGCCCGCCACCTCGCCGTCGATCGAGATGCCGTTGTCGTCGTAGACGGCAACGAGCTTGTTGAGACCCAAGGTCCCGGCGAGGGAGGCCGCCTCGTGCGAGACGCCCTCCATCAGGCACCCGTCGCCGACGAACACGTAGGTCCGGTGGTCGACGATCCGGTGGAAGGGCCGGTTGAACTCGGCGGCCAGGAGCCGCTCCGCGAGCGCCATCCCGACCGCGTTCGCGAATCCCTGGCCGAGCGGGCCGGTCGTCGTCTCCACTCCCGGCGTCGCCCCGTATTCCGGGTGTCCCGGCGTCTTCGAATGCAGCTGCCGGAAGCGCTTGAGCTCGGCCATCGGCAGGTCGTAGCCGGTGAGGTGCAGGAGCGCGTACTGCAGCATCGAGCCATGGCCATTGGACAGCACGAAGCGGTCGCGATCGGCCCAGCGCGGGTTGGCCGGATTGTGCGCGAGGTGGCGCGTCCACAGCGCGAGGGCGATCTCGGCCATGCCCATCGGCATGCCCGGATGTCCGGAGTTGGCCGCCTGAACGGCGTCCATCGCGAGGGCGCGCAGCGCATTGGCGAGTTCGCGGGTTCTCACTTCCATGTCCATCGGCGGTCTCCGTAGGCGGTCAGGCGGCGAGGCGGCGCTTGCGATCCATGAGCTGCAGGATCATCGGCGTCAGGATCAGCTGCATCGCGAGGCTCATCTTGCCGCCCGGCACGACGATGATGTTCGGCCTCGACATGTAGGAGTCGTGCAGCATCGAGAGCAGGTACAGGAAATCGATGCCCTGCGGCTTCGCGAAGCGGATCACGACCATGCTCTCGTCGACGGTCGGAATGTCCTTCGCGATGAACGGGTTCGACGTGTCGACCATCGGCACGCGCTGGAAGTTGATGTGCGTCTCTGAGAACTGCGGGCAGATGTAGTTCACGTAGTCGGGCATGCGCCGCAGGATCGTGTCGACGACGGCCTCCTGCGAATAGCCGCGCATCCGCTGGTCGCGATGGAGCTTCTGGATCCATTCGAGGTTGATGATGGGCACGACGCCGATCAGCAGGTCGGCATGGGTGCCGATGTTCACCTCCGGGGTGACGGCGGCGCCGTGCAGCCCTTCGTAGAAGAGGAGATCGGTCCCGGCCGGAATGTCGGCCCACGGGGTGAAAGTTCCGGGCTCCTGCTTGTACGGCGCCGCCTCCTGCTCGTCATGCAGGTACTTGCGGACGCGACCGCTGCCCGTCTCGCCATAGGTCCGGAACAACGCCTCCAGCTCCGGCAGCAGGTTCGCCTCGGGACCGAAGTGGCTGAAGTGATGATTGCCGGCGGCGGCCGTCTCCGCCATCTTCGCCTTCATCTCCTTGCGATCGTAGCGGTGGAACGAGTCGCCCTCGACGATCGCCGCGTTGATCCCCTCGCGGCGGAAGATGTGCTCGAAGGTGCGGGTGACGGTCGTCGTGCCGGCGCCGGAGGAACCCGTGATCGCGACGACGGGATGCCGCTTCGACATGAGGCGCTCGCTCAGGAAATGAAAGTGGCGGCGCCGAACAGCGACCGCTCGTTGAACAGCGGCGAGCTGAACGCCGTCTCGCCGCGATCGTGCTGGGCGTGGTAGCGCTCGAGGCGGTCGACTTCGCTCCTGGACCCCAGGATCACCGGCACGCGCTGGTGCAGCGAGACGGGCGCGACGTCGAGAATGCGACCGCGCCCCGTCGACGCGGCGCCGCCCGCCTGCTCGATCAGCATCGCCATCGGGTTCGCCTCGTAGAGGAGGCGCAGGCGACCCGGCTTCGCCGGATCCTTCGTATCCTGCGGATACATGAAGAGGCCGCCGCGCATCAGGATCCGGTGCACCTCGGCCACGAGCGAGGCGATCCAGCGCATGTTGAAGTCCTTGCCGCGCGCGCCGCTCTTCCCGTCGAGGCACTCCTCGACGTAGCGGCGGACCGGCGGCTCCCAGAAGCGCTGGTTCGACGCGTTCACGGCGAACTCGTGCGTTTCCTCGGCGATCCGCAGGTTCGGATGCGTGAGGATGTACGCGCCGATCTCCGGATCGAGCGTGAAGGCATGCACGCCGGTGCCGAGCGTGATCACGATCATCGCGGCCGGACCGTAGAGCGCGTATCCGGCGCAGACCTGCCGAGTCCCGGGCTGGAGGAAGTCCTCGGGCTTGGGCGCCACGACGCCTTCGGGCGCGCGCAGCACCGAGAAGATCGTGCCGACGGTGACGTTGACATCGAGGTTCGACGAGCCGTCGAGCGGATCGAAGACCAGCAGATAGCGGCCCCGGGGGTACTGCGGCGGAATCGGATACGGCGCTTCCATCTCCTCGGACACCATGCCCGCGAGGTAGCCGCCCCACTCGCAGGAGGAGAGCATGATGTCGTTGGCGACGACGTCGAGCGCCTTCTGCTCCTCGCCCTGCACGTTGATCCCGCCGGGCGCCGTGTGCGCGGTCGCCAGGGCGCCGCGGGCGACGGCGCTCGCGATGTACTTGCACGCCGTCTGGATGTCGTTGACGAGCGCGATCAGCTCTGCGCCACCCTCGAGCCTGCGCTGCTCCTCGATGATGAACTTGGACAGCGTCGTGCGGCCGTAGAGCATCGTCAGGCTCCGGTGGAGGTCGAGAACACACGGCTCGCGCGGATGTCGGCGGCCGCGATGGTGGACAGCGCGTCGCGGGTGACCGGCGCCGTCGCGGCGAACAGCCGGCTGGCCTGGCGCAGCCGCGCGCGGTCGAGCGCATTCCGGATCGACCGCGCGTTCGCGAAATGGGGCTGCGCGCGCCGCATCGCAATGTAGTCGCGCAGCGCGACCTCCGCCTCCTCGTCGAGCCGGTAGTCCTGCTGCGCGAGCATCAGCGCCGCGATCGCGTAGAGCTCGTCCTCCGTGTAGTCCGGGAAGTCGACGTGGTGCGCGATCCGCGACGTCATCCCCGGATTGCTGCGGAAGAACGTATCCATCCGGTCCTTGTAGCCGGCGAGGATCACGACCAGGTCGTCGCGCTGGTTCTCCATGACCTGCAGCAGGATCTCGATCGCCTCCTGCCCGTAGTCGCGCTCGTTTTCCGGCCGGTAGAGGTAATAGGCCTCGTCGATGAACAGGACGCCGCCCATGGCCCGCTTCAGGACTTCCTTCGTCTTCGGCGCCGTGTGGCCGATGTACTGGCCGACGAGGTCGTCGCGGGTGACCGAAACGAGGTGCCCCTTGCGGATGTAGCCCAGGCGGTGGAGGAGCTCGGCCATCTTCAACGCGACCGTCGTCTTGCCGGTGCCCGGGTTGCCGGTGAAGCTCATGTGCAGCGACGGCTTCGCACCGATCAGCCCCAGCGCTGCGCGCGCTTTCGACACGGCGAGGTACGCGGCGATCTCGCGGATCCGCTGCTTGACCGGCGCGAGGCCGACCAGCTCGCGATCGAGCGCGTCGAGCACGCCCATGACATCGGCCTCGCGCAGGAGCGCGTGCAGGTCCACGTGAGCGGCGGCGTCGTTCATGGCGGGGTAGATGGGCGGCGATCTCAGCGAGCGCGCTCGATCGTGTAGCGCACGGTGCGTTCGGGCCCTTCCTGCCGAACGACGCGGAATCCCGGCTCGTCCTGCGGGCGGTTGACGAGGAACGAGAGTCGCGTCGTCTCCCATCCCTGCGTCGAGTCGAACGCGTTGACCTTGATGTAGTGCTGCGGAAAAGCCTTGCGGCACGCGCTGACCTCCATCAACACGCCGGCCGCGTCGCGCAGGTCGAACATCGGCATTCCCCACATCTCCCAGTAGACGTTGCGGGGATGGGGGTCGTCGGTGTGTTCGACAGACAGCGCCCAGCCCTGCTGCAGCGCGTAGTCGATCTGCGCCGCGATCTCGGCGTCGGTCAGGTCCGGCAGAAACGAGAAGGTGCCCTGGGTAATGCGCATGATGTCCTCGCGGTCGATGGCGCGTCAGGCCGGTGTCGCGGTGGCGACGAAATCGGGCGTGTCGGTCGACGCGTAGTCGAACGAGACGTCCTTCCATGTGTCGAGGGCCTGCGCGAGCGGCTGGCAGCGGCGCGCGGCGGCCTCGAGGATCTCCGGCCCCTCGCGGGCGATGTCGCGCCCCTCGTTTCTTGCCTTCACCATCGCCTCGAGCGCGACGCGGTTCGCCGTCGCCCCCGCCTGGATTCCCTGCGGATGGCCGATCGTGCCGCCGCCGAACTGCAGCACGCAGTCGTCGCCGAAGAGGTGGAGGAGCTGGTGCATCTGCCCGGCGTGGATGCCGCCCGAGGCGACCGGCATGACCTTGCGCAGGTTCGCCCACGGCTGCTCGAAGAAGATGCCGCGTGCGAGGTCGACCTCGTTCCTCGCTTCGCGGCAGACGTTGTAGAACCCCTGCACCGTGAGCGGATCGCCCTCGAGCTTGCCCACGGCGGTGCCGGCGTGGATGTGGTCGACGCCCGCCATCCGCATCCACTTGGCGATCACGCGGAACGAGACGCCGTGATTCTTCTGCCGCGTGTACGTCGAGTGCCCGGCGCGGTGCAGGTGCAGGATCATGTCGTTCTTCCGCGCCCACTTCGCCATCGACTGGATCGCCGTGTAGCCGATGACGAGATCGATCATCACGATCACCGAGCCCAGCTCCTTCGCGAACTCGGCGCGCTCGTACATGTCTTCCATCGTCGCGGCGGTCACGTTGAGGTACGTGCCCTTGATCTCGCCGGTCGCGGCCTGTGCCTTCGCCACCGCCTCCATGCAGTAGAGGAAGCGCTCGCGCCAGTGCATGAACGGCTGCGAGTTGATGTTCTCGTCGTCCTTGAGGAAGTCGAGGCCTCCGGCCAGCCCCTCGTAGACGACGCGCCCGTAGTTCTTGCCGGAGAGCCCGAGCTTGGGCTTCACCGTCGCGCCGAGCAGCGGCCGTCCGAACTTGTCGAGCCGCTCGCGCTCGACGACGATGCCCGTCGGCGGACCCTGGAAGGTCTTCAGGTACGCGACCGGAATCCGCATGTCCTCGAGGCGCAGCGCCTTCAACGGCTTGAATCCGAACACGTTGCCGATGATCGATGCGGTCAGGTTCGCGATCGAGCCCTCCTCGAACAGCGCGAGGTCGTAGGCGATGTAGGCGAAGTACTGCTGCTCGGTCTTCGTGCCCGGGCCGGTGTTCGGCACCGGATCGACGCGATACGCCTTCGCGCGGTAGTTGTCGCACGCGGTCAGGCGGTCGGTCCACACGACGGTCCACGTCGCCGTCGACGATTCACCCGCCACGGCCGCTGCGGCCTCGTCGGGGTCGACCCCTTCCTGCGGCGTGATCCGGAAGAGCGCGATCAGGTCGGTGTCCGACGGCTCGTAGTCGGGCCGCCAGTAGCCCATGTCCTTGTACTTCATGACGCCGGCCTTGTAGCGTTCCTTGCCGGAGAGCTTGGCCTTGCTCGCGATATCGTTCATCGGGATTCCTTCGGTCTCGGTACGGGGACACCCATGGCCCTGATCCTAGTCCCGGCCATTGACAAGCAGAAGTTAATTGTTTTAACTTGCAACTTAAGCTTTTGGTTAAGAAATCTTTCGGCGATGCGCGGCGTCACCATCCGGCAGCTGCAGATCTTCGTCGTGGCGGCGAGTCACCTGAGCTTCGCTCGCACTTCAGAACAGTTGCATGTCACGCAGGCGGGCGTATCGCTCCAGATCAAACAACTCGAGGAAATGGCGGGCTTTGCGCTGTTCGAGCGCCGGGGACGCAAGGTCGCGCTGACGGAGGCGGGCGAGGTCCTGCTGCGGTACGCCCAGCGGATTCTCGACGCGCTCAAGGATGCCGACGCCGCGTTGTCGGCGTTGAAGGGGCTCACCGGCGGGCGCATCCGCGTCGGTGTCTTCAGCACGGCCAAGTATTTCGCGCCGGCGCTGCTCGCACGCTTCCAGCGGCGCTATCCCGACGTGCGGGTCTCGCTCTCGGTCAACAATCGCGAGGTCATCGTCCGCGAGCTCGAACGCGACGAGATCGACGTCGCGATCATGGGCCAGCCGCCGCCGCGGCTCGCGACCGAGGCAGTGCCGTTCGCCGACCACCCGCTCGTCGTCATCGCCGCGCCTGAGCACCCGCTGGCGGCGAGAAGGCGGATCCCGCTCGCGGCGCTCGCCGGCGAGACGTTCCTCGTGCGCGAGCAAGGCTCCGGCACGCGTTCGTCGATGGAGCGATTCTTCGCCGAGCACGGCTTCACGCCGTCGATCGGCAACGAGATGAGCAGCAACGAGACGATCAAGCAGGCGGTGATGGCCGGCATGGGGCTCGCATTCCTGTCGCGCCACACCATCGGCCTCGAGCTTGCGACGGGGCGGATCGCGATTCTCGACGTCGCGGGCCTTCCGCTGATGCGCCGCTGGTACGTCGTGCGCCGCGCCGGCCGGTTCGCGAGTCCCGCGTCGACCGCCTTCCTCGAGTTCGTCGTCGCTGCGGGCCCGGCGCTGCTCGCCGAGCTCAACCTCGGACCTTCAGTAAACGTGCGCGCGCCGCGCGCGCATGCCGCCCTGCCGCGACGAAGGCGCCGGCAGGCGCTTTCGAAAACCTAGTCGAAGTTCCGGCGGTAGTAGAGACCGACGCCGCTCACGGTGCCCGCCTCCGCGCGCACGGAAAGGGAGCTCGTCAGCGCGTACTCGATGCGGAGCGCATTGGTGGCGACCGTGAGGCCCTGCTCCCACGCGACGCTCAGGCGCTCGTTGAGCCGCTTGCCGAGCGTCACGACCTGCCCCGTCGCCGCAGCGGTTCCGGCCGTCGCGCCGCGAGCGGGCGTGTTGCCGCTCCCGAGCGAGATGTCGTCGAGCCCGATCGACTGCGCGATCGACGCGGTCACGGGCCTGCTGTTCGGACCGAGCAGCGCCGCTCCGGCGGCCTGCAGCGCCGCGATGTCGCTGCCCGAGCTCTGGTCGAGGCCGCGGCCCAGCACGAGCCACGAAAGCTTCTCGCTGTCGGGCACCGGCGGATTCGACACCAGCGTGATGATCGGGACGCGCACGGTACCGGTCACGGCGACGCCCGCCTCGACCTGCAGGTTGCGCCGCAGCGCAATGATGTCGAGTCCGGGATTGTCGAGCGGGCCGTCGAAGATGAGGCGGCCCGGATCGATGACGAGCCGCTGTCCGTACGCGAAGTACGTGCCGTTCACCGCGCGGAGCTCGCCGCGGCCCGTCAGGCCGCCGGGCCCGTTGCGCACGCGCACTTGTCCACGCAGCCCGGTCTCGAGACCGCGGCCGGAAAACGTCAGCCGGTCGCCCAGGTCGAACGTAACGTCGATCGCGAGCGGCAGGTCGACGCGCCTGGTCTCCGGCGGGCGCCGCTCCCAGCCCTTGACGACGACGTCGTCCCCGAGCGTCGCCTGCGGGTCGAACTGGTAGACGAAGCGCCCCTGGTCGGCGCGGAGCGAGCCGGTGAGCGTGAGCTTGCCGTTGGCGAGCGCAATGTCGCCGCCGCCCGTCGCGACGAGATTGAAATCGGGACGGTTGAAGAGGCGGAACTTCTCGGCGCGCCAGACGACGTGCGCCGCGGATCCGTCGATCGAGTCGCGCGGAGCGGCCAGCGTTCCGGTCGCGTGGAACTCGCCCTCGCCGGCGGTGAACGCGAGATCCTCGAGCATGACGCGCCGGTTCGCGATCCGCGCGCTCAGGTGGCCTTTCCGGAAATAGAGGCCGTACTGCGCGGCGTCGACGGTGAGGTTCGTGCCCGCGACCGTTCCCGAGACCGGCGCATCGCGGAGCGTGCCGTGCGCTGCGAGGTCCGCGTGGATCCGGCCGTCGACCACCGCGGTCGTGCCGGCCCACGGCTGCAGCACCGCGAGCGAAGGCAGATCGGCGACGAGCGTGAGCGAAAGCGGTGCCGCCGTCGAAATTTGCCCCGGCACCGCCGCGGGGTCGGCGCCGATCGCGACCGTCGCATCGGCGACGCCGCCGCGCTCGGAGCGGAATTTGAGGGTTGCGTCGATCGCGTCGTCGTGCGCCCGCGCGACGGCCTCGAGCAGGGTCACCCCGGCCGCGCGATCGGCGGCTTCGGCGTCGCCCTCGCGGACGAGCCAGAAGTCTCCCTGCTCGCGGCGGATGCTGACGGTTCCGTTGAGTCGCGGTGACGCCGCCAGTGCCCAGTCGCCGCCGAAGGTGAGCGTCGAGCGCACCGGCAGCGGCCGGCCGGCGAGCCGCAGGACGGTCGCGAGCGGCACCGCGGCGAAGCGCCCGCGTGAATTGATGCGGCCGTCGTTCCACGCGAATTCGGCGACGTCGACCGTGCCGTCGGCGACGGTGAAGTGCGCTTCGCCGAGGTGCGCCTCGCGGAATGCGAGCGACAGCGTCGCAGGCGCGGTCAGCCGAAGCGCCCACGGCCCTCGGCCCGCGAGCGTGTCGAGCGTGCCGTTCCACGCGAGCGCCGTCAGCGCGACCTTTGCCGGATCGCCCTGCACGCCACCGTGCGCCGCCGCGTCGAGGCCGAGCTCGCCGCCGTCGAGTGCGACGGTCACCGTGTGCGCGGCGAGCGTTCCGACGACACGCGCCCGCCCGCCCACGACGTCGCCGGAAGCCGTGCGCACGCCGGTGACGCCCACCTCGAGGCTCAGGGCGCGAGCGGCGAGATCGAGCCGGCCGGTCGCGGAGGGCGCGATGGTCCAATGCGCATCGAGCGTGCCGATCGCGAGCCCGCCGGGAAGCTTGAGCCCGGCGCCGCGCGCCACGAGATCGAGCCCGGCCGCGGGCGGGGCGCCGGTTGCGTCCGCCTTGACATGGAGCTCCCCCGCGAGCGAACGCGGAGCCGTGGGCCAGAGTGCCACGAGCTCGGCGAGCTCGCCAGCATCGAACGCCACCGTCAGGCGATCGCCGGCGGCGCCGAGGCTGCCGTTCGCGACGAGCGTCGCGCGGCCGACCGTGAGGTCGACGGCGACGTCGCGAACGCGACCGGCTTCCACGTGGCCGCGTGCCGTGCCGCCGAGCGCCGTGCCGGCCAAGTGGCTGCCGGGTCCGAGTGCGACCGCCGCCTCGATCTGCCACGCCGGAACGAGGAGCCCGGTCGCCTTGACGGTTGCGTCGACGGCCCCTGCGGGGTAGGCGCCGAAGCGCGCAGGGTCGAGCTTCGAAGCGGTGGCGTCGAACGCGAACGCCTTCCGTCCGTCGCGATCGATGCGGCCGGTGACGAGAACCTCGCCGGGGCCCGCACGGGCGCGAAGCCGCCGCACGACGACGGCGCGATCCTCGAACGCCGTCGCGAATTCGACGCTGATCCCGCCGGCGATGCCGCGATCGGCGAGCTGGCCGCCGATCACGCGCGAAGCGCCGTCGAAGTCCCCGTCGACCGTCCCCGCTAGCCGCGTCGCGACGAGTCGCGGCCAGAGTTGTCGCAGGTCGACGTCGCGGACGTCGAGATGCCAGCGGCCGGTCGGTGTCGGCCCGCCGAGCGTGACGGTGCCGTGGCCGGCGGCGCGCCCGCCGCCGAGCTCCGCGACGACGTCCTCGAAGGTCGCCGCGTTCTCCGACCACGCGAAATGCGCCGAAAGCGTGCGCACCGGCGCGCGGCCCGCGTCGAGAGGGCCGGCGAGTGCGTTCGCGAAGTCGACCGAGCCGACGAGACCGCCGCCCGCCGGCTTCGCGTCGATCGTGCCCGCGATCCGGGTCGACGGCAGCGAGCGATTCCAGGCGGCGAGGTCGACGTCGCGAGTCTCGACGACCAGCGAGACGAGCGGCACGGCGGCGAATGGCGCGAGCGTCGCATGGGCCGTCGCGTGCCCTTCCCCGGCGGCGCCGTCGGCGTCGAGAGCGACCGCAGTCAGCGTGCCCGTCGCGACGAAGTCGACGCGCGCCTCCCGCAGCGCGGCGTCGGCCGCGAGCCGCACCCGCGCGTCGATGGGGAAGGGGGCCCGAGCACCGATCTCGACGGCACCGGTGAGCGCGCCCGCCCGCGTGACGAGCGAGAGCCGATCGATTCGATGCGACCTCGGGCCCGCCGCGTAGCGAAACTCGAGGCCCTCGATGGCTCCGCCGTGGGTGCCGACACGCCACGTGAGCGTGCCCACCGCGACCCGCTCGATCGCGACCTCGACCGGCAATTCCAGGCTCGACGGCGGGGCGGCGGGACCCCCCGCGGGCTCGAGCGCAACGTCGAGGGTCCGCGCGCCGAGCCCTTCGACGACGATGCCGCGCGAGAGGAGGGCCCACGGCCGCCAGGTGAGCGCGACGTCGGTCGCGACGACGCGCGCCTCGGGGCCGCGCCACGCGATCCGCGTCGCACGCACCGTGTCCCGCAGCGTGCCGCTCGCGCCTTCGATCTCGAGCGCGCCGCCGCTCCGCGCGGCGAGTTCGCCCGCAAGCCACGCGAGCCCGGTCTCACTCGTGAGCACCGCGAAGAGCGCCAGCCCGGCGACCGCCAGCGCCGCAAGCAGCGTCGCCAGCGCGCGAACGAGCCAGCGCGCGGCGCGGTGGGGGCGCGTCGCCGACGGGGCGTCGGGGGCGGCCGTCATCTCAGAACGTGAGTCCGACCGAGAGGTGCACGCGCACGTCGTGCACGTCCTGCCCGTAGGCGAGGTCGACGCGGAACGGGCCGAGCGGCGAGCGCACGCGCAGGCCGAGGCCGTAGCCCAGCGCGAGATGCGTGTCCGACAGGCTGTCCGTCGCGTTGCCGGCATCGACGAACGCGGCGATTCCCCACGCCTCGCGGATCCAGTGCGTCGCCTCCGCGTTGAAGACCGCGTAGTAGCGGCCGGGGAGAACGGCATCGCCCGTCTGCACGCCGAGGCTATCGAACGCGTAGCCGCGCACCGTCGTGTCGCCGCCCGTCCGGAAGAGCAGCACCGACGGGATCCCATCGCTCGATCCCGCGAGCACGGCGCCGGCCTGCGCGCGGAACTCGAGCTCGTTCTTCGGCGTCAGCGGATGCCACGATGCGAAG
Organism: uncultured beta proteobacterium; assembly: GCA_963734055.1. Classification (GTDB taxonomy): domain Bacteria; phylum Pseudomonadota; class Gammaproteobacteria; order Burkholderiales; family Casimicrobiaceae; genus CAIWHR01. Next base: position 822,025 of record CAVTFQ010000002.1, read on the forward strand.
CGGCCGATCACGCGGCCAAACCCGCGCGTCGACACGCCGGGAATGCCGCCGCCGCCCTGCAGGCTCGCCATCCAGCCCGTCGTCGGCGCGATCAGGCTGTCGGTGCGGCGCCAGTAGCGCTCGGCCTCGAGGTACACCGCGTGCGAGCGGATCCATTCGTCGCCGGTGGGCTGCTGCTCGTCGAGATAGTAGGTCGCGGACAGCGCTCGCTCGTTGCGCTCCTCGACCGTCTGCCACCGCGTGCTGACGGTCGCGGTGCGGGTCACGAGCCCCTCGATGTCGGTGCGCTCGGCGCCGGCGCTGTAGGTGCCGATCCAATGCGCGTCGTTGGGCGGCTGCGTGAAGCGCACCGACGCGGACTGGAGCTTCGATTCGAGGCGGCCCTCGATCAGCATCTGCAGCCCGCGGCCGTCGACGTTGACGTCGCGATACGACGCGTTGCCGCCGAACTCGACGTCGGTCGAGTAGCTGAGCCCGCCTTCGAGCCGCTTCGCCGGCGCCTCGATCACTGCCAGCTTGACCGTCGCGTCCCCCGCCTGCTCGGTGTCGGTGTCGAGCGCCGCCTGCGCGCTCGCGAAATAGCCCGACGCGTTGAGGCGGCGGACGAATTGCAGGAGCTCGCGCACGTCGTACGGAGTGCCGGGCTCGACCGTGTTGAAGTTCCGGACGAGCGACTCGGGATAGCGCGAGAGCCCCGTGATGACGAGCGGACCGAAGCGGTACGCGGGGCCGCTCGCGATCTCGACCGACAGGTCCGCCGCGCGACGCTCGGGATCGATGTGCGCCTCGCTGTGCAGGATCTTCGCGCCGGCGTACGGGATCGCGGTCAAGGTCGCAACCGCCGCCTCCTTCGCCGTGGACCACGCCGCCTGCGTGAACGTCGCGCCGACGGGCAGGCTCCACTCGCGCTCGAGGCGGGCGATCGCGTCGGTGCCGGCAGGAACGTCGGCCCTCGCCGGTCCGGTGACGTCGATCTTCACCGAGGCGATGCGCGTCGGCTCGCCCGGCACGACTGTCAGGGTGACCGAGGGCGGCTTCGTCTTTCGGTCGATCGTCACGTCGATCTTCGGCGAGAACCATCCGTCCGCGGCCGCGAGGTTGCGCGTCTCGTCGATCGCCTCGCGCGCGAGGCGGTCGAGGAGGTCGTCGGTCATCCCGCTGAACGTCTGCCAGCGGACGATGCCGACGTCGCGCTCGATCGCGTTCTTGAGCGACGCGGGTGCCTCGACCTTGACCTGGTACGCGGCAGGTGCCGTGACGGCAGGACCGTCGACCGGGTCGGCGTCAGCCGCGCGCGCCGCCGTCGCCGCGAGCGCGAGCGCGAGGCACCACGGGAGAAGGGGCCGATTCCGGCGCGCTGGGGGCACGGGCGGGATTATCGTCGAATGAACCGGATGACCGTTTCGGCACGTGTCGGTTCGCCGCCGGCACGGGCAACGGATCGGGTGCGTGCGGAGGTTCGAATGACGGCAGCGCGTCGCGCCGCGCCGTCGCGGGGAGTTCGGGGATCTCGCGCCGTGGCCAGTCCAGATCCCATTTGACTCCCGGCGGATCGCCAAGTCCCCACAGGAAAACCCCGACGCGCGACGTGCCCGTCCGGTCGGAGCGCACTGCGCAGCCGGAAAGGGCGACGATGAGCGCGACGGCCGCGACCGCGCGCGCCGCGATCGTCTTCAGAAGTCGACGACGAGCGTTGCGCCGAGCGCGGGACCGATGTTGTAGTCGTCGCTGTAGCGGCCGCCGCCGTTCCGGTCGTCGACGCTCGCCTTGCCGAACGTGGCGATGGCGCCGTAGAAGTCGATGCGCGCGTCCTTCGAGAGCTTGCGCGTGACGCGCAGGAAGATCGGTATGAAGCTGTTCTCGCCGATGCCCGAAGGTGTCGCGTTGTCGGTGGCGAGCCGGAAGCGATAGTTGCGATAGGAGATGCCCTCCGCGATCTCCCAGCGCTCGTCGGGCGAGTAGACCGCCTCGAGACCCGCGCCCCCGGCGGGCCCCGCCTGGAACGGGTTCGCGATGCGCCACTTGTCGCTCAACCGCCAGTTGATGACGAGGAAGGGCAGCGCCTGCGTCTTGTCCACGCGCCGGAAGACGCCCACGCCGAGACCCAGCATCAGGTCTTTCGAGAACACCTTCGTCGCCGACCCTACAGCGCCCCAGGTGAGCGCGTCGCCCGTGCTTGCGCCCGACTCGTAGTCCCACGCGACGATCGGTCGCAGCGAGAGGACGAGATCGGGCGCGTAGGCGTAGTCGAGATTGATCCCCACCGAAGGCGCGTTCACGTTCTTCCACGGCTCGACTCCACCGAAGGCGGTGGGCTCGTGCCAATTCCACGACTGGAATTCATAGCGCGCGGAGAGCCCGGCGGAAAGCTGCGCGGTGAGCTGGCGCGTCGCCGACGCGCTCGCGAGTCCGCTGGCCCAGTTGAAGCGGCCGCCCGAATCGAGCGTGGTGTTGAACTGCGCGTACCCCGTGATCGACGCGCGTGCGCTGGTCGCACCGGGCGGCATCTGGGCGTGGGCGGGTGCCAGCGCGAGAGCGGTGGCGATGGCGGGAAGGGTGCGGACGGCGAAACGCATGCGGACTCCGGTCGACGGGGGATTGCAGCGCGGCGATTCTAGCGGAACGACTCTGGAGCTCCTCGCCCGGGGCTCCATTCCGATGGCATGAACGCGTCCCTTGGCCCGGCGATCGCGGGTGAGAGCGACCAAAAGCGTGCCGGCCGGCAACCCGCTGCCTCCGCCAAGCAGCGCTCGAACGAATCCGGGCGCGGGCATCGGCCCTCGACAGCGCGCGGCGTTTCAATTTTAGAACGATCGTACGTTCTGCGTTGCCAGCCGACCTCCGTTCTTTCTACTTTACTTTCGATTGTGCATCTAAGTATTTGTTTAATATCGGAGAACAGTTTTGTTGCGATTTAGGTGCTAAGTCTTTGTTCGGAATACGAAAAACAGTTGACCGCGCTGCTCGGGCTCCTTATAGTGGCCCTTGGTGGGAAAAAGTGGGTTGAAGTGGGGCTTTATACGGTTGTGGGACGAGGAGCACGCCCGCCAACGTAAATGAGCACTCACCTTCGGCCGGCGCGGAGGAGGGGCAGGGTGGCGCAGGGAGCGGGAGTCATGGCGGAAGGGAATGGCGCGGACGTCGTGTTCCGCGGCGTGTCCGAGCTTGCGCTCGACGCCAAGGGCCGGCTCGCGATTCCCGCGAAGCATCGCGATCTGCTGGCGCGCCGTTCGCCCGATGCCGACCCCGCAGCCCCGGCCTCGGTCGTCATCACCGCGGATCCGTCGCGCTGCCTGCTCGTGTATCCCCGCCCGGCGTGGGAGCCGATCCAGGCGCGCCTCATGTCGCTGTCGTCGTTCAATCCGGAGATCCGGGCGCTGCAGCGGCTGCTCGTCGGTTTCGCCGATGACGTCGACATCGACGGCAGCGGCCGCATCCTCGTCCCTCCCGCACTGCGCGCCTATGCGTCGCTCGAGCACCGCGTCGTGCTCGCGGGGCAGGGCCGCAAGTTCGAGCTCTGGGATGCGACGCGCTGGAACGACGCCGCTTCGCGCGCCATCGCGTTTCCCCCGGGCGGGCTGCCGCCCGAGCTCGACGGCTTCTCGCTTTGATGCCGGCGCATGGCGAGCACGTTCCCGTCCTGCTCGAAGAAGCCGTCGCCGCGCTGGCGGTCCGTGCGGATGGCACGTACGTCGACGCGACGTTCGGCCGCGGCGGGCACGCGCGGCGCCTCCTCGCGGCGCTCGGTCCGGCGGGTCGCCTCGTCGCGCTCGACCGCGATCCCGCGGCGGGTCTCGCGGCGGCCGCGATCGCGGATCCGCGCTTCGCGTTCCGGCGCGCGTGGTTCTCCGAGATGCCACAGGTCCTGGCCGGGCTCGGCATCGAGCGCGTCGACGGCGTGCTCCTCGACCTTGGCGTGTCCTCGCCGCAGATCGACGATCCGGCGCGCGGCTTTTCGCTGCGCGCCGATGGCCCCCTCGACATGCGGATGGATCCCACGCGCGGCGAGTCCGCGGCCGAGTTCATCGCGCGCGCCGACGTGCGCGAGCTGACGGAGGTGATACGCGACTATGGTGAAGAACGGTTTGCTCAATCGATTGCAAGAGCAATTGTTGCGGGTCGCGCGGTCGCGCCCGTCGTCTCGACGCGCCGCCTGGCCACACTCGTGGCCGAAGCCGTCCGCACGCGCCCGCGGGGTGATCGGAGTCAGGATCCGGCCACGCGGACCTTCCAGGCTCTCCGGATTCACGTCAATCGGGAGCTCTCGGAACTCGCGCTGACGCTGCCGCGGGCCGTGCGGCTGCTCGCGCGCGGAGGCCGGCTCGCGGTGATCAGCTTCCACTCGCTCGAAGACCGGATCGTGAAGCGCTTCCTCGCCGCCGCGTCGCAGCCTTGGGGCGGCGATCCGCGTCTCGCACGCCTCGCGATTGCGGACGACGCGCTGCCCGGCGCGCCGCTCGCTCGCATCGGGCGCGCGCTGCGCCCCTCCGCGCGCGAGGTGGCCGCCAATCCGCGCGCGCGGAGCGCGACGCTGCGCGTCGCCGAGCGGACGTCGCACGCCATCCCCGCGGGCTTCGACGCCGCGACAATCGCCTGAGTCCGCGATGCTGCGCCTCAACGTGCTCCTGCTCGCGGTCCTCGTCGTCTGCGGTCTCTCGCTCGTGACCTCGCGCTACCAGGCACGCAAGCTCTTCGTCGAGCTCGAGCGGACACAGGGAGAGGCGCGCGCCTCCGAGACGGAATATGGCCAGCTGCAGCTCGAGCAGTCGACCTGGGCGATGCCCGCGCGCGTGGAGAAGATCGCACGCACGTCGCTCGGCCTCGAGCTGCCGCCGTCCTCGCGGGTCGAGATGGTGCCGCCGGGGGCTACGCGGTGAGCGCCGCCCGGCTGCCCGTAGGCGCTCGCCCCCTCGGGGGAAAGCGGCGCGAAGCGCCGCACCGGGGGGATCACACACGGCGTGCTGCAACGCCCGCGCTACCGCCATTCCGGCCGGCCATCGTGTTCGGCGCGCTCGCATTCGCGTTCGGCGTGCTCGCCGCGCGCTCGCTCTGGCTGCAGGGTTTCGATCACACATTTCTGCAGGAGCAGGGCAGCGCACGCTACAGCCGCGAGCTCGAGGTGCCCGCGCACCGCGGGCGCATCGTCGACCGGATGGGCGAGCCGCTCGCGATCTCGACACCCGTGAAGTCGCTGTGGGCATTCCCCGCGAAGCTCGACGCATCGCCGCCGCAGCGGGCCAAGCTCGCCGCGGTGCTCGAAACGTCCGTGCCGGCGCTCGCGCGGAAGCTCGACGCCGAGGACGACTTCGTGTTCGTCGCGCGGCAACTCGCGCCCGAGGTCGCCGACCGCGCGATGGCCCTCGGCATCACGGGCCTGAACGAGCAGAACGAATACCGCCGCTACTATCCGGCCGGCGAGACGATGAGCCACATCCTGGGCTTCACCGGCGACCACGACGTGGGCCAGGAAGGAATGGAGCTCGCGCAGCAGGAATGGCTCGGCGGGCGTCCGGGAAGCCGCCGCGTCATCATCAACCGTCGCGGCGAGATCGTCGAGGACGTCGAAGCGATTCGGGCGCCGCAGGCGGGCCGCGACCTCGCGCTCGCCATCGACACGCGGCTCCAGCACGTCGCATTCCGCGAGCTCAAGGCCGCGGTGGAGGCGAACAAGGCGAAGGCGGGGGGCCTCGTGATCCTCGACGTGCGGACGGGCGAGATCCTGGCGCTCGCGAACTTGCCCACGTACAACCCGAACGCGCGCCGCGGCGTCGCGCGCGAGCGGATGCGCAATCGCGCTCTGACCGACGTGTTCGAGCCCGGCTCGACGCTGAAGCCGTTCACGATCGCCGCCGCGCTCGAGGCGGGCCGCGTTCGTCCCGACACGGTGATCCAGACGGCGCCCGGGATGCTGACGATTGGCTCGGCGACGATCCACGACGCGCACGTCCACGGCGCGCTCACCGTCGCGCAGGTGATTCAGAAGTCGTCGAACGTCGGCGCCGCGAAGATTGCGCTCTCGCTGCCGGCCGAGACGATGTGGCACACGCTGACGGAGGCGGGCTTCGGCGCCCCGCCCAGGACGGGATTCCCCGGCGAGGTCGGCGGGCGCCTGCGGCCGCCGAAGACGTGGCGACCGATCGAGCAGGCGACGATTGCCTACGGCCACGGGATCTCGGTCAACCTCGTGCAGCTCGCCCGCGGCTACACGATCTTCGCGACCGACGGCGAACTCAAGCCCGCGACGCTGCTCAAAACGAGCGGGCCGGTCGCGGGACGGCCGGTGCTGTCGCCGGAGACCGCGCTCGCCGTGCGCCACATGCTCGAGCTCGCGGTGCAGCCGGGCGGCACGGCCCCCAAGGCGCAGGTGCCGGGCTATCGGGTCGCGGGCAAGACCGGCACCTCGCACAAGCTGGAGGGGCACGCCTACACGAACAAGTACGTCGCGTCGTTCGTCGGCCTCGCGCCGGCGTCGGCGCCGCAGCTCGTCGTGGCGGTGATGATCGACGAACCTGCCGCGGGTCAGCATTTCGGCGGCGACGTCGCGGCACCCGTGTTCGCCGCGGTCATGGGCGCCGCGCTGCGGATGCTCGCCGTGCCGAACGACGCGCCCGTCGACAACGTGATTCTGCCGCCGCCCGGCAGCAGCGTCGACGAGGACACGTGATGGCGTTGCCGGTCCTCGACTTCGACGTGCCCGCACTGCTCGCGCGGTTGGCGGCGCGCCCGCATCGCATCACCGCGGACAGCCGTCAGGTCACGGCGGGCGACGCGTTCGCGGCCTTTCCCGGCATGAAGGCCGACGGTCGGAGCTTCATCGCCGACGCGCTCGCGCGCGGCGCGGGCGCCGTACTCTGGGAGCCCGAGGGCTTCCAGTGGAACGCGGGGTGGCACGCGGCGCAACTGCCGGTCGACGGCCTGCAGGCGAAGCTCGGAATCATCGCCGACTTCATCTACGGCAGCCCGTCGCAGGCGCTGTGGACGATCGGCGTCACCGGCACGAACGGGAAGACGAGCTGCTCGCGCTGGATCGCGCAGTGCCTCGATCGCTGCGGCAGGCGCGCGGCGATCATCGGCACACTCGGCAACGGCCTCATCGGCGCCGAAGAGCCCGCGGCGCTCACCACGCCGGACGCCGCGCTCCTGCAGGAGATGCTCGCCCGCTACAAGAAGGCAGGCGCGCTCGCGGTCGCGATGGAGGTGTCGTCGCACGGCCTCGACCAGGGCCGCGTCAACGGCGTCGCGTTCGACCTGGCGCTGTTCACGAACCTCACGCGCGACCATCTCGACTATCACGGCACGATGGCCGCGTACGGCGCGGCGAAGGCGAAGCTCTTCGCGTGGCCGGGGCTCCAGGCGCAAGTGATCAACGCCGACGACGCGTTCGGGCAGAGCCTCGCCGATGCGGCGCGCGCGGACGGCCGCAGGGTCCTGACCTACGGCCTCGCGAATGCCGATGTCGCGGCGACCGGCATCGCCACGGCGGGCCACGGGCTCGCGCTGTCCGTCGCGACGCCGTGGGGGCGCGGCGAACTCCGGACGAAGCTCGTCGGCGCGTTCAACGCGTCGAACGTGCTCGGGTGCCTCGCGGCGCTGCTCGCGAGCGACGTTGCGCTTCGCGACGCGCTCGAGGCGCTCGCCGGCGTCGAGGCGCCGCCGGGACGCATGCAGCGGCTGGGCGGCCACGACGCGCCACTCGTCGTCGTCGACTACGCGCATTCGCCGGACGCGCTCGAGCAGGTCCTGCGCGCGCTGCGCCCGGCGGTCGCGGACGGGCGCGAGCTCGTCTGCGTTTTCGGCTGCGGCGGCGATCGCGACGCCGGCAAGCGCCCCGAGATGGGTCGCGTCGCCGCGACGCTCGCCGACCGCGTGATCGTCACGACGGACAATCCGCGGAGCGAGGATCCGGCGGCGATCGCGAGCGCCATCGTCCACGGCGTCCGCGAGACGAACAACCGCCGCTGGACGGTCGATCTCGACCGCGCGACGGCCATCAACGCGGCGATCTCGGGCGCCAGGACGGGCGATGTCGTCCTCGTCGCGGGCAAGGGCCACGAGGAGTACCAGGAAGCGAACGGCGTGCGCACGCCGTTCTCGGATGCGGAGGCGGCGACGGCCGCGCTGGCCCGCCGGGGTGCCGGATGATGGACACGGCGACCGCCGCCCGCGCCGTGGCCGGCCTTGCGCTCGGCGCCAACGTGCGCTTCGATCGGGTGACGACCGATTCGCGCTCGCTCGCGCCCGGCGACCTCTTCGTCGCGCTGCCCGGCGAGCGTTTCGATGGTCACGACTTCGTGCCGGCGGCGTTCGAGCGCGGCGCGGCGGCGGCGCTGGTCGCGGCGGAGCGCGCGAACGGGCTCGCCGGTCCGATGATCGCGGTGCCGGATACGCGCGCCGCGCTGCTCGCGCTCGCCGCGCACTGGCGCGCGCGCTTCCCGATCCCCGTCGCCGTCGTCGTCGGCAGCAACGGCAAGACGACCGTCAAGGAGATGCTCGCCGCGATCCTGCGCGAGCACCACGGCCGCGATCACGTCCTCGCGACGGAGGGCAATCTCAACAACGCCGTCGGGTTGCCGCTCACGCTGCTCGCGCTCCGGGACGCGCATCGCGCCGCGGTGGTCGAGCTCGGGATGAACCATCGCGGCGAGACCGCGGAGCTCGCCGCGGTCGCGCAGCCGACGGTCGCCGTGGTCAACAACGCGCAGCGGGAGCACCAGGAGTTCATGCGCACCGTCGGCGAAGTAGCAACCGAGCATGCCGATCTGATCCTTGCGTTGCCGCCCGGCGGCGTGGCCGTCGTCAACGCCGACGACCCGCACGTCGAGGTGTGGCGCGACGCGGCGCGTGCGCGTCCGGGGGTCGGTACCGTCGAATTCGCGCTCGACCATCCGGCGGCCGTGCGCGGCCGCTGGAGCCCGGGCAACGGCGAATCCTCGCTCGTGCTGTCGACCCCGGCGGGAGACATCACCGTCGCGCTCGCGGTGCCGGGGCGCCACAACGCGGCGAACGCACTCGCGGCGGCGACCGCCGCGCTCGCGCTCGGCGTTCCGCTCGCAGCCGTCGCGCGGGCGCTCGAGACGTTCCGCGCGGTGCCGGGCCGGCTCGCGACTTTGCGGACGGAACGCGGCGTCACGGTCATCAACGACACGTACAACGCGAACCCGGATTCCGTGCGCGCCGCGATCGATGTCCTCGGCGCCATGCCGTCGCCGCGATGGTTCGTCCTGGGCGACATGGGCGAGGTCGGCGCGCAGGGCCCGGCGTACCACCGCGAGGCCGGCGCCCGCGCGCGCGAGGCGGGGATCGACCGGCTGTTCACGGCGGGCGCGCTCGCCCTGGAGTCGGCCGAGGCCTTCGGTGCGGGTGCGACCCATTTCGCGACGGTCGAGGCGCTCGCCGCCCACGTCGCGGCGGAAGCCGGCGCCGGCACGACGGTCCTCGTCAAGGGCTCGCGCTTCATGCGCATGGAGCGCGTGGTGGCCGCGCTCGCGGGCGGTGGGGTCCCCCCGGAGCATGCTTCGCATGCCTCCCCCCATGGGGGCCGCCGTCCTGGGGGGGGCCCGGCGGACGGCGCCTCGGGATCGCACTGATGCTGCTCTGGCTCACCGAGATGCTGGCACGCGACGCGAACATCCGCGCGTTCAACGTGTTCGGCTACCTGACGCTCCGCGCCGTGCTCGCCTGCATGACGGCGCTCTTCATCTCGTTCATCGTCGGGCCGCGGATGATCGCGTGGCTCTCGCGAATGAAGATCGGCCAGTCCGTGCGCGACGACGGCCCGCAGACGCACCTGCCCAAGGCCGGCACGCCGACGATGGGGGGCGCGCTGATCCTCGTCTCGATCGCGGTGACGACGCTGCTCTGGGGCGACCTGGCGAACCGCTTCGTCTGGGTCGTGCTGCTCGTGACCCTCGCCTTCGGCGCGATCGGCTGGGTCGACGACTGGCGCAAGGTCGTGAAGCGCAATCCGAAGGGGCTCTCGGCGCGGCAGAAGATCTTCTGGCAATCGCTGGTGGGCGTCCTCGCTGCCGCCTACCTCGCGTTCTCGGTGTCGGCGTCGGACAACGCAGAGGTGCAAAGGCTCGTCTTCGACTGGGTCCGGAGCGGATTCAACGTGAGCCTGTCGCCGAAGGCGGACCTGATCGTCCCGTTCTTCAAGACGGTCTCCTACCCGGTCGGTGTCTGGGGCTTTATCGCGCTCACGTATTTCGTGATCGTCGGCACGAGCAATGCGGTCAATCTCACCGACGGCCTCGACGGCCTCGCGATCATGCCGACGGTGATGATCGGCTCGGCGCTCGGCATCTTCGCCTACGTGAGCGGGAACGCGATCTTCGCTCGCTACCTCCAGTTTCCGCTGATCCCCGGCGCGGGCGAGCTCGCGGTCATCTGCGGCGCGCTTGCCGGCGCGGGGCTCGGCTTCCTCTGGTTCAACGCGTATCCCGCGGAAGTGTTCATGGGCGACGTCGGCGCACTGTCGCTCGGCGCGGCGCTCGGGACCATGGCCGTCATCGTCCGCCAGGAGATCGTGCTGTTCATCATGGGTGGGGTGTTCGTCGTCGAGACCCTGTCCGTGATGATCCAGGTCGCGTCGTTCAAGCTGACCGGCCGTCGCGTCTTCCGGATGGCCCCGATCCACCACCACTACGAGCTCAAGGGCTGGAAGGAGAACCAGGTCGTCGTCCGGTTCTGGATCATCACGATGCTGCTCGTGCTGTTCGGCCTGTCGAGCCTGAAGCTGCGCTGATGGATTACGCGGATCGCAACGCCGTCGTGCTGGGGCTCGGCCTCACCGGGTTCTCGCTCGCACGGCACCTGGCGGCGCAGGGGGCGACCGTGCGCATCGCGGACACGCGGCCCGCGCCGCCGTTCGCCGACCGGCTCCGCGCGATGCTGCCCGACGTCCGGGTGGCCTCCGGCCCGTTCGGCGCCGCGACCGTCGCGGGTGCCGATCTGATCGCGATCAGTCCCGGCGTCCCGAAGGACCAACCGTTCATCGCGGCGGCGGTTGCGCGCGGCGCCGAGCTCGTCGGCGACGTCGAGCTCTTCGCTCGCGCGCTGCCGCCGCACCCGAAGGTGATCGCGATCACGGGCTCGAACGGCAAGACCACGGTGACCGCGCTAACGGGCGCACTGGTCCAAGCCGCGGGCCTCGCGACCGTCGTCGCCGGCAACATCGGCGAACCGGTGCTCGACGCGCTGCCGGACGACCACGCGTGGCCGGACGTGTTCGTGCTCGAGCTCTCGAGCTTCCAGCTCGAAACGACGTACTCGCTTGCTCCGGTCGCGGCGGCCGTGCTCAACGTCACCGAGAACCACCTCGACCGCTATCCGAGCCTCGATGCCTACGCGGCGGCGAAGGCGCGGATCTTCGCGCACGGCGGCATCCAGGTGCTGAATCGCGACGACGCGCGCTCGCTCGCCATGCGGCGCGAGGGGATGCTGGTCCAGACGTTCGGGGCGGGCGTGCCCGAATCGGAGGAGGCCTGGGGGCTCGTGGACCGTGGCAGCGAGGGCGGCGCGTGGCTGGCCCGCGGTGGGGCGTTGCTCCTCCCCGCATCGGACCTGACGCTCGTGGGCCGGCACAACGCGCAGAATGCGCTGGCCGCGCTCGCGCTCGTCTCCGCAGTCGCCAAGATCGACCGCCGAGTGCTCGCGGCGCTCGCCGCGTTCGAAGGCCTGCCGCACCGGATGCAGCGGATCGCGCAGGCCGGGGGCGTTGCCTACGTCGACGACTCGAAGGGCACGACGGTCGCGGCGACCCGGGCGGCGCTCGACGGCATCGATCGTCCGGTCGTGCTGATCGCGGGCGGCGACGGCAAGGGGCAGGACTTCGCGCCACTCCGCGCGAGCGTCGACGCGCGCTGCCGCGCCGTGCTCCTGATCGGTCGCGACGCGCCGTCGCTCGAGCGCGCGCTCGCGGGGACCCGCGCGGCGGTCGAACGCTGCGAGACGCTCGACGCGGCCGTCGCGCGCGCGGTCGTGCTCGCGCGGGAGGGCGACGTGGTGCTGCTCTCGCCGGCGTGCGCGAGCCTCGACCAGTTCGCGAACTATGTCGAGCGCGGCGACCGTTTCGCGGCGCTGGTCCGCGCGCGGGCGGCGGAGGGCGCGCATGCGTAAGACGATCGCGGCGACCGGAATGCTGCGGCCGTTCACGGCGCCCCGGGTGAGCGCCGGACTCGGTGCGCTGCCGCGCGAGCCGCGCACGATGCTCACGTGGGACGCCTCGCTCGCGTGGGCGACGCTGCTCCTGCTCGCGGCCGGGATCGTGATGGTGTACTCGGCCTCGATCGCGACCGCGGAGGCGTCGTCGTACACCGGATACCACGCGTGGTACTTCCTCCTGCGGCACTCGCTCTTCGTCGCCGCCGGCCTCGTAGCCGCGGTCATCGCGTTCCAGGTGCCGATGAAGGCATGGCAGGCGCTCGCGCCGTGGCTCTTCGGCGCCGCCGTCGCGCTGCTGGTGCTGGTGCTCGTTCCTGGCATCGGGCGCTCCGTCAACGGCAGCCGGCGCTGGCTGTCGCTCGTCATCGTGAACCTGCAGCCTTCCGAGCTCATGAAGCTCGCAGTCGTGCTCTATGCCGCGAGCTACGCGGTGCGCAAGGCTGCGTTCCTGCACGCGCGGCAGCCGCTCCGGCAAACGCTCCTGCGCGGCTTCCTGCCGCTGTTCGCGGTGACGGTGGCGACGTCCGCGCTGCTGCTGCTCGAGCCCGACTTCGGCGCGTTCGTCGTCATCGTCGTGATCGCCCTCGGCATCCTCTTCCTCGGCGGCCTCGACTGGCGGTTGTTCCTGTGTCTCCTGCTCCTGCTCCCGATCGGGCTCTCGGCGATCCTCGTCGCCGCGCCGTACCGGCTACAGCGGCTCGCGGCGTTCCTCGACCCGTGGTCCGATCCGTTCGGCAAGGGCTATCAGCTGTCGCATTCGCTGATCGCGTTCGGTCGCGGAGAGTGGTTCGGCGTGGGCCTGGGCGCGAGCGTCGAGAAGCTCCTCTACCTGCCGGAGGCGCACACCGACTTCCTGCTCGCCGTGATCGCGGAGGAGCTGGGCTTCGCCGGCGTGCTGGCAATCCTCGGGCTGTTCGTCTGGCTGCTCTATCGCGCGTACGCGATCAGCCGCCAGGCGACGCGCCTCGCTCGGCCGTTCGCGGCGCTGACCGCGCAGGGCATCGGTCTCTGGTTCGGCGTGCAGGCCATCATCAACATCGGCGTCAACATGGGCGTCCTGCCGACCAAGGGCCTCACGCTGCCGCTGCTCTCGTTCGGAGGCTCGGGCATCCTCGCCAACTGCGTCGCGGTCGCGCTGCTCCTGCGCGTCGACTATGAGAATCGGCGGCTTCTGCGGGGGTTCACCGTATGACCGCCGCCCGGCATCCTAAGGTAATTCACAGCTCTGTGCCGCCGATTCCGGCGAGCACTGACGTGAGCGCGGCGAACGTCAAGGGCGCGGCAGCGCCCGGTGCTCGCTCAAATCGACGATTGCTCCGCGGATTCACGGTATGAGCACCGCCGGACCGCACCGAACGCCCGCGCGAGCAGGGCGAAGCCAAGGCCCGAAGGGCGCGTCTGCGAGCGCGGGTGGCGGCCGAGCCCCTTGCCCGTCGGGAGCAATGAGGCGGCTTGGAGGCCGCGCGAATCGCTCCCCCTCGGGGGGCAGCGCAGCGGCGCCAGCCGCAAGCGTGGGGGCTCACCGATGAGCGGAACGGTGATGATCACGACCGGCGGCACGGGCGGCCACATCTTCCCGGGTCTCGCCGTGGCGGCGAAGCTCGTCGCGCGCGGCTGGCGCGTGTTCTGGCTCGGCACGCGGGAAGGGATGGAAGCGAAGCTCGTCCCGCAGCACGGCGTCGCGTTCGAGGGCGTCGCCTTCGGCGGCGTGCGCGGCAAAGGCCTGCGCCAGCTCGTCCTCGGTCCCTTCGCGCTCGCTCGCGCCTGCTGGCAGAGCCGCGGCATCATCCGCCGCCGCGCGCCCGACGTCGTGCTGGGCTTCGGCGGCTTCGCGTCGTTTCCCGGCGCGCTGATGGGCGTCGCCGCGGCCAAGCCGCTCGTGCTGCACGAGCAGAATGCTGTCGCGGGACTCGCGAACCGCGTGCTCGCCTACGGCGCGGACCGCATCCTGACCGGATTCCCGGGTGCGTTCGCCGCGCGCTGGTCGCGCCGGACCGACTGGGTGGGCAACCCGGTGCGAGACACGTTCGCACGGATTCCTCCGCCCGAGGCCCGCTTTGCCGGGCGCGCGGGCCCGCTGCGGCTCCTCGTCGTGGGCGGCAGTCTCGGCGCCGCCGGCCTGAACGAGCGGGTGCCGAAGGCGCTCGCGCAGATCCCGCCTGCGTCGCGCCCGCGCGTCGTCCACCAGTCCGGCGAGCGGCACGTCGACTCGCTGCGCGCCGCCTACCGCGAGGCGGGCGTCGATGCCGAGTGCGTCGCGTTCATCGACGACATCGCGTCGCGCTACGCGGAAGCCGATCTCGTCGTCTGCCGCGGCGGCGCGACGACCGTCGCCGAGCTCGCCGCGGTCGGCGTCGGCGCGATCGTCGTGCCGCTGCCGGGCGCGATCGCCGACGAGCAGAGCGCGAACACGCGCTTTCTCGTCGACGCGGGCGCCGCGGTGATGGTGACGCAGGCGGAGCTCACGCCGGAGGTGCTCGCGGAGCGCATCCGCGCGAGCACGCGCGACTCGCTCCTCGCGATGGCGATCGCCGCGCGCAAGGTCGCGCGCCCCGACGCTGCCGACCGCGTCGCCGAGGCGTGCATCGCGCTGGGGACGGCGCGATGAAGCACAAGGTGAAACGCGTGCACTTCGTCGGCATCGGCGGCGCCGGGATGAGCGGCATCGCCGAAGTGCTCGCCACTCAGGGCTACCAGGTTTCGGGATCGGATGTCGCCGCGAGCGCGGCGACGAAGCGCCTCGCCGGCCTCGGCGTGCGGATCGCGATCGGCCACGACGCCGCGCACGTCGCGGGCGCGGACGCCGTCGTCGTCTCCGCGGCCGTGGCCACCGACAACCCGGAAGTCGCCGCGGCGCGCGGACGCGGCATCCCCGTCGTGCCCCGCGCGCTGATGCTGGCCGAGCTGATGCGCCTCAAGACCGGGATTGCCGTCGCGGGCACGCACGGCAAGACGACGACGACGAGCCTGATCGCCTCGGTGTTGGCCGAGGGCGAGCTCGATCCGACGTTCGTGATCGGCGGCCGGCTGCTCTCGGCGGACACGCACGCGCGGCTCGGCAAGGGCGATTTCCTGGTCGCCGAGGCCGACGAGTCGGACGCGTCGTTCCTGTACCTGTCCCCCGCGCTCGCCGTGATCACGAACATCGACGCCGACCACATGGAGACCTACGGCCACGACTTCGCGCGACTCAAGCGCGCGTTCGTCGACTTCGCGCTGCGGCTGCCGTTCTACGGCGTGGCGGTGCTCTGCGTCGACGACGACAACGTCCGCGAGATCATGCCGCAGATCGCGAAGCCGCTCGTCACCTACGGGCTCGCCGAGGATGCCCGGCTGCGGGCGATCGACGTCGCCAACGCGGCCGGCCGGATGCGCTTCGTCGCGCGCGCCGCGCAGGCACCCGACCTGCCGGTCGAGCTCAACCTGCCGGGCATCCACAACGTGAGAAACGCGCTCGCGGCGATCGCGATCGGCCGCGAACTCGGTGTCGCGGACGCGGCGATCGCGAAGGCGCTCTCCGAGTTCCGCGGCGTCGGCCGCCGGTTCCAGCGCTGGGGCGACGTCGCGCTGCCGGGCGGCGGAGCGTACGCGCTGATCGACGATTACGGCCACCACCCGGTCGAGATGGCGGCGACGATCGACGCCGCGCGCGGCAGCTTTCCGGGGCGCCGCCTCGTGCTCGCATTCCAGCCGCACCGCTACACTCGCACGCGCGACCTGTTCGAGGATTTTGTCGCCGTGCTGTCCACCGTCGACGCGCTCGTGCTGGCGGACGTCTATCCCGCGGGTGAGCCGCCGATCGTCGCTGCGGACGGCCGCGCGCTCGCGCGGGCGGTGCGGGTCGCGGGCCAGGTCGAGCCGGTGTTCGCCGAGAAGCTCGCCGACGTCGCTCCGGCCATCAGCGCGATCGTGCGCGCCGGCGACGTCGTCGTCACGATGGGCGCCGGCTCGATCGGGCAGGTTCCTTCGCAACTCGCCTCTCCATGATGATGACCGAGCCGCGCCGGTTCGAGCTGCTTCGCGGAACGCTGTCCCGCGCGGCGCCGCTCGCGCGCTACACGAGCTGGCGCTGCGGGGGACCCGCCGAGCTCCTCTACGTGCCGGCCGACCGCGAGGACTTGGCGACGTTCGTCCGGCAGCTCGGGCCGGACGAGCCGCTGACGGTCATCGGCCTCGGCAGCAATCTGCTCGTGCGCGATGGCGGAATCCGGGGCGCGGTCATCGTGCTGCACGCGGCGCTCGGCACGCTCGAGCTCCGCGGCGACCTGGTCTACGCGGAAGCCGGCGTCGCGAGCCCGAAGGTCGCGCGCTTCGCGGCGAATCACTCGCTCGCCGGCGGCGAATTTCTCGCCGGCATCCCCGGAACCGTCGGCGGCGCGCTCGCGATGAACGCGGGCTGCTACGGCGGCGAGACGTGGCGGCACGTCGAGCGAGTCGAAGTGCTGACGCGCGACGGTCGGTTCGAGATCCGGAACGCTGGGGCCTATGCGATCGGCTATCGCAGCGTGCGGCGCGCCGACGGCAGCGCGGCGGACGGGATCTTCACCGCGGCGTGGCTGCGCTTCGTCACCGGGGACGCCGACGCTTCGCGCGCGACGATCCGCGACCTTCTGCGGCGGCGCATCGCCACGCAGCCGCTCGAGCTTCCGAACGCCGGCAGCGTGTTCAGGAACCCGGAGGGCGACCACGCCGCGCGGCTGATCGAGAGCTGCGGTCTCAAGGGTCATGCGATCGGCAGCGCGCGCGTCTCCGAGAAGCACGCAAACTTCATCGTGAATCCCGGGGGCGCGGCGCGCGCGGCCGACGTCGAGGCGCTGATCGAGCACGTGCGCAAGGTCGTCCTCGCGCGGACCGGGGTCGCGCTCGAAGCCGAGGTGCGCGTGATCGGCGACGCCGCGCCATGAGCGCCGCCGGGCCGCCCCAAGGCGCGAATTGCTCCCCCTCGGGGGGCAGCGCAGCGGCGACAGCCGCAAGCGTGGGGGCACATCAATGAGCGAGTTCGGCAAGGTCGCCGTGTTGATGGGCGGTCCGAGCTCCGAGCGCGAGATCTCGTTCCTGTCCGGCAACGCCGTGCTCAAGGCGCTCCGCGAGAAGGGGATCGACGCGCACGCGTTCGACCCGGCCGAGCGGGATGTCTTCCTGCTTCGGCGCGACGGCTTCGAGCGGGTCTTCATCGCACTCCATGGGCGCTATGGCGAGGACGGCACGGTGCAGGGAGCGCTCGAGACGCTCAAGATCCCGTACACGGGCAGCGGCGTCATGGCGTCCGCGCTGGCGATGGACAAGTGGCGCACGAAGCTCGTGTGGCGCGCCGTAGGCATCCCGACGCCCCGCTTCCGCATCGCGAGCGCCGGCACCGACTGGATGCGCGTCGTCGCCGAGCTCGGGCTGCCGCTCATCGTGAAGCCGTCGCGCGAGGGCTCGACGATCGGCCTCACGAAGGTGACGACGGTCGACCATGGCGAGCTCGCGGAGGCCTACGCGGACGCGGCAAGGCACGACGACCTGGTGCTGATCGAGGAGTTCGTGACCGGCGTCGAGCTGACGGCGTCGATCCTCGGCCGGCGCGCGCTGCCGCTGATCCGGATCGAGGCGCCGCACGGGAACTACGACTACCAGGCGAAGTACTTCTCCGACGAGACGAAGTATTTCTGTCCGTGCGGGCTCCCGGCCGCGCAGGAGCAGGCGTTGCGCGACGCATCGCTCGCCGCGTTCGAGGTCGTCGGCTGCACCGGGTGGGGCCGCCTCGACCTGATCCTTCGCGCCGACGGCACGTATTCGTTCCTCGAGGTCAATACGTCACCCGGGATGACCGGGCACTCGCTGGTGCCGATGGCGGCGAAGGAGGCGGGCATTCCGTTCGCCGAGCTCTGCGTCGAGATCCTGCGGGGCGCGCATGTGGGATGACCCGCGCCAGCTCAACGCCGTCGCGCTGGGGCTCGCGCTGGTCGCGGCGGGCGCGCTTCTGGCCGGCGCGCTCCTGTGGCTCGTCCGCCAGCCGGTGTTCGCCTTCCGCGAGGTCGTCGTGACCGACGCACCGGCGCGCGCGAGCGCGGCCCACCTCGAAGCCGTCATCCGCGACGAGCTGTCGGGCACGTTCTTCACGATGAATCTCGATCGCGCGCGCGCGGCGCTGGCGCGCGTGCCGTGGGTGCGCAAGGTCGCGCTGCGGCGCGAATGGCCGCAGCGCCTCCTCGTGACGATCGAGGAGCACGAACCCTACGCGCGCTGGAACGCAGACGCCCTCGTGAATCCGCAGGGCGAGATCTTCGCCGCCAGCTTCGACGGCGACCTGCCGCAGCTCGAGGCCCTTGACGCGCGGGCGCCCGAAGTGACGGCGCGTCTCCGCGAATGGGGGGCGGCCCTCGCGCCGCTCGGGCTTGCGCTGCGTGAGATCCGCGTGTCGCCGCGAGGCGGCTGGCACCTGCGCGTCGCGGAGCCCGCAGGGCCGCTCGACGTCGAGCTCGGCCGCGACGGGCCGGGCGAACGGCTCGCGCGCTTCGTCGCAGTCTACGGCCGCACGATCGGCGCGCTCGCGCGCGCGGGCACGCGCGTCGACCGGGTCGACCTCAGGTACAGGAACGGGTTCGCGGCGCACGTACCGGGCTTCCGCGAGCGGCCGGCGAAGAAGACGGGAGCGGCATGAGACGGAAGGGAGCAGCGGATCGATGGTGAAGGACGCGAAGAACCTGATTGTGGGGCTCGACATCGGCACGTCGAAGATCGTCGCGATCGTCGCCGAGGTGACGCCCGAGGGCGAGCTCAACATCATCGGGCTCGGCACGCAGCCGTCGCGCGGACTGCGGCGCGGGGTCGTCGTCAACATCGAGGCGACGATGGCGTCGATCCAGCGCGTGCTCGAGGAGGCCGAGCTGATGGCCGACTGCCGGATCACCGAGGTCTACACGGGGGTGGCCGGCAGCCACATCAGGAGCCTCAACTCGAGCGGGATGGTGGCGATCAAGGAGAAGGAGGTCACGCAGGCCGACATCGACCGTGTCGTGGAGACCGCGAAGGCGATCGCGATCCCCAACGACCAGCAGATTCTCCACATCCTCCCGCAGGAATTCATCATCGACGGGCAGGAGGACGTGCGCGAGCCGCTCGGGATGAGCGGAGTGCGCCTCGAGGTCAAGGTGCACATCGTGACCGGCGCCGTGTCCGCGGTCGAGAACATCGTGAAGTGCGTTCGTCGCTGCGGCCTCGAGGTGAAGGACGTCGTGCTGCAGCCGCTTGCCTCGTCGATCGCGGTGCTGAACGACGACGAGAAGGAGCTCGGCATCTGCCTCATGGACATCGGCGGCGGCACGACCGACCTCGCCGTGTTCGCGAACGGCGCGATCCGTCATACCGCGGTGATTCCGATCGCCGGCGACCAGGTGACGAACGACATCGCGATGACGCTGCGCACGCCGACCCAGTCGGCGGAGGAACTGAAGCTGCGGCACGGCTGCGCGCTGCGGCAGCTCGCCGACCCCAAGGACATCATCGAGGTGCCCGGCGTCGGCGACCGGCCGCCGCGAAAGCTCTCGCGGCAGACGCTGGCGGAGGTGATCGAGCCGCGGATCGAGGAGCTCTACACGCTCGTGCAGGCCGAACTCCGCCGCTCGGGCTTCGAGGAGCTCCTGTCGTCCGGGATCGTGCTGACGGGGGGCACCGCGCTCCTCGCCGGGATGACCGAGCTCGGCGAGGAAGTCTTCCACCTGCCGGTGCGCGTAGGCGTCCCGGCGTACGTCGGCGGGCTTGCGGACGTCGTCCGGAGCCCGCGCTATGCGACCGCGGTCGGACTGCTCCTGCACGGCCGCGACGAATACCTCCAGGCGCGCGAGTCGCGCGCGCGGACGACCGGCATCGCCGGCGCCGCGGAACGGATGAAGCAATGGTTCAAGGCGAACTTCTGAACAACGAGATCAGGGATCAGGGACAGACAAGAAAGCACGGAACGGCGGCAAGAGGCACCTTCGATCGACATCACAGCGACACGGACAGCAGAAAGGAGCACACCATGTTTGAGATCATCGACCAATCCCCGCAGGATGGGGCCATCATCAAGGTCATCGGCGTCGGCGGCTGTGGCGGGAACGCCGTCGAGCACATGATCGTGAAGGGACTCGTCGGCGTGGAGTTCATCAGCGCCAACACCGACGCGCAGGCGCTGAAGCGCTCGACGGCGCCGACCCAGCTCCAGCTCGGCAGCACGCTGACGCGCGGGCTCGGCGCCGGGGCGCGCCCCGAGATCGGACGCGATGCCGCGAACGAGGACCGCGACCGCATCGCCGAGCTGATCGACGGCGCCGACATGCTGTTCATCACGGCAGGCATGGGCGGCGGCACGGGAACGGGCGCGGCGCCCGTGATCGCCGACATCGCGAAGAGCATGGACATCCTGACCGTCGCCGTCGTCACGCGGCCGTTCGAATTCGAAGGCAAGCGCAAGAAGGTCGCGGACAGCGGGATCGACGAGCTCAAGAAGAAGGTCGACTCGCTGATCGTCATTCCCAACGACAAGCTGATGCAGGTGCTGGGCGACGACGTCTCGGTGCTCGACGCCTACGCCGCCGCCAACGACGTGCTCCACGGCGCCGTGTCCGGCATCGCCGAGGTCATCAACAACGCGGGGCTCGTCAACGTCGATTTCGCCGACGTGCGCACCGTGATGGGAGAGGTGGGGATGGCGATGATGGGCTCGGCGATGTCGGCGGGCGCCGATCGCGCACGGCTCGCGGCCGAAGCCGCGGTCAAGAGCCCGCTGCTCGAGGACGTGAATCTCCAGGGCGCGCGCGGCGTGCTCGTCAACATCACCGCGTCGGCGAGCCTCAAGATGAAGGAGTACCACGAGGTGATGAGCACGATCCGCGAGTTCATGGCGGAGGAGGCGCTCGTCATCGTCGGCACCGTGATCGACGACGCGATGGAGGACCGGCTGCGCGTGACGATGGTCGCGACGGGGCTCGGCAGTGCGACGGCGAAGGCGGCGCAGCGCCCGCCCAGCATCGCTCTGGTCGAGCCGGCGCAGGCCGTCCAGCGCACCGGCACCGACAACCTCGGCGTGGCGGTCGAGCACATCAACTACGACGACCTCGAGCAGCCGGCGGTCGTGCGCCGCGGGCGGACCCCGACGACGGCCGCGACGCCGGCTTTCGATGCCACGGAGATTCCCGCCTTCCTGCGCAAGCAGGCCGATTGAGCGACGTGCGCCGGGGCGGTCACGGAACGGGGCGGGCGCCGATGGACTCACACGAAGGCGGCGTTGGACGCGAGGGTCGAGGCCCGGTTCCCCCGCGCTGGCCCGCCCCCGCCCGCCGTGCTAAAATGACCGCTAAGCCCTTGACCCGGCGCGCCATTTGGTCTGGGTTCCCATGCTGAAACAGCGCACGCTCAAGACGACCATCAAGACGACCGGCGTGGGCCTCCACTCGGGGGCCCGGGTCGATCTGATGCTGCGTCCGGCCGCACCCGACACCGGCATCGTGTTCCACCGCGTCGACCTCGCGGTGCCGGTCGACCTGCCCGCCGACGCGCGATACGTCGGGGACACCCGGCTGTCGTCGACGCTCAAGCGCGATGGCACTTCGATCTCGACCGTCGAGCACGTGATGTCGGCGTTGGCCGGACTCGGCATCGACAACCTGCACATCGACGTCGCAGGACCGGAGATCCCGATCATGGACGGCAGCGCGGCGCCGTTCGTGTTCCTGCTGCAGTCCGCCGGCGTCGTCGAGCAGGACGTCTCGAAGAAGTACCTGCGGATCGTCGCTCCGGTCGAGGCGCGCGAGGGCGACAAGTGGGCGCGGTTCGATCCGTTCAACGGCTTCAAGCTCGATTTCACGATCGATTTCCCGCACCCGATGTTCGGTTCGGAGAATCGGCAGGTCGTCATCGATTTCGCCGAGCACTCCTACGTCCGGGAAGTCGCGCGCGCGCGGACATTCGGCTTCATGCAGGACGTCGAGGCGATGCGAGCCGCGGGCCTGGGTCTCGGCGGCAGCCTGCAGAACGCCGTCGTGCTGGACGACATCCGCGTGCTCAATGCGGAGGGCCTGCGCTACGACAACGAGTTCGTGAAGCACAAGGTGCTGGACGCGATCGGCGACCTCTACCTGCTCGGGCACCCGCTGATCGGACAGTACACGGCGTTCAAGTCGGGCCACGGCCTCAACAACGCGCTCGCGCGAGCGCTCCTGGAGCGGCCGGAGTCGTTCGAGTTCGTCACGTTCCGGGCCGAGGACGACGTTCCGACCGCGTTCCAGAACTGGCAGCTCGCGCCCGCCTGATCCTCACCCGGGCGATCGGATCCGCAAGTTCGTCCGCCGGCGGCGCCAGCGCCTCGCGCCCTCCCGATGCCGCTCGTCCGGCTCCTCCTCTACCTCGCGCTCGCGACGATCGCGGTCGCCGGGCTTCTCTACCTCTACACGCGCGACCGCCGTTACCTCCGCTTCGTGGGGCTCGTCATCCGCTTCACGATCCTCCTCGGCGTGATCGTCCTCCTGTTCTTCGCTTTCGAGCGGATCGTCGGGCCGGTCCTCTGAACCCCGCCGAGAACGGGTCAGCCGACACGCCGCAGAAAGCGGACGAGGGCCGCCTTGAGGGGGCCGTCGGGAAGGCGGTCCGCGAGGGCGCCCAAGGGGCGGAGCGATGATCCATCAATTTGTTTTGAAACGGATTTCTTGCTTTCCGCGCGCCCTGCACCAACTTGCACCCGCACCCGGATTGAAGTAAATTCGTAACCTTCGCGCCGAAGGTCGGCGAGCAGGTCCGGCGCCCGCTGGCGGACGATTCCGGCAATGGCGCCCGAATCCGTCGCGAGCGAGAGCTCCGGGCTCCGGTCGTCGGCGACGTGGACGTGCTCGGCCAGCGCCCGCGGGAGGTGGCGGCGGACGTGTGCCGTCAGCGCGGACTGGTGACGATGCCGCGCGGTCCAGGCGGCGAGCGCGGGATCGGCGGCGAAGATGCGCTGCAGCGGTTGCGGAGAACGGGCCATGGCGCGCCGAAGGGGCCCCCGGCTCGACCGGCGGTGTGAACAGGGAGGGCGTAATTGAACATCATACTGTTATCGAGCGCCACGGCCCGCGCCCGCACGCTGACGCTCGACTGGCGCCACTGGACCGCCGGTGGCTTCGCAGTTCTGGCGCTCCTGCTCGCCTTCACCCTCACTTTCAATTACGTAACGCTGCGCTACGCCGCGACGTCCCAGTATCCGTGGCTCCAGGCGATCGTGCTCGCGGACCAGCGCCAGGAGGCGCAGCGGACGCAGGAGATGGTGCAGGGCCACCTGAACGCGATGGCGGTACGCCTGGGCGAGCTTCAGGCACGGATGATGCGGCTCGATGGGCTCGGCGAACGCCTCGCGCGAATCGCAGGACTGACGCCGCAGGAGCTGCCGTCGCTGCAATCGGGGCAGGCGCCGGGCATGGGCGGTGCGCAGTCGAGCCTGCCCGCGAAGACCATCGGCGTGGTCGAGTTCCAGGATCTCCTCTCGAAGGTTGCGCGTCAGGTCGACCAGCGCTCCGATCAGCTGGGCGTCCTGGAAGCGCTCCTCGTCCAGACCTCGGCCACTCGCAAGTTCCTGCCGTCGCTGTCACCGATCTTCGACGGGTGGTTTTCATCGAACTTCGGCTACCGGATCGATCCCTTCACCGGGCTCCGGTCGTTCCACGAGGGCATCGATTTTCCCGCGGAAGTGGGGACGTCGATCGTGGCGGCCGCGAGCGGCAAGGTGGTCTACGCCGGCTTCCACCCGGAATATGGTAGGATGGTCGAGGTCGACCACGGCAACGGGCTCCTGACCCGGTACGCGCATACGTCCCAGATCTTCGTGCGCGAAGGCGACCTGGTCGTGCGCGGCCAGCGCCTGGCTTCGGTGGGATCCACGGGCCGCTCGACCGGGCCGCACCTGCACTTCGAGGTCAGGCTGAACGGCGTGCCGCAGAATCCGGCGCGATTCCTGGAATCTCCGGGCTGACGCCCCGACGCGACCCGCGCCGACGGAACGAGGGGTGAGGCAGTCCTCACCCCTTGTTTTTTGCGGGGACGGCTTCAAGTCCAACTCTCATGATCTCGAACATCCTCACCCGCATCTTCGGCAGCCGCAACGAACGCCTGCTGAAGCAGTACGGCGCCGCGGTCCGCCAGATCAACGCGCTCGAGCCTGCGATCTCGGCGCTCGGCGACGAGGCGCTCAGAGCGAAGACCGCCGAGTTCAAGGAGCGCGTCGCGAAGGGCGAGGAGCTCGACGCGATCCTGCCCGAGGCGTTCGCCGTCGTGCGCGAAGCCGGCAAGCGTGCGCTCTCGATGCGCCACTTCGACGTCCAGCTCCTGGGCGGCATCGCGCTCCACAACGGCAAGATCGCGGAAATGCGCACGGGCGAGGGCAAGACGCTCGTCGCGACGCTGCCCGCGTACCTGAACGCGCTCGCGGGCACGGGCGTCCACATCGTCACCGTGAACGACTACCTCGCGCAGCGCGACGCGGACTGGATGGGGCGCATCTACCGCTTCCTGGGGCTCGAAGTGGGCGTCAACCTCGCCCAGATGGACCACGCGGCGAAGCAGGCCGCGTACGCCGCCGACATCACCTACGGCACCAACAACGAGTTCGGCTTCGACTACCTTCGCGACAACATGGTGTTCGAGGCGCCGCAGCGCGTGCAGCGCGGACTGACCTACGCGATCGTCGACGAAGTCGACTCGATCCTGATCGACGAGGCGCGCACGCCGCTCATCATCTCGGGCCAGGCCGAGGACAACGTCGATCTGTACTACCGGCTGAACGAGCTCGCGCCGAAGCTCGCGCGGCAGGCGGACGAAAAAGGGCCGGGCGACTACTGGGTCGACGAGAAGGGCCGCACCGTGCTCCTGTCCGAGGAGGGCCACGAGCACGCGGAGGAGATCCTCACGGCTGCGGGCCTGCTCGCGCGCAACTCTAGCCTGTACGACGCGCACAACATCGGGCTCATGCATCACCTCTATGCGGCGCTCCGCGCACATGCGCTGTTCCTGCGCGACCAGCACTATGTCGTCCAGAACGGCGAGGTGGTCATCGTCGACGAGTTCACGGGTCGGCTGATGGCGGGCCGCCGCTGGTCCGACGGGCTGCACCAGGCCGTCGAGGCGAAGGAGGGCGTGTCGATCCAGCGCGAGAACCAGACGCTCGCCTCGATCACGTTCCAGAACTATTTCCGGATGTACGGCAAGCTCGCCGGAATGACGGGCACCGCCGACACCGAGGCGTTCGAGTTCCAGCAGATCTACCACCTCGAGACGGTCGTCATTCCGACGCACATGCCGATGGTCCGGACCGACGAGAACGACCAGGTCTTCCGGACGTTCGACGAGAAGGTCAAGGCCATCGTCGCCGACGTGAAGGACTGCCACGACCGCGGCCAGCCGGTGCTGGTCGGCACGACGTCGATCGAGAGCTCCGAGCTCCTCTCGCAGCACTTCACGAAGGAGCGGCTGCCGCACCAGGTCCTGAACGCGAAGCAGCACGCGCGCGAGGCCGAGATCGTCGCGCAGGCGGGCAAGGCGAAGGCGATCACGATCGCGACCAACATGGCAGGGCGCGGCACCGACATCGTCTTGGGCGGGAGCCTCGAGCCGACGATCCTCAGGCTTCGCGACGATCCCGACGTGCCCGAGTCCGACAAGGAACGTCAGATCGCGCAGATGCGTGCCGAGTGGAAACTCCGGCACGACGAGGTGGTCGCGGCGGGCGGGCTCCACATCATCGGCACCGAGCGTCACGAGTCGCGCCGCATCGACAACCAGCTTCGCGGCCGCTCGGGGCGGCAGGGCGACCCGGGCAGCTCGCGCTTCTACCTGTCGCTCGAGGATCCGCTCCTGCGCATCTTCGGCGGCGAGCGGCTCGGCGTCATCATGCAGAAGCTCAAGATGCCCGAGGGCGAGCCGATCGAGCACCCGATCGTCAACCGCTCGATCGCCAAGGCGCAGACGCGCGTGGAGGCGCGCAACTTCGACATCCGGAAGCAGCTGCTCGAGTACGACGACGTCGCCAACGACCAGCGGCGCGTCATCTATCAGCAGCGGAACGAGCTCCTGGAGTCGGCCGATATCGCCGACACGATCCGCAACATGATCGGCGGGCTGATCGACGAAACGGTGCGGCGCTTCGTGCCGCCGGAGTCGGTCGAGGAGCAGTGGGACATCCCGGGCCTCGAGACCGCGCTGGCCGCCGATTTCCAGATGCAGGCGCCGGTCGGCGAGTGGCTCAAGGCCGACGACGAGATCACCGAGGACATGTTGCGGTCGCGGCTCGCGCAGGCCGCGCTCGAGCAGTACGCGGGCAAGGAAGCGCTCGTCGGGCCCGAGCTCATGCGGCAGTTCGAGCGGAGCCTCATGCTGCAGACGGTGGACCAGCACTGGCGCGATCACCTCGCGAACCTCGACCACCTGCGCCAGGGCATCCACCTCCGCGGCTACGCGCAGAAGAATCCGAAGCAGGAATACAAGCGCGAGGCGTTCGAGCTCTTCTCGGACATGCTCGACCGGATCAAGCAGGACGTCGTGAAAGTCGTGCTCACCGTGCAGGTGCGCACGCAGCAGGATGTTGAGGCGGTCGAGGAGGCACCGTCGGTCAGGAACGTCCGCTATCAGCACGCGGACTTCGACGAGGCGCTCGCGGCCGAGTCGGCCGCCACGGCGACGGCGGTCGAGGAGCGACCGGCCGCGGCGATGCCCGGCGTGGCGCCCTTCGTCCGCGCCGGCGGGAAGGTCGGGCGCAACGACCCGTGCCCGTGCGGTTCCGGCAAGAAATACAAGCATTGCCACGGGCGCATCGCATAAGCGCCCGGCGACGCCCCGAAAGTAGGGTCAGACCCGACGAATATCAGAACTCGGTGCAAAGTCGAGTCTGACCCTACTTCCATGCCGGTTCGTTACACCCCGCCTCGTCCCGGGGACCTGCTGCCCGTCCCCGGCGTGCGGCTCGGAACCGCCGCGGCGAAGATCAAGAACTGGTCCCGCGACGACGTGCTGCTGGTCGCCTTCGACGAGGGCACGCTCGCGGCCGGCGTGTTCACGCAGAACCGCTTCTGCGCCGCGCCGGTGACCATCTGCCGGCGGCATCTCGCGTCGTCGGGGCGCGTCCGCGCGCTCGTCGTCAACGCCGGCAATGCGAACGCAGGCACGGGCGAGCGCGGCGTCGCCGACGCCGTATCGACCTGCGACGCCGTCGCCGAGGTGCTCGCCTGCTCGCCGGACTCTGTGCTGCCGTTTTCGACCGGCGTGATCATGGAACCGCTGCCCGTGGCGAAGATCGTCGCCGCGCTGCCCGAGGCGAAGGCCTCGCTCGCCCCCGACCACTGGTTAGCCGCGGTCTCGTCAATCATGACCACGGACACGGTCCCCAAGGGCGCGTCCCGCCGCGTGATCGTCGGCGGCGTGCCGATCACCGTCACCGGCATTGCGAAGGGCGCCGGCATGATCCATCCCGACATGGCGACGATGCTCGCGTTCATCGCGACGGACGCGCCGATCGCCGGGGACGCGCTCCGCGCGCTGACGCGCGAGATTGCCGACCTCTCGTTCAACTGCGCGACCGTCGACGGCGACACGTCGACCAACGACTCGTTCGTTCTCCTGGCGACGGGGAAGGCGGCGACGGCGCCGATCGCGACGGCGGCCGATCCCCGCTGGGCGCCGCTCCGCGAGGCGCTGACCGACGTCGCGGTGAACCTCGCCCAGGCGATCGTCCGCGACGGCGAAGGCGCGACCAAGTTCATCACGATCGCCGTCGAAGGCGGCCGCGACGCCGCCGAGTGCCGGAAGATCGCGCTCGGCATCGCACACTCGCCGCTCGTCAAGACCGCATTCTTCGCTTCCGACCCCAACCTCGGCCGCATCGTCTGCGCGATCGGCAACGCCTCGGCGCCGGACCTCGATCCCTCGCGCGTGTCGTTCCGACTCGACGACGTGCTGGTGGTCGAGCGCGGCGGGCGCGCGGCTTCGTACCGCGAGGAGGACGGGCAGCGCGTGATGAAGCAGGACGAGATCGTGGTGACCGTCACGCTCGGGCGCGGCGCCGCGTCGTCGCGGGTGTGGACGTGCGACTTCTCGCACGATTATGTCTCGATCAACGCCGACTACCGGAGCTGACGTGCTGTCGCTCGCCCAGTTGACCGCGCTGGCAGCCCGCGTCGAGGGCATCCTGGACCGGATCGAGGGCCTCCTGCCCCCGGCGCCTCCTCCGCCCGACTGGAAGGCGACCGCGTTCCGCTGGCGCAAGCGCGCCGGCCGCGGCTTCCTGCAGGCGGTGCAACACCCCCATGCAATCCGTCTCGACGATCTGGTCGCGATCGACGCGCAGAAGGATGCGATCGACGCGAACACGCGCCAGTTCGTCGCGGGTCTGCCGGCGAACAACGTGCTTCTCACGGGCTCGCGCGGCACGGGCAAATCGTCGCTCGTGAAGGCGATGCTCGCGAAGTACGCTGCGAAGGGTCTGCGGCTGATCGAGGTCGACAAGGCCGATCTCGTCGACCTGCCCGACATCGCGGAGCAGCTCGCGGGACGCCGCGAGCGCTTCATCGTGTTCTGCGACGACCTCACGTTCGACGCCGGCGAGCCGGGCTACAAGGCGCTCAAGGTGATGCTCGACGGCACGATCGCCGCGGCGTCGACCGATCTCCTGATCTACGCGACGTCGAACCGCCGGCACCTCTTGCCCGAGTATTTCAGCGAGAACCTCGAGACGAAGCACGTCGGCGAGGAGGTCCACCCCGGCGAATCGGTGGAGGAGAAGATCTCGCTGTCCGAGCGGTTCGGACTCTGGATCTCGTTCTACCCGTTCAGCCAGGACGATTATCTCGGCGCGGTCGCGAGCTGGCTCGACGCGCTCCGCGTGCCGGCGGCGCGGACCAAGCGCGACGCGCAGGAGCGTGACCGCGACGCCCTGCAATTCGCGCTGCAGCGCGGCTCGCGCAGCGGCCGCGTCGCGTGGCAGTTCGCACGCGGCTACGCCGGTGCGGCCTCGCTGCGGAAGCGGTAGGAGCCTGTCGGACTGGTTTTCGCGTATGCGACGGAGACGATTTGGGCGCAGTTCAAGGCGCGAGCCCGAAGGCATGCCGGGAGCATGGCGAGGGCGAGCAACGCAGCAGCGCGCCCAAATCGCCTCGTCCCTTCGGGTTGCTGCCAAAGAGCGTCTCTGCTTTGTTACTCGGCTCGCCGATATTCCCGATATCGGCATCGCCTCGTGCCTCGCATCCACCGCTCTTTGGCCTTGCAACGCATGCGCCGAAGCCCGTCCGACAGGCTCCTGGTGACCGATCGCGTCGTCCCGGTCGCGGCGGCGGTCCTCCAGCGCGCCGACGGCCGCGTGCTGCTCGCGCAGCGGCCGGCAGGCAAGCCGTACGCGGGCTACTGGGAATTCCCCGGCGGCAAGCTCGAGCCCGGAGAGACGGCGCGGCACGCGCTCGAGCGGGAGCTCGTCGAGGAGCTCGGGCTGCACGTGCGCCGCGCCGCGCCGTGGCTCGTCCAGCGCTTCGACTATCCGCACGCGCACGTCGAGCTCCATTTCTTCCGCGTCTTCGAGTGGGCCGGCGACCCGGTGGGTCACGACGGCCAGGCGTTCGCGTGGCAGGTGCCGGGCGGATTCGATGTCGCGCCGTTGCTGCCCGCGAACACGCTCGTGCTGCGCGCGCTGCTCCTGCCGACCGTGTGCGGCATCACGATGGCGGCCGATTTCGGCGAAACCGGATTTCTGGAACGTGCGCGCATGGCACTCGGTCGGGGGCTCAGGCTGATCCAGCTTCGCGAGAAGGACTGGCCCTTCGCGCGGCAGCGCGCGCTGGGCGAGGCGCTCTGCGCGATCGCGCGCCCGTACGGTGCCAAGGTGCTCTTGAACGGCAGCGAGGCGGATGCCCGCGCCTGGGGCTTCGACGGCGTGCACTGGACGTCGGCTGCGCTCGCGGCCGCGACGGCGCGCCCGGACGGCCTCATGTGCTCCGCGTCCTGTCACACCCGGGCCGAGATTGCGAAGGCCGGCGCGCTCGCGCTCGACTTCGCGCTGCTCGGTCCCGTGAAGGCAACGCCCACGCACCCCGGAGGGATCCCGCTCGGCTGGGAGGGATTCGCCGCGGCGGCCGCGGACGCCGCGGCGCCGGTCTTCGCGCTGGGAGGATTGTCGCGCGACGATCTTGACCGTGCGACCGAGCACGGCGCGCACGGGCTTGCGCTGCGGCGAGCCGCCTGGGCGTGAGTCAATCGGCGTCGATGTTGTCCCGCCTCTCGGGAATCCTCGGGCTTCGTGCGATGAGCATGAGCCCGCCGATCACGATCAGCAGCACGGACACGAGAAGCGTCCAGCGCAGCCGGTAGTAGTCGTGGAGCCACCACGCGATCCCGACCGCGATCAGGGTGGGACCCAGCACGATCGAGCTCTTGGTGATGCCGTCCATCGCGAGGATCGCGATGCCGCCGGCAACGAGCGCAATCGACGTGATCGCGTCGAAATCGGGGACCCAGCCCAGATACCACACCACGCCGAGGCCGCCGATGACGATCAGCGTGATGGGCGCGCCGGCGTTGCGCATCCTGTCTCCCGGGTCAGCCGCGGTCCGGCGAGTCGGGCGCGGTTTCGTCCGGCGGGGCCTCGCCGGGTTCCGCCGGGTTTGACGTCGAAATGCGGTACGCCTCCGAAGCCCACGCACCGAGGTCGATCAGCTTGCAGCGTTCGGAGCAGAACGGCCGATAGCGCGACGCCGGCGTCCACTCGACCGCCTGGCCGCAGCGCGGGCAGGGGACCACGCGAGGCGCATTCATCGTCAGCCCTTGACCGCTCCCATGGTCAAACCCTTCACCACGTATTTCTGGAAGACCATCGTCAGCACGATCGCCGGCGCCATGATCGCCACCGCCGCCGCCATCACGCCGCCCCAGTCGACCTCGGCATAGGAGAGGAAATTATAGACGGCGATCGGCAGCGTCTTCGTCTTCTCCATGCTCAGGACCTGGGAAAACATGAAGTTGTTCCAGGAGAAGATGAAGGACAGCGTCGTCGCCGTGATGATTCCGGGGCCCGACAGCGGCAGGATGATCTTCCAGAACGCGTACTGGCGCGTCGCCCCGTCCACCATCGCCGACTCCTCCATTTCGGGCGGGATCGTCGCGAAGTAGGTCGACATGATCCATACCACGATCGGCAGCGCGATCAGCATGTGGCTCAGGATCAGTGCCGTGTAGCTGTCCATCAGGTCGAGCCTGGAGAAGACGATGTACCACGGCATCAGGAACGAAATGCCCGGCATCAGGCGCGCGAGCAGGATGAACACCGCGAGCTTGCGCTGCGTGAAGCGAGCGATGGAGTATGCGGCGGGAAGCCCGAGCAGCAGCGAGAGCCCGACGGCAGTGCCGCCGACGATGGTGGAGTTCACGAAATACTTGAGGAAGTCCTGCTCGCCGAACACCTTTTCGTAGTTCCGCAGCGTCGGCGAGAACAAGATCTTCGGCGGCCACGCGATGA
Organism: uncultured beta proteobacterium; assembly: GCA_963734055.1. Taxonomy (GTDB): domain Bacteria; phylum Pseudomonadota; class Gammaproteobacteria; order Burkholderiales; family Casimicrobiaceae; genus CAIWHR01. The sequence continues at coordinate 853,664 of CAVTFQ010000002.1, forward strand.
TGTCGACCTGGGTCTTGAAGGATGACGACAGCATCCACAGGAACGGGAACAGCACGACCAGCGCCATCAGCACGACGACGGCATAGAAGAGAGCGGTCGACAGGTGTTTGCGGCTCATCGGCCTAGACCTCGGATGCCGAGCGCAGCTTCATGATGCCGAGGCTGCAGCCGAAGACGACGACGAACAGCACGACGAGGATCACCGCCGACTGGCCCATCCGGAAGTACTCGAAGCTGTACTTGAACCCCATGATGTTGAGCGTCTCGGATGCGTAGCCGGGGCCGCCGCCCGTCATGGCATAGATGATGTCGAAGGTCTTCAGCGCGTCGATCAGCCGCAGGATGAGCGCCGTGAGGATCACCGGCATGACCATCGGGATCGTGACCCAGCGGATGATCTGCCACTCGCTCGCGCCGTCGATGCGCGCCGCCTCGACCGGCTCCTCGGAGAGCCCCGCGAGCCCCGCAAGCACGATCAGGGTGATCATCGGCGTCCACTGCCACACGTCGACCAGCACGAGCGAGGGGATCACCGACGTGCTGTTCGACACCCACAGACCGGGCGGCAGGCCGAACGACTGCAGCACGAAATTCGCGAGGCCGATCGTCGGGTCGTAGAACAGGTTGAAGACGATGCCGACGGCGACGGGCGTTGCGACGAGCGGCAGCAGCAGCAGCAGCTTCGCGACGCTCTTGCCGACGAACGCGCGGTTCAGGATCAGCGCGGCGGCGACGCCAACAAGGCCTTCGAGCACGACCGCGAAGAAGGTGAACAGGAACGTCCTTCCGAGCGCGTGCAGGAAGCGCGGCTCGGTCAGCACTCGCTCGTAGCTCCGCCAGCCCACGAAGGCCGCCGGCATGCCGGAGGTGAGGTTCCAGTTGGTGAAGCTGAGGTAGAGCGTGTAGAGCACCGGGAAGACCATCAGCAGCGCCACGAAAACGATCGCCGGCAGCGGAAACAGCCGATGCAGGTTCCGCTCGGCAAAGGTCGAGCGCATCATGATGTCACGACAGGCCCGGCGCTCCGCGACGGTCCGGCTGAACGAAACACCGCGTGCGAAGGCGAACGGTCGGCGGCATGGCGGATGCGAGGGCTCGTGATGTCAGGACAGGCCCGGCGCTCCGCGACGGTCCGGCTGAACGAAACACCGCGCAAAGGCAGGAGTTCGACGTCATGGCAGATGCGAGGGTCTCACCCTGGTCTTTGTGACGCCATCCGAGCGTCCGATGGGCGTGAGGTCCCACCCCACGCTCGCTTCTTCGTTCACTGCGCGGCCGCGGAGCGCCCGTTTGCGCTAACTATTCCTGCGCTCGGTTCTTGGTCCACTGCGCGGCCGCGGGCCCGTGTGCGCCAACTACTTACCGTACTCGCCGGTGTCCTGGAGCAGCTCGTTGACCTTCTCGACCCGCTCCTTGGCCATCTTGTCGAGGTTCGGCGCCGCGCCTTTCGTGTTGATCGACTCGATGACGAGCTCGCCGATCAGGTCGCGTGCCTCGCCGACGGCGCTCATGTACGGCCGGTCGAGCGGATAGCCGTTCTTCGCGGCGAACGCGCGGGTTTCGACGAGGCCCGGGTTCACCTTCGCGAGCACCGCCTTGTCCTCCCAGACGGAGGAACGCGCCATCGTGATGTTGGCGAGCATCCCTTTCGCGGCGAGCTCGCGGCTCGTCGCCCAGTTGAGGAACTTGAGGGCGAGATCCTTCTTCTTCGACTGCTTCGCGACGGACATCCCCCACGACATGACGATGAATGGCGCGTTCGTCTTCGGACCCGCCGGGAAGTTGGCGATGCCGACCTTGTCCGCGCCGAGCTGCGTCTTGGCCGGGTCGATGATCTGGCCGTAGAACACGGAGGCGTCGGTCCACATGGCGATCTTTCCGGCCTGGAAGAGCGGCATGATGTTCTCCCACGACATCGACGTCACGCCCTTGGGGCCGTAGCTGCCGTCCATCCTTCCATAGAACCGGATCGCGTCCACCGCGGGCTTCGAGTCGAAGACGGCGGTGCCCTTGTCGAGGTACAGGCCGCCGTAGTTGTAGATGTAACTCGACAGCTGGGTGACCGCCGCGGCGCCCTTGCCGCGCGAGGCGAAGCCCGCAACGCTGTCCGAATTGAGCCTCTTCGCGGCGGCCTCGAGCTCGTCGAACGTCGTCGGAACCCTGAGCCCGGCGCCCGCGAAGAGGTCCTTACGATAGTAGAGGACCTGCCACTCGGTCACGAGCGGCACGATGTACGTGCGGGACCCGAACGACGCGACGCTCATCACGTTCTTCGGGTAGTCGGAGAAGTCGTAGCTCGCGAGCGGCTCGTACCAGCCATTCTTGTAGAACATCTTCCCTTCCTGGAGCGGGCGCGTCATGAATACGTCGACCGACGAGGAATTGGTCGCGAACTCCGTGGTGAGCTTGGTCGTGAGCTGACTCTCCTGGAGGCTCTCGGCGTTGACCTTGATGCCGGTCGCACTTTCGAACTCGGGGATGGCGGCCTTGAGCAGCTCGCCGTAAGGATGGTTCGCGAGCAGCACGCGAATCTCCTTCGTCTGGGCCTGCGCCGTCGCGCCCGCGGCGAGGCAGAGCGCGGACACGGCGATGAGGGCGTTCCTGGCAATGGCTTTCATACTTCCTCCGTCACGTGGCAAGCGGAAAATATCGTGCGCCTAGACGATCGTCTGCGAGGTCTCGACGTCGAAGACGTGCGTCTTCGGCATCCGGAGGCTAACCTCCAGCGTTTCGCCGACGCGAAGCGGCCGCTCGGGCACTTCCATCCGGGCGACCATCGAATGCGCGCCGCACGTCAGGTGCGCGAAGATCTCGGAGCCCAGCGGCTCGACGACCTCGGCGCGCGTGACGAGCGTGTTGCGGTTGTCGCCTGCCGGGCCGCAGGCGACGATGTCCTCGGGTCGCACGCCGAAGATCACGCGGCGGCCGGAGTAGGGCTGCAGTCGCGATCGGAACGACTCCGGCGCCTCGACGCGGAAGCCGCCCGCGTCGATGAACAGGCGGCCGTCGGCGGCTACGGGGGTCGCCTCCATGAAGTTCATCGCCGGCGAACCGATGAAGCCGGCGACGAAGCGGTTCGCGGGCCGCGAGTAGACGTCCATCGGCGCGCCGCTCTGCTGCAGGACGCCCCGGTTCATGATGAAGATCCGGTCGGCCATCGTCATCGCCTCGACCTGATCGTGGGTGACGTAGATGATGGTGGCGCCGAGCTGCCGATGGAGCTTGCTGATCTCGGCGCGCATCGCTACGCGGAGCTTCGCGTCGAGATTGGACAGGGGCTCGTCGAACAGGAACAGCTTCGGCTTGCGAACGATCGCCCGCCCGACCGCGACGCGCTGGCGCTGGCCGCCCGACAGCTCCTTCGGCTTCCGGTCGAGGAGGTCGTTGAGGCCGAGGATGCCGGCCGCCTCGTGCACGCGCGCGTCGATCTCGTCCTTCGGCAGCTGGCGGATCTTGAGCCCGAAACCCATGTTCTCGCGGATGTTCATGTGCGGGTAGAGGGCGTAGCTCTGGAACACCATGGCGATGTCCCGATCCTTCGGCGGCATGTCGTTGACGAGCGTGTCGCCGATGTAGATCTCGCCGGAGGTGACGGTCTCGAGCCCGGCGATCATGCGCAGCGCCGTCGTCTTGCCGCAGCCCGAGGGGCCGACCAGCACGGCGAATTCGCGGTCCTCGATCGCGATGGACAGGTCGTCGACCGCCTTCGCGGCGCCGAACTGTTTCACGAGGTGCTTGAGGGTTACGCCGGACATGGCGCCGAAGCCGCGGGCGGAGGGCAGCGAAGGCTGCCCGCCGCGGGCGAACGCGTCTAGTCCGATGGTAGCCGCGACTCCGGCGGCGACACTTGCGTCAGGTCAAGGGCACCGTGCGCGGGTGGGCGACCCGGGCCGAGGATTCGGGGCGGGGTACGGCGGGGTCCGGACAGGCAACCGCTGCCGTCAGAGATTGCAGAACGTGAGCTCGAACGGGACGTCGCGGTCGTAAACGGTGCCGCGGTCCAGTCCGCTCACCCCGATGAACCGGATGTTGAGCGCGTACTTGTTGGCGCTGATTTCGGGCACGCAGGGCAGGTCGTTCTCGACGGTGAGGCGGAGCAGCTGCGCGACCTTCGAGGTCGTGAGCATGAGCTGGAACACGCCGCGGCCGGCGGTCTGCCGGCTCGCGCGGCCGTTGTCGCGCAACAGCCTGAGCACGATCGAGAGGGCGTCGTGAATCGGCAGGAACGGCTCGAGCCACGCCTTGAGGTCGTTCTGCCTCGCCGCCGAGTCGGCGTTCAGCCAGTAGTGGTAGGCGGGGAGATCGAACTCGCAGACACCGCCCGGAATCGCCGTGCGCTGCTTGATCGTCATCAGCCACTCGTTCTCGCGCAGATGCGTCCCCGCCTTGCCTGCCTGCGCGAGCAGCGCCGCGCTCGCGCGCTCGATGTCGGCGAGCAGGGAGTCGAGCACGCGCGCCTCGATCGCGGGATTGTTGCGCAGCGGAGCGAGCAGCTGCTTCTGGCGCTCGAGCTCCTGCAGGAGGTCGGTCTTGAGGTCGGCGCGCGCCGCGACGTCGGTGATCTCGAACAGCGCGAGCAAAGCGGCGTGGTGATCGGGCGCCTCGGTGCGTGCCGTGAAGTGCTGCGCGCGGCGGTACAAGTCCTCGAGCCGCATCAACGTGCGGATGCGCTCGTTCAGCGGATGCTCGTAGCGGATCACGGCAGGCGACTCGGATCGGTCGGGTGCGTCAATCCTGCATTCTGCCCGAAGAAGACGGCGCGCGGCCCGCCGCTGCGGCGAGTTCGCGGTAACGGTGGTCCAGCGCCTCGACCTGGGGGCCGATCGCGGCCGGCGGCCCCGAGTTGTCGACGACATCGTCGGCACGGCTCAGGCGCTCGGCCCGTCCGAGTTGCGTCGCCATGATCGCGCGCACTTCGTCCTCCGGCAACCCGCTGCGCGACCGAACCCGCCGTACCTGCTCGTCTTCCGGGCAATCGACCACGAGGACCCGCGCGACGATCGGTGCGAGGCCGCCGCGCTCGAGAAGGAGGGGGACGACGAGGATGCCGTAGGGGCTCGTCCAGCGCGCGACGGCCTCGCGCGCCGCGGCCCCGATCAAGGGATGGAGAATGGCCTCGAGTCGCGCGCGCACCGAGGCGTCGGCGAACGCGCGACGGCGGAGCGCCGCCCGGTCGAGCGAGCCGTCGGGCTGCAGGCATTCGGTGCCCAGACCGGCGGCAATCGCCGCGAGGCCGGCGGCGCCGGGGGCCGTCAGCTCGTGGGCGAGGCGATCGGTGTCGGTCACGTCGATGCCCCGCGCCGCGAATGCGTCCGCCACGGCGGACTTGCCGCTGCCGATGCCGCCGGTCAGTCCGACGACGAACTTCAAGGCATCCAGAGCCGGACCAGCGAGGGTCCGGCGAACAGGGCGATCGCGCCGGCGATCGCGAGATAGGGCCCGAAGGGCAGCGGCACCGTGTGGTCACGACCGCGGAACGCGATCAGCGCGATCCCGATGATCGCGCCGGCCACCGACGACAGCAATATGACGAGCGGCAGCATTTTCCAGCCGAGCCAGGCGCCGAGCGCAGCGAGCAGCTTGAAGTCGCCATAGCCCATTCCCTCCTTGCCGCGGATCAGCTTGAATGCCCAGTAGACCGCCCAGAGCGACAGGTAGCCCGCGACGGCGCCGATGACGGCGCTCGCGAGCGGCGCGAACAAACCGAAGAGGTTCGCGATGAGCCCGGCCCAGAGCAGGGGCAGCGTCAGGTCGTCCGGCAGGTACTGCGTGTCGGCGTCGATCAGGGCGAGCGCGAGCAGCGTCCACAGCATCACGCAGGCCGCGAGGCCCTTCGGCGTCGGACCGAACGCCGCGATCGCGGCGACCGCGAGCAGTCCGCCGGCGATCTCCACGATCGGATACCGGGGCGAGATGCGCGCGCCGCACGCGCGGCAGCGGCCGCGCAGCGCGAGCCACGACACGACCGGGATGTTCTCGAGCGCGCTTATCGGGTGGCCGCAGGACGGACACGCCGACCGGGGCACGACCAGGTTGTACGCCGGAGCGTCCGGAACGTCCTTGCCTTCGCGCTCGAGGCAGTCCTCGCGCCACGCGCGCTCGAGCATCTTCGGCAGCCGATGCACGACGACGTTGAGAAAGCTGCCTACGCAGAGGCCAACGATCAGTGCAGCACTGCCGATCAGCACGGGCTCGCTCATGACTTGGTGACCGTCGGCAGCTTCGGTGAAGGCTCATGCGCGAAGCGCGTGATGCCGCAGCCAAGCGTGGTGAACGGACCCACGACCAGTGCGGTGGCGATCGCTACGGGCAGCGACTCGATCATGGCAGCACGACTACGAGCCGCCCGCGTCGCCCGCGCACGGGCCGACGGCGCTCGCGCGGCGGCGCCGCGAACGTGTCAGACGACCTGGCCCAGCTTGAAGATCGGCAGGTACATCGCGACGACCAGGCCGCCGATGATGACGCCGAGGAACACGATGATGAGCGGCTCGAGCAGGCTCGACAGCGCCGCGACGGCGTCGTCGACCTCGCGCTCGTAGAAATCCGCGATCTTGCCGAGCATGTTGTCGAGCGAGCCCGACTCCTCGCCGATCTGCGTCATCTGCAGCACCATGTTCGGGAAGAGCTTGCTGTTGGTCATCGCGTTGGTGAGGCTCGTGCCGGTGCTGACCTCGGTCTGGATCTTCTTCGTCGCGTGCGTGAACACCGCATTGCCGCACGCGCCCCCGACCGCATCGAGCGATTCCACGAGCGGCACGCCCGCCGCGAACATCGTCTGCAGCGTCCGGGTCCAGCGGGCGATCGTCGCCTTTTCGAGGATCTGACCGACGACCGGAATCTTGAGCGAGAGCCGGTCGAGCGCGACGCGGAACGCCGCCGATCGCCGGTGCAGGACGCTGAACCCGACGATCGCGGCGACGACAGCCAGGAAGCCAACCCACCAGTAACTCACCACGAAGTCCGACATCGCCATCACGATCAGCGTCGGCACCGGCAGGTCCGCGCCGAAGCTCTGGAAGATCGACTTGAACGCCGGTATCACCCAGACCATGATGACCCACACGACGAGGATCGCGACCGTGATCACCGAGATCGGATAGAACAGCGCCGACTTGATCTTGCTCTTGATCGCGAGGATCTTTTCCTTGTAGGTCGCGAGCCGGTCGAGGATCCCGTCCAGCATGCCCGCGGTTTCGCCGGCGTGGACCAGGTTGCAGTAGAGGTTGTCGAACTGCGCCGGGTGCTCGCGGAACGCCTGCGACAGGCTGGAGCCGGTCTCGACGCGGCTCTTGATGTCCATCACGAGGCGCGAGAAGCGCGGATTGCTGTGGCCCCGGGCGACGATCTCGAACGACTGCAGGAGCGGCACGCCCGCGCGCAGCATCGTCGCGAGCTGGCGGGTGAAGAACGTGATCTCGCGCTCGCCGACCTTCTTGCCGCCGCGGAAGGTGAGCCGCTTGATCTTCTGGACCCGGATGCCCTGCCGGCGCAGGTTGGTCGTGACGACCGTCTGCGAGGCGGCCTTCGACTCGCCGCGGACCTGGCGGTTGTTGCGGTCGAGGCCTTCCCAGACGAACGTGTATTCCTTGACGTCCCTGCGCTGTGCGGTCGCGGTAGTGGCCATGATGTCGTTCCTGTCCCGGCGGCAATGCGCCCGTCACTCGTTGGTGATCGCCTCGATTTCCTCGAGCGAGGTGATCCCCATCTTCACCTTGATGAGGCCCGATTGCCGGAGGTCGCGCACGCCTTCCCTGCGCGCCTGGTCGGCGATGTCGATCGCGTTGCCGTTCCGCATGATGAGCAGGCGCATCTCGTCGGAGATCGGCAACACCTGATAGATGCCGACCCGCCCCTTGTAGCCCGAGCCTTTGCACTTGTCGCAGCCGACCGGGCCCATCGGCTGCCACGTGCCGTCGAGCTCTTCTTCGGTGAAGCCGGCCCGCAGGAGCGCCTCGGGCGGGATGTCCTTCGGCTGCTTGCAGCTCGAGCACAACCGGCGACCCAGGCGCTGCGCCGTGATGAGGATCACCGACGAGGCGACGTTGAACGGCGCGACGCCCATGTTGAGCAGGCGCGTGAGCGTCGTCGGCCCGTCGTTGGTGTGCAGCGTCGACAGCACGAGGTGGCCCGTCTGCGCCGCCTTGATCGCGATGTCGGCGGTCTCGAGGTCGCGGATTTCGCCGACCATGATGATGTCCGGGTCCTGCCGCAGGAACGAGCGGAGCGCGGCCGCGAACGTGAGGCCGGCCTTCTCGTTGACGTTGACCTGGTTGATGCCGGGGAGCTGGATTTCGCAGGGGTCCTCGGCGGTCGAGATGTTGACGCCGGGCTGGTTCAGGATGTTGAGGCAGGTGTAGAGCGAGACGGTCTTGCCGCTGCCGGTCGGGCCCGTGACGAGGATCATCCCGTAGGGCCGGCCGATCGCGAACATCAGCTGCTCCTGCTGATCGGGGTCGTAGCCGAGCGCCTCGATCCCGAGCTTCACGCCCGATGAGTCGAGGATCCGCATCACGATCTTCTCGCCGAAGAGCGTGGGCAGCGTGCTCACGCGGAAGTCGATCGACTTCGCCTTCGACAGCACGAGCTTCATCCGTCCGTCCTGCGGCACCCGCTTCTCGGCGATGTCGAGCTTCGAGATCACCTTGATCCGCGAGGCGACCTTGTCCTTGATGACGAGCGGCGGCTGCGCGACTTCCGACAGGAGGCCGTCCAGGCGATAGCGGATCCGGTAGCTCTTCTCGTAGGGCTCGAAGTGGATGTCGGAGACGCCCTGGCTGATCGCGTCGATCAGGATCTTCTGGATGTACTTGACGACCGGCGCGTCCTCGACCTCCGAGCTCTCCTCGTCTGAGAGCGCCACCGGACCGCCGTCCTGGAGGTCGAACTCCAGGTCCTCCATGGCGGCCATCTCGTTCAGCGTCGCGCCCTTCGCCTCGACCAGCTTGGCGATCGCCTGCGCGAGCTTGTCGTCCTCGACGACAACCGGCTCGACGACGAGGTTGGTCTTGAAGCGGACCTCCTCGAGCGCCTGGAGGTTGGCGGGATCCGACGTCGCGACGTAGAGACGGTTGCCGCGCTTGTGCAGCGGCAGAACCCGCCGCGATTGCGCCATCTTGAGGTCGACCAGCTCCTTGTTGATCTGGTCGAGGTCGAACGCCGACAGGTCCATCAGCGGCACGCCGAACGCGCGCGAGCCGAAGGCCGCGACCTGCGTGGCGGACATCCGCTTGCCTTGGAGGAGCTGCTCGACGAAACTGACGCTCGCCTGCTGGGCCTGCGCCTGGATCGCCTCGGCGTCGTACTCCGTCATCAGGCCGTGCTGCGCCAGCGCGCGCGCAAGCCCGCTCAGGTTGCGCGTCGCGGCGGCGTGGGTGGCCATGGGCGGGCTTGGTCGGCGGGGGTCAGCGGCGGAACGCCGGGCTGTCGGGATGCTTAAGCAATTTACATGCCTGTAGCCGATCCCCGCGGCTCTCCCGTGTTATTCCAACCGCATAAAACTTCAGCCGGTCGATGATGCCTGTCCGCCCTGGCTTTGTAAAGGCGCGGGGGCGGCGACACGCCCCACCGGCGGCAGGAGGCGTACCACTTTTACCGCACGATCCTGCGTCTGGAGGATCTCGACGCCCTGGCCGCCGACCGTCGCCTTCGTGCCCGCCTCGGGAATGTCGGCCAATTGCTCGACGATGAGGCCGTTGAGCGTCTTGGGCCCGTCGAGCGGAAACTGGGTGCCGAGCTTGCGATTGAGCGTGCGCAGCGCGGCCATTCCGTCCACGACCACGCTGCCATCGCCGCCGCGCGCCCACGTTTCACCGGCGGCAGGCGCCTGCGTCGTGAAGTCGCCGATGATTTCCTCGACGATGTCCTCGATCGTCACCAGGCCCTGGAGCTCGCCGTACTCGTCGACGACGAGGCCCATTCGTTCGCGATCGTTCTGGAACTGCTGGAGCTGGACCAGGAGCGGCGTGCCCGCGGGAACGAAGTACGCGGGCCGCAGGATGGTGCGCAGCGCGGCGGCGTCGATCGACCCGGCGCGCTGCAGCCCCACGACGTGCTTCAAGTGCACGACGCCGACGATGTTGTCGAGCTCGTCCTCGTACGCAGGCAGCCGGGTGTGATACGACGTCGCGAGCTGCTCCTCGAGATGCGAGGGCTTTGCGCTGAGGTCGAGGGCATGGATCTGATTGCGGGGGGTCATCACGTCGTCGACCGCGATCGTCTCGACGTCGAGCAGGTTCGCGATCATCGAGCGGTGCTTGCCGCGGAAGTACTGGGCTTCCAGCACGAGTGATCGCAGTTCCTCCTGCGACAGCGTCGCTCCGGGCTCGCCGGTCGGCTCTAGACGGAGCAGGCGGACGAGCCCGCGGACGACGAGATTCGGCAACCACACGATGGGCCCCGCGGCGCGGAGCAGCGGCGCGAGCACGTAGGCGACCGGCGCCGCGATGCGGTCCGCATGCGCGGCGCCGATCACCTTGGGCAGGATTTCCGAGAAGATCAGGATGGCGAGCGAGATCGCGATCGTCGACAGCGCGAGGGCGAGCTCGCCCTGGCCGAAGAGGCGGACCGCGATCAGCGTCGACAGCGTCGCGGCGGCGGCGTTGGTGACGGTGCTGCCGAGCACGATGACCGAGAGCAGCTTGTCGGTCTGGGCGAGGAGCGACAGCACGAGCCTGGCGCCGCGCGCGCCGCGATGCGCGCGATGCCGCAGCCGGTACCGGTTGACCGCCATCATCGCGATCTCGGACATCGAGAAGAAGCCCGATGCGACCAGCAGCACCGCGAGCGCTATGAACAGCGTGCTGAGCGGGATGTTGTCCACGGCGGAGCGGTGCGTTCAGCGGGCGTTGCGAGGGCACGCGGCGGCTGGCGCCAGCGCCGCGCCCGTGTCAGCGCCCGAGCAGCACCTCGAGCACGAACTTCTCGCCCAGGTACGCGAGGAAGACGAAGACCGTGCCGGCGACGATCCAGCGCAACGCAACGCGGCCCCGCCAGCCGTAGCGCCAGCGGCCCCAGAGGAGCGCCGCAAAGGTGAGCCACCCCAGAAGCGAGAAGACGCTCTTGTGCGTGAACGGCACCGGCCGCCCGAAGATCTGCTCGGAGAACAGCATGCCGCTCGCCAGCGTGACCGTGAGGAGCACGAATCCGACGGTCACGAGGCGGAACAGGAAGCGCTCGAGCGTCAGGAGCGGCGGCGTGCCGGCGGCGCCCTCGTCCGGCAGGTGCCGGCGCAATCGCTTCTCGAGCCCCATGAGCACGAGCGCCTGCAGCGCGGCGACGAGGAACAGCGAGTAGGCGAGCAGAGCGACGCCGACGTGAAGCGCGGCCCACGGCTCCCCGGCGAAGGGGAACCGGTGCGGATTGGTGACCACCGCGGGGAGAAGCGAGGCGATCGCCGCGACGGGAAGGACGACCGTGCCGATCGCCGGCAGCGTGTTGAGCAGGCCGGAGGCCCACGCAACCAGCGCGACCAGCGCCGCGACGATCGACACCGCGTTCGGCAGGCTGAGGTCGAGCCCGTCCGGGGTCGCGAATTCGCGTCCGGCCATCCATGCGTGCAGGAGGAGCGCGGCCGGGACGAGGAAGGCGATCCACGACCGGGAGGGCTGCACGGCGGCCGCCTTCGCTCCCGGCGCCGCGGGAACCGGCTGCGGCCACAGTGCCCACGCGGCCAGCGCGTAGAGGGCGGCGACCGCGATATGGAGTAAAATCATCGGCTTCGGCGGCGGATCTGGACTTCCCGCCGCCTTCCAGTTTACCAAACGGAATGCCGCGCTCCGGAATGAGCTCGGCGCGCGACCCGTGGAATCCCGATGCTCGACACCCTGACCCAGCGCCTGTCGCGCGTCGTCAAGACGCTGCGCGGCGAGGCGCGCCTCACCGAAGTCAACATCGCCGACGCCTTGCGCGAGGTGCGCCAGGCGCTGCTCGAAGCGGACGTCGCGCTCCCCGTCGTCAAGGATTTCGTCGCGGCGGTCAAGACGAAGGCCCTGGGCGAGGAGGTCACCGGGTCGCTCACGCCGGGGCAGGCCCTCGTGGGCGTCGTTCACCGCGAGCTCGCGGCGACGATGGGCACGGCCGCGGCCCCGCTCGAGCTCGCCACGCAGCCGCCGGCCGTGATTCTCCTCGCGGGCCTGCAGGGCGCCGGCAAGACCACGACCGCGGCGAAGCTCGCGCGTCTTCTCAAGGCGCAGAAGAAGAAAGTGCTGCTCGTATCCGCCGACGTCTACCGGCCCGCCGCGATCGAGCAGCTCGCGACGCTCGCGGGGCAGGTCGGCGTCGACTTCTTCCCCTCCGCCGCCGGCGAAGCGCCCGTGGCGATCGTCGCCGGCGCCATCGACTGGGCGCGACGCCACTATCACGACGTGCTGATCGTCGACACCGCGGGCCGGCTCGCGATCGACGAGGCGATGATGCGGGAGATCGCCGATCTCCACGCGGCCGCGAAGCCGGTCGAGACGCTGTTCATCGTCGACGCGATGCAGGGCCAGGACGCGGTCAACACGGCGCGCGCGTTTCGCGACGCGCTGCCGCTGACCGGCGTGATCCTGACGAAGCTCGACGGCGACGCCCGTGGCGGCGCGGCGCTCTCGGTGCGTCAGGTCACGGGGGTACCGATCAAGTTCGCGGGCGTGGCCGAGAAGATCGACGGGCTCGAGACCTTCCACCCGGAGCGGATGGCGTCGCGGATCCTCGGCATGGGCGACGTGCTGTCGCTGGTCGAGGAGGTGCACCGCAACGTCGATGTCGCCGAAGCCGAGAAGCTCGCGAAGAAGGTCAAATCGGGCAAAGGGTTCGACCTCGAGGATTTCAAGGCGCAGATCGCGCAGATGCGCAAGATGGGAGGACTCGCCGGAATGGTCGACAAGCTTCCGGCGGAGCTCGCGCGCGCGGCGCAGAGCACGACCGTGAGCGAACGCAAGATCGCGCGGATCGAAGGCATCATCAATTCGATGACGCCGGTCGAGCGCGCCAAGCCCGAGCTCCTGAAGGCGTCTCGCAAGCGGCGGATCGCCGCCGGCGCCGGGGTGTCGGTGCAGGAAGTGAACCAGCTGCTCGCCCAGTTCGAGCAGACGCAGAAGATGATGAAGATGGTCGCCCGGGGCGGCATGCAGAAGATGCTTCGCGGGATGAAGGGTTTGCTGCCGGGACTGCGCTGAACGTTGCGCCCGGGACCCCCGCAAGCCGGCCTGCCGGCCGCCCTTGCCGGCCCGGTCGATTTCCTCGTATAATTAAAGACTTTTCTCCGATCACCGAGCGCAGGAAATCATGGTTGTCATCCGTCTTGCCCGCGGCGGCGCGAAGAAGCGCCCCTTCTTCAACATCGTCGTGGCCGAGTCGCGCAATCGGCGCGACGGCCGCTTCATCGAGCGCGTAGGCTTCTACAACCCGATCGCCGGCGAAGGCGAGGAGGGCTTGCGCGTCGCCCACGACCGCATCGCGTTCTGGCAGCAGAAGGGCGCTCGCCTGTCGGACACGGTCGCGGGGCTCGTGAAGAAGTCGGCCGCGCCCGCGGCTCCGGCGTCCGCCGCCTGACACGCGGCAGCGCGGGCCGCGGTGCCCAAGCGGACGCCCGCGGCGGAGCAAATCGTGGTCATGGGCCGCGTCGTCGCGCCGCACGGAGTGCGTGGCTGGATCAAGGTCGAGCCGGTGTCCGAAGCGCCCGATGCGCTGCTTGCGCACGAGACGTGGCGGGTCCGGCCCGCGCGCGCGACCGCATGGAGGGAAATTCGGATGACGTCGGGGCGGATGCATTCGGGCGCCCTGCTCGCGGAGCTCGCGGGGGTCGCGACCCGCGACGAGGCGCTCGCGCTCCGCGGTGCGGAGGTCGGCGTGCCGCGCTCGGCGCTGCCTCGGACGAAGAAGCACGAGATCTACTGGGTCGACCTCGAGGGACTCGAGGTGCGCAATCGCGAGGGTGCGCTGCTCGGCACGGTGGCCGAGGTGGTGACGCACGGCGCCCACCCGCTGCTCCGCGTCGTCCGGGCCGAGGGATCCCCGGGGTCGGACCGGCTGATCCCCTACGTACCGGCGATCGTCGATCGCGTGGACGTCGAGGGGAAGCGGATCGACGTCGACTGGGGCGAGGCGTTCTGATGCGGATCGACGTCGTCACGCTCTTTCCCGAGCTGGTCGACCACGCGGCGCGCTTCGGAGTGACGGGACGCGCGCTTGAGCGCGGGCTGTGGACGCTCGGAACCTGGAACCCGCGCGACTTCACGACGGACCACTACCGGACCGTCGACGACCGGCCGTACGGCGGCGGGCCGGGGATGGTGATGCTGGCCGAGCCGCTCGCGAAGGCCACGGCGGCGGCGCGCTCGGCACAGGCGGCGGCAGGGTACCGGTCAACGCGGACGATTCATTTGACGCCCGCGGGCGCGCAACTCACGCACAGGCGCGTGGCAGAGCTCGCGGCCGACGCCGAGACGACGGGCCTGGTCGTGGTGGCGGGACGTTACGAAGGCGTCGACGAGCGCTTCGTCGCCCGCGAAGTCGACGAGGAGATCGCGATCGGCAACTTCGTCGTCTCGGGCGGCGAGCTGCCGGCGCTGATGCTGATCGACGCCATCGTGCGGCAGCGCCCCGGCGTGCTGAACGATGCGGAATCGGCGGTGCAGGACTCGTTCGTCACGGGACTGCTCGACTGTCCGCATTACACGCGCCCCGAGCGGTACGAGGGCGCGGCGGTGCCGGACGTGCTGTTGTCGGGCCACCACGCGGACATCCGGCGGTGGCGGCTCATGCAGTCGCTCGGCAGGACCGACGAGCGGCGACCGGAGCTCCTCGCCGGGCGTTCGCTTTCGCCGGAAGAAACGGCGTTGCTCGCCGAGTATCGACGCGAGCGCGCGGAGCGGGGACGCAACGGGGCAACGGAAAGGCAGTGACCACCGGAGGCGGCAACGCCTCCACGACAACGATCCGCGCGCAACAGGGGGCGCCCTGCGCTGCGCGCGCGGCCGACGGCCGACAACGGGAGTAGCGCAGCATGAACATCATCGAAACGCTGGAGAAGGAAGAAATCGCCCGTCTGGGCAAGACGATCCCCGACTTCTCGCCGGGGGACACCGTCATCGTCAACGTGAGCGTCGTCGAAGGCGAGCGCAAGCGCGTGCAGGCCTACGAAGGCGTGGTCATCGCGAAGCGCAACCGCGGGCTCAACTCGTCGTTCGTCGTCCGCAAGGTCTCGAGCGGCGAAGGTGTCGAGCGGACGTTCCAGACCTACTCGCCGCTCATCGCCTCGATCGAGGTGAAGCGCAAGGGCGACGTGCGCCGCGCGAAGCTCTACTACCTGCGCGACCGCTCGGGCAAATCGGCCCGCATCCGCGAGAAGCTCGCGCACCAGCACCGCGAGAAGCAGGCCGACTGAGACCGGGTCGGCGGAAGCACCTGGCGGCGCCCCGCGCCGTCCGGCCAAGGGCAGCCCGCCGGGCTGCCCTTGTGCTTTGTGGGGGCAGTCCGCGATTTCGGCCGATTCGGCCTGCTTCTTGCTAGCTCCTCTTGCTTACGGAAGGGTTTTATCCGAATATTCCTGCACCCGGGGGCGGGTTTCCCCACCGGCCGCCGACGCGATGCGAGCGACGCTCTACGAAGCGCTAGGGATACCGCAGGCCGCCTCGGACGAGGAGGTCCGGGCGGCGCTGCGCCGCCTGATCCGGAAATATTACGCGAAGACCCGGGACGGGCAGGGCAATGTCGAAGAGGCCCTCCGCTTCATCAATCATGCCAGCCGCATACTGGGCGACCACGATCGCCGCGTCCGCTACGACCAGGAGCTCGCGATCTCGGACGGGACGACCGAGCAGCGGATCGCCCACGTCGTCAGCAACGCCGTGGCCGAGGAGGGCGAGCAGACGGACGTGAAGCCGCCGGAGCCCGAGCCCGCCCAGGACGAGATCCTCGAGACCGGCCTCGACAGCGAGGAAGTCCCCACCGAGCGGACGTTCCATCATCCGGGCCTGACGGAACGGGTCGCCTCGTTCGGGCGCTCGACGCTCGTCACCGCGGGCCTCTGCGTGCTGTTCGGCGCCTTCATCGCCGCCGCGATCGTCGCCGTCACGCCGGCCGACACGGTGCTGGTCGCGAAGCAGGTGCTGGTCTGGCTCACGCTCACGCTGCTCGCGCTGACGCTTGTCTACGGCGTCGTCCATGGCCTCGCCTGGTCGCGGCGGCGACAAGGCACCGCCGCTCCCCTGCTGGTCCCGACGACCGACCTCGCGATTCTCAACTGGCGCCGCGAGAAGAGCGTGTTCCTCGGCACCAATCAGCCGCAGGAGGACGCGAGCTGGATCTTCCAGCTCAGGATGGCGGAGCTCGAGCGGGCGAAGGCGGGGCGGACGAGCGAGCCGCGACCGTGGAATCGGCTCGCCGCGCGCCTGTTCGACTACGCCCTCTGGGGGCTCGTGCTCGCGCTCCTCCTCTCGGAGCTGCGCGGCGCGGGGGCCGTCCCCGACGCGCTCGTCTACTGGATCGGGCATCCGCTGCTCGCGCCGGTGCTGATCACGGGCACGTGGGTGCCGATCGAGGCGCTCCTCATCGCCTCGCTGCAGACGACGCCGGGCAAGTGGCTCTTCGGCTGCTACCTCCAGTTCTCGATCTCCGACGCATACGCGAGCCGGGACACGCGCTCGCAGCTGCGCCGCGCCGCGCAGCGGGCGTTCCGCGTCTGGTGGGAAGGTGTCGGATGCGGGTTTCCGCTGCTCGCGCCCATCCTGATCGCGGTCGCGTACGAAAAGGTCGCCCAGAATCAGGAGACCGACTGGGATTTCGCGCAGGACTGCCTCGTCACGCACGGTCCGCCCGGCGTGCTGAACGCGGTGACGGGCGTGTGCGGGCTGGCCGCGATGCTCTGGCTCTACGGCGTCGCGTGGCATCAGCCGATGGCGCAGTCGATCGCGTGGGCGCGGACGTCGCTCACCCAGGCGCTGCCGTCCGCGGACTCGCTGTTCCCGACCGGGTTCTCGCGCGGCGCCGCCGCCGTGGTGAGCGGCGGGATCAAGGCGGTCACGCCGGCCGCCGCGCCGTCGCCGCCCCCGGTCGTGACGCCGCCTCCGGTCGCTGCGGCCGGGCCGGTGGATCCGGAACTCGCGGCCGAGTTCGCCGAACGGCACGCGCGCGCGGCCGTGCTGAAGATCGAAGGCCCGCGGATGCTGCAGGCGGGGAACTGGCGACGCGCGGGGGATCTATGCCGCGCGTGGACCGAGATCGAACTCGGCAATCCCGAGGCCTGGCGCTGCCTCGGCCAGGCGCTGCAGGCGCAGGGCTATCACCAGGACGCGATCAATGCGTTCCGCAAGGCGAAGCAGTACGATCCGAACGACCGCACGCTCGACGCCGCGATCGACCGCAGTCAGAAGGGGATCGTCGCCGACTTCCTGAACAGGAACCGGCGTTAGCTTCCGGAGACGAGCGCGATCCACAGCGGCATCGTGACGGCCGCTAGGAGGGTCCCGGAAGAAATCAGCAGCGCGGCGGAAGCGCCGTCGCCTTTCATCTGCGTCGCGAGGATATAGGCGGACGGCGCGGTCGGGACCGACGCCATTGCAACCGCGACCGTGCGCTCGAGCGGCGAAAGCCCGATGGCGTGCGCGAGCGCGAGGGCCAGCGCGGGCATCGCAAGAAGCTTGACGCCGTGCCACCAGGCGGCGGCCGCGGGCGGTACCGAAGCGGACGCAAGGGTGAGCCCTGCCCCGACCGCGAGCAGCCCGAGCGGCACGGCCGCGCCCGCGAGGAGCGCGAGCAGGTGCTTCGCAACGTCGGGCAGCGGAGGCGCCGCCGCTTTCCAGAGAATCCCCGCGGCGCAGGCGAGCACGAGCGGGTTCCGCGCGATTTCGAGCGCCACCCGGGTGCCCTGGCCGCGCGCCAGCATGCCGACCGCCGCGACGTTGACCACGGGGACCAGGACCCCGATCAGCAGACTGATCGTCGCGAGTCCGGGCTCGCCGCCCAGGCTCGCGGCTGCCGCGAGCGCGACATACGTGTTGAACCGGAATCCGCATTGGAAGCATGCGGCGAACGTCGCGTGCGGCAGGCGGAACAGCGGCTGCGCCAGCGCCGACAGCGCGATCCCGCCGAGCGTGAACCCGAGGCCCACTGCGACCAGGCGCCACGCGTCGGCCAGGCCAAGCGGGGAAGTTGCGAGCGAACGGAAGAGGAGCGCCGGGAACAGCACGAAATAGACGAGGCGCTCGACGCCGGGCCAGAACGCGCGGTCGAAGCCGCGCACCCTCCGCAGTACCACCCCGAGTGCGATCAGCAGGAAGTCGGGCAGCAGGAGCAGCGCGATGCTCATCGCGGATCCCGCTCGGGCCCGTCGCGCGCCGCTACCGCCCGCGAACGCGCGAGAGCAGCGCTGTCGTCGAGCGTTCGAAGGCGAAGGGAATGGCGACGAAGCGGCCGCCGGCGGCGATCGTTTCCGCCGCGCCCGCGGTCTTGTCCGCGGTGTAGTCGCCGCCCTTGACGAGCACGTCGGGCCGGCACGCCGCGATCAGGTCCCGCGGCGTGTCCGCGTCGAACGGCACGACGAGATCCACGGCCGCGAGCGCGGCCAGGACTGCCATCCGATCGTCCAGCGGGTTGACGGGCCGGTCGTCGCCCTTGCCGAGGCGACGCGCCGAAGCGTCGGAATTGACCGCGACGCAGAGCGAGGCGCCGAGCGAGCGAGCCTGATCGAGATAGGTCACGTGCCCGCGATGAAGGACGTCGAACACCCCGTTGGTGAACACGAGCGGACGCGGCAGTTGCCGGATCCGCGCGAGCGCGTCCGTCGTCGTCGCGATCTTCGCGGGATGGCGCGGCGGCGGGATCGCGGGCCCGGCGGTCATCGCCGGCTGCTAGGGGGCAATCGTCAACACGGTGTATCCACGACGAATGCGCCGGTCGCATACATTCTTCGTCGTCCCCGCGGAGGCGGGGACCCAGTGACGTTGGACTGACGCCGGCAATGACCCAAGTCGCTGGATTCCCGCGTCCGCGGGAATGACGACTGCAAAGGATTCATGCATCGCAGGAATGTTCACAGCTAGGTCGCGTACTCGAAGACCTTGACGACCTTCGCGACGCCCTCGGTGGTGGCTGCGGTCTGGGCGGCCGCATCGCCGAGGGCCTTGGGCACGATGCCCATCAGGTAGACGACGCTGCGCTCGGTGACGACCTTGACGTAGATCGCCTTGAACTGGTCGTCCTCGAGCAGGCGGGTCTTCACCTTGGACGTGATGTACGTATCGTTGGTGCGGGCGCCGAGGTCGGTCACCGGGCCGATCACCATCTCGTTGTGGACGATTCGCACCTTGTCCGTCGACGTGGCGAGCTTCGTGATCTCGTCCTGCACGACCGTCGATGGCGCTTCGCCGGTGAGTAGCACGACGCCGTTGTAGCTCGTGGCATTGAGGTGCACGTCGTTTTCGTAGCGGTTGCCGGCCTCCGTGACGATCTTGAACTCGATCGTCTGGTCGTCGAGCTGGGTGCCGGTCGTCCGCGGGTCGCCGGCGATGATCGCGACGTGCGCGGCGCCGACCGCCACCATGGCCGGCGCACAGCCGCCGAGCGGAAGCAGCAGCACACCCAGCGCGGAGGCACAGGACGCGAGGCGCAGCAAGCGCCACGGGGTCGCGGCGACGTTCATCGTTCTTCTCCCAGCAACGCGTTGTCGACCGCGTCGCAGAGGCAGTGGATCGAGAGCAGGTGGACCTCCTGGATGCGTGCGGTGCGATCGTGAGGGACGCAGAGGTGGACATCGCCCTCCTCCAGCATCGCGCCGATGCGCCCGCCACCCTTGCCCGTCAGCGCGACGACGCGCATCTCGCGGTCGCGCGCGGCCTCGATCGCGGCAATCACGTTGGCCGAGTTGCCGGACGTCGAGATGGCGATGAGCACGTCGCCCTTCGTTCCAAGGGCGCGCACCTGCTTCGCGAAGATCTGGTCGAATGCATAGTCGTTGGCGACCGCCGTCAGGATCGACGTGTCTGTGGCAAGCGAAATCGCCGGAAGTTCCGGCCGCTCGCGCTCGAAGCGGCCGACCATCTCGGCCGCAAAGTGCTGCGCGTCGGAGGCCGATCCGCCATTCCCGCAGGCGAGGATCTTGCCGTCGGCGAGCAGGCAGTCGGCGAGCGTCGCAGCGGCGCGCGCAATGGCGGGCGCGAGCACGCTCGCGGCGTCCTGCTTCAAGCGCGCGCTCTCGGCGAAATGCGCGCGAATGCGTTCAACCGGGTCCATGTGCGTGCGGGTTGCGAAGACGGTCCATTGTAGCAAGGATCGTCGAGCGGTCCGTGCCGCTCACGCCGCGGCCTGCTCGCTGCTCACGCCGCGACCACATCGCGCAGCCACTCGATGCGGGCGGGATCGAGCGCATCGAGGAGCACCGCATCGAACCGGCACGCCGGCGTGCGCGCGAGCCCCGCGAGGTAGGCGCTCGCGGCGGCGATCATCCGCGCGCGCTTCGCCGCGGTGATGCTTGCCCCCGCGCCACCGAAGTCGCCGCGCCGGCGCAGCCTCACCTCGACGAACACGAGCACGTCGCCGTCGCGTGCGACGAGGTCGATCTCGCCGACGCGCCGCCGCCAGTTGCGCTCCACGATGACGAGCCCGGCGCCCTCGAGATGCGCGGCCGCGAGCGCCTCCGCCCGCGCCCCCGCGACGCCGCGCGGCGTCGCCGTCACGGCGCGGCCGGCACGACCTGCCCGCCCTTGTACTGCAGGGGACGCGCCTCGCGGGTGAACTGGCGCGTCGCGTCGAGCGACAGGTGCCCCGTCGCGCCGTCGAATTCGATCCGGTCGACGCGTCCGTCGGCGAGCATCTGCGCCACCCGGAAGGCGTCCACGCCGAGCGCGTACAGCCGGTCGAGGGAGGCGTTCGGAAAGTCGTCGCGGGGGATGCCCGCGAACTCGCGCGCATCCGGCGTCGCGAGCCACGGAATGTCGACGAACTTGACGTCGTCCAGGTCGCGCATCGCCTCGGGCGACGGTCGCTCGTTCACGGTGCTGCCGGCGTAGACCGCGAGCGTGCCGAGGTACGGCTTCACGAGCGAGGCATCGGCGCTGTCGACGGCGAGCAGCACGGCATCGACGGGCGTGCGTGCGAGCTCGCGCTTGAGGAGCGCGAGCATGTCGGGCGAGCGATCGAAGTGCAGCACCAGCGGGGCGGCTCCGCCCAGGAGCAGCCAGGCATCGACGAAAGCCGCGGCGAAGCGCTTCTGCAGCGGCGAGTCGTTGGCGACGATGGCGATCCTCTGAGCGCCCGCGTCGCGCGCGAGGCGCGCGAGCTGACGCGCGTCGCTCTCGACCGCGAGCGTGAGCGCGTACATGTTGGGCGGGAGCGATGCCGCATCGTCGACGTGATTGAGCGCCAGGACCAGCGGCGCGTCGACCCCGTCTGCAGCGATCGTCCGGACGTCGTCGCGGACGAGCGGGCCCACGATCACGCGCGCCCCGGCCGCGCGCGCCTGCGCGAACGCGGCTTCGACCTCGCCGTCGCCGTGGCCGATCACGTTCGGATGCGCGTTCGCCAGCGCGGCCGCGGCGAGGAATCCTGCCTTGACGGCGCTCGCGGCCCGGCCGTAGGTTGGCGACGACAGCGGGAGGACGAGGGCGATCTCGGCGCCCGGGCGTGCCGGCGCCGCCTCCTTCGGCGGCGCCTCCGCGCTTGTCGGGGATGTCTGCCCCATGGACAATGAGGGCAGCGCCGCCAGCACCGCGAGCACGCCCAGCCACCTCCGAAGGCGTTGCCGAGCAGGGCGAAAACCGGGACGGCGGGCGGTCATGCGCGATTCCGACTCTGACGTGCGGCAAACAGGGACCGGCGACATCCCCGACGCAACGGCGCCACGATTCCGCGCTGCCGGCGGGACATTATATGTGGTGGCGACGCCGCTCGGTAATCTCCGCGACGTCACGCTGCGCGCTCTCGACGTGCTTGCCTCGGCCGACGTGATCGCGGCCGAGGATACGCGCGTGACGACGCCGCTCCTCCGCCATTACGGCATCGACACGCGGCCGCTGTCGCTCCACGAGCACAACGAGGCGAAGCGCGCGGCGGCGATCGTCGACCTCCTGCGCGCAGGCAGGAGCGTCGCGCTCGTCACCGACGCGGGGACGCCCGCGGTGAGCGACCCCGGTGCGCGCCTCGTCGCCGCGGTGCGGGCTGCCGCATTGCCCGTGGTGCCGCTCCCCGGGCCCAGCGCGGCGCTGGCTGCGATCTCCGCGGCCGGGCTCGACGCGGAGCATTTTGTCTTCCTGGGTTTCCTGCCTGCGGCGGCGAAAGCGCGGCGCGAGACGCTTGCCAGCGTGGCCGCGCTGCCGATGGCCCTCGTCGTCTACGAGGCCCCGCACCGCATCGTGCGCACGGCTGCCGAGCTGGCGGCGGCCCTCGGCGGAGATCGCGTCATCGTCATGGCGCGCGAGCTCACGAAGAAGTTCGAGACCATCGCGCGAATGCCGCTGGCCGAAGCTGCGGAATGGGTCGCCGCCGATGCGAATCGCGCGCGCGGCGAATTCGTCCTCGTCGTCGACCGCCCGTCCGGGGCCGCTTCGGCCGAGGGCGCCGGCGCGGGCCCGCTGGCCGTCGAGCGGCTGCTGCGAGCGCTTGCGGAGGAGCTGCCGCCCGCGCGCGCGGCCCGCGTCGCGGCGGCGGCGACCGGCCTCCCGCGAGACACGCTGTACGAGCGAATCCGGACGCTGAAGAGCCCGGATCGGTAAGGGAGCGCGCGGTCCGCGCGATCGCAGGGCTACACTCGTTCAATGGACGGCCTCCCCGCGCTCGCGATGGCCCCGACCCCGGATCGTGGGGGATGGGAAGCGCATCTCGACCTCGGCTTCGAGCGCGACGGCGAGCGAACCGTGCTCGCGCGTCGCGTCCACGCGGGTCCGCTGCGCGTGCAGAAGGCGCTCTACCCGGAGGGGCGCGACGTCTGCCAGGCGATCATCGTGCATCCGCCCGGCGGCATCGTCGGCGGCGACCGGCTCGCGCTCGACGTCGCGATGGGTCCCGGCGCGCGCGCGCAGGTCACGACGCCCGGCGCCGCGAAGTGGTACCGCTCGGCGGGCGACGGCGCATTCCTCCGCACGCGGCTTAAGCTCGCCGCGGGCGCGGTGCTCGAGTGGCTGCCCTTGGAGACGCTCGTGTTCGACGGCGCCGTGGCCGCGATCGACACCCGCATCGAGCTCGGCCGCGGCGCGCGCTTCATCGGATGGGACGTGGTCGCGCTCGGGCGCACGGCGTCGGGCGAGCGCTTCGAACGCGGAGGCTATCGGCAGTCGGTCGAGCTCCATCAGGACGGCGAGCTCGCGTGGTGCGAGCGGGTCGTGCTCGCCGGTGGTTCAGCCGCGCTCCAATCCGGTGCGATCCTTGCGAACGCGCCGGTCTTTGGCACGATGATCGCCGCGGGCGCGGAAATCGACGACGGCCTCGTCGCGACGTGCCGAGCCATTGGCGGCCCAGGCGAGCCGTGGGCCGTGACGCGCATCGCGCACGTGCTCGTCGCGCGTGTCCGCGGCGATTCCGCAATCGGGGCGCGCACGCATCTTGCTAGGTTGTGGACTGCGTTGCGCCCGGCCTTCCTCGGACGCGCCGCCGTGCCGCCACGGCTCTGGAGCACGTGATCGCGCGAGCCTCGCCATGGAACTGACGCCGAGAGAGAAGGACAAGCTCCTGATCTTCACCGCGGCGCTGCTCGCCGAGCGGCGCCTCGCGCGGGGGCTCAAGCTCAACTATCCGGAAGCGGTGGCGTTCCTGTCCGCCGCGATCATGGAGGGCGCGCGCGACGGCCGCCCGGTCGCCGAGCTCATGAGCCACGGCGCGACGCTGCTCACCCGCGCGCAGGTCATGGAGGGGGTTCCCGAAATGATTCCGGAGATCCAGGTCGAGGCGACATTTCCCGACGGCACGAAGCTCGTGACGGTTCACCACCCGATTCCATGATCCCCGGCGAGATCATTGCCGGCGAAGGCGAGCTCGAGCTCAACGCGGGCCGCGCGACGATCACGCTCGAAGTCGCCAACACGGGCGACCGGCCGATCCAGGTGGGCTCGCACTATCACTTCGCCGAAACGAACGGCGCTCTTGCGTTCGATCGCGCCGCGGCGCGGGGCTTCCGGCTGAACGTCGCCGCCGGTACCGCGGTCCGCTTCGAGCCCGGTCAGAAGCGGGTGGTCGAGCTCGTCGCGCTCGCCGGCGATCGCGTCGTGTACGGCTTCACGGGCGCCGTGATGGGCGCGCTCGACCGGAAGCGCCCGGCGGCGCGTCGTCCCTCCGCCGCCAGGAAGCGCAGGAGCGGCCGATGAAGATCGCGCGTCGCGCGTACGCGGAGATGTTCGGGCCCACGGTCGGCGACCGCGTCCGGCTCGCCGACACCGATCTCTTCGTCGAGGTCGAGCGCGACCTCACGGTCTATGGCGAAGAGGTCAAGTTCGGCGGCGGCAAGGTGATCCGCGACGGGATGGGCCAGAGCCAGCGCCAGGCGAAGGATTCGGCGGACACCGTCATCACGAACGCGCTGGTGATCGACTGGTGGGGCATCGTCAAGTGCGACCTCGCCATCAAGGACGGGAAGATCGCGAAGCTCGGCAAGGCCGGCAATCCCGACATCCAGCCCGGTGTCGACATCGTGATCGGCGCCGGCACCGAGATCATCGCCGGAGAGGGCATGATCGTCACCGCCGGCGGCATCGACTCGCACATCCACTTCATCTGCCCGCAGCAGATCGACGAGGCGCTGATGTCCGGCGTCACGACGATGCTCGGCGGCGGCACCGGACCCGCGACCGGAACGTTCGCGACGACGTGCACGCCGGGGCCGTGGCACATCCACCGGATGCTCGAGGCGGCCGAGGCGTTCCCGATGAACCTGGGCTTCCTCGGCAAGGGCAACGCGAGCCTCGCCCCGCCGCTCGTCGAGCAGGTCGAGGCGGGGGCGATCGGCCTCAAGCTGCACGAGGACTGGGGGACGACGCCGGCGGCGATCGATGCGGCACTCAAGGTCGCGGACAGGATGGACGTGCAGGTCGCGATCCACACCGACACGCTGAACGAGTCGGGCTTCGTGGAGACGACGTTGCGGGCCATCGGCGGCCGCACGATCCACACCTACCATACGGAGGGCGCAGGCGGCGGTCACGCGCCGGACATCATCAGGGCGTGCGGCGCGCCGAACGTGCTGCCGTCGTCGACCAATCCGACGCGACCCTACACCGTCAACACCATCGACGAGCACCTGGACATGCTGATGGTGTGCCACCATCTCGATCCGGCGATCGCCGAGGACATCGCGTTCGCCGAGTCGCGGATCAGGCGCGAGACGATCGCCGCCGAAGACATCCTGCACGACCTGGGCGCGTTCTCGATGCTGTCGTCCGACTCGCAGGCCATGGGCCGCGTCGGCGAGGTGATCGTCCGCACCTGGCAGACCGCGCACAAGATGAAGACGCAGCGGGGCAAGCTTGCCGCGGATCCGCCCGGCCACGACAATCACCGCGTCAAGCGCTACATCGCCAAGTACACGATCAATCCCGCCATCGCGCACGGCATCGCCCATGTCGTCGGCTCGGTCGAGCCGGGCAAGCTCGCGGACCTCGTGCTGTGGAAGCCCGCGTTCTTCGGAGTCAAGCCGGCGCTGATCCTGAAGGGCGGCATGATTGCCGCGGCGGCGATGGGCGATCCCAATGCCTCGATCCCGACGCCGCAGCCCGTCCACTACCGGCCGATGTTCGGCGCGTTCGGCAAGGCGCTCGCGACGTCGGTGACGTTCGTGTCGAAGGCGGCGCTCCGGAATCCGGCGGTTCGGCGGCTCAGGCTCGCGAAGCCGCTGGTCGCGGTCGCCAACACGCGGAAGATCGGCAAGCGGGACATGAAGCTGAACGACGCGCTCCCGCACATCGACGTCGATCCGGAAACGTACGCGGTGCGCGCCGACGGCGAGCTCCTCGCCTGCGAGCCGGCCGCCGTGCTGCCGATGGCCCAGCGGTATTTCCTGTTCTGAGGCGCCCGCCATGCTGATCGTACGGCGAAGGATCGGGCCGCAGGCGCGCGCCGACGCAGTCCTCGTGCTGCCCTTCGAGCTGCGGCAGAAGAGCCGGCTGCGCACCGTGGCCGAGGGCGGCGAGGAGGTGGGCCTGTTTCTCGATCGCGGCACGCTGCTGCGCGGCGGCGACTGGCTGCAGGCCGACGACGGCCGAGTCGTTCGCGTGGTCGCCGCCGACGAGGATCTGCAGGAGGCCCGCTGCGCGGACGCCGAAGGCCTCGCGCGCGCGGCGTGGCATCTCGGCAATCGTCACGCGGCGGTGCAGGTCGGCGTGGGGTGGCTCCGCTTCGCCGCCGACGAGGTGCTGGCCGCGATGCTGCGCGGCCTGGGCGCCACGGTGCAACCGGTGCGCGCGCCCTTCGAGCCCGAGGGCGGCGCCTACGCGGGCGGCCCGCACGCGCATTCGCCGGAGACGAGGCACCGCGGCATCCTCCACGATTTCGCCGAGCGCGGTCCCGTCCGATGACGTCGCATGCGCAGTCTGCGTCGCTGCCGCTCGTCCGCCTGCTGCAGCTCGCGAGCCCGACGCTGCCGATCGGCGCGTACAGCTATTCGCAGGGACTCGAGTGGGTGGTCGCCGAGGGCACGGTCCACGATGCGGCGAGCGCCGGAGCCTGGATCGGCGACGTTCTCGAGCACGTCATGGCCCGCGGCGAGGCGGCCGTCGCGTGGCGCCTCCTCGTGGCCGTTTCGAGCGACGATTGGCCTTCGCTCGCGCGCTGGAACGCGTGGTTCCGCGCGTCGCGCGAGACGGCCGAGCTTCGCGCCGAGACGCTGCAGATGGGCGGCTCGCTCGCGAAGCTCGTGGCCGAGCTCGATCTCGTCGGTCCATTCGCGCGGACTGCGCTCGCGCGCGCTTGGCCCCGTCACGCTGCCGGCGGCGTATGCGATCGCCGCGCGCGGCTTCGCGGTGGCCGACGGAGGCGGCGCTGGTCGGCTACGTGTGGGCCTGGCTCGAGAATCAGGTGCTCGCCGCGATGAAGCTCGTGCCCCTGGGCCAGCTCGCCGGCCAGCGGCTGCTCGTGTCGCTCGGCGCGCGGATCCCGCCGGCTGCCGCGACGGCAAGGACCGTCGCCGACGACGACGTCGCGACCTTCGCGCCTGGACTCGCGCTCGCGTCGGCGCGGCACGAGACGCAGTACACGCGGCTGTTCCGGTCATGAGGAGAGGACGATGAGTGCCGCACAGCCCCTGCGCGTCGGCATCGGCGGCCCGGTCGGCTCCGGGAAGACGGCGCTCACGCTCGCGCTCTGCCGCGCCTTGCGCGACCGCTTCGAGCTCGCCGTCGTCACCAACGACATCTACACGGAAGAGGACGCGCAGTTCCTCGTCCGCCACGAGGCGCTCGCCGCGGACCGGATCATCGGCGTCGAGACCGGCGGCTGCCCGCACACGGCGATCCGCGAGGACGCATCGATCAACCTCGAGGCCGTGGAGCGGCTCGCTGCGCGCTTCGGCAACCTCGACATCGTGTTCGTCGAGAGCGGCGGCGACAATCTCGCCGCGACGTTCTCGCCCGAGCTGTCCGACCTCACGCTCTACGTGATCGACGTCGCCGCCGGCGACAAGATTCCGCGCAAGGGCGGGCCGGGCATCACGCGCTCCGATCTCCTCGTCATCAACAAGATCGACCTCGCGCCGATGGTTGGCGCCTCGCTGGAAGTGATGGAGCGCGACGCGCGCCGGATGCGCGGCGAGCGTCCGTTCGTGTTCACGAATCTCAAGACGGGCCAAGGCCTCGACGCGGTCGTCCGCTTCGTCGTCGAGCGCGGGATGGTCGGAGCTTCCGCTTAAATCACCTTCTCCCGTGTCCAAACTGGTGCGCGCCGAATCGATCGCGCACCTGTTTGGGGATCGCCGCCGCAGCGTTCCGGCGACGAGCGCGCGTTTCCGCGCGCCGAATCGGTTCTAACGCATTGAATTGCGTGCGCTTGTCGCGCGCAACTCTCCGCATGGCATGGATTGTGCGATGCATCAACGCAGAGTTCCGGCGCAGGGTGGTGCAACGCGGCGGTGCTCGAACGACAACGGGCGCATTCATTTCGAACCTGAAAACGGGGATCTCCATGCAACGCAGGAATTTCATTCGCCGGCTCGCGCTTTCGGCCGCCGTCGCGGCGGTCGGACTGGGCGTCGGAACCACGGCGCAGGCCGCCGACACGATCAAGGTCGGCGTTCTGCATTCGCTGTCGGGAACGATGGCCATCAGCGAGACCGTGCTCAAGGACGTCGCGCTGATGACGATCGACGAGATCAACGCGCAGGGCGGCGTGATGGGCAAGAAGCTCGAGGCCGTCGTCGTCGATCCGGCGTCGAACTGGCCGCTCTTCGCCGAGAAGGCGCGCCAGCTGATCACGCAGGACAAGGTCGCCGTCGTGTTCGGCTGCTGGACGTCGGTCTCGCGCAAGTCGGTGCTGCCGGTCTTCGAGGAGCTGAACAGCCTGCTGTTCTATCCGGTGCAGTACGAAGGCGAGGAGCTTTCGAAGAACGTGTTCTACACCGGTGCCGCGCCGAACCAGCAGGCGATTCCCGCGGTCGAGTACCTGATGAGCAAGGAGGGCGGCGGCGCGAAGCGCTGGGTATTGCTCGGCACCGACTACGTGTACCCGCGCACCACCAACAAGATCCTCCGCGCGTTCCTGAAGTCGAAGGGCGTGGCCGAGAAGGACATCCTCGAGACCTACACGCCGTTCGGGCATTCGGACTACCAGACGATCGTCGCCGACATCAAGAAGTTCGCGGCCGGCGGCAAGACCGCCGTGGTGTCGACGATCAACGGCGACTCCAACGTTCCGTTCTACAAGGAGCTCGGCAATGCGGGCCTCAAGGCAACCGATGTCCCGGTCGTGGCGTTCTCGGTGGGTGAGGAAGAGCTCCGCGGCGTCGACACGAAGCCGCTGGTCGGGCACCTCGCGGCGTGGAACTACTTCATGTCGCTCAAGAATCCGGCCAACGAGAGCTTCAAGAAGAAGTGGGCCGAGTATGCCAAGGCCAAGAAGCTCCCGGGTGCCGACAAGCCGCTGACCAACGATCCGATGGAAGCGACCTACATCGGCATCCACCTGTGGAAGCAGGCGGTCGAGAAGGCGAAGTCGACCGATCCCGACAAGGTGATCGCGGCGACCGGCGGCCAGAAGTTCAACGCGCCGGACGGCTTCGACATCAAGATGGACGAGAAGAACCACCATCTGTGGAAGCCGGTGTTCATCGGCGAGGTCCAGGGCAACGGTCAGTTCAACGTCGTCTGGAAGACGAAGGGCCCGATCCGCGCGCAACCGTGGAGCCAGTACATCGAGGGCAACGACAAGAAGAAGGACGAGCCCGAGAAGAAGTAACTGTTCCCGCACCCTGCAGTCGCGCCGCGGGCGTCAGCTTCCGATCACTGGCTGCGCCCGCGGCGTTTTTCGATCTCCGACAACCGACATGACGCTGCGAACGGTCCTCCGATCGATCGTCATCGCGCTGGCCGCGTTCGCGGCGCTGCGGCGGCTGCGGCCGCGGTGCCGCCCGCGGCCGTCCGCGACCTGGCTTTCGGCGAGAACGACGACAAGGTGCGCGCGATCGCGGAGCTCGTGGCGCAGGGCGACGCCGACGCCCTCGCGGTGCTGCAGGCGCTCGCCGACGGCGAGGTGCAGACGGCGGGCGAGCAGGTGCTCTGGGTCAGGGACGGCAAGGCGACCGACCTCGTGACGGGCAGCAACGTGTCGCCGCTGCCGGAGTCGCGCGACGACCTCATCCTCAACAATCGCGTCCGGCGCGAGCTCGCGACGGCGATCGCCGCGCTCAAGCTGTCCGCACCGGACCGGAGCGTCCGGCTCGACGCGGCGAAGGAGCTGCAGAGCGGGGCCGAAGAGGCGATGCTGCCCGCGATCGAGCGCGCGATGGCGAAGGAGCCGGACGCCGAGATCAAGGCGCTGCTCGCGCTCACGCAGGCGACGATCCGGCTGTCGAGCGGCGACAAGGACGTGCGGATCGCCGCGATCCGCGCGCTCGCCGAGAGCCGCGATCCCAATACGAAGATGCTGCTCCTGCCGCTGCTCGAGAAGAAGGGCGCCGACTTCGCCGAGCCCGACGGCGACGTGCGCGCGGAGGCCGAGCGGTCGCTGCGTGCGATCGAGGGCCGGCTCGCGACCGGCGAGACGATCGGCCGGATCTTCAGCGGCGTGAGCCTCGGCAGCATCCTGCTCCTCGCCGCGCTCGGGCTCGCCATCACCTACGGCCTGATGGGCGTCATCAACATGGCGCACGGCGAGCTCATCATGATCGGCGCCTACGCGACGTACGTCGTGCAGAACGCGTTCCGCGCGCACCTGCCGCAGGCGTTCGACCTCTACCTGATCGCGGCGATCCCCGTCGCGTTCGCAACGTCGGCGGTGGTCGGCATGGCGCTCGAGCGCAGCGTCATCCGTTTCCTCTACGGTCGGCCGCTCGAGACACTGCTCGCGACCTGGGGGATCAGTCTGATCCTCATCCAGTCGACGCGGACCCTGTTCGGCGCGCAGAACGTGCAGGTCGAGAACCCGTCGTGGATGTCGGGCGGGATCGAGCTCCTGCCGAACCTGGTGCTGCCGTGGAACCGGATCGCGATCATCGTCTTCGCCGCGGCCGTCGTCACGCTGATCTGGCTGCTCCTCACGCGCACGCGCCTCGGGCTCTTCATCCGCGGCGTCACGCAGAACCGCGGGATGGCGGGCGCGCTGGGCGTCCCGACGAACCGCGTCGACATGTACGCGTTCGGGCTGGGGTCCGGCATCGCGGGGCTTGCCGGTTGCGCGCTGTCGCAGATCGGGAACGTCGGGCCGGACCTGGGCCAGAGCTACATCGTCGACTCGTTCATGGTCGTGGTGCTGGGCGGCGTCGGCCAGCTCGCGGGCACCGTCTACGCGGCGCTCGGGCTCGGCATCGTCAACAAGCTGCTCGAGGCGTGGTCGGGCGCGGTGCTCGCGAAGATCGCCGTCCTCGTGTTCATCATCGTGTTCATCCAGAAGCGGCCGCAGGGGCTCTTCGCGCTCAAGGGCCGGATGGCGGAAGGCTGACGGCAGCGAACGGTACCCCGATGAACGCCCCGCTGCCCCTCCCGCTGCGCGTGCCGGTCAAGGCGCCGCTGCACCCGATCCTGACGCGCACCGGCTGGATCGCGTTCCTCGTCGTCGCCTACGTCGTGCTGGTGCTGGTGCCGTCCGCGTACCTGTGGCTGCCGGCCACGCACCCCCTGCACCTGTCCGACTACTTCATCACGCTCGTCGGCAAGATCATGTGCTACGCGATCGTCGCCCTCGCGCTCGGCTTGGTCTGGGGCTACGCCGGCATCCTGTCGCTGGGCCACGGCCTCTTCTTCGCGCTCGGCGGCTACGCGATGGGGATGTACCTGATGCGCTCGATCGGTCACGACGGCGTCTACCACAGCGACCTTCCGGACTTCATGGTGTTCCTCGATTGGAAGGCGTATCCGTGGTACTGGAGCTTCACCGACCGCTTCTGGTACGCGGCGCTGCTGGTCGTCCTCGTGCCGGGGCTGCTCGCGTTCGTGTTCGGGTACTTCGCGTTCCGCTCGCGGATCAAGGGCGTCTACTTCTCGATCATCACGCAGGCGCTGACGTATGCGTTCATGCTGCTCTTCTTCCGCAACAACACGGGCTTCGGCGGCAACAACGGCTTCACCGACTTCAAGCGCATCCTGGGCTATCCCATCGCCGCGCCCGGTACGCGGGCGGTGCTGTTCGTCGCCACCGGCTGCATGCTCCTCGCTTCGCTGCTCCTGTGCCGCGCCATCGTCACCTCGCGAACCGGGCGCGTGCTGACCGCCATCCGCGACGCGGAGAGCCGGGCGATGTTCCTGGGCTACGATCCGCTCTGGTACAAGGTCTTCGTGTTCACGCTGTCGGCCGTGCTGTGCGGGATCGCCGGCGCGCTCTACGTGCCGCAGGTCGGCATCATCAATCCCGGCGAGATGTCTCCCGCGAACTCGATCGAGATCGCGATCTGGGCGGCGGTGGGCGGTCGCGGCACGCTGCTCGGACCGATCGCGGGCGCGTTCGTCGTCAACGGCGCCAAGAGCTGGTTCACGCAGGCGTTTCCGGAGTTCTGGCTGTTCTTCCTGGGTCTCCTGTTCATCGTCGTCACGCTGTTCCTGCCGAAGGGCGTCGTCGGGCTCGCGCGTCGGCCGTGGCGGCGCAAGGACGCCCCATGAGCGCGCTGCACACGACCGACAGCGGAGCGCCGGGCCTCGCGCAGACGGGAATGCGCGTCGCCGGCGCGGGCGTGGACACGACCCACGGCCCGATCCTCTACCTCGAGGGCATCACGGTCAGCTTCGACGGCTTCCGGGCGCTGAACGACCTCTCGCTGACGATCGACGACGGCGAGCTCCGCTGCATCATCGGCCCCAACGGCGCCGGCAAGACGACGATGATGGACGTGATCACCGGCAAGACGCGCCCCGATGCCGGCACGGCGTTCTTCGGGCAGACGATCGACCTGACGACGATGACGGAGGCGGAGATCGCGCACGCCGGCATCGGACGCAAGTTCCAGAAGCCGACGGTGTTCGAGCAGCACACGGTGTTCGAGAACCTCGAGCTCGCGATGAAGGCCGACAAGCGGGTGCGCGGAACGCTCCGCGCGAAGCTTTCGGCGCTCGACCTCGACCGGATCGGGCAAACGCTGGTGCTGATCCAGCTCGCCGACGCCGCCGACCGGACCGCTGGGCTGCTCTCGCACGGGCAGAAGCAGTGGCTCGAGATCGGGATGCTCCTGATGCAGGAGCCGCGCCTGCTGCTGCTGGACGAGCCGGTCGCCGGAATGACCGACGAGGAAACCGTGCGCACGGCCGAGCTGTGCCAGACGCTCGCGGGGCGGCATTCGGTGGTCGTCGTCGAGCACGACATGGATTTCATCGCGCGGATCGCGCGCAAGGTGACGGTGCTGCACGAGGGCAGCGTGCTGGCGGAAGGGCCGATGGAGACCGTGCAGGCCGATCCGCGGGTGATCGAGGTCTATCTGGGACGATAGGCGCCTGCCCATGCTCACCGTCTCTGCGCTCAACCAGTACTACGGCGGCAGCCACACGCTGCGCGACGTCGCGTTCGAGGCGCCGTCCGGTGCGGTGACGGCGATCCTCGGCCGCAACGGCGTCGGCAAGACGACGCTGCTCAAGTGCCTCGCGGGACTCCTGCCGTCGCGCTCGGGCACGATCCGCTTCGACGGCACCGACGTGACGAAGCTGCCGCCGCACCAGCGCGCGCGGCTGGGACTGGGCTACGTGCCGCAGGGTCGCGAGATCTTTCCGCGGCTCACCGTGCTCGAGAATCTCCGGCTCGGGCTCGCCACGCGGCCCGCGGGCGCGCCGCTGCCCGACCGCATCTTCGAGATGTTTCCCGTGTTGAAGGACATGCTGCACCGTCGCGGCGGCGATCTTTCCGGTGGTCAGCAGCAGCAGCTCGCGATCGCCCGCGCACTCGCGCTCGAGCCGAAGCTGCTCGTGCTGGACGAGCCGACCGAGGGCATCCAGCCGTCGATCATCAAGGACATCGAGCGCGCGATCCGTTCGCTCGCGGCCGAGGGCCGGATGGCGATCCTGCTGGTCGAGCAGTACTACGACTTCGCGCGATCGCTCGCCGACCGCTACGTCGTGCTGTCTCGAGGCGAGGTCGTCAAGGCGGGGAAGGGCGCCGACATGGACGCCGACGGCGTCCGGGCGTGTCTCACCGTCTAGATGTGATTTCTACGACCATTGGTCACGCTCGAGCGGCTGTCGGCTGACGGGTGGCGGGGACCCGAGTAAGCCCGCGGCGCAAGTCAGCTGGCCCCCTGCTTTCCGACCGCGGTTAGCAAAATTGCTAACCGCCGCGACGCCCTTTCCCGGCTCGGAATCGGCCTTGGTCGCCGCCAGGTTCGTTCGAATGGCCGAACGGCATGCTCCGTGGTGCGAGTTAGCATTTTTGCGAACCGGCCGCTGCTGCCAACTGTAGGCACTAGCGCTTTCAAACTCCTCTGACTGGGTCCGCGCCTGCACTGACGGTTTGACTAGCGACGCCGTCGTTCCCGCGAACGCGGGAACCCAGCGACTTTTGACGAGCGTTACTGGATCCCCGCCCTCCGCGGGGATGACGGGATATGGGGCTGCGGCTGCCCCGATCCCGGGCCGGTTGACTTCGATCAAGGTGGCCTGTATACGGGGCCTGTGACAATCGCTCCCATCGCGGGAGTACGTCCGCCAACCGGGAGCTGCCATGGCCGTTGCCGCCGCAGCCGACCTCGTGCTCGACACTGCCCTGGTGAAGAAGTACGACGGGTTCGGTCCTCGCTACACCTCCTACCCCACCGCCGACCGCTTTCACGCCGGCATCACGGCCGAGAGCTACGTCAACGCGCTGCACGCGCGCAACCAGGAGCGTCCGGCCGCGCCGCTGTCGCTCTACGTGCACATCCCGTTCTGCAACACGATCTGCTACTACTGCGCCTGCAACAAGGTGATCACCAAGGATCACGGGCGCAGCGCCAAGTACATCAAGTACGTCGGCCACGAGATCGAGATCGTGAGCGGGCTGATCGAGGGCGGACCGAAGGTCGAGCAGGTGCATCTCGGCGGCGGGACGCCCACGTTCCTCGCCCGGGACGAGATGTCGACGCTGATGGGCATGCTGCGCGGCCACTTCTCGTTCGCGCCGGATGCCGAGGTCTCGATCGAAGTTGATCCGCGGAAGGTATCCGCCGACACCATTGCGTTCCTCGGAAGGCTCGGGTTCAACCGGATTTCGGTCGGCATCCAGGACTTCGATCCGGTCGTGCAGCAGGCGGTCAACCGGATCCAGAGCGAAGCCGAGACGATGACGGTGATCGACGCGGCGCGCGCGAACGGCTTCGTCTCGGTCAACGCCGACCTGATCTACGGGCTGCCGAAGCAGACGGTGGCGGGCTTCTCGACCACGCTCGACAAGGTGATCGCGGCCGCCCCCGACCGCATCGCGCTCTACAGCTACGCGCACGTGCCGCACCTGTTCAAGCCGCAACGCCGGATCGACGTCGACGCGCTGCCTGCGCCGGAGACGAAACTCGCGATCCTCGCCCTCGCGATCGAGAAGCTCGGCGCGGCGGGCTACGTCTACATCGGGATGGACCACTTCGCGAAGCCGACGGACGAGCTCGCCATCGCACAGGCGCAGCGGAAGCTCCACCGCAACTTCCAGGGCTACTCGACCAAGCCCGACTGCGACATGCTGGCGTTCGGCATCTCGGCGATCGGCAAGGTCGGCGCGTCGTACGTGGCGAACGTGAAGACGCTGGACGAGTATTACGACAAGCTCGACGCCGGCACGCTGCCGGTGATGCGCGGCGTGGAGTTGAACGCCGACGACCTGATCCGCCGCGACGTGATCCAGAAGCTCATGTGCAACTTCGAGCTCGACTTCGCGACGCTCGGCGCGCACTACGGCATCGACTTCGCCGCCTACTTCGCGCCGGACCTGGCCTCGCTCGCGCCGCTTGCGGCCGATGGGCTGGTCACGCTGACCGAGCGCGATCTCAAGGTGACGATGCGCGGGCGGCTCCTCGTCCGGACGGTCGCCATGCACTTCGACCGCTACCTCCGCGAGGCCCAGCAGAAGGCGCAGTACTCGCGGGTGATCTGAGCCGTCGGTGGCTGGGCGGGGCGTCCGGCGGTTCGTCCAGCCACGGCGGCCGCCGCCGTTCGGATGCCGGTTGCATGGCGGTTGGATGCCGGAGCCGTCGGCAACCCCGGTCGGACCCCACCCTCGCGGAGTCCGATTCGTCGGAGGCGTCGTAGGTTGCGGTCTACAAAGCGGGGTCGCGAGGGCGATCGGATGAGGCGTTTGGACGAGCCCTCACGGGGAGGGGTCGATCGCCTTCACTCCTGGGCGCTCCGCAGTTGCGATGTACAACTTCATCGATTGGCGACGTCGGTCGCGCGCTATGGGATTCGCATGTCACGCTTCGGTCGCGACGCATACCACAACTTGCCGAATATTCGACGAAAGGCTGTCGGAAAAAATTACAAATCGCGCTTGACACTCTCTGCAACGGGAGTACAAATGCGGCTCTGTTCGATGTCGACCGACTGACGTCTGACGCACCGCCCTGGATGGCGAAGACTTCGAAAACAAGAATGGGAGAATCCGGAATGACCAGCCTCCGCAAGTTGCTCTTCGTTATCGCGACGTTGGCGCTTGCCGCGTTCGCGCTTCCAGCGCTCGCCGACGGTGGCGACAAGTTCAGCGCCGTCATGTCGCCCACGTCGCCTCCGGCGCAGGCCGGGCCGATTGCATTCACGGCCACGATCAAGAATCTGGCCAGGTTCGACTACCTCAAGTCCTACACGGTCACGGTCCCGGCGGGGCTGACGATCAGCGGAACTCCGACGGCGTCATCCGGCAGCGTGTCGGTGTCGGGGCAGGTGGTGTCCGTCAGTGGCGTCCTGGTGGCCTACACCAAGACAACCAAAGTGACGATCAACGCCACTCCCATCTCCACGCTCAGCTGCGGCTCCAACGCGTTGCTCTGGGGCGCGACGGCGAAGGGTGGATTGCTCGTAAGCAACGAGGTCTTCGCGCTCGATTCGAGCTCCGTGCTGCAGACGACGGTCACCTCGTTGTGCTACACGCTGAGCTACGCTGCGGGGCCGGGCGGCTCGATCGTCGGCGCGACGCCGCAGACGGTGAGCCCGGGTGGTTCGGGCAGCGCGGTTACGCCGCAGGCCAATGCACTCTTCACGTTCGCCAGCTGGAGCGACGGTTCGACGGCGAATCCGCGCACCGACAGTAACGTGATGGCGAACGTTAGCGTCACGGCGAGCTTCGTGCCCAACGTGCTTTCGATCACTTCCGCGCCAACCAGCGTCGCCCTCGCCACGCCGTTCGACGTGACGGTGGGAATCAATCCGGGTCCGGCGACGGTCACGGCGAACACGACCGCGTGCGGCAATGCCGGTGTGTCGACGAAGTCGTCGTCCCAGACGTCGATCACATTCACGCTCACGATCCCGAGCACGGCAACGACGCTGACGACTTGCTCGCTGACATTCGCGGCGGACAACTATACGCCGCCGCCGGTGTTGAATCTGGCGGTGTTCCAGGCTCAGGCTCAGGCAGACAAATGCACGCCGCCCAGTTCGGACACCGGACTCCCAGGCTCCTCGTTCGACGTTTCCACGGTTTGCAGCTCGGGCGTCGGCGTCAACGTCAGCGGCTTCGCAGCTGGCTTCCGCAGCGTCAACAAGGACCTGGCGTGCCCGGCGCTCAACTTCACGCTGACGAACAACATCTGCGGTCCAGGCCCCACGCAGGACGCGAACAGCAAGACGATTCCGCCGAATGCTGTCAGCCTAGTCTGGGATTCGGCGCAAAGGGCGGCCTTCACCTACACGGTCACCTGGAAGGCCGAGTATGTCGATCCGACCACCGGCCTCCCGTTCCCGCAGAAGACGCAATACTGCGCGGGCACGGGTCCGAACGATCCGACGCCTTGCGATACCCTCAAGAAGCCCATGAAGGCCTGTACGAGCCCGGATGTCGCAATCGGATCGATACCGGCCGGCGAGCCGGCGTGTATCAAGGAGCAGGATTGGGTGACGGTATCCCAGTCGGAGTGCAGCGGATTGCCACTGCCGGACGGTACGCCACCCGGGACTACGCCCGCGTGCATCCGGACCACGACGATCATTATCGACGCTGTCGATCCGCCGATCATCCGCGGCTGACGCGCTCGGCGCTCGCAACATCGAAAAGCGGCCCTCGCGGCCGCTTTTCGCTTTCTGCGACTAGCCTCAGCCGATGTTGGGGGCCGCGGGCAGTGCGCGGATCTTGAGCTTCGCGATCGCGGCGCGGCTTTCGTCGACGACTTCCTGGGGCGGCTCGACGCCCTCGAGCCGATCGAGCTCGATCAGCGCATTCAGCGTCAGCGCGATCTCGAAGCGTTCCTTGCGCTCGCGGGCGACCGCGAGACTCGTGTCGAACGCGTCGCGGGCGCCCCATGGGTCACCCCGCATCTGCATCGCATAGCCGCGGATGCGGTTGAGCAGCGGCGTCAGCCGCGCGATGGCTCCGGACGAATCCTGCTTGGCGAGAATCTCATCGGCTGCTGCCAGCGCCGCGTCAGGCTCGCCCTTGAGCAAATGGCACTCGGCGATCCGCGCGTCGATGTCCAGTACCTCGTGCTCGGCGCCGACGTCGGTCAGGAGCTTCCTCGCCTCGGCGAAACGGGCGATGGCCTCGTCGACCTTGTTGCCGCGGAGCGAAACGCGGCCCAGCATCCAGATGCAGTAACCCAGGAAGTAGTGGTACTCCGACGCCTTCCACACCGGCAGCGTCTTCTGGAACGTGAGTTCCGCCTCGGCGAGCTCGCCGCGGTCGCTCAGAACCTCGGCAATTCCCAAGGAAGCGACGGCGGCGTTGAGCAGATCGCCGACCTTGACCAGCTCGTCGCGGCCGCGCTCGAAGTAGGCCATCGCGTCGTCCCAGCGGCCGTCCCAATAGCACGCCGAACCGAGGTTGGACAGGATGCTCGCCTGCCGGACGCGATTGCCCGAGCGCCGATGGGCCTCGAGCGACTTCAGCATCTGCGCCTCGCCACCTTCCTTGCCCAGCACGCTGTAGCCCCAGCCCAACACCATGTAGGCGTCGCCAATGAGTTCGGGATCGTCGATCTCTTCGGCCTCGCGCGCTCCCCGCTCGGCCCACTTGAGCGCTTCCTCCGTGCTGCCCTGCGCCTGCAGGACGGTGGCGTACCAGACGCTGGCGGCTGCGACCTGCCGAGCGGCCTGGGGTCCCTCCACACCCTGGAGCGCCTCGCGTGCGCGCTCGACCCAACGCAATGCCTCCGGATAGCGGCCGAGCTTCTCCTCGACCCGCGAGAGTTTGAGCAGCAGCTCGGCCTCGAGCAGTCGCTCGCCTGCCACCCGTCCCTGAGCGGCAACGTAGGCGTCGAGCGCCTTGCGATATTCCCCGGCCTTGTACCACGCATCGCCGAGCACTTCCTGCGTACGGCCCATGTCGAGCTTCGGCAAGTCCGGGAGATTCGTGCCCGCCTCGAGCGCGCGTGCATAGAGGCCTGCGGCCTCCACGAATGCGTAGGCGGACTCGGCACGCTTCGCCGCAACATTCGCGTAGCGCCACGCCGGAGCGTATTCGCCCGCAGCCGTGTAGTGCAGCGACAGGATGCCCGCGACGTCGTCCGGATCGTCGGCCTCCGCCTCGACGCGAGCCGCAACGGCCGAATGCAGTTGCCGCCGCAGTCTGTAGGGCAGGCCTTCGTAGGCGGCATCGCGGAGGAGCGAGCGGCGGAACCGCAGATAGCCGTCGGGCTCCTCGTCGAAGAACTCGCGCAGCCTGTCC
Organism: uncultured beta proteobacterium; assembly: GCA_963734055.1. Classification (GTDB taxonomy): domain Bacteria; phylum Pseudomonadota; class Gammaproteobacteria; order Burkholderiales; family Casimicrobiaceae; genus CAIWHR01. The sequence goes on from CAVTFQ010000002.1 coordinate 893,021, forward strand.
CACGCCGTCTGGTCCGGCGGCGAGAAATCGCCGTCGATTGCGAGCCACTCCAGCATCCGCGGATGGAACGTCGTGCCGAACACGGAAGCACGCCGGACGAGTGCACGGTCCGCTGGCGCGAGCGCGTCGATCTGCGCCATTGCCGCGGCTTCGGCGGAATCCGGAAGATCCGCGGCGCCCCCCGACGCGACCGCCGTGCGCAACAGGTCGCGCAGGAACTGGGGATTTCCGCCGGACCGCTTCGCGACGGTCGCGAGCACGTGCTCGGGCAGCGGAGTGTCCTTGGTCGCCAGTTGCGCAAGGCGTAGCGCGTCGGCGACAGCGAGCGCCTTGAGCTCGACCTGGACTACGGTGGGTGTCTCGGGCGCCTTGAACCCACTCGCTGACGGCCGGCGTGCCACCGCAAAGAGCCACGGGCGGGCGCCGATCTCGCGGGCGATGTGCGCGAGAAGATCCGCCGAGGCCTCGTCCATGTGATGCGCGTTCTCGACCTCAACCAGCGCGCGTTCAGGCACGACGGCCTGGAGAAATTGCCCGATCACCTCCTGCAGCCTGGGCCGCCGGTTCTTCTCGGCGAGCATGTCGACTTCCGGCGTCGATTCGACATCGAGGCCGAAGACGATCGCGATCAGCGGGAACCACGGCATCAGGTCCGGCGCGCGGGCGGCGACCTCGCCCCGCAGTCGCTCGGCGATGTCGGTGTCGGCGTCGTCGCGGCCGAAACCCATCGATTCGCGCAGGAGCTCGCGCCACACGGCGTACGGGGTCGACGCCGTGTAGGCCTCGCAGGAGGCGTGCAGCTTGCGGAAGCCCGCGGCGGCGTCGCGCAGCGCTTCGAGCAATCGCGTCTTGCCGACGCCCGCCTCGCCCACCACGTCGACCAGCCGGCCCTCGCCGCTCCGCGCGCTGGTGAACGCCTTGCGGATGACGCCCAGCTCGGCGTTGCGGCCGGTCAGCGGCAGCCGCTGCTCTTCGGCCGGACGCGTGCGCGAGCCCTGCGCGCGACCGACCGACCAGGCACGTACCGGCTCGGATTTTCCCTTCACTGTGAACGCTTCGAGCTCTGTCGTCTCGAACGTCGTCTTCGAGCGAGCGAGCACGTCACCGGTCGCGTAGATTGCGGCAGGCACGGCGGGCTCCAACTGCGCCATCAACCGCGCGGCCAGGTTCACCGCGTCGCCCATGACCGTGTACGTGCGGCGATAGAAGGGGCCGATGTCGCCTGCGAACACTGGGCCGCGGTTCACGCCGATGTGAATGGGCAGCGGCAGATTGCTTTCCACGATCGCACGCAGCGCGAGCAGCATCCGCTCCTCGTCGTCGCCGGTGACCTTCGGCGCGCCGGCCGTGAGGATCAGCTTCCCGCCGTCGGCGTCGACGTCGGAGGCAAGGAACGAGACGTCCTGCGCTTCGGCGGCTCGCTCGACCAGCGTCAGCAACTGCTGGAGGGCGTCGGCGGCGACGCCCTTGCCCTGGGTCTCGATCAACGCGTCCAGGCCACCGTATCGGATGAACGCGACCGTCACCGGCCGATGCTCGGGCGACGCATTCGCGTCCTGGAGATGCGCACGGACGCTCGCGGGCAGGCAGCGCGCGACCACTTCCGGCGCCATCTGCGGCCGCGGTCGCAAGGGCATCTTCGCAAACTCGCCGGGGGGCTCGCGCAGCAGGAGATGGCCGGGTTCCTTCGATTCGCCCAGGCACTCCGGGGCGAGCGCGGCGCACGTTTCGGCACTGGCGACGATCTCGTCCGCCGCCGCCCCATGCTGCATCGCGACCAGCCGGCTCCAGGCGGGTCCGGTCGCGAGCAGCTCGAGATGCGAGTCGCCGACGGCGAAGAAGTTGAAGGTTCCCGAATGCACGCCCTGCGCCATCCGCAGTGTGATTTGCGCATCGGGCAGCTTGATTTGCCCGACCTCGCGCAGCACCGCGCGCATTAGCACCGTGGCGCGCGCCGCGCGCGCCGCGTGGCCGTCGCCGTCGAACCAGAGCAGGAGCGCGTCGCCGCCGAACTTGAGCAGGCTGCCGCCATTGTCGTAGGCGACGGCGAGCAGCGCCTCGAACACGTGGCCGATCACGTCGGTGATTTGCTCGGCGCCTTCGCGGCCCTTGCGTGCGAGCGCCTCGGACAGCTGCGTGAAGCCGGAGACGTCGACGAACGCCGCCGAGCCTTCGCTCTCCCAGGCGCGGCCGGAGGGATCTTCGACGAGATGCTGCTGGAGCACCCGCGCGACATAAGGTGTCGCGCGGTTCGCGGCTCCGGCTTGCGCCACGGGCTGCGCCGCGGCCGTCGATGCGTCGATGCTTTCGTTCACGAGCGGAGAGAAGAGGGAACCGGCACGCGCATCCGCGGCCCACAACCTTCCAGTCTACGCGATACCCTCGATCGGGCGCGACTCGACAGGCGCCTTCGAGGTTGCGCTGCGCGCCTCGCGGCTGGCTGCAAAAACATCAAGAGGGTGGATCCGCGGCAAATGCGCCGGTGGTATACATTCTCCGTCGTCCCCGCGGAGGCGGGGACCTAGTGACGTTGTACTGTCGCCTGCAATGACCAAGTCGCTGGATTCCCGCGTTCGCGGGAATGACGGCTGCACAGGATTCATGCCCCGCGGAAGCAACGTCCCGAATGTTCTCGGCTAGCCGAGCACTTCGCCGATCTGCTTCCGGCGCTCGAGCTCCGACTCGAACTCCTGCAGTTCGGGGCCGAGCGCGTCGCGGGCCGAGATCATGCCGACCGGCCGGCCGGCCTTGACGACGGGCACATGGCGAAACCCGCCTTCGTACATCATCAGGAGCGCGTATCCGACCGGCTTGCCGGCGTCGACGGTCTGCGGATGCGCGGTCATCACGTCGGCGAGCGTCGCCGTCCTCGCGTCGCGGCCTTCGGCCATCACGCGGTAGAGGGCATCGCGCTCGGTAAAGATGCCGACGAGACGTCCATGGTCCACCACCATGACCGACCCCACCGCGTGCTCCTTCATCTGCCGCGCCGCGTCGAGCACGGACATCGTGAGGGGCGCGGTGACGATCTTCCGCTTGGCGACGACGCTGCCGATCGGACGCTGGGGCATGGCGTTCTCCCGACGGCTATTGCCAGAGATCGACGGTCTCGCCCTGGGCGCGCAGGCGCTCGGCGCGGGCCTGGACGAACCGCTGGAACGACGGCTCGCTCTTGTAGGCGCCGCTCGAGACGTACTCGAGCGCCGAGACGACGTGGAACGGGCGCAGGTAGGCGTCGATACGAAACACTTCGCGGCCGCTCGCGTCGAAGAACACGATCGCGGGGGTATAGCTGACCCGGAGATCGCGGGCCCACGCGTCGGCCTTGACCCAGGTGCCGTCGGGCGCGATCAGATCGGTGCGCGCGCCGAGCCCGAAGCGTGCGACGTCGAACGTCCGGAGGGCGGCCTGGACGTCGGGACGCCCCAGCGTCTCGCGGTGGAGCTCGTCGCACGGCGCGCAGTACGGCGTCTCGAAGACGACCGCGAGCGGCTTGCTTCCGGCCTTGCGCGTGAGGTCGTAGGGCGGCGACAGGAAGAAGGGCTCGTCCGCGAGCGTCGCGCGCGCGGCTTCGGGGGGCTTTCGCGCAAGGTACGCCGCAAGCGACTCGCGCCGCTCCTCCTTCGCCGCAACGTAGTCGAGCGCCGCCTCGAACCGGTGCGGCGGCCAGTAGCCGTTGAGCCGGGCGACGACCGCACCCTTCTCGTCCAAGAACAGGAGCGTCGGCGTGAACTGCACGTCGAGGTGGCGGGCGAGCTCCTTTTCGGTTCGCGTCTGCCCGTCGATCCAGGTCGTCTCGCGGTCGCCCCAGATGTTGAGCGCGATGGCGACGAAGCGGCGATGCATCTTGTCGACGATCGCGCGCTGCGAGAAGTTCGTCACCATGAGCTGCCGGCAGTACGGACAGCCGTCCTGGCCGAAATACACCATCAGCCGGCGTCCTTCCTTCGCCGCGTCGGCGACGTCGTCGCGGAAGTCGAGGAACGACTCGGTGAACCACGCCGGAATGTCGATCGCGTACGGCGAGGGCTCTTGCGCGCGCGCGCCGGTGGCGGCGACGAACGCGAGACAGGCGATCGCGAGCAGGCGCATCGCTATTTCGCCGGCTCCGCGGGTTTGATCGCGCCCATCGCCGAGAGTAGGTCGATGGGAATCGGGAACACGATCGTCGAGCTCTTGTCGCCCGCGATGTTGCCGAGCGTCTGCAGATAGCGCAGCTGCATCGCCTGCGGCTGGCGGGCGAGCATCTGCGCCGCCTCCAGGAGCTTTTCCGCGGCCTGCTGCTCGCCCTCGGCGTGGATGATCTTCGCGCGCCGCTCGCGCTCGGCCTCCGCCTGGCGGGCGATCGCGCGGACCATCGTTTCGTTCAGGTCGACCTGCTTGATCTCGACCAGCGAGACCTTGATGCCCCAGGCGTCGGTCTGAGCGTCGAGCACGCGCTGGATATCGGTGTTCATGCGCTCGCGCTCGGAGAGGAGCTCGTCCAGCGCGTGCTTCCCGAGCACGGCACGGAGCGTCGTCTGCGCGAGCTGGCTCGTCGCCACGAGGAACTGCGCGACCTGGATCACTGCCTTCTCCGGATCCACCACCCGGAAGTAGACGACGGCGTTCACCTTCACCGACACGTTGTCGCGCGTGATCACGTCCTGCGGCGGCACGTCGAGCACGACCGTGCGCAGGTCCATCCGGACCATCTGCTGGATGCCGGGCACGATGACGATGAGGCCCGGGCCCTTCACCCGCCAGAAGCGGCCGAGCAGGAAGACGACCCCACGCTCGTACTCGCGCAGCACGCGGAGCGACGAGACGACGAGGATGACGAGTACGAGGAATACGATGCCTCCGAAGCCGAGGCCGAGCATGTCAGGCTCCTTTCCCGGGTGAGTCGTCGGGCACGACGGTGAGCACGAGGCCGTCGCGCCCCGTGACCCGCACGCGCTGGCCGCGCGCGAGCGGCGCCGCCGAGCGCACGCGCCACTGCTCGCTGTGAATCCGGGCCCAGCCTTCGCCCTCGAAGTCCTCGAGCACGAGCCCGCCGCTGCCGGTCAATTCTTCGCTGCCGGAGACGACGGGGCGCCGGCGCGCCTTGACCGCCGCACCCGAGACGAAGAACACGAACGCGGCGGTGAACAGCGCGAGGCCTCCGATCACGGAGTACGGAACCCCGAACGCGGGCACGTCGGTGTCGATCAGCAGCACGGCGCCGATGACGAACGCCACGATGCCGCCGACGCCGAGCGCGCCGAAGCTCCCGATGAAGACCTCCGCGACCATGCAGGCGATGCCGAGCAGCAGGAGGCCGAGCCCGGCGTAGTTGACCGGCAGCATGTGCAGCGCGAAGAGCCCGAGCAGGAGCGCGATCGTGCCGACGACGCCCGGCAGCACGAAGCCGGGATTCGAGAACTCGAAGAAGAGGCCGTAGATGCCGATCATCATCAGGATCAGCGCCACGCTCGGATTGGTGATGACGGACAGCAGGCGATTGCGCCAGTCGGGGGCGAAGGTCACCACTTCGGCGCCGCGCGTCGCGAGCACGACGTCGGTCGCGGCGGCGGTCGTCACTTTCCGGCCGTCGAGCTTGGCGAGCAGGTCGGGCACGTCGCGAGCCTCGAGGTCGATCACGTGCTGGGCGAGCGCCTCGTCGGCGGACAGGCTCACCGCTTCGCGCACGGCGCGCTCGCCCCATTCGGCGTTGCGTCCGCGCAGCTGCGCGAGGCCGCGGATGTAGGCGGCCGCGTCGTGGACCTGCTTTCGCTCGAGCGTGGAGGCATCGTCGGCGGGCGGCGAGGCCTCCTTCTTGCCGGCGTCGGGCTCCTTGGCGGGTTTAGGCGGCGCTGGCGGCGACGCGCCGGGCATCCCGATGTTGATGGGTGTGGCGGCGCCGAGATTCGTGCCCGGCGCCATCGCGGCGACGTGGCTCGCGTAGAGGATGTACGTGCCGGCGCTTGCCGCGCGCGCGCCGCTCGGCGCGACGAAGGTGGCGACCGGAACGGGCGACGCGAGGATGCCCTTGATGATGTCGCGCATCGAGGTATCGAGACCACCCGGCGTGTCGATCTCCAGGACGACGAGCTGCGCGTGCTCGGTGGCCGCGCGCGCGAGGCCGCGCTCGATGTAATCGGCGCTCGCGGGCCCGATCACGCCGGCCAGCGGCATGACCACCACGGTCGGCGGGTTGCTCGTCGCGGCGAACGCGGCGCCGAACGCGGCCAGCACAACGAGCCGCAGGAACTTCGACATGCCTCCTCCGGTTCCGTCACGGAATCCGGTCGTCGATTATGGCACGTTAGCGAGCGCCCTGCGCCAGCGCCGCCGCATCGACACCGCGACGCGCGGCCATCTCGTGGCCGATGGACGCCAGCGCTTGGGCATCGAGCGCTTGCGCGGCCAGCGGAAGGAGCTCGCCTTCCTCGCGCGCGATGTGCGCTTCGTACGCGGTGCGGATGTCCTCGACTTCCTTCGCCGAAAGGGTGGCGCGGTCGCCCGCCGCGATGCCTGCGAGCTGGGGCCGAAGCCGGCGCCAGCCGGCGGTGAGCGAGTCGTGGTCGCGCAGGAGCGCAGCGATCATCGGCGCTGCCTGCGCCGGTTTGGCCGCGGCGAGCCGCGGGAAGAGGCTCGCTTCCTCGTCGGCGTGGTGGTTGGCCGCGGCGGTGTCGAAATAGCGAAGGATCGCGCGAGCCGCGGCGCGCGCGTCGTCGTCGCAGCCGTGCTCCGGCAGGTGACGCTGAAGCCGGTCGAGCGTCGCGAGGTGGCGCTCGATGCGCCGGTGGCACGCCTTGAGCATCCCGAGCGGGTCGCCGAAGTCGGGCGCGGGCGAGTCGGCGAAGGGATCGGCAGTCATTGCTTCGAGGCGGAGGATGACGACGGGCCGATTATAGCCGCGCCCAAGAACATTCTCCGTCGTCCCCGCGGAGGCGGGGACCCAGCGACGTTGTAGTGGTTTTTACCCGCAATGACTCAAGTCGCTGGATTCCCGCGTTCGCGGGAATGACGACACCCGGGTCGACGATCATGCGCCGCGGGTGCCGGCGGGCGCGAGCGCCAGGATGCGCCGGTAGAGGGCGTCCGCCTCGTCGCGCGGTTTCACGCCCGAAAGCGGGTTGTCGTTGTCCCGGAACGCGCGCGCGATCCGCGTCCAGTCGCCGGGCGTGAGACGGCGCCGCGCGAGCGGCAGCAGGACGTCTTCCTCCTTCGTCATGTGCCGCCAGTGGAACTCGACGTAAGCGTCGGCCTCGCGCGCGAATTCGGCGAAGCGTGGCGCACCCTCGGCTGCGTAGCCCGCGAGCGACTGGGCGAGCGCGTCGATCATCGCGGCGCCCTCGGTGTGCTCGGCCTCGAGCCCGGCGACCAGTAGGCGCGGCGGCGGGGTCGCGCCGGACGAGCGCGGCGAAGAGATAGCGATCCTCCTTCGGGTGATGCAGTTGCTCGGGAAACGCGACGATGTAGTCGAGGAGCGCGCGCAACAGCCGGAAGTCGGGCGCGCCCCCGTCGTGGATTCGGCGGATCGCGGAGCGCAGCCCATAGAGCACCGACGCGATCGCGAGGTGCTCGTCCTTGATGATCGCGATCGCGGCGGCCGCCGCGAGGTCCGCATCGGCGGCCGGTGGCGCGATTCGTCGGGCGCCGACGTTCATAGGGACTCCGCCGTTCAATACGTTTCGACGTGGTAGCGCCCCTGCGTCCTGAGCTCGGGCAGGAGCGCGTCCCAGTCGGCGCCGTGTGCACGAAACGCTTCGCGGAAGGCCTGGTCGACGCCCTGTTCCATGCCCTTGAGGCCGCAGATGTAGACGTGCGCGTTGCCGTCGCGGACGAGGCGCACGACGTCGGCGCCGCGGGCCCGGATCCGGTCCTGGACGTACTGCTTCGGCTCTCCGGGGACGCGCGAGAACGCGAAGTTGATGTCGATGAAATCCTTCGGCAGCTTCTGGAGCGGCCCGAAGTACGGCAGCTCGGCCGGCGCGCGCGCGCCGAAGAACAGCATCAGCGTGCCTCCCTCCTTGAGCGCGACCCGGCGGCGGCGGCGCTCGGTCATCGCGCGCATCGGCGCGGAGCCGGTGCCGGTGCAGACCATGAGCAGGCTCGAGCCCGGGTGGTTCGGCATGAGGAACGACGTGCCGTACGGGCCGACGACCTTGACCTCGTCGCCCTTCTTCAGGTCGCAGAGGTAGTTCGACGCGACGCCGCGGACCGGCTTCCCGCCGTGGTCCTCGGTGACGCGCTTCACCGTCAGCGAGACGTTGTTGTAGCGCGGGCGCTCGCCCTCGCGCGGGCTCGCGATCGAGTAGAGGCGCACGTGGTGCGCGCGTCCGTTCGCGTCGACGCCCGGCGGGACGATGCCGACCGTCTGGCCTTCGAGCACGGGGAACGCGGTGCCTCCGAAGTCGAGCACGATGTGGCGGATGTCGGCGGAGGCGTCGTCGGCGGTCAGCCGGAAATTGCCCGAGACGGCCGCGATTGCGGGGCGCGCGAGCGTGTACAGGTTGACGTACGGGTGCGCGGCCGACCACGGTGGCGGCACCTCGCCGCCCTGGCCCGCCGTCGCAACCGACCGGATTTCCGCGACCTCGGGCGGCACCTCGGCGTCGACGCCGGCGGGGATCTCGCCCTGCGCGGGCAGGCTGTCCCAGGCGAGCTGCTCGGTCAGCGTGTACGGCTTCGCGCGGTCGACCTGCCGCCAGTTGTCGATCGCGCCGGTCGGGCATGGCGAAATGCACTCGTTGCAGGCGTTGCACTTGGCCGCGTCGACGACGTAGTTGCGCGAGTCGTGCGTGATCGCGTCCACCGGACACGTCTCCTCGCACGTATTGCAGCGGATGCAGATCTCGGGATCGATCAGGTGCTGGCGCAGCACCGCCGCAGTGGCAAAAGTAGGGTCAGACCCGACTTTCATCGACGTTCATCCTCTATCGGGGGCAGGGCCGGATGGGATCGCCATTGCCAAAAAGTAGGGTCTGACCCTACTTTTCAGCTGAAGCGGACGTACTCGAACTCGACCGGCTGGTTGTTGATGCCGCGCGCGGGCGGCGCGATCCAGTTCGCGAACTTGCCCGGCTCCGCGACGCGTCCCATCAGCGAGGCCACGAACGCACGGTCCGCCTCGGAGGGAAGCCACGCGGCATGTCGATGCGTCCAGTCGGCTTCGCCGACGACGTGGCCCTCGGGATCGACCCGGACCGCGGCGAGCGGTCCGATCTTCCGATTGAACGCCTTGTGCGGCGCCCGGAACCGGAACGCGATGCCGGCCTTCTCGACGATCCTGTTCCAGCGCTCGATGCCGGCGACCGCGTCCTTCACGTAGTCGTCGCGGAGCTTCTCGTTCAGCGCGTTCAGCGCCGGCGCCTGCACGACGGCGAGCTGCCCGTCGCGCACCTCGAGGACCGGGTAGGTGGCGCCGGCCAGCAGGTGGTCGTCGCCGAGCTTCGTCTCCTCGAAGCGGCCCTTGAGGCCGGTCGAATAGAAGGTCGCCGCGTTCGACGAGACGTCCGCGCCGAACAGGTCCATCGTCACGCTGAAGTGGAAGTTGAGGTAACGCTGGATCGTCGGCAGGTCGATCAGGCCGAGCGCGCGGACCTTCGCCGGATCGTCGATCTTGTGCTGGACCATCGCCTCGCACGTGCGCTGGATGATGCGGCCCACGCCGGACTCGCCGACGAACATGTGGTGCGCTTCCTCGGTCAGCATGAACCGGCACGTGCGCGCGAGCGGATCGAAGCCGGACTCGGCCAGCGAGCAGAGCTGGTACTTGCCGTCGCGGTCGGTGAAATACGTGAACATGAAGAAGGACAGCCAGTCGGGTGTACGCTCGTTGAAGGCACCGAGGATCCGCGGGTTGTCGGCGTCGCCCGAGCGGCGCTCGAGCAGCGCCTCGGCCTCCTCGCGGCCGTCGCGTCCGAAATAGGCGTGGAGCAGGTACACCATCGCCCACAGGTGGCGGCCTTCCTCGACGTTGACCTGGAACAGGTTCCTGAGGTCGTAGAGCGACGGGCACGTGAGGCCGAGGTGGCGCTGCTGCTCGACCGACGCGGGCTCGGTGTCGCCCTGCGTGACGATCAGGCGGCGCAGGTTCGCCCGGTATTCGCCGGGCACTTCCTGCCACGCGGGCTCGCCCTTGTGCGCGCCGAAGTTGACCTTGCGGTCGGCCTCCGCGGGCGTGAGGAAGATGCCCCAGCGATAGTCGGGCATCTTCACGTAGTCGAAATGCGCCCAGCCCTTGGGCTCGACGCTGACCGCCGTGCGCAGGTAGACGTCGGTGCTCGCGGTGCCCTCGGGCCCCATGTCGGCCCACCAGTGCAGGAACTCGGGCTGCCAGTGCTCGAGCGCGCGCTGCAGCGTCTTGTTGCTCGCGAGCTCCACGTTGTTCGGGATCTTTTCGCCGTAGTCGATGCTCATTGCACGCTCCATGAGTTCGTCGTCCCCGCGCAGGCGGGGACCCAGTGACTTTGAAAGGAACGCCGCTGGATTCCCGCCTTCGCGGGAATGAGCGCGCGCCGGGCATGTCGTGCGTTCACACGCGTTCCCAGTTGAATCTCGCCTTGCTGCCGGTTCCGAAGACCTTGAGTGCGCCACCTTCGCCGACGGCGTTCGGGCGAATGAAGATCCAGTTCTGCCACGCCGTGAGGCGGCCGAAGACGCGCGTCTCCATCGTCTCGGTGACGCCGAAGCGGAGATTGGCTTCCATCCCGGTGAGCGCATCCGGCGAGAGGCTCGCGCGCTCCTCGAGCGCGATGCGGATCTCGTCGGCCCAGTCGAGGTCGTCCGGCGCGGCGGTGACGAGGCCGAGCCCGAGCGCCGCGTCGGCGTCGAGCGGGCGGCCCGTGGCGGCCTCGACGGCGGCGATCGGCGCTTCCTCGCCGTAGAAGCGCGCGGTGATGCGGGCGTGCCCGTTCACCATCGGATACGCGCCGAAATTCAGCGCGGACAGCGTGATCTTCGGCGCGCGCGCGGCGTCGTCCGGCAGCGCGAGCATGTAGGCCCGGTCCGCCGCCAGCGCGAGCTCGAGGAGCGTCCCGACGAAGCACGATCCCGGCTCGATCAGCGCGTAGAGCGTACGTGACGTGACGTCGAGCCGCGCGAGCGTCCGCCGCAGCATGCCGATCGTCTCGCGGACGAACCAGTCCGACCGATGCGCCGTCAGCGCGGCGTCCGCGGCGATGACGTGCGCGGCGTCGCCCGCAGTCTTGAGCATCCAGGTCCCGAGCTCCGGCTCGTTCGTCCGCAGGAGCAGGATCGCGTCGTCGAGCTCGCGTGCCATCGCAAGCGGCCACCACGCGGCGCCCTGCGCATGGATCGCCGCGACCTCGGCCGGGGGCGCGGCCTTTGGCGCGGACACGGTGATCGTCGCTGTCCGCGCCCTGCGGTCGAGGCGGACGTCGACGTGCGTGTAATGGATTCCCGCATCATCTATCGTCCGCGCAAGCGCCGCCAGCGAGACGCCCTTTGCATCCGCCGGCCGGTCGCTCTTCGCGGCCAACGCAAGCGCGCGTTCCTTCACCCTGGCCGCGAACTGCTGCGGCTTCGCGTGGTCGTCGATCAGGCGCCACTCCTTCGCCCGCTGCGCGCGGACGCCCTCGACCAGCGTGCAGAACAGGTCCGCGTGGTCGCGCCGCACGCGGCGCTTGTCGGTGACGCGGGTGAGCCCGCCGGTGCCCGGCAGCACGCCGAGCAGGGGCACTTCGGGCAGGCTCACTGCGGACGAACGGTCGTCGATCAGCAGGATCTCGTCGCAGGCGAGCGCCAGCTCGTAGCCGCCGCCGGCGGTCGTCCCGTTGCACGCGGCGACGAACTTGAGGCCGGAGTGGCGACTCGAGTCCTCGATCCCGTTGCGCGTCTCGTTCGTGAACTTGCAGAAGTTGACCTTCCACGCGTGCGACGACAGCCCGAGCATGAAGATATTGGCGCCCGAGCAGAAGATCCGCTCGCGGCTCGACGTGACCACGACGCTGCGCACTTCCGGATGCTCGAAGCGGATCCGCTGCAGCGCGTCGGCGAGCTCGATGTCGACGCCCAGGTCGTACGAGTTGAGCTTGAGCTTGTAGCCGGGGCGGATGCCGCGGTCCTCGTCGATGCCGAGCGCGAGCGTCGCGACCGGTCCCTCGAACGAGAGCTTCCAGTGCGCGTACCGGTCGGGATGCGCATCGTAGGTGACATAGCGGGGCTCCTCGGCGACGGGGAGAGCGGCGGCGGCTTCGGCCATGGATACCTCCGTTTGAATGCCTGGTCAGGCGGCGACGGCTTCGCGGAGCTTGGCGAGGCTCTGCGCCGATGTCTCGCCGGTCGTGTCGATCGCGAGGTCCGCCTTGCGGTACAGCGGGATGCGCGCCTCGAGAATGCGCGTCAGGTCTTCCATCGCCTCGGCGTTGCCCTGCATCGGCCGGAAGTCGCCCTGCGCGACCACGCGCGCCATGTGCTCGTCGGGCGAGGCCTTCACCCAGACCGTGTAGCAGCTGAGCAGCAGCAGGTTGTACGTCTCGGGCTCGGAGACGATGCCGCCGCCGACGGTCATCACCATCTCGGCGTTCGACTCGATGATGCGTTCGAGGCAGCGGCGCTCGATGCGGCGGTAGCCGGCCTGCCCGTAGAGGAGGAAGACCTCGGACAGGCCGATGCCGGCCTCGCGCTCGATCTCGCGGTCGAGCTCGACGAAGGCGCAGCCGCGGTCTTTCGCGAGCGCCGCGCCGAGCGTCGTCTTGCCGGCGCCGCGCAGGCCGACGAGCGCGATCCGCTTCTTGCGCGCGGCCTCTTCGTGGCCGAAGTCGCGCATCAGGCGGAACACGACGTCCTCGAGGCGATGCTCGGGCAGGCGCTCGAGGAAGCGGCGGATCAGCCGCTGCTCGACCGAGCTCTCCTGCGGGTCGAGCAGCTCCGTCACCGGAACGCCGAGCGCGCGCGCGACGCTCCGCAGGAGCAGGACCGACGCGTTGCCTTCGCCGGCTTCGAGCTGGGCGAGATAGCGCTCCGACACGTTCGCGTTCTGCGACAGGATCTTCCGCGCCATCCCGCGGCGCTCGCGCGCCTCGCGGACGTGCCGGCCCATCGCCACCAGGAATTCGGTGTCGTCCGCTTGCTGGGCGGCATCGTCAGGCGCGGCGGTGACCCGTGGTTCGGTGGCGGCCATGGCAGGGCGGGGTGGCGAGGAGTGGCAGGCAATATAATGCATGTCCAGCGGATGCGTCAAGAACTTTACGTCCAGTCGCCTGCGCTTGGAGCCTCGGGACGCTCGCACGGTTCCCCCGGTATCGGCGCTCGCCTCCGAGCGCCTCCGAGTGGCGGATTGCGATATGCTGTATTGTGCTTGACGACTAATTTGACATGATCTAAAGTGCATCGAATTCGGGAGGGCTGGTTGTGTCGCAGGACGATTTCGCGCAACTGATGGCGTCGATCACGGCGCGGATCGCCGGCCGCCCGCTCGATGCGGCACTCGAGGCCGACCTCAATCGCACGCTGCCGGCGGACGGCCCGATCGTCCGCGCCGTCCGGGATGCTTGCCGCGACGGCATCGCCGCGGGCTGGATGTGCAGCCGCGAACACGCGGGCATCAAGTACGGCCGGGTGGTGAAGCCCGGGACGGCGACGCACGGTTATTCGGTCGACGTGGTCGAGATGGACAACGTCGCCGGCGGCCACCACCGGCATCCGAACGGCGAGATCGACCTGATCATGCCGGTCGACGGCGGCGCCGCGTTCGACGGTCGCGGCGCGGGTTGGCTAGTATACGAACCGGGCACCGCGCACGTGCCGACCGTCAGCGGCGGCAAGGCGTGGGTGCTGTACCTGCTGCCGCAGGGCGCGATCGAGTTCACGAAGACCTAGGGTCCCGAGCCGCGGGGCTCGCGCCCCTGCGGATCGGAGCGGGAGGAGCGAATGCCGTCCCTGAGCAGAGCCGATCACAGCCTGAGCCCGCCGCTGGTGGAGATCCCGCGCGACTACAACGCCGCGCACGATCTGATCGAGCGCAACCTCGCCGCCGGCCGCGGAAGCAAGATCGCGTACATCGACGACGGCGGACACTACACGTACGGCGAGCTCGCGGAGCGCGTGAATCGCTGCGCCAACGCGCTCGTCCATCTCGGCCTGCAACCCGAGCAGCGCGTGCTCCTGTGCCTGCTCGATTCGATCGATTTTCCGTCCGTGTTCCTGGGCGCGATCAAGGCGGGCATCGTGCCGGTCGCCGGCAACACGCTGCTCACGACGAAGGACTACGACTACATGCTGCGCGACAGCCGTGCCCGCGCGCTGGTCGTGTCGGCGCCGCTCCTGCCGACATTCGCGCCGCTGCTCGGCAAGCTCCCGCACCTGCGGCACGTGATCGTCTCGGGGGCCGGGGACGCAAATGCGGCCGGATCGCATCCTTCGCTGTCGAAGCTCATGGGCGCGACAGGCACGTCGTTCGAGGCCGCGGACACGACGTGCGACGACGCGTGCTTCTGGCTCTACTCGTCGGGCTCGACCGGCGCGCCCAAGGGCACCGTGCACCTGCAGTCGAGCATGATCCAGACCGCGGAGCTCTACGCGAAGCCCATCCTCGGGATCCGCGAGGACGACGTCGTCTTTTCCGCGGCCAAGCTGTTCTTCGCCTACGGGCTCGGCAACGGCCTCACGTTTCCGCTGTCGGCCGGCGCGACCACGGTGCTGATGGCGGAGCGGCCGACGCCGCAGGCGGTGTTCGCGCGGCTCAGGAAGCACCAGCCGACGATCTTCTACGGCGTGCCGACGCTGTTCGCGGCGCTCCTCGCGAGCCCCGAGCTGCCCGCGCGCGGCGAGCTCAAGATGCGCCGCTGCACGTCGGCGGGCGAAGCGCTGCCGGCGGACATCGGCAAGCGCTGGACCGACCGTTTCGGGGTCGAAATCCTCGACGGCCTCGGGTCGACCGAGATGCTGCACATCTTCCTGTCCAACCGACCTGGCCGCGTCCGCTACGGGACGAGCGGGACGCCGGTGCCGGGCTACGAGCTCCGCATCCTCGGCGACGACGGGAAGCCGCTGCCGCCCGGCGAGGTCGGCGAGCTGCAGATCAACGGACCGACCGCGGCGATGGGCTACTGGAACAACCGCGCGAAGAGCTGCGCGACGTTCCAGGGCGCGTGGACGCGCAGCGGCGACAAGTACTCGATCGATGCCGACGGCTGCTACGTCTATTCGGGCCGCAGCGACGACATGCTGAAGGTCGGCGGCATCTACGTCTCGCCGATCGAGGTCGAGTCGGCGCTGATCACGCATCCGGCGGTGCTCGAGGCCGCGGTGATCGGCAAGGAGGACGACGAGCACCTGACGAAGCCCGTCGCGTTCGTCGTGCTGAAGGGCGGGCGGCCGGGGTCCGATGCGCTCGCCGAGGAGCTCCGGGCGCACGTCAAGGCGCAGCTCGCGCCGTACAAGTATCCGCGCTGGATCGAGTTCATCGACGAGCTGCCCAAGACCGCAACGGGTAAAATCCAGCGCTTCAAGCTGCGCGCCCGAGCCGCGGTCTGAGGCTTTCAGGGGACGCGCATCGACGCGTCGCCGCCAGAGGCAACGCCAACCCAGAGGAGGATTTACGTGATGAGACCCTTCGGATCCCTGCGCCGGCTGGGCGCGCTCGCCGCCGCTTTCGCCGCCGGTGCGCTCTTCGCGGCCGGTCCCGCGCTGTCGCAGCAGCCGGGCAAGCTCAAGGTCGGGCTGATGCTGCCGTACACAGGCACCTATGCGGCGCTCGGCAACGCGATCACCAACGGCTTCAAGCTCGCGATCGCGGAGAACGGCGGCAAGATCGCGGGCCGCGACATCGAGTATTTCGTCGTCGACGACGAGTCCGATCCCGCGAAGGCGCCCGACAACGCGAACAAGCTGATCAAGCGCGACAACGTCGACGTGCTGGTCGGCACCGTCCACTCCGGCGTCGCGCTCGCGATGTCGAAGGTCGCGCGCGACAACAACACGCTGCTGATCATCCCCAACGCGGGGGCGGACGACATCACCGGCCCGCTGTGCGCGCCGAACGTCTTTCGGACGTCGTTCTCCAACTCGCAGCTCGGCATCGCGATGGGCAAGGTGATGGCCGAGCAGAAGAAGAAGACCGCGGTCACGATCACGTGGAAGTACGCGGCGGGCGAGGAGTCGATCGGCGGCTTCAAGGAATCGTTCGAGGCGGGCGGCGGCAAGGTGGTGAAGGAGCTGTTCCTGCCGTTCCCGCAGGTCGAGTTCCAGGCGCTCCTGACCGAGATCGCCTCGCTCAAGCCCGACGTCGTCTACGCGTTCTTCGCCGGCGGCGGTGCGGTCAAGTTCGTCAAGGACTATGCCGCGGCGGGCCTCAACAAGACGATCCCGCTGGTCGGCCCCGGCTTCCTCACCGACGGCACGCTCGAGGCGCAGGGCGAGGCGGCGCAAGGGATGCTGACGACGCTGCACTACGCCGACGGACTCGACAACGCCAAGAACAAGGCGTTCCGCGCAGCGTACATGAAGGCGTACAAGACCGAGCCCGACGTCTACGCGATGCAGGGCTACGACGCGGCGCAGCTCCTGATCGTCGGCATGAACGCGGTCAAGGGCGACACGAGCAAGCGCGCCGAGCTCGTGGCGGCGATGGCGTCGGCCAAGCTCGACAGCCCGCGCGGCCCGCTGTCGTTCACGAAGTCGCACAACCCGATCCAGGACATCTACCTGCGCAAGGTCGAGGGCAAGGAGAACAAGTACGTGGGCGTGGCGGTCAAGCAGCTGACCGATCCGCCGCGCGGCTGCAAGATGTAGCGCGCCGTTCGTTGTAAACTCCCGCGCGGGCAGGCGGCATGCCTGCCCGCGTTTTTTTTGCCCCGGGGGCCGGCCGACCGATGGATCTCTATTCGTTCCTGATCCAGCTCCTGAACGGGGTGCAGTACGGGCTGCTGCTGTTCCTGGTCGCGTCCGGCCTGACGCTGATCTTCGGGATCATGGGCATCATCAACCTCGCCCACGGCAGCTTCTACATGATCGGCGCGTACATGGCGTTCTCGCTGTCCGCGCTGACCGGCAGCCTGCTGCTCGCGATCGTCGTGGGCATCGTGCTGTCGGTGGCGCTGGGCGTCCTGCTCGAGTGGGCGCTCTTCTCGCACCTGTACCGGCGCGACCACCTGGAGCAGGTGCTCCTGACCTACGGCCTGATCCTCGTCTTCGAGGAACTCAGGAGCCTGATCGTCGGCAACGACGTGCATGGCGTCCCCGTCCCCGAGATGTTCAACTGGTCGATCCCGCTCACGGAGACGTTGTCGTACCCGGTCTACCGGCTGGTGATGTCGGCGGCGTGCATCGTGCTCGCCGTGCTGCTGTGGGTGCTGATCGCGAAGACGCGCATCGGCATGATGATCCGCGCCGGGGCGTCGAACCGCGAGATGGTGGCCTCGCTCGGGCTCAACATCAATCTCGTCTACCGGCTCGTCTTCGCGCTCGGCGTCGCGCTCGCCGCGTTCGCGGGCATGCTCGCCGCGCCGGTGTCGTCCGTCTACCCGGGCATGGGGACGGGCGTGCTGATCATCTGCTTCGTGGTCGTCGTCATCGGCGGGATCGGCTCGATCTGGGGCGCGCTGGTCGCGGCGCTCCTGATCGGACTCGCCGACACGTTCGGCAAGGTGCTGATCCCCGAAGCGGCGGGCGTGACCGTCTACCTGCTGATGGCGGCGATCCTGCTCTGGCGTCCCGAAGGCCTTTTCCGCAAGGTATGACGTGAAGGCGCGGGTGCTGCTCGGCGTCGTGCTCGCGTTTCTCGCGCTGTTCCCGCTCGCCGGCGCGACGTTCTACACCGAGCTCGTCACGAAGGTGATGATCCTCGCGATCTTCGCGCTGTCGCTCGACCTCCTCGTCGGCTACACGGGCCTCGTGAGCTTCGGGCACGCCGCGTTCTTCGGCGTCGGCGCCTACGTGCTCGGGCTGATGACGCCGAAGTACGATCCTGCGAGCCTGTGGACGACGCTGCCGATGGCGGTCGCGGCCTCCGGTCTCGCCGCGCTCGTCGTCGGCGTCTTCGTCGTCCGCGTGAAGGGCATCTACTTCATCATGGTGACGCTCGCGTTCGCGCAGATGTTCTACTTCGTGTTCCACGACACGACGTTCGGCCGCGGCTCCGACGGCATCAGCATGAACTTCAAGCCGGCGGCCACGATCGCCGGGATGACGCCGTTCGACCTCGCGAGCGCCACCGCCGTCTACTACTTCGTGCTGATCGCGCTCGTGGTCGTGTTCCTGTTTCTGCGGATGCTGCTCGCCTCGCCGTTCGGCCGGGCGCTGCAGGGGATTCGCAGCAACGAGCACCGGATGCGCTCGCTCGGCTTCCCGGTCTATCGCTACAAGCTCGCGAGCTTCGCGCTCGCCGGGGCCCTCGCCGGGTTCGCAGGCTACCTCTCGGCGATGCAGTTCGGCTTCGTGAATCCCGAGCTCCTGTCGTGGCACCAGTCGGGCAACGTGCTCCTGATGCTGATCCTCGGAGGGCTCGGCAGCCTGTACGGCGCCGTCGTGGGCGCGTTCGCGTTCGTTGCGCTGGAGGAGATCTACTCGTCGCTCACCACGCACTGGCAGCTCCTGCTGGGCGCGACGATCATCGCGCTGGTGATCTTCCTGCCGGGCGGGCTCGCGAGCGTCGCCGGCCGCATGAAGCGCACGCTGATAGGCAGTCCGTCCGATGAGTGAGCCCATCCTCTCGACCCGAGGCCTGTCGCGGCGGTTCGGCGGGCTCATGGCCGTGAACGACGTCGCGATCGAGCTGGAGCGCGGCCGCCTCCACGCCGTGCTCGGCCCGAACGGCGCCGGCAAGACGACGCTCATCAACTTGCTGTCGGGCGAGCTTCCCGCGACGGGCGGCAGCATCCGCTACAAGGACGCGGACATCACGCGCCTTTCGCCCGACCGCCGCTCGCGGATCGGAATAGGCCGCAGCTTCCAGAAGACGAACATCTTCCCGGCGTTCACGGCGTTCGAGAACTGCCGGCTCGCCGCGCAGTCGCGCGACCCGCGCCCGCTGGCAATCGGATCGCAGGCGAGTTCATACGCCCCGGTGAGCGACGCGGCGCATCGCGCGCTGGAGTCGGCGGGGTTGGCTGCGCGCGCAGGCGTCGTCGCGGCGGAGCTGTCGCACGGCGAGCAGCGCCAGCTCGAGATCGCGATGGTGCTGGCGACCGCGCCCGACGTGTTGCTCCTGGACGAGCCGCTCGCCGGCATGGGCAGCGAGGAGGCGGCACGGATGGTGGAACTCCTGCAGCAGATCACGCCGGACCACGCGCTGCTCCTGGTCGAGCACGACATGGACGCCGTGTTCACGGTCGCCGACCGCATCACGGTGATGGTGAACGGCCAGGTGCTGGAGAGCGGTCCGCCCGCGCAGATCCGCGCGAGCGCGGCGGTACGGCAGGCGTATCTCGGCGACGCCGCCGATCATTAGGACCCCGACGATCGGCCGGCGGATGGGCGAAGCGATCCTCGAAGCGCGCGAGCTCCACGCGTACTACGGCGCGAGCCACATCCTGCACGGCGTCGACTTTCGCGTCGACCGCGGCGAGACGGTCGGCCTCATGGGCCGCAACGGGATGGGCAAGAGCACGCTGATCCGCAGCATGCTCGGCATCGTCAAGCCGCGGGGCGGCGAGGTGTTCGTCTACGGCTCGCCGATGACCGGCGCCGAGCCGCACGTCGTCGCGCGCAGGGGCATCGCCTACGTGCCGGAAGGCCGCGGCATCTTCCCCAACCTGACCGTGCGCGAGAACCTGGTCATGGCGGCGCGGGCGGGCCCCGACGGCCGCCGCGACTGGACCTACGAGCGCGTGCTCGCGACCTTTCCGCGTCTCGCCGAGCGCCTCGAGCACGGCGGCTGGAAGCTCTCCGGCGGCGAGCAGCAGATGCTGACGATCGGCCGCGCGCTGATGACGAACCCGGATCTCCTGATCCTGGACGAGGCCACCGAGGGGCTCGCGCCGCAGATCGCGAAGGAGATCTGGCGCATCATCGGCGAGATCCGCAAGCACGGCATCGCGACGCTGATCGTCGACAAGAACCACGCGGCGGTCGCGGCGATCGCCAACCGCAACGTGATCCTGGTGAAGGGGCGCGTCGTGTTCGAGGGCGACAGCGCGGCGCTGCTCGCGCAGCCCGAGCTCCTGCACAAGCATCTGGGAGTTTGACGCCTTGTTCGCGCAGGTCGGCGGGCACCGGATCGAGTTCGAGCGCATCGCGGCGGCGGCGCCCACTCGGCCCACGCTCGTGCTGCTCCACGAAGGGCTCGGTTCCGTCGCGATGTGGCGGGACTTCCCGGGCCGTCTCGCGCACGCAACGGGCTGCAACGCGGTCGTCTATTCGCGTCATGGATACGGCCGCTCGGATCCGCTGCTCGCGCCGCGCCACGTCGGTTACATGCACGACGAGGCGCTGGTCACGCTGCCAGCGCTCCTCGACCAGCTCGACATCGAGCGGCCGATCCTGGTCGGCCACAGCGACGGCGGCTCGATCGCCCTGATTCACGCCGGCGCGCGCGTGCGGCCGGTCGCGGCCGTCGTCACGCTGGCGGCGCACGTGCTGGTCGAAGATATCTCGGTCTCGAGCATCGCTGCCGCGAAGGTTGCCTACGAGACGACCGACCTGCGTGCGAAGCTGGCCCGATATCACGCCGACGTCGATTCGGCCTTCTGGGGCTGGAACCGGATCTGGCTCCATTCCGAATTCCGCGCCTGGAACATCGAGGAGTACCTTCCGGGGATCGATTGCCCGGTGCTCGCGATCCAGGGCGAGGACGACGAGTACGGGACGATGGAGCAGATGCGGCGGATCGGTGCGCAGGTGCGCGATGTCGAGCTCCTCGAGCTCGAGGACTGCCGCCACTCGCCGCACAAGGATCAGCCGGACGCGGTGCTGGACGCGGTCACGCGCTTCGTCGATCGCTTGACCGCTTAGAAGGACGTCGATGCCCGCGCCATTCGAGACCGACAAGCTGATCCGGTTCCATCACTGCGATCCGGCCGGCATCGTCTTCTACCCGCAGTACTTCGTGCTGTTCAACGAGCTGGTCGAGGACTGGTTCAACCAGGGACTCCACGTCGACTTCGCCGACTTCCACGCCGTCCAGAAGCTCGGCGTGCCGATGGCGCACGTCGAATGCGACTTCCTGTCCCCGTCGAAGATCGGCGAGGTGCTGCGACTCTCGCTCGCGGTGAAGAAGATCGGCACGAGCTCGCTCACGCTCGCCGTCGAGGCGCGCGCAAGCGAGCAGGTACGCGTCCGCGCGACGCTCATCGTCGTGCTCGCGTCGCTCGAGGCCCATCGCCCGGTGCCCTTCCCCGCGGAAATGCGCGACAGGCTCGCGCAGTTCCAGGCGTAGGCGATAATTTCCGTTTCACCCGATCGGGAGAATCCTTGTCGCTCGTTCGTCCCCTGCCAGCGCTGCGTCCCGCCGCCGGCCGCGCTGCCGACGTCATCGCGCCGCCCTACGACGTCGTCACGACGGCAGAGGCGCGCGAGCGCGCCGCCGGCCGCCCGTGGAGCTTCCTCCACGTCTCGAAGCCCGAAATCGACCTGCCGGAAGGCGCTGACCCGCATTCGGAAGCCGCCTACGCGCAGGGGGCGTCCAATCTTGCGCGGATGGTCGACGCCGGCGTGCTCGTCCGCGACGCCGCTGCGGCGTACTACGCGTATCGCATTGCCACGGGCGACCACGTGCAGACGGGGCTCGTCGCGGTGGCTTCCATCGGAGCCTACGAGACGAACCGCATCCGCCGTCACGAGCACACGCGACCGGACAAGGAGGACGATCGCGTCCGGCACATGGAAGCGCTCAACGCGCAGACCGGTCCGGTGCTGGTCGCCTATCCGGCGGCGCCGGCCCTGGACGCGCTCGCCGCGGAGGCGGCGGGCGGTCCACCCGAGATCGACGCGACGCTCTACGACGGCGCCCGGCATTCGCTGTGGGCGATTCGCGATCCGCGGCGGATGGCCCAGGTGACGGCGCTGTTCGACGCGCTGCCGGCGCTCTACATCGCGGATGGGCACCATCGCTCGGCGGCGGCTGCGCGCGTGGCGGCGGCGCGCCGCCGGGGCGCGCGCAGCACCGACGAGGCGAGCTACGAGTGGTTCCTCGTCGTCGCTTTCCCGCACCACGCGCTGCGCATCCTCGATTACAACCGGGTCGTGCACGACCTTGCGGGCATGACGCCCGACGCGTTCCTCGCGCGGCTCCGCACTGCGTTCGACGTCACGCCGAGCGACGTGGCGGTCCGGCCGGAGCGTCACGGCGAGTTCGGGCTGTACGCCGGACGGCGTTGGCATCGCCTCGTGCTGCGTCCCGATCTGGCCCGCCCGGCGGATCCCGTGCAGCGCCTCGACGTGAGCCTGCTCACCGAGCACGTGCTGGCACCGATCCTCCGAGTCGGCGACGTCCGCCTCGACGCGCGTGTCGATTTCGTCGGCGGCGGGCGCGGCCTCGCGGAGCTCGAGCGGCGGGTCGATTCCGGCGCCATGGCGGCGGCGTTCTCGCTGTACCCGACGCCGATGGAGGACCTGATGGCGATCGCCGACGCGGGCGGTGTGATGCCGCCGAAGTCGACCTGGTTCGATCCGAAGCTCGCCGACGGGCTCGTCGCGCACGTGCTGGATTGATCTCGTGCGCGTCTGCCTCGACCACGCCCACCTGTTCGCGTCGGACGTCGCCGCGACGGTGGCGTTCTTCCGCGACATGTTCGACGCCACGGTCGTCTGGGACGAGGAGGCGGCCGGCGCGCGCAACGTCCGGTTGCGCGTCGGAGGCGCTTTCGTCCAGATCTACGATCAGCCGCCACGCGGCGCGCGTGGCGGCGCGTTCCATCATCTCGGGATCGAGACCGACGACCTCGACGCGCTCATCAAGCGAATGGAGGCGCGCGGCTTCCGTTTCCGCAATCCGGTTCGCGACTTTCCGCAATTCCGCTACGTGATGGTCGCGGGGCCGGACGACCTGCTGATCGAGCTGTTCGAGTGTCGCGAGCCCGCGCGCTGGGGCATCCGGACTTGAGCGTCGCGGCTTGACCCTTTCGGGGTCGCGGCAACATGGGGTTCGTTCCTGACACGCGCGATCGCGCGTGCTATGGTTCTCTTTCCATCGTTTCTCTTGGAGATCGCAATGATTCGACTGAACTGGCGCGCGGCGACGGTGGCGGCGTGTGTCGCACTCGGGACGGTCTGCGGCGTCGCGCAGGCGCAGGAGATCCCGCTCGTCACCGGCGAGCACTGGATGAAGTCGTCCGAGGAAGTGAAGAAGGCCTACCTCGTCGGCCTCGCCAACGTGATCCAGGTCGAGTTGGCGTATCACGGGGACAATCCGGCCGCCGACGCGCAGAGCTTCATTCCGCGCGTTGCGAAGGGCCTCAAGGGAGGCGGTTACACGCTCGACAGCGTGCGCGACGGCCTCAATCGCTGGTACGCGGGCCATCCCGACCGGATGCAGCGCCCGGTCATCGAAACCATCTGGTTCGAGATGGTCGTCCCGGGCTTAAAGTGAGGAGATGCTCATGAAACGACTGGCATGGGTCACGGCAATCGCGGCGACGGCGAGCGTCATCGCCTGCACGTCGATGACACCGCAGCAGCAGGGAACGGTGACGGGCGCCGCGATCGGCGCCGCGGCGGGAGCCGGCATTGCCGCGATCGCCGGCGGCAGCGGCTGGACCGGCGCCGCAGTCGGCGCCGTCGCCGGCGGCGTGGTCGGCAACATCAAGGGCAGCAAGCAGCAGTAGCACGCGCCGGCGCGGAAGCTCGCTCCGCAAGCTACCGCAGATCGAATCCCGCATCCCGCGTCCCTGCGCGCACGGCGGTGCACACGCGGATCGCGTCGAGCGCCTCGTTGAGCTCTCGCCCGACGGCTGCGTAGTTCTTCACGCGGGCCGTCCAGAACGCGGCCACGTTCGCCGCGTCCTTGTCGGAGCACAGGCCTTCGGCGAACGCAGGCCAGCTGCCGGGGGATTCGGGCCCGACCGACGTCGCGAGCGCGTCGAAGTTCGCGACGATGTATTCGTGGGTCGCGCGGCGTCCCGGGTTCCAGGGACGCGCGCGCCAAAGCGCCGACCACGACTCGCGATTGTCGAACGCCGGGTCGAGCAGGATCGCCATCCCCTTCGGCGCGAGCGCCGGATCGTCGACGCTGAACAGCGCCATCATCAGCGTGCGGCGATCCACACGGTCCCGCGTGGTCTTCGCTTCGGCGTATAGCGCGTCGAGCAGCGCCGCGTCGGCAGTCCGGCCCGCGGTGATCAGCACGACGTCGAGGATCGCGGGGTCGATCGCGCGGCGGTCCTTGACCCAGGCGAGCGCGAGCCTGCGGGCCTCTGCCGAGAGTCTGGGATCCTCGGGAGCGACGACGCGCAGGAGCGCACGCCGGACGAGCCGGTCGTCGTCGCTCTCGCCGGGCTTCGGCGCGAACCCGAGCGCGCGCGTACGCGGCCCGAACACCTGACGCACGAAGGCCGAATATCGCGGCCGGTCGTCGTCGCCGACGACCGTGTTGCGCAGGAATTCGACGAGGTCAAGCGCCGCGGTGACGACGTGGCGATCGCGCGACTGCGCGCCCAAGCGCACCCATTTCGCCGCCTGCGTCGCCGACACGGCGCCTGCGCGAAGCAGCGGACGGAAATCGTCGAGCAGGCTCGCATACTCGGCCGCGGAGAGCGCGTCGCGATGCGCGGCGAGACGCGCGAGCAGATCTCCGCCGTAATCGGGCACGTAGTACCCGCGGCCGCCGGCGTTGGCGAACACGAAGGCGGGACACGCGCCTTGAAGCGGAACCGCTGCGCTCGCCTCGGTCAACAGCGTGCACGTGCTCGCCTTGTCGTAGCGCAGGCACACCGGAATCTGCCAGCGGCGCGGCTCCGCCGAGGTCGAGCCGAGCGGCACAAGCCGATGCTGGGCGATCTCGACCTTCGCGCCGTCCGCGGCGCACTGGAGGCGGACGTCGAGCCGGGGGACGCCGTTCTGGTTGAGGAACGTGTCGAAGGCGGGGGTCACCGGCCGCCCGCTCGTCGCCGCAAGCGCTTCGAGCAAGTCCTGCGCCGTCGCCGACCCGTACCGCCGCGAGTCGAGGTAGCGCTGCACGCCGCGGCGGAACGGCTCTTCGCCGAGCCAGCCTTCGAACATGCCGATGACGGTGGCGCCCTTCTCGTAGGTGATCGCATCGAACGCGCGGAAGATGTCGCCGCGCGATTTCACCGGCTCGCGGATCTGCCGCGCCGACTCGAGCGTGTCCGCGTCGATCGCCTTGGCACGCTCGTCGATGCGCGCCGCGCCGTGCTCGTAATCGGGGTTCCACTTGTCGACGGTCTTCTCGGCAATCCACGTTGCGAACGCCTCGTTGAGCCAGATGTCGTCCCACCACGCCGGGGTGACGAGATCGCCGAACCATTGATGGGCGATTTCGTGCGCGCCGACGTTGGCCGCGCCGCGGCGGAAGCGGGGCGTGTCGTCGCCAGGTTTGGCGAGCAGCACGGCCGCGCCGTACGTGATCAGGCCGGCGTTCTCCATCGCGAAACCGACGGTCAGCGGGATTGCCGCGTGGTCGAGCTTGCCGAACGGGTAGGGCAGGCCGAACCACGATTCGAGCAGGGTATAGAGCTCGGGGTAGGCCGTCGCCGCGAACCTCGCGTCCGCGGCGCGGCCGCGAGGCACGACGATCCGCGTCGGCACGGCACTGCTGCCCACGCGCCCGAGATCCACGAATTCCCACGGGCCGACGGCGAAGGCGACGAGATAGGTCGGCAGCGGACGCGTCTCGGCGAAGCGCACGGTGGCAAAGCCGTCGTCGCCTTTGGCCTGCGCAACGATCTCGGTATTCGCAATCGCGAGGAGGCCGTTCGGCACGCGCAGCGTGATCTCCCAGGGCGTCTTGTAGCCGGGCTCGTCGAAGCAGGGAAAGGCGCGGCGCGCGGAGATCGCCTCGAATTGCGTCATCGTGTACCACGCGCCGCCGTCCTCGAGCGTGAAGATTCCACGCGACGAGTTGCGGCTCTGCAGGGCTTCGAAGGTCAGCGTCACGCGATGCCTGCCCGCGGGCAGCGGCGGCTCGAACGCGAGCCCGACAAACTGCTCGTATCCTCCAAGGATGTCGACGCGCGTTCCGGAGGATCCGGCCGTGGCCCGCTTGACCTCGACCGAGTCGGCATTGAGCCACAGGATTTTGTGTGGCCGATCGAGCTCGACGTCGATCGCGATCTCGCCGGCGGCCTTCGGCTCGCCTGGGACGACCGTCAGCGAAAGCGCGTAGTGGGTCGGCCGGGCTCCGTCAGGGAGCCTGAACGCAGGCGGGTCGGCCGCAACCGCCGCTCCCGCGGCGAACGCGACGGCGATCGTCGCAAGAAGCACGAAAAGGCGCATCGGAGCGGGCGGCAGTCGGGGGCGACAGCTTACAATGAATCGGCGTGCGCTAGACTCCCCCTGGGCCGGAGCGCGGATCCCGTGCAACGCAAGCTGACTGTCATCCTGTCGGCCGACGCCGTCGGCTACTCGGCGCTCATGGAGCGCGACGAGGCAGGCACGCTCGGCCGGCTCAAGGCCAACCGGGAGGCGATCTTCGATCCGCGGGTCGCCGCGCACGGCGGACGCATCGTCAAGCTCCTGGGCGACGGGACCCTCGCCGAGTTCGGCAGCGTGGTCGCGGCCGTCGAATGCGCGCGCGAGATCCAGCAGGCGACCGAAGCCGCGGCCAGCGACGAGTCGGCCATCCGCTATCGTATCGGCATCAACCTGGGCGAGGTCATCGTCGAGGGCGACGACATCTACGGTGACGGCGTCAACGTGGCAGCGCGGCTCCAGGCCCTGGCCGAGCCTGGCGGCGTCGCGGTGTCGCGCACGGTGCGCGACCAGGTGGCGGGCAAGGTGCCGGCGGAGCTGGAGGATCTGGGCGAGCACGCGGTCAGGAACATCGAGCGGCCCGTCCACGTCTTCGCACTGCGCGCCGCGGTCGCCGCCCCCATGCCCGCGCCTGCCGCTCTGCGCCAGCGCCTGTCCGTCTGCGTGCTCCCGTTCGCCAACATGAGCGGCGACCCCGAGCAGGAGTACTTCAGCGACGGGATCACCGAGGACATCATCACCGACCTGTCCCGGGTGTCGGCGCTGTCGGTCACCTCGCGCAACACGGCGTTCACGTTCAAGGGCAAGCGGGTTGACGTGGCCCAGGTCGCGCGGCAGCTCAAGGTGACGCACGTGCTCGAAGGCAGCGTGCGGAAGGCGGGCAACCGGGTCCGCATCACGGCGCAGCTGATCGACGGCGCGACCGACAGCCACCTGTGGGCCGAGCGCTACGACCGGAACCTCGACGACATCTTCGCGCTGCAGGACGAGATCGCGGAGGCGATCGTGAAGGCGCTCCGGGTGCAGCTCCTGCCGGCCGAGCGGCGCGCGATCGAGCAGCGCTCGACCAACAATCCCGAGGCGTACAAGCTCTACCTGATGGCGCGGCAGTACAACTCCACCGGCAATACGCGTCATCGCGCCATCACGGTCCGCCTGTGCGAACGCGCCGTCGAGATCGACCCGGGCTATGCGCGGGCGTGGGCGCTGCTCGCGATCTGCAAGTCCAACCGCGCGCTGCTGACGACGGATGCCAACCGGGACGGCGACCGAGGATGGGCCGCCGCCGAGCGTGCACTATCGCTCGCACCCGATCTCGCCGAGGCGCACGCGGCGAAAGGACGGATTCTCGCCGACGACGGCAAGTACGACGCGGCGGTGGCCGAGCACACGATCGCCTTGGGCCTCGACCCCGAGAGCTACGAGGTCAACGCGGCGGCCGCACGATGTTTCATCGCGATGCGGCGCTACGACGACGCGATCGCGTGCCTGGAGCGCGCCGCGGCGGTGGTCGAGACGGATTTCTGGGCGCTCGGGATGTGCATCCAGTGTCACGACGCGAAGGGCGACCTCGCCGCCGCGAAAGACGCTGCCCGCAGGACGCTCGAACGCGTCGAAAAGGTGATCGTCGCCGAGCCCGACCACGGGACGGCGCTCGGTTTCGGCGTCTCGGCGCTCGTGACGCTCGGCGACCGGGAGCGCGGCAAGGAGTGGGCGGCGCGTGCGACGCTCCTCGATCCGGACAACCCGAACTTGCGCTACAACCTGGGGTGCGCGATGAGCCGGCTGCGGGAAGTCGACGCCGCGCTCGAGCTGCTGGCGCCGCTCATGGCCACCGCGACGGCGCCCCAGCTCAACTGGTGGCGGGTCGACTCGGACCTCGATCCGATCCGCAGCGACCCGCGGTTCACGGCGATGATGGCGGAGGCCGAGGCGCGCGTCGCGCCGACGGCGAAGATTCCGGAGGCGAATCCATGATCTACGAGCTCTACTACTGGCCTGGCATCCAGGGCCGCGGCGAGTACGTGCGGCTCGCGCTGGAGGATGCCGGCGCGGACTACGTCGATGTCGCGCTCGTGCCGGAAGCAAAGGGCGGTGGCGTACCGGCCATCGAACGGTTTCTGGAAAGCGAAGGCGTCGAGCGCCCTCCGTTCGCGCCGCCGTTCCTCAAGGCCGGACGGCTCCTGATCGGCCAGACCGCGAACATCCTGCTCTACCTCGGGCCTCGCCTCGATCTCGCGCCACGCGACGCCGCGGGCAGGTTGTGGACCCACCAGCTGCAGCTCACGATCGCCGACTTCCTGGTCGAGATCCACGACACCCACCATCCGATCGCCGGCAGCCTCTACTACGAGCAGCAGAAGCCCGCGGCGCGGCGCCGGGCCAGGGACTTCGTGGCGAACCGGCTGCCGAAGTTCCTCGGTTATTTCGAGCGCGTGCTGGAGCGCAACCCGGAGAGCGGGCCGTGGATGGTCGGCTCGGAAGGTCTCGTACGCGGACCTCTCGATGGCGCAGGTCGTCGCCGGGCTGCGCTACGCGTTTCCGATCGCGAGCCGCCGGACGCTTCGCGCGTGCCCGCGGCTGCGCGCGCTTCACGACGAGGTCTTCGCCCGGCCGCGCATCGTGCGTTACGTCAGGTCGCGCCGCCGGATCCCATTCAACGACGACGGCCTCTTCCGCCGCTATCCGGAGCTCGACGGGTGAGGCCGGCGCCCCGAAGCCGCCCGGTCAGGCCGGCGCGTGCTCGCGGAGCGTCGGATAGTCGGTGTAGCCCTTCGCGCCGCCGCCGTAGAACGTGCGGGCATCGGGCGCATTGAGTGGCGCGTCCTCGCGGAGCCGGTGCACGAGGTCGGGGTTGGCGATGAACGCGCGCCCGAAGGAGACGAGGCCGGCGTAGCCCGAGGCCACCGCCTCGAGCGCCATCTCGCGGTTGTAGCCGTTGTTGACGATCCACGCGCGGTCGAACTTCGCCGAAAGTGCGGCGTAATCGAACGGCGCGAAGTTGCGCGCGCCGGCCGTCTGCCCTTCGACGACCTCGAGGAAGGCGAGCTGCAGCGGCGCAAGCCGCGCAACCGCCTGCTCGTAGAGCGCCTGCGGGTCGCTGTCCGGCCCGGCGTCGTTGGACGGCGTCACCGGGGACAGGCGCAATCCCGTGCGGCCGCCGCCGATCTCCGCGGCTACCGCCCGCATGACCTCGAACAGGAACCGCGTGCGGTTCTCGATCGGGCCGCCGTAGCCGTCGTCGCGATCGTTGATGCTGTCGCGCAGGAACTGCTCGATCAGGTAGCCGTTCGCGCCGTGCACCTCGACGCCGTCGAAGCCCGCGTCCATCGCGCGCCGTGCGGCGTGGCGGAAGCTCGCGACCACACCCGGAATCTCGGCGGTCGCGAGTGCGCGCGGTGCGGACACTTCGGCGAAGCCTCCCGCGAGGAAGGTCTTGGTCGCGGCGCGGCGTGCGGTCGACGACACCGGTGCCCGGCTCTCCGGCTGGAGCGAGACGTGCGAGACTCGGCCGACGTGCCACAGCTGGATGACGATCCGGCCGCCCTCGGCGTGCACGGCCTCGGTCACGCGGCGCCATGCCGCGACCTGCTCGGCGTTGTGGATGCCCGGCGTGTCGATGTAGCCCTGGCCTTCGGGACAGACCTGCGAGCCTTCGGTGATGATGAGGCCGGCGCTCGCCCGCTGCCGGTAATACTCGACGGCGAGGCGCGAAGCCACCTCGCCGGACGCCGCGCGGTTGCGGGTGAGCGGCGCCATGACGATGCGGTTGGCGAGGTCGATGTCGCCGATGCGAACGGGATCGAAGAGCGTCGTCATGGCGGTTCGGCTGGGCAGCGATGAAAAGGAAGCGAGGAGCCGCGGAGCGGCCGCGGCTATCTTCATCGTAGGCGGCCGCCGGGCCCCGGCGTTGACGGGGATCAAGGAGCCGCCGCGCCACGGGCCGCGGCGGCTCCGCTCACGCAGCTTCCGTCACCGGATCGTCATCCCGCCGTCGGCGGCAAGCACCTGGCCCGTGACGTAGGCCGACGCGTCGGAGGCGAAGAAGACGAACACCGGCGCGATCTCGTCGGGCTCGGCCCAGCGTCCCAACGGAATGCGGTCGAGGTACTTGTCCTTGAAGCGCTCGTCGGTGCGGATCGTCTCGGTCATCGGCGTCGCCGCGCCGGGCGCGATCGCGTTCACCGTGATCCCGTACCGTGCGAGCTCCTTCGCGGCCGACATCGTGAGGCCGACGATGCCGGCCTTCGCCGCGCTGTAGTTGATCTGGCCGATCGTTCCCAGCACGCCCGCGGTCGAGGTCACGTTCACGATGCGGCCGTAGCGCCGTTCGATCATGCCCGGGACCGTCGCCTGCAGGCAGTGGAAGCTGCCGGTGAGGTGGACGGCCAGCACCTCGTCCCACTGCGCCGCCGTCATCTTGTGCAGCATCGCCGGGCGAATGATCCCGGCGTTGTTGACGAGGATGTCGATGCGGCCGAAGCGCTCGTGCACCGCCTCGGCCATCGCGTCGACGTCGGCGCGCTTCGCAACGTTGCAGCCGACGCCGATCGCGTCGGGTCCGCCGGTCCTGAGCTCGCTCGCCACGCCTTCCGCGCGATCGGCGGCGAGATCGACGACCGCCACGTTCGCCCCTTCGCGGGCGAACGCGCGCGCGACCGCGGCGCCGATGCCCTGCGCGGCGCCCGTGACGATCGCCACCTTGCCCTCAAGCTGCATGCGGCACCACGGCGGTGGCCTCGAGCTCGATCTTGCCGGGGCTGTCGAGCAGGTCCGAGACGAAGATCATGCTCATCGCCGGGTAATGGGCACCCATGTGCTTGCGCCAGATCGCGCCGAGCTCGCGCCGCGCAGCGAGGTAGCCGGGCTTGTCGCAGCAATAGGCGGTCACCCGGCAGATGTGCTGCGGCTTGCCGCCGGCTTCGGCCAGCACGGCGACGACGTTGGCGAGCGCCTGGTCGAACTGCGGCGCGATCTCGGCGGAGTGGAACTTCTGCTGCGCATCCCATCCGACCTGGCCGGCGATGAAGACGAGGCGCCCGGCATCGGCGGCAATGCCGTTCGCGTAGCCGATCGGCGGCGCCCAGCCCGCGGGCAGCAGGACGTCCATCAGTCCAGGTAACGGGGTGGGTCGGGATCGAGCGCCCAGTCCCGCTCGGGCTTCGGCACCTTCTTCATCCAGGCGCGGACGAGCGCGACGTGCTCCCGCTCCTCGGCCCGCAGCTCGCGCGCCGCCTCGCGCACGGCCTTGCTGGTCGCGATTCGCGCGAGCTCGGCGAAGAACCGCTCGGCGCGCTCCTCCGCCGCGAGCGCGAGCCGGAGCGCGTGCCAGGGCTGCATCAGGTAGTGGACCTCGTCGCCGGGCGTCGTCTCGGGTCCCTCGTAGCCCGGCCAACTGCCGTCGCGCGCGGTGACCGGCGGCGCTTCGGACCAGCCCATCGTCGCCATGATCTCGTCGGCGTGCTTGGTCTCGTAGTTCGCCATCGTCCGGAACATCGCGGCGACCTCGCGGTTGTTGTGCATCTCCATCGCGTCGGCGAAGTCCGAGTAGCGCTGCGCGGCCTCGATCTCCATCTCCCACGCCTGCGCCATGAAGTCGGTGAGCGTGCGTGGCGCGACAACGGCGGGCGTCCCTGCTGCCGCAGCTTTCGATGCGCCGGATTTCTTCGGCGCCGCCCTCTTCGCCGCCGGTTTCTTCGCCACGCTACGGGTCCTCGCGGCCGTCTTGATGGTCATGTCTCGAACTCCGCTTCCAGGTCTTCGACGGTGCGCTTGGCGGTGCCCGCGACCGCCGGATAGGGACGACGGCTGCCCGCGTAGAGCACGCCGATGTTGAAGCCGTCGTCGGTCATGATCCGCCGCGCGGCGCGCGCGGGATCGTCGGTGGCAGTGACCGGCGCCGGATGCGCGAGCTGCTTCCATTCCCGCTGCTCCGGGCGGAACGTGACGCACGGCGAGAGCACCTCGACGAAGGCGAAGCCGGGATGGCGGATTGCCTGGGCGATGATCTCGGCGGTCCCGTTCGGGTCGCCGGCGAAGGCGCGCGCGACGAAGTTGGCGCCCGACGCGAGCGCGATGACGAGCGGGTGGAACGAGCGGACGCCGGTGCCCCCGGGCGAGAGCTTCGAATCCCAGTCCGGCTCCGTCGTCGGCGACGGCTGTCCCTTCGTCATCCCGTACACGTGGTTGTCCATCACGATGTACGTCATGTCGACGTTGCGCCGGCACGCGTGCAGGAAATGGTTGCCGCCGATCGAGTAGCCGTCGCCGTCGCCGCCGGTGACGATCACCGTCAGGTCGGGACGCGCGACCTTGAGCCCGGTCGCCGCCGCGAGCGCGCGGCCGTGCACGCCATGGAAGCCGTAGCACGTCGTGTAGGCGGGGATGCGCGACGAGCAGCCGATGCCCGAGACGACCGCAACGCGCTCGGGCGGCGTGCCGATCTTCGCCAGGGCTTTCGTGAGCGACGACAGCACCGAGTAGTCGCCGCAGCCGGGACACCAGATCGGCTTGTAGCTCGACTTGTACGCCGCGGCGGTCAGCGGCGGGGGAGGGGCGAGGTCGTTCACGCGGCGATCTCCTCTGGCCGGGCCCACCTCACGATCGCCTTCGTCACCTCGCCCGGACGCAGCGGCAGCGGTCCCGGCCGGTGATAGCCGTCCGCGGTGCCGGGCAAGTCGTAGACGGAGCGCAGGTAGCGCAACAGCTGCCCGCCGTGGTTCTGCTCGACGACGAGGATGCGCGAGACGCCCTTGAGCGCGGCTGCCATCGCCTCCGGGCGCGCCGGGGCCAGCAACCGGATCGCGATCAGCCGCGCCTTCACGCCTTGCGCGGCGGCGCGCGCGACCGCCTCGCGCACCGCGGCCGTGACCGAGCCGAACGTGATCACCGCGAGCTCGCCTTCGCCCTCGACGTCGGCCCACGAGCTTCCGTAGTCGTGCCGCGCGAGCTTCCGGTCGCGCTTGTCGAGCTGCAGCGCATGGTCACGCGCGCCGCTGCTCGGAATGCCGCCTTCGGTGTGCTCGAGGCCGTCGGCCGTATAGACGACGCCGGGCGTTCCGGGAACGGCCATCGGCGAGATGCCCGACGGCGTGTTCGCATAGCGCTTGTAGTCCGGCGTGTTCGCCTCGGCGATGAGCCGCCTGCCGGGGAACGCGACGTCGGCCGGCCGGTCGACGATCGCGCGCGACTGGCCCATGAACTGGTCCGAGAGCACGATCGCCGGAGCCTGCAGCGTCTCGGCCAGCGTCACCGCCCATTGCGTCGTCGCGAGGCAGTCGGAGATCGACGTCGGCGCGAGCACGAGGCGCGGCGCGTCGCCGTGCAGCCCCGCGACCGCGAACGAGAGATCGCTCTGTTCGCTCTTCGCCGGAATGCCGGTCGATGGGCCGCCGCGCATCACGTCGACGACGACGATCGGGATCTCCGCGCTGACGGCGAGCCCGATGCCCTCCGTCATCAGCGCGAGGCCGGGCCCCGCCGTTGCGGTGAGCGACGGGACGCCGCCGTAGGAGGCGCCGATGATCATGTTGACCGAAGCGAGCTCGTCTTCCGCCTGCAGGAGCGTCCCGCCGACCTTGGTCAACGCGGGGGCCATCCACTCGAGCAGCTCGGTCGCGGGCGTGATCGGATACGCCGCGACGAAGCGCACGCCGCCGCGGATCGCGCCGAAGCCCGCGGCCTCGTTGCCGCTGATCTGCCAGCGCTTGCGCAGAGTGCCGGTCACGGGGGGAAGCGCGCGCACGCCGTCGATGCCTGCCGCGGCTGCGATGCCGGCCGCGAGCGCGGCAAGGTTCGCGCGGAGCGCGTCCTCGGCGCGCTTCCACGACGCCCGCACCGCGGCCTCGAGGGCCGCGGCGGGAATGCCCGCCAGCGTCCCGGCGACCCCGAGCGCGACCATGTTCGTCCAGCTTCCGGGAATGCCTTTCGCGGTCTTCTTGAGCGGCCGCGTGACGTAACGCGCGCCGCCCGCCCGGAACACGTCGGGCAGCTCACCTTCGTCGGGGTCGCCCACGATCACGCTGTGGGCGCCGAGGGGTATCTCGTCGGCGAAGCGGTGGACGTTCTGCCAGTCGATCGCGAGCAGCACGTCGAACGCGTCGTCGAGCGTCGCGATCGGGGCGTGACCGATCCGCACGAGTGCGGCGGCCTCGCCGCCGCGGATCTGCGGGCCGCTCGTGCGGACCATGAGTCCGTAGAGGCCGGCGCGCGCCGCCGCATCGAGCAGGAGCGTGCCGGCGGTCATCACGCCGCTGCCGCCGCTCCCCGCGAGCGCCATCGAAAGGCTCGCGGATGACCTGGCCGCGGCCGCGGCGACGGACGCGCGCGGCGCCGTGTGTGGGGTGGCTCGCACCTCTATCTCCTTCGTTCGATTCGCGCAGTAAACCGGCTTCGCGCGCCACCGCAGTTGACGCAGATCAAAGCGTCGGCGATCGCGCCGCCGCAAGATGATTTTGCACGAAACCGGTATTATGGTACTGTAATACCACAATAGCGGAAAGGCCGCTCGTCCACCCGGCGGGCCCCGCCGGTTCGGCAATACTCGAGGAGACCTCGCGATGAGCATCGAAGCCCGCCGCTGGCTGATGACCGGCGTCAAGGCGCCGCTCGAGCGCGCCGCCTTCACCGCCGAGCCGGGGCCTGGCGAAGTCGTCGTGGCGATCGCCGGGTGCGGCGTCTGCCACACCGACCTCGGCTACTACTACGACGGCGTGCGGACGAACCACCCGCTGCCCCTCGCCCTCGGCCACGAGATCAGCGGCCGGGTCGTGGCGACCGGCGCGGGTGCCGAAGGATGGAAGGGCAAGGCGGTCATCGTGCCCGCCGTGCTGCCCTGCGGCGAATGCGACCTCTGCCAGCGGGGTCTTGCGCCGATCTGCCGCCGCCAGAAGATGCCCGGCAACGACATCCAGGGCGGCTTCGCGTCGCACATCGTCGTTCCCGCTCGCGGACTCTGCGAAGTCGACGAGAGACGGCTCGCGAAAGCCGGCCTCGCGCTCGCCGACGTCTCGATCGTCGCCGATGCGCTCACGACGCCCTACCAGGCGGTGCGCCGCGCGGGCGTGGCACCCGGCAGTCTCGCCATCGTCGTCGGCGCGGGCGGCGTCGGCGGCTACTGCGTCCAGGTCGCGCGTGCGTTCGGCGCCACGGTCGTCGCGATCGACGTCGACGAGGACAAGCTCGAGTCGATCTCGCATCACGGCGCGGCGCTCACGCTCGACGCCCGGGCACTCGACGGCAAGGCGATGAAGGCGGCGATCGGCAACTTCGCGAAGCAGAACGGGCTGCCGTCGACCGAGTGGTTCATCTTCGAATGCTCGGGCACCGCGACGGGGCAGCTGACCGCATATGGATTGCTCGTTCACGGCGCCACGCTGTCGGTCGTCGGCTTCACGATGGACAAGGTCGAGGTCCGGCTTTCGAACCTGATGGCGTTCGACGCCCGCGCGATCGGCAACTGGGGCTGCCCGCCCGAGTACTACCCCGCCGCGCTCGACCTCGTGCTCGACGGCAAGGTCGCGATCAAGCCGTTCGTCGAAGCGCATCCGCTCGACGACATCAACCGGATCTTCGAGGCTGTCCACCACCGCGACATCAAGCGCCGCGTGGTCCTGACGCCGCAGCATTGACGGAGACAGACATGAACGCGCCCGATTCCCTCACCGCCCGCCGCGAATTCAAGGGTCACGACCTCGTCGACGACATCGCGAAGCCGGGCATCCGCTACGAGAAGCGGCCCGCGAAGCTTCCCGACGGCACCGTCGCCGAAGGCCTCTACAACGCATGGATCACGCTCGACAACCCGACGCAGTTCAACTCGTACACGACCGACATGGTCAAGGGCGTCATCCTCGCGTTCCGTGCCGCGTCGAACGCGCGCGACGTGAACTGCGTCGTGTTCACGGGGGCCGGCGACAAGGCGTTCTGCACCGGCGGCAACACGAAGGAGTACGCCGAGTACTACGCGGGGCAGCCGCAGGAATACCGGCAGTACATGCGCCTCTTCAACGACATGGTCTCGGCGATCCTCGCCTGCGACAAGCCGGTCATCTGCCGCGTGAACGGGATGCGGATCGGCGGCGGCCAGGAGATCGGGATGGCGTGCGACTTCTCCGTCGCGCAGGACCTCGCGCGCTTCGGCCAGGCAGGCCCCAAGCACGGCTCCGCGCCGATCGGCGGCGCGACCGATTTCCTGCCGGTGATCGCGGGCGCCGAGCGGTCGATGGCCGCATGCGTGCTGTGCGAGCCGTTCTCCGCCCACAAGGCGTACTGGATGGGCGTGCTCTCGGAGCTCGTGCCGGGACTCAAGGTCGACGGCCGTTACGTCGCCAATCCGCTGGTCGAGACGCAGCGGATGACCGACGAGTTCGGCCGCTTCGTGTTCGGCGAGCCCAAGACCGGCGACGCGCTGAAGGAGGGCAAGGCGCTCCTCGCACGCGGCAGCGTCGACCTCTCCGCGCTCGACGCGAAGGTCGACGAGCTCTGCGCGAAGATGCTGCTGACGTTCCCCGATTGCACGACGAAGACGCTCGAGGAGCTACGCAAGCCGAAGCTCGACGCCTGGAACCGCAACAAGGAGAACTCGCGCGCGTGGCTCGCGCTCAACATGATGACCGAAGCCCGCGCCGGCTTCACCGCGTTCAACGAGGGCGGCAAGGACGATCGCGAGGTCGACTTCGTGCTCCTCCGGCAGAAGCTCGCGGCCGGGGAGAGCTGGGTCGGGCCGCTGCACGACTCGATCCAGCCCCGGAACAGGCGCAAGGCGCCGTGACCGCCGAATCTCCGCTCAAGGACCGGCTCGAGCGCGACGGCGCGCTCTTGCGCCTCACGCTCGCCCGGCCGAAAGCGAACCTCGTCGATGCCGCGATGATCGCGGCCTTGCACGGCGCGTTCGTGGCCTATGGGGGCAGGAACGGTCTGCGCGGGGTCGTGCTCGACGCGGAAGGACCGCACTTCAGCTTCGGCGCCAGCGTCGAGGAACACCTGCCCGACCGCTGCGCGGCGATGCTCTCGTCGCTCCACGCGCTGATCGTCGCGATGATCGAGTTCCCGGCGCCGATTCTCGTCGTCGTCCGCGGGCAGTGCCTGGGAGGTGGGTTGGAACTGGCGCTCGCCGGCAGCGCGATCTTCGCGGCGCCCGATGCGCAGTTCGGCCAGCCGGAGTTGAAGCTCGGCGTGTTCGCGCCGGCAGCGTCGGTGCTGCTGCCGTACCGGGTGAACCAGGCTGCGGCCGAGGACCTGCTCTTCTCGGGCCGCTCGCTCGGTGCCGCCGAAGCGAAAGACATCGGGCTCGTGCAGACAGTGTTCGACGACCCGGAAGCGGCAGCGCTCGCTTACTTCGACCAGCACCTCGCCGGCAAGAGCGCCGCATCGCTTGCATCGGCCATCGCAGCGGCACGCGGCGCTATGATCCGCGACGTCCGTCATCGCCTGGCGGAAGTCGAGCGTCTGTATCTCGACCGCCTCATGTCCACGCGCGATGCGAACGAAGGCCTGCTCGCGTTCCTCGCGAAGCGCAAACCGAACTGGGAGCATCGCTGATGCCCGAGACTCCTGCTGTCGTTAGGATCGTCGAACGCTGCCAGGCGCTGTTCGAGGATCTCGATTTCAATGCCGTCAAGCAATGGAAGGCCGCAGCGCCCGGGCGCAAGGCGATCGGCTATCTGCCCGTCTACGTGCCGCGCGAGCTGATCCACGCCGCGGGCATGCTTTCCGTCGGCATCCTCGGCGGCGGCGACCAGATCGAGGTGATCCAGGGCGATGCCTACTATCAGAGCTACATCTGCCGGATTCCGCGCTCGACGATCGAGCTCGGGCTGACCGGACGGCTCGACTGCCTCGACGGCGTGCTGTTCCCGTCGATCTGCGACGTGATCCGCAACCTGTCCGGGATGTGGCAGATGCTGTTCAAGGACAAGTACGTCAAGTATTTCGACGTGCCGCAGAACTACATCGATTCGATCGGCGGCGCGTTCTACATCAGCGAGCTCGAGATCCTGCGCGAGGACCTCGGCAAGTTGCGCGGCAAGCCGGTCACCGACGCCGAGCTGAACGCGTCGATTCGCGTCTTCAACGAGAACCGCGCCGCGATCCGCGACTTGTATGCGTACCGCGCGGAGAAGCCGTGGCAGGCGCCGACGTCCGAGGTCTACCTGGTGCTGCGCGCCGGCATGGTGCTGCCGCCGGAGGAACACACAACGCTCGTCCGCGAATACATCGCGGCCGCTGACGCGCTGCCGCGGCCGAAGCGCGACAATGCCCGCGTCGTGCTGACCGGCGCGTTCTGCGAGCAGCCGCCCCTCGGACTCATCAAGTCGATCGAGATGGCGGGCTGCTACATCGTCGACGACGACTTCATGCTGGTGACGCGCTGGCTCCTGGACGACGTCCCCGCCGACGGCAACCCGCTGGAGGAGCTATCGAAGGCGTTTCTCCACCGCTCGGCGACCACCGCCGCCAAGTACGAGACCACGCGCGAGGAAAAGGGCGTGTTCCTGCTGAAACAGGTCAAGACCCGGGGCGCCGAGGGCGTCATCTTCGCCGCACCGTCGTTCTGCGACCCCGCGCTGCTCGAGCGGCCGATGCTGCAGGACGTGCTCGCGAAGCACAAGGTGCCCTATACCGCCTTCAAGTACGCGGAGAACACGGGGCAGATGGCCCCGATCCGCGAGCAGGCGGGAACGTTCGCCGACTCGATCAAGCTTTGGTCAGCGGCGTAATGCGCGCAATGCCGAAAGCGATTCGATTCATGCCGTGGTCGGCGCGCAGGCAGGGACACGGCGGCGTTTTACCGAAGACACTGGATTCCCGCGTTCGCGGGAATGACGGAGGAGAGTGACATGACCGCCACCGCCGCAATGCCCGCCAGCGCGAAGAAGCCGCAGAACGTGCAGAAGGAAGACGCGATGCTCCTGCAGAAGGAGCTCATCAACCGCAACTACATGGAGCTCGCGACCGCGCGCGCCAACAACCGCAAGGTGTCGGCGACCTTCGTTCCGGGCAACCTGAACGAGCTCCTGATGTGCTTCGACTTCGCGCGCAGCCTGCCCGAGACCAACGCGCTGCAGAACGGCCTGCGCAAGAAGTCCGGCAAGATGATCATGGACGCCGAGCGCGACGGCCAGTCCGAGGACGTCTGCACCTACGTGAAAGCCGACCTGGGAATGATGATGGGCGGCGAGATCGGCCCGACCGGCGATCCGCTGCCGAGGCCCGACATCCTGCTGCTGTCGTACACCGGCTGCTTCACCTTCATGAAATGGTTCGAGCTGATCCGGCACAAGTACGGCTGCGAGACGGTGATGCTGCACGTGCCGTATCAGGGCGAAGGCAGGATCGCGCCCAACATGCGCGATTACGTCGTCAAGCAGCTGAAGGAGACGGTGATCCCGACTCTCGAGCGCGTTTCGGGCGTCAAGTTCGACATCGACCGCCTGCGCCAGTACATGAAGGAATCGCAGAAGGCGGAGGAGGATCTCGTCCGCGTGCTGCATTCGGCCAAGAACCGGCCGTCGCCCATCGACGGCTACTTCGGGGCCGTCTACTACATCGGCCCGATATTCACCGCGTTCCGCGGCACGCCCGAGGCGACGCAGTACTACCGGGTGCTCCGCGAGGAGATCGACCAGCGCGTGCGCGAAGGCAGGGGCCCGGTGACGCCCGAAGGCGAGATGACCCAGGAGAACTATCGCCTGGTCGTCGAGGGTCCGCCCAACTGGACCAGCTTCCGCGACTTCTGGAAGATGTTCTACGACGAAGGCGCGGTCGTCGTCGCGTCGACGTACGCCAAGGTCGGCGGCCTCTACGATTTCGGCTTCCGCCACGACGCCGACCGTCCGCTCGAATCGCTCGCCGAATACTGCCTCGGCTGCTACACGAACCTGAACCTGCCGTCGCGCGTCGACATGATCTGCAAGTACATCGACGAGTATCAGGCCGACGGGCTGCTCATCAACTCGATCAAGAGCTGCAACAGCTTCTCGGCGGGCCAGCTCCTGATCCTGCGCGAAGTCGAGAAGCGCACCGGCAAGCCGGCGGCGTTCATCGAGACCGATCTCGTCGACCCGCGCTACTTCTCGGCGGCCAACGTGAAGAACCGGCTGGAAAGTTATTTCCAGATGGTGAAGGCGAAGCGCGTGGCGAGCGCGGCCGCGCACTGACATGAACAACCCCCCAAGCTTGCTTCGCTCGCTACCCCCCCGAGGGGGGCACTCGTTGCCCTTCGGGCGGCCGTGCGGGCACTGACATGAAGAACCCCCCAAGCTCGCT
Organism: uncultured beta proteobacterium; assembly: GCA_963734055.1. GTDB lineage: Bacteria > Pseudomonadota > Gammaproteobacteria > Burkholderiales > Casimicrobiaceae > CAIWHR01. Next base: position 933,584 of record CAVTFQ010000002.1, read on the forward strand.
TCGCTCGCTACCCCCCCGAGGGGGGCGCTCAGTGCCCTTCGGGCGGCCGTGCGGGCACTGAGAGGCCCGTCATGCGTTGCTTCATCGGCATCGATCTCGGCTCCACGACGACCAAGGCGGTCGTCATCGACGAAAACCAGAACGTGCTCGGACGTGGCATCACGAACTCGCGCTCGAACTACGACACGGCGGCGGCGATCGCCAAGCAGGAGGCGCTCGTCAACGGCCGCTTCTACCTGTTTCGGCAGGCGCTCTCCGAGACCGGGGCGCTCAACGGAGCGCTCGACGGCTTCCTGGGGCAGCTCGAGCGCGATTTCCGCTCCGAGCAGTATCTCGAGCAGCTGGCCGATCTCGAATCGACGTGCCAGCGAAACCTGGCGACCGCCAAGTTCGGCGACAGCACGAAGGCCGTGGGTGAAGCATTGGCCGAGGTGTTCAGGCGTCTCGCCACCGAGGCGCCGACGCTGTTCGCCCCCGGCGCCAAGCGCAAGAGCGACTTCTTCCGCGACATCGCCGGGAGCCAGTATCTCGCGACCGGTGAAGCGGTCGCGAAGGAGGCCGCGATCCGCTACGACTTTCTGCTCAACATTTTCGATCGCTCGATCATCGAAGTCGAGAACCGCGTCTATGGCGATTCGATCAAGCGGCACCTGCTCGCTGCGCTGGAGCGCACGTTCGCCGCGCAGCCCGACACCGCCGGCCGCCGGTCCGCCGTCGAGGCGCCGATCAAGGGCATTCTCGATCTTCCGATGGAGGAGACCTACATCGTCGGGACCGGGTATGGCCGCGCGCGGCTGCCGTTCTCGAAGGAGCACGTTCGCTCGGAGATCCTGTGCCACGGCCTGGGCGCTCACGTGATGTACCCGAACACGGCCACCGTGCTCGACATCGGCGGGCAGGATACGAAGGCGATCCAGGTCGATCCGAACGGCATCGTCGAGAGCTTCCAGATGAACGACCGCTGCGCGGCCGGCTGCGGGCGCTACCTCGGCTACATCGCCGACGAGATGAACATGGGGCTGCACGAGCTGGGCCCGATGGCGATGAAGTCGACCAAGACGATCCGCATCAACTCGACGTGCACGGTGTTTGCCGGCGCCGAATTGCGCGACCGGTTGTCGCTCGGCGACAAGCGCGAGGACATCATGGCGGGATTGCACCGCGCGATCATCCTGCGCGCGATGTCGATCCTCGCGCGCTCCGGCGGAATCCGCAACGAGTTCACGTTCACCGGGGGCGTGGCCAAGAACGAGGCCGCGGTAAAGGCGCTCCACACGCTCGTCAGGGAGAACTACGGCGATCTCACGCTCAACATCAATCCCGACTCGATCTACACCGGGGCGCTCGGCGGCGCGACCTTCGCCTGGCGTGCGGTGGTCGAGGAAGGGAAGTCCATCGAGGCACGGGTATGACCATCACCATCGGCATCGACATCGGCTCGGGGGCCGTCAAGTCCACGCTGTTCCGGACGGGCGGCGGCCAACAGGAGTGGCTTGCCAAGCGCTGCGAGCGCATCCGCCGCCGCGACCCGATGACGCTCGCGGAAGAAGGCTACCTCGGCGTGCTCGAGGACGCGAAGATCAAGCCGGCCGAGGTCGACTACATCGCGACGACCGGCGAGGGTGAGAACGTCAAGTTCGCGACCGGCCACTTCTACTCGATGACGACGCACGCGCGTGGCGGTGTGTTCCTCGCGCCGGAGGCGCGGGCCGTGGTCGACATCGGCGCGCTCAACGGCCGAGCGATCTACGTGGACGAGCGCGGCAAGGTGCTCTCCTACAAGATGACGAGCCAGTGCGCATCGGGGTCGGGCCAGTTCCTCGAGAACATCGCGCGCTACCTGGGCGTCGCGGTGGAGGAGATCGGACCCCTGTCGACAACGTCGCAGAATCCCGAGAAGGTGAGCTCGATCTGCGCGGTGCTGGCCGAGACCGACGTGATCAACATGGTCTCGCGCGGCATCGCTACGCCGGACATCCTGAAGGGCATCCACCTGTCGATGGCCTCGCGCATCGTCAAGCTGCTCAAGGTCACGGGCATCAAGGAGGGGACGGCGCTCCTGACCGGCGGCCTCGCGCTCGACACCGGGCTGCTCGCCGCGATCCAGGAGGAAATGGTCAACGAGAAGGTCAACGTGACCGCGGTCTCGCACCCCGACTCGATCTACGCCGGCGCGATCGGAGCGGCCTTGTGGGGCGCGTTCCGGCACGGCAAACTGCGCGAATTGCAGGAGCGCGCGGCCGCCTGAACCGCGAGGAGATTGCCATGGCACTGCTCATCAACGACAACTGCACCGCCTGCGACGCCTGCAAGCCGGTGTGTCCCAACGAGGCGATCGCCGTCGGCGATCCGATGTACGTGATCGACCCGCTGCGCTGCACCGAGTGCGTCGGCGCCGAGGACGAGCCGCAGTGCAAGCTCGTCTGCCCGGCCGACTGCATCGTGCCGAACCCGGACTTCGCGGAGACGCCGGAGCAGCTGATGGCGAAGTACGAGTCGCTGCACGGCTGAGCTGCGACCGCGTCAAGGACGTCGACGGCTAGAAAGACGCCCGCCATTCGTCCGACTCGTCGGTGAACAGGCCCGCCACGACCTCCCGGACCCACTTGTTCTTCGGGTCGCGCTGGAAGTTCCGATGCCAGTGCTGCTTGAGGTCGATCTTCGGGGTCCGCATCGGCGGCTGCGCGATCCGGATGTTCATGTGCGCGCTCTGCACGAACATGCCGACGGCATGCGGCACGGTCACGATGAGGTCCGACTGCGCAATGATCGGCGGGACGCTCATGAAGTGCGGCGTCTGCAACACCACGCGCCGGTGGATCTTCTTCGCACGGAGGAAGCGCTCGAATATCTCGTACGAGCGACCGGCGCCGTAGACCACCGCATGCTCCAGAGTCAGGAACTGCGATAGCGTCAGCGTGGCTGCCTTGATTGGGTGGTCCGCTCGCAGCAGGCAGACGAAGTGGTGGAAGAAGAGGTGCCGCTCCAGGAATGACTTTTCCCGGAGGTCGGGAAAGTAGCCGACCGCCAGGTCGATCTCCCCCGTTTCCAGCCCGCGCTCGATCTGCGCCGGGCTGGCCGCCACCGAACGCACCGCCGCGCGCGGCGCGAGTTGCCGGATGCGGCGGAGGATCTTGGGCATGAAGACCATCTCGCCCAGGTCCGACATCGCGAACGTGAACGTGCGCTCCGTGGTACTCGGGTTGAAGACGGGCTCGGACGCAAACGTTGCGTCGACGCGCGCGATCGCCTCGCGGAGCGGGCCGATCAATCGGTGCATCCGCGCGGTCGGCTCCATGCCGTGACCCGCGCGGTGGAACAGAGGATCCCCGTATTGCTGGCGAAGCTTGGCCAGCGTTGTGCTGACGGCCGACTGACTCAGAGTGAGATGTTGGGCAGCGGCGCTGACGCTTCTGTGGTCGTAGATCGTCACGAGCACCGGCAGGAGATTGAAATCGAACGTTCGCGGCATGGTCTTCATCTATCAATGAGAACGATAATCGATATCGTTGAAACGCGATTGAAGATACAGGGCTCTTTGGCTAGTGTCACGCTCTTCGATGAAGCGGAGACCGTGCGACTGCGCGTTCTCTTCGCGCATCCTTGCGAGGAGGAGGGATATCGTGACGACGAATCTTGGCCCAGCGTCAATTTCCGCGCTGCGCACCTGCTGTTCGGTGGCGGCGATCTCCGCGTTCGCCGTCGGTCTTGCCCAAGCGCAGATGCCCGTCACGACCTGCGACGCTGCCGGCATCGGGTCCGCGACGCTGAAGGCGGACGTTCCCGGGGTGACGATCGACGAAGTGTCGACGGGCACCGCCGAGCAGCGACCCGAGCGGCATGACCGTACTGCCTGGTCAAGGTGACGGTCCCGCAGGCGATCCACATCTGGGTCGGACTGCCGACCGGAGGCAAGTGGAACGGGCGGTGGCAATCGCTCGGCGGAGGCGTTTACGCGGGCACCGCAAATCTCACCGTGCCGACGGGCGCGCTGCGTTGACGGCTATGCCGGGAGCAACGACGGACACGGGACACGCCGGCGGTCCTCCCCGGTTTCCGCCATTCCTGAGCTTCCTCGACGGCAGCTTCGGCTGCGTCAACAACTGCGCGGGGAACAACGCGGCCAATCCGGGCAAGCCGAACATTCCAGCTGCAGATCGACTTCGCTTCCCGCTCCGAGCACATGATGGCGGTGATCGGCAAGCAGCTGGTCAAGGCGTTCTACGGCAAGAACCGGCCTATGCGTACTGGAACGGCTGCTCGACCGGAGGCCGGCAGGGCTTGCGGATGGCGCAGGACTATCCCGGCGACTACGATGGCATTCTCGCCGGCGCGCCTGCGATCCACTGGGACCGCTTCCAGGCGGCGCAGGCCTGGTACTGGCTCGTCCAGCAAATCGACAATCGGCGGGCCGATCGGCGGCGGCACGAACCTCGTGGCGAAAGAAAACCTCGCGACGGGCAGGGCGGTCGCGGCTTGCGACACGCAGGATGGCGTCGTCGACGGCGTGCTCACGGATCCGCGCATACTGCGACTACAGCGCTCAGGCTGACAAGACGATCACGAAGGCGAGCTGCACGCCGGCGACGCTACCTGCCTCACGCCTGCCGAAGCGCTCGCGATCGACCACATGTGGAAGGGGCCGGTCAGCTGCTCGAAGGGCCGGGGGCCTCGTGCAACGTGCCGGATTTCGCAACGCGGCTCCTTATCGGCAAGGGTGACAAGCGCCTTTGGTATCCGAACGAGCGCGGCACCGATCTCTCGGCGCTGGGCGGCGCGATCCCGTTCATTGCCACCACCGAGCAGGCGCAGTATTGGGTCTACTTCGATCCGACCTGGAATCCGGCGGTGCTGACCTACGACAACTACCTGCAATTCTTCAGGGACAACGTGCCAGCGCGTCGGCCCCATCATGGCCTCGGACAACCCGAACCTGTTCGCCATTCCGCACTTCTAGGCGGGAAGGTTCTCATGTGGCACGGCTTCGCCGATCAGCTGATCGTGCCGGGAGGGTCCATCGACTACTACAACACCGTCGCGCATAACTGAGCGGAGGCTACAAGCGCACCAGGAAGTTCGCGCGCCTGTTCATGGCGCCCGGCGTCGGCCATTGCGGCGGCGGCAGCGGCCCGCAGCCGCAGGGCGCTCTTCGACGCGGTGGTCAACTGGGTCGAGCATGGCGAAGGCGCCGGACACGATCTTCGCGTCGAAGACGCTGGGCGGCGGCGACAGTGCAGACGCGGCCGCTGTGCCCTACCCGGAGCATGCGCGGTGGAAGGGCCAGGGCAGTACCAACGAAGCGTCCAATTTCGCTTGCAAGACGTGACAGAATGGCAACGGTGTCGCGGCAGACAACGACGGACGGGCGACGGGCTGGCGGCGGACACCGGTCGACGATTCGCCTGCCTTCCACACCCGACAAGAGGCGTTCATGAACAAGGCTGGCCGCGACTGATATTCGCCTGCGTTCTCGTCGCCTTGCCGGCGTTCGCGCAGGAGCCCATCAAGGTGGGCGTCATCGCCCCCTTCACCGGTCCCTTCGCCGACTACGGCAAGCAGTTCGAGGCGGGGGTCAAGGCGTTCCAGAAGCTCCACGGTGACACGGTCGCAGGTCGCAAGGTCCAGCTTATCTTCAAGGACACGGGGGGCCCGTCGCCGGATGTCGCCAAGCGCCTCGCGCAGGAGCTCGTCGTTCAGGAGAACGTCGATTTCCTCGCGGGGTTCGGGCTCACGCCGGAGGCGCTCGCAGTCGCGGATGTCGCCACCCAGGCCAAGAAGCCCATGGTCATCTTCAATGCGGCAACCTCGATCATCACGACGAAATCGCCCTACATCACGCGGACGTCGATGACGCTGCCGCAGATCAGCGCGCCGCTCGGCACCTGGGCGGCGAAAAACGGCATCAGGAAGGTGATCACGCTGGTGGCGGACTACGGCCCCGGCAACGATGCGGAGGCCGCCTTCAAGAAGACCTTCACCGCGGCCGGCGGACAGGTCGTCGAGTCGATCCGGACGCCGCTGCAGAACCCCGATTTCGCTCCGTTCATCCAGCGCGTGAAGGATGCCAAGCCGGACGCGGTCTTCATCTTCGTGCCCGCCGGCCAGCAGAGCATCAGCGTGATGAAGGCCTACACGGAGCGGGGCCTGGCGCAGGCGGGAATCAAGGCCATCGCGACGGGCGACGTTACCGACGACCACGTGCTGAACGCGATGGGAGACGCAGCGCTGGGCATGGTCACAACGTTCCACTATTCGGCCGCGCACGACTCGCCTGAGAACAAGGCGTTCCTGCAAGCCTACAAGCAGGTGGCGCCGGATGCGGGTCGCGCCAATTTCATGACGGTGGGGGCCTTCGACGGCATGGCGCTCATCTACGACATCGTCGCCAAGCTCAACGGCAAGATCGACGCGGACAAGGCGATGGAGATCGTAAAGGGCTGGAAGACGCAGAGCCCGCGGGGGCCGATCTCCATCGATCCGCAGACGCGCGACATCGTGCAGACGATCTATGTCCGGCGCGTCGAGAAGCGAGACGGCGAGCTGTGGAACATCGAGTTCGACAAGATCGACAACGTGAGGGACCCCGGCAAGCAGCTATAGGGGGCGTCGTGCGGACGGCAGCCTCCCGGCAAGCGCCGCCATGAAAGCTCAGGTGGGAATCATCGGGGGCGGGCCCTCCGGCCTCCTGCTGTCGCAGCTCCTCCACCTGCGGGGCATCGAGACGGTCGTCCTGGAGAAGCACAGCCGCGACTACGTGCTCGGACGCATCCGCGCCGGCGTGCTGGAGCACGGGTTCGCGGCGCTGATGCGCGAGGCGCAGGTCGCCGAGCGCATGGACCGCGAGGGGCAGATCCACGAAGGATTCTACATCGCCCACGACGGAATCAAGGAGCGCGTCGACCTGAAGGGGCTGACCGGCGGCAACACGGTGATCGTCTACGGGCAGACCGAGCTCACGCGCGACCTCTACGAGGGCCGTGACCGCCTCGGCGGAATCGTGATTCACGATGCCGACGACGTGAAGCCGCACGACGTCGACACCGCGCGGCCGTATCTCACGTATCGGCACGCCGGCGATTCGGTCCGCGTCGATTGCGACTACATCATCGGTTGCGACGGCTTTCACGGGGTGAGCCGCCAATCGATTCCCAAAGACAAGATCAGCGAGTTCGAGCGCGTCTACCCGTTCGGATGGCTGGGCGTGCTCACGCGCACCAAGCCGGTGTCGCCGGAACTGATCTACGCGAGACACGAGCGCGGGTTCGCGCTTTGCTCACTGCGCTCGCCCACACTGAGCCGCTATTACATCCAGGTGCCGTTGACGGATTCGCTCGATGACTGGTCGGACGAGCGGTTCTTCGACGAGCTCATGCGCCGGCTGCCGGAGGACGTCTCCGCGGCGATGATTGCCGGTCCCTCGATCGAAAAGAGCATCGCGCCGCTGCGCTCGTTCGTCGTCGAGCCGATGCGCCACGGCAACCTGTTCCTGGCCGGCGACGCGGCGCACATCGTTCCGCCGACGGGGGCACGCGGGCTCAACAGCGCCGCCTCCGACGTCTACTACCTCTATCACGCGCTGGTCGATCACTACACGAGGCGTGACGACACCGGTCTCGAAGACTACTCGAGGCGTGCTCTGGCACGTGTGTGGAAGGGGCAGCGCTTCTCCTGGTGGATGACGATGCTGCTGCATCGGTTTCCCGACCGCAGCGCTTATGACCATCGCCTGCAGGACACGGAGATCGCCTATCTCTTCTCGTCGGCGAAGGCGCTCGTCTCGCTCGCCGAGAATTACGTCGGGCTGCCGTTCTAGCGGGCAGACGATGGCATGGCCCGGGCGGCCTCGTCGATGTCGAACGTACTTCCATACGAACGACCGCACCGGGTGCGGCTTGTAGTTCCGCACCCACGGCTGCGTGAGGTGATCCTCGATCCGGTGCTCCATCAGCCGCCACGGCGCGTAAGCGAGGACGAGCTCCGTCATCTTGTCGAAGAGTGCCGTACGCTCGGGTGAATCGGGCAGCCGGCGAGCGGCCTCGTAGAGCCGGTCGAATTCCGGCAGGCTGAACCGCGCGTGGTTCTCCTGGCCCACGCTCGGGCCGTAGAGGAGCTGCATGAAATTCTCGGCGTCCGGATAGTCGGCGTTCCAGCCGTCGGTGCGCATCGGCAGCTTGCCCTGCCGCGCCATCTTGCGGAGCTCCTGGATCCGGTCCTTGCGGAACACGATCTTCAGGCCGATCGCGTCCATGTTCTTCTTCCACTGCTCGTCCTCGAGCCGGTCGATCGAGCGCGGCGACGACCAGCGCTCGAGCACGAGCGGCTTTCCGTCGGGCATCTCGCGGTAGCCATCGCCGTCGCGGTCCTTGTAGCCGAACCGATCGAGGAGCGCGCGCGCCGCCGCCGGATCGTAGAGCTGCGCGTTGGTCTTGAGCTCCGGGTCGTAGCCGACGACGCCCGGCGGCAGCGGCCCGCTTGCCGGAACGCCGCGCCCTTTGAGGATCACGCGGATGAACTCGGCGACGTCGTAGCCCATGCCGATCGCGCGGCGGAGCGCGATCTTCTCGGGCGCGTAGCCGCCGACCATCGGATCTTCCATGTTGAAATAGGTCCAGCGCGTGTTGGGCCGCAGGAGCTCCTCGTGCCGAATGCCCTTCGCGGCGAGCGCCGGACGAAGCTTGCCATGGGCGAGCGCCTCGTCGACGAAATCTGCCGGGATGCCGCCGAGCAGGTCGAGCTCGCGGTTCAGGAAGGCGAGCCACACGGCCTGGCCCTCCTCGATGACCGTGATCTCGATGCGGCCCACGAGCGGCAACTTCTTTCCTGCAAGCGCCGCAACGATCGCCTTCGAATCCGGCGGCACCGGCCCCGCCGGCACGTAGGTGGTCTCGCGGTAGCCGGGATTCGCGATCAGCTCGATCTTCGCGCTGCGCCTGTACTCGCCGAGCATGTACGGGCCCGTGCCGACCGGATGCGCGCCGAAGTCGAGCCCGTACGCCTCGACCACCTCGCGCGCGACGGCGGCGGTGTTCGGAATCGCGAACGCGTAGAGGAAGCGCAGGTCGGGCTCCCGGAGGCGGATGCGCAGCGTGTAGCGATCGACGACCTCGAGCCCGGCGATCGGCGCGGCGTAGTCGAACCTGCCGCTCTCGAGCGCCCGCTCGCGCACGGCATCCGCGCCGACGATCTTCCCCTCGACGAGCCACAGCCACGGGCTCTTCACGGCGGGATCGAGCAGGCGCTTCAGCGCGTACGCCTGGTCGGCGGCGGTGAGCTCGCGCGGCTTGCCCTTGAACGCCGGATCGGGCGTGAAGTAGATTCCATGCCTGAACCTGAAGACGAACGTCGCGCCGCCGTCGGTTACCGTCGGCATCGCTTCGAGCGTCCGCGGCACGAGCTTCACGGGCCGGACGAGGTAGTCGTAGTCCAGCATCGACTCGTAGATGTGGTCGATGATGCCGTCCGTGCCCGCGTCGGCCGAGAATTGCGGATCGAAACTCATCTCGGCGCTGGTCAGGGCGACGCGCAGCGTCTTGGCCGGATCGGCCGCGCCGGCGTGCGCCGCGAGCGCCGCCAGCGCGAACAGGGCCAACGCAAGCCGCGTTCCGAGCATGCGTCGACTATAATCGAATCCCGCCCCGCCGGCCGCCGCCGTCCCATGCCAGCGCCCCCGAACGGTCCCATCCGCGTCGTCGACTCCCACACCGGAGGCGAGCCCACGCGCGTCGTGATCAGCGGCGCGCCCGATCTCGGCCGGGGCGACATGGCGCGGCGCCGCGCGCGCTTCGCGCAGGAGCACGACGCGTGGCGGCGGGCGATCGTCAACGAGCCGCGCGGCTCCGACGTCATCGTCGGCGCGCTCCTGTGCGAGCCGGTCGACCCTGCGAGCACGTGCGGAGTCATCTTCTTCAACAACGTCGGCGTGATCGGCATGTGCGGCCACGGCACGATCGGGCTCATCGCCACGCTTGCGTACCTCGATCGGATCGAGCCCGGCCTGCACCGGATCGAGACGCCGGTCGGCCCGGTGACGACGACATTGCACGACGACGGCACCGTCACGGTAGCCAACGTGCCGTCGTATCGCCACGCGACGAACGTGAAGGTCGACGTTCCGGGCCATGGGGTCGTGCACGGCGACGTCGCGTGGGGCGGCAACTGGTTCTTCCTCTGTCACGACCACGGTCTCGGCCTCGAGGCCGCCCGGATCGGCGAGCTGACCGATTTTGCGACCAGGGTGCGCGGCGCACTCCGCGCGCAAGGCGTGACCGGTGGAGACGGCGCCGAGATCGATCACGTCGAGCTCGTGGGCCCGCCGGCGGATCCCGCCAACGACGCCCGCAACTTCGTGCTGTGCCCGGGCGGCGCCTACGACCGATCGCCCTGCGGCACCGGCACGAGCGCGAAGCTCGCGTGTCTCGCCGCCGACGGCAAGCTCGCCGCCGGCGCGGCGTGGCGCCAGGAGAGCATCATCGGCAGCGTGTTCACGGGCCGGTACGCCAGACCCGCGCAAGCACTCCCCGACGTACCCCCGAACGCCGTGCTGCCAGAGATCCACGGCCGCGCGCACGTCACCCTCGACGCGACCGTGATCATCGATCCCGCCGACGAGTTCGCGTGGGGCCTCGCGTGACGTCGATGTGAGGCCGCTGCCAGCGGGTTTGACGTCGTGCGACGTGCTGGTGATCGGCGCCGGCATCGTCGGCGTCGCCATCGCGTTCCGTCTGCAGCAGGAAAGGCGCAGCGTGCTGTTGATCGACCGCGAGGGTGTCGCCGCGCAGGCGAGTCGCGCGAACGCGGGTGCGCTCGCCTTCTCGGACGTGCTGCCGCTCGCCTCACCCGGCATCCTGCGCAAGGCGCCGCGATGGCTCTTCGATCCGCTCGGACCCCTCGCGATCCGCCCGAGCTACCTGCCCAGGCTCGCGCCTTGGCTCCTGCGATTCTGGCGCGCGAGCCAGGCCGATCGCGTGCGCGCGAGCACGGCGGCGCAGGCGGCGATGATGGACCTGTCGGCTGCCGAGACGGTGACGATGCTGGCCGAGGCGCGGGCGAGCCGGATGCTGCACACCGACGGCGTGCTGCATCTCTACGAGAGCGAGCGCGAGCTGAAGGCGTCGGAGCCGGGATGGCAGGCGCGCGCGGACCACGGCATCGCGTTCACGCACCTGCTCGGTCCGGAGGCCATCGGCGAGGTTCAGGCCGGCCTGAGCCCGGAGCTCGTTGCCGCGACCTACGTTCCGCGCTGGATCACGGTCAGCGATCCGCTGCAGTTGACCGAAGCATTGGCGACGGCGTTCGAGGAGCGCGGCGGCTTGACGGGATGCGCGGAGGCGGTGGCGATCGCGCCGGGTTCCGGCGACGTTTCCGTGCAGCTCAGCGCGGGTCCGCCGATCGCCGCGCAACGCGTGGTCATCGCGGCCGGCGCCTGGTCGCATCATCTCGTGCGGACGCTGTCCGAGTCCATCCCGCTCGAGACGGAACGCGGCTACAACACGACGCTGCCGCCCGGCGCGTTCGATCTCAGGCACCAGCTGACGTTCGGCGGCCACGGCTTCGTCGTGACCCCGCTCGCGACCGGCGTTCGCGTCGGCGGCGCCGTCGAATTCGCGGGGCTCGACGCGCCGCCCAATTTCGCGCGCGCGAAGACGCTCCTCGCCAAGGCCAAGCGCTTCATGCCGGAGTTGCGCACCGACGGGGGCGTCGAGTGGATGGGGTTTCGGCCGTCGCTGCCCGATTCGCTGCCGGCGATCGGCCCGGCCGCCGTGGATCGGCGCGTCGTCTACGCCTTCGGCCACGGCCACCTCGGGCTTACCCAGGCGGCGGCGACGGCGCGGCTCGTGGCGGACCTCATTCTGGAGCGACCGCCGGCGTTCGACCTGGCGCCGTTCAGCCCGCAGCGATTTCGTTAGATCCCCAAGTGTGATCATTGAGGACGTTGTCTATTGGATGCATGAATTCTGCGACGTCGTCATTCCCGCGAACGCGGGAATCCAGTGACTTGGGTCTTTGCAGACGACAGTACAACAACGTCACTGGGTCGCCGCGTTCGCGGGGACGTGGGAGAAATGCATGCGGCTGGCGCATTCCTCGCGGATACAACGGGTTCATGATTGACATCCAAGCAAAGGAAGCCGATGACCGCTTTCCGCACGCTCGCGACGGTCCGCCACCACGGGATGGAGCTGACCGACCATGAATTCACGGTCCCGCTCGACCATGGCAAGCCCAAGGGGGAGACGCTGTCGATCTTCGCCCGTGCGGTGCGGAAGAGCGAGGAGACGGTCGAGCGTCGACCGTGGCTCGTCTTCCTGCAGGGCGGGCCGGGCTTCCCCGGGCCGCGTCCCGCGACCCGGAGCGGCTGGATCAAGCGAGCGCTCGACGACTATCGCGTGCTGCTGCTCGATTCGCGAGGGAACGGTCGCAGCAGCGTGGTGCTGCCGCAGACGCTCGCCCGCCGCGGCGACGCCCGCGCGCAGGCCGACTACCTGATGCACTTCCGCGCCGAGAGCATCGTCCGCGACGCCGAGCTCGTCCGCCGCGAGCTCGTCGGCGAAGGCGAGCCGTGGAGCGTGCTGGGTCAGAGCTACGGCGGTTTCTGCGCGGTCACCTATCTGTCGCTCTTTCCGCAGGGCCTGCGCGAGGTGTTCGTGACCGGAGGGCTGCCGCCGCTCTCCGCAAGCGCCGACGAGTATTACCGGCATACGTATCCGGAGGTCCGGCGCAAGACCGGCAGGTTCTTCGAGCGCTACCCCGCGGACCGCGAGCTCTGCGCGCGCATCCTCGAGCATCTGCACCGGCATGACGTCGCGCTTCCCACCGGCGGATCGCTGACCGTGCGTCGATTCCAGCAGGTCGGGTTCATGCTCGGCATGGATGATGGCATGGAGAACCTGCACTATCTGCTCGAGGGTGCGTTCTGCGAGGGGGCGACCGGCGACGAACTGAGCCTGCCGTTCCTCCGAGCGCTCGAGAACGCGCAGTCGTTCGAGACCAATCCGATCTTCGCGGTGCTCCACGAGATGTGCTACACGCAGGGCGCGGCGTCGCGCTGGTCGGCGGAGCGGGTGCGCGCCGAGTTTCCGGAGACGAACTGGACGCCCGGCAAGCCGCCGTCGTTCACCGGCGAGATGATCTATCCGTGGATGTTCGAGGACTACCCGCGGCTTCGGCCGTTGCGTGACGTTGCGGAGCTGCTCGCCGGCGAGGAGCGGTGGCCAGCGCTTTACGACCCGGCGCAGCTCGCGCGCAACACGGTGCCGGGCGCTGCGGCGATCTACGCCGAGGACATGTACGTCCCGCGGGCGCTGTCGGAGCAGACCGCGGCCGTCATTCCCGGCCTCAAGGTCTGGCTCACCAACGAATACGAGCACAGCGGCCTGCGCACGAGCCCTGCCGTGTTCGAGCGCCTGCTGGCGATGCGCCGCGACGAGGTCTGATCATTGTTCGCTTTCCATCTTGCCTGAGGAGGACGCCGGCAACGGCTACGCATGGTCTACGCCTACCATGACACTGCTCGCCTTGATGACCGCGAACACCTGTGCCCCGACCTTGAGTTTCAGTTCCTCGGCGGAGGCGGTGCTGATCACTGACACAACGTCGATTCCCGGCGCGACGTTAATCGTGATCTCGGCGCTGACGGGCCCGAGCTTTACGTTTGTGATCTTGCCGGGAAGGCTGTTGCGGGCGCTCAGCTTCATGGAATCTTCTCCGAGGTGGTTGACGTCGCCATTTTATGCCCTTCCGGTGGGACCGAAGTTCGACATCAAGCGTGCTCCGTGGCACCGATTGCGTCGAGGCCGACGACGGAGCCTGCGGCGTCCAGCCTGTAGCCTGCGAAGTCCCGTGCTACGCGTGCGAACATCGGGCTGCGCAGCGCCTGAATGAGCCGTACGACCGCCACCGTGTCGAGGGCCTTGGCGCGGACCGCGAGAAAGTAGCGCTCTCGCACCTGCGGGATGAATGCGAGCCGATGCTCGGCCGCCGCCGCTCGCAGGCCGAAGCCGGCGTCGGCGCCCCCCGACGCCACCGTTGCCGCAACGGCGCGATGCGTAAACTCCTCGTTGCCGTAGCCGATGACCCCGGACCGGTCGACCTCTTCGTAGGCAATCATTTGATCGATCAACAGGCGGGTGCCGGAACCCGGCTGCCGGTTGATGAAACGTAGTCGCCGGGTGGCGATGTCGCGGAAATTCTTTACGTGCAGCGGATTCCCGCGCGGAAGAATGAGTCCCTGGTCACGATCGACAAATCGTATCAGCCGGTCGCGGCGCGCCCGTAAGCCGCGCAGCATCGGAGCGCGGTCCCAGTCGGGCCGGCCGGCGATGGGGACGTGAAAGCCCGCAACATCCGCCCGCCCCTCCGCAAACTCCTTGAGAGCGTGCAGGCTGCCCATGAACGCGAGTTCAAGGCTCAGCCCATTCCTGTCGGGCAGCGCGGTTGCCAGCGCGGCCAGCATCAAGTCGTGACTTGCGGCGACTCGCAGCCGTTGCTTCGCGGCGCGCTCTTCCTCTTGTGGCGCCGAGCCAAGCTCCGCGGCGAGGCCGGGCAGGATGCGCGCCAGGCGCCGCGTCGCCGTCCTTTCCACGGCAATCAGCCGTTCGCCGGCCGGCGTCAGGCTCGCGCCGCGACCGCGCTCGAGCAGCACCAGCGGCTCGCCCAGCATCCGCCGATAGTCGCGCAGCAATCCCCATGCCGCGCGGTACGAAATTCCGCACTCCGCCACGGCTGCCGCCAGCGACGCCGAAGCGGCGATGGCCCGGAGCAGCGGCATGAGGCGCGCGTCCAGCGCTTCGACCGCCTTGCCTTCCAGCTTCCAGACCAGCGCCGGGACGATCCTCATTATGCAAGTGTCCGCATATTTTTGCTTTGGTGTCGTTCGGCTATGATCCCATTCGACCTATGATGCCAGCCGTATATCTGCATATGTTTGCATATCGAACCGGCCGCTTCAAGCCGAGAGCGATTCCGTGAACAGCATTGCCGAAGCCGCCGCACAAGCCGTCGGGCTGGTCGCTGCCGCCGACCCGAAGCTCGTCGGCATCGTGCTGTTGAGCCTCGAGATCAGCCTCGCGTCGGTCACGATGGCCTGCCTGCTCGGTCTGCCGCTCGGTGCAGCGGTCGCGGTAAGCGAGTTTCCGGGCAAGCGGCTGCTCGTCGTGGTCCTCAACGCGCTGATGGGTCTGCCGCCGGTCGTCGTCGGTCTGTTCGTCTACCTGATGCTGTCACGCGCCGGCCCGCTCGGCAGCTTGGGGATCCTGTTCACGCCGACGGCCATGGTGATCGCGCAGACGATCCTCATCGCCCCGCTAATGGCCGCGCTGTCGCGGCAGGTGGTCGCCGATGCGTGGCTCGAATATCGCGAGCAGCTGCGCTCTCTCGGCGAGACCAAGCTTGGCGCCGCCACGACGCTGCTGTGGGACCTTCGCTTCACCCTCGTCACCCTGGTCATGGCCGGCTTCGGCCGTGCGGCGTCCGAGGTCGGCGCCGTCATCATCGTCGGCGGCAACATCGACGGCGTCACGCGGGTCATGACCACCACGATCGCACTGGAGACCAGCAAGGGCGATCTGCCGCTCGCGCTCGGGTTGGGCTTCATCCTGCTCGCCATCGTTCTCGCCCTCAATGCAGGCGCCCACGTGGTCAAGGAGATGGCGCAGCGGCGGTACGGGTGAGCGCCGGGATGGACATGCGCGCGCCGCTCTCCCTGTTGCCATTACGCCTCACCGACGTGGCGTTCGCGGTCGGGCCGCGGCGCATCATCGACGGCATCTCGCTGTCCATCGAAGCCGGGCCGCGCACCGTGATCCTCGGGCCCAACGGCGCGGGCAAGAGCGTGCTGCTGCGGCTTTGTCACGGGCTGCTCCAGCCGACCCACGGAAGCATCGCCTGGAATTCGGCCGAGATCGCGGGCGGCCCGCGGCGGCAGGCGATGGTCTTCCAGCGCCCGGTTCTGCTGCGTCGCTCGGCGCTGGGCAACGTGGTCTACGCGCTCAGCCTCGCGGGCATCGAGCGCCGGCACCGCCGTGCGCTCGCGATGGAGGCGCTCGACAAGGTCGGTCTCGCGGCCCTCGCCCGGCATTCGGCGCGCGTGCTATCCGGCGGCGAGCAGCAACGGCTGGCGCTGGCCCGGGTGTGGGCGCTACGCCCGGAGGTTCTGTTCCTCGACGAGCCGACGGCAAGCCTCGACCCCGGTGCCACCCACGAGATCGAGAAGGTGATCGCGGCGCTGCACGCCGCCGGCACCAAGATCGTGCTGGTGACGCACAACCTCGGGCAGGCGCATCGCCTGGGCGACGAGATCCTGTTCCTGCACCAGGGCCGGCTCGTCGAGCGCGCGCTGGCCGACCGTTTCCTGAAGCACCCGGCTTCGTCCGAAGCCGCGAGATTCCTCGAGGGAGAACTCCCGTGGTAATCGCCCGTCGTACCTTCGTCGCCCTGCTGGTCGGACTGCTCGCATTTGCGGTGCAGGCGCAGGACAAGTTCATCACCGTCGCCTCGACGACCTCGACCGAGCAGTCCGGTCTCTTCGGATTCCTCCTGCCCGTCTTCGAGAAGAAGACTGGCATCCAGGTTCGCGTCGTCGCGCTCGGCACCGGTCAGGCGCTCGACCTCGCGCGCCGGGGAGATGCCGACGTGGTGTTCGTCCATGCCAAGGCGGCCGAGGAGAAGTTCCTGGCCGAGGGACAGGGCGTCAAGCGCTACCCGGTGATGTACAACGACTTCGTCCTGATCGGGCCGAAGAGCGATCCGGCGAAGATCGCCGGCGGCAAGGACATCCTCGAGGCGCTGCACAAGATTCAGGCGGCGCAGGCGCCGTTCGTCTCGCGCGGCGACCGCAGCGGCACCCATATGGCCGAACTCAAGCTGTGGAAGGAAGCGGGGATCGACATCGACAAGGCCAAGGGGCCGTGGTATCGCGACACCGGCCAGGGCATGGGGCCGGCGCTGAACACCGCATCGTCGATGAATGCGTACATCCTCGCCGACCGCGGCACCTGGCTCGCGTTCAAGAACCGGGGCGATCTCACCATACTGGTCGAGGGCGACAAGCGACTCTTCAACCAGTACGGCGTGATCCTGGTCAATCCCGCCAAGCATCCGTCGGTGAAAAAGGAGTTCGGACAGACCTTCATCGACTGGCTGGTCTCGCCCGAAGGACAAAAGGTGATCGCCGATTACAAGATCGGCGGCGAGCAACTCTTCTACCCGGACGCCAACGAGCCCGGCGCATGAACCACCGCGGTCTCTGCTTCGCCGTCGCGCTCGTGGCCGGTGCCGCCTGGAGCCAGCAGCAGCCGGTGCATCGGTACGCGGCCGGCGGCCTGCTTCGCGATGACGCACAGAAGCTGCCGTTCATTGCTGCGGAGCCGAGCTTCGCGAGCGGTGCCGGCCTATCCACGGGCCGCTTGCATGATTTCGCGATGGCAGCGGCAGGCCGTGCTTTGACCGGGTGGTCGGCGCGGTGATACTGTCTTGCTGCCGGGGACAGTTGTCTGGATTCCCCATGGATTGAACTCGCTCGCACCCGGCTTTCGGGGCGCGATCCACGGTAGCCGGAGGGCGCTATGCCGACAAGACTCGATTACTCCCAACTCACGTTGATGGACGCTCTCGATCTCGCGACCTTGATCGAGGTCGAAGCATCCAAGCGGTACACGCAGTTCGCCGAACAGCTCGGAAGCCGTCGTGACGATGATGCCGCGTCGGTATTTCAATCGATGGCCGTCAACGAGAACAAGCACGGCGAACAGATCGCCGAGCGCCGGCTCGCGCTGTTTGGCGACGAACGCCCGAAAGTCACGCTCGACGACATCTTCGACGTGGAAGCCCCGGACGTCGGCGCACCCCGTCAGAATATGTCCCCGCTCGATGCGTACCTGGTGGCGTTGTCCTCCGAAAGGAAGGCCTTCGCGTTTTACGACCTGGCCCTCCGCTACGTCGAGCAGCCGGACGTCAAGGCGTTATTTGAGGAGTTGCGGACGGAAGAGGCCGAGCACGTTCGCATGATCGAAGAGATCATCAAGAAGCTGCCTCCGGAAGCCAAGCTCGACGTGGAAGACGAGGACGACACGTCGATGCGGATGGGCTACTAGGGCCCGTTCACACCACGGGCGCCAACGCGTTGCACGGCCGAAGCACGCTCATCGGCCGGCTCCATTCCGCGGCGATCGGCCGTGATCGTTGGCCGGCCGTGACCAACGGGTTTGGCGGTCGTCGGGCCCGTTGCCAAGCTCGGATCCGCGGGCCCGTCACGCCGCCTGTCGCAGCCCGACGTCGGGCAGCTTCGGGCGCGTCGCGAGCGCCTGCTTCATGATCGCCTCGATCTCGGCGGCCTCCTTCGGCGGGAGCGGAAGCCGCGGCGGCCGCGTGCGATGCGTGCCGCGGCCCACGAGGTGCTCGCAGAGCTTGATGCACTGGACGAGATCGGGCCGCGCGTCGAGGTGGAGCAGCGGCATGAACCAGCGGTACAGGCTCATCGCCTCCGCATAACGGCCGGCGCGCGCGAGCCGGAAGAGCGTCTCGCCTTCCGCCGGAAACGCGTTCGACATCCCCGAGACCCAGCCGACGGCGCCGACCAGGACGCTCTCAACGACGACGTCATCGAGGCCGGCGAACAGCACGAAGCGATCGCCGACGAGGTTGCGGAGGTCGGTGAAGCGGCGCGTATCGCCGGAGGACTCCTTGAAGCAGACGATCGTCTCGCAGTCGGTGAGCGAGGCGAGGATTTCGGGCGTGACGTCGTTCTTGTAGATCGGCGGGTTGTTGTAGACCATCACCGGCAGGTCGGTTGCCTGCGCAACGCTGCGGAAGTGCGCGGCGGTCTCGTGCGGCTTCGACGAGTAGACGAGCGCGGGCATCACCATCACGCCGTCGAGCCCGATGCGCGCCGCCTCTCTCGCCATGTCGATCGCGAACGCCGGCGTGAACTCGGCGATGCCGCCGATGACGGGGACGCGCCCGCGCGCGACGCCCTTCGCCGCTTCCATCACGGCGATCTTCTCGTGCTTCGCGAGCGACGTGTTCTCGCCGACGGTGCCGCAGACGATGAGTCCCGACACGCCGTCGCGGATAAGGCCCTCGATCACGCGCGCGGTGGCGTCGACGTCGAGCGAGAGGTCCTCGCGGAACTGCGTCGTCACGGCAGGAAAGACGCCCCTCCAGTCAGGCTTCTTCAATTGCGCTCCCCAGGTTCGATCGCCGGCACCCGACGTCTCGGCCGACGACTATAGCCAAATTGCGCAGGCGGTCAAATCGGGCGCAATTGACGCGTGCGGAAGCGCCGCGTAGATTCGGCGGCGCCTCGCTCAGGGAAATGATATGACCGTCCTGCTGCGGATGCGATCCGACAGCTATCCGGCGTATGCGGAAGCGTCGATCACGGGCTACGCCGACGACAACGTCAAGGCCGGCCGGTGGCCGGAAGCCGGCGCCGTCGAGCGCGCGCGCGCCGACTTCGCGTCGCTGCTGCCGAAGGGGCTCGACACATCCGACCATTTCCTGTTCGAAATTCTCGAGCGCGAAGGCGGTCCTGTCGTCGGAGCCGCCTGGCTCTGGCTCGACCGCAGCCACCATCCGGTGACGGCGTATGTCTACGACATCGGCATCCGCGTCGAACATCGACGGCAGGGCCACGCGCTGCGGGCGATGCAGGCGCTCGAGGCCACGGCGGCCGCGGCCGGGGCCGTGAGCATTGGTCTCAACGTCTTTGCCAACAACGCCGCAGCGCAGAGGCTCTATCGGAAGCTCGGCTACGCGACGACCCACTTCAGCATGAGCAAGCCGCTGCGTCGGGCCGCAGCCGCGGCTTGACGGAGGCTCGCCGTGCGCGTCGCGATTCTCGACGACATCCATGAGGCGTACGAACCCGCGCCCGCGTACAACACAGCGCGTCGGGGTTCGGATCTTCGCGGGCCATTCGGCGCGCCGGCCGCTTCCGTGGATTCGACGTGCTCTCCGATCGGGAACGAACGCGTCACCTGAGCGCAGGCGGCGTGCAGCTTGCTGCACTGCAAGAAGACCCGGCCGTCGGCATCGGCTTGACATAGTTGTAGTCCACTAAGAAACTGCCGAAGCCGCCCCAGCGGTTGCGGGCATTCCGCGGCCTCAGCGGCCTCGTCGCGACGTCAGGAGGAATTCCCATGCCCAAGTCCATGATTGCCGCGGCGCTCGGCGCCGCATTCGCGCTGGCGACCGTTGGCGCCGCCGCCCAGCAGAAGCCGGAAAATCTCGGGACGCTCAAGCAATTCAAGGTCGCGACCACCGACCTGAACATTCCGACGGTGCCGCAGACCGGAAGCAATACGAACGCGATCAAGGAGAACTTGAAGCGCATCAAGCTGCCGCCGGGTTTCAAGATCGAGCTGTATGCGATCGTCCCCGATGCCCGGCACATGGCGGTGGCGCCGTCCACCAACATGTTGTTCGTGGGGACGCGCAAGACCACCGTGTGGGCCGTCACCGACCGCAACGGGGACAACGTCGCCGACGAGGTCAAGTCGTTCGCGCCATCGCTCAACTTCAAGGTGCCGAACGGCGTGTGCTGGACGAAGGACGGGTTCCTGCTCGTCATCGAGCACAACCGGATCCTGAATTTCCCGGCCGCCGAGTTCTTCTACGAAGGCCCCGACGTGGCGGTGATCGAAGTGGTTCCGCAGGGGCAGCTGATCCCGCCCGAGGAGGAGTCGTTCAACCACGGCGCGCGCGTGTGCCGCATCGGCAAGGACGGCATGCTCTACGTGGCGCTCGGCCAGCCGTTCAACGTGCCGCCGCGCGACAAGCTCGACCTGTACAAGAAGTTGGGCATCGGCGGCATCATCCGGCTGAATGCGTTCGACGGCAGCAAGCGCGAGGTGTACACCACCGGCATCCGCAACTCGGTCGGCATCGAATTCAATCCCAAGGACAACACGCTCTGGTTCACCGACAACCAGACCGACGGCATGGGCGATGACATTCCCGCGGGCGAAATCAATCGCGCGACTGCCGCCGGCCAGTTCTTCGGCTATCCGTGGATCCAGGGGAAGACGCGGATCACCGAGAACGGCTACGACAAGGACCCGCTACCGCCCAACGTGACGAATCCCCAGGTCTACATGGACGCGCACGCCGCCGACCTGGGGCTCACCTTCTACACCGGCACCAAGTTCCCGGCCAAGTACCGCGGCGGGATCTTCTCGGCACAGCACGGCTCGTGGAACCGCACCGTGCCGATCGGCGCGCGGATCATGTTCACGTCGCTCAAGGCGGACGGCACCGCAGACAAGACCGAGGTGTTCGCAGAAGGCTGGCTCGATCCCGAGACGCACCGTTATCGCGGGCGTCCGGTCGACGTGGCAAACCTGCCGGACGGCTCGATCCTCGTCTCCGACGACTTCGCGGGAGCGATCTACCGGATCAGCTACAGCGAGTGAGCATGGCGCGAGCGCGCGTCGGCGCCGTGCGACGGCCGTCATGCGTCGTTCGTGGTCGCGACGTCGGTCCTCATGGCCGTGGCCGCCGCGCACGCGGCGGCCGCCGATCGCGCGGCGGGACGCCGGCTCGCGGAGGCCTGCGTGTCGTGTCATGGTACGAATGGCATCAGCACGGTGCCCAACGCGCCGAACCTCGCGGGCCAGCCCGAGTTCTATGTCGCGGAGCAGCTCCGGCAGTTCCGCAGCGGCCGGCGTCCGAGCGAGGTGATGGCGGTCATCGCGAAACCGCTCTCTGACCGCGACATCGACGACCTGGCGGCCTGGTACGCCGCTATCGTTATCGAGGCGAAGCCGCCCCGCTGAGCAGGTGCCGGAGCGCTGCTGCTGCGCACATTGACGGCCCAAGTCCCCAATCCCAGAATGGCGCCTCCGTATTCCCCGAGGAGACCGTCATGACCGGCCTGTCCGCGCTGTGGCTCCCGATCCTGCTGTCGGCGGTAGCGGTGTTCCTCGCGAGCTCGCTCATCCACATGGTGCTGAACTGGCACAAGACGGACTTCGCCAAGGTGCCCGACGAGCCCAGGTTCCGCGAGTCGGTCGGCGCGCTCAGGCTGCCGCCGGGCGACTACTGCGTTCCGCACGCCGGCAGCATGGACGAGATGAAGTCGCCCGAGTTCGCGGCAAAGCAGGAGCAGGGACCGGTGATGATCTTCACGGTGATTCCGCCGGGCAAGGTGACGATGGGCAAATACCTCGTCCAGTGGTTCGTCTTCTCGGTGGTCATCGGCATCCTCACCGCCTACGTGACCAGCCGCGCGCTGCCGCCGGCGGCGCCGTACCTGCGCGTGTTCCAGATCGCGGGCGCCACGGCGTTCATCGGCTACACGGCCGCGATGTGGCCGCTGTCGATCTGGTATCACCGCGCGTGGAGCACGACGATCAAGTCGACGATCGACGGACTGATCTACGGTTTGCTGACGGCCGGCGTATTCGGCTGGCTGTGGCCGCACTAGCCGGCGCGTCCGGCAACCAACGAAGGAGGAATGGATGGCAAAGTACATCGCGCTTTCGACGTTCACCGATCAGGGGATCCGCAACGTCAAGGACACGGCGAAGCGTGCGGAGGCCATCGCGGCCGCCGCGAAGAAGTACGGAGCGACCATGTCGCAGATCTACTGGACGCTCGGCAAGTACGACGTCGTGGCGGTCATCGACGCGCCGGACGACGAGTCCGCGACCGCGTTCAGTCTTGCGATCGGCGCCGCCGGCAACGTCCGCACGCAGACCATGCGCGCGTTCTCGAAGGACGAGATAGGCGCGATTGTCGGCAAGCTCGGCTGAGGGCCGGGGCGGGGGCCGTCGGCAGCCCCCGCCCCGAAATTGCGCCCACGCGAAGCGGAGCCCGAGCCAACGCGTCCGGCGCAGGCGCAGGACGGCCGCGCGGAGTTCCGGATCCGCTTCGGCGAATTCCTCGCGCCCGGGTCGCAGACGGCTCTGTTGCCGGGTCGCCGGAACCCGGAGGTGCTCGAGACTTCCACGGAACGGACGTGGTGAAACGGACAAGGTCGTTCGACCCGCCGTGCCATCGGCCGCCGATTTCGGATAAGCTCGGGCCGGAGGTCGCTCCATGCACTACGTCCTGATCTACGAACTCGCGCCGGATTACCTCGCGCGACGCACGGAGTTCCGGTCCCAGCACCTCGCGCTCGCGTGGCAAGCGGTCGAGCGCGGCGAGATGGTGCTGGGCGGCGCCGTCGGCGATCCCGTCGAGAGCGCGCTGCTCGTGTTCCGCTGCGATTCGCCCGACATCCCCGCGGCCTTCGCTCGTTCTGACCCGTACGTCAAGCGCGGACTCGTCACGCAGTGGAAGGTGCGACCGTGGAACACGGTGATCGGCACGGACGCCGCGAACCCGGTGCGGCCGACCTGATCGGATTCGGCGGGCTTCGCGATTCGCAAGCCACGGGTGGACCGAATGGACGCGGACGTTCTCGTCGTCGGCGCTGGCCCCACCGGGCTCATGCTCGCGAACCAGCTCGTGCGTCGCGGCGTGCGCACGCTCGTCGTCGACCGGCACGCGGGCCCGGCGCGCGAGACGCGGGCCCTGGGCGTGCAGGCGCGCACGCTCGAAATCTACTCGCATCTCGGCATCGTCGGCCGCGCGCTCGAGCTCGGCAAGCCGGGAACCGGCGGGAACCTCTGGGCGGAGGGACGGAAGATCGCGCGGGTCCCGCTCGGCGAGGCGG
This sequence comes from uncultured beta proteobacterium, assembly GCA_963734055.1. Lineage (GTDB taxonomy): Bacteria > Pseudomonadota > Gammaproteobacteria > Burkholderiales > Casimicrobiaceae > CAIWHR01. The sequence goes on from CAVTFQ010000002.1 coordinate 957,237, forward strand.
GAGCGAACGTCACGCCGTATCCGTACATCCTGATCCTGGGTCAGGACGACAACGAGCTGATCATGGGCGAGCACCTGCGCGACCTGGGCCTCGCGGTGCAGTGGAACACCGAGCTCGTTGCTCTCGAGCAGCGGCCCGACCACGTCGTCGCCACGCTGCGGCAGCCGTCGGGTACGACCCGCACGATGACCGCGGCCTGGGTGGCGGGATGCGACGGCGCGCGCAGCACCGTCCGCGAGCAGTGCGGCATCACGTTCCCGGGCGCGCCTTACGAGCACGTCTTCTTCGTCGCCGACACCGTGTCGACGGGCACCATGGTGCCGGACGAGGTCAACGTCTACCTCTGGCGCCAAGGATTCCACCTGTTCTTCCCGATGCGCGGGCAGGATCACTGGCGCCTCGTCGGGATCCTCCCGGAAGCGCTTCGCGGCAAGGAAGGCGTGGATCTCGAGGCCGTCATGCCCTCGCTGCGGAAGGAGGCGGGCGAGGCGCTCTCGATCAAGTCGTGCTCGTGGTTCTCGACCTACCGGATCCATCACCGGAGCGCGGAACGGTTCCGCGACCGGCGCTGCTTCCTGCTGGGCGACGCGGCGCACATCCACAGCCCGGTCGGCGCGCAGGGCATGAACACCGGCCTGCAGGACGCGTACAACCTCGCGTGGAAGCTCGCGCTGGTCGTCACCGGCCGGGCGGATCCGAAGCTCCTGGATTCGTACGAGGACGAGCGGATCCCGATCGCACGGCGGCTGCTCGAGACGACCGACCGCGGCTTCCGGCTGATCGTCTCCGACAGCCGTCTCGCGGGCCTCTTCAGGACCAAGGTCCTCGCGCGGATCGGTGCATTCGCGATGCGCTTCGAGCGCGTGCAGGCAGCGGCGTTCCGCGTCATCTCGCAGACCGGGATCCACTACCGCGGGAGCGGCTTGTCGGCCTCGCCCGGCGGCCTCTCGCGGGATGCGCCGCAGGCCGGCGACCGCTTTCCGTGGCTGCATCTGCGGTTCGCGGCGAACGGCGAGGTCGAGGATTCGTTCTCGAAGCTCGACGACGCGCATTTCCATCTTCTCGCGTTCGGGCAGCCGTCGCCCCAGGGCGTCTCCACATGGGACGGCTTGCTCGAGGTCCATGCGATGCCGGCGGATGCCGCCAACGATGCGGCGCTCGATCGCGCGCGGATTGCCCGTCCTTCGATGTACCTCGTCCGACCCGACGGCTACGTCGGACTCTGCGGCCCCCGACTCGACGCCGCGGCGATCACGCGCTATGCGACCGAGGCATTGAGATTGAACGAGGCGGACGCTTGAGCGGATCGATCGGCGCGATCGTCGCCGGGACTCCACGGTCGTCATCGCGCGAGGCGCACGGATAACGGAAAGGGGCGGGCATGGCGCGGTTGCGGATGGGAATCCTGGGTGCGGCGCGGATCGCGCGGCTCTTCACCGACAGCGTCCGGCCGTCGCGGAAGATCGTGATCGCGTCGCTGGCCGCGCGCGACGTCGCTCGGGCGCGGGCCTTCGCCACCGAGCTGCGCATTCCGCGCGTGCACACGAGCTACGAAGCGCTGCTCGCGGATCCCGAGATCGACGCGGTCTACAACCCGCTGCCCAACACGCTGCACGCCGAGTGGTCGATCCGGGCGGTCGACGCGGGCAAGCACGTGCTGTGCGAGAAGCCGCTCGCGATGACCTCGCAGGAGGCGGACGCCATGTTCGCCGCGGCCCGACGCAACGGGCGGTACCTCGTCGAAGGCTATCCGTACCGGGCGCAACCGCAGACGATCGAGTTGCGAAAGCTGCTCGCAAGCGGCGCCATCGGTACCGTGCAGGTCGTGCAGGCCGCCTTCGGATTCCCGCTGCGCGATCTCGCCAACATCCGCTACGACCGGGCGCTCGGTGGCGGCGCGCTCATGGACGCCGGCAGCTATCCGGTCAGCGTCCTGCGGATGATCGCGGGCGAGCGTCCGCGGCGGGTGAGCGCGCTCGCGCAATGGGCATCGACCGGCGTCGATCGCACGCTCGCGGGGTTGATGGAATTCCCGAGCGGGCTCCTGGCCGAGCTATCGTGCAGCTTCGCGACCGCCCGGCATCGGCACGCCGTGATCATCGGCGACGCCGGCATGATCACGACGACCTATCTCAACGATACCTCGGCGACGCTGCCCCCGCGGCTCGAAGTGCGCCGCGGGACGGGCTACGACGCGACGCACGAGACCATCGTCACGGCCGAGGCGAACGGCTTCCTCGCGGAGGCCGACGCCTTCGCCGATCTCGTGCGCCACGGCTGGTCGCGCTGGCCCGGCGCGACGCCCGAGGAATCCGCGGATACGGTCCGGATCCTCGAAGCGCTGGCGAAGAGTGCGCGCGACGGCGGTGCCGTCGACCTTGCGCCGTGATTGACTGACCTGGAGGCCACGATCGTGTGCAGGAACATCCGGATGCTGTTCAATTTCGAGCCGCCGGTGACCGATGAAGAGGTCCGGGCGGCCTCGCTGCAGTTCGTGCGGAAGGTGAGCGGATTCCACCGGCCGTCGAAGCCCAACGAAGCCGTCTTCGCCGCGGCCGTCGACGAGATCGCGGCCGCCACCCGCCGCCTCCTCGGCGCGCTCGAAACGCACGCGCCCGCGCGCAACCGCGAGGAGGAAGCGGCGAAGGCGCGGGCGCGGGCGGCCGCGCGCTTCGGAAGTGAAGAGGGGTAGCGGAATGAGCGCAGGCGGGTCCCCGAATCGGCCTCAGTCGAGCAGATGCCTGGGCGCGAGTCTTCGCGGTAGCGAATTAGAAGGCGCTCATGCGGCGGGCTGTCGGCTTTCGCCAGCGCCCGCAGCCGGTACTGCCACTTCATCAACAACGTGCAGGGAATCAACGATGGCGCGTCGGTCTGCGGGGCTCGGGCGAACCACGGCCGCGTAGTGGCTCAGCATCAGCCAGGTAGGGAAGGCGCGAGTGAGCTGCCGCGGTCCCATCAGCCGCACGGCCTTTGACCGCAGCGCGTCCTCCAACGAAATGTCGCCGAGCCACGCCGATGTCATCGCGGCGAGGTCGGCATCCACCAGGACGTCGGTTTCCACACCGGGGTCCTCGATGCAAAGCTCCACCGCCGTCCGCTCGAGAACGAGCCAGAATACGCGCGGTCCTCGATAAGCGCGCGGGATCCCGCTGAAACGAAAGCATACAACGACGCCGTGATCGGGCAGCCGTTCGCGGTCGATGCGACGGCGAACGTTCCACATGAGGAACCCGGCGTCGAGGTTCGACCGCTGCACCCGCACCGTCCAGCGCTGGCCCCACCGTCCGAGCGCTTCCAGGGCCGGGCGGAACTCGTGCCCTGCGGGTGTGAGCGTGTAGCGGTGGCCGCGTTGGCCGAGCGTACGCTCCCTGACGATGACGCCCGCGTCCTCGAGCTCGCGCAGCCTCCGTGCCAGCAGCGCCCGGGACATGAGCGGAACGCCACGGTGGATCTGGTTGAAATGCTCCGAGCCCGCGAAGAGCTCGCGCAGGATCATGGGCGTCCAGCGCTCAGCGAAGACTTCGCAGGCGACAGCGACGGGGCAGAACTGTCCGAATCCCGATCTCATGCGGCGAGCCTAGCGCTCGAGGGGAACGCGCGCAAGTTCATTTTTTGAACTAGCGGCAGGACCGCCCGGCGGCACATAGTCGACCCACGCTTCGCACCGCCGATATCAAGGCCTGTATGCGAAGCCGATACGTACATCAATGCATGACGGAGGAAACGATGAACGCTCTACAACGGGATACGATCACGCGCGGGCTCCGCTTGGCGATCCGCGGATGCGTGGGCAAGGCGCTGTACTCGACGCTGTTCGCCGTGTGCGCGACCGCGGCGTTTCATGCAAGGGGCGACACACTGGCGGCAAGCGATGCGGTCGTGCTCCATTGGAACGAGGTCGCAGTTCGAGCCGTCGGAGCCACACCGCCATTCCCTTCGACGCGGGCGATGGCGATCGTCCAGCTCGCGGTGTTCGAGGCGGTCAACGCGATCACGCAACGTTACCAGCCGTACCTCGGCACTGTGACCGCAGCTTCTGGTGCTTCGCCGGAAGCGGCAGCCGTCGCCGCTGCACACGATACCCTGGTGTGGCTGTTTCCGACGCAGCTGAGCCTGCTGGATGGCGAGCGGGACGGTTCGCTCTCCGGCATCGCGGACGGTCCGGCAAAGGACGAGGGCATCGCGGTCGGTCAGGCGGCGGCGGCGGCGATCATCGACGATCGCAAGGACGACGGCGCGCAAACACCGATGTTCTACACGCCGACGAGCGCCGAGCCGTACGAATGGCAGCTTACGCCGACGTGCATGAACGCTCCGGCCAACGGCCGGGGCGTGTTCGTCCATTGGCAGTTCGTGAAGCCGTTCGGCGTCGCAAGCGCGTCGCAGTTCCGCGCGAAGACGCCGCCGGCGCTGATCAACGGCCACTACGCGAACGACCTGAACGAGGTTAAGGCGATCGGCGATCTGAACAGCACGCTTCGCCCGGCGGACCGCGCCGAGGTCGCCAAGTTCTACGCCGCGCAGCCGCCGCATCGCGGGTGGAACCTCGTGGCGCGAGAGCTCGCAGCCGAGCGCGGCGCAGGCGAGATCACGCAGACCGCGCGCACGTTCGCGATCATGAACATGTCGCTCAGCGATGCACATGTCACCGTCTTCGAGTCGAAGTATCTCTACCGGACGTGGCGACCGGAGACCGCGATCTCCCGCGCCGATGACGATGGTAATCGCCGGACCGTCGGCAACGCGAGCTACCAGCCGTACGTCCCGACGCCGTGCTTCCCGGGCTACCCCTCGGCGCACGGCGCGGGCGGCGGGGCCGCGCGCGCGGTGCTCGAGCGCATGTACGGGCGCAAGCACCACGACATCACGAATATCGACCCCTTGGCGCCGGGGACCGTCCTTCACTACTCGGACTTGCGCGCCATCACCGATGACGTGTCCGATGCGCGCGTGTACGGCGGCATCCACTTCCGTTACGATCAGGACGCCGGCGAGCGCATGGGCCTCGAGATTGGAGAGTACAACGACAAGCACTGGTTGCGGCCGCTCGGCCCGGCCGGCGAGGGCTAGTCAGCTGAAACTGGTCGTGCCGCCGGCGCGCGCCGGTGGCACGATGTTCTGGTTCATGCGAAACACATTGTCCGGGTCGACGCGCGCTTTCAGTGCCACGAGCCGCTCGTATTTCGTGGCGCCATATGCCTGCCGCACGCGCTCCTGTCCTTCGTCCATGAGGAAGTTGACGTACACCGCGTGTCGGTGCGGCTTCAGCCGGTCGAACATATCGCGCGCCCACGCCGCCTCGATCTCGCCGAGCGTCTCGTTCGGGAGCCAGACTGCGTTGATGTTGATGCTGTATCCCGCGGAGCGATGAGAATACGCGGAATCGTTTTCGCCGATGCGCGCGATGGCGCCGCCAAGTTGGAAGATCACCGTAAAAGAACGTGGCGAGCGCATGACGAGCGAATACTCGGTGAGGACGTCGATCGCCTCGTCTTCGAGTTCCTCCGACTCGGTCGACTTCCAATAGTAGTGCCAGCCGTGGGGCAATGCTTTATCGTTGGCCGACTGGTGCGCAAGGTAGGGGCGAGGCGAGACGAGATCGAAAAGCGGCTCGCCATACGCGCGCAACGGCCCCAGCGCGCGCTCGCCATCGGCAATCCGCCCTGCCCATACCGCCGCAATCTGCAACACCTTGCGTCCGTGGAACTGCTGCGGGAAGACGGGGAATGGCGGAAGCGTGCGGTACTGCACGATCGTTGTCAGCTCATCGGGCGCCTGGCGCGCAAAATCGCGGTAGAAGCGCATCACTTGCGGCGCATCCTCCATCGCCCACACGATCGGGCCCGCCAGCAGTGTGGTTCCGATGTCGTGCAGCGCGAGCTCGAAGCAGGTCACGACGCCGAAGTTTCCACCGCCGCCACGCAGCCCAAAAAGGAGCTCCGCGTCGTCCTGCGCACTCGCGCGCGCTCGCCGGCCATCCGCGGTGACGACGTCGGCCGCAATCAGGTTGTCGGCGGTGGTGCCAAGCTTGCGCATCAGCCAACCCAGCCCGCCGCCCAGTGTGAGGCCGGCAACACCCGTATGCGAGACGATGCCGCCGGTCGTCGCCAATCCGAACCGCTGCGTCTCCTCATCAAGCTCGCCCCACAACACGCCGGGCTCGACCCACGCGAGGCATCGTTGCGGATCGACGCGCACTCGCTTCATCGGGCTGAGATCAATCACTAGGCCACCGTCGTTGACCGCATGCCCGGCGACACCGTGCCCGCCGCCGCGAATCGAAACGAGAAGATCGCGGTCTCGCGCATGGCGAACGGCGGCGGCGACGTCGGCCGCGTCCGCGCACTGTGCGATGACCGCCGGTTTGCGATCGATCGCCCCGTTCCAGACCAGACGCGCTTCATCGTAGTCTCGATCGCCGGGCGCGAGGACGCGTCCGCGAAAGTCCAGAATGGCTCCGTTCGCTCTGTGTTTCATTTCCGCAGTTCCGTCGTAGCATCGATGCGCGGCCGCCCCCGGCATGCGAGGGCAATGACACTGTAGGCGCCGGCTCTAGCGCGGGCAAGTTCACTTCTTGAACCGAGGTGGCTCTCGAAGGCGCCGGGACGGCCGAGCCGTCGGCGCCCGCTTCCGATTCAGCAAGGCGAGGCCTGAACCGATCTGGACCGGCGATGAGAAGAAGTCGGCCTTCCGCAGCCTCGATTATCATCGTCCGGGGGGTCTGCGACAGCCCTGACCTGGCCAGTTAAGCCGCCCCTTTTTTGCGGCGCGTTCCAGGGTGACAGCCAGAATCAGGTGCGTCATCATGCGGCCATGTTGAAGTCGAAAGCCCCATTGATTGCCCGGTTGTTCGCAGCGGGAATACAGGCGACTTATGGAAGTCCCCACATTTTCTCCGAAGTGGCTCGCCGACGCGTGGGAGCGCGGCAATCCCTACGAGCGCTACGTCGGGCGCTGGAGCCGCCGCGTCGCGCCCGCGTTCCTGGCGTGGCTCGAACTCCCCGCCGGCAAGCGCTGGCTCGACGTCGGATGCGGAACGGGGGCGCTGTGCGGGACGATTCTCGAGCTGTGCGCCCCCCGCACGGTCACGGGCGTCGAGCCCTCGGCCGGCTTTCTGGAAACGGCGAAGGCCGCCTTCGGGGAACGCGTGCTGTTCCTGCAGGGCGATGCCACCGCGCTGCCGCTGCCGGCGTCGTCGGTCGACGTCGTTGTCTCGGGGCTCGTCGTCAATTTCATTCCCGATCCCCGCGCGGCGATCGCCGAGATGACGCGCGTGACGGCGGACGGCGGCACGATCGCCGCGTACGTGTGGGATTACGCCGGAAAGATGGAGCTGATCCGCTATTTCTGGGACGCCGCCGCCGAGCTCGATCCCGATGCGCGGAGCCTCGACGAGGGAGCGCGCTTTCCGCTTTGCCGGCCGGACGCGCTGCGCGCGCTTCTCGCCGACGCGGGCCTCGCCAACATCGCCGTCACGGCCGTCGACATCGATACGCCGTTCGCCGACTTCGACGATTACTGGCAACCGTTCCTCGGCGGCCAGGGCCCGGCGCCGGCGTACGCGATGTCGCTCGACGAGTCGTCGCGGGCGCGCCTTCGCGAGCGGCTGCGGGAGCGCCTGCCGATCGGCGCCGACGGCGCGATCGCGCTGACCGCACGCGCCTGGGCCGTGCGCGGAACGAAGGTGGCCGGACGGTAGAATCGCGACATCGCCCGACCGATCCATTCAACGCCATGATCGATACGCCGCAGGTCATCCAGTCCCCGCCCAGGAACACTCGCCGGCTCCCCATCTCTGGGAGGTCTATACCTCGGGGCCGGAGACGGGGGCTGACGCGTCGCGGTATCGGACGGAGCTCAACCGGCCGCTCGTGGCCGTGAAGAAGTAGGAGGCCCCGGCAATGACGCGCGATCCCGGACCTTTCGACGGCGGCTGCGACTGCCGGCATGTGCGCTACCGGATGAAGACGGCGCCGCTGTTCGTCCACTGCTGCCACTGCCGCTGGTGCCAGCGCGAGACCGGCGCGTCGTTCGCGCTCAACGCGATGATCGAGAGCGACCGTCTCCTGCTCCTGCACGGCGACGTCGAGCTCGTGCTCACGCCGTCGGAGAGCGGCAAGGGCCAGAAGATCGCGCGCTGCCCGAAGTGCCGGATCGCGCTGTGGAGCCACTACGCGGGTGCCGGCGACGCGGTGAGCTTCGTGCGCGTCGGCACGCTCGACGAGCCCGACCGCCTGCCGCCCGACATCCACATCTTCACGGCGTCGAAGCAGCCCTGGGTCGTGCTGCCCGCGGGAACGCCGGCGGTGCCCGAGTATTACAAGGCCGCCGAGCGGTGGCCGCAGGAGAGCCTCGACCGCCGCGCCGCGCTGCTCGCCAGCGCGGAACTCGGCCAGGTCATGAGCGAGCCTTGCACGCACGCGAGCGGGATCCGCAAGGTCGCGCCGAGCGCCCCCGGCTGCGAGGACTGCCTCGCGATCGGCGCAAAGTGGACCGAGCTCCGGATCTGCCTCGCCTGCGGTCACGTCGGCTGTTGCGAGGATTCGCCGCACGCGCACGCGCTCGCGCACTTCAACGCGACGGGCCACCCGCTGATTGCGTCGTGGGAGCGCGGACAGCGCTGGATCTGGTGCTACGTCGACCGGCTCTATTTCGATCGCAGGTTCGGGCAGGTGCCGAGACGACGGTCTCCGCTCGCGATGAAGCTCTGGCGCTTGATCCGCCGCTGACGATCCGCAACATCGTTCGAATCCTCTCGGCTTCGGTCGGACGGGTCCGCGCGTACAATCCGCGGCGACCCGCCACCACCCCTCGCCACGATGACCGCGATCTCGGAGCTCCAGAACCGCCACCGCTCGATCCGCCGCTACAAGCCCGATCCGATCGATCCGGGGCTCGTCGAGCAGGTGCTGGGCGACGCGTTCGCGGGGAGCTCCTCGTCCGGCAATCTCAACAGCGTATCGGTTGTCCTTACGCGCGATCCCGAGCGCAAGCGACGGCTCTACGAGCTCCATTTCGAGCAGCCGATGGTGCTCGAGGCGCCGCTCGTGGCCACGTTCTGCGCCGACTGGTTCCGCACGCGCGAATGGCTGCGCCGCCGCGGCGCGCGCGACAACTTCAACAATCTCATCGGCTACCACGTCGCCGCGTTCGACGCGATGATCGTCGCGCAGAACGCGTGCCTGGGCTTCCAGGCGTGCGGCCTCGGCATCTGCTACATGGGCACGACGCTGCACTCGATGACCGAGATCGCCGCGTTCCTCGAGCTGCCGGACACCTGCGTGCCGGTCACGACGATCGTCGTCGGCTGGCCCGACGAGGATCCCGCCAAGCGCGACCGGCTGCCGTTGTCGGCGATGGTGCACGAGGAACGCTATCGCCGCCCTGCGGACGACGAGCTCGAGGCGACTTACGCCGAGCGCGAGCTGCGCGGCTGGCAGCGCTACATGTCGGTTCCCGAGATCAAGACGCGCATCGAGGCGATGGGAATCACCTCGCTCGCGCAGTTCTACACGAGCAAGGCCAAGTACGATCCGGACGTGTTCCGGCAGGACTCGGCGCGGCTCGCGGCGCTGCTCGAGGCGAAGCATTTCCTGCCCTAGAAAAGTAGGGTCAGACCCTACTTTCGATCGCGAGGACGCCGGCGCGAAAAGTCGGCTCTGACCCTACTTTCTTCTTCCGCGGAGCACGGCCGCGATCGTGCCGACGATGAACGCGGCGAGCGCGAGCGCGTTCAGCAGGCCTCCGGCGCGCGTCCAGTCGAAGCGGTCCGCGGCGTCGCCCGCGAGCCTCACCACGACCGAGCCGTGCAGGAGCGCGAGCGGGATGTAGAACGCCGGGTGGTACGGCACCGGCATCCGCAGCACCGCCGGGAAGATGATCGGCGCGTGGCCGAACACCATCGAGAAGACGAAGCCGAGCGCGAACGCGTGCACGGCGGCGTCGTAGGAGGGCGCGCCGGGCGCGAGGCCGCCCGTGGCGAGCACGATGCCGGCGCCGATCGCAAGCCACGCGTAGCCCGAGAGCAGGCACACGGCGATGAAGCGCGTGAGGCCCCGGCCGCGCACGGTGCGCCGCGCGAGGTCCTGCGTGCCGAGCCACAGCGCGAGCGCGAGCAGTCCCGCCGCGAGCACGGGCGAGCCCCAGTCGTGCTCGCCACCTGCGAGGCCGATGCCGACGACAAGGAGGATCGCTGCGAACACGCGCTGCGCAGCGGGCGAAGGGTTGAGGAAGCGCGAGAGCTCGAGCCGCTCGCCGGCGATCGTCAGGATCAGGAACGCGAGCCACCACGGGACGACCGCATGCGGCGGCGTGCCCGTCGCCCACCGCGCGCAGCCGACGGTCCACGCGAAGGCGCCGGCGACCAGCGTGAACGTGAAGAGCGCTCTCTGCCGCCGGAAGATGTCGAGGGTCGCGGCGAGGAGCACGACGCTACCGGCGACGAAGAGCCACGGCGCGCTCGCAGTCGCGCTCGTCAGCGCTGCGATGCCGCCTGCGCCGGCGAGGAAGGGGCCGAGATAAGCCCACGGGTAGCCGACGGCCACCGCGCGCTCGAGCGTGATCACCGTGCCGAAGAATCCGCAGATCATGAGTGGCCCGTGCAGCGCAGCTGCGCGTGCGGCGACCTCCGGAACCGGCCACCCGAGGCGCGCGAGTCCGGCGCCGGCGCCGGCGAAGAGCGCGAGGAAGCCGAGGATCAGGAGCGGCACCCGCGGCCAGGCGACACCGGCGCGTGCCCGCGCTTCACTCGACATGAAGCTGGCTTCGCGCTACCAGCCGAAGTGCTGGCGCGCGACACCCGTCATCTTGTCGGGCGTCCACGGCGGATCCCAGACGAGCCGCACGTCGACCGCCGTCCCCTCGGGCACCAGCGCTGCGACCGCGCTGTGGGCCTGCTCGACGATCATGTCGGTCATCGGGCACGCAGCGGTGGTCATCGTCATGTCGACGCGCACCGCGTTCGGCACCACGTCGATCAGGTAGACGAGGCCCAGGTCGACAATATTCATCCCGGCTTCCGGATCCTCGACCTGCCGCAGCGCCTCGCGCACGGCGTCGTCGTCGGGCATCCGGGTCATCGGTCGCGACGCTACAACGGGCGGACGAAAGCGATCCGCTGCGACGGCGCGAACCCGACGTCGTAGAGGAAGCCCGAGAGCGCGTGGTCGCGCGGGGCGACGATCGTCTCGACGCGCTCGACCTGCAGGGCGCCGAGGTTCGCGAAGAGTTGGGAGACGAGCGCGTGGCCGATGCCGCGATGCGCCCAGGCGGGATCGACGCCGATCGTGTCGATGACCGCGGTTGGCTCGGTGCGGCCGAAATCGCCCAGATCGACGCGCGCCATCAGGTAGCCGACGACCGCGTCGTCCTGCCGCGCCGTCAGCGACACCCGGATCGCGGAGTCGGCCAGCGTTTCCGCGAGCTTGCGCCGCACGTACTCGCCGCGATCGCGCCCGGTGATGTGGCGGTCGATGCGGACGATGTCGGGGACGTCCTCGGGCCGCATGCCGCGCACGTCGCAGAGGTCGCGCGCGAGGCGCTCGTAGTCGTTGTCGGGGCGCCCGTCGTACGCGATCTCCTGCGACGGAGTGCCGGCCTCGACCGGGACCGGATCGTCGCGCGCCGGCAGATACTCGCCGCCGTGCACGGCGCAGTCGAGGACGTAATTCGGCGCAGCTTGGAAGCGAATCGCGTCGAGCCAGCGGAGCATCGCGTGGTCCTTCCACGACGCCTGCGTACGGACTTCGTAGATCCCGTGGCGGCGTGCCCACTCCGTAAGGGCGCCGAACAGGCGCTCGCCGATGCCCGTCCCTTGCGCGTCGGCGCGCACGCCCACCCCTTCGAGGCGCAGCACCGGCTCGCTCTGGCCGAACTCGCCTTCGAGCACGCGCGCGAGGAGGAAGCCCGCGAGCCCGCGCTCGTCGGTCGCGGCGAACTGGGCGTGGAGCTTCGGCTCCTGCAGCGCGGCCTGCAATCGCCGCTCGAAGTAGTGACGGCGGGAGCGGCCCTCGATGGCGCTGTCGATCGCGACGACGGCACCAAGGTCATCGCGGGCGAGCGGGCGGAGCGTGACGTTCGCGGTAGCGGTGTCCATCAGAGGTCCCTGCCTTCACGCCGTCGCGTACGCGAAGGCGAGCGTGCGGTCCGTTTCGTCGTCGAGCAGGTCGTCCAGCATCGGCTGGAGCGCCATCGTCTCCTTCTGGATGTGCGCCGTCAACCGCTCGCAGAGCTCCACCGCGCTGCGGCGGAACGTCTCGAGCGCGGGCGCATCGATCGCGCTTGCCGCCGCGGCGCGCGCGAGCGGCAGGAGCTCGGACGCCACCGCGCGGATGGCCACATGCTCCTCGGTGAGAAGAGCGGCCATGTCGCCCTCGCCCGCGTCGGCGAGCCGCGGGAAGAGATCGCGCTCCTCGAAACCGAAATGGCGGTCCACCTCGTCCGCAAGGAACCGCACGAGCGCGGCGGCGACCCGCGCACGCTCGTCCTCGTCCGCGCGGCCGGCGCGGACGAACGCTCCCTCCACCTGGCCGAGGAGGCCGAGCGTGGCTTGGTGCTCGGTGTCGAGCGCGTGACTGACCTGGCCCATGACGTTCTCCAATTATGGTATCGCAATACCGAAATTACGCCCGCCGGCCGCGCCCGTATTTGACGCGCATCAACTCCTGGGGCCCTCGCCTCATGCCCGGCCGGCCGCGCGCGGCCGGAGGGGCGACGTCGCTGCGGGTGCGTTTGCCGTTCAGCCCGCGAGCTCGCGTACGAGCCGTTCCGCGAGCACAGCGGCAACCTGCCGCCGGTAGTTGGATGCCGTCACCGTCGTGCGCATCGGCGACACCTGCTTCTGCACGAGCTTGCCGAGGCGCGTGAGCGCAGCGTCGTCGAGCGGTCGTCCCGCCAGCTCGGCCGTTCCTTCGAGCAGGAACGGGCGGGAGTTCGTGCCGGTGAGCGCGACGCGCAGGTCGGCCACGTCGCCGTCGCGCATCGAAACGAGCGCCGCGACGCCGGCCAGCGGAAAGTCGATCGCTCCCCGCGCACGCGCTTTCCGGTAACCGGTCCGGGCGCCCCGCGGCGCGCGTGGCACGCGGACGCCCACCACGATCTCGCCGGGGGTGAGCGTGAGGTGAGCCGCGCCGTCGTCCGCGTACAGCCCTTCGAGTGCGATGCGGCGCAGGCCGCGCGAGCCCACGACGTCGACCTCGGCACCGAGCACGAGCAGCGCCGGCGCGAGATCACCCGCGAACGCCGCGTGGCAGCGCTTGCCCTGCGGCGCGACGTGGCAGACGTCGCCGCCGTGCTTGAGGCAATGGTCGTTGGCGCGCCGCCACCACGCGCTCTGGTTGTAGAACACGCAGCGCGTGTCGAGGCAGAGGTTGCCGCCCACCGTGGCGACGGTGCGGTGGCCGGGCGCCGCGATCGCGAGCGCCGCCTCGGCGAGGATCGGCAGCGCTTCCTGCAGCCCGATGTGGGCCGCAAGTCGAGCAAGGGTCGCGCCGGCGCCGATCGTCGCGCCGTCGGGGGTGACGTCGATTCGATCGAGTCCGGCGATCGCCGACAGGTCGACCAGCACCGACGGCTCGCCGAGGCCGTCCCGCAGGTTGGGTACGAGGTCGGTGCCGCCGGCGACGATGCGGGCGCGGCGATCGGCGGTCAGGAGCAGCGCCGCCTGCGAAAGCGTGGCGGGGCGGGCGAGGACGAAGGGCGGGAGGCGTTCCATCGCGATTCACCTGACCGGGATCTTGCGCACGCGCTCCGCGCGTCGCCGCGCCGTCAGCGCCTCGAGCAGGCGGTCGGGCGACGCGGGCAATTCGGTGAGGCGGAGCCCGGTCGCGTCGGCGATCGCGTTGGTGAGCGCGGGCAGGAATCCGGAGAGCGAGCCTTCGCCGGCCTCCTTCGCGCCGAACGGGCCATTCGGATCGGGTGCCTCCACGATGAACGCGTCGATCGGCGGGGATTCCACGATCGTCGGCACGCGGTAGTCGAGCAGGTTCGCACGAAGGGGGAGCCCTGCGTGGTATTGCGTCTCCTCCGACAGCGCCTGTCCCATCCCCATCCACACCGACCCCTGGATCTGGCCTTCGACGGCGAGCGGGTTGATCGCGCGCCCGCAGTCGTGCGCGACCCAGACGCGCAGCACGCGGACCATGCCCGTGGCCTCGTCGACCTCGACTTCGACCACTTGCGCGGCGTACGAGAAACCGGCGGTCGATCCGACCGCCGCCCCCTTGAACTTCCCGCCCTGCGTCTCGGGCGGCGTCGACCAGACGCCCTTGACCGTCAGCGTGCCGGCGTCCTCGAGCGCCGCGGCGACGACGTCCTTGTACCCGAGGGCGCGATCGGTCCCCGCCACGCCGTAGGTCTCGCCCAGGCATTCGACGTCGGCGATCGCGACTTCGAGCTTGCGCGCGGCGGCGGCGACGAGCAACTGCCCAAGCTCGCGCGCGGCGGCGAGCGCGGCGTTGCCGACCATGAATGACACGCGCGAGCTGTAGCTGCCGTTGTCCTTCGGCGTGACGGTGCTGTCGTTGGCGACGACGGTAATCCAGTGGAGCGGGAGCACGAGCACTTCCGCGACCGTCTGTGCGAGCAGCGTCGAGCTGCCTTGCCCGATGTCCGCGGCGCCGGTGAGGATCGTGATTCCACCGTCGAAGTCGAGCTTCAGGTTGACGACGGCGTGGGGCTCGCCCGTCCAGTGAACCGGCTTCGCCGATCCGCTCACGTAGTGCGAGCACGCCATGCCGAGCCCGCGTCCCTTCGGCAGCCGGCCGCGGCGCTCGCGCCAGCCCGACGCCCGCTCGACGATGTCGAGGCACTCGGCGAGACCGCACGAGTTGACCTGCAGGTCGTTGATCGTCCGGTGCGGCACCGGCAGCAGGTTCGCGCGGCGCACGGCGAACGGATCGAGCTCGAGCTCGGCACCCATCCGGTCCAGCATCGTCTCGAACGCGTGGCGGACGTCGACGGAGCCGTGCCCGCGCATCGCGCCGTTGGGGGGCGTGTTGGAGTAGACGCGCAGGCCGTGGTAGCGACAGGCCGGCAGCCGGTAGAGCGCGTGGAGGAGCGCGCCCGCATAGAGGATCGTGACGAGGCCGTAGCCGGCGTAGCCGCCGCCGCGCTGGACGACCTCGCAATCCGCGGCAGTGATCTCGCCCGCCTTCGTGAGGCCGAGCTTGAGCCGGATCTCGGTCTCGGGGCGGCCGCGGTGGGTGAGGAACGTCTCCTCGCGCGAGAGCTCGAGCTTCACGATCCCGCCGGCGGCGCGCGCGAGCAGCGCGGCGACGATCTCGAAGTTGAGCGTCTCGGTGCGGTGGCCGAAGCCGCCGCCGACGAAGGGCTTCACGACGCGGATCTTCGATTCGTCCATCCGCAGGCAGCGCGCGAGGGCGAGGTGGACGTAGTAGGGCACCTGCGTCACCGAGTGCAGCGTGAGCCGGCCGCGCTCCGGGTCGTATTCGGCGAGTGCCGCGTTCGGCTCCATCATCGCGTGCGTGACCTCGGCGTAGCGGAACGTCTCCTCGCGCACGAGATCGGCCGCGGCGAAGCCGGCCGCGACGTCGCCGAACGTCTGGTCGACCTCGCGCTCGATGTTGCCGGGCTTGTTCGGGTGGAGCAGCGTTGCGCCGGCCGCGCGCGCGGACGCCGCGTCGAAGTACGCGGGGAGCGGCTCGATGTCGAGGTGGATCAGCGCGAGCGCCGCGTGGGCGGTCGCGAGGTCGTCGGCGGCGACGGCGGCGATCGGCTCGCCGCGGTAGCGGACGCGGCCGCGGGCGAGCGGGAACTCGTTCTGCGCGACCGGAATGACGCCGTAGGCCATGTCGCAGTCGTCGCCGGTGATCACGGCGCGGACGCCCGGCAGCGCACGCGCCGCCTCGACGTCGATCTCGTGGATCTCGCCGTGGGCGACGGGACTCCGCAGGATCGCGCCGACGAGCGCGCCCGGCGCGTCGAGATCCGCCGTGTAGCGGGCGCGCCCGGTGACCTTCTCGACGCCGTCGACGAGCGGCTGCCGCGCGCCGACCGCGTGAGCGTGTCCTTCGGCGGTCGGCGCGCGTTCCACGGCGGGGTGGGCCGGGTCGTTCACGATATCGCTGCCTGCACCGACTCGACGATCTTCACGTAACCGGTGCAGCGACAGAGATTGCCGGCGAGCGCCGCGCGGATCTCGGCCTCGGTCGGCGCCGGATTTCGCCGCAGCAACGCTTCCGCCGCCATGATCATCCCGGGCGTGCAGAATCCGCACTGGGTGCCGAGGCGCTCGTGGAACGCCGCCTGAAGGGCGCTCATGCGTCCGTTGGTCGCGAGTCCCTCGATCGTCTCGACGCGCTTGCCTTCGCAGCGCGCGACGAGGGTCAGGCATGCGAGCACCGGCTCGTCGTCGACGAGCACGGTGCACGCCCCGCACTCCCCGCCGTCGCAGCCGCGCTTCGTCCCGGTCAGCCCCGCCTGCTCGCGCAGGTAGTCGAGGAGCAGGAGCGAGTCGGCAACCGCGTCCTCGCGGGCGCGGCCGTTGACGGTGAGTGCGACGATCCGCTTCACGATCGTCAACCGCCCTTCGGCCGCAAGTCGCGCACGCGCACGGCCTTCCCCTGCGAGCGCGGAATCTCCCCCGGTCGCTTCACGACGACATCGGCGGTGATCCCGACGAGCGACTTGATGTGGTGGCCCGCCCGGCGCGCGACGCCGTCGAACGAGGAGGCTTCGACGCCGGCTTCGGCCTCGACTTCGACGGTGACGTGATCGAGGCTGCCGCGTCGCTCCACGACGAGCTGGTAGTGCGGCGCGATGCCCGGCAGGCCGACCAGCACTGCCTCGATCTGCGAGGGATACACGTTGACGCCGCGGATGATCAGCATGTCGTCGTTGCGGCCGGTGATCCGCAGGATCCGGAGATGGGTGCGTCCGCAGTCGCACGGCGCCGTCGTCACCTTCGTGATGTCGCGGGTCCGATAGCGGAGCATCGGCAGCGCTTCCTTGGTGAGGGTCGTGATCACGAGCTCGCCGGCCTGGCCTTCCGGCACGGCGTCGCCGGTGTCCGGATCGATCACCTCGAACAGGAAGTGGTCCTCCCATCCGTGCAGCCCGCACTGGCCCTCGCACTCGCATGCGACGCCGGGCCCCATGATCTCGGAGAGGCCGTAGACGTCGATGGCCCGCAGGCCCAGGCGCGCCTCGATCTCGCGGCGCATCGCCTGGCTCCACGGCTCCGCGCCGAACAGCCCGACGCGCAGGCGCGAGGCGCGGAGGTCGACGCCCTGCTGCTCGGCCACTTCCGCGATCGCGAGCGCGTAGGACGGCGTCGCGCACAACACGCGCGCGCCGAAGTCGACGATCAGCGCGACCTGCCGCTCGGTCGAGCCGCCCGACATCGGCACGACGACTGCACCGAGGCGCTCGGCGCCGTAATGGGCGCCGAGCCCGCCGGTGAAGAGGCCGTAGCCGTACGCGTTGTGGATCACGTCGCCGGGCCGGCCGCCGGCGCACGCCGTCGAGCGGGCCATGAGTTCGGCCCAGCGCTCGAGGTCGCCGCGCGTGTAGCCGACGACCGTCGGCTTGCCGGTCGTGCCCGACGACGCGTGCAGGCGGGCGAGCTCGCTCAACGGCCGCGCGAACATGCCGAAGGGATAATGATCGCGAAGGTCGCTCTTCAGCGTGAACGGCAGTCGGGCGACGTCGTCGAGGCTCGCGATCGCTTCGGGGGTCACGCCGGCTTCGTCGAGCCGCTTGCGGTGAAGCGGCACGTGGTCATACGCGTTGCGCACGGTCGCCCGCAGACGGTCGAGCTGCAGCGCAGCCAGGCGCTCGCGCGGCATCGTCTCGACCTCGCCCTGGAAATAGAACGGCGCGCTCGTCCGTGCCCCCATCCCGACTTCCGACATCGTGGTCGCGCCCATGGCGTCTCCTCGACCAGTTGGAGGGATTGCTGCGCTACGTCCGGGCACCGCGCACCGGGAGGTGCGGCAGCGCGAAGCCCTGGTTGAAGCCCGCGCGCGTGACGAGCACGAGCTTCACGAACGCGCCGGAGAGCGCCGCCAGGAGTCCGGCGACGCCGGCCAGTGCGAGTGCGACGTCGCTCGCGTCGAGGCCCGCGGCGACGATGAGCGCGAGCGGCAGCGCCGTGCCGGCGACCATCAGCATGCCTCCCGCGCGGTCGAGCGCCGCCTTTGCCTCCGGTGCGATCGTGCCGGCGACCCGGCGCCGGTAGCCGAGCCAGGCGACGATACGAATGATGAGGAGGGCGCCGAAAGCGACGAGCAGCGGCCGCGTCGCCCCGCCGTGCCAGGGGGCCGCGGCGAAGAACAGGCCCGCGCCTTCGGCCAGTCCCGAGAAGACGAGGAGCGGCACGACCGCGGGTGCGCGCCACGCGGGGATGCCTTTCGCGGCCTGAAGCAATCGCGCCTGGCAGCCGACGAACACGAGCGCGAGCGCCAGCGCGAACGACGAAGCGCCCGGGAGTCCGGCCACGGTGGCGATTACCGCGGGAACGAGCAGTGCCGACGCCCACGCCTCGCGCGACATCCACGACGTCCGCGGATTGCGGAAGACGTTGAGGGCGCGCAGCGGTCGTCCGAGCTCCAGCGAGACGCAGAAGAGGCCGAAGCCGACGAGCGCGAGTCCCGCGAGCAGGAGCGCGGCACGCGCGGCACCGCTCGCGTCGGCCAGCACCGTGAAGACAATGAGCCCGCCGCCCATACCCCCGCCGATGAAGTTGCCGGCCGCGCGCGCGTCCCAGCTCCTCTGCCGCCAGGGGCGGGAGCCGTAGGTGCCGTAACCCTCCGCGGGATAGGTCATCTCACTCCGCCGCCGCCGGCTCCGGCGCGGCGTCCCACAGGTAGTAGAAGCCGGGACCGGTGCCGAGCTCCTCGTGGATCCGGAAATGCCGGTGTTCCGCGATCAGTCGCGACACGTTGCTCGCGGGGTCGTCGAGGTCGCCGAACGCGAGCGTCTGGGTGATGCACGCGTTGACGCAGGCGGGGGTGGCCTCGGGATGGACGCCCGGCGCCAGCCCCTTCGCGAGGCCCGCGTCGATGCGGTCGACGCAGAACGTGCACTTGGTCGCGACCGCGCGCCGCGAGTCGTCGCGCCGTGCCCGCTCGTTCTCCATCTCGCGGCCATAGGCGTTGGCGGGGCGCGTCGTCTTGTAGCGAGCCTGGTACGGGCACGCGACGGCGCAGTATGCGCAGCCGATGCAGAGGTCGTAGTCGATGGTGACGATGCCGTCGGCGCGCTTCCGGGTTGCCTTGGTCGGGCACACGTCCGCGCAGGGCGGCTCGTCGCAATGCTGACAGCCGACCGGGACGAACGCGCGGTGCACGTTCGGGTATTCCCCCTGCTCGACGTCGAGCACGCGGCGCCACTGCACGCCGGGCGGGGTCGCGTTCGCGTGTCGGCACGACGCGGTGCACGTCTGGCAGCCGACGCAACGCCGCAGGTCCGCGACCATCGCCCAGCGGGTCATGCGGTGTCTCCAACGGTCGCATGCTCGTCTCGCTCGTCGTTGCCGCGCAGAGCCTGCTCCCGACCTGATCGGGGGCGGGAACCCAGCGTCTTTCGCCGAACGTCACGGGGTGCCCGCGTTCGCGGGGGCGACAGGCGAAGGGGCGTCGATCGTTGCATCGGCGAAGCCACGGTCATTGCCTGCTTACCTTCACGCGCACGATGTCCGCGCCCGAGCCCGTCGCATCGGTGAGATCGAGCGACATCGTCGCGAGTGCGTTCATGCTCGGCACGCCGAAGTCCTTCGTGAAGGGCGTGACCCAATGGTCGAACTGGCCGATCAGGAGCAGCGTGTCGGGCCGGATGCCCTGCCGCAGCACCGCGCGACCGCGCACCTTCCGCTTGGGCGTCGCGATCTCGACCTGCTCGCCGTCGCGAATGCCGAGGCGCGCCGCCGCCTGCGCGTTGATGATCACGCCGCGGTGGCCTGTCACGTTGTCGGCGACTTCCTTGATGAGCTGCATCCCGACGTTCGCGCCCCACGCGTACTGCATGCTGCGCGCGGTCAGGAGCCAGAATGGATAGTCGTGCGGCTTGCCGCCGGCCTTTTCCAGCGCGGCGACCCACGGCGTCCCGAAATCCTTGCACTTCGGCAGCGCCTGGTACTCGGGCAGCTGGTTATCCCACCAGTGCATGTCGTGCTCGTGGAGCCGCCGTCCGAGCTCGGTGCCGATGCGCAAGAGACGCTCCTGGTACGGCAGCTCGAAGCGCAGCCCTTTCTCGACCAGCGTCGGATACAGGTACCACTTGATGCGCGGGAACGGCTTGGTCGCGAGGCCGTTCTCCCGCCACCACTCGAGTCCGTGCGACTCGCGGCCGTCGGTGAGCTCCGCGCTGGCCGCGCGGCAGACGGCGTCCCAGATCGCTTCCGGCGGATGCGCGACATCGGGCGCGAGCACGACGTCCCAGTGCGGTCCCTTGAGCGGCACGCCGGCGGCGCCCTTGTTGATCGACGCGTTGTACTTGTCGAGAAGGCCGGTGCGACGCGCGAGCTCGGTCGCGATCGCGGTGAAATCGCGCGCCTCGCCCTGCGTTGCCACCGCGGGCTGGCGCAGCGCGAAGCCGGTGCAGTCCCAGAACTGCTCGACGAACTTCGAGCCGCCGATGCGGATCAGCTGCAGGCTCTCGAGGTCCGTCGCTTCGGGCAGCAGCAGGTCCGCGTGATGGTTCGTCTCGTCGAGCGTGTAGGCGAACGCCACCATGAACGGGAAGCGCGCCATCTTGTCGCCGACGCTCGCGGTGTCCCAGAACGAGATCGCGGGATTGGTCCGATAGACGAACCACACGTCGGGATACGTGACCCGCGGCAGGCCCTTCGGGGTCTCGTCCAGGAACATCCACGAGAAGTGCGTCGGCCCGAGCGCCTGGCTCCACGGCCCGTTCGCCGCGAGCGGCACCATCGTCCGGTACGCGTTCCGGATGTTCGGGTTCGGCGACCAGCGCGCCTTGTCGGTCGGATTCAGCGGATAGTCCATGAATCCGTCGGGGCCCGGCAGCACGCTGTCGACGCGCGCGGGCACCTGGCGATTCAGGCGCACCGTCGTGCCGAGCGTCCCGCCCGGGACTTCGAGTCCGCCGACGAGCGCCGCGAGCATCGTGCGCGCCCACACGCACTCGAAGCCGCCCCAGCCGTTGTTCACCGTCTTCCCGAGCGACACGGCGACCGGCCGATAGGGGAGCACGTGCCCCTCGATCTCGATCGTCTCGCCGACGTGCGCGTGGCCGATGAACTCGTGCGCGATCCGGCGCATCGTCGGCGCCGGCACTTCGCAGATCGTCTCCGCCCACTCCGGCGAGTAGCCCGCCATGTGCGCGACGAGCTTCGAGAACGCCGTCTCGCCGGCGAGCACGCCGTCGGCGAGGACCTCGTCGTCGGGGCCGATCTCGACGGCGTCCGCTTCGAAGCGGCCCTCGAGCGTCTCGGCGATCCCGCGCGCATCGAAGGGCGCCGCGGCGCGCCGCGTTGAATCCCAGACCAGCGGCTTCCGCGTCGCGCGGTCGCGGAGATAGTAGCCGTGCGGACCCACGAGGTAGGGCGACGACGTGTGCTTCGCGAGGAAACGCAAGTCGAGACGCGCGCGCGGAACGTCGTGGAGGAGCGTGTGTACGAGCGCGAACAGGAATGCCGCGTCGGTCTTGGGCTTGATCGGCACCCACTCGGCCGAGCACGCCCCGGTGACCGAAAGATGGGGCTCGACCTGGACGCGCTTCATCCCGCGCACCCGCGCGTTCGCGTGGCGCCACACACCGACGACGCCCCCCGACGCTTCGACGTTCGCGCCGCACGAGATCAGGTAATCGCAGAGCGGCGTGTCGGGCGACACGGTGAACGCGCGGTGCCAGAACTCGCCGTAGAGGTGCTCGGAGTGGTAGCACTTCACGCCCTGGCCGGAGCCGAAGCCCATGTCGACCGGGCCCCACGCCGCGAGGAACGCGGGGAACGTGCCCATGTACGACTGCGGCGTGCCGGCGCCGCCCAGGCTGACGGCGAGCCGCGGATAGCCGGACTCGTCGGTAAGCCCGGCCGCGCGCAGCTCGGTTCAGCTTTTCCGCGACGAGGTCGAACGCCTCGTCCCAGGTGATCGGCACGAAGCCGGGATCCTCGCCGCGGCCCTTCTTCGGATTCGTCCGCTTCATCGGCGACAGTATCCGATTGGGGTTGTAGGTCTTTTGCACGAGGCCGTAGGCCTTCACGCAGACCTTGCCGCCGCCCGGATGCACGTCGGCCGCGCAGAAGTTGGGCTCGACCTCGGTCGCGACTCCCGTCGACGACCTTGACGGTGAGGAGATCGGGCCCCGCGACGCACTGGTAGCAGTACGTCGGGACGCGGCGGGTGTTGCCGTCGGGCATGGCTACGCCTTCGCGACGCCGGCCTTCCGCGCCTTCGCCGCGAGCCGCTCCTCGGTCTTCTTGACGTCGACGACGAAGCGGCCGTGCTTGCCCTTGCAGATCAGGTCGACGTCGTCGCGGCCGCTCACTTCGAGGGTGACCGCGCGGCCGTTCACGCCCGTGACGGTCACCGTCAGCTCGACGGGCATGCCCTGCAGCGTCGCGGCGAGGTGATCGAGCTCGATCCGCGTGCCGACGGAATCCTCGCCGGGATCGAGGTGCGAGAGCAAGAGCTCGCGCGACGCCATCTCGATGTCGCGGACGAGCATCGGCGTCGCATAGACGCGTGCGTTCTCGCCCATGAAGCCGATCGTGCGTTCGCGGTCGACGGTGTGCCGGACCGTCGATGCGACGCCTGCGGCGAGGCTGGCCTTCATCGGATCCTCCTCCTCGAACGCGGCCTTCGGGCCGCCGTGCCGTTGCGCGGGAACTCGGCGCGCGCTCGTGGCGGCGCCGTCGTCCCGAAGTCCTGTCTGGCGCGGGTCACGCCTCGCCGGTTGTGACTTCGGCGAATAGCCGCTAATCTGGCATCCGAATGCCGGTTTTGACTTGATCTGCGTCATTCTTTGGGGGCGGGCCTGGCCGGAACGCGCAAAGCGAGGGCGAAGCGGGGCGGGACGGCGCGGCGCGGCGGCAGCCGCAGCGCCACGGCCGACGCCGCGGCCGGCGTCAGGATCCGCCTCGTGCGGCGCGGCGACCTCGAGCCCATCGTCGCGATCGACGCGACGGTGACCGGCCTCGAAAAGCGCGCGTACTGGAAATCGGTCTACCAGCGCTACGGCGCGACGGCCGAAGCCGACCGGCAGTTCCTCGTCGCCGAGACGGACGGGCGCGTCGTCGGCTTCGTCATAGGCGAGGTCCGCGATTGGGAATTCGGCTCGCCGCCGTGCGGTTGGGTGTTCGGCATCGACGTTCTGCCGAGCGCCCGCCAGGCCGGCGTCGGCTCGCGGCTGCTGGCGGCGATCTGCGCGGCGTTCCGGCAGACGGGGGTGCGCAAGGTGCGGACGATGCTCGCGCGCGACAACACGCTGATCCTCTCGTTCTTCCGGAGCCAGGGGATGATGGCGGGGCCGTTCATTCCGCTCGAGATGGACCTCTGATGACACCGTTGGCAAGCGCTTCGGAAAGCGTCGCAGCAGCTTTCCGATGAAGCTCCAGAAGAACAGCTCGCTCGCGCTCTACAGCGTCCTCGAGTTCGCGCAGGACCCGACCCGCCACATCTCGGCCGCCGAGATCGCGGAGAAGTACGGCGTGTCGTCCCACCATCTCGCGAAGGTGCTCTCCGAGCTCGCGCGCGCGGGCGTGGTCGAGTCGGTGCGCGGCGTCGGCGGCGGATACCGATTCGCGGGCAACGCCCGGCGGTTGACGCTGATGGACGTGATCCGCCTGTTCGAGGACTTCGTCCCGGCCGAATCGGATCGGCGGGAGCCCGGCGACCGGACGCCCATCGGCCGCGCGCTCAACGTCGTCCTGACGGAGATCGACGAGATCGCGAAGGCGACGATGAGCTCGATCACGCTCGCGACGATGCTGCGCCTGGTGGAACGGCAGCAGCGGAAGTAGCCGGACCGTCCGCTAGCTTGCGGCCAGCGCTGCGAGCGCCTCGCGATCGACGATCGTGATCCGCTCGCGGCCGAGCTCGACCCACCCGCGGTCCTCGAAGGTCCGCAGGAGCCGCGACACGATCTCGCGGACGCTGCCCAGCTCGTCGGCGAGCGCCTGGTGCGTCGCGTTGACCTCGCGACCGGGCTTGCCGGCGAGGAGCGCCGCGAGGCGCTGGTCGAGCTTCTGATAGGCCACCGCCTCGACAATCTGCAGCACCGCGGCCAGCCGCTCGCCGAAGAGTGCGAACACGTGGCGGCGGAACGTCTCGTCCCCGTCGATCAGCGCGTTGAATTCCGCCGGCGGCAGCACGAGCAGCTCGACGTCGGTCTCGGCGATCCCGGTGGCATCGTACTCCGTCTGACCGAGCAGGCAGCTTCCGGACAACAGGCACGACTCGCCCGGCTTGACGCGATAGAGCTGCAGCTCGCGGCCGTTCGGATAGCGCTGCAGGACACGGACGGTTCCCGCAAGGATGAGCGGAAAGCCGGCGCACGGCGAGCGCTCGCTGAACATCACCGTGCCCGCCTGCACCTTGCGGTAGACGGCAGCCTTCGCGATCCGCTCGAGCGTCGCCGGCGGCGCTTCGGCGAGCGTCGGAAACGCTTCGACGATCCGTGCGGCGAGCGGCGACAGAGGTTGCGTGGCGAGCGGGGTCGTGGCTTGCGACATGGTCGACGATCGGCAGGAAGCCGGGAGGGATTCTACAATGAGCGATTCACGGCGTCGTCGCATGGATCCCACCACCGCCTCGCTGCCATTCGCGATTGCCGCGGCGGGCTGGCTGGCGGCGGCCGCACTACTCGCCGGCGCAGTGCGCGCCGCGCCCTGGCGGCGCGTCGCCGAAGGCGCCGCCGTGCATGTGTGGTACGGGGGCATCTTCTGCCTGTCCGTGCTGTGGGGCATCCGCGCCACGATCGGCGACAGCTTCACCTTTCATCTGCTCGGCATCACGGCGTTCACGCTGGCCGTCGGTCCTGCGCTCGCGCTCGCCGGCGCCGCGGTTGCGGTGGCGATCGAGATCGCGGTGCGCGGCGGAGCGTGGGCGAATGCCGGCGTTGCCTTCGTCACGATGGCGGTCATTCCCGTGACGGCGACGATGCTTATCCTCCGCTTCGCCGAGCGCCGCCTGCCGCCGAATTTCTTCATCTACGTGTTCGTCGGCGCATTCCTGGGCGCCTGGCTGTCCTACGGCGCGGCGGCGCTCGCCGGCGCCGCGATCCTCGCGTTCGGGACGGACCTGCCGGCGGCGACGGTGTTCGGCGACTACGCGCCGTATTTCCTCTATCTCGCGTTCGGCGAGGCGACGATGACGGGCATGGTGATCACGCTCGCGATCGTCTACCGGCCCGAGTGGGTGGTGACATTCGACGACGCGCGGTATCTCACCGGACGTTGAAGAGTCCACGTGGCCGAGCCGGGCCGGCCGAATGTGCAAAGCATGGACTTCTCGCTCCTGCTGCGGCATACTCCCGCGCCGGAGCGCCGGACGGCCGGCGCGTACGATCTCCATCGATTGCATAAGGAACCATCCGATGAACAAGCTCTTTCCGATACTCGTGGCATCGGCCTTCGCGTTCGGCAGCGCCGCCGCGCTCGCCGCCGATGCGCCGAAGGAAGCGCCCAAGGCTGCGGCCGAGATGAAGCTCGAGAAGCCCGCTGACGTGAGCAAGGAGGCGTGGGACAAGATGACCGACGCCGAGAAGAAGAAGGCGGTCGAGAAGTCAAAGTCCTCGACGACGGCGTCGAAGAAGCAGAAGAAGGGCGGCTGCTGAGGCGAAGCGGCGCTGCCTCGCCGTGGCTCCGGCCGCGGTCGAACCGACGAGGGGAGGCTCGCGGCCTTCCCTCTTTTTTTGCCGTGAGAGCCGCTCGCCGACGGCGAACTCAAGCGGCAATGGCGTCGCTTGACCGTCCCATTCCGACGGCGTAGCGTCGCCCCTGCTCGTTTCGACCTCCGAGGGGAGGAGTCGAGATGCGGTCCAGGAGCGACACTCGTGCTTCGTCCACCGCGCGCGCGGCCATCGCATGCAAGCGCTGCCATGGCGCTTGGCTGACGTACCCGCGCATTCTTCTACTCGGGGCAGCGGTCGCCGCGGGGATGCCAAGTCTTCCGGCCGCGGGCGCAACGGCGCGCTGCACGATGGTGAAGATCGCGGAGTGGCCGCTTCGAGTGGCGCACAACAAGCTGGTCGTCGAGGGTTCGATTAACGGGCAGCCCGTCAACGTCATGCTCGACACCGGGGCGACGGCCACGCTCATTCCGCGGCCGACGGCGCAGCGGCTGGGTCTCAGCAAGCAGAAGGCGAGCGGTTATCGCATGTTGGGCGTGGGCGGCGAAACCGACGTCGAATCCGCCCTCGTCGACGAATTCAAGGTCGGAGACGCCGTGGTGAAGAGCCGGCGGATGATGGTCGCCGGCGAACACGAGGTCGGCGACGGCGTCGCGGTGATCCTCGGCGAAGATTTCCTCCACTCCGTCGACGTCGAATTCGATCTCGCCCACAACGCCGTCAGGCTGTTCCAGCCCAAGGATTGCGACGGCGCCCCGCTGGCGTACTGGGCGC